>NZ_KE007347.1:486402-629634 GCF_000400715.1 Acinetobacter genomosp. 15BJ | reverse complement strand
GTTCAGGTTCAGGTTCAGGTTCAGGTTCAGGTTCAGGTTCAGGTTCAGGTTCAGGTTCAGGTTCAGGTTCAGGTTCAGGTTCAGGTTCAGGTTCAACGCTAACCGTTTCTTGCTGAACTGCAAGCTGATTTTCTGTACTTAAATCTTGTACTGGTTGACGCACTTCAGGTACTGCAATCTGTGTAACAGGTGTTGCACTTACAGTGACTTCATTTAAGCTCATCGGTCTAAACGCTAATAAACGCAACACCGTCATTTCAAAGCCTTGCTCTTGCGTCACTGCAAGTTGCAACTCAGTTCGACCTTTACAGGCAATTTGATAATACAACTGCAAATCTTGAGCAGAAATGAGTTTCGACAGTTGCAGAATCTTCTGGTTGATTTCTTCACTATATTTCAGTGCAAGATCAGGCAAGTATTGCAACAATGCCAGTTCATGCAAGATAGAAACCAATTGATCCAAAACCAAAGACACGTCTAAAGCTTGCTGTCTAAATTGTAGAAGTAACTGACTTACCCGTGCTTGCTGATTTTGATGAATTGCCAAAATCAAATCATAAATAATGGTTCGGTCAATCAAACCGAGCATATCTTTAACATCTTGATGATGGACTGCACCCTGACCATAGGCGATTGCTTGGTCTGTTAAAGACAATGCATCACGTAATGAACCTTGTGCAGATTCTGCAATTTGCCAAATCGCATCTTGATCGGCTTCGATATGCTCTTTATTTAAAATTGCTGTCAAATGCTCTGTAATTTCATCAACAGCCAAAGGACGTAAGGTAAATTGCAAACAGCGCGAGATGACAGTAATAGGCAGTTTTTGTGGATCTGTCGTTGCAAAGAGGAACTTCACATGCTCAGGTGGTTCTTCGAGTGTTTTGAGCAAGGCATTGAATGAATGCGTTGAAAGCATATGCACTTCATCGATCAGATAAACTTTGAAGCGACCCTGCGTTGGCGCATAAGGCACATTGTCGAGTAACTCGCGGGTATCCTCAACCTTGGTTCGTGATGCCGCATCGATTTCAATTAAATCAATAAAACGACCTTCATTTACGGCCTTACAGGTTGTACAGACTTCACACGGCGTTGAAGTCACGCCTGTCTCGCAGTTCAAACATTTGGCTAAAATACGGGCAATCGTGGTTTTACCGACACCACGCGTTCCAGTAAACAAGTAGGCATGATGCAAACGCCCACGTTCTAATGCGCTGGTTAAAGCACGAGAAACGTGGTTTTGCCCCACTAACTCATTGAAATTACGTGGACGGTATTTTCTTGCCAGTACTTGATACATGAATGCTCCTTTTTGCATCTTAAGCATACTGTTTTTTTGAAAGTCTGTGAATGAATCCGCTTCTAATTGATCAAGATTAAATACATTGCTGCACTTTTAATGGCTATTTCCGAGCTTTTCATCACATTCAGACAACACTTGCACCAATATTCAACTCAAGGGAGAATACGCACTAATTTATGTGTTGTTGGTTTTATTTCCCATGTCTCAATCTTTAACGGTACTCGGCGGCATTAGCGCAGAACAATTTCTTAGTGAATATTGGCAGAAAAAGCCGTTGCTGGTCCGTAATGCAATGCCTGAAATTATCGGCTTATTAGAACCAACAGATGTACAGGAACTGGCATTGGAAGAGGATGTCACTGCCCGCTTGATCCGTCAAAAGAATAAAAATCCAAATGAGTGGCATGTGAAATCATCGCCTTTAACCAAAGGTGATTTCCAAAAGCTGCCGAATCTTTGGACACTTTTGGTTCAAGCAGTTGACCATTATTCATTTGATATTTCAGAACTTTGGAAAAAGTTTCCATTTATCCCTCAATGGCGCCGCGACGACATCATGGTGTCTTACGCACCTAAAGGCGGCTCTGTTGGTAAGCACTTCGATTTTTATGATGTGTTCTTGGTGCAAGGCCATGGACATCGCCGTTGGCAATTGGGGCAAATGTGCGATGAATCAACTGAATTTTTGCCAGATCAACCGCTGAAGCTCTTAGCTGAATTAGATATTCAATTTGATGAAGTCCTTGCACCAGGTGATTTGCTCTATGTACCACCAGGCCTTGCGCATTATGGTGTGGCTGAAGATGATTGCTTAACCTACTCTTTTGGCTTCCGCATGCCAAACCTCTCAGAAATGATTGATCAAGTTAGTGATAAATTTGCAGAAAATACTTTACTTAAAAATCCATTGATCGATATTGCGCGCCAGCAAACAGCACATCTAGGGGAAATTAACAGTACTGAGTTCTCATATTTAAAGGCTCAATTACTTGATTACCTCACTCAGGCACCTGAATTTGATGCAGCGATCATGGCCTATATGAGCGAAGCAAGCTATCCAAACAACATTCCAGAACCTGAAGAGGTTGATGCTAATGATGTTGCCGAGATTATTGGTGCGGATTATCAAATTATTCTAGAACCTGCCTCTCGTTTGCTTTACAGAAAACAAGATGAGTCTCTTGAGTTTTGGGCAAATGGCGATACCGTTTGCGTATCAGAAACGTTTATTCCATTTTTGAAGCAAATTGCAGATGGTGAAAGCCTCTTGCTGGGTGACCGATTTAATCAAGTTGAGATTCTAGAAGATATCACAACGCTGCTTAATACCGCCGTTGTGATGTTATTACCGCCAAACGAAAACTAGAACATTCATTTCTCTGTGGATAGAGATTAATCTCTATCCACATTTACCTAAACTCCAGATCAAAAAATAAAACCCTACTTTTTATAATGATTACATTTTAATGCTTGAATAAGAATTTTTTTTTAATAGACTAAAGCCAAGTCATTATAAAAATATTTGATAGAAATCACTTTGATACAACAGCAAGGAGTACCACTTGTGTTTAAAAAAATATTATGTTTTTCCTTTCTCGCATCCTCTTTCATTCTACAAACCAGCCAAGCCTGCACCCGTGCAGTCTATTTGGGCAATAATGACCATATCATTACCGCCCGATCCATGGATTGGAAGGTTGATGTCGGCACTAATCTTTGGATTTTACCAAGTGGTGTACTTCGAGACAGCAATGCGGGGCCAAAATCTCTAAAATGGAAAGCCAAATACGGCAGTGTGATTGCCACAGGTTATGATATTTCAACGACTGATGGTATGAATGAAGCAGGATTGGTTGCCAATGTATTATGGTTGGTTGAATCTCAATATCCAGACACAAAACAATCTAAAAAACCACAACTCAGTATTTCTGCTTGGGCGCAATATGTGCTCGACAATTATGCAAGCGTTGCAGAAGCTGTCAGTGCCTTAGAAAAAGAACCTTTTGATTTGATTACTGATAGTGTGCCAGGCGAACAACGCCTCGCGACATTGCATTTATCTATTTCTGACAAAACCGGTGATAGCGCCATTATCGAATATATTGGGGGCAAGCAAGTCATTCATCACAATAAAAAATATCAAGTCATGACTAACTCGCCAATATTTGATCAACAACTGGCACTCAACACTTACTGGCAACAAATTGGCGGAACAGTCATGTTACCAGGAACCAATCGTGCTGCTGACCGATTTGCACGCGCCTCTTTTTATATCAATGCGATTCCCAAAAATGACAATCCTAAAGATGCCTTGGCTTCTGTTTTTAGTGTGATTCGTAATGCATCCGTTCCTTATGGCCTCAATACAGCGGAAGAACCAAACATTTCATCTACACGCTGGCGAACTGTTGCAGACCACAAACAACAACTTTATTTCTTTGAATCTGCAGTTTCCCCCAATGTATTTTGGGTAGATTTAAAGAAAATTAACTTTAGAGATGGTTTAACGCGTAAACTTGATCTTGGCAAAGATCAACAAAATACTTTTGCTGGTGATGCAACCGATCAATTTAAGATATCAAAACCATTTGAATTTCTTGGTCCACAACTACATCATTAACACTGAAATATTGAGTACATCCTAGAGAGTTAAAAAGAAGAAAAAAACTTTAAGTTTACTGAGCCTTTGTATTGTGATGAGTGGCTGCGCGACCTTACCTGACTCTTCTGCCAACTCAACAGACAATCTCGCAACCGCAGGCTCTTTGAACTGCAAAGCCAATGAACTTTGCCCGAATGTTTTTGTTGAATGGGATAAACAACACAAAGAGCAATTAAGAGTCGAGACTGTACTCAACAGTAGCTATGATTATTATGATATCAAAAGCCTCACTTTCTTAATCGATGATAAGACTTTTACTTATCAGCCAGTTGGTCCAACACAGCAAAAAGACATCAATCGACTCATTCCAAGACGCTCATCGAATAGCTTCATTCTGCCAAGTACATTCCTTTACGAGCTGAAAAAAGCAAAAAATGTCGAACTTTCGATCGAAACAGATAAAGGCAACATCAAACGTTCAGTCTATACCTCAAGCCAGCAATCGATGCTTTACCATAATTTTATAAAGCTAATTGCAACACTACCATTGCAACAAAACAAATCTTAAAATAGAAATTATACGATGAAAGTCAGTTATTTATTTTAACTATAACTAACTGGCTTTTATATTATGTATTTATTCAAAATAGAGTCCTGAGCAAGCATTAAAAGTAGAACCGTTGTTTAAATATACACAAATCTACAAACAAGAATAAATCTCAACATAACTCTCATAATTAAATCTAAACACCTCATAAAACCAGTTATCCTTTGAAAACAATTAGATGAATAATCACGAATCAAATAAATTTAAGTTATTCTAATCTTTTATCGTATTTTAAGATTTTATTAATAGTTATTTTCTATAGATATAAACATTATTTTCAAACCCTGTACTTGAAAATACGGACAAAAGAATCATTTAAATGAATAATGTTATTTTTTCCTATGATATTTTCAAAATACCATGTAAAATCCCTGCCAAAATTGCATGATGAAATGCAACATGATGCTCTTGGCGATGGGCGAACTAGAGGCGTTGTATGTCAAAAAAAGAAGATATTATTACCACTGCATTAAGACTTTTTAATTCGCATAGCTATAACTCGATCGGTGTAGATCGAATCATTAGTGAATCGGGCGTTGCAAAAATGACTTTCTACAAATACTTCCCTTCAAAGGAAAAGTTAATTGAAGAATGCTTAGTGCAACGTAACATTAATCTCCAAACTTCTTTAAATGCAACTTTGGCAGAATGTGATCCAGATGATCATCTTGACCAACTTAAAGCAATCTTTGGATGGTATGCGGCCTGGTTTAACAGCGAAGATTTTAATGGCTGTATGTTTCAGAAAGCTTTAGAAGAAGTGATTAAAATTTATCCTTCTACTTTGCAACCTGCTACCCAATACAAAATTTGGTTAACAGCTTTAATTGAAAACTTGTTGAAAAGTTTGGATATTCGTAACCCGACTCATCTTGCAACATTGATTGTCAGCATTTTAGATGGCATGACCATTCAAGCCCATGTCAACAAACATGCGGTTGAAATGGATGAATACTGGAAGCGCGTAGAGCATTTGATCAGTTTTGAAAAAGCTTTGGCATAAATACGAAATATCCCTTTATTTATAAAGGGATATCTTTTTATAAAAAGTGTTTGAAAAATCAGGTATCATTGCATAAAAAAATAAAGCGTGATTTATAGTTATTATTGTGGCTCACGCTTGCGTCTGAGTGTAAAAAGAATAATAAATATTATTACCCTCTGGCGGTTGCACTTTCGCACTTCCGATCCTTCTTATGCAGACAGATCGTTCTGTCTTGTTTCTCATTATATATGTTTTTTTGTAAAGCACAATCTTTTTTTTAGTTTTTTATATTCATTAATTATATTAACCACTTAATTTTATTATTTAGTATTTTTAAAAAATAAATCAAACGATATCGAATCATAATGACTTTAAACTGGATATAAATCTCTCAAAATCACAATAATGCGAAATTAATCACAGATATCCCACAAATAACCGATTATTCCACAGTATAACACCCATTTATCACTTTTACTGATATACATTTTCATAAAAAACCATTGCAATTATTCAGTTTTACTACAATTTTTTCATTGCGTGACTTTATACTAGCCTCGGCTGTAACCTAGAGAGTATATGCATGCAAAAGGATTTCGAGATCGACGCCATGAGAGAGTCTGCTGGTACAATTGTGACTGTACTGAAATCTCTGGCAAATACTGATCGTTTAATTATTTTGTGTCATTTGGCTAAACAAGAACTTAATGTTTCACAAATTGAAGAATTGACCCAAATCTTCCAACCTACGCTTTCACAGCAATTGATGATGTTAAGAAAAAGTAATGTTGTTTCTACCCGTCGCGATGGCAAACAAATTTTTTACTCAATTTTAGATCCGAAGTTGCAAGTGGTTTTGAACACGCTGTATGAGCATTACTGCCCTCACACATAATTCTCAAAAAAATTCAATCGTATCCTCTTTAGCATTTTTTCTGCATAATATATATAAATTTATGATTTAGACTATTGCGCATGAAATTGCTAAACCTATACCTATCTAAACTTTTTCCTGCGCGAAAATGGTTAAATCATTATCAGCTTTCCAGCCTAAAGTCTGATCTGATTGCAGCCTGCATTGTATTGGCTATGTTGGTACCACAAGGTATGGCTTATGCCATGCTGGCAGGGCTTCCGCCAATTATGGGGATATACGCCAGTATATTGCCCATGATTGTCTATGCCTTTACAGGAAGTAGTACCACCCTTTCCATTGGTCCTGTCGCCATTATTTCGATGATGGTATTTACAGCGCTCGACCCGCTATTCGCTGCTGGATCAACTGCCTATATCGAAGCTGCTTACTTATTAGCGCTACTTGTTGGAATCATTTCTCTACTTTTAGGTTTATTGCGTTTCGGTTTTCTTATTCAGCTAATTAGTCATCCTGTTATTCAAAGTTTTATCATTGCTTCTGCGTTACTGATCGCCTTAGGACAATTTAAGTTTTTATTGGATATTCCGTTGCAAGCAGGCAATATTCCTGAGTTTTTACTGAGCTTATCTCAAAACTTGAACCAAGTTACTTTGACTGGCATAAGCTTTGGGCTAATTTCTGTTTTACTCCTGTTTATGCTTCCGAAACTGATTCGATCCAGTTTTCTGAACAAAATATTACCTTTATTACTGGTTTTGCTCTCTATCGCAGTCATCACCTTTATTGGAAACGATGATCAGGCAATCAAAACTGTTGGTGTCATTCCAACAGGCCTACCTAATTTTCATTTCCCAACTTGGAACACTGAGTTGATTCTTCAACTGCTACCAAGCGCATTTATGATTGCAATGATTAGCTTTGTAGAATCACTGGCCATTGCGCAAGCCACAGCACTACAAAAACGCGATGACTTAGACAGTAACCAAGAACTGATTGCTTTAGGCTTAGCCAATATTGCTGCGGGATTTAATTCCGGTTTTGCAGTTTCTGGCAGCCTATCCCGTACTGTTGTCAATGCTGATGCAGGGGCAAAAACCCCGATGTCTGGTGTTATTTCATCTTTATTGATGATTGCAGTCAGCCTTTACTTTACAGGCTTCTTTCAAAACCTGCCTCTCGCTGTATTAGCTGCCACAATTTTTGTCTCTATCTGGAAGTTGGTGACCCTAACTCCATTTCTTGAAACATGGAAATATTCAAAAGCTGACGGACTGGCAATGTGGGTTACCTTCTTTGGTGTGACCTGTATAGATATTTCAACTGGACTGATCATTGGTATTGTACTGACCTTTATTCTACTGCTTTGGCGTATCAGCCGCCCTCATATTGCTGTCATTGGTTTAATTGAAGGAACTCAACACTTTAGAAATATCTCAAATTACAATGTCATTACATCACCAGCTGTGGCTTCTTTCCGTGTTGATGAAAACCTCAACTTTTTAAATGCGCATGTTCTGAAAGGTCATGTGATTACAGAGGTTAGCCAGAATTCGCTGTTGCAACATGTTGTGATCAATTGCTCAAGCATTAGCAATATCGATCTCAGTGCATTAGAAATGTTAGAAGACCTAAATCGAGAATTGGCTCAGTTGACTATTCAATTGCATCTATCCGAAGTGAAGAGCCCTGTTATGGAGCGACTATGTAAATCCCAACTAAAAAATGAGCTTACAGGTCAAATATTTTTATCACATTATCAAGCAATACAAACACTTTCGCCTGAAATGCTTGTAGAATGAACAGCTTTTATTGGATTTTTTTTATACAAAAGGATGTGTCATGTTTTCATAATTTTTTTTAAAAAACATTGTGTTAATTTTTTCGGTATTTTTAAAGTAATTGAATTGCAAAAAAAATTTTATTATTCACGGTTCTTAGGTATAGAATACCGCGCTTGTTTAACCTTAAACCGTGCATAGGTTTATAAGGCCTTTATATGTTTAATGTACTGTCTCGCTTGAGCTTAGTTAGCAAAATTATTATCGCTATTTTTCTAGGGATTGGCGTCGCTCTGCTCTTTCCTAACTTTACACCCTACTTAAGCTTATTGGGTGAATTATTCATTAAAGCATTAAAGTCTGTTGCACCGATTTTAGTTTTTGTTTTAGTTCTATCCTCAATTGCAAATTTCCAGATCGGTCAAAGTTCAAATATTAGACCCGTGCTTGTTTTATATGTAGTCGGGATGTTGCTTGCCGCATTCAGTGCGGTAACAGCAAGCGTATTGTTCCCTAGCCAGCTGTTCTTACATCTACCAGCAGAAAGTGGCTTGCAACCACCAGGTAGCCTTGCAGAGATTTTAAAGAACTTACTTTTAAGTTTTATTGCAAACCCTGTTCAAGCAATTAGTGAAGCCAACTTTATTGGTATCTTGGCTTGGGCAATTGGTTTGGGTCTAGCTTTACGCCATAGCTCTGACACGACTAAACAGGTTTTGACTGATGTGGCTGGTGCAGTCAATAAAATCATTCATACAGTCATTGGTTTTGCTCCAGTCGGTATTTTTGGTTTAGTTGCTGTGACATTTGCAGATGCAGGACTGGCAACACTGACCAGTTATGCACATCTATTGGCAGTATTAGTTGGCACAATGCTATTTGTTGCACTCGTGATTAATCCAATCTTGGTTGCAATCACTATGAAGACCAATCCATATCCATTAGTGTTCACTTGCCTAAAAGAAAGTGGCATCACCGCCTTCTTTACTCGTAGTTCAGCTGCCAATATTCCAGTAAACCTAGATCTGGCGCAACGTTTGGGTGTGAATGAAGCAACCGCTAGTGTTTCTATTCCATTAGGTGCAACCATTAACATGGCAGGTGCCGCGGTCACAATTACCGTATTGACACTCGCTGCTGTACACACGCTTGATATTCCTGTTGACTTGAGCACCATGATTATTTTATCTGTGGTTGCAACGGTTTCAGCTTGCGGTGCCTCAGGTGTTGCGGGTGGATCTTTATTGTTAATTCCTGTTGCTTGTAGTTTGTTTGGTATATCATCTGAGGTTGCAATGCAAATCGTTGCAATTGGTATGATTATCAGCGTATTGCAAGATTCAACAGAAACTGCACTAAACTCTTCGACTGACGTCCTGTTTACCGCTGCTGTTGATTTTAGAGACCATCCAAGATCATAGGTTATTATGCCACTTCAACGTTTACCCAACTGGATTCAACTCGGTGCTTTCTTACTGGCACTGAATGCAGGAATGGTAAACGTTTTGGGCTTATTTACAGTCCTCCATCAATCTGTTTCGCACATGACAGGCAATGTCAGTATGTTAGCAATGAGTTTGCTCGACTGGCAGCCTGAGCATTTTCTCTACCTCAGCCTTGTCATAATTTGCTTTGTTATTGGTTCATTTTATAGCGGCTTAATACTTGGCAATGGTAGCGTTGCATTTGGTCGACGTTATGGGCTTCCACTTAGTTTAGTTGCGATCTTTTTATTTCTCACTTGGTTATTATTACCTTATTTCCCACGCTATGGCTTATTATGGGCTTGTGTTGCGATGGGTGTACAAAATGCAATGGTGAGCCATTATAAAGGTGCGATTATCCGTACAACGCATTTATCTGGCGTCCTGACTGATATCGGTTTAGCACTAGGTTATAAAGCGCGCGGATTAAAAGTAGAAAAACGCCGTATTTTTCTGCACCTCTTAATCTTTATTGGTTTTTTATGTGGTGGACTCATTGCGAGTCTGCTTTATCCATATTTAAACTTACAGACCTTTCTCATTCCAGCGGCGTTAAGCTTAGCGATGAGTATGGCCTATTGGATTTTCTATTTTCGTTCTTCATCAGACTCAAATTTGGATTGAATTATGGTTAAAAATGCATTGCAAGCTCAATTGTTAAAAGCGGGTTTGGTTGATAATAAGAAAGCAAAAAAATTAACTAAACAAGCACAACATGGGCAACGTACTGGACAAAATGATGATGCAGCATTAAAAGCTGAAATTGATCGTGCTAAGCAAGAAAAGTTAGCCAAAGATCAAGCATTAAACTTAGAAAAGCAGAACATCTTAGAAGAAAAAGCCTTAAAAGCTTCGATCATCCAAATGATTAAGCATCACAAAGTCAAAGAAATTGAAGGTGATGTAACTTATCAATTTATTGATGAAGCTAAGATCAAAAAAGTCTATCTTTCACAGCAAGTGTATAATGCCCTTGTTTCAGGTTCGCTTGTTATTGCCAAAGATCAAGATAGCTATGCTTATTTACCTAAAGCGCTTGCGGAAAAAATTGATCAAAAAATGCAAGGTTTTATCTTGATAAATAACAATACTGAGCAAAATGATCAAACCACAGATGAAGAAGATCCATACGCAGCATACGTTATTCCAGATGATCTGATGTGGTAAATTACCTCAGGCTTATGTAAGAATGCCTTTACAAATCGTATGTAAACTGTGATCAAACTCATATAAAAACCTATTACACCTTACAATTCCTGTTCAAAGAATTTATAAGGTGTTTTGGGTTTGGATTATTTAAATTATATGCGTAGCGAGTTAAGCCATTATCCATGGTTAGAGACTGCGCTTGCATTAGCAGTTTTGATTTTGTTTGCAGCACTTGCTAATTTTATTGCTAAAAGAATTATTGTCCGTGGTATCCGCCATCTAATTACAAAATTTAAATCCCCAAACCAAGCAATCTTTGCACAGCATAGTGTTACTCGTCGTTTTGCCAATATTGTTCCTGCACTTGTGATTATGAATGGCATTGCGACTGTTCCACATTTGCCAGAAAAGTTCATTAGCTTCGTACAAATGGGGGCACAAGCTTTTATCTTCCTGACACTTGCACTCACCGTCAGTGAAGCACTCAATATCTTTAATTTAGTTTATCAACGCAACCCTAAATCCAGAAACAAACCTATTAAGGGCTATCTGCAACTTGTTAAACTAATCTTATTTGTTGTTTGTGGCCTCATGATTTTAGGCACCTTCTTGAAAAAAGATGTGTTCACCTTACTGGCTGGCTTTGGTGCGATGGCAGCAGTGTTAATGTTGGTGTTCCAAAATACCATTCTTTCCTTGGTTGCCAGTGTTCAAATTGCTTCTTATGACATGGTTCGTATTGGTGACTGGATTGAAATGCCATCTTTAAATGCAGACGGCGATGTCATTGATATGTCATTACATACAGTGACCGTACAGAACTTTGATAAGACTTTTACCACAATTCCGACCAATAAACTGGTGACAGATACTTTTAGAAACTGGCGTGGTATGAGCGAATCAGGCTGCCGTCGCATTAAACGCTCACTGTTCCTAGATCAAAGTAGTGTTCACTTCATGTCTGATGCAGAGCAACAAAAGCTCAAAGACTTCTTGTTACTTGATCAGTATCTGGATGCTAAGAAATCTGAAATTGAAGAGTTCAATAATCATTTGAGTAATCAGTCTCAGTATAATCAACGTCGTTTAACCAATCTTGGGACATTCCGTGCTTATGTTGAGTTTTACTTACGTCAGCATCAAGGGATTGCCCAAAACCAAACTATTTTGGTACGTCAAATGCAACCAACCAGTGAAGGCTTACCATTAGAAATCTATGCATTTACCAATACCATTGCATGGGCTTCGTATGAAGCAATTCAGTCTGATATTTTTGATCACCTGATTGCCATTATTCCTGAGTTTGGTTTAAGAATTTATCAAGCACCATCTGGTCACGATTTTCAGGTACTCTCTACTGAACAAACAGATAAAGCCTAATCTAGCTCAATAAAAAAGCACCGTCAGGTGCTTTTTTATTGATTGACCTCAAAGTACTTCCTGCACCCTTGCATCCACGCCTCTGATACTGGCGGCTCTTCTGGGTTCTCTGAATTTGCTAATTCACAATCTGCTGGATTGTTTAATCCATTATCTCTAGGAAAAGAATAACCATAATAGCCATCACTATTCTTCTGATAGCCACCCGTTTTTTTATAATCCCAGTATAAGTAACTGACAAAAGCCAATGTCATCCCTAGCATGACAATGAACAATTCTTTTAAACTCATTCATTGCTCTAAATTTATTTTTTCAACATTATAAACAAATTTATTAAACATTTTGGGATAAGTTTCTGTTTCTAGTAAAAGAAAATGGCGAGCAAATTTCAATCTTTTTTAAATTGAAGCACAGAATTTTATGACGCATAAAAAAAGCCCCAATCAAATTTGGAGCTTTTTTTTCTGATCTTTAAAAGTCAGTCCCACTCTAGCTGAAACTGAATATTGGTATTGGTAAAATTAGGATTTAAGAAAACTCTGTAACCAGCTTCCTTTAATTCCGTCACAACAATATCCGCGTCTTCGCTACTGACTTCATGTTTTGAAAATTGTTGTAAGGCATCTCGATCACCATCACTGGCTCTTAATTTAATCGTACTGGAAATTTTTGAGAGAATTTTATCTACTGTTAACTTTTTAACATTTGCATTAGAAATTGCAGTCGCTCGTGATGCAGGTAACAAAACTTCTTCGTTCACCGTATTCCGCCTGTAATATCAGAATAAGAAAAAAATTATAATATGTTCTATTTCCAGTTTTTCAAGTCCATGAACCCAACTAAACGACAGATTTTGGCGCGCAAATACAAGAATAACAATTTTATGAGGTAAATAAGCAAATGGAAGTACTTTGACTAGCCTACTGACTTCTGATGAGCGGTTTCATCTGTACATTTTTCTGAGGTGGAATAACCATCTGAACGCGTTTATTCGAGCTACCACGAGCTTCAATATCACCTATGGTCAAATTATATCTTAGCGTTTCACCTGCAATACTTGAGCCATCCATGATAATGGATGCATTACCTTTTAATACAATTTCAGTTGCTGAGGTGTTGTACTCAACACGGTTGGCCTTCCCATAAACCACTCCCTTTTCTTCACTCACTTTTTGCTGAAATCTGACAGGACTTCCCGTCAGCGTAAGTTGATAAGGTTGGCCATTTTTCAGAGTTCCTATGGCTTTAGCCGCTTGGATATCAATCGTACCTTGTTTAATTTGGATATTGGAAGCCGAAAAGGTACTTTGATTTGGGCTATAAAGCGTATCCGCAGCTTCAATATAAATTGACTGCTGAAAGTCAGACTCAAGGGCATAAACATATGTACTACACATCAAAATTGATGTAATCGAAACGATTTTCTTCATCATGATATTATTTTAGATTAATGCATTTATAGACGGCTGATCTTAGCACAAGATGAGATTAATTCTTATTTGAAATAATTAAATGAGCGTAAATACTGACTCTAAATATTAAAAAATGCCTGATGATTAAAAATGAGAGAGGAAAATCTCCTCTCTAAGCCAGTCTATTGACAATTGATATCCAGTTTTTCAGCATAATAATCCGTCGATACTTTTAAATCAGACATCAACTTCTCTTTGCTATAGTCCTTAGGTGCGAGCTTTAGTAAAGCTGGAATATACTTTGATTCATATAGATTAGGATAATCTTTGCAAAGTACACGTGTCTGCTCTTGTTTTGGTGTATCTGGATTATCCAAGATGTCCATGTATTCGGAGATTTTATTGTCCACGACTTCAAAACTTTCTTGCGCTTTCTCACTTTTAACTTCAGGCTGCTTGTTACAACCAACAAATAAGATTGAGATTAAGCCTAGAGATAGAATTCTGATTTTCATAACAATGCTGCATACGATAAATTCATAGAAATCCGCCATTGCGGGTCATTTGTTCTAATTTATCATTAAAGTGCGACACCGCAGATATCTTTTGTACCTGTTGGGTAAGAAAAATTTAACTGTGTATGATCAGACAAGAATTCTATGGATATTCCACCAGTACTCACTTCGTGATTTAAATTATTCTATTAAAAAATTAGGCAAAGGATGAAAATAGAAGTGGCTTTTAATTTAAAAACCACTTCCAGTCCAGTTATTAATTATAAATAAATTTCAGGTGGATACGGCGTATCGTCACTAATTGGCGTATACAGTGTATTTTCAACAAAGAATCCGTTCGGTGCCTGTACAGTATCAATCGTCACAGAATCCTGCATCACTTGCGGATAGGCCCAGATAAACTGCTTCATCAGTCCTAAAGAATTATTATTCTTCATATCCCCGAATACACGCTGCCAGATTGGTGTTCGATAAGGCTTGATCTTATCAAATCCATAAAGGTGAGCAATTGAGGAATCAGGAACAAATCCAGCCAAATAAGCCACTTTATCAGCTGGGTAGTTCAAATCTTGTGTTGGAATCTCCGCAACCGCCTGATGCGCCAAGCCTAAACGCGCTTCCAAAATCCAGTCATAGGCTTCCGTCATAAGGTAATCAAAATTCGGATAGCTATAGTGCTCACTTGGATAATTGATATCTGTCGCCAAGGTTTCAATCGGTGTACGAATCGTTGGAAAGAAAATCAATGGACACACTTTTGCTGCTGGATACTTGGCTTTAATCACTGTACGGATATCTCGACACGTCTGTCCTAGTTTGTTGCGTAACCAAGCTTTAAACTCATCATATGGTGTGCCTGTTTTATTTACTGCATCATAAATCGTTCCCAAGTCTGGTGCATACAATCCAGTATCTGCGTTAAATGCCAGTTTAGTCGGATAATCATAAACACAAGGTAAATCCGTACCCTGATTATACCACCACCAAGGTTCACCAATCTGCATGTTTACAGGACAGCCGCCTACAGACATCGTATCAGCAAACTCAATAAACGCTTTATGCAGATAAGCCAAAGCATTTTGATCACAAGGGCTGAAAAAATAACTAGGTGGTTCATAACCGGTACGACCTAAATTACTATTCCAATCTCGTTGTGCCCAAAACTCATTTGCACCTAATGAATACATTTCAAAGCTCACACCAAATACAGGTTGCATCCCTGCGCTTTGTAGGGCTTGCGAGAAGCGCTCATGCCACTTACGTGTACACGGGTTCACAACAGCTTGGTTATTCACCAACGTATCAGGAATTTGCCATTTATTGATATCACTTTTCCACGACATCTCAGGATACTTTGACATGCCACAATAATGATTAATCAAACCGTGATAGCCCAAAGCCTGCATATTATCAACCAATCGCTGTGGATTCAGATCATAATGATCATCGTAGCTGGTACAGATGCCGTAGTCATGTTGCGGAACAGAAACACGCTTGAGTGTAAGTTTGGCATTTGGCCCTGTAGTTACTGAATTCGTTAAACGAATATAGCCATCTTCAGCTTGCACCAATGGTTGAGTAGAGTGTGCATTGTAACTTGAGGTAAAGCCAGACAAAGAAATTCGCTGAATATTGGTGATTGGAAAAGACTCTGTTGCTGAAAATCCTGCTTTGACCGTATTCCAATTGATATGAATATGTGCCGAACGAGATGCTGGCTGATTTGCATAGTTAAACAAGACAATGTAAGCAATCTTGTCCTCACCATTGGCTTTGTATTGCACAGTAAGTGTTGGTGTTAATGTTGGATTATTTAACATTGGCATAGAGGCCGAGAGTTCAATGTCAAAATCCCAAATCACACCGCTGTAATCATATTTGGTTTCATAAGCCAAAAATTTATGATCTTTCGCATCATATGAATCCCAAATGATCCCTGCAAGATCGGTTGTGGTACGTGAGCGAAATGATGCTTCAAAGCCATTCCCATAATTGGTAATTGCAAAAGACATTGTTTGTGGACCATCAATGCGCCAGTACTTTGGACTAAAACGATTAATCATTGAAGTTTGGATGCTAATTGCGGGAGTTGTTTTTAAATTTTTTTGTTTATATTCAAAAGTATTTGTCATTTTTAAATGCTCTCATTAATCACTGAATCTTTATCTTAAGCGATCATGATTTTTTGACTGTTTGCATGAGTAAGGATTGATTAAAAAGTGCGCATTTATTTCGACTTTATGTAAAGACAAAATTAATCAGGGCAATAAAAAAGCTCATCTTGTGACGAGCTTTTTTATTGCAAAAAAACGGATTCTTAGAAATTGTAACGAATACCCACTTTATAAGTGATCCCATCTAGATCTAACACATCAGACGCGGTGCTCTCACAAAAATAACCCGTACATACGTCATCAAAGTTTTCGATATACAACCATTTATATCCAAGCCCTACATAGCCTGCAATATCCTTTTTAAAATAGTGACCTAATTCAAAATCAATCGGCAGAGTTACATAACGCAGTTTAGTATCGTAGTCATCTGCATCAAGCCATGCATAACCAATACCAATGCTTGCATTCGCATAAGTGTTGTTTTGATTATAAAATTTATAGCCACCTTTCACATTGATTTCAGTGCTATGCCAATCTGAACTTTTTTGGTAATTCAATCCAAATGTCGTACTTAAGGTATCCAAGGCTGTAAATGTAACGCCTGTACCAAAGCCATTTAATTTCTCGTGACCATCAATCTCATCCGACTGTAATCTAGAACCATAATATTCGGCAAATATAGAGGTCTGGATTCCGCTACTGGTTTCACTACGATAATCTTGTTCTATAGATTGGACTGTACGCTCTCCAAGCTCTTGAGGTACTCCATAATTGACTTGTAAAGGTGTATCTGCCCACCCATTTACTCCCATGAGATATACTGTTACTCCCATCACCCCGACAAATATTTTTTTCATCCTAATGCCTATTTTTATTTGAATTGAAGAGCTTAGAGAATAATTTATTTTCAATTTTTTAAAAATATTTTTTGTTTAAAGACTATAAATAAAGTCAACAAACCGATATCTGGTCACCTTTGTATCGTTGTAAAACTTTCACACAAAACCATGTTCAGGCCTAAACTCACCTTCTTGTAGCCTCATAGGCACTCCGAATCAAATCTCCAATAGGTTTTATTATCTTCGTTAACTTTATAGTTCAAAATCTTTTATGTTGTATTAATCCACATTCTAATTCATCAATAAAAACATAGTTTTTTTCATAAAACCTATATAGGTAAAAAATGACAAATATTTTTCCATTACGATCATTTTTGTTACTCTACCATTTTATTACTGCAAAAAAACGTCATAATTGTCAATTTTGGGTCGGCTTTTATAATTTCAAAGGATACAAAAAACAATGGATAATTAAAAATTAATCATTGATTAATTTAAATAAAAATAAAAAAATAGAATTAAATTAATGATTATTAACACTTGTCACGAAACATACAAAAAAGGCCAATCGAAATGTAACAGTTAGTTGACTAAAGCTTATTAATTGCATTATAAAATTAGAGTATTTTTCATTTATTTGTGAAATTTAAACCTGAAAGTTGACAAAATAATGATGCAAAATTCAGCATTGCCAATTTCAGAATTATTCTCAGCTCTAACTTATAAATAAAAAGTGGCATGCTGCAAAAAATGAAACATACATTAATGAATACCTATAGCATTTTATTTATTTAATATTCAATTAATTTTAATTTAATAAATCATTAAGCTATTTCCGTATTCTATTAATTATTGAGATACCTTTTATAGGAGAAAAAAAATGTATCAAAAACGGCAAAAAGATGCAGCAATCGACTATATCAAAACTGAAATTGATATGTTAATTGATCTTGACAATTCTGATGAAATCATTAAGAGCAAAAATCATCTTGAAATGACGCTGCTATTATTGGTCAAATTAGAGATATTCGGTTGGGATCAAGCCCAAACTTTAGCTAGAGAACTCAGTGTAACAAGTAGGAGCGCAATCGACTGCTTAGAGCACATGAAAAAAATAGCATAAGCGCAAGCAACTCAGCATCAATAATACATTTCTGTGCAACTAGAATGAAGAAACGCTCAAAATCAATAATGAAAATGAGCGTTTTAATTTTCAAGTGCCACTACTCGAACCTAAATCAAGTTACTTTTAAGTATTTAGTTCATGTATTTTTTGTTATGGAGAAATATCTTTATATAAACGACTAGAGACCCAATTGATAAAGGCCGTTTTATTCTGAAATAAAGGTGTATTAAACAAGTTAAGATCCAATTCAAAATGATCAAAATTCAGTAGCTTATACACCCCACCGCCCAAAGGAATTAAATTAGTATGTGGATATCTAATTGCTTTTAGCGCATTTCTCAAAAATAATGCTTTGATTTGTATGTCACTGTTTTTATAGGATTGATAGCTTTGAGAATTTATGAATAACTCATATTCTCGATCTAAATTTTGAACAATTTGAGAAAAAACCACTTTTATGCTCCTTTATTATTGGAATTATTTTTATACCACATAAAAATAAAAAGCCCATCATTTGATAAGCTTTTATACAATTAAACATAAATTTTATTGGATGCTTAGTTCATCATCTTTAGCAACAATCACGGAAGTGAGCATTGGAACACCAAGAATAATAGGAACCATGATAATCCATAAATCCGTAGTTAACTTATTGGAAAAGAAGAAATGAATAACAAGCGCGACCAAAGCCAATACTGCGAATAAAACACCCATGAATCGAACTGCAAATTTAACAAGCATTTTTTGGTTCCTTATGGTTCTAATACTTATAAACAGTATACGCCTACTCTGTGAGTTACGGCATTTTCTTTTTCTATTGCACTATAAAACTTACTTATATTTTTCTGAAGTTCAAAAAAGCCCAACATGAAGTGGGCTTTCCTTTAACACCAAAATTATTTCGCTTCGTTTAGCCTAACGATAAACTGGCTGCAATTTGAACCTGTAGAAGCATTTGCCAACTGTTTTTCAGCAAACTAAAAGTTTGAAACAACGGACTGATAGTCTTTCTTAAGACTTTTTCCAGTCAATGTATCTAACTGTTTAACTTATTCTATTGTTAACAATTCATTTTCAACCGCTTGATTCATCATGACACACGCCGTAGTCATTGGTTAATTCCACAACCATAAAATGATTGCTTAATTCAGTTTATTCAAGCCACACCATTCAAATGATATGGCTTTTTTGGCATGACATTTCAAACTTTAAAGCGAGAAATCTTTACTATTTTATCTTTAGAATCTTTAGATCAGGTGTTTTTGTCCTATAAGCACATGGTAGAAGATTTTACTCAATGCTAAAAATTACGTATTCAAATTGATTCGTAATTTTATATTGGGTGACAGGTATGATCACAGAAAATCATCAGCTTAAAGCAAGAAAAGTATATTTTGATTTTTCAGAATCCACAGTTTGTTGGATGCCAAACGACCCACTATGTTCACACGTTGCTAACGGAATCAATATGCTTTTACCTGCTGGTGAGTTTTGGTTCTGCCGTGTTTTTAATAAAGCAATCCCTTATGTGACTGATGAAAAGCTAAAACAAGAAGTCATCGGCTTTGTTCGCCAAGAAGCAGCACATGCACGAGCGCATGAAAAAGCCCAAGACTTCCTAAGAGAAAATGGCTATGACATTCAGGATCCACTAAACCGTGCTCACGTTATTTTCAATATTCTTTTAGGTGATAAGCCTTTAGGTATACCTTTTTTAAAAGGTGAAAAACTAGATGAATATTGGTTACTGTTCCGTGTCGGTGTTATTGCTGCCATTGAGCATTTTACTGGAATCATTGGACAATGGACACTCGATAGTAAGTCTTGGGATACAGCGGACCCTGCAATGACAGACCTATTCCGCTGGCATCTTGCTGAAGAAGTGGAACATCGTTGCGTAGCTTATGACCTATTTGAGCATCTACTCACCAATAAATTTGGCTTTTATATTTCAAGACAAGTGATCATGATGGGTGTTTTCCCCTTGTTTATTTACTTCCTTGCAGATTTTGCTCGTAGCCTTGCACAGCAAGATTTAGAGCATAAAGATATCCAAAAATTAATGCGTCGCGGATTCTTTAACTTTATCCGTGAATTTGAAAAAACAGCAACACAGACAGATAATCTGCCAACCATTAAATATTTATGGAAAGCAACTTTACGTTGGGCATCTCCAAAATTTAACCCAGTCCATGAAGGCGATACTGAACAAGCATTGGCATATATGGCCCGCTCACCAGCAGTACAATATTTTGAACAAATGACACAAAACTCAGGCAAGACGCCTGTCGTTAGTTAAATTCTTTGCAATATCTTTCTCATCAGCATCATACTTTGCGATAAAGCACCCTTAACTTGTTTAGGGTGCTTTTCTTCAAGAATCAAGCTTAAACATACATCGGGTAGAAACAATAAATAACAGTCACTTAACAAGGAAATCTGGTTTGTTTTAACTCATTTTTAAGTACTGCATAATTTTTCTGTGCTTCATTTTGAGTAAAATTAAATTCATCTTTTGCCATCACGCTTTCAGCAACACCCTGCATATAACCCTGATACTCTAAATAGTGTTCCATAATTAGCTTATGTAGATTTACTTTACTCTTTTCAACCAAGCATTCTTTTTGCTTTGCCTCTAACTGCTCATTTTTCGACTTTACTTTTCCTCTTAAGCCGTATTCAAATTGAATTTGATCATCTATAGATTTGAAATAAACATCAGATAAATTAACGTAATCATCTTTAAAGTTTTTAGCATCTGCTGTGCGACATATACCGAATAAAAACATAAGTATAACTATAGATATTATTTTCATCACCATTTCTATATATATTAATTTTCACCTATTATAACATCATCTTGAACAAAAAACCGCCTCAAAATAAAACATCAATACGTTTAAAAATACAAAATAAAGTATGAAGAATAACTAAATAAAAACCTAATTTAACACCCCTTTTAAATAACTACACTAAATTATAAGAAAAACTTTCTAATCTAAAAATAACATTAATATTTTGTGCAATAGATTAAGCTATATAATATGGTCTCCCCCATTTCAGCAACAATATCAGCCAAACCCCTCTAACTAACATCAATTGAATGTGCTACCGAATTCTTTTGCTGCTCATCTTCATTTTCTAATTTATCTATTTCATTATCTTTTCTATTCGTTTCTGCCTCTATTATTGGTCATTTGATGCCTCAAAAAAAAAATATTATCAAGAGTATAATTCTTGAGCTCAATCAAAATAACTTCACTCATTTTATAAATTATCTCCTTACTATTTCCATCATCTATCCATCTACTAGTTTTTCTTCGCTTAAAATTGAAGTTTGATCTGTTGTCTGTTTCCTTTCCTATCATTTATTTTCTTTTGCCATCTTCTGGCAGGTTTTCTGATATCCTACAGGGGTGAGCTGAATCGTACTGTATAATTAGAGGAAATGCGGCATGCTGCAATGGTTTGAAAAATTAGTTGATCCCTACCCAACGAAAGACTTAAACAAACCATTACCAACAACTTTTTTTGCTTTCGTTTGGCAATCAACCAAAGGCATCCGCCCTTATCTCTTTATTTTGATTGCATGCACCGCCGCCGCCGCAAGCTTTGAAGCACTATTTTTCTCTTATATAGGTAAATTGGTCGATTGGCTGACCCAAAGCCACCCGAGTACATTCTTAGAAAATAACCAACAAAACCTCACTATCCTGATTAGCATCCTTTTTGCCAATATCTTCTTTGTCAGCCTACAATCTGTAGTGAAACATCAAGTTTTGTTTAGTAATTTCCCAATGCGCATGCGTTGGCGCTTTCATAATTTATTATTACAACAGAGCCTCGACTTCTTCCATACTGACTTCGCAGGGCGTCTTTCTGCCAAGGTCATGCAAACTGCTTTGGCTGTGCGCGAATTCTGGATGATTTTAGGCGATATGCTGGTATATGTACTGATCTACTTCATTACGATTAGTGTGGTATTAGGCTCCATTTCTCCTGTACTGATTATTCCTTTAATGTTGTGGCTGGTTTTTTTCATTGTGATCGCCAGCTATTTTATCCCCCGTTTAGGTAAAATTTCCAAAAAACAAGCAGATTCACGCGCCGTTATGACAGGCCGTATAACGGATGCTTATACCAACATCCAAACTGTAAAACTTTTTGCGCATGCAGGCCGTGAAAGCCAATATGCCAAAGAATCCATGCAAGAGTTTATGGTTACGGTTTATAAGCAAATGCGTTTAGGGGTCAAATACGAAATCAGCATTCGTTTACTCAGTGCATTTTTATATATTGGGGTAATTGGCACTTCAGTTTGGTTATGGACGCAAGGGCAAGCGGCAATTGGGGTGATTGCAGCCACCACGGCGATGGTACTGAAGCTAGACAGTATGGCAGAGTTTTTAATGTGGCATGTCACCATGCTATTTGAGAATGTCGGTACCATTCAGGATGGTATGACCACCCTAGGTAAACAGATCCAGATTCAAGACAAGAAAGATGCGACTGAATTAAAAGTTCAGCATGGTGAAATCCGATTTGAGGATGTTAGCTTTGCTTATAACCAAAAAAATGTCATTGAGCATTTTAACTTAACCATCAAACCTGGTGAAAAAATTGGCGTTGTTGGGCGTTCCGGTGCTGGTAAATCGACACTGATCCAATTACTGCTTCATTTTTACGATATCAACCAAGGTCGTATTCTGATTGATGGTCAAAATATTCATGATGTTACCCAAGACAGCTTACGCGCCAATATTGCATTAGTTACACAAGATACCTCTTTATTACACCGCACAGTTGCTGAAAATATTAAATATGGACGTCCACATGCGACTGAAGCGGAAGTGCAACTTGCGGTTAAAAAAGCCAGAGCAGAAGAATTCATTCCCCAACTGACAGATCAAAAAGGTCGTGTTGGATTTGATGCCTACGTTGGCGAACGCGGTGTGAAGCTCTCTGGTGGACAACGCCAACGGATTGCAATATCTCGTGTTTTCCTCAAAGATGCACCTATTCTTATTTTAGATGAAGCAACCAGTGCATTGGATTCGGAAGTCGAAGCAGCAATTCAAAGTAGTTTAAATGACTTGATGGTTGGCAAAACAGTCATTGCAATTGCACACCGTTTATCTACTATTGCTCAAATGGATCGCCTTATTGTCCTTGATCAAGGTCGAATTGCTGAACAAGGAACACATGAGGAACTGATTGCTAATGATGGCTTGTATGCACAATTATGGAAACGCCAAACAGGTGGTTTTTTAGTTGAACAGCGAGTGACTCAGGACACAGAATAATGTTGTATTTAGAAGACTTAAATATTGGTGATCGTTTTAGCAGCCGCGAATATGAAATGACACTTGAAGAAGTGAAACAATTTGCAGGTCAATACGATCCTCAACCTTTTCACTTGGATGAGCAAACAGCAGCAGAACATCCTATATTTCAAGGATTAGCTGCAAGTGGCTGGCATACTTCTGCGGTGACCATGCGTTTATGGACGGAATGTTTTCCCGTTGCAGGCGGTCTGTTAGGCACTGAATCAAGCTTACGTTGGCCTCGCCCAACCCGTGTTGGCGATAAAATTCACGTAGAGATTGAAATTACTGCAATTGTGCCATCTAGAACCAAAAATGATCGTGGTATCGTCAGCTACGTAACACAAGCTTTGAACCAATTTGGTGATGTGCTATTAATATCGACAACCAAAATTATGGTCTTTAGAAAACCAACTTGAATCTTGAATATTCGGTGACTGTTTTGTCCAACAATTTTTATGATTGATTATTTTTTTTCATGTAAAGATGTTTAAGACTTAAATGTTTAAAAGATATTGGCAAAATTGATGAGCGCCACGGAAAGCACATGAAAACAACCTCAACTCGTCAAGATCAAGGAATACCAGGCGTCTATGGCTTATTGCTATTAGATGTGGTTTCTCGCTGGGGATATAGCGATGAAACATTGTTTGCACCGTTTCACTTAACCAGCGAACAATTGGCTGATCCAAACTATCGAATTCCAACACCGATTGCGAACGAATTGGTGAAACATTCTTTGCGCCTAACGGGTGAAAGCACACTTGGCTTTCATCTAGGTACGCAGATGCGTATCTCCATTCATGGTTTTATTGGCTATGCCATCATGACGGCGCATGACATTACCGATGCTATTGCACTGGCAAGCCGTTTCATTCAGTTACGCCTTCCCTTTTTACAGCTATATTTCTCTACTTTCGGCCCTAAAGCAACTTTACAACTACAATGTGATATTGAAGTTGAGCCATTACGCACTGAAATCATTTTAGGTTTAACCATTGGTATTATGACCATGGCCAAAGCCTTAACCGGAATTGATGACCTCAACGGTGAGGTTGATTTGGACTTTGCGGAACCTGCTGGTTTTGAAAAATATAAAGATCGATTAACCAGTACAGTACGTTTTAATCAGCCTCATCTGATTTCAAGCTTCGATAAAAAATATCTTGGCTTAAAAATGGTCAATGCAGATCCAATTGCCAGCCAGATTGCTATTAACCAATGTGAAACCGAACTCTCTGCACTAGGTGAACGTCGTCGTTTAGCAATGCGGGTTCGTGATATTTTAACCAATTCAGAACAGCACTATCTGAGTATTGAAAGTGTGGCTGAACGTTTACACATGTCAGATCGCACCTTGAAACGCCAATTGGCTGCGGAAGGTACATCCTTCTCTACGCTCGTGGATGAAGTTCGTTATCGTCATGCAACCTCTTTGCTTTCTCGAACAGATTATAGTTTGGAGCAAATTGCTGATGAACTCGGTTATTCTGATGTCGCGAATTTCAGCCGGGCATTTAAACGTTGGAGTGGTCGTAGCCCGAGTAACTGGCGTAAAGACCCTTACTTATAAGTTCACGAAAGCTTTTGTTTTTATTGAAAAGCATGTATAAACCAAATAAAAATGATACGACAGATTGTTAAGGAGTTGTCATGAATCATCCAGCAGAATTGAAATATGCACGTACGCATGAGTGGGTAAGAATTGAGGGTGACCTCGTTGTAACAGGGATTACTGACCATGCACAAGATGAGTTGGGTGATTTAGTGTATGTGGAAACACCTGAAGTGGGTAGCCATGTCACAGCAACCGAACAAGCAGGCATTGTTGAGTCAGTTAAAACAGCCTCTGATATTCACGCACCTGTGTCTGGAACAGTGGTTGAAGTGAATACTGACCTTGAAGATGATCCTGACTTTGTCAATGACGAGCCTTATGGTAAGGGTTGGATCTATAAGATTAAGCCAGACAATATGGCTGATGTTGAAAAATTGCTTTCAAATAGCGAATACGAATCAGGTTTATAATTTTTATAAATCAGACCGACCTATTTGGATTGGTATATTGAAAAACCGAGTTGAAGTCTAACTCGGTTTTTTATTTCCTATAACATTGATTATTTCACTAAAAGCCAAGCATCCTGCCAGTTCGAGCCTGTGCTCGGTACGTATTGATGCGCTTGAATGGTACACCAACCACTATAAGGAAAAGGCTTACACTGATATATACGTCCATCACTGCCCAATACTTTTGTGCCTGCTTTATATGTAGCAATACTCTTAGGATAAACAAAATCATAAGAACCACCACCACTGATCGGGGCACGCTCAATTTTGATTTCAACACGTTGAATACCACTATTTAAACTACTAAATACATCATTTTTCCCATTTACAGGCACAATATCAGCATTGGTATTTTTTATGCCTGCGCGTAAGGCACTGTGTTCTCGATTAATCGCCTCTGCTAATAAGCGAGGCCAAACATTTCGATTACCTGTGGCAGTACTGGTGATCAGCAACTCTGTTTTTAAACTTGGATTTTCACCATTCGTATCAAAAACACGTGTCGATACCCGATCATTTACAGATAGGTCATCAAGCGGATTAATATCACCAATATCATTCCAGCTTTGAACTGGTTTTGGTGGTTGTGGATCGACTGGTGTTGTTGGGTTACCTGAACCGACATTTACATCAATGACATTATAAAAGGCATTACTGGTATCACCGATATCCCAAACCGCTAGAATGACATGATAACCACTTCGATCAGCGGGCACATGACAGCGATGTGTTTCCACACTGGCAGGTTTCTGATATTTACCATCAACAGTACAAAAAGGATTTAGATCGAACGAACTACGTGCCAAGGGAGCTGAAGGATTCCACCCCTGTTTAGTGATGAAATAACGCCAGCCTTGAGTTACATGCTGTGCCGTAAATTGCCAAGTAAAGTCATTTGCACCTGTGGGCAAATTTGTTTTAACCCATCGTGTCGGTGATTGTGCATTCAATTCTGAAAATTGACTCAAATTTGCATTGGCAATTTGACCATCAGGTGGTCCAGACTGCGGAAAACCTTTCGGAGCTTCTAAACTTTGCGGCTCCCAAACAATGCTGCCACATTGAGTATTCTTATTTAACTTACAAGCATAGGCTCGAGATTCTGGTTTAAGTACATAGCCATGTGCAAAAACCAATGAAGGTACAATAGGCAGTACCAATATTCCAATCGAGATTAAACTGCGTCTAATAAAGTGATGCATCATCATTATTCTACCTTTGTCATTTCAGTTATTTATTGTTGTTAAGCATTAGTGTTCTTAAGACACCTCTTAGACCATAGGTGAGCCGCCTAGACAAGACAACCACCTACTCTGTAATGATCTGTAATATGTGAGTTGACTTGATCACAGGAATAAAAGCTTATGATGACCCGATCAAATTATTGCACAAATCCATTATTTCTCAGTGCAATCAAAAAAAGCCCAATTCGATTTGAACTGGGCTTTTTTCACAACTTAATCCTTAGGACTTAAGCGACATAATCCACTTGAATACCATCTACCTCTGAAACCAAGTTTTCAAAAGAGAAAATCTCATCCAGTTGAGCCTGAGTCAGCAGACCACGCTCTAAAACGACCTCTTGAATGGTTTTATTTTCAGCAATACATTGTTTACCGATTTCATCGCACAATGCATGGCCCAATAGTGGATCAAGCAGCGTAATAATCCCGACACTACGCATCACTGCTTCATGGCAAGCTTGTTCATTTGCTTTGATGCCACGTACACATTTTTCATCTAGGCTTTGAATTGCATGTGTAAGCAATTCAATTGATTCATTCAATGAAATTGCAATAACAGGTTCCATCACATTGAGTTGTAATTGCCCCGCTTCTGCCGCAAAGGTAATGGTTAAATCGTTACCAATCACTTTAAATGCAATCTGATTAACCACTTCAGGAATCACAGGGTTTACTTTTGCAGGCATGATCGAAGAACCTGCTTGCAACTCAGGCAATTGAATTTCGCCTAAACCTGTCCGCGGCCCTGAACTAAGCAAACGCAAGTCATTGCTAATTTTGGAGAGTTTACATGCAAGGCGTTTCAATGTACTGGATAAGATGATGAATACACCGCAATCACTCGTCGCTTCAACATAATCTTCTGCACCAACCAAATTTAAACCCGTGATGTCTTTTAAACAGGAAACCGCTTTAATGGCATAACCTTTTGGTGTATTCACACCTGTTCCAATCGCAGTCGCGCCCAGATTCACTTCAAGTAACATTTCTCGGGTACGCTTGATCAAACGTATATCTTCTTTTAATAAGGTCGCAAAAGCACGGAACTCTTGACCCAATGTCATAGGAACTGCATCTTGCAGCTGAGTACGCCCCATCTTTAATACATAGCGGAATTCAATTGCTTTATTTTCAAATGACGTGATTAACTTGTCCATCTGCGTGAATAAAGCATCCAAAGAACAGTAAGTTGATAGACGGATCGCTGTTGGATAGACATCATTGGTAGACTGAGATTTATTGACATGGTCATTCGGATGGATCACCTCATATTTCCCTTTTTGATGGCCTAATGACTCAAGTGCAATGTTGGCAATCACTTCATTAGTATTCATATTAATTGAAGTGCCTGCTCCACCTTGATAAACATCAATTGGAAATGAGTCTTGCCATTTTTCTGCTTCATTGATTAAAGCATCACATGCGTGTTGAATCACCAAGCTTTGTGTTTCAGTGAGTTTACCAAAACTTAAGTTCGCTTGTGCCGAGGCTTTTTTTACCTGTGCTAAAGCACGAATAAAATAGCTATTTTGTCCAACCTTTTGTGAAGAAATCCTAAAATTTTCAATGGCGCGTAAAGTATGAATTCCATAATAACAATCTGCTGGAACTTCTTTCGCACCGAGCAAATCATGCTCTATTCTTATCGTTGCCGTTTGAACCGTTTCCACTTCCATTTCTCTCAGACAATGCACCCTTATAGTGCAATAAACTAATATGAGAGATTCAACGCAATTTTTCATTAGCAAAAGCGCTTAACATTATATTTTTTTATAATCAAATTTCGCTGAATTGTTGCCAGTGTAACATTATGTGTCATAAATTCTGCTTAGTTTTTAGCTCAAAAATCTTAATCTACAGATGTACATTTTATAAATTGTAACTTTTAAATACATTTTGAGGTTTTTTTGAGCACAAGAACCTTGTCTTTTGATGGAAAAAAAACCTATTTTTTAGATTAAAAAATTAATATTCATATACTTATTTTAAATTACACAAAATAAACAATAATAATACACAAACATAACAGTGTTTTAAAAATCATTTGTGCTTGAATCTGTGACCTTATCAATCCCAAGAATAGTAAATCATTTTTTTGGCTATTCAGGTGTGATTGCAAATTATGGATATGTAAGGACAGGCATCCATTATGAATTTTTCTAATCCCACAGTTGTTGTATTCGTGGTATATATCCTGGCCATGCTTGGCATCGGTTTATACGCCTATTTTTCTACCAAAAACCTTGACGATTATATTCTTGGAGGCCGAAGTCTAGGCAGTTTTGTAACCGCTTTATCTGCGGGCGCATCAGACATGAGTGGTTGGTTACTCATGGGTTTACCTGGCGCTATTTACTTAACTGGCTTATCTGAATCGTGGATTGCCATCGGTTTAATTATTGGTGCATGGCTAAACTGGTATTTGGTCGCAGGACGTTTACGTGTACATACTGAAGTACAAAACAATGCCCTCACCTTACCGGATTATTTTACTGGCCGTTTTGACGATCAGAAGAAAATCTTACGCGTCACATCTGCATTGATTATTCTTGTATTCTTTGCAATCTATTGTGCTTCTGGCATGGTCGCTGGTGCACGTTTGTTTGAAACGCTATTTCATTTGCCTTATCAAACTGCATTATGGCTAGGTGCATTTGCAACGATTGGTTATGTTTGTATTGGTGGTTTCCTTGCAATTAGCTGGACCGACACCTTCCAAGCAGGCTTGATGATTTTCGCGTTATTACTGCTTCCTATCGTAACGTACATGTCTCTAGGCATTGGTATGGAAGAGTTTACCGCAGTGGTTGAATCTGTTCGCCCACACGCTTTTGATTTTGCGACAAACTTAAGTGTTGTTGCGATTCTTTCAGCAGCAGCTTGGGGTTTAGGCTATTTCGGTCAACCTCATATCCTTGTCCGCTTCATGGCAGCTGACTCTGTAAAATCAATTCCAGCAGCTCGCCGTATCGGTATGACATGGATGGTTTTATGTTTGGCAGGTGCAGTCGGTTCAGGCTTTATCGGTATTGCTTATTTCCAAATGCATCCTGAGTTTGCTGCTGCAGTAACGGCTAACCCTGAAACTGTATTTATGGAACTCACCAAAATCCTATTCAACCCTTGGGTTGTTGGTGTGATCCTTGCTGCAATTCTATCTGCAGTTATGAGTACACTAAGCTGCCAGCTTCTGGTTTGTTCTAGTGCTTTGACAGAAGATTTGTACAAAGGCTTTATCCGCAAAAATGCATCTCAAAAAGAACTTGTTTGGATTGGACGTGGAATGGTACTTGCTGTTGCAATGCTTGCCCTCTCTCTTGCTCAAAATCCAGAGAGTAAAGTTCTTGGCTTAGTTGCTTATGCTTGGGCTGGTTTTGGTGCGGCATTTGGCCCATTGATTATTCTTTCATTGTTCTGGAAACGTATGACGTTAAACGGTGCATTGGTGGGTATGGTTGTTGGTGCTTTGACTGTAATCCTATGGAAAAACTTCTTCGGTTACACTGGCATCTATGAAATTATTCCTGGCTTCATTTTTGCCTTGATCAGTATTGTGGTGGTGAGCTTACTTGGTAAAGCACCAAATGCAGCGGTGACAAGTCGCTTCGAACAAGCTGATGAAATCTATGCACGTGAAATGAAATAATTCTGATAAAAATTCAAGGGGCTTTCGAGCCCCTTTTCTTTTGCTTAAAATTTTGTTTTTGATTTAATTTTTATTTTAGAGCTATCTTTTACCACCTGCATGACTGGGTAGCTTCGTGTTTCCTTCACACCAGGGAGCTGCCATAAAATCTGCCCCGCAATCCTGCGAAACTCCTCCATCCCCGCACTCCGCAGTTTAATCAAGAAATCAAAGCCACCACTGACCATATGGCATTCCACGATCTCAGGATATTGCGTCACTGCATCGATAAAATCATCCAGTACATGTGGTGTAGTCTTATCGAGCAACACTTCCACAAAGACCAAAAAACTGGCATTGAGCTTATTTGGATTGAGTTTTGCCTCATATCCCAAGATAAACTCATCCTTGGTCAGCTTCTGGACGCGGGCCATCACCGCAGTCGGTGATAGGTTCACTAATTCTGCTAATTTACTATTAGAAATTCTCCCATCTGCTTGAAGAATATCCAGAATTTTCAGATCAGTTCGATCTAATGTATAAATAGGGCCATTCAACTGAATTTTCCTCTAAAAAATAAGTAAATTATAGTGAGTTACTCGGGATTCATTCTGTAATCATAAATTATCTAAACCTCTCTACTCAATATGTTCTAGAGATTGTTATTGGAATTTAGTATGAATACATTGGATACTCCCGCACAAATGGAAACAGCTCACATCGACGGTTATATTACCGAATTTAAAGAAAAAAGTGAGTTTGAGCAACGCATTAATACAGCATGGCGACGTGCTGAGCCTGAAGCAGTCGCTGTACTTGCTGAAGCCGCAAACATTTCCCCTGATCTTGACCACAAAATTTATGAACTTGCATTTAGCCTAGCGCATAATTTACGTGAACGTAAAAGCTCGGCTGGTAAAGCAGGTATTGTTCAAGGTCTTCTACAAGAATTCTCACTTTCTTCACAGGAAGGTGTAGCGTTGATGTGTTTGGCAGAAGCTTTGCTTCGTATTCCAGATACAGCAACTCGTGATTTATTGATTCGCGACAAAATCAACCAAGGTAACTGGAAAGATCACGTCGGTCAAAGCAACCTGATGTTCGTAAATGCTGCTGCATGGGGCTTAATGTTAACTGGCAAGTTAATGGAAACACCGAAGCAAACCAGCTTATCGAGTGTCTTGACTGGTCTTTTGGCGCGTAGCGGTCGCGGCATCATCCGTAAAGCGGTCGATGTTGCAATGCGTATGATGGGTGAGCAATTCGTTACGGGTGAAACCATCGAAGAAGCACTTGATCATGCAAAACCATTTGAACACAAAGGTTTCCGCTACTCATACGATATGTTGGGTGAAGCTGCGCTGACTGACCATGATGCTGAGCGTTATTATAACGACTACACGCAAGCGATCCATGCCATTGGTAAAGCATCAAATGGTCGTGGTGTTTATGATGGCCCTGGTATTTCAATCAAGCTATCTGCTTTACACCCACGCTATCAACGTGCACAAATTGATCGTGTTCATCACGAACTTTACAACAAAGTCTTCGAACTCGCGTGCTTGGCAAAACAATATGACATCGGTTTAAACATCGATGCTGAAGAATCTGAACGTTTAGAAATTTCCCTCGAGTTGCTTGAGCGTTTATGTTTCGAGCCAAAGCTTGCGGACTGGAAAGGTATTGGCTTCGTTATTCAGGCTTATCAAAAACGTTGTTTCTACGTTGTTGATTATATCGTTGATCTTGCAAAACGCAGTAACAAACGTCTCATGATCCGTTTGGTGAAAGGTGCGTATTGGGATAGCGAAATCAAGAAAGCGCAAATTGATGGTATGACTGACTACCCTGTGTTTACTCGTAAAGTTCACACTGACTTGTCATACATTGCTTGTGCGAAGAAACTTCTTGCTGCACCAGATCAAGTCTATCCGCAATTTGCAACACACAATGCGCAATCACTTGCAACAATCTATACTTTGGCTGATCCAAGCAAATATTACCCAGGTCAATATGAATTCCAATGCTTGCACGGTATGGGCGAACCATTGTACGAACAAGTGGTTGGATCTAAAGAAGATGGCAAGTTAGGCGTACCATGTCGTGTTTACGCACCTGTGGGTAACCATGAAACTTTATTGGCTTATTTAGTCCGTCGTTTACTTGAAAATGGTGCAAACACCTCATTCGTAAACCGTATTGCTGATAAAACATTAAAAGTTGAAGACTTGATTCAGTCTCCAATCAAAGATATTCAAACTTCTGCGAAAGACGAAGGTCAGCTTGGCTTAAAACACCCTGCGATTCCACTTCCGCATGACCTTTATCCATTACACCCCAACTCAAATGGCTTTGATCTAAATAACGATCAACCATTAACAGACTTAGATGCAACTGCACAAAAACTTCGTAACCACGTGTGGAAAAGTACACCATTGCTTGGTTTTGAATCGACAGTTCATGATGAAAGTAATGCACTTGCAATTACAAACCCTGCACAGAACAGTGAAGTTGTAGGCTATGTCAATGAAGCAACTAGTGCGGATGTACAACTTGCACTTGAAGCAGCAGTACAAGCACAACAAAGCTGGGCTGCGACAGATAAAGCAGAACGTGCAGCTTGCTTAAAACGCGCTGCAGATTTGATGGAAGCTCGCATTCAAGAGTTGATGGTATTACTTTGCCGTGAAAGTGGTAAAACCTATGCCAATGCGATTGCAGAAGTTCGTGAAGCCGTCGATTTCTTGCGTTACTACGCGACACAAATCGAAAACTTGCCTGCAAATGCACAAGTAAAGCCACTGGGTACCGTATTGTGTATTAGCCCATGGAACTTCCCTCTTGCGATTTTCTCTGGTCAGATTGCAGCAGCATTGGTCAGTGGAAACTGTGTGATTGCCAAACCTGCTGAACAAACACCATTGATTGCAGCACAAGCGGTTCAAATGCTTTGGGAAGCTGGCGTGCCACATGGCGTTGTTCAACTTCTTCCTGGTCGTGGTGAAACCGTTGGTGCGCAATTGAGCCAAGATGATCGCGTTCAAGGCATCATGTTTACTGGTTCGACTGAAGTTGCAAAAATTTTGCAAAAGACTGTCGCAAAACGCTTGTCTCCAAACGGTCAACCAATTCCGTTAATCGCGGAAACGGGTGGTCAAAACGCGATGATCGTAGATTCTTCTGCGCTAACTGAACAAGTGGTTCTCGATGTCGTCAGCTCTGCATTTGACAGTGCGGGTCAACGTTGTTCTGCACTTCGTATCTTATGTGTGCAAGAAGACAGCGCTGCAACAGTCATCAAAATGTTGAAAGGCGCAATGCAACAGTTGATCGTAGGCAACCCTGCAATCTTAAAAACTGACATTGGTCCTGTAATTGATACTGAAGCAAAACAAACCATCGATACGCATATTCAAAAGATGAAATCTAAGGGCTACCCTGTTCATCAATTGATGTTTAACGATGCGGTAAGCCAACAAGCGCTTGCACAAGGTACATTTGTTCCGCCAACAGCGATTGAATTACCAAACCTTGACGACCTAGAACGTGAAGTCTTTGGTCCTGTATTGCACATCATCACTTATAAATATGGTGAGCTTGAGCAATTGATCGATCGTATCAATGCTAAAGGCTATGGCTTAACCATGGGTCTACACACACGTATTGATGAAACCATTAATACAGTGATCCAACGTGCTGAGGTGGGTAACTTATATATCAACCGCAACATCGTGGGTGCAGTTGTAGGCGTGCAACCATTTGGTGGTGAAGGCTTATCGGGTACTGGTCCTAAAGCGGGTGGTCCGCTTTATATGTACCGTTTGATGGAGCATTGTTCAGAGAAAGTATTGGCAACCCCATTTGCGGTGAAAGCTGAAATCTCTAACTTTGATGCAGTATCAAATGTTGCTTATCAAAGCTTATTGGCTTGGGCAAACCAAAATATGCCTCAAGCAATTCCAACGATTCCAGCATTTGGTGTAGGTAAGTTCTACGAGTTGCAAGGCCCTACTGGTGAAAGCAACCAATACATTATCTTGCCTCGTCATCGTGTGCTTTCGATTGCGAATGATGAAGCAAGCCAGCTTCAACAATTACTTGCAATTTTCTCCGTCAGCAGTACTGCGGCTGTGTTGAAAGATAATGTGTTCTTAGTAAAACACAAAGCGTCTTTACCAAAAGATGTTTTAGATGCAATCACTGTGATTTCAAGTGTTGAAAAAGATGCGTTTGATGCAGTGCTTCATCACGGTTCTGTTGAACAGTTGCAAGACTTGCAAACTAAAGTTGCGAATCGTTCAGGTGCGATTGTCGGGATTACCCAGTTACAAGCAAATGAACAAATTCCTTTAGAACGCCTAGTCATTGAACGAGCAATTAGCGTAAACACTGCTGCTGCAGGTGGTAATGCGAGTTTAATGACTTTATCTGAAGACTAATTTTCCGTCTCTTGCGGAACTTCAAACGTTCCTCATCCTAGCCCGAATCATGTTTACATGGTTCGGGTTTTTTATTATTTTTTAGATCACCTTATTCCTATTATAAAAATGAGACCATTTAGATGCATTTTTTCTCGGCTCCTGAATATCAACCCAACTGCGCTCAGCTTTTTGAGGATTATAAAAATAAGATCCAGCAGCTTGTTCCTTATGCCATTATTGAGCATATTGGTTCATCCGCCATTCCCAATGCAATTTCAAAAGGTGACCTAGATATTTATATTGAAGTACCCGCCCATCAATCTTTAGATTCAATTGAAAAATTACAACAGCTTAATTTTAAAGAAAAACTTGATACACTACGTACTCATGAACTTTGTATGCTGGAATCAAAACAACATAATGTGGCATTGCAAATCGTGGTGACAGGTTCAGAATTTTGCAATTTCATCACCTTTCGGGATCGATTAAGAAACTCACCCAGCCTGACCCAGCAATATAATCAGCTCAAACAAAGATGTGTTGGCTTATCTCAAGACCAATATCGGCAAATTAAAGCAGACTTTATCCAATCTGTACTCGCCTTAGGCTAAGCATATAAATAAGTGAATATCATAATTTCCTGCACCTTAGCGCGCTTTTTTGATACCATTCCCGTTTAGATTTCACCTGTAGTTTTCTTTTTTATGACCGTATCTTACCAACAGCAACTTCAAGAGAAAGTTGAACGTATTACCACACAGTTTGCATCGTTCAATCCACCTGCTTTAGAAGTGTTTCAATCGCCTGAACAACATTTCCGTATGCGTGCAGAATTTCGTATCTGGCATACCGAAGATGATTTGTTCTATGCCATGTTTGAACGTGCTGGAGATGGAAAACAAAAAGAAGTTATCCGCGTGGATGCGTTTCCGATTGCGGATCAAAGCATCAATGACTTGATGCCACGTCTATTAGATGAATTAAAAGCAGTTCCTATTTTATCGCAACGTGTTTTTGAAGCAGACTTTCTCTCAACCTTAAGTGGAGAGATGTTGGTCACCCTGATTTACCACCGTAAATTAGATGCTGAATGGGAAACAGCGGCTAAAGCACTAGCTGAAAAACTGAATATTAAAATCATGGGACGTAGCCGTGGCCAGAAAGTGATTATTGGCGATGACTACGTGGTTGAACAACTTAATGTTCAAGGTCGCACGTTTAAATACAAACAAATTGAAAGCAGCTTTACCCAGCCTAATGCGCAAGTGTGTCAACATATGTTGGAGTGGGCTTGTGATGCTGCACAAAAGTCCGAAAAAGACCTTTTAGAATTGTATTGTGGTAACGGTAACTTTACTTTGCCACTCTCTTTGAAATTTAAGCGTGTTCTCGCAACTGAACTTGCTAAATCTTCAGTCTACGCAGCGCAATGGAACATTGAGCAAAACCAGATTGAGAATATTCAGGTGGCACGTTTATCTGCCGAAGAGTTTACTCAGGCATATCAAGGTGAACGTGAATTTAGGCGTTTACAAGAAGCTGAAATCGACATGCAAAGCTACGATTTTGACACGGTTTTTGTTGATCCACCGCGTGCAGGCATCGATGATGAAACGCTCAAACTATTACAAGGTTTTGAACGTATTCTCTATATTTCATGTAACCCAGATACCCTACATGACAACTTAAAAACACTTAGCCAAACCCATCGAATTGTGAAGTTTGCAATGTTCGATCAATTCCCTTTTACCCATCATGTGGAATCAGGTGTTTTGCTTGAAAAGATTTAAACAAATTATTTCAACGTAACAGTAATTTATAAAGGGTTCGAGTAACCCTTTATTTTTGCTCAAAGTATATTTATAAAAAAATGATATTTTTCAAAGGTCAAGTCATTCAAATGTCATAATTTCGTTAAATTTTAAAAGGCTAATCGAAAAAATTGAAGTTTAACTGCTGCTTTTATCACTTAAGCTGACTTGTATTTTATTTTAAAGCGGCTATATTTCGAGCTATGTTAGGTTGTATATGAAGGCTCTATGAGTTTTTGGCAAAAACTGTTCAATGCAGATGAACAATATAACGAACACAAGAACCAAACTTCTTGCGTTGAAAATGATTGTTCATGCAAAACCAATGAACAACTGTTGGATGCTTTAGTTAAAGCAACAGATGAAGATGTCATTAAAGGCATTAAGAAAGTACTGATTTCTCGAGGTTACAGCCGCAAAGAATTACTTGCGATGATCAAGCCACCAATCCAATAAAAATAAGCTCACCCCTGATCTCTTTTTATTAAGAGATTAGGGTCATCAGCATTATATGCACTTCTCTCTATTCACTTCTGCGACAATTGGCCCTAAATTAAAAGTTTTATCATGGCGTTTGGTTTGTGCTGAATACACACTGGAAATTGAACCATCTAAATACAATGCATTGTCTATTTTCAACTGCTGCTTAAAAAACTGGGCAAATTGATAAAAACTGACACGTTGCTGTGAAATCACAAAATATAACTGATTAGCTTTAACCCCAACCCCATTTCTAATTTTTAATGAATTCGAGTCAGCGAGAAACTGGCTGTTGATTTTACCTTGATAGACCAACATTGGTCCTGACTGCGTTGCAAACTCAGCTTTAAATTGATCATGCTTATAATCAGCAGTGGTTTTAATCACAGCATGATGATCATTCCAAGCAACTACGCCATTGGGCTGCATAAAGAAATTACCAAAGCCCTTCGCGACATTAAGCTTAGCTAGCTCCTTGCCATTTTCGATATACAAACCCACGGGTTGAAAATCAGCATGATACATTCCCGCATTCATTGCAAAATTGAGTTTCTCACAAGCAGGTAGCGCTTTTTGGATAGCTGCAAACTTCTGATAATAACGATTGCTCTGAGGTTGCTTTAAAAATAGTTGCAACTGATTTAGATGCTCGACTTTAATCACATCATATTTCTGCTGATTCAATTGCAAGGTTTCATGCTGCATCGCATGCACAGCCGAGCTCGCTAAAAATGCAGATGTTAGGAAAAACCATTTTTTCATCATAAATACGAAGTTTAAGCATAGATTTGCGTCATTGTCCCATAGCAAGGCATACCGCAAAAATAGCAGATACAAACGCCACACATAATCATGAACTTGGTGCTGCAAATAGGCTCGATTGATTCACATTTTTTCACTAAAATACCAGTGTAAACATCATAGTATCGACATGCAGCAAAAACACCCACGCTATTCAATTGGCGCTCACCTCATCGTAAAAAACTTTGGCTATAGCCATCATGGTATCTATGCAGGTCGTGGACGGGTTATTCATTATTCTGGGTTTGCTCATATTTTTAAAAAGCATCCGATTGAAATGACGTCTATCCAGCGTTTTGCCCGTGGTAAACCAATTTATACGAGACATTATCAATCCCCACGCTACAAAGCCAAAGCTGTTGTACGGCGTATGCGCTCACGCATGCATGAAAATCACTACCACCTCATTATTAATAACTGCGAGCATTTATGCACATGGGCAATCACTGGGATTGAATCAAGTACACAAGTTGAACGTATGCAGCGTCGTCTAGCAACCATAGGCTACGTTAGCTCAGTCATGAGCTATATGAACAGCCTGATGCTCACCGTTGCCACCGCATGTTTTGCCATCGTGTTATACATTAAAGTTATGCTACGTCGGCAAGCAAAGAAATCTGTACCGGCCTACTTGCGACTCAAAGAAAAACGACCGAAAAAATAAGACTTGACTCTGCGTCAAAATGTTATTTTTAACGCAATTATTGCTTTTTAATTTATCTTGCTTTAGTATTTCTAGCGATACACATCGTATCCCATCCATATTGAGGGTTTTATGTTGGAGATAGCAGTAATCTGGTAACTACATTTCAATCACATATTGAAATTGGTTATCTTCGCGAATTTTTTGGCTTCAAGCCTAACTTTGCTTCTGATTACTTATATCTGGATAACAACATGAACTTATCTAAGTCCGAACAACGGACACTTCACGTCTTGGCTAAAGGCGGAAAAATCGTAAAACTTCGCAATAATGCTGGTCAAACCATCGCTGTAGAATGCTATAGCCGAGAAGGTTTCTTGCTGTCTGATTGCAACCTCGAAGTTTTTAATAAGCTAAGAAAGAAAAAACTAATCAAATCCTGTAATGGGCAGCCCTATCAAATTAATCTACATGGGCTTAGATCTGTACGCCCTCAGTTAGACAATCGTTAACAATCATAGGTTTGGATAAACCCATGATTGTTAACGATTGTCTATCCTACTGTTGGATCAATCAGGTCTATCCAAATTACATATGGTTTATTTTTGAGAAAGAAAATGGAACTAAACGTAATTCAAAATCGCTTAACATTTTTACGTGAAGCGGAAAAATTAAAAAACGTGACTCGCTTTTCACATACATCAAATGGCCGTCAGGAAAGTACCGCAGAACACAGCTGGCGTTTATGCTTAATGGCGGTGATTTTTGCAGATCAATTTAAAGACATTGATTTTGAGAAGTTACTGAAAATATGTTTAATTCATGATCTTGGCGAAGCCATTCATGGGGATATTCCAGCCATTCTGAAAGATCAGTTTCCAGCTAAGAATCAGCAGGAAAAACAGGATCTTTATCAATTAACCGAATGTTTAGATGATCAACCTCAAATGTTGATTCGATCACTTTGGCAAGAATATGAAGATGCAACAACACCAGAAGCAAAAATCGTTAAGGCATTAGATAAGTTAGAAACCATCCTTCAACACAATCAAGGAATCAACTCACCTGATTTTGATTATGAATTTAACTTAAGTTATGGAGAAAAATATACAAATGACTCTCCGTTACTCAAACAAATTCGAGCAATTTTAGATGAGGAAACGCAAGAGAGAATTAAGATGAATATACATATTCGCGATGAAAATCCATCCGACATTGAGCGTATTTTTAATTTAACCAAAGCCGCTTTTGCGACAGAACAACATTCAAGCCATACCGAGCAATTTATTGTGAATGCACTACGTAATTCCAATCAGCTTACGCTTTCCCTAGTCGCGGCTTGTAACAATAAGATTATTGGTCATATTGCCTTTTCGCCCGTACAGATTTCTGATGGTACAACAACAGGTTGGTATGGACTTGGTCCGATCTCGGTACTCCCAGAATATCAAGGTCAAGGAGTAGGTTCTAAACTGATGTATGCTGGTATCGAAGCGCTTAAAGATTTGGATGCTGTGGGTTGTGTTTTATTAGGTGAGCCAGAATACTATGGTCGATTCGGTTTTAAAGCAGACTCAAGACTGGTATTAGCAGGCGTCCCTGCCGAATATTTCCAGATCTTGCCTTTTACTGAATATGTACCAACAGGTGAAGTGGTTTATAGTGATGCATTTAATGCGACTGAGTAAGGAAGTCTAACTAAGGACTCACGCTGATTCAGCGTGAGTTTTGCCTGATTTAATTAGCCACAATAATAATGCCTTCAACGTAGCAGCTTAAAGCAAAAATTGACACCAAGCCCCAGCTTTTCTTAAAAAATACGTATCATTCTTTGTATCAATCCATTTACTACCATTTGATGCCGTTGGTCCAAACGTACCAAAAAAAGGACCGGTGACATTAACGACAAACTCACCAGAGTTTTGAGATAAACGTAAAGGTGGTAATAAATTCTCAGTAGCTATAATGGCTTTAAACTCTACATCAATATTTATGTTTTCATAACGACCTGAAGTTACACTCGTTGAATAAGCTACAAAGTTATGCTTTATATTTCTTGCAACTATATGCACATCACTCACTTTAACAGCTTGACCTGAAAAAAATATTACAGCCGCTGTCTGATTCGACTGTGTACCATCATGCTGTAAATCAGATAGTCTAATATTCTTGATCGTATCAAGTTCAGACATCATAGGATCTTCATTCGTATAAAATAGAACTGCATTTCCCTCTAGTTTATCGTAACTTTGTGATCCAATAGTAACATCCTCACATGAAGCTAAGTGAATTCCTCATTTTGCACTATATGTACTATGTACAGCACTAACAATATGTTTATTGATATGAATATGCTTAACATGTGAAATAATTAATGCTGCAAAATTATTTAACCCTTTTGTCGTTGAACAGTCTTCATTAATTAAAGTACCGATACTAATATTAGTATGATAGTTAAAAGCTCCTGTCCGATTACCGCCAAGTATTTTTAGGCCTCCACCACCTGTTGCTGCTGAACCTGCTCCTGTATTTCTTGTTTTAATATAATTCATATGAACATTATCAATTGCATAAACTCCACCAAAACGAATACCATGCTCAGCTGAATCCTCAATATCGATAACATTAAAGGATAAGTTTTTAGTTGCATTATTATCTAATGTCGATTCTAGCAGAACTCCATTTTGACCAGCACTGCCAATGCCACTTGTCATCAGACCTCGGGCATAAATATACCCAAATTTACTATCTTGACAGTCTCGAAAATATAATCCTGTAACATAGTTATTCATCCATACGATATCAATCTTAGATTTTAAGACTTTATATATTAAGATATGTGAACTAAAGTTTTTAGTATAAATTGATCCAATCTCTATATTTGAAACAAAAGAATTCGTTAGGTTTGAACTAAGCATACACCCTATATTTAATGATTCATTTAAAGATTCTATAAATATAGATTCACATTTTACATTTGATTCAAGGATTCTTAAACCATGGCCACTTTGAATCGTTAAATTTATACCATCAATAATATATGTATTTGCATAAACTAAAACTGACCAATCTTGATGTGCTTCTAGATTCAACAACTTCGATGAATTAAATAAAATTGTATTACCTTTAAGCGTAAGACTTCCTTTAAAACAATAGGTTTTATTTTTCTCAAATACAATTAAACTATTAGTATTCTGCAACAAAGCATGTAGTTTTAAAGTCTCATCTGAACCGTCTCCCAACAAACCATAATCTTTAGAATGAATTATGTCTTTATTCTTACTTTCTTGGGTACGGCCTACCCATGTTGTAACCTCTGTGTCTGTTATCATATTATTAACCTCTAATTTTAATTAAAATTTTTTTATAAGAAAAATAATCAATTAAGCAAAGTTGATTTCCTTTGACAATTTCAAAGCTTTTTCAAATATCTCTGCATAGCCTGCAATCAACTCTGCTTTATCCGTTCCATTTATAATTCGTCGCGCATTGATATAATCTTTTCCATCCTGATTGATGTAATCCGCGAGTTTTTTACCTGTGAACATGCCTTTTTTCATACCGACAATCATGACACGGGCTGCAATATCTGCTTGTAAAGCAAGCTTTGGATTTTTCACTAAATCAATTTTTAAGTAATCTCCCATTCGCTTATAGTTTGCCAACCAGGTCAGTTGCACATAGCCATAGCCGATATAGGGATAATATTGCTTAGACTTTAGATATTTTTCTGAACCATATTCAATCACTGGTTGCATGGTTTTAGCCGTTTCATGCCAAGCCGTTGCCAAGATATAAGCAGCTTGAGTGGGGATAATCGTCTTATCTTCGCCCAGTAAAGAAATGAGGAAGTTGATGCCATCGACTTGAGATTGACTCAACTTGCCAAATTTTTTGCGTAAAATATCGAAACCGTCTTGTGTTATTGTCATGTCATTTTCCTTTTTATAATAAAAAACCGCCCGAAGGCGGCATTGGATTGAATCTATTATTTAAAATTTGTCTTTAAAGTCTTTCACCTCTTTTGCTACATCTAAAATGGTTGAATTTTCTCTGGCATTAATATAGTTAAAGCTCCAGCGGATAATCGCCCAAACGGGTAATCCACACAGAAAATACAAACCGCCTAATGCGAATGCGCCATAAGCATTTTCACTCCATGCTTGCAAGCCAAAATGCTGGATCACAAAAGCACCACCCGCAATACTGCCGACTGCGGTTGAAATGAGTGAAACCACCCATTCACGTCGAGACTTGGGTAGTCGAGTCATAATCACAACCATCCAAGCCAAAAACATAAAGCTCAGTGCCATGAAGACAATAAAAAATACTCCATACGATTTAATCACGGCTGCAATCCCTGCACCCGCTGAAACAACCTCTGTCATTTTGTCCTCCATAAATAAAAAGGCCTCAACTTGTTTAAAGATAAGGCCTGGTTTGAGTAGATTGATCTTTCAGTTTCCAACCATCATCACTCCCATGGTTCTTGAAAAAATTTAATTTAGACAGATTGTGGATAATGCATCATCCAACTTTGCTGATCATGGAACTGCACAAAGTCCCCGACCTTGACTTCTGAACCCAAGATTTCACCATGACTGGTTAAGTGGTAATAGACGCCATCTTCAAGTTCAGCGGGCATTTTATAATCCAAACTGGCATAGGCTTCACGCAAATCAAAATCAAGCTGAGTTAAACCCTCCTGTGCAACGACTTGATAATACTTTGGCAATTTCAATGCATTACTTGAATGCCATGCTCCGACAAACTCATAATCAATATAAACATTCATCGATTGAGAACTGGTAATTTCAAAAGTCACAATTGGGTTTTCAGATGGATTATCTTGGGTGTAAGTGACATTATTTAAGCTATTAAAATCACCCAATACCACCACGAATTTACCAGCGTCAAAGTGACTATAAATAACAAAGCCCTGCTCAATATTGTTCACTGTTACTTTATTTTTAGGCTCATAATCCACACCCAAAATCACAACTGACTGGTTAGTAGTATTTGAATGGGTAAATGAAAATCGACCTTTTTGTGCTTGAAAATAAGCTGAAATAGCTAAAGATCCATCGACCACTTCTCTTATTTTTATAGAACCTAATTGATTATTTCCGTGTATATAAGTCATACCTACTAGGTCAGCTGTGGTTCGCATGACGGCAGGTACAATGTCTGCATAAGAAAGAATGTCTAAGTGTTTAATTGAAAAAGAACCCAACATCATATGATTGACACAATTCATTTTAATCACCTTGAGTTATTTATTGGCTTTTAAAGCATCCACTTAATAAAGTTAAAATGGACGATTGCATTTCTACGGATATAAAAAAACTCGGCTCCTGACGGATACCGAGTTTTAGGCAATAAAAAAGCCCGCGAGATGCGAGCTTTTTACTTTTGGTCGAAGTCAAATGTAATACGACCAGTATATAAAAACTATAGCCTAGTTTCCGAAATAATGGAATCCCTATGCGTGCATATTTTTGTAAGTATTTTTTCGATATTGTTCAATCGTAGTCTCAGCCTCAAGGATAGCCGTTTCAATCGTCTGAATCATTAAGCTTTCATAACCCTTCCATGTCTTTCTATAACTATCAACATTCATCTGATGGCGACTAATACCTGCATAAGCAAGACGCCCCTTGGCTGTATAGTTTTCCTCTAAATCAGGATCTAACACAAAATCTAATACCATCCGTGCTATCAATCCCGCCAAATGGTACATCGCAATACGTTCTGGCTCTCGTTTTTTATCTCGTACTGCTTGTTCAATAAATACTTTAGCCAAATGCTGACGGACATCGTCATAGTCTTGCTTGCTTTTATGTTCGAACACAATCAATGCCGTGACCGACTTTGCCAGTGGTGTAGACATTGATGCAATTGCACCTAAACGATCTTCGTAACTCAATGTTCTCTCGCCTGTACCACGCACAAAAGGCTCGAAATTTGGCGAACGCAAGCTTAGCCCCTGCATTAACCATTCAAATTTTTCAAACTTTGCTACATTTGCATTCATAACGTCACCTCTTACTGATTATATATTTTGTGATTTAGCGATCATTGTATTTGTTGCGGTTAGTGATACTTTTCTCTCGCTTCAACAATATTCATTGCCTGATGAATTTCTTCAAACCGTGTTTTAGTACAAGGTCTGGTTGCACTTTTGATTTGAGAAATATAACTATGAGCACAGCCTAGAACGTTCACTAAAGCTTTAGCTCGCCCCTTTTGCTCATCCAACCAAGTACTGAACATATGGATCTGATCTTCTGTGGCCTGATTCGCAATTCTTTCGAGTCGCTTTAATTCTTTTTGTGTTTTTTCTTGAGATACAAATTTTACAACATGGCTTGGTCTTGCTTTCAATCTTTGTTCATAGCTATTTTGGATTGTTGTGATTGCATTACCTTGAGCCAGCCATGCTTCAATTTCTGCATTTAAGTTCTGCTTAATATGCATATTTGGGTTGATTGACTTGTTCATACCGCACCTCTAGCATTTAACCTAATCGACAGACCAATTATATTAGCAAACTAATATTAATTCAATAAGAATACTAATTTGACTTCACATTAGCTTGCTAATATTCTTAATTCATTGATTTAAGGTGCATTAAAATGCTTAAAGATCGGCTCAAAGAAGCAAGAAAAAAAGCCAAGAAGTCTCAAAAAGATGTGGTTGCTGCTGTTGGCATTACCCAATCTGCACTTAGCCAGCTTGAAACAGGGCTGGTAAGCTCATCATCACATTTGCCTTCGATTGCTAATTTTCTAGGTGTAGATGCCTATTGGCTGCAAACAGGTCTCGGCAGTGCTACGCCAAAAGAATCAGGTCATGATGATATTTTGAACATCACCCCGGTAAAGGCCAATATGGCGCCCGTATTGTCTTGGGTGCAAGCTGGTGTGTTTACCAATGTTGAATCGGTTGATATCACACAGATTGAGGAATGGCTGCCACTACCCGATGATTGTGATGACTGCTTTTATTTAAAGGTACAAGGTTTAAGTAATTATCCTGTCTTTCATGAAGGTGATTACATTTTAGTTGACCCTACTGTGCAATATAGCGATATGCAATCGGGTGACATGATTGTGGTGAGAAAACATGAAGATGCGACATTTAAGCGCCTTGTTATCGAAACCGATAATTCACGATACTTACAAGCACTAAATCCGGAATTCAAGCCCAACATCATTCCCTTAGATGAAGAATGTATTTTTGTCGGAGAAGTCGTCGATTCCATTCGCTATATCTACCAATCCAAACGTAGATCCAAAATAAAACATAGCTAATTTTTCAAGGATTTACTTATTAGTATTCTTATTTAAATCTAATATTAGTATCTTAATTATTTATACCAGAAAACTGATATTAAAAAGCCTAGATGATGATCTAGGCTTTTTATTCAATGTAATATTACTTCGCAGCAGTTGCTTCAGTTGTAATATTCACAGTGATCTTATCACCAACATTTGGTACGTAGTTGCCAATACCAAATGCTGAACGATCAAAGCTGGTTGTTGCATTAAAACCAATTGCAGGTACTTTCGCCATTGGGTGCTCACCTTGTTTATTCAGCACAGCATCCAACACCACTGGTTTAGTCACGCCTTTAACCGTTAAATCGCCTGTAATTTTAAAGTGCTTCTTGTCTTTAGTTTCTACTTTGGTACTTTTAAAAGTAATGTTTGGATATTTCGCAGCATTAAACCAAGCTTCTTCTTGGAACTCTTTGTCTAAAGCAGTAACATTAGTATTTACACTGCTTAAAGGAATCGTCACTTCCACAGATGAATTTGCAGGTTTTGCATTATCAACTTTAATTGTCCCTTGAATATCAGTGAAATTTGCACTTGGTGTAGAGAAACCAAAGTGATTCCAGCTGAATACTGTTGCAGTATGCGTTGGGTCAATTTTATAGTCGACTGGCGCAGCCAATGCTACCGAACTAGCTAAAGCGACTGCTAAACCGAGGCTTAATGTTTTAAATTGCATTTTTCGTATCCTTGTTTGATATAGTGATTAGTGTATAGATCAAGTATTTTTATTCACTAGTCTTTATAAAACGATATGTTTCACCAGTGCAACAATAAAAGCGTTACAGCACTTATCAAAAATCAATATCATAAGACCATTCGATACTGGACAATTGATCGGCAAGATCACATGATCAATCGGTATATTTTGATTTAGATACTTCACGATAAACAACAAGGTAAAACATGACACATACAGCACAAGCACTCAGTACAACAACACCTTATCGCGTTACATTGACGGATCCTGCTGGCCATACATGGTATGCAGATGAGCCTACCGATAAAGGCGGTCAAGATACTGCACCTAACCCAGTTCAGCTTTTGCTTTCAGCTTTAGGTGCCTGTACTACTATTACTTTAGAAATGTACGCCAATCACAAAGGGATTAAGCTTGATCATGTTCAGGTTGATTTAGCCTTAAATCCCAATGGTGAACCGGAATCAGGACACAACAATATTGAACGTAAAATTATCTTAAAAGGTGAATTTACCGAGGATCAGCATAAGCGTTTATTAAAAGTCGCAGAAAGCTGCCCGATTCATAAGTTATTAACATCAAATATTTCGATTCAGAGTGAATTAAGTATCGGATGAGTAATATAAATATGGTCTTTATGTTAAAGACCATATTTATAAAAAATTAATCTTGAACTGACAATTCAGTTCCTGAGAGTCAAATTCTTCCAACATATGCTGAGGCTGAGGAATGATCTTTTTTGCTTCTGGGCTTATAATCATATAAATTAAGTCATACCAATTCACTTCACTTTTGTCATCTGGGCAGTAGAAAAGCCCCTGTTTCTGGTCCAATTTAATATATTTTTCGTCGATACTTCTTAACTCATAACCACATTTATTGGTTATGAGCATGTTAACCAGTTCTATAATTTTGGTCTTATACTGCGGAAAAAACTCTGGTTTTTCAAAATTATGAACCATATCCAAGCTTGCCATCTTCAAAAACCGTGTTTCATACTCATCAATACAATCAATTCCAAATAATCGCCAAGTGGATAAATTTTCGATTTCGTTTAAACTTTGAATTAAACTGTCTGTATATTTAAATAATTGATATTTACATAGATTTTGTTTTGGATCTTCTGTGCAAAGAATTTCTGTATCAAAACCTATATCGAGATCAGCCATGGTACTTTGTTCGAATAAAGCTTCTCTAAGTTTTAAACGCCAGTCATCACTCTCAAAATAATAAGTCTGGTTAGCAGCGATTCGACAAATTATTGAAAATAAATGTGGTGGTATATAAGTCATAATCGTTGTTATTTAACCTATTGAATAAGAAAATCTTTAATAATTTTTTAAGTATATATCAACATTGATTTGAGATGCTCAATTTACATACGTAAAAAAGCGCTCAAATCAGAGCGCTTTTTTATACCACTTAATTTGATTAAGCAGTCAATTCTTTAACCGCAGCAACAACCGCTTCAGTAGTAATACCGAAGAATTGGAACAGGTCTTTCGCTGGTGCAGATTCGCCGTAAGTGGTCATACCGATCACTTTGCCGTCTAAACCAACAAACTTCCACCAGTAATCCACATGAGCTGCTTCAACCGCTACACGTGCACGAATATGTGCAGGTAATATAGCTTCACGATATGCAGCATCTTGCTTCATAAACTCTTCAGCACATGGCATAGACACTACACGCACACCTTCAAGTTGTGCATATGCTTCCATTGCCAATGAAACTTCTGAACCTGTTGCAATGATGATTGCTTTTAACTCGCCTTTCTCTTCAGCAAGTACATAGCCACCTTTTGCAGCATTTTGAATTTGAGCTTCATTACGTGCTTGGAATGGTAAGTTTTGACGAGAGAAAATAAGTGCAGATGGACCATCTTTACGTTGTAGCGCAGATTTCCAAGAAATAGCTGCTTCAACTGTGTCACATGGACGCCAAGTATTTAAGTTTGGTGTACCACGTAATGATGCAATTTGTTCGATTGGTTGGTGCGTAGGACCATCTTCACCTAAACCGATCGAGTCATGTGTATAAACATGAATCACACGTTGCTTCATTAATGCAGACATACGTACTGCATTACGTGCATATTCCATAAACATCAAGAATGTTGCAACGTAAGGAACGAAACCACCGTGTAAAGCCACACCGTTCGCAATTGCAGTCATACCGAATTCGCGAACGCCGTAATACACGTAGTTACCCGCTGGGTTTTCTTGTACGCCTTGGCAACCTTTCCAAAGTGTTAAGTTAGAACCCGCTAAGTCAGCAGAACCACCTAATAATTCAGGAAGTAATGGACCGAATGCCTGTAAAGTATTTTGGCTTGCTTTACGTGTTGCAATTGTTTCTGCTTTTGCATTGGTTTCAGCAATAAATGCATCTGCTTGTGCAGCAAATTCAGCAGGTAAATCACCATTGATACGGCGCAATAATTCAGCTGCTTCAGTTGGATATTTTGCTTGGTATTGAGCAAATAATTCATTCCAAGCTGCTTCAGACGTTTGACCTTTTGCTTTTGCATCCCAAGCTGTATAAACATCTTCAGGGATAACAAATGAATCTTCTTTCCAGCCTAATGCTTCACGGGTTAAAACGATTTCGTCTTTACCCAATGGCGCACCGTGGCAATCTTCTTTACCTTGTTTATTTGGTGAACCTAAACCAATAATCGTTTTACAGATGATGATGGTTGGTTTATTGGTTTCAGCTTTCGCTTCCACAGTCGCTTGACGGATTGCATCAGCATCATGACCGTCTACACGAAGGACTTGCCAACCATAAGCTTTAAAGCGTTGTTCAGTATCATCACTGAACCAACCTTCAACTTCACCATCAATCGAAATACCATTGTCGTCGTAGTAGGCAATCAACTTACCTAGACCCAAAGTACCTGCAAGTGAACATACTTCGTGAGAAATACCTTCCATCAAGCAGCCATCACCTAAGAAACAGTAAGTGAAATGATCAACAACATTTAAACCGTCTTTGTTGAACTGCGCTGCTAAAGTTTTTTCAGCTAATGCAAAACCAACTGCATTTGCAATACCCTGACCTAATGGGCCAGTTGTTGTTTCAATACCAGGCGCATAGCCATATTCTGGGTGACCTGGTGTTTTAGAATGTAATTGACGGAATTGTTTTAAATCTTCAATAGATAACTCATAACCAGTCAAATGCAATAATGCATATTGCAACATTGAACCATGGCCATTCGATAATACGAAACGGTCGCGGTTCGCCCATTGTGGGTTCGTCGGGTTATGATTTAAAAATTCACGCCAAACAACATCAGCGATATCTGCCATCCCCATTGGTGCACCTGGATGCCCTGAGTTTGCTTGTTGCACAGCATCCATTGCCAAGACACGAATTGCATTTGCAATACGACGTTCATTTAAAGGGGTTGTCATAAGTCAGAATCCGATTAAATCAAATAAGATGAGAGAAGATGAGAAACCATCTTTCAAAAGATGCGACTATTGTCTTAAAAAAACGCCAGTGGGTAAAGTCCAATACACGATATTTCTTATTTTTCGCTGATTCATCTGTCATTCTGTGGGTAAATGCTCATGTGATAAACAGAATGTAAATTAGAGGCGAACAATTTCGACCCTAAATTACAGATTTATTCATATAAAAGGACATTAATATCAGTTTCCCTGATACACATATCAATAAAAACATAATGAAAATGAAATAAATTCATGCTTTTTAGTCAGCTTGTGCTAGTCCTATGCGTCAAGTCGATGTAACATACTCTGTCTTTTTGAAAATACCAATGATAGGACGTTCATGCGCGAGTATGCTGTTTTTACTTCAGAATCTGTAAGCGAAGGTCATCCAGACAAAATGGCTGACCAAATTAGCGATGCAATTTTAGATGCAATCCTAAAAGAAGACCCGTATGCGCGTGTCGCTTGTGAAACATTAGTAAAAACAGGTGCGGTTGTTCTTGCTGGTGAAATCACAACAACAGCAAATGTGGACTTTGAAGCGATTGTACGTCAAACCGTAAATGGTATTGGCTATCACCACTCAGACTTAGGTTTTGATGGTTCAACTTGTGCCGTCATCAACATGATCGGTAAACAATCTCCAGAGATTGCACAAGGTGTTGACCGCCAAAAGCCAGAAGATCAAGGTGCTGGCGACCAAGGTTTAATGTTTGGTTATGCAAGCCGTGAGACTGATGTGCTCATGCCTGCTCCTATCTCTTATGCGCACCGTTTAATGGAGCGTCAAGCAGAATTACGCCGTTCAGGTACATTACCTTGGTTACGCCCAGATGCGAAAAGCCAAGTGACATTTGCCTATGAAAATGGCAAACCTGTTCGTTTAGATGCAGTTGTATTATCAACACAGCACGATCCTGAGATCTCTCAAATCCAGCTTAAAGAAGCGATTATTGAAGAGATTGTTAAGCCGATCATCCCTGCTGAAATGTTCCATGCAGGCACTAAATTCCATATTAACCCAACAGGTATGTTTGTAATTGGCGGCCCTGTAGGTGACTGTGGTTTAACAGGTCGTAAAATTATTGTAGATACTTATGGCGGTATGGCACGTCATGGTGGTGGTGCTTTCTCTGGTAAAGATCCATCGAAAGTTGACCGTTCTGCTGCTTATGCTGGTCGTTACGTGGCAAAAAACATTGTTGCCGCTGGTTTAGCAGATAAATGTGAAATCCAAGTGAGTTATGCAATCGGTGTTGCAGAGCCAACATCGATCTCTATTAATACGTTCAATACAGGTAAAGTATCAGATGAGTTGATTATTCAACTTGTACGTGAACACTTTGACTTACGCCCATATGGCATCACACGTATGCTCAACCTGATTCAACCGATGTATAAGCAAACTGCAGCTTACGGTCACTTTGGCCGCGAAGGTTCAGACTCTGCCTTTACTTGGGAAAAAACAGATAAAGTTGAAATCCTTAAAGATGCAGCTGGATTGTAATCCACACTGCTCTTCTATAAAAAAGCTCGCAAATGCGAGCTTTTTTATTTACCCCAAAATTATTTAGCAGAATCTGTATTATCTTGCTTAAACATCTCAAATAGTGAATTGCTTTGAACGGGCTGATCTTCTTGATGATGTTGCGTATACAAATGTGCAAGCTTAATAACAACGACAACGGCTAGACACGCCGCTACACAGAACATCCATAGACCATACGGACTACGAATATGGTGAGAACCACAATGTGGACACTCTTTATCAGTTGATGCAACAACCTTGTCACAACATGCACAATGATATTGATATAACATCATTAATTCCTCCTACCACTTATTTTTTATTTTCTTTTTACAACAATTTTAAATGTCGCACTTTTATCCTATGAAAAAAAAACCGAGAATTCAATCTCGTTTTCTGACCTATTCATTCAAATTAACAATTTTTTATGACAATTTGATTAGAATCTCGATTTTAAACAAATCTTTAAGTTCTTAATATTATTTTGATCTTTCACATAATTTGATAAAATAATCTTTTGAAACTGTGGAATACATCATGACCGAATTAATTAACAAAGGTGGATTTCGAGAACGAGCAAATCGCAGTCGTAAATACAAACAGTCAGAAAATGAGATAACAACCCTTCAACCAAGCCACTATCAGCCACAAAACAAAGAAGCCGATCTGCCTGCTACTCCAGAACCAACTCAGAATCCGCAAGAACAAAAAGATAAGCCATAAAAAAGCACACGCTATTGGTGTGCCTTTTTATCTACATTGAACTGAATCAGTTCACGTCTTTAAACTCAATTTTCTTTTGGTCAGGTTTTACTTCACGTGCTTCACCATCAATAATGGTTGAATCTCGATATTGACCACCACCTTGTTGGTCTTGCATATCCTGCATTTGACGCATTAGATCCGCAAATGGATTCTGACCAGCTGCACCACCGCCCATACCACCCATCATTTTATCCATCATGGCTTGCTGACGCTTGGCCATGGTTTTCATCAAGGCATTACGGAATGCCGTTTGAACAGGTGCAATTAAAACCAACACTGCCAATACATCAGAAATTAAACCGGGAACCATCAATAGAAAACCAGACATCGCCAACGCTAATTTCTTGGTGACCGCTGGATCACCACCCAGTTGGCCTGTCATCTGCATTTGCTGCAATTGAGGCATGATGCTCGATGTACTTGAACGAACCATATTCAAGCCAATAAAGAATGCGATAATGAACCAGAAAAAGACATACCACATACTTCCAACGAGGTCACCCACGCCAATCCAAACTAAAACTTCGGCAATTGTGCCAAACACCACGATAAGAAGTAGATTCATGTCAAATCTCGAAAATTAAAACCTTGTGCAATCTTGAAGAATCAATCCTGACACAACAAATAAAATAAACTCAATAAACTAATTGATGGGTACATTTTTCAATTTATCAAGTCTGAAGTGATAGCTTGTATAAAAAAGCTCCCAATTAAATTTGATCTAATTGAGAGCTTAGATAATTTCTATCGATTAGCCACAAGTCGCTTGGATAATCTTCTTAGACTGCGGATCAATTGTTACTGTTACACGATTTTCACGATAATCCATAGTTACAGGTTGATTTGGTCCAACACTGCGAACAATCTCAGACTTGGTTTTTTGTTTGATTTGATCTTCGCTTAATCCAGACTGGCCAATTAACTTTGTCGCTTCATCAGCCACACATTTCGGTTGACTAGCGCGGAACAACTCCCACTCTTCAACTACTTGACCATTTGGTAACTTACAGTATCCAACCTGACCATTGGCTTCATTTTTAATTTCCAACTGGCCGCCTTGCTCTACGCAATATTTGCTTGCTGGGTTTGCCATACCAATTTTTGGTGGGGTCATATCTTTATTTGGTGTTGCTGAACACGCTGCCAATGAGGCCACAATTGCACCTAAAAGTAAGATCTTTTTCATAATTTGAATTCTGATAAAGTAAAAAGGCAAAGATAGCAAAATAATGTAGATTATTATGTCTATGATTTGAAACAAAAAGAACTTAGTCAATAAGAAAGTATGAACTGCATAACGTGGTCATACTTTTTCATTCGCAAGCTTATCAAAAGATATGCTTATTGGATAATGATGTATTCCAATCGAATAGCCTGATCAATCAAGTAATGCTCTTTGATGATATAAAAGTAAGGTCGTGTATCCACCCACTCATCCATTGCCATAATAGCTTGTGTATACCCCGTTACCGCTGAAAAATCTTTAACTTGTATAATATCCATGGAATTCATCCTTTTTTATTTAGCCTAACATATTATATTTATTCATATATAGAGAAAATTGAAGTCGAATAAGTCACATATACACCACCCATATTTCAAGCTTAAGAAACATAAAAAATGTCTCACAATGTGGAGACATTTTTATTAGAAATGAAGATAAACGAATATTAAAACGATACCATTTTTCCAGGATTGAGCATTCCAGTAACACCATACCAACCTTTTGACATTGGAATCGCCAACGGCGCCAATAAACGACCAAATAAAATATCGTTGTGCTGAATTTTGGTGAGCATTGCGTAATCGGTATTCTTACTTGAAAAATCATCTGCAATTGCTTTACCTATACGGACGGTTTGCGCCACACCATGCCCACTCCAGCCATGTACCGCATAAATTGGAAATTTATTGCCAAATTTTCGATTATCTGTTGCGCCATTCATAGTCAAATCACTAACACCACTCCAGCAGAAGTCCATTTCGACATTTTTAAGCTGCGGAAAAACTTTATTAATTCGACCTAATAAATATTGATTCATTCTGCCCACTGCCCAACTTGTACCTGTTCCTTGCCCACCAAAAAGCAATCTATTCTTAGAAACACCGCGATAATAATCAATCTGTAATTGCGTATCGTAAACAGGATGATCGTGTGGTAATAATTCAGTAATTGGCACGTCTAATGGTGCCGTAACTGCGATATAGGTATGAAATGGAATTGCTGTTTGTTTCTTTTCAGGAAGTAACTTAAAGGCATTGTGATGTACTGCGATCACGATACTTTTACGCGCTTTAATCAAACCTGAAGCTGTCTGCACATAAATACCATCGGCTTGTTCAGAAAGCGATAGCACTTCAGTTTGTTCAAAGACTTGACCACCGTTTTTACAAAAGCCATATATCAAAGCACGATTGAGTGCTAATGGATGAATATGACCACCTAAATCATCCACCAAGCCACCTTTATATAGGTCAGACTTGATCAACTCTTTTAATTCATACTCACCTACCACTTTAGTGTGATCCTCACCCAAATACTTTCTAGCATCTGCACCTTGAGTCAAGGCAATCAAATGTCCCTCATGTACCGCAGCGGTAATATGTCCACGTTTACGCGCTAAGTTGACATTATATTTTGCTGCAATTCGATCAATTAAAGACATCGCCTCAGTAGAAGTAAAATGCCAAAGTTTTTTAGCATCGTCATAACTCAAACGTTTAATCATTTCTTCAGCTTCCCAACGCGCCAGACCAGGGGTAAGCTGTCCACCATTTCGACCTGACGCTGCGGAGCCAATGCGATTCTTTTCAACCAGAATCGTATCAACACCCTGCTCAGCCAAATGCAATGCTGTTGAAGCACCTAACAATCCACCACCGATCACAACAACATCACATTCTTGATCTGCTGATAAAGTATCAAAACAATGCCAGTCCTCTAAAGAACTCTCGTAATAGTTTGCAGGATGATCAAATTGACCGTGCTTCGGATTTACCCAACTCCATTCATTAGAATTTTTATATGCTTTACTTTCTTTAAAAACAACATCATTGAAATGCGCTGGTTTCTTTATATCACCAAACATTCTAAATTCACCTAAAACAATTACTTACCGATTAATGCAAGCAGCTTATCGCAGAAAAATTGAGGAACAAAACCAGAATCTTTCAATAGTTTTGATAGGTATATAAGTAGTCGTATATTCCATCAATATACCCAGATCTTCAAACATCAACGATAAAAATGAGGTGATTCAATAAAAATTAACAATAGAAATTAAAAAAGCACCCGAAGGTGCTTTTCTCTCTTATAGGCTAGTCGCAATCAATACCACAAAGCTGAATAACAACGTACCTAAAGATCTCTTGCAATGTACATGAACTTCTTGCTCAAACCCTTGAGCATACGGCTCCAAGTTTTCCATAACTTTAACGCTCATTAAATGTACTACACTTATTAATTTGCCTAACAAATCAATAGAAATAAATTAGCAAAAAGTCGTATATCTAGCTAGTGCAATTTTTCAACCAAATGGTGAATTTATGACAAAAATCGACACTTAATACAAAATAATTTAAAAAAAGAGTGTGTTTTAAGAAAACAAAACATCAAGACATAAAAAAAGCCCACCAAAGTGAGCTTTTTTTAGATATCGCGCTTAGTTTTAAGCAACGACAGTAATACCACTTGCTTGAGGGCCTTTTTTACCTTCAGTAATTGTAAAAGACACGCGTTGACCTTCATGTAGCACTTTGAAACCACTGTTTTGGATTTCGCTGAAATGAGCAAAAACGTCTTGTCCAGAGTCTGCATGAATAAAGCCAAAACCCTTAGTTTCGTTGAACCACTTAACTGTACCAGTCACAGTATTAGACATATATTTAAACCTATTTTAAAAAATTTGGGGCGCTTAGCAGCGAGCAACTTGGAATCATAAACTCTGAGAGGAAATCTGATAAAACGAAAGGTTTATCTACAACTATATGAGATGCAAGATTTTCTGAATCAACAGCGTTATTCTTCTAGTTAGCTTTTACTATACACGACTTTACATTTTTCACGCAATCTCTATCTATCAATCCTACCTCCTATGCTGTTTTCCAGCATGCTATTCAGAATTAAAAACAAATAGAAAATAATTTTTTTAATTAATTTTCATGGATTTAAATTTAAATCTTTTCATCCAAATTCTAAATTATGATTTTTATATAAATTTTTAACATATTATTTCATTTTCTTTTACTCTCAAATATTCACTCTTTCACTAAGTTCAAATTATTTTAGCCACAAAAAAAGCCCACTGTTGTGAGCTTTTTTTTCACTGGTCTAAAGTAATTAGATAACAGTAATTAGAGTTGCTTGTGGGCCTTTTTTACCTTGACCAAGAACAAACGAAACGCGTTGGCCTTCATTCAATACTTTGAAGCCCTTGCTTTGGATTTCGCTGAAATGAGCAAAAACATCTTCGCCAGAGTCAGCTTGAATAAAACCAAAACCTTTAGTTTCGTTGAACCACTTAACAGTACCAGTAACTGTATCAGACATACCTTTAAACCTTTTAAACTTTGTTCATTTATGAATTAAATCAAAATTTTTACATCATGATTTAATACAATCTATCCTTATTGAATAGATACTACAAGTATGTGAACCATTTATGTCAATCGATAAAGTTGATTAACATCCGTATAAAAGCTTTTCCCGTCCAAATTAAAGTCAATTTCTTGACCTGATTCCAACAGGATCTTCTTTCCTACTTCTACCCATTTAAAACCATTCAGCGTATTTTGCTGACGCTTTAAAGGGATGATTCTCACACAAATTTCATTGCCATTGCTGGCTTTGGCTACACGCCATTCATTAATAATTTTCAACACAAAATCACTCATTTCTGAGCTCAAGTGATCGATTTTGATTTACTATAACACTAGATAGATGAGAGAGGATAGCTACATTTCTAGAATCTAATAATTTTTAGCTTTATTTAGGGTTATTTCAGCTAACTTTATTACTGTCTATTCTTTTTAGACAGTAATCTTAAATACATCACAGAGCATAACTAATTTAATTCGGTTGGTAGCGGGAGCTGGATTTGAACCAACGACCTTCGGGTTATGAGCCCGACGAGCTACCAGACTGCTCCATCCCGCACCGACGAGTTAGCTTTATACGCACATCTTACTCACAATGCAAATTATTTTTATAAAAATCGCTTAATTTATCAATTAATGTCTAAATTACACACAAAACGATCAAAACTCACTCTTATTCAATATGGCTGAGTTAAACTTACAAATGAGTTCTAAATTTTCAGATATTGAGTAAATCAATCAAGATTCGTTCAATAAAACGACTATTTCTTTATAATTCAAAATTCTACAAAAATATTATGCAGTAAAAAGCCCATTATGTAACAATATCATCACCCTTTCATTTATATAGTGCTTCATGTCATTAATTATTGGTATTGACCCTGGTTCACGCTTAACAGGTTATGGAATTATCGAAAAAGATGGCAATAAGCTGCGGTTTGTTGATGCAGGAACCATTCGTACTGAAACACAAGAAATGCCTGAACGTTTGAAACGAATTTTTGCGGGTGTCGAACGTATCGTTAAATTTCATGGTCCAACAGAAGCAGCGGTCGAACAAGTGTTCATGGCACAAAACCCCGATTCAGCTCTAAAGCTCGGTCAGGCCCGTGGTGCGGCAATTGCTGCACTGGTGAATCTAGATTTACAAGTCGCAGAATACACAGCACGTCAAATCAAGCAATCTGTTGTCGGTTACGGCGCTGCAGAAAAAGAACAAGTACAGCTCATGGTGATGCGTTTGCTTAATTTAACCATCCAACCTCAAGCGGATGCAGCAGATGCGCTTGCCGCAGCAATTTGTCATGCTCATGCGTCAGGTAGTATGAGTAAAATGGCAGTACTCAATGCCTTAGGCGGTATGGCACGCGGTCGTAGCCGTTCGAGTAGTAGACGCCGTTAAACGTCTTGATTCACGACCTTATATATCATTTTCCCCATGTCATGCGCTTGTAATCCTCTCATACCCTTTTCAGCTAGCAAATCGCCTGCCTGTGCATGTAGACTGACGATCTCATGCAATCCTATCTGTTGATGAAATTGGGCTTTTAAACTGGCGATCATACCCGCCAATACATCACCCATTCCACCTGTGCCCATCCCTGCATTGCCTAGCCTACAAATAAATAATTGTTCTTCTAAAATTAAGCTACCCGCTCCTTTTAACACCCATTGTCCTGCATATTTTTGTTGTAACTGTTGAATGGCAGCAATACGATCTTGTTCTATATCCGCAGCAGTACACCCCAAGAGTGTTGCTGCCTCACCTGAATGTGGCGTTGCGTAAAGATGGTGGTTTAATTGTTGCGGATACTTGGTCAGAAACCACAAGCCATCTGCATCAAGTACAACCTCTAAATGGGAATTATGATTAAGTAAATTAAACCATTGCAGATAAATTGCCTCAGCCCATTCATCTCGACCTAAGCCCATACCAAAACACACTGCATCCACTTGGGTTAATAGCTGTTGAATGGCTTCTTGATCTAAGACATTAATATCTCGCACCATAATATTGGGTGAACGTGCCAAAATAGCTTGATGATGTTTTGCATGACAAATGACACTTACTTTACCAGCCCCTGCATGGAAGGCAGCTTCAGCGGACATGATCACGGCACCGCCCATGTCTGCATGTCCACCAACAACCAGCACATGCCCATAACTGCCCTTGTGACCAAAAGCTTGACGCTTGGGTAAGACAATTTTTTCAGGTGATAGATAGGCAAGTGATTTTAATTCTGAATCAGTTGGGATCAGACTGACTAAATGTAGTTTTCCTACATATTCCTTAGCTTGACCAGTAAATAAACCTGCTTTGTAGCCCAAGATCGTAAAAGTTTGATCAGCTTGTACCGCGCAAGGCAAAGCTTGTCCAGTATTGGCCTGTAACCCACTGGGGATATCGATTGAGACTTTTAAACCTGTTTGTGCATTCAATAGTTGAATAATATCCTGCCAGTTTTGATCAAGTACTCGGTTTAACCCAATACCTAACAAAGCATCAATATGGCAATCAAAAGTTGGAATTTCTTGATGGACTGCTTTTTCTGACAATAAGTAATCGACGGTTTGAATATCAACTTGATGAGACTGTGCATAATCTGCGGCTTGTTTTAAATCCGATGATTGTCCAAGTTCTGTTGCAAACACAGTGATACTAAATCCCTGTTGCTTTAGAAACGCAGCAATATAATAGCCATCGCCAGCATTATTGCCTTGCCCACACCAAACTGCGATCTTTTGAATTTTATTTTGCTGAAATTGTTGAATTAACTGTTGTGTAATTGTCCAAGCCGCTTGCTGCATGAGCCCTAAAGATGAGTTTTGCTGAGCAAACCAACGTTGCTCCCATGCTTGGATACTTCGGCTATGGTAAACTACAGCTTGCATGTTTTTCTCCTTATTATCGTTTTATGGCTTCAAGCACATCATCTCAAACAAAGTCTCAGAAAACGCCTGATAAAATCAAGTTACAACAGCTTGACCCGCAAGCGTTAAAAGACTGGATCAAAGTACAGGCTTTAGACTTGGGCTTTGCTGATTGTGTCATTGCCAAACCAGATGCTCAAGATCAAATGCCACGTTTTAAGGAATATTTAGAACGTGGTTATCATGCAGATATGCACTATTTAGAAGAAAACTTAGAAAAGCGTGCTGATCCAACCTTGCTCGTTCCTGGTACAAAAAGCATTATTTGTGTGCGCATGAACTATCTTGTAGCATCACCTAAGCCCCGTTATGTACCATTCGAACCAAATTCTGCCATTATTGCTCGTTATGCGCGTGGCCGTGACTATCATAAAGTCATGCGTGGACGTCTTAAAACCTTAGCAACTCGTATTAAAGAAAAAGTTGGTGATTTTGAATCACGTCCCTTTGCTGATTCAGCCCCTATTTTTGAAAAATCTTTGGCAGAAAGTGCAGGCATGGGATGGACAGGCAAACATACTTTACTGATCCATAAAAAATCGGGCTCTTTTTTCGTTTTAGGTGAACTATTTACTTCTCTTGAATTACCCTTTGATCAACCTGCGACTGCACATTGCGGTTCATGTACTGCCTGTATCGATATTTGTCCAACACAGGCGATTGTTGAACCTTATATGCTGGATGCCAGAAAGTGTATTGCTTATCTAACCATTGAATATAAAGGCATCATTCCTGAGGAATTACGCTCAGGTATTGGCAACCGTATCTTTGGCTGTGATGATTGCCAATTGATTTGCCCATGGAATAGCTTTGCTAAAAAAGCTTCGATTCCAGACTTTGATCCAAGACATAACTTAGATGACATCAGCTTATTAGAGATTTGGCAATGGGATGAGGCAACATTCTTAGCCAATACAGAAGGTAGCCCAATCCGCCGTACAGGCTACCAATCCTTTAAGCGTAATATTGCAATCGGCCTAGGAAATGCTCCATACTCAGCCGAGATCGTGACGCAATTGCAAGATGCAAAAACACTGCACGATGAGATCGTCAATGTACATATTGATTGGGCAATTCAACAGCAATTGCAGCAAATAAAAGTACACTGAATAGAAAAATGATGTTTTTTGCCCTTTGGCTTTGGCACGATTTCTGTATGATGAATCTCAATGTCTGTAATCAATCATCATGGATATAACAATGACTTTACGTAATGACTGGACTCGTGATGAAATCCAAGCTTTATATGACCAACCTTTTCTAGACTTAGTATTTCAAGCACAAGGCGTTCATCGTCAGCATTTCCAAGCAAATGCGATTCAGGTCAGCACGCTACTTTCAATCAAAACAGGTAAATGTCCTGAAGACTGTAAGTATTGCTCACAATCTGCTCGTTATGACTCTAAGTTAGAAGCAGAAAAGCGTATTGCCGTTGATAAAGTTATTCGTGAAGCACTTGCAGCAAAAGAATCTGGTTCATCGCGTTTCTGTATGGGAGCTGCTTGGCGCAATCCGCATGAGCGTGATATGCCTTACGTGCTTGAAATGGTGCGTGAAGTGAAATCATTGGGCTTAGAAACCTGTATGACTTTAGGTATGCTCAACCAATCTCAAGCGGAACGCTTAAAAGATGCAGGTCTAGACTATTACAACCACAACCTAGACACTTCTCGTGAATATTATTCACATATTATTAGCACACGTACTTTTGACGACCGTCTGGATACACTAGATCATGTGCGTCAAGCAGGTATGAAAGTATGTAGTGGTGGTATTGTTGGCTTAGGTGAAAGCCGTAATGACCGCATTGGTTTATTACATGAACTTGCAACCATGCCAGTACATCCTGAATCTGTGCCAATTAACATGCTGGTTCCAATTGAAGGCACACCTTTGGCTGATGTTGAAAAACTTGATGTGACTGAATGGATCCGTACCATTGCTGTAGCACGTATTATCATGCCACACAGTTATGTTCGTCTCTCTGCTGGTCGTGAATCATTAAGTGATTCTGACCAAGCACTTGCCTTTATGGCTGGTGCAAACTCACTCTTCTCTGGTGAAAAATTACTTACGACGCCAAATGCGGGTGAAGGCAAAGATCAGGTTCTATTTGCTAAATTAGGTTTAACTGCGGAAAAACCAAAACCAACGATTGCAGAACTCTCTGTCGATGCCATGAGTGCATAAACAAAAAAGCCTTGTCATTTGACAAGGCTTTTTTTAGATATGATTAAATTGATGTCACCAAAATGCCATATTTAGCATTTAAAAACATTCCAACACGGATGATATCAACACCTGCTGCATGGGTTACTGACAATTCTTGGCTATGCACATCAAAATGAAATGAATCAAAAATGTCTTGATGTTGCATCAACCATGCAATCGTATCAGCAATATACCCATCAACAGTATATGTTTCTGATTTAAAGTCCTTACTCATAACACTATGTTATCTTCACCTGATCTTTCCATCATAACGGATAGATAACATTCGTGCAGCTTGTTAAAAAAACACTTAGTAAAGGACATTACTCACTAAGTGTATTAACTTAAAAAAATATTTTGAATTGCTTAAGCCGCTTGTGGACTCAGAATATTTTGCCCCGCCTTTAAGCTTGCGACAGCTTTGGCATTAAATTCTAAAGTCAGCACATGATTGTCTAAATGAACATGATAAGACTGTATCAATGACTGCTGCCCCTCATCTGTTTCAAGCACATATTCATCTGCAATATTTAAAATACCTTCTAAATTGGTTGTACTAGAAGCACGATCATGACTGAATAAATCATAGATCGTCTGCAGATTAAAGCTTGTTTGCTGTTCCGTAGCATGGCTTTTTAAATAACTTTCTAGGAATAAAACAAACTTGTGTGCGAAGAAATAGTAGTTTGGTTTGTGGGTATAAAGCATGTTCATTGAAAGCTCCTTTACGGTGTTTTTTTCATCTAATCATGACTAAAAAACTAAGGATTTAACCTTAAAAGATTCTTAAAAGAACTTTGAGCTTTTTGTTAATAAACTTAATAATCACGCTAAAAACTTGATTATTCATCTAAATTATTTTTTTATTTTTGCAATATAGGTCACAAAAAAATGTGTATTCTTGCACCTATTGATCAAAAAATAACCAAATAGGCCTTTTTTATGAAAGGAAAAAACAATCAGTCTTAAGCAATATTAAACAAACAGGCTAAAAAAGCTGTTTTTACTAGAAATAAAAATACTTTATATCAACAACTTATTTATGATCGGAATTTTAGATCGAAATACATCATAAAAATGTGATGCAGTTTGCATTTCCAAAACCTAGTGATATATATTTCGCACATTACTTGTTCAGCGCAAAAATCCAACTGAGAAGTAATTTTAATTCAAACTTTTAGCCGATGTGTTCGAGAAATTATTATGAAAAAACTTGCTTTGATCGCTGCTCTTTCAGTTGTAGGTATTGCTAACGCTCAAGCTGCTGACGGAACGATTACAATTAATGGTCTAGTAACAGACAAAACTTGTGACATCGTGACTCCAGCTGGTAAAGACTTTACAGTAACACTTCCAACTGTATCTAAACAAACTCTTGCTAATGCAGGTGATGTTGCTGGTCGTACTCCATTCCAAATCAACTTAGGTAACTGTTCAGAAGGTAAAGTTGCAACTTACTTCGAACCAGGTGCTACTGTTGATTTCAATACTGGTCGTTTACTTAACCAAAACGCTGGTGGCGCTAAAAACGTTGATGTTCAATTATTAGGTAACAACAACCAAGTAATCCCAGTTCTTGCTGCTGGTAGCAACGGTGCTCAATCTAACTCTCAATGGGTTGACGTTGTAGAAGGCGGTACTGCTGACCTTAACTACTATGCTGAATACTATGCAACTGGCGCGTCTACTGCTGGTGAAGTAAATACTTCAGTTCAGTACACTATTATTTATCAATAATCTATTGATAAACTATGCGAATTTCTAGGTTTCTAGAAATTCGCAGTTGTACACTTCACGCAATCATAGAGAAAATTTAAATGGCACTGAACGGTTACAATTTTTTGCTTGGTTTAACGATGTCGTCGGCTTTGATCGCAAGTCATACACATGCAGAAATTATTTTGCATGGAACTCGCGTTATTTATCCATCTGACGCTCGTGAAGTGACTTTGCAAGTCAGTAACAATGGTTCTAAGCCATCGCTTGTTCAAGCATGGATTGATGAAGGTGATGCTAAAAGTACACCCGACCAGTCTAAAGTTCCATTTATGATTACACCACCTATTTCGCGTGTAGATCCAACGAAGAGCCAATCGCTTCGTATTACAGCATTACCTAATGCAGCTCAGTTAAATCAAAAACAAGAAACTGTTTTTTGGTTGAATGTTTTGGATATTCCACCAAGACCAACCGCAAACAGTAAAGATGCTATTCCTGATAATTTTTTACAACTTGCAATCCGCTCACGCATTAAATTTTTCTATCGTCCAGCAAGCATTAAGGCTGATGCCAATCTCGCTGGTGAAAAATTACAATGGGCGAAAAGCGGACAAACCTTGATTGTAAAAAACCCAACACCATTTCACGTCACCATGACTGCGGTGTACCAACAAAATGCAGGAAAGCCAGTTGACCTACTGCCTAAAGGTCTAATGCTCTCACCTTTTTCAGAGGACAAAATCCAATTGAAAACTGGGAGTACTGAAAAGCTTAGCTATGTGAGCATCAACGATTACGGTGGTCGTATCGAACACCAGATCAAGCTTTAATAATAAACAAATTTATTTCCAATCAGTAAATGATTTTGTACCTATCATTGAATAGGCGAACCGATTATGTCAAAGAAAAATGCAACAGCTAAATTCTTGAAGCGTCGTATATGTTATTACCTTACTTCTGGGGTAGTCACAATCACGATGCCTATGGCTGTTTATGCAGTAGAACAGACAGCAGAAAAAGCTGCACCAATGGAAGCAGAATTTGACTCTGTTTTTTTAATCGGTGACGCCCAAAAAGTAGATATTTCTCGTTTTAAATATGGGAACCCAGTTTTACCTGGTGAATATAACGTTGATGTTTATATCAATGGCAACTGGTTTGGCAAAAGAAGAATGATGTTTCGTTCGGCAGAACAAAATCAAAATGCCTTTACCTGTTTCACCTCAAGCTCATTGCTTGAATACGGCGTAAAACAAGAAGTTCTGGTTAACCGCACAGAATCTGCTGCACCGAATGGTTGTTACAAAATCGAAGAATGGATCGAAAATGCATTTTATGATTTCGATACCTCGCGCCTGCGTGTAGATATTTCTATTCCACAAATCGCATTACAAAAAAATGCGCAAGGCTATGTTGATCCAAGTATTTGGGATCGTGGTGTCAATGCTGGATTTTTATCTTATAGCGGAAGTGCCTATAAAACCTATAACCGCTTAAATGACAATAAAGAAACCACCAATGCCTTTATGGCAATTACTGCTGGTGCAAACATTGCTGGCTGGCAACTTCGCCATAACGGACAGTGGCAATGGCAAGATGGCGCTCAAAGTGAACTAGATCCAAATAACAAAAAGAAATCGAACTACGAGTCTACTAGCACTTATTTACAGCGTGCTTTTCCACAATATCGTGGCGTTTTAACCTTAGGTGATAGCTTTACCAATGGTGAGTTATTTGACTCATTTGGCTATCGCGGTTTAGATTTTTCTAGCGATGATCGCATGCTACCAAATAGTATGCTTGGCTATGCACCACGTATTCGTGGGAATGCAAAAACCAACGCTAAGGTAGAAGTTCGCCAACAAGGTCAATTGATTTACCAAACTACGGTTGCACCGGGTAGCTTTGAAATTAATGACCTCTACCCTACAGGTTTTGGTGGCGAACTTGAAGTTTCGATTATTGAATCGAATGGTGAAATTCAGAAGCTTGCTGTTCCTTATGCATCTGTTGTGCAAATGCTGCGTCCCGGACTTAGCCGTTACTCAGTCACTGCGGGTGAATTTCGCGACCGTGATATTGATTTAACGCCTTGGGTAACGCAGGGTAAATACCAACGTGGTCTGAATAACTATCTAACGGGTTATACGGGCTTCCAATTGGCTGAAGACTATAGTGCCTTATTATTAGGTGCTGCCGTTGCAACGCCAATTGGTGCTGTGTCATTTGACATTACCCAATCAAATACTGACTTTGATAAGCAAGGTTCACAATCTGGACAAAGTTTCCGTTTAAGTTATAGCAAACTTATTTCACCGACCAATACTAACTTAACCTTGGCAGCGTATCGTTATTCGACAGAAAACTATTATAAGCTACGTGATGCCCTACTCATTCGTGATCTTGAAGATAAAGGTGTAAATACCTTTGCTGTAGGTAAGCAACGCAGTGAATTCCAAATTACCTTGAACCAAGGTTTACCTGAGGGTTGGGGTAATATTTATATGGTTGGTTCTTGGAACGATTACTGGAACCGTAATGAGACCAGCCGCCAATACCAAGTGGGTTATAGCAATAACTATCATGGCTTAACCTATGGTCTTTCTGCGACCAATCGTCAGATCGAATACGGTTCAAATAACCAGACCCGTGATACAGAATATTTGATGACCCTCTCTTTCCCTATGAATTTCAGAAAGAGCTCTGTCAATGTCAATGCAAACGTATCTGAAAATAACCGCACAGTCGGTATGAGCGGTATGGTGGGTGATCGCTTTAACTACGGTGCATCTGTATCTCATCAAGACAGACAGAACCCAAGCTTCAACGTGAACAGCCGTTATCGTACTAACTTTGCCACAGTGGGTGGCTCTTATAGTATTGCTGATTCATATCAACAAGCGATGCTCAGTGTCAGCGGTAGCGTTGTTGCTCATTCAGATGGCATCCTGTTTGGTCCAGAACAAGGTCAAACGATGGTGTTGGTTTATGCACCAGATGCGGCTGGCGCCAAAGTTAATAATACGACCGGTCTGAGTGTAAATAAATCTGGTTATGCTGTGATTCCATATGTAACACCATATCGTTTAAATGACATCACACTTGACCCACAAGAAATGTCAACCAATGTTGAATTAGAAGAAACTAGCCAACGTATTGCTCCTTTTGCTGGCGCGATTGCTAAAGTTGATTTCTCAACCAAGAAAGGCTATGCCATCTACATCAACACCAAAACAGCAGCGGGTGAAAGCTTACCATTTGCAGCACAAGTCTTTAATACCAAAGATGAGTCTGTTGGTATTGTTGCGCAAGGCAGCATGGTGTATTTACGTACGCAAGAGCCAAAAGGTGATTTGTATGTAAAATGGGGCGATGAAGCCAATGAACAGTGCCACTTCAGTTATGATGTTACAGCACAAATTTCTAACGATCAGCAAAGCATGATCATGACTGAGGCAGTATGCAAATGAAAAAATTACTCTTAAACAGTGTTTTGCTTACCGCAGGTCTTGGCATCTACACTGAAGCAAATGCAGCTTGTACTCCCGAAACAGATAGGGGTAAAGAGTTTAAAACAGTCGATATTTCAATGGCTGTTGGTCGTGTTGTTGTGAGACCAAGTGATGAAGTTGGTAAAATTTTACGTAAAGCAACATTCCCTATTACACCTAATGGTTCAACTTATTGGTGTGATAGAAATGGAGGAACTTTAGAAGCAAATCTTTCTCAAAGTTATGCTCTTAGTCCTTTGGGGAATAATATCTATTCTACCAATATTGAAGGTATTGGGATTCGTCTTTACCGTGAAGCTGAAAATGCAACAAACTTCTCTGGCTACTATCCATATCGAGCGGCCACACAAAGAAGTACAAGATATACTCTAGCAAATGGTTATTTTGTTGTTGAAATTGTTAAAACAGCAAACCAAACTGGATCTGGTGCTCTAGTACCTGGTCGGTATAGTGCCTATCATGCTAGCGGCTATGGAGTTACTCCTTGGTTAACAAGTACCGTGTATGGTAATGCAATTACTATTGCCTCTTCCTCTTGTGAATTACAAGGTAATATTAATAAAGTGGTTCAACTTCCTACTGTGATGAAATCAGGCTTTAGTGGTGTTGGTTCAACCCAAGGTGAGCAGGCCTTTGACTTAAATATCCTATGTAATGGTGGTAAAAACCCAACGGGATATGAGGAAAAGAACCAAGTCAGTTTAGATTTTGATTTTCCACAAGATGGTACCAATAACCAAGTGATGGCCAATACAGCACCAAACTCAACCAAAGCCAATGGTGTTGGTGTACAACTGCTTTGGAAATATCAAAATAAAAATCAAGTAATCCGCAAAGGCGACAAATTGGATGTTGGTTCAGTTAGCTCAAACCAAACTGTACAATATAATATCCCGCTGTCTGCTCGTTATTATCAAACAGCGACCAATGTTACTGCAGGTACTGTTCGTGCAATGGCAACCGTAACAATCCAATACGATTAAACCTTTTATAAGACCTCTTCCCAAACGAGAGGTCTTTTTTTTATAAAATTCAAAACAGAATATTCCTAATCAATTATTTTTTAAAATTTATTTCTTAAAAAGTCGCATTTTTTATTTTTGATAATAAGCCGTAAACAATAAACCAGAGGAACAATCAATGAAAAAACTCAGCATTTTTGCACTTAGCCTAGCCTTGCTCGGCTGTGGTGAAAATCAGAATAGTTCGCAAAACAGTACTAGCACTCAACCAACACCAGCAGCAGCATCTACCAGCTTTAGTTTACGTAGTTTTAGCCAACCACAAACATGCCAGTATAATTTTGATGCAACACAGCAAGATTATGATACTTGGAACTTACAAAACCCTGGATACACACCTATCACACAATTTCCTGAAATTAATGGTCAAAAGTTCGGTTTCATCGTTAGCTCTGCACCTATAGATGAAGATGCATACATTAACTACGTTGCAACAAGTAAAGCCCAGCTTAACTCAATCAATGAAAATGGTGATTTCCCTCTCCCTCAAACAGGTATTATTGCATTTGAAATGCAACTAAAAATTCCAGCACCGCCACCTACAGGTGATTCTACTTATTTGTCCTCATTTTTGCTTACAGGAGTCACAAATAATGGCTATGCAATTCGCTCAGACTTCGGCTTTCAGTCTGGTACATATGATCCAGACTTTGGGGAAAACCCACCTGATTTAACTTACTCTTTAAGATATCAACTTAGCGATGGTACTGGACCTACCACAGTTGAGCATTACCAGAATACCAAAGTGACTACTAATACAAATAATTATCAACGTTTAGGTATCTATATCAACCAGTTAACAAAACAGGTCGGATTTATCTTCAATGGCGTTGATCAAGGCTATCAATCCACCCTACCTGCAGCACTTGAAAATCTCAGTTTTAACATCTCTAGCAGTGCTTGGATATTTTCTCACGATCTAGATGGACAAGAACTATCTTCAGAACTCATCACTGACCGAAATGCTCTGCAATTCAGTTATCCACAAGGTACAACAGATATCTGTGGCAATGTAATTTAGCTCAGCTAGAATCAAAAAAGCCTAATCGACGATTAGGCTTTTTTGTCTTACAAAAACAGTAATAACATAATTTCTCAAGAGTAATTATATACCTAAGTTCCATATTTGTATTTTAAAAATATGCTACGGCGACCATATAATGTATACCAGACAGGTCAGGTTTTTAAATTCTCATTAAAGCAAAAATATGTGACACAATTAACAAATCAAAATAAACATATTAATTATCAATTTAAAACCAAAATTTTAAATACATCACACTTTAAATAACTATTTAATCAATATCTAATTTTAATATTGCCTTAATAATAATACTTATGTTAATTAATACTTAATACATCTTATAAAAGGCAATAAACATGTATAACAATATCTATAAATCTGCCCTACTTTTATCATTAATGGCGTTTGCTTCGGTGGGTTATTCTGCAAGCACAATCCAAATGAATGGAAGTATTGTAGAGGATACTTGCTCTCAGCAACATAACAATAGTGACTGTCAGCAGTTGAATCAAATCAGAGATAAGATTGATTCTCAATCAATTTCTCTCAGTGACTTAAATACTCACACACAAAAGAATACAACCACTGACATTAGCTTCGAACAGCTACCAGATCAAAAGAATGCTGTTATTATTGCAAGTTACTACTAGTTAATAGAATACACATTAATATGTGAACTAATTAACATTTAAATCATTGGTTCACATATTTCCAATTATAAAACTCACCTAATAAATAACCAGCTTTATTTAGATTTCATTAAAACAAGATTCGTTCAAACAAAAAATCACCTACTGTTTAGTTTTGATAAAATATTTTCAATAAGAAAAACTTAAAGATAATTTAATTAAAAACAGTCGATCAAATTATTTTATTTATTCCATAGTACACATATTGACCACCCACAATATTTTCTATAATTTCATAAACGATGAAAATAAAAACACTTTAAAATAATAAGGAAAAGAAATGGATCACTTAAAATCCGACTCACCCAACAATTCGCCATGTGTTGATTGTACAAAAGACCCAATTGAATCTCTGAAAGCCATGTTTGTAGATATGGTACAAGCTGGGAGAATTCGCAAAGGTCAATGCCCTGCCATGCGACCAGTATTTCTTAAACCACACGGAATAGCCGCTGCTGAATTCAAAATCCGTGATGATTTACCCGAGAAGTTCCGTATCGGCTTATTTTCAAATTTAGGCAAAAGTTACCCGACTTGGGTTCGCTTTTCATCCGACACCACACCAACAAATACAGACTTCAAATCTACCCTTGGTATTGGAATCAAACTATTTGATGTTGAGGGGGAAAAATACTCGGCAACCCTGATGCGAGTACATTTGATTTCCTTATGCAGAATTTTGATGCATTTTTTGTCGACACTGCAAAAGATATGTGTGAATTTACCAAAGCTGGTGTAGTCGATGGGAACTACGATCCTTACCTAAAAGCTCATCCCAAAACTTCAGAATTGCTGGATGCGATGGCAAAACCGGTTGCCAGTGTTTTAGCTTCCGCTTACTGGAGTGGCTTGCCTTTTCAATTCGGTCAGAATGAATATGTAAAATATAAATTAGAACCTGTTTTTTATCTTGACCCACCAAACCATTCGCCTAATGACCCTTCTTATTTAGCCAACGACTTAATCTCAAGATTAAAAGTCTCTGAAGCACGATTCCGTTTCATGATCCAACTCAGAACAGATCCTGAACGTATGCCATTAGACGAAGCAACTGTTGTCTGGCCGGAAGATTTAAGTCCACCTATTCATGTCGCAGATATTGTGATACCGATTCAAGATATCTCTGCTCGAGGACAAGCCCAGTACGGTGAGAACTTAGCAATGAATATTTGGCGCGTCACCGCTGAACATGCCCCTGTGGGTTCTATCGCAGACGCTAGACGTGTTGTTTACGCAGCTTCAGCAGAGTTACGCCGTAATGTAAATGGTGTGCCTTTAGGTGAACCTGATACTCCTCGCGCTGTTATTTCACCTGCAGCGGGTATTGATACCCGAATTGTTCGTGCAGCAATCCATCCGGCAATTGGGGTCGCTCGTGTAGGTGATAGTGAAAATGAGTTTTTTATTGGCCCTGAGCTTGTCGATGCCCCAGCTGACCCAACCCAGCAACCCAATAATTATCGAGATAAGACGGGCGCAATCAAAAGGCAAGCAGCTCGATTCCGTATCTATGGCTACAATGCTGCTGGTGACGTAGTTCGTGAGCTGAATCCTGACAATGCAGATATTGTCTGGACTGTCCATGTTGCCAACCGTAAAGCTGAATGGTATCAATTTCAGTATGCACTGGACATACCAGAAGCCGTCAATGCTCCCGATAATGCGTTCACGCTACGTAATCCCAAAGTCAAACCAGCCAATCGACATAAATTAGCCATTGATCCAGGTCCACGCAGTATTTTTGGTCGTAATGTTTCTGGTGGTGCTGAACATCGTTTTGATACTGGAACTTTTCAAGCAGCAGCGGAACAAGCTGTGACGGTGCCTTTAGGTGAAATTCAAACAGATGAAAATGGACACTTATTATTCCTAGGTGGACATGGTAAATCAGCATCTCCAACCCATGCACCTGTTTATGATCCAGACCATCCGCCAAGCTTTAATAATGCTGATGATTGGTATTATGACACATCCGATGGCCCAGTCACTGCAACAGTTTCCATAAATGGAATCGAGATACCCGTTGAATCTGCGTGGGTTGTTGTTGCTCCACCCAACTATGCACCAGATGTTGTGAGCTGGCGAACCATGTACGACCTTATGTGTGATGTCTACGTCAATGCAGGTTGGATGGTTATGCCAGAGAAGCCATCCTTTACTAAAGACATTTGGCCACTCTTGAAACGTCTAGGCGGTTTACAGTGGGTAAATAAAGGTTTTGCAGCCTATTTTGGCAAAGGCTGTCCAATGGATTTTAATAACCCTGCACTGCTGGCTAAACTTTCATTCCAATCAAAGAATAAAAATTTAGCTGATCCATATAGTGAATTACGCCGTGCCATCTTGCATAGTTTCAGACCATCCAAACCTAGCGTAGCTGAGCCAGTACAATGGCCACATATCTGGCCTTGGATTTATGGCGATGCATTTGGAAGCTTTCCAGAAAATGGGCCCGGCAATATGCTGACTATGACGGGTTTACAAGAAGGTCTACTCCGAAACTGGGTAGACGGAAATTTTATCGATGATTGGTCTAATGAAGAAATTAAGCCTCCTTCATCCTTAGATCAAGTTCCACTACAAGATCAACCTCATACATTAGATCAGGCAGCCTTGCATTATTGTCTGGCAGATACCTTCCATCCCGGTTGTGAAATGACATGGCCGATGCGTCATGCCAGTATGTATAGTTCACCATTCAGAATCAGATTACGCGCAGCTACAAATCCCGAACCAGACTATGGCTCAACAATGACACCAATCAAAGTTCAGCAAGTTGATGGTCCCTTATATGCTCAAGTCGCAGGCAGTATTACCCGCTGGATGGCAGTCCCATGGCAAGGAGATACTGCATTCTGCCGCTCTGGATACGATCCAGATTTCGATCCCTATCTTCCATCATTTTGGGCAGCCCGTGTTCCAAACCACGTTCTCACAGAACAAGACTACCAGAAAGTTATAAATCCTGAGCTGCCTAGAGAAGAACGTATCACCGCCTTTAATTAACGTCACAGTTGGCTACGTGCAATCCAGAATGCAGATACTGCCGAAGTGATGAAACGTATGATTGCTCAATTTAATGAACTTGGTATTGTTGAAGTTCGCGCAGGTGTAAAAGACGATCCAGATATTCCTGAATATATCTATGTTGAAACACTGATTGCTGGTCAATTAAAAACGGCTGCCGAACATGCAACCAACTTGTTAGAAAGTAAGATTGAACCACTTACTGACTTAGAAAAAGCAGGTTGGGCAAGTCATGAACAGTTATTGGCATTCCGCTCTGTTCGTGTACAAAAACGCTAAATGAATAACTTAAGTGTAGATGTATGTATAGCGGGTTGTGGGCCTGCTGGACTTATAGCTGCAAGACAACTTGCTTTGGCTGGGTTATCGGTGTGTACCATTGATAACCCAAGCCATAAAGTACATAAATTTGGTGAAACACTCCCCGGATCGGCAATTCGTTTATTAACCAAACTCGGCCTTCAATCAATTGTTGAGCGTTTACAAACAGAGCAACATGCCAATGGCTACTATTCACCTCGTGTCGGTGGAAATATGTCTTTTTGGGGAAGCGAGTCTCCCATAATTTCTGATGCCCTACATGATCCCTATGGGTTTGGGCTTCGAATTGATCGGCAGAAATTCGATCTGCTTTTATCGCTGCATGCTCATGTTGAGGGAATCGTACAATTTAGTGCAAACATTTTGGATTTAAAAAAAGATCATAATATTTGGAACATTCAATTGGAATGTGGCAAATCCATTGCAACAAAATGGATCGTTGATGCAACAGGCCGCAGCGCTAAAATCATCCGCCTACTCGGTATTCAGCGCCATCGTGGTGTACCATTGGTTGCGCTATATCGAACATTTAAACCTGAGAAAAGTATTTCACTCAGTAAAACCATCATTTCATCGCATAAAAATGGATGGTTATATGCAGGGAAGATTTCAGAACAAAAATGGGTTCTTGGCTATCACACAATCCCGAAAACCGCAGCAGCACTTCACAACCACCCTATTCACTGGGACGAAATAATTAAAACAAATACGATCATACCTGAGCTTTTTGGTGAATTAGATTTTGGAAAAAATATCTTTTGTCATGACGTTCGAAGTGTTTGGTTAAAACAGGGTTTGGGTGAAGGCTGGATTGCTTGCGGTGATGCATTATTGGCATTTGATCCAATTGCAGGACAAGGTTTGTTTAATGCAATTTATACAGGAATGAAAGCCGCAGAAACGATTGTACAATACGATCAAAATAATGATGCCCATCAACACTATTTAGCTGAAACTCATCAAATTATTAAAATCTATGAAAATCGAAGATATTCATTATATAGGCAAGAACAAAGATGGTTGAATAGTCCATTTTGGAAAGCACATCAAATGACCACTGGCTAAGCTAGACCAAACGATGAGCGCAAATATAAAAATCATTAGATCAGCGTATTTCTTCTACTCGTGATCTTTTAATTCATAGGCATGTTGCTAAACTGATTTATGTTAGGGAGCAGATATATGTTAGATCTGATAGCTTTGGTACGTTTTGGTTTATTTTTCACAATCACCCCTATACTGATCAGTATGAGTGGATGCGCTTATCATCCTCAAAAATCAAACATTTTGGCCAATACACATAAAATCCCTTATCCAACAATTGATACGGAATTAGGTGAAAAGTTACAGCCGAACGAGAATATTTTGGCTGCACAAATTTCTGAGCAAATTGGACAAAATATCCGTAAACAGTACGCAGCAGGCCATGTGTTACGTGATGCACATCCTAAAGCACATGGCTGTGTTCGGGCAGAATTCCATGTCTCGAAATCATTACCATCAAATCTAGCGAAGGGAATTTTCATTCCTGATAAAACATATTCAGCCTGGATTCGGTTTTCTAATGCTTCAGGAGATGCCACACAAGCTGACAGTAAAAAAGATGCTCGCGGCATGGCAATCAAAATTCTAGGCGTTACTGGAAAAAAGATCATGGAAAATGATGATCAAGCAATGACTCAAGATTTTATTATGATTAATCATCCCGTATTTTTTGTAGATCAACCTGATCGCTATTTATCCTTTATACAGAATATAAATAGTGGAAGTACGCTCAAAAAATTGCAGATCCCTTTTGTGTTGGGTTTGCAGGGAACCATGAATGCTCTTAGAGCGAGAAATTCAAGAATTTCCAATCCAATACAAGCCCGATATTGGTCAATGGTACCCTATCAATTAGGATTAGGCACTGACCGTCAGGCAGTTAAATATTCAGCAAGGTCTTGTTCTCAAAACACAACACTAGTGCCAGATCACCCCAATCATGACTTCTTGAGAGAAGCGCTTCGAAATAGCTTACAAAAAGGTGATGCATGTATGGAGTTTCTGATCCAACCGAGAACATCAAATAAAATGCTCGTAGAAGATTCGATGACTGAGTGGAAAGAAGCTCAAGCTCCATTTTATAAAGTTGCAACAATCCAAATACCTCAACAAACTTTTGATACAACTGATCAAAATGAATTTTGTGAGAATCTTTCATTTACCCCATGGCATTCACTGCCTGAGCATAAACCCTTAGGTGCTATAAATAGATTGCGTAAAGTGATTTACGAAAATATTAGTACAATCCGACATGAAATGAATTCTACTCAAAGAAAAGAACCACTATAAACGCTTTTGTAGATATTCAATTGAGTGGACCATTCATGATCTTATATTAACTTGATAGTAACTTGGCGTTGTTATAAGACTTGTGGAACAGATTAGAATTTATCATTGTATTTAATTAAGCGATTGAATTAAATAAACATAAAAAAGCCCATCTATCGATAGGCTTTTTTCACTGCTCTAATTTATTAGATCACAGTGATAAGTGTCGCTTGTGGTCCTTTTTTACCTTGACCAGGAACATAAGAAACACGTTGACCTTCATTCAAAACCTTGAAGCCATTGCTTTGAATTTCGCTGAAATGAGCAAATAGATCTTCGCCAGAATCAGCTTGAATGAAACCAAAACCTTTAGTTTCGTTGAACCACTTAACAGTACCAGTAGCTTTATCAGACATACTTTTAAACCTTTTAAACTTTGTTTATTAATGGATCAAACTTTAATTTTGATCCAATCTATCTTTACTAAAAAAGATACTACCATTGTGTGAATTATCTATGTCAAACGATAAAGCTGGTTAACATCAGTGTAGAAACTTTTTCCATCTAAATTAAAGTCAATCTCTTGACCAGACTCTAGAAGTACTCTCTTTCCAACTTCAACCCATTTAAAACCTAGCAACGTATTCTGTTGACGTTTAAGTGGGATAATTTGCACACAAATTTCATTGCCATTACTGGCTTTGGCCATACGCCATTCATTAATAATTTTTAACACAAAATCACTCATTTCTGAGCTCGTGTGATTGATTCGATTTACTATAACGCTAGACAGATGAGAAGAAGATAACTGCATTTCTAGAATCTAATAATTTTTAGCTTTATTTAGGATTATGTAAGCTAATTCAATTGCTATTTGTTCTTTCCAGAATAGCAACTATAAATACATCACAGAGCAAAATTAATTAAGTCGGTTGGTAGCGGGAGCTGGATTTGAACCAACGACCTTCGGGTTATGAGCCCGACGAGCTACCAGACTGCTCCATCCCGCACCGACGAGTTAGCTTTATAGGCGCTTTAACTTAATTATGCAAGTTTAATATTAATTAATAGCAACAAGAGCTCAATTTACAGTCGATTCACCAATATTTTGGAGTTTAACGACACTTTTACTTGAATTTGGGTTGTATCAGTTTTTCACAGATGTTAGATAAAAATAAGAAGAAAGTGAAAAAAGTAATATGTGGTACTACTCTCCTCAAAGCATACCTACATAAATATGCCTAATTTTTTAGAAGCTTAGCTCTTTTCATTCAGAGCGGATAAATTAGTATCAATTATTCAAAAATATTTACTTGAGTCTGCCCATCTATAGAAAATATACACTTCCCTTTGAATTCTTGCGCATTCCCCAACTCATTTTCGGCGCAGAACTCTAAGTAAATATATACGTCTCCACTTTTTTGATTTATATAGTAATTACCACGTAAATTATCATTAAAACTCACCGTCTTTTTCTTTATTACATTAGAAAGTACCAGTTTTTTGCACTTTTCAATCATTTTTTCTTTATTTAAATTAATTTCGGATTTCCGAATATAAGCAGAGCTTTTACTCAAATCTCTAATATTTTTTTGATTATCATTCTCAATTATATAAGAATCAAATTCTGTAATAACATTAGAGTCTTTGCTCTTATAATCTTCAAAACTTTCACACCCCAATAAACCTAACATGATGGTGAAAGCTAAGATATTTTTCACTTTAGTAATCTATATAATCAAAAATAACAATATAACAAAAATAATCAATTATGACAAAATTAAAGATCCTTCATAGTCCCATAATTTATTTTATTGATTAATTTTACACCTTAAGTTGAATTTAAAAATTCATTTCAAAAAACCACTACCTTAAGTTTTTGATATATATTAATTTTATAGAAACATAATTTTCATTCCAACCATAAACGACTTAGAGCTTAATTAGTTTTAAGCTTATTTTATGATATAAAAATTAAAATATTCCTAATAAAAACTTTTCAACTTATTAACGCACCTTCTATTTTAAGTTTATAGAATAGATTTCATTTTTCACTTTATTATTCAAATTTTTATTGTGAAAATAATTCATACTAAGCATGTCGGGAGTATAAATAGCTATTTCCCTATCATCCTCCAATCATAGCTTACTTAGGCTAGAAACATATTTAGATCATCAAATCATTTAAAAAGTCTTGTTCTCTAATTTCGATCTACATTGAATTGATTTAGTAAAGCTATAAATGATATTCAGCGTCTTCCAAACCTAGATAGATCTTGTTTTTCACTTTTACTTATTAATTACATAGCGCTTACATAAATTCAGCCAATAAAAAAGCACTTACAATTAATGCATGTAAGTGCTTGATATATATGGTGGGCCCACCGTGACTTGAACACGGGACCAACGGATTATGAGTCCGCTGCTCTAACCAACTGAGCTATAGGCCCTAAACTTAAATCATATTTTATGTATGATTAATGCTGCCTGATCTTAGTCAAATTTAACTTAAATTACAAGCAGATGATTTTATCAAATTACGAAAATAATGTTAAAAATCATAAACTGCGCTGATTCTATCTGATCTGTGCAGCTTGAGTAAAGATCATATTGCACTATTTTGATCATTAATAAGACATCCAATTTTTTTCATCTGGTGTTTTAGGATATGTATTTTCCTGAAAACTCGTATTACACTGCTGCGACTCAAAGCCTATGATGATAAACATGAAAAAATTTTTAGGAAAATCTATTTTTAAAGCAACAGGTTGGGAATATAACGTTGACCCAAGTATTTTAGAAAAGAAACAAGTCATTATCGGCTTCGAGCATACCTCCAACTTAGACACCATCCTTTCTCTCGCTTTATTTGAAATTTTAGAACTCAAAATTCATACTCTGATCAAAAAAGAACTATTCAAAGGTCCGTTAAAACCAATTTTAGAACGTTTAGGTGGCATTCCTGTCGACCGTAAAGCCAATAAAGATATCGTGACGCAAATGGTTGAGCTGTTTAATCAAAATGACAGCTTTAATCTAGTGATTGCGCCTGAGGCAACACGTGCAAAAGATGGTGAAGAACGCAAAGCAATTCGTACTGGTTTTTGGCATATCGCTAAAGCTGCCAATGTGCCAATTATTTTGATGTATGCCAATGCTCGTACTAAGCAAGGTGGCATTCTAGGTAAAATTTATCCAAGCGATTTACAGTCAGATCTAGAAAAGATCAAAGAACTTTATGCTGAATACGACATAGACGTAAAAATTAGCTAATTGATCTCATCTATTTGATCAATCTTTGACGCTTGATCAAGATTTTCAAGTTTGAATATGAGCGATGCTAGTTTTCAACAAAACCATCGCTATGCTAATATTCCTGCACTTTTTTTAAGTTTTATTTTTTGGAGTTACTTCCATGGCGGGTCATTCTAAATGGGCCAATATTAAGCATCGTAAAGCTAAACAAGATGCAAGTCGCGGTAAGGTTTTTACTAAATACATCCGTGAAATCGTAACCGCTGCACGTTTGGGCGGGCCAGATGCGGCGAGTAACCCTCGTTTGCGTGCTGTTGTTGAAAAAGCACTTTCAGTAAATATGACACGTGACACGATTAATCGTGCAATTCAACGTGGTGCTGGCGGTGAAGATAATGATGATTTAAAAGAAATCACCTATGAAGGTTACGGTGTTGGTGGTGTTGCAGTTATTGTTGAAACAATGACAGACAACTTAAACCGTACTGTTCCAGATGTGCGTCACTGTTTCAGCAAAACCAACGGTAATTTGGGGACCAATGGTTCTGTTGCCTACTTGTTTACCAAGCGTGGCGAAATCTCTTTTGAAGATGTTTCTTTAGAAGACAAAATCATGGATATCGCATTAGAAGCGGGTGCAGATGATATCGAGATTGATGAAGACAGTATCTTGGTGATCACTAGCCCAGAAAGCTTTGGTGATGTTCAGGATGCCCTTACAGCAGCAGGTTTAAAATCTGACAATGCTGAAGTTGTGATGAGCCCATCGACTAAAGCTGAGATCACCGATATCGATCAAGCAAAACAAATCTTGAAAATGATTGATATGCTTGAAGATCTTGATGATGTTCAAAACGTCTATACCAACGTTGAATTCTCTGAAGAAGTTTTAGCGCAACTTGATGCTTAATTCTTTCAGATGATAAAAGATGCATCTTTTTAGATGCATTTTTTATAGCTTATTTAAAAGTTTATAGCAGTTAAAGACATTATATTCTTTGATCACGAAGCTTGAATGTAGTGCGACGACACTATCAATCTTACCAATACGGCGTAATAGAATTTCACTATAGTCATCCATATTGCGTGCTACCAATTCCAAAATAAAATCTGCGCTCTGCCCAGTCACTAAAAAGGCATTGGTCACTTCAGGAATATCTTCAATTTCTTGTAGGAATTTATCAAAAGTTTCACTGTCATGTTTGCTCAATGAGACCTGTAAAAGAATATGTAAACTAAAGCCTAGTTTATTAAAATTGATTTCTCGTTTGAGCTGTCCCATCACTTGGGATTCAATCAGGTTTTTAATGCGTCGATGTACTGAACTAACCGAAAGGTTAATACGTTCTGATAGCTCATTCAGATTGACATCTTCATGGGTCAAAATTTCAAGAATTTGTTTATCAAAACGATCTAATTCCATTCTACAGTCCTCACTTTCAATCGATGTTTTTATCGGAACTGCTCACAGTAATTTTTAAGGGTCAAGGGAAAACATTCGTTTAACTTTTGACAATGCTGCATGGATAACGCAAACATGATTCCGATAAATTTTTGGTTTATCTTTGTCTCAAAGCCGAAACAAGACCTTTTGAGCAACTGTTCAACTGATCTCCCAATAGTTGAACAACTCGTTTCGATCCCCATCACACCCTGAAACATAAGATAACAAAGCCTTTTTATAATTATTTCCCTCTTTTCAGTTTTTTTAAAGTAAATTTGGCAATAATTTCTAATATTTTCTGCTTAAAACGAATTTTCTTTTAAAAATTAATTTTATTCCCTGATTATTTTTTGCTTTATCAACAATTTTTCAATTTTCTTTCTCATAAAAAAGCCCCGATTTTATTAATCAGGGCTTTTTTATGGAAAATTTGATTTACAAACCACGCCAATCGACTCGTGCATTACGCTCAGTAGCATAAATACGCTGTACATACTGTCCAATCGGCAGATCTGATAAATAGTCATAATATTGCTTCAGTTCACCATCAAACTGTTCAATATCGTCATTCTCGAGTTCCCAAGGCGTACCTTTGATCACCAATAATGGTGCAAGAATAGAACAGACTGAAATGTCCGCTAAACCAAGCCGATCACCGACCATGTAACGCCCTTGATTATCAATCAAACGCTGGTTGAGATCAGTAATCAACTCGGTCATACGTAGTTTGGACTGTGCTACTTTTTCAGGGCTCAATTTATAGTTCGTCGAAACCAGACTTTTTAATATTGGTTTAGAAATCTTCTCAAACTGACGTAAATAGCCTTGTTCACCCATCATGATTTCAAGCGGATGATCACCCACTGACAGTGCGTGTGCCAATGACCAGCGACGAACATGTACACCAAGTTCATCAGTCAATTTGTCGATTTCTAAAGCTTGCTCGCGTAACTGCTCATCACGTCTCAATAACGCATGTTCAGGATATGTCGTATCAAGATATAAAGCGATTTGTGTTGAATCAGCAACCCACCGCTTATCATCTTTCAGCATCGGCAATAAATATTGCCCAGACTTTAGATAAGTAAACGCACGATGGAAACCTGGAATTAAATTATGTGCCACATAGTCCAATTCCTTATGATCTAACAACCAGCGAGCTTTTTCACAATAGTGAGACAAAGGAAATTGGTATAAAACCCGCATAAACTCTCCAAATTTATTTTTCTACTCGATCAAACATAAGGTTTTCCCTACTTTAGAAGTAAAAGTTAATGAATACAATGTCCTTTTCGTTCGATCTTTTTTAATTTTGGCGAAGTCGCTTTATAAATTTTCATGGTGAGAATATTCCTCTCATTCATAGAAAACGAATTTTCATACTGTTTAATAAATCAGCAATAAATTCAAATTATTGTTTTATATGTATATTTAATATTAATTTTTCTGTTATTTTTCTCATAAAAAATGCTTAGGAATTATTGTGATATACAAGCCATAACTGATGGTTTAGTTGAAAAGTAAAACTTTTGTAAAGTGTCTCTTATCTATTAGAGGTGCTCACATGTCCAGTAATCAATCAGTGATTCAAGTTCAAACACAACTGATTTCAAATGATCAGCAGGCCATCAATGCTGCCTATCAAGTTGCTGACTTTGCATTAGAAGATCGAAATAATCGAGATCAAAATCGTGTTTTACCCACTGAACAAATCATTCAGTTTAGCCAAAAAGGTCTCGGGGGAATCCGTGTACCACAACAATATGGTGGTGCTTTTGTCTCCAATAAAACCTTAGCCCATGTGTTTCGTATTTTAAGTAAAGCCGATGCCAATGTTGGACAAATTCCACAAAACCAATTTGGCCTTTTAAATTTTATTAATATCACAGGTTCCGATGCGCAAAAGCAGTTTATCTACGCTGAAATTCTGGCAGGCAAACGTATTGCCAATGGTGGACCAGAAAAGAATTCTAAGGATACCAAAGCCATTCAAACCACTTTAAGGTTGGAAAATGGTCAATACTTTTTATACGGGGAAAAGTTTTACTCTACAGGTACCAGCTTTGCAGATTGGTTAGCGATTCGTGCCTTGCATCCAGATGGCTACACCGTACTGGCGATCGTTGATCGACATGCTGCTGGTGTTGAAGTGATTAATGACTGGAATGGCTTTGGTCAACGTACTACAGCCAGTGGAACGGTAAAACTACACAATGTCGTTGTTGATCCTACACTATTTTTTGATGAGCGTATTATTGCCGATACCCCAAATGTTCGCGGTGCTTATTCTCAACTTTTACAGGTTGCCATTGATGTTGGCATTGCCGAAGCTGCCTTTGATGACACCTTATCCAGCATTCGTAAAGCACGTCCCATTATTGATGCAGGCGTAGAAAAAGCCAGTGAAGAACATTACACCTTACAAGAAGTTGGCAAACTCAATATCCTGCTCGATGCAGCCATTTTATTACTGGATGATGCAGCAGAATATCTAGATGAACTGGATCAACTTACAGAAATTTCTGCGGAACAAGCCGCTCGTGCTTCTATTCTAGTGGCAGAAGCAAAGATCTATGCCAATGATGCTGCCCTGCATATCTCAGAAAAATTACTCGAACTTGGTGGAAGCCGTGCCAGCCTGAGCCAACATAATCTTGATCAGCATTGGCGCAATGCTCGCGTACATACCTTACATGATCCTGTGCGTTGGAAATTCCATGCCATCGGTGATTATTACCTCAATGGTACACACCCTGCCCGCCATGCCTGGATTTAAGGAGCAAATCATCATGACCTCTTATCAAGAATTACAAGGTTTTGCCAAAACCAATTTTAAAGCAGCCCATATTATCCAAAGCGATGCTGAAGCGCTAGAAATTGCGACCCAGCTCAGTCAACAGTTTAAACAAACGTCCGTTGAACGCGATGCCAATCGGAACTTGCCGTTTACTGAAATCGAAAGCTATAGCCAGTCTGGGTTGTGGGCAATTACTGTACCTAAGCAGTATGGTGGTGCAGAGGTTTCCAGCTTAACCGTTGCTAAAGTGATTGCGCTGTTTAGTGGTGCGGATGGTTCAATCGGTCAGATTCCACAAAACCATTTTTATGCACTGGAAGTATTGCGCAATACTGGTACAGACGCGCAAAAGAAACGCCTCTATCAAGAAGTGTTACAAGGTGCGCGTTTTGGTAATGCGCTGGCTGAATTTAAAACACGTACCTCTGCACATAAACAAACTACCTTAATTCCAAGCAAAAATGGTTATCTGATTCAGGGAGAAAAGTTTTATTGCACCGGTAGCCTGTTTGCACATCGTATTCCAACCCTAGTGGTGGATGAAACAGGCAATGAATTTTTGGCTTTTGTACAAAGAGACAGCCAAGGATTAGAACTAATTGATGACTGGTCTGGCTTTGGGCAACGGACTACGGGCAGCGGTACAGTCAAATTTAATCAGGTGTTTGTTGCCAAAGAGGATGTGATTGCTTTTGATACCGCCTTTAAGCAACTGTCTTTGGTTGGCCCCTTTGCTCAAATCATGCATGCCGCGATTGAAGTCGGGATTGCTCGTGCTGCTTTTGAAGAAACACTGGAGCGTGTGCGTGTCGCCCGCCCTTGGATTGATGCCAATATTGATTCCGCCACTCAAGACCCACTAACCCTATCTGAGCTAGGTCATGTAGCAACCGATGTCAAAGCCAGCGAGTTATTACTCAAACAAGCAGCTCGATCTGTCGATGCTGCCAAACAGGAGTTGAATGCTGAGACCTTAGCCAAAGCCTCAATTGATGTCGCCAAAGTTCGTGCGCATAGTACTGAAACTGCATTAAAGGCATCATCAAAATTGATTGAATTAGCAGGTAGTCGTGGCAGTCAACGTGCTGATGGTCTTGATCGTCATTGGCGTAATGCACGTGTACACACCTTGCATGATGCTGCACGCTGGAAATATTACTTTATCGGTAATTATGTGTTGAATGGCGTTCTGCCTCCACGTCGGGGGACTTTGTAATGAGTCAAACGACTGCTAAAAAAATCTTGTTAAATGCCTTTGATATGAACTGTGTCGGTCATATCAATCATGGTTTATGGACGCATCCGTGTGATCAATCACATCGCTTTAATGAACTGAGTTATTGGACTGAACTCGCACAAACTTTAGAACAAGGTTTGTTTGATGGCTTATTCCTCGCGGATATTACCGGAGTTTATGATGTCTATCAAAATGGGATCGAGCTGACTTTAAAAGAATCGATTCAACTGCCAAGCCATGACCCTTCCACCCTGATTTCGGCAATGGCTTTGGTCACGCAGAATTTAAGCTTTGGCGTCACGGTCAATCTAAGCTATGAACAGCCCTATCAATTTGCACGGCGCTTTGCCAGTCTTGATCATTTAACTCAAGGTCGTTTGGGCTGGAATATTGTCACAGGCTATTTAGACAGTGCTGAACGCTTGATTGGGCAAAAAGGTTTAAAAGATCATGATGCACGTTATGATCAGGCCGAGGAGTTCTTACAGCTTTGTTATAAATATTGGGAAGGTTCTTGGGAAAATGATGCCCTAAAGAAAAATAAGCAACAGCGCATTTTTACTGATCCAAATAAAGTCCATACTATTCATCACCAAGGGCAATATTACCAAAGCCAAGGGGTATTTCAGGTTGCGCCTTCGGTTCAACGTACGCCAACACTCTTCCAAGCAGGTGCTTCACCGAAAGGACTACAGTTTGCTACGCGCCATGCCGAATGTATTTTTATTGGTGGTGATCAACCAGAAAAGATTCGTCAACAGGTCAATAAAATACGACTACAAGCACAGCAACAAGGTCGTGATGAAAATGCGATTAAAATCTTTGTCGGCATCACCGTGGTTGTGGCTGAAACACATGAACTTGCCCAGCAAAAACTGGCTGAATATCGTCAATATGCCAGCCCTGAAGCAGGTTTAGCACATTATGCCAGTTCAGTCGGAATTGATCTTGCCAAGTTTGCAGATGATGAAGCGATTCCTTATCAAAAGAGCAATAGCATTGCTTCGGTCAATGAGAAGTTTAAAGAACAACGTATCAGTAAAAATGACCTGAAAGCACAGCATGTGCTAGGTGGGCGTTATCCCCTGATTGTTGGCAGTGGTGCTGAAGTTGCAGAATATCTCATTGAACTACTCGATCAAACTGGCATTGATGGTTTTAACCTGACTCGTACGGTTGCACCTGAATCACACCATGATTTCATTCGACTGGTGATCCCTGAGTTACAGCAACGTGCACGTTATAAAACTGAATATGCCACAGGATCATTACGCAATAAGCTATTTGCACAAGGTGATCATTTGGCCACAAGTCATCCTGCTGATCAGTTTCGATGTAGAACGCATAACAACACACATGACCTAAAAACAATCGAAGAAATTAGTGCTTAGCATTTAAACATTTAAGAATAGAATTGGAGAAATATATGGCTCAAACAGCCTCTAAAAAATGGTTGGGTATTGGCCTTGTCATTGTTGTTGCGATTATTGCCTTATTGATTTGGAATAAACAAAGACAGAACCAGAGCAGTGAACTGGTGATTGGGATTAGTCCTTCTTTTGCCCATCCACTGCAAGTTGCAGCGGATGAAGCCAAACAGCAAGGTTTGAATGTCAAATTGGTCGAGTTTTCCGACTGGAATACCCCAAACATCACTTTGAATCATGGCGATATTGATGCGAACTTTTTCCAGCATCAACCTTTCTTGGATAATGCGATTAAGGAAACGGGCTTTAAATTAAAATCCTTTGCTGCAGGTGCAGCATCGCATGTCGGACTGTATTCAAAAAAATATAAAAGCTTTGATGAACTACCAAATGGTGCAACGGTTGCCATTCCAAATGATCCTGTGAATCAAGGTCGTGCTTTATTGCTATTGCAACAAGCCAAGCTGATTGAACTGAAAGACAGCAATAATCACCTTTCTGCTCTGAAAGACATTACTGCAAATCCGAAGAACCTGAAATTTACCGAAGTTGAAGGCCCACAAACTGCACGTGCCATTGATGATGTTGATCTGGCGTTTGGCTATCCACATTACCTACGTTTAGCCAAAACAGCTGATCCTGAAAGTGCCTTATTGTTTGATGACAATACCAATAAGCGCTATGCGATTTTATTTGTGGTGCGTGATGACTATCAGGACAAGGACAATAAACTACAGAAATTTGTCGAGATTTATCAAAACTCACCCAAAGTTAAAGCTGCCCTGGATAGCGATTTCGGCCCAACGCTTTGGTTCCCTGGCTGGAAATAAGGAGAATAATGATGGTGAGTTTTGGTTCACAGGTCGATTTTTCAGTTCCACATCTGAAAATACGCGGTTTAAATAAATTTTATGATGTAAATGGCCAACGCTTACACGCCTTAAAAGACATTAACCTTGATATTCCCAACGCACAGATTGTTGGGATTATCGGAAAAAGTGGTGCAGGAAAATCCTCCCTACTGCGTACCTTAAATGGCTTAGAGTCGATTGATACAGGCAGTATTTTGATTCATCAGCAAAATATTGCTGAACTCAGCCATGCAGAGTTGATTAAAACTCGGCAGAAAATTGGCATGATTTTTCAGCATTTTAATTTAATGTCTGCCAAAACGGTGTGGGAAAACGTGGCTTTACCGCTACGTATTGCGGGTTATGAAAAGGCTGAGATTGAACAGCGGGTCAGTGAGGTACTGACGCTAGTGGGATTAGCAGCAAAGCGAAATGATTACCCTGCTCAACTGTCTGGTGGACAGAAACAGCGTGTAGGGATCGCGCGAGCCTTGGTTTCTCAGCCTGAAATCCTGCTTTGTGATGAAGCCACTTCCGCACTGGATCCTGAAAGTACAGCCAATATTCTGTCTTTATTAAAACAGATCAACCGAGACCTTGATTTAACCATCGTCTTGATCACCCATGAAATGCAAGTCATTCAAGAGATTTGCGATCAAGTCATCGTGATTGATCAAGGTGAAATCGTTGAGTCTGGACAAGTTTGGTCGGTATTTTCCAATCCACAACAACAGATCACACAGGAATTACTCAACTTTGAACAGGTGAATTTACCCTTTGAGTTGAGCCAAACCATTCTGCCTCAGAGTACGCATCAGATTTTAAAATTGAAATATGTCAGTGAATCGAAATCGGTGCCTGATTTATATGAACTATTGGATGGCTTTAATAGCCCTGTTCAGGTTTATCACAGTCAAATTGATAGCATTCAGCAACGTACCATCGGCTCATTGATCATCGGGATTCGTAATCTCGACTTTGATCTAAACCACTCACAATCTGAAAAACATCCTGCAATAACACAACTTGAGGTGATCGGTTATGTCCAATCAACTCATTGATCTGTTACTGACAGGCACGACCGATACTTTAATCATGGTCGGTGTTTCTGCGATTCTCGCCTTTTTGATTGGTCTGCCAATTGCTTTAATTCTAGTGAGTACTGCTGATTTTGGGATTTATCCTTCTAAGAAAATCAATCAGTCATTGGGCTGGGTGATTAATATTACCCGCTCTGTACCTTTCCTGATTTTAATGGTGGCATTGATTCCATTTACCCGATGGATTGTCGGCACCAGTTATGGGGTCTTGGCTGCGATTGTCCCCTTAACCATTGCAGCTATTCCGTTCTTCGCCCGTATTGCGGAGGTCAGTCTACGTGAAGTTGATCAAGGTTTGATTGAAGCAGCACAAGCGATGGGCTGTAACCGCAAACAGATTCTTTGGCATGTATTGCTTCCTGAAGCTTTGCCGGGGATTGTTGCAGGTTTTACCGTGACTATTGTTACCATGATCAGTTCATCTGCTATTGCAGGTGCGATTGGTGCAGGTGGTTTAGGCGATATTGCCTATCGTTACGGCTATCAACGCTTTGATATGCAAGTGATGCTGGCGGTGATTTTAGTCCTGATTGTTTTGGTCATGTTGGTACAAACGACAGGCGATAATATTGCCAAACAGCTCGATAAACGCAAAGTTTAAGCTCGAATTATTAATCCACTCAAGCCATGACCTGACTTTGTCATGGCTTTCATGTAAAATCAGCAGCAATTTTTAAATAACACATTTGTGAGTGGTTTCATGGGTTTTAATTGCGGTATTGTTGGTCTGCCAAACGTAGGTAAATCTACATTATTTAATGCATTAACAAAGGCAGCGATTGCTGCTGAAAACTTTCCGTTCTGTACCATTGAACCGAATACAGGCATTGTCCCTGTTCCAGATCCACGTTTAGACAAACTTACAGCAATTGTTAAACCGCAACGTGTTATCCCGACCACAATGGAATTCGTTGATATCGCAGGTTTGGTTGCTGGTGCATCAAAAGGTGAAGGTTTGGGTAACCAATTCCTTGCCAACATCCGTGAAACAGATGCTATTGCCCATGTAGTTCGTTGCTTCGAAGACGAAAACGTGATTCACGTAAATGGTAAAATTGATCCATTAGATGACATTGCAACCATTAACACTGAACTTGCTCTTGCTGACCTTGATACCGTTGCAAAAGCCTTGTTACGTTTAACTAAAGCAGCAAAAGGCGGTGATAAAGAAGCACTTGCAACTAAAGCAGTTTTAGAAAAAATCCAACCTTTGCTTGATGAAGGTAAACCAGCGCGTGCGGCTGACCTTTCAGATGATGAACGTAAAGCGGTTCGCGGTTTCGGTTTAATGACGCTTAAACCAACCATGTACATTGCTAACGTAGCAGAAGACGGTTTTGAAAATAACCCACATCTTGAAGCGGTAAAAAAACTTGCTGCTGAAGAAAATGCGATCGTTGTACCGCTTTGCAACCAGATCGAAGCTGAGATTTCATTATTAGAAGATGAAGACCGTGCTGAATTCTTGGAAGCGATGGGCATGGAAGAACCAGGACTAAACGTCGTGATTCGTGCAGGTTATAGCTTACTTGGCTTACAAACTTACTTCACTGCGGGCGTACAAGAAGTTCGTGCTTGGACTGTGAAAGTTGGTGCAACTGCGCCGCAAGCAGCGGGTGTGATTCATACCGACTTCGAAAAAGGTTTTATCCGTGCTGAATGTGTTGCCTATGATGACTTCATTCAATACAACGGTGAAAGCGGTGCCAAAGAAGCAGGTAAATGGCGTTTAGAAGGTAAAACGTATATCGTTCAAGATGGCGACGTATTGCACTTCCGTTTTAATGTATAAATCAGTGTTTTGATTTTCAAACCGCCAGTAACGATCTTATTGGCGGTTTTTTTATTTAAAAAATTCATGTTAAATAAACACTTTATCAAAGCCTATGCGTATAGATAACACCCCAGTAAAGATGCTCATTTATAATTTTTATCAAGCCATTTTTTAATAGTAGCAATATCTTTGAATTTAAAATGCATATAATCATCAGACACTCCCTCCAACCCACTCTGAGAGTTTCCAAGAATATTACTTATATCAACTAACCTAACTCTTTTCCCAGTTAAATAAATTTCATATAAGTTAACATTATAAAGGATACCATTGACTGTTGGAGAATCCCATACTTGTGTATGAAGTGTAATTAACAATGGTCTCTGATTATCTTTTTTATAAACACTTACAGCTTCCAACTTTGGCAACCACTTCCCTATATTTATATCATATTTATTAATAAATATTTTTTGATCACCTCCTTCTAAATAATTAATCACAACTGGATTTTCGTCATTACAAGATTTACTTACTATTCGAAAATCATCTTTCACCTTAAGACTTATTTTCGTATATTTTACATCGCAGCCTTCATAAGTATCTTTCGTTTTTGCATTAGTACAACCAATCATTAAAAATGAGTATTGTAACTAACAGAAATTTCATAAAACCTCACTATTGAAAAATACTTTTAGACTTATCAAAAAAAGAACGTCTATCTTCTATTATTTTTGAGATTGATCCAGCATTAATACTTCCCCGACATTTCAAATAGGAAACGATTTTATAATATTTATGGATAATTACTTTAAAATAAAAAAAATAATTATTGAAATCAACAAATAACAAGAGGAGTGAAGAATATTGCTCGTAACAGATTTATACCATTTTCCGTGATTATTTAGCAATAAATTAAGATTTTTATCATTCATATTCGGGGATAAAGGTAAGTACCCTTTAGAAAAGACTGAATTTCTTTTAAGTATCTTCAACTCTCTAAACCTTAATGCGGCGATAGAACCTACAGCCATTTCTATTAAAAAGTGATTAGCCCAATCCAATTTTCTATAATATTTAGAATCTCCAAAAAACAAAAGAGAGATAGATTGAAGATTTTTTTTAACATATTTATAGCTTTTAAATACAGCGATAGGATAACTGACAAATAAAAGTGAGATTGAAATAGCTAATATTACTTTCAGAATATTCTCTAACATTTTATTTAGTCATCCATTCTATACTACGATCAGCACCACTACCAACCTGATATGTGCTGAATTAGCAGGAGACTTTCACTTGGGATATGCTAGGCAGCTAACCGATAAAAGTTCTCTGCTATTTGATTTGGCGTTTTAAAATCCAAACTCTTTTGAATTCTTCGCTGATTATAAAATAACACAATGTATTTTGTAATATCTGCTTTAGCTTCATCTCTGGTTTTATAGTTGCAATGATGCCCACTAATTCATTCTTGAGTATGCCCCAGAAACTTTCAATCGGTGCATTATCGTAACAGTCCCCACGTTTGCTCATTGAACCTTGAAAATCACATTTTTCCAGTATCTTTCGATATTCATGGCTGCAATATTGGCTGCCTCTGTCCGAATGAACAATTAAGCCTTTCGTTGGTTTTTGATTACGAATCGCCATAGTCAGTGCATTGCAAACAAGTTGTGCGGTCATACGCTCATTTAAGCTATAGCCAACCACTTGTTTCGTGTACAGGTCTTTTACTGCTGCCAAGTATAACCAACCTTCAGCAGTCCAAATGTATGTAATATCGCTTGACCATGCAAGATTGGGCTTAGTCATTGAAAACTGTTGCTCTAGTAAATTTGCGTAGATCGCTCGATTATGATCACTCTTCGTAGTTCTTTTGAAACGCTTATGACGCTTACAATACAGCTGGTTGAGCTTTTTTATTTGACGTACAGCATACGTACTGATTTTGATACCTTGCGCTTGTAAATGCTTAGTTAATCGAATATAGCCATAGCTTTGTTTAGTTTCCTCATGAGCTATTTTGACCAAAATTGTCTGTTGATTTCGCTGAACCAATCTTTTATTCATGCCTCGTTTTAGCCAATCATAAAATCGTGACACTGAAACGTGAAGTAATCTAGCCATAAAGCTAATCGGGAATAAATGTCTTTGCTGTTTCATATAGGCGTACCTTACTGACTTTCTTTCGCAAAGTACGCTGCTGCCTTTTTTAGAAATTCACGTTCCATTTCAGCTGTTTTGAGCTGTTGTTTGAGCTTTTTATTTTCTTCGAGTAAGGCATTTAGATCAGGTGAATATTGTTTAGTGCCTGCTAAGGTGCCAGTCTTTGCTTTATTATTCCAATTTGAAAGAGTTTGCATTGAAATGCCAAGTTGTCTGGCTGTTTCCGATACATTGCCTTGATTGGCTTCAATCAATTTTATTGCTTCAACTTTAAATTCTGCGGTGTAAGTCTTCTGTTTCTTGCTCATGGTAAACTCCTGATGAGTGTCTATAGTTTACCAAGTTAAAACCTCCTGTTTTCTCAGCACACATCAACCATTTCACCTATCCATCCTCCAAAAATCCCACCTCCTATTCCTCCTGCAACAGCACAAGCACCGATAACAACTAATCCAACACCCCCTGTACCAACACCCAATACTAAAACGGCAGTCGCAGTAGCTGCTACAGCTCCCATCCTTCCACCTACTAAACTCCCTCCTAGCTTTAAGGGTTCTACTAAGACTGCTTTTCTAATTTTTTTATTCTCCCCCGTCTCAGTTGCTTGGTAAATATTAATTCCAGCTTCTGCAATTCCAACCCCAATCATAAAGTTACCACCTTGTTTAAGAACACTAGTCACACGTCCAACCTCATTCATATTCTTTAAATAGGCTGGCAATCCACCTTGATAATAAGCGCTTTTTACAAATGCCGTACTTTTCAAATTTTTTCTTAAATTTGATGTTTGTATTCCTGTATCCCACTTAAACATCCTTTGGGAAATGCTATTTTCAAAATCTTTCAGCAATGCTGTGTTGGCCGCTTCAAACTTATTAAAGTGTTTAGGATTAGCTAAACGCGTTTTCTTCTGATGTTCTTGGGCATAATTTTTTACTAACTGAGAATAAGCCCCCAAAGTTCTATTTTTAGTTTCCTCAACAAATAATAGTGCCCCGTCTACTGTATTTTTTGCTGTTGTTGCTAGCATCGTACCAGTACCATCAACATTTTCTATAGGTTTGTGGCTAAGACCAACATAATCCTCATTTATTAAGGAGTTATAAAAAAATTCATAGTTTTGTGCAAAAAACTCGGCATCAAAATCTTTATCCTTTTTCATTTCCTCTAAGTTTTTAAATGCATCTTGAGCATCCTTTTTATATTTTGGAAGCTCTTTTGCTGTGGTTGAATTTGAGAGAACAATGACCATTCCAGGTGACAATATTCGAATTGGCACGATATTCGAAATATGTGGGTTGTTTGCCCGTAGTATATCCCAATCTGATGCGATTAAAGGCCTTTTAAAAACTCGTTTAGACCAGTCATGCATGGTTTCTGCCTTTTTAACCAGATACCAAGCAACTTCCCCATCATCTAAATAAATTTCCTTAATATTCTGTTTCACCTTCTGCGTTATTTCTGTAGTCATTTTAATGGTAAAGGTGCTATGCGTTTTTTTATTTGGATAAGCTTTTACAGCAATTTTCTGTAAACTTTCACCACGCAAATAAACTTCATAAATTAACATAGTATTTAAGTTATGTATTTCAGTCCAACCTGTTAAACCGTGCTCATCAAAATTACCTTTAAATGTTGTTGTTTTCTTAGTCACATTATTAATCACAAAGAATTTATAAGTTAAATCTTTCAATTTGAGAGGGGCTTGAACACTGAGCTTTAGACGACTGAAATAGGTATTCATAGTTGATCTCCAGAGTCTTCTTCTCCAGCGTGTTCAATTTCATTCATCATTACTAGAGTCGTAATTTGTTGAGCAGATGGCGATGTTTTTAGCTTCATAAATCCTTTTTGATCAGTTTTTCCCTTTTGAACATTTCCCTCTTCATCAAATAAGATGTAAGGTTTATCAGCCATGACCTGACTTTCTTTATTTTTTACCAAGTATTGTAAAACATAAAGATTTTCTACATCGGGTAATACTGAAAGAACTGTATTTACTTTCGCCCCACCCATAAACACATGCTGACCTGCCTTCACTTCAAATTTGCCACCTGTGGTAGCAACAATTCCTGAACCATTCAGTTTCAGTTGAGAGTTTTTGCCTGTAATCACAATTTCTTTTGCACTAATAATTTCAATCCGATCTTCAGTCGAAATAATTTGAATGCCTTGTTTGGAGAACAAGTCTATGCCATCCGTTTGCGCATGGACTTCAAACTTTCCTTTCGCCGCAACCTGTTTAATACCTGTTTGGGCAGCAAACAAACTAATCCTGTTTTGCGCATGGGCAATCAGATTTTTTTGTGTACTCAGATGAATACTCTCGCCAGCGATCTGATTGATCTGTCTATCTGCCGAGAAATGAATATCTTCATGGCTACTCAGGCCAATACCATCGGGTGAACTCAGTAACAGCAATGCTTTATTGAACTTGGCAATCTTTGCTTCGATCTGTGCAGCGAACGCTTTTAACTGTGCCAGTGACTCAATTTCATCTGTCTGCTGATTTTTAGCGACGTCACTCAGTGCTTGGGCATTATTCTGGTTCGCTTCAAGTTGCTGTCTGGCTAACTGTGCATCCAGATGTTCGCCTTGTGCTTGGTCTTGCTTATGGGTTGAAAGCAATAAACCTTTTCCCGCACGTACTGCACCCCATAAATCGGTACGCAGTTCAAAGCCCTCGCCACGGTCTTCGCTTTCAGCCTTGTCTTTTGGATGACTGAGCTGACCGAGATTTAATTGACTGGCGGCATGGCTACTTTGCAGTTGTGTGCTGATCTGCCCTAAGCTGTCATCAAAACGCAGTTGATTAAAGCCTTCACCTTTGTATTCGCGTGATCGAATGCCTGACAGTTTTTTGGTCTCAGGGAGTTTTCCTATTCGATCAAACAGTGTGGGTGAACGCTGCGCTTCATGAATCCTCCCCAGCACAAAAGGACGGTCAAAGTTGCCATCAAAGAAGTCAATGACCACAATTTCACCGACGCGTGGCAAAAACCGTGCACCAAAACCTTCGCCAGCCCAAGGGGTCAGGACATCGACCCATGCTGAGTCAGTATCATCATTGTTGGTTCCCGCACCACCATCATGGCTATGGTCTTCTGTACGGGTAAATAGAAAACGAACTTTTATACGCCCCCATTCATCCACATGGATTTCCTCTCCTTCAGGACCAACAATTCGGGCTCGCATTGGGTGAGCAGTTGGCCTATGAGTTAAGGGGTTATATTCAGGTACGATTTTGATATTACGGCGTTGTAGTGTCAGTTGATTTGCCTGACGTTGTTCAGAGCCAATATTCTGTTGTTGCCACTGACTTTGGTTAATCAGATCTTGGATCTGTTGGCTTAGGTCTTTTGGTAAATTATTCTGACTATAAAACTGCTTGGCAATGATCAGGAATTGCTTATCATCCCCTTGATGTTGATCTATTTCAGGGTGTCCTGCCAGTTCAAACCAATACCCGACATGGGTGTCTCGAACGGTGCTATTCGCCACAAATTGCTTTGCTTGTAAGTCGTGGTATTGCCCAATCTGCTGGTTAAACCTTTCAATTTGCGCATGGCCTGACGGTGTTGCACCATCTTCACCCTTTAGGTCCTGCATCCATGCTGGACTGAAATGCCATGCATCTTCGAGTCCCAGTGAGGCTGCATCATCGCCTTCAATGTGCTGATGTTTGCTTTGCACACTGCCTGCTCCATCCTCTTGTTCCAGTGCATCGGCTTGCCAACGCTGGATATGCACGGCGGTCGGCTGTAAGCTGCGTTCTGCCCTCAGTTTGGTCATGCTGTCGTATTGTTCGGTGGCATCACTACGATGGTAACGAATCGTTCTTCTCGCTAGGGCTTGATACTGGCTATTGTCATCAATCAAACGTAGTTTTTGCGGTTGGATTGGACTATTGGTAGTTGGAACAATAAGCTGGGCTTCGTCGACCAACCAGCTCAGCCCTTCACTCCGCATCAAAAATGTTAAAAACTCTGCATCGGTCTGATTATGTTGCATAATAAAGGGCCGAACATCATAGTCTTTGCTCAACCCACTTAAATCCAGTGTCAAGCTTGAAGCAAATAATAGGCTCCTTTGTTGCCATTCCTTAAATATGACTTGCACCACCTCACACACGCTTTTATTAATAAATACGCGAGAATTTCGTCTTTTATGCCACAGTGCGGTTGGATCTTCTAAAGTCAGTTTATAGAGGCTTAAACTGCCGTCAGATACGCCTTGTGATGCTTGGGTGATAATCCCAGTGACACGGCTAAACTGCCCCTGATCAGTCATTGTATCAATCGCAGCCTGACTACCAATAAATTGCTTGAGCGGGATGGTAGCATTCGTTGACAGACAGATTAGTTCAGCCTTGAGTCCTTGATTAAGGCCATGAACGCCCTCAATATACTGCAAAAAAATTTGAGAATTTAAACTCTGATTTTCAAACTGAATATGAATGGCACGTTTATGTGCAGTCAGCCCTATTTTTTCAAATAAGAGCTCAATATTATTTAATCGCATATTAATCTTTTTATATAAAAATAAATCCATTTAATTATTTATTGTAGTTCAGCTTACTGTCTTTTATTTGCTACTTTAGGACATTTTATAAAACAACTTATTCCTTTATTTACCCAAGATAAGATAATAAAATTTTCGATGTGTTTTTTATTTTATACGTTAGCTTTCAAGCTATAAATTCAATTCGAATTAAAATAAATAAACTGCATAAAAAAACCCCTAAAAATTAGACATTTTCAGGGGTTTTATGCAGGGCTTTTACATCAAACTGACGACTTAAGACACAGTCTGTGGCTTCATATCCATTTCAGCACGTTTCATTTGTGCCTCTTTTAAAATGCGCTGATGTAAGGGCTTACGGAAACCAAGTAAGAAGATAAACTCTGCTAATACAAATAATGGCCCAATGGCGAGACCAATCACATCATCAACAAAGGCTGGTTTTTTCTTTTCAAAATAATGACCCACAAATTGAAATACCCAACCCACCACAAAAATACCGATACTCGCACCTAGCCAGTTCCACGTTGCTAAAGCCGCAATTTTCACAGCCAGTGGATATGCCAAGACAAATAAAACCAACATCAAAAGACCGAATAACTTATCCAATGAAATATAGTAAATGCTACTTAGAACGATGAGCAACATGGCTAAAGTGATTGAAAAGCCCGAAATTTCTACGCCAGCACGTGCAGTTAAACATAGAATAGAAAAAACAATTAAGGGAATTCCCACAAAATGGGTCACAACATTATTTCGATCTAAGTGATAAGCCGCATATTGACTAAGTAGACGTTCCAAATTTGTCATTTATCATTCCTCATATAATTCGTTTATGCTGTTAATCTATAAGAAATATTGCAGCGAAGTTGTCATGTAGCTGACAAATGGATTTATTTTTATCAAAGGAACTCATTGTGCTAGATTCGATTTACATCCAACATTTGCAGCAAAATTCATGGTTTAGCCACTTAGCCGAGCCTTTTCAAAATTTTATTATTGAACATGGTAAGAAGCATATCATTGAGAAAAATGCAGCTGTTTTTAGTGCGCAAGATCGATTTGATGGAGTTTATGGCGTATTGGAAGGCTCAATTAGCTTGGGTTATATCGATGTCAATGGCAATGAAGCCATCGCTGCAATTGCGGAACCGATCATGTGGTTTGGTGAGATTTCCCTCATCGACCAGCAGCCCCGTTCACATGATGCGATTGCATTAAAAAAAAGTGTGGTGCTGCAAATACCCGCACAACCACTCAATGATTTCTTGCTCCAAAATCCATATTACTGGTACTACTTTGCTCTGCTAACCAGTCAAAAACTACGCTATGTATTTTTAGAGCAAATTGCGATTCAAACCCAAAGCATTACTCAGCGTCTGGCTCAACGCTTACTGTTTATTTTAGAAGGTTATGGCAATCGTTCCTTTATTCAGGATTTTAGTATTCAGATCTCACAAGACCAATTGGCCAATATGTTGACGGTATCTAGACAGACTGTAAATCAAGAGCTCAACCAGTTTGAGAAACAAGGCGTCATTCAATTAGGCTTTAAAAAAATCGAAGTGCTGGATTTAGAGCGACTCAGAAAATTGGCAACGGTGGGTTATTTGAAAGAGTGACCACCATTCTTGTATTTTAAATGCATAAGCACAGCATTTTTTGCAATATGCTTTTAAGCTTAAACATAAATTAAAAGATAAACTCTCACTATAAAATACTACTGATGCCCTAAAATATTTCACAAAATCAGTCTGCTTTCCTGTCTTCAACACGCCTAAATTAAAGCTAAGCACTATCGCTTAACCGATGCAGATGACAATCATGAGAAAAATTGCAACGATTCTAACAGCAGGCCTATTTACCGTACTCAGCGCTAGCGCATTTGCCTGCCCGAAAGGAACTCAAATTCAAGGTGGTACAGGACCAAACCACAAAGGCGGTAAATGTGTTGCAACAAGCGTGGTAAAAACCAAGAAAGAAGCAACCAAGACAACCGACACTGCAAAACATGACATGGCGAAAATGAAAGATACAGCCAAACACGACACAATGAAAGCAACCACAGATACTAAAAAAGTGGCCAGCACAACAGCAAGCAAAGCCAAACAGGAAACAGCAAAAACGGTAAAAACCTCATAGCCGTTTGATGACTTTAACCATAAAAAAGCGAGATAAAATATCTCGCTTTTTTATTGAAATAACATCCAGCCATCCAAAGCTACCAATCTAAGCTGGGGATAAACTCCAAATGAGATAATTTCAATTTGAAGCTTTGGCCAATTTCATTTTTTTGACAATATTGTTAGCCTGACGCAATTGCTCCTTGGCTGGTAAGCGATCATCAATCAGGAAACACCATAATTTTCGATCTGAAATAGGTCTGTAAACCCCTTGTATAACCGTTGCAGGCTGACCATCAATCATAACGCCTAAACCAATCATCTGATTAAATAGACCTTGATCTTGGCTTTCTGTATTTCTGTTGGCCAACTGATTAAACTTTTTCTGTGCCGAAGCCGAAATTTCGATTTCAACAACAGCCCTTCCTTCAACAAGAATCGCCTTTGCATTCACTAACTCATTGGCATTAAAAAAAGGAGACAGACTAACAAATCTAAATAAACGATCATTAGAAAAATGTACAGGCTTCGTCTTCGGCATTTGCACCTGATACGCAAGATGAAAATCTACTTGGGCATAACTGGTGTTTATTCCCAACGGACTAAACAGAATCAAGAAAGCCGATAAAATACGAAGATACATTTTTCACTCCTACTTTGGAGAGGTATTACCTAGCGCAGGATTATCAATTGCGTCCTTACACTGCGCTTTATCACGCTCATAATCTGCCTGTTTCTGAGTCGATGAATTCGCATTATCTTTTACATCACGTGCCCATGTATCCAAACTGGTCAGTGCTTTACGGCACAAGGCATATTTCCCTTCAGTCACGGAATCGGTCATTTTGACATTGATACGCCAATCAGTACTGAGCTGACGCAATGGCTTTCTGACTTTGTCTTCAATCTCAGTGAATTGTTTATTATAAACAATTGGATCGATGTCATTAATCAACTTCCATGCTGTATTGGCATAGGTGGTTGCATCATTGTTAAGTTTCGGCGCAGGTTTGATTTCTACCTTTTCTTTTGGCTCATTATTTGAGTTTCCGCAAGCTGCCAATAAAAAGGCACTACACATCAGGATTGCGGTTACACGAGAGTTTGGACTAGACATAGCAAATCGCCAATGAAACATTTGGCCATTATGCTAGTCAATTTGGGAATAATTCTCAATGCTTGTTACTTATTTACCCATCAGAATACTTTTTATTCTAAGCAATTGATTTTATGCTTTTATTCAGCATACTGTCAGACTTGTTCATATATAAAAAATTAAAACTTCAAGAAGGAAGAAATCAACAATGTCACAAATCAAGATTTATGCCTTACAAACCACTATCAAACAGTTTAGGAATCAACTTTCTCATGCCGTACATCAAGCACTGGTTGAAAGCTTACACTATCCCGTCGGAAAGAAATTTCAGCGTTTTATTGCGCTTGGGGAAGAAGACTTTATCTATCCCAATGATCGAAGCCAGCATTATCTAATTATAGAAATTTCGATGTTTGAAGGCAGAAGCACTGAAGCAAAAAAACAGTTGATTCAAAGTATTTTCACTTATATTGAGCAGCAATGTGGGATTTCAGCACAAGATATTGAAATTACAATTTTTGAAACACCAAAATGCAATTGGGGAATCCGTGGTCAACATGCAGATGAATTACAACTGAATTATCAAGTGGATGTGTAAGCAGGCAAATCGCAGATGAAGTGCAATTTTCTGTCTAACAAAAAGCAGGTTTTTTGTGTCGGATAAGCTTAATTCAGCAAAAAGTTCTGCTATGCTTAAACGCAAATTACTCAGGATAGGATTATTCGCATGAGCGTCACTCTTGGAACTCCACTTCAATCTTCTGCATTTAAGGTTTTACTGTTAGGTTCTGGAGAGCTGGGTAAAGAAGTGGTGATTTCTTTACAACGCTTAGGTGTCGAAGTTCATGCTGCAGATCGTTATGATCACGCACCTGCAATGCAAGTGGCTCATTATTCGTACACGTTGAATATGGCTGATCCAGCCGAATTAAAACAACTGATTGAAAAGATTAAACCCAATTTAATTGTTCCTGAAATTGAAGCCATTGCCACCGAAGTTTTAATTGAAATTGAACAAAGCCAAACTGCAACGGTGATTCCATCTGCAAAAGCAGTTAACCTCACCATGAATCGTGAAGGCATTCGCCGTTTAGCAGCTGAAGAACTCGGTTTACCGACCTCTGCTTATCGCTTTGCTAATACCCTAGAAAGCTTCCGTGCGGCATGCGATGACATTGGTTATCCAAACTTTGTAAAACCTGTAATGTCTTCTTCTGGTAAAGGTCAATCTCGTGTTAAGAGTTTTGATGAAGTGGATGCTGCTTGGGATTATGCGATGCAAGGCGGCCGCGTAAATCAAGGCACCGTGATTATTGAGTCACAAATCGATTTTGATTTTGAAATCACCCTGCTCACCGTGCGTGCAAAAAATCCAGAAACAGGTGAAATCGAAACCCATTTCTGTGATCCAATTGGACATCGACAAGATGCGGGTGATTATGTCGAGAGCTGGCAGCCGCAACAGATGACGCCTGTTGCCTTACAAGAATCAAAACGCATTGCCAATAAAATCACTGTTGCTTTAGGCGGCTGTGGTATCTTCGGTGTAGAGCTCTTTATTAAAGGCGATAAAGTTTGGTTTAGTGAAGTTTCACCTCGTCCTCATGATACAGGTCTAGTCACTTTAGCTTCACAATTCCAAAGTGAATTTGAATTACATGCCCGTGCAATCTTAGGTCTACCTGTCAATACTGCACGCCATAGTGTCGCTGCAAGTGCCGTGATTTATGCAGGTGTTGATGCTAAAAACTTGAGTTTCACTGGCTTGAATCTTGCTTTAGCAAATCCAAACACAGACTTACGTCTATTTGGTAAACCTGAGGGCTTTAAACGTCGCCGTATGGGCGTTGCAACTGCCCGTGCTGAAACAACGGATCTTGCACGTGAATTGGCACAACAAGCCGCAGACCAAATGAGTGTACAAACCAACGCTTAAGTTGACCTTAGGTTATTATCATCACAACTTCCCCTCTTTTTAGAGGGACTTTGATAGAAGATCCAGCTTTATGATCAAGACCTCTCCTTTGTTGAACTACGTCACCAGTCTTCATGATATTCAAGCCATTAACCAATGGCGTACGGATGTAGAAAAGCAATTACAGGAGAGCTATGAAAATGGTCAACCTATTCGTGAAGTAATTGGAGCGCGTTCAGACTCTATTGATGAAGCCCTGATCTTTCTTTGGAATCATGCAGGTTTAGATCAAACTGAACTGGGCTTGTTTGCAGTGGGTGGTTATGGTCGCCATGAAATGTTGCCCTATTCAGATACCGATATCATGATTTTATCTGAGGATGAAATCAGTGAAGAACAAGAAAAACTGATCTCGACCTTTATTTCATCTTTATGGGATGTAGGTAATTTCAAACCGGGCATCAGCGTTCGTACCATTCAAAACTGTGTTGAACAAGCCATTAATGACTTAACTGTTGCCACTACGTTGATTGAAGCACGCCTCATTACAGGTAATCAGCAACTGGCAAAATGGCCACGCCGTATCGTTGCGCAAACATGGACAGATCAAACTTTCTATGATGCCAAAATGGTTGAACAAGCCAAACGCTACGCACAACACAACAATACAGAGAGCAATTTAGAACCTGATATTAAAAATGCCCCAGGGGGTATTCGCGATATCAATCAGATTGGCTGGATTGCCAAACGTCACTTCCGTGTCAATCGTATTTATGATTTGGTGCATTTGGGTTTTATCACTGAATTTGAACTGGGTGTATTGGAAGAGGCCGAAAGCTTTTTATGGGAAATTCGCACCCATTTACACCGTTTAGCCAAACGCGATGAAAACCGCTTATTGTTCGAATATCAACGTGATATCGCTGCAAAATTTGGCTATGTTCGTGAAGAAGGTCAACCTGTTAACTTTGCTGTTGAACAGTTCATGAAGCGCTACTATCGTACCGCGCAGCAAGTTTCAACACTCAACGAAATGCTACTCGCCTATTTCAATGAATCGGTGATTACCCCACGTCTACCTGATTATGAACGCCACATTATTGATATTAATGAACGTTTTAAAATTGTCGATGGAAAATTGGCTGTTCAACATCACAAAGTATTTTCAGAAGAACCGATTGCCATCTTAGAACTGTTCTATCTGTTGGCAAATCGACCTGAAATTACGGGTATTCGTGCCCGTACCTTACGCCTGCTGGTGCTTGCTGCAAAACGGATTGATCAGCGTTTCCGCGATAATCCAGAACATCAAGCCTTATTTATGTCGATTATTCGCTCACCACATTTGTATGACACGATGGTGGCGATGAAGCGTTATGGCGTGTTGGGTAATTACATTCCTGCTTTTGGACAGATTACAGGTTTGATGCAATATGACCTATTCCATATTTATACCGTCGATGCACATACCCTGTTATTACTGCGTAATTTAAGTCGCTTTAAAGAACCTGAATTTGCCAAAGAATTCCCAGTGGTCAGTTCTGTATTCCAGCGGATTGCCCGCCATGACATCGTGTATATGGCCGCGATTTTCCATGATATTGCTAAAGGTCGAGGTGGTGATCATAGTGAGCTTGGTGCACTGGATGCAATTGAATTTTGCCGCACCCATGGCTTTACCGAGCGTGAGTGCAAACTGGTTGCATGGCTGATCAACAATCATTTACTCATGTCACTCACGGCTCAGAAGAAAGATATTTCCGACCCTGATGAAGTCAAAGACTTTGCTGAAAAAGTCGGTGATATGGAGCATCTCGATTATCTCTACACCCTGACGGTTGCTGATATTAACGCAACCAATCCGAAGCTGTGGAATACATGGCGTGCGTCCTTGATGCGTCAGCTGTATACCTACGCACGTGATGTGATTCGCTCAGGCTTAGGTCGTCCAGTTGACTATCAAATGCTGATTGAAGATACCAAGTTTGCTGCCAGTGAACTCTTGGTCAATGACTTCTCTCTGGCTGAAGTTGAAAAAGTTTGGCAAGAGCTGGGCGATGAATACTTTGTAAAAGAGTCAGCCAATGAAATTGCTTGGCATACCCAAGCAATTTTGCAACACGGCGATAATCCAGAACCCTTAGTTCTATTACGTGCACATCGTAATGCTGCTGATGATGCGGTTCAGATCTTTATCTATACCCGTGATCAACCCAACCTGTTTGCCACCACGGTTGCGGTACTGGATCGTATGAATCTTGATGTTCAAGATGCACGCATTATCACCGCCTCAACTTCATTCAGCTTAGACACTTATCTGGTCCTTGATCGTTTTGGTACATTGTTGACTGATCCAGATCGCGAGCGCAAAGTGAAAGCTGCTTTAGTCGATGCTTTAAGCCATTCAGATCAATATCCGGGTATCATGCAACGCCGTATTCCACGTCATTTGCGTCATTTTGATGTGCAAAATACTGTAGATATTGTCTTAAACCCTACGCTACAGCAACACATGGTTGAAATCTCAACCCTCGACCATCCAGGTCTGTTGGCGCGAATTGGTGGTTTATTCATGTTGCAAGGTTTGGATATCCATTCTGCAAGAATTGCCACACTGGGCGAACGTGCCGAAGATATTTTCTTCGTCACCAAGAAAAATGGTGTCTTGCTCACCGATGAAGAAGTGAAAACTTTTGCGGAAAGCTTAAAAGCCGCTTTAGATGAAGCATCGAATCAAATTTGTAATCCATCTTAAATTTTATTGTTTGGTAACTGTTTAAATGAACTCTAGCTTGTCGTTATTGCATCCCTATCCTTTTGAAAAGTTAAATCAACTTTTTAAAGATGTGCAACCTGCCAATTTACCGTTGATTCCTTTATCGATTGGTGAGCCTAAACATCCTGCTCCAGAGTTCGTTAAACAAGCGATTATTGATAATTTTGCTCATCTATCGACCTATCCAAACAGTAAGGGTCTGCCTGAGTTGCGCCAAAGCATTGCACAGTGGCTCAGCAATCGCTTTAAGTTGAATCATATTAGTGCGGAAGATCATATCCTGCCTGTTTCTGGTACACGTGAAGGTATTTTCTCTTTTGTACAAGCCTTGATTAAGCGTGAAGATGCACCGTATGTGGTGATGCCAAATCCGTTTTATCAGATCTATGAAGGAGCAGCCCTGCTTGCAGGTGCAAAACCCTATTTCATTAACTGTACCGAAGAAAATGGTTACCTAGGTGACTTTGATGCTGTCCCTGCGGAAGTATGGGAAAAAACAGCATTACTGTTTGTGTGCACGCCAGGTAATCCAACAGGAACGGTTCTATCAAAAGAACAGTTTAAAAAGTTAATTGCCTTGTCTGATCAATATGATTTCGTGATTGCATCGGATGAATGTTACTCGGAACTTTGGTTTGATCAAGCGCCAATCGGCCTGTTAGAAGTCTGTGCCGAAATGGGACGTGATGATTATAAAAATTGCATCGTATTCCATTCACTTTCTAAACGTTCAAACTTACCAGGCATGCGTTCTGGTTTTGTTGCAGGTGATGCCGCTTTATTAAAACCATATCTGCAATACCGTACTTATCACGGCGCCGCGATGCCGGTACAAAATCAATTGGCTTCAATTGCGGCATGGAATGATGAAGCACATGTTGAAGAAAACCGTCAGCAATATCGTGCTAAGTTTGATTTATTCCAGTCTGAACTTGGTCATTTATTGTCTTTACAAAAACCAGATGCAGGTTTCTATTACTGGTTAAAAGTCGATAACGATGAGACTTTTGCCAAAATGCTAATGGAAAAAGCGCATATCAAGGTTTTACCGGGTCGTTATCTGTCTCGTGACACAGAACAAGGTAATCCGGGTGAAGGTCATGTCAGAATGGCATTGGTTGCAGATTTGGCTCAATGTGAAGAAGTGGTTAAACGCCTGAAAGCAGTTTTATAAGCTTTTATTTGTTGTTTCAAATAAATGAGGCTAAATCTGATTGGATTTAGCCTCTTTCTTGTTAAACGTGATATTTCAAATTACCACTTATAGTTGACACGTAAATCAACTGAACGACCTGCGCCATAATAACAATAGAAAGAACAAGCACTCACATATTTTTTATCGCTTAAGTTTGTTGCATTGACTTGGACATCCAACTGCTTATTGAGCGGATAACTGGCCATCGCATCAACAAGAGTATAAGACTTCACTTTATAGTCTGGATAATATTGCTCATCATTAGTACTTCCTACATAACGCACACCTGCTCCTAAACGTAGTCCATTTAGGAAGGTCATATCTGTAAATAAATAACTAAACTTTGCAGCAATTTGATCATTCGGAATTAATGGCGTACGAATGGTTTTTCCACCATCAAGATCCTGTTTAGAATCATTATGCGTATAAGCAAGTTGAGTTGATAAATTATCCGTTAATTTTAAATCTGCTTGGAGTTCAACGCCTTTATTGGTACGTTTCCCCGCCTGTGACTGCACATTAGAAGCATCACTGACAAAAGCATTTTTTTCAGTTAAATCGAAATACGCAAGGGTAATCTGACCATTGATCCAGTCTGGAGCGTATTTGACACCCACTTCATACTGTTCACCTTCATAAGGCTTATAAAAACGGCCTTGCCCATCTTTACCTGTAGATGGTCTAAATGACGTTGAATAGTTTAAATAAGGTGAAATACCCAAAGGTGCGTGATACATCACTCCTGCATTATAACTGGTATGATTCACATCGTAAGCTTTGCTATTGTCTACAGTAGACTCCGCTTGATCATGACGCACCCCAAGATTAACATCGATAAGATCATTAATATTGGTTTGGTTTCCTACATACACTCCCAACTGTTCTGTTTTAAGATTATACGGTGCTCCTGTTACTGCAAAATCTGGTGTATGTACAGGATTAAACATATCGATTTGAGGAACAAAGCCAAATCCGTTATTCACCCCATCAATTTTGTTATGTTGGTAATCCATACCCAACATAACTTTATTTGAAACAGGGCCAAAGTCAAAGTCTTTTACAAGACGGTTATCAACGGAATAAGTATCAGAAGTGCCATTGGTATAAGAATAACCACGATTTGCCAAACGATTATTATCAGAACCCCAAGCAAATGTAGTGAGTTGATTTAAATCAAGACGTCCCCAACGAAAATTCTGACTTGCAACCAAACCATTTTCAAATTCATGTGAAAGTTCATAGCCAATCGAAGTTTGTTCGAGTTTAGAATAATCTCTTTCAGGTTCACCTAGATTAGTTTTAGGATTAATTTTACCGTAAGGTGTATCTAGAACCGTCCCGTACAACGGCAAGAAGCCAGATGTAGGTACACCATCTTTTTTGAGAAAACTGGTCAATAATGTGAAATGTGTCCGATCCGTGATGTCCCATGCAAAGCTTGGTGCAACATAATAATGATCCATCTCTGAACCTTTTTGCTGACCATCTGCCTGACGGAATAAGCCGACTAAGCGATAACGAACATCATCTGTTACTACACCACTATAATCAGCTCCAATCTCACGCTTATCCAAACTACCAACTGAATATGTCACTTCACCCTGTGGTTCTAATTTTGGGCGTTTTGATACTAAGTTTACATTACCACCGGGCTCGGATGCACCATAGTTAAATGAGCTCGCGCCTTTAACAATTTCCAAACGCTCCAAGCCATAAATTTCAGGCTCCCAAACAAAGAATCCGTTCGGTGCTAAGGCTGTCCCATCAAGCGTCTGACTGGCATCAAAACCACGAATCTTAAACCATTGCGATTTATTATCTTTTCCATAAGGCTGCGCTAATATTCCAGCTTCATAAAATAAGGCATTATCTAATTTATCAGCGCCACTGTCTTTAAGCTGTTGCTCACCAATAATACTCGTAGATAACGGTTGTTTAAGTAATTCTCCGCCATCTTTAGCCGCAGAACCAACAATAACGATTGTCGGTAAAGTCTGTGTTTCCGTTTGTGAATCTTCTGCAAAAACAGCCGTTGTCCCCATTGAAGCACATGCCATCATCAGCACTAATGGTTTAAGTTGTCTACCCATGATCTTTATCAGCCGACTTAAAAAACGCATAATAAATGAGAATTGATACGTTTTACACTATTTTTTACCTCTATGTGCCACTGTACAATTTTATGATTTTGGAATCTCAAACCCTATTAAAATTAAGATCATGAATTCAATAATGATAAATTTAAACCGTTATAAATAGGTAGAATAGAACATCTATTTTAAATTTGCCCAATAAATAAAATTGCTGCGATCAACATCATCAATCCTCCCGAAATACGACTGACTGCTTTTACAGCACGTGGTCTGCTCCTGAGTAATTTTTTGGCTGCGAATCCCACAAACATATACACCACAGCACAACTGATCAAATGAATGAGTCCCAGCAAAATTATTTGTGTTGTTGGTGAAAATGCCATTTTCGGGTGAATAAATGGGGGCAATAAGGCAAAAAATAACAACAAGACTTTGGGGTTTAAACCACTAATTCCCACCCCTTTAATCCACCATGAACCTGCAGAATCAAGTGATTGCATGATATCGGTCTCAGTTGAAATCGTCGCTGGATGTATAAATAGATTGATCCCCATCCATAACAAATAACAGGCGCCCATAATGGTCATCACAGTGAGCAAAATTGGATAATGCTGTACCAATGCACCCACTCCTGCTGCAACACATAAAATCGCCATGAGATGCCCAAACACCAAACCAGTGACGGCATTCAGAATAAATTTACCTTTGATACCTGCAAGAATGACATAAGCCCAGTCCGCACCAGGCGTTAATACGAATAAGATCGAAACACACCAAAAAGCAAAAATAACACTGAGTTCCATAAGCAAAGCCCTTCCCACATCAACAATACGATCTTTGATCGTTTTCTTTTTCACCATTTGGTGAAGATTGTTGAGAAAGGATATGCTTTAATGGTGAAAATGTTATTCCAAATACTTCTATATCTTCAAAGCCCGAGGGGAGATTCTTCTAAATGGATCGCATTGATAAGAAAATTATTGCTGAACTACAAGCAAATGGGCGATTATCTATCACAGAACTGGCAGAACGAATCGGTCTAAGCCTTTCTCCTTGTCACCGTCGTGTTAAGGCATTAGAAGAAAGTGGAGTCATCAAAGGCTACCATGCAGATTTAGAAGCCTCAAAAATTGGCCTTAATTTCTCGGCGATTATCTTTGTCACCTTAAAAGATGGAGATAAAAAAGCACTTTCTAGCTTTGAAGAAAAAGTCATTGAAATTGGCAATGTCATTCAGGCACAACGTTTATTTGGAAATCCTGATTATTTACTGCATGTTGTTGCTAAAGACTTGGCCAGTTTCCAAAAACTCTATGATGACAGCCTCTCAGCCTTACCCAATGTCCAGCGTTTGACCTCAACCATTGTCATGAAAAATGTGGTTTCGAATCGATTATTGCCGCTCTAAACCACCTTTACCTTTTGGGCAAAATAAAAGGTGTGGAATTGAAACAATTCACACTTTTACTCGGCTGAAAAGCAATAAACATAAGCGACTTTATTAATTTTTTTATCTGTCTATTTGCCAGTTGAAATCTTCGTCTATACTTAGCCATCAAAACTTGATGACTATGGAAAGATGACTTATCAAACTCCCAATAAAATAAAGAAAAAGGGTTGGCTCATTTTAGCAATTGCAGTTGTACTTTTAATTATTGCCGTTGTGGTTTGGCAGACTGGAACTGCTAAAAAATCAGTGAATCCTGAAAAAGCTAAAAATGCAGATACCACCGAACAAAAAACCGCTTTAACCGTAACAATTGTTCAACCGCAACAACAAAATTGGGAACAAACCTTTACTGCCAATGGCAACATTGCAGCATGGCAAGAAGTGGTGATTGGCAGCGAACTTTCAGGCCAACGTCTCACCCGTGTGAATGTCAATGTCGGTGATGAAGTACGTCGTGGTCAGGTCTTAGCTGAAATTAATAGCGAAACCATCCGTGCCGATTTGGCAGCAGCCAAAGCCAGTTATGCAGAAGCACAAGCGGTACTGGCAGATGCGATTACCAACAATAAGCGTATCCAGCAACTAAAAAATACAGGCGCAATTTCAGCACAAGAGTCTACTCAGTATCAAACATCTCAAGCAACAGCCCAAGCACGTTTAGATGCAGCTAAAGCACAAATTGAAAGTAACCTATTACGCTTAGCACAGACTCAAGTGGTTTCACCTGACAATGGCGTGATTTCAGCCCGTACAGCAACAGTCGGATCTCTTGCACAAACAGGTCAAGAGCTGTTCCGTCTGATTCGTGATCATCGTTTAGAATGGCGTGCCGAAGTGACCACATCAGATTTATACAAACTCAAACAAGGCATGACCGCACATATCGTTTCACCTGACCCTGCGCAACCTGCCGTAACAGGCAAAGTCAGAATGATTGCACCTGTGATTGATCCACAAACCCGTTATGGCTTGGTCTATGTGGATATTCCAACAACTCAGGCAGTCCGCATGGGCATGTTTGTTAAAGGTGAATTTGATTTAGGTCAGAAACTCGCATTGACAGTTCCACAAACAGCCCTACTGTTGCGTGATGGTTTTTCCTATGTCTTTATTGTCAATGACAAGAATCGTGTCACCCAACAGAAAGTAAATGTTGGTCGCCGTTTGGGTGATCGCGTCGAACTCTTGAATTTACCCGCGAATGTAAAACTGGTTTCTTCGGGTACAGGTTTCTTAGCTGATGGCGATCTGGTCAGTATTGCCAAAGACATTCCAGAGACACCGCTAAGTAAACAACTTGTGACCTCACAGGAGAAATGATATGAATTTCTCTGCTTGGTCAATCCGAAATCCAATCCCCGGCATTCTGTTATTTATTATGCTAGGTTTGGCTGGGTTGCTCTGTTTTAAATGGATGAAGATCCAACAGTTCCCTGACATTGAACTACCTATGGTCACTGTCACAGCGGCATTACCCGGTGCAGCCCCACCACAACTTGAAACTGAAGTCGCACGTAAGATTGAAAACTCGATTGCAACCTTGCAAGGTTTAAGGAATCAGTACACCAATATTCAAGATGGCGTCGTCACTGTCACAGCGGAGTTTCAATTAGAAAAACCACTACAAGAAGCTGTGGATGATGTGCGCAATGCGGTGTCACAAGTTCGTTCTGACCTTCCTGCCGATCTACGAGATCCGATTGTCAGTAAGATCAATCTTTCAGGTTCTCCAATCCTGACTTATACCATCCAATCGCCAAAGATGGATGAAGAAGCACTGTCATGGTTCGTAGATTATGATATCGCCCGCGCGATGTTACAGGTCAAAGGCGTTGGTGCTGTCGCTCGTGTTGGTGGTGTTACGCGTCAAGTTGAGGTCGAACTCGATCCTGAAAAACTGTTGGCGCTGAATGCAACTGCAACCGACATTACCCGCCAACTACGTTTGATTCAACAAGATGCCTCTGGCGGTCAAACCAAAATCGGTGGTAGTGAACAATCCATCCGTACCATTGCGACAGTTAAAACTGCTGATGAAATTGGCGCAATGGATATTGCTCTCAGTGATGGCAGACATATTCGTCTGGATCAGGTTGCAAATGTTCGTGATGGTATGGCTGAACGGCGTTCTGCTGCACTCTTGAATGGTCAACCTGTGATTGGCTTCGAAATCACACGAAGTAAAGGTGCCAGTGAAGTCGATGTTGAAAAAGGTGTCGTCGTCGCATTAGATAAACTCAAAGCCGCACATCCCGATATTAAAATCAACGAAGCCTTTAACTTTGTAAAGCCTGTCGAGGATAACTATAAAGGCTCGATGTCACTGTTGTATGAAGGTGCGATATTAGCAATTTTGGTGGTGTGGCTGTTTTTACGTGACTGGCGTGCCACCATCATTGCTGCAACTGCCCTGCCATTATCGATTTTACCTGCCTTAATTGGCATGTACTTCTTTGGCTTTACCCTCAATACCGTTACGCTTTTAGCCATGTCATTGGTGGTGGGTATTTTGGTCGATGATGCCATCGTTGAGATTGAAAATATCATCCGGCATTTACGCATGGGGAAAACGCCCTATGAGGCAGCCATGGAAGCAGCCGATGAAATTGGTCTCGCCGTGATTGCCACTACTTTCACATTAATTGCCGTATTCCTACCTACTGCTTTTATGAGCGGTATCGCAGGTAAATTTTTCGTTCAGTTTGGTTGGACGGCGGCCCTTGCGATCTTTGCCTCACTGCTTGTTGCGCGTTTACTCACGCCAATGATGTCTGCCTATATTCTGAAACCATGGGTTGGTAAGGTTGAACCACAGGATGAATCAACAACAGTACAAACAGCTACTGATCAAGGTACAAGCAGTCTAGCCAAAGACCGTGCTAAAGACGGCAAAGTTATGCGTGGCTACATGCGTTTGGTGACATGGTGTCTTAATCATCGCTGGATCACTTTAGCTGGTGCAATTACCTTCTTTATCTGCTCAGTCATGCTCATTCCATTACTGCCTACAGGTTTTGTCCCACCACCCGATACAGGACAAACTCAAGTTCGTTTGGAGCTCACCCCGGGTTCTCAGTTTGGAGATACACTTAAGACTGCCGAATATGCACGTACTCTGATTAAAGACCATCCCGAAATTAAAAGCATCTATACCACGATTGGTGGCGGTGCTGCTGGAACAGATCCATTTGCTGGAGGTGCATCAAGCGAACCGCGCAAAGCAACGCTCACGATTCAAACCACTGAACGTTCTGATCGTAGTGCCAGCTTACAAGACATTGAAGATCAACTACGTCAACGTCTCGCCCCACTCCCGGGTGCACGCATTCAAGTTGGTTTAGCGGGCAATAACAGTCAATACCAACTGGCGTTATCAGGCGATGACCCCGAGGCCTTAATGGCAACTGCACGTAGCCTTGAACGTGAATTACGTACTATTCCAAATGTAGGCAGTATCACCTCGAGTGCAGCCTTGATTCGTCCTGAGTTAGTGATTCGTCCTGATTTTGCCAAAGCGGCTGATTTAGGTGTAACGACTTATGATATTGCTGAGACTTTACGAATCGCAACCGCTGGTGATTTTGATCAAAACCTTGCGAAATTGAACTTATCTCAACGCCAAGTGCCTATAGTAATTAAATTACCACTTGCTGCCCGTCAAGATCAGGAACTCATGAAACGATTGATGGTGAAAGGTAGTCGAGGTCCTGTGATGCTCGGCACCATTGCAGATGTCAATATCGAGAGTGGGCCATCACAAATTGACCGCTTCAACCGTTTACGTAACATTAACTTCAATATTGAATTGAATAATCAACCGTTGGGAGATATTGCTGCCAAAGTTGATCAGCTACCAACCATGAAGAATTTACCACCTACGGTGAAGCGTACCAATATTGGTGATGCTGAAGTGATGCAGGAACTGTTCTCTAGCTTTGGTCTAGCAATGCTCACAGGGGTACTGTGTATCTATGTGGTTCTAGTATTGTTATTTAAAGATTTTTTACAGCCAATTACTATTCTCGTGGCCTTACCTTTATCTCTAGGTGGTGCATTCGTGATGCTGCTGTTAGCAAAAAGTAGTTTCTCGATGCCAAGTTTGATTGGTCTGATTATGCTGATGGGGATTGCCAGTAAGAACTCGATTCTACTGGTCGATTACGCGATTATCGCAAGGAATGAAAAGCATTATTCGCGATTCAATGCCCTGCTCGATGCCTGCCATAAACGGGCACGTCCAATCATCATGACCACACTGGCAATGGGTGCTGGCATGCTACCAATTGCGCTCGGGATTGGCACCGATCCGAGTTTCCGTGCACCAATGGCAATCTCGGTCATTGGTGGCTTGATTACCAGTACCTTCTTATCGTTACTGGTGATTCCTGTGGTGTACACCTTTATCGATGATATTAATCGTAAGATTCATAGCTTTAGGAAGACACCACATCAACCTGTTGAACCGACTCAATAAACTTGCATAAAAAGACGGTCAAATGACCGTCTTTTTATTTAATATATGATCAGTACCAACATAAACAACAAAAAACTGAATCCTGCTAAATAATATAAACGGCGCATATGCCGATTTAACCACGACAGGTAAATACTTGAACCGATCAATTGAACAATAGTGAGATTCCAGATCAACACTAACCCAACCATCCAAAAACACAGCAAAGTATTTTGAACAAAATTATATTGCGGATAAATCAAGATCACCAATACGCTATAGAACATCAAATTTTTCGGGTTCAATAAACTGGAAAGTAATCCCGATAGAAACGCCTTCAGGTAAGCATGCTTGTGCAGTTGATGAACGCATTGCTCAGCAAGTTCATTGACCCTCTGTACTGATTGAGCCAAACGAAAGCATTGAATCGCCAAATAGGCAAAATAAACAACACCCAACCACTTCATGAGAATGAATAATTCGGTATTCACCTGACCAATGATAAATAGACTCAAATAGATGCAGATCAATATGATGGCATTCCCAAGTGCGATGCCCACACAGGTGAATCTCGCGGCCTTTTTCTGGCTCTGTATCAAGGTCTTTAAAATTAAAAAGAAATCTGCGCCAGGTGTCAGTAATGCAATAAAATGCGTGATGGCGATGGTTAGAAACAGCTCCATAGATGCTCTCCAAGTGAATGGGAGTCAGCTTAAAAAGCTATAGGGCTTAATTCTTGTATAAAATTGCGTGGACTAAGATTTTTTATAATATTGCTTAGGCGTTATACCAGTGTGTTGTTTAAAAACGCGATGAAAATGACTTTGATCGGTGAAATCGAGTTCGTATGCCAATCTTGCTAAATCACGATCAGGTTCTCTTAAACGCTGCCGAGCTTGGTTTACCTTATAGTTCAACTGATAAGCATGTGGTGTTAATCCAAAGTAATGTTTAAATAATCGTATCAATGCATAACGACTCATGTTCATCTTTTCGGAAAGCTCGTGCAAAGACAGATTCTCAATATTGTCTTCAAGACATCCCAATAAGTCTGGAAGATGCTTCTGAAAATAATGAGAGGAATGTATCTTTTGCCAATGAAAACTTGGTATTAGAATCTCAGTTAAGGTTTGAATTAAACCCTGTTCTTTTTCAAGTATTGAAATCTGATCGTTAAATAGTAGCCGATTCAATGAAGTAAATGCGTCGTAGGCTTTTACATCATGAACAATAGTTGGTCTTAACTGAGGGAGATATATTGTTTGTCTATCAATCTCCAAAGCAATATCTTGGTGTAGTTCTTCAATCAAGGTCGTTAACCAAGCGGCATCCAAATGAATCATCTGGTAACTCCATGCCTGATCAGGTAAAGGATTACAAGAATGTTCTACATGCGCAGGAATAACCACCAAAGTCCCTGTCTGAATGACTTGCTCTTGTGCAAAAGTACTTGAAAAGCGGCTCTGTCCAATATCAACAGCACCGATTGAAAAAGTAGGGTGGCTATGGGATTTATAGCAGATTCGACTTTGACATGCCCTACGCGTTTCGACATAAGGCATGTGTGGATCACTCCAGAATTCAACAGTTGAGTCCAAAAGAATTCAAACCTCAACCAAAAACTTTGCGCATTTATTTCTTCGCCAATGCTTTTTCAATATCAGCTTCTAAAGCTTCAGGCTTCGTGGTTGGCGCATAACGCTCTAAAACCTCACCATTACGCCCCACCAAGAACTTAGTAAAGTTCCATTTGATATTTCGACTCCCCAAAAGACCTTTTGCCTCACGAGTCAAATAACGAAAAATCACATGTGCTTCAGGTCCTTTGACATCCACCTTGGCAAACATAGGAAAACTCACCCCATAATTACGCTGGCAATATGCGCCAATTTCTTTATTTGTCCCTGGATCCTGTCCTCCAAATTGATTGCACGGAAATCCTAAAACCTCTAAACCTTGAGCATTATATTTTTCATAAAGTTTCTCAAGTCCCGCAAACTGCGGAGTAAAACCACACTTGCTTGCAGTATTTACAATCAGCATGACCTTGCCTTTATAATCAGCGAGCGCTTTTGTTTCTCCCTCTAACAATTCAGCTTCAAACTGATAAATGTTACTCATGGATACGTTTCCTCGTCGTTCTTTTCTTCTGTTTTAAGTTGTAATGATGCCGAATTCACGCAATAACGCAGTCCTGTCGGCTGTGGACCATCCTCAAACACATGGCCCAAATGAGCATCGCAATCATGGCAGACAATTTCTGTTCTGACCATACCGTGTGATAAATCTTCATGTTCTTCAATTGCAACGCCGTCAATAGGCCTAAAAAAGCTTGGCCAGCCACATCCACTATCATATTTCGTGTCAGAGGAAAATAATTCCGCACCGCAACAACGGCAAACATAAGTGCCATGTTGTTTATTGTTCCAATATTGCCCAGTAAACGCGGGTTCTGTGCCCTTTTGACGAGTTATGCGGTATTCTTCAGGTGATAATTCTCTTTGCCATTCCCGGTCTGTTTTATTCACTTTTCCCATAACCTGCACCTTTTATTCTGATGTTAGAACTATCTTAATGATCAGGTTTTATATTTACGCCATTCAAAAAAAAAACTCTAGTCTCAGATCGTATAATTTGGTGAAATTTAAGCAATAAAATCATTAAAAGCAAAAAGAAAGCAAACTAAATTCATGTAGTAAGCAATTTTTAACAATATTGTCTTTTGCGTGAGCAAATATGGTGTTATTCTAATTTCGCACGGTTGTATAGGACAAACAATGTCTCAGAAAAAAAGTGTGGTTTTCCAAAATCTATTACCAACCATCAGACAATATCAACAATCAGGTTTTACCCATGAAAAAATTGTTGAATTGTTGAGAGATCAACACGATCTGAATTTGGTAAGCGTTGAAACCTTTAAAAGTTATTTATACCGATATGCAAAAGTGAATCCAGCTATGTCAAAAAATACTGTTGTTCCCCAGTCTACCCATTCAAGCCGAGAAATTAAAAAATCATCTAAGCTTGAGCATGTTTGTTACGACATCCGTGGACCAGTATTACGTGCCGCCAATGAAATGGAAGAGCAAGGACATAAGATCATCAAGCTAAATATCGGCAACCCTGCACCTTTTGGTTTTGAAGCCCCTCAAGAAATTATTAACGATGTTGCATTAAACCTTCCAAATGCAATTGGCTATACCGACTCAAAAGGGATTTTCCCTGCACGTAAAGCCATCTGCCAGTATTACCAGCAGAAAGGCATCTTTGATATGCATGTCAATGATGTGTATGTCGGCAATGGTGTTTCTGAACTGATCGTGATGGCGATGCAAGGTCTGCTTGATGACGGCGATGAAATGCTGGTACCTATGCCCGACTATCCCTTATGGACTGCTGCAGTAAATCTTTCAGGGGGTACTGCGATTCACTATAAATGTGATTCTGAAAACTATTGGTATCCAGACATTGCAGATATGGAAAGCAAAATCACACCGAATACGCGTGGTATTGTGATTATCAACCCGAATAACCCAACAGGTTCAGTCTATCCACGTCATGTGTTAGAGCAAATTGTTGCTCTAGCGAAGAAACATGACTTGATTTTATTTGCCGATGAAATCTACGACAAAATCGTTTATGACGGCATTGAGCATGTGGCGGTTGCTGCTTTAGCTGGTGATCAACTGTGTATTTCATTTAATGGTTTATCAAAAGCGTATCGTATCGCAGGTTATCGTGCAGGATGGATGGCAATCACGGGTAATAAAGCGCGTGCAGCAGACTATATTGAAGGCTTAGACATGTTGGCTTCAATGCGTTTATGTGCCAACCACCAAGCACAATATGCAATTCAAACTGCTTTAGGCGGTTATCAGTCAATTAATGATCTAATTCGCCCAGGTGGTCGTTTATACGAACAGCGCAATATTGCGTGGGAAATGCTGAATGAGATCCCAGGTGTGAGTTGTGTTAAACCTGATGGGGCGATGTATTGCTTCCCGAAACTCGATCCAGCAGTTTATCCGATTGAAGATGATGAAAAATTGATGTTGGATTTATTAAAAGCCGAAAAAGTTTTGTTGGTCCAAGGCACAGGTTTTAACTGGCCTACACCAGATCATTTCCGTGTGGTGTTCTTACCAGCTGAAAATGAACTACGGGAAGCGATCAATCGCTTGAGTCGCTTCTTAGCCAAGATGCGTTAATAAAAAAAAGCCCCCTTTAATTTACGGGGGCTTTTTTTATTTAAGAATCCGAATCCTGTAACTCGTCCCACTGCGCTTCATATTCTTTCGATTTTTTTAGGTTTTTAGTCAAACCATAGCCACCTTTTTCGTATATTCGTGCTAAATCCAGCAACGCTTCATTTTCACCCTGTGCCACAGCGAGCTCATAAAACTCTGCTGCTTTTTTATAATTCTTTGCAACACCTTTAGCTTCTTCATGGATATACGCAATATTAGAAGAACCCAAACCATTTCCTGCACCCGAAGCTAAGCCAAATAAGCGTAAAGCCTCTTTATAATCTTGTTTTAATCCAGCTTTGCCTTCTAAGTAAAAATACCCAAATTATTAATGGCAGAAGACTCATCTTGTTTCGCAGCCAACTGATAATAATGCAGTGCTTTTTTAAGATCTTGTGGCACCCCTTCCTCACCATCATTATATAAATGACCGAGTTCTGCTTGCGCCATATCCAAACCAGCATCAGCCGACTTGGTCATCCACTCCACTCCTTTTTTGGTATTTACACTCACACCATCATCGCCATAAAGATATAAATAACCCAAATAGTATTGTGCATAGAGCTGACCCTTTTGTGCCGCTTGGGTATACCATTTCAAAGCAGTCAGGTTATCTTCTTCTACACCTTCGCCATAATCATACATATAGCCGACTGAAAAAATCGCATCTGTATTGCCTTTTGCTGCCGCTTTTTTGAACCACTCCAATGCTTTACCAAAATCTTGATCAACCTCATTTCCATAATAATAAGCATCACCTAAATTGTTCTGTGCAGTTGCATCACCCGCTTTCGCTTGTTGTACAAGTTCTTGACTAAAAGACACATCATCTGCATGACTAAAGGTAAATAAACTACTGGTCAATAATATTGAAAATACGATGTTTTTTAATTTCATTATTTCGCTCACATTGCTACATTTTTATTCGATTACATTCTAGCGGTAAAACACTTTGTGTAAACAGATATTTATATTTACTGAAAAATCAAAAACTAATTTTTAATATTTTATAAAAATAACAAAGCAAACACACGGTTTGCCAAAATATTAAGCATGTCATTTTCGGTTTGCATGCTAAACTATGCGTTGCTTTAAAAAAGGATAGTCCTTCTATGCGGTTTGTTCATCTCGGTATCCACACAGAATTTTCGATCACGGAATCGATTGTTCGCATACCTGATTTGGTCAAAGCTGCCGTAACAGATGAAATGCCCGCACTGGCATTGACTGACTTATCGAATCTACATGCAGCAGTTAAGTTTTATGAATCGTGCTTAAAAAAAGGCATTAAGCCTATTTTAGGTAGTGTCATTCGCCTCAACGATGCTGAACATCGTGCAACGTTATTGGCCATGAGCAGTACAGGTTGGCGTAATCTGACTGAAATCGTGTCGCGCGGTTTTATTGAAGGCCAGCAACTCAGTCTTCCATGTGTACAAAAAGAATGGGTACTTGAGCAAGCTGAAGATCTAATTGTCTTACTGGGCCAACACAGTGATGTTGGTAAAATGCTCTGCTCTTCCAATCCACAAAAAGCTGAACCTTTATTAGAAGCATGGATTGAAAAATTTGGAAATCGTGTCTATTTAGCTTTAACACGGACTGAACGTGTTGGTGAAGAGGATTTCATTCAGCAAGCAGTAAAACTTGCCGCTAAATATCAAATTGGTGTAGTCGCACATAATGATGTGCACTTTGTTAAACAAGACGATTTTGAAGCACATGAAGCTCGTGTTTGTATCGCCGACGGCTATGTTTTAGGCGATGATAAACGTCCTAAAAACTATAGTACTGAGCAGTATTTCAAAACTGGCGAACAAATGTCTGAGCTATTCTCAGATATTCCAAGTGCGATTGAAAATACCTACCATATTGCAAGACGTTGTAATGTTGCATTGCAGCTAGGTACTTATTTCTTACCTGACTTCCCGATTCCAGATGGCTATACCATCGACACCTATTTTGAACATTTGTCTCGTGAAGGTTTAGAAGAACGTTTAAATCATCTTTATCCAATTGCTAAACGCGATGAGGATTGGGCTGAGATTCGGAAGCCTTATGATGAACGCATCAAATACGAAGTTGATATCATTCTCAAGATGGGATTCCCTGGCTACTTCCTGATCGTCATGGACTTCATTCAATGGGCAAAAAATAATGGTGTGCCTGTCGGTCCGGGACGTGGTTCAGGTGCAGGCTCATTGGTTGCGTATAGTTTAAAAATTACCGATCTTGACCCATTACGTTATGACCTGCTCTTCGAACGTTTCTTAAACCCAGAACGTGTTTCAATGCCCGATTTTGACGTCGATTTCTGTATCGCAGGTCGTGACCGTGTCATTGAATATGTTGCCCAAAACTATGGCCGCCAAGCAGTATCACAGATTGCGACCTTCGGTACCATGGCAGCAAAAGGTGCGATTCGAGATGTAGCACGTGTCCTAGGTAAGTCTTATGGCCTTGCTGATCGTATTTCAAAAATGATTCCAACAAAACCGCTTGGTGTCGATTTGGTCACAGCGATTGACATGGAGCCGCAGCTTAAAGATATCGTCACCAACCCTTCGAATCCTGATAATGATGATGCTGCTGAAATCTGGGAAATGGCACTCAAACTTGAGGGTATTACCCGTAATACAGGTAAGCATGCGGGTGGTGTCGTTATTGCACCTGGTAAAATTACTGATTACTCTGCGGTACTGTGTGATGCAGACGGTACTAACCGTGTCGCACAATACGATAAAGATGATGTTGAGGCTGCGGGTCTGGTTAAGTTTGACTTCTTGGGCTTGCGTAACCTGACCGTAATTGAAGATGCGGTTCAAAATATTAATAAAAGAATTAAGTCTGAAATACCGCTTAATATTGCCAATGTCCCCTTAGATGACAAAGATGCGTATCTGGTCTTTGCCAATGCAAATACCACTGCGGTATTCCAGTTTGAATCCGTCGGCATGAAAAAAATGCTTAAGGAAGCAAGACCAAGCAAATTTGAAGAAATTATTGCCTTCGTTTCATTATATCGTCCAGGCCCAATGGACCTTATTCCAGACTTTATCCATCGTATGCATGGTGGTGATTTTGAATACCTACATCCGTTACTCGAAGGTGTGTTAGAACCAACCTACGGGATTATGGTTTACCAAGAACAAGTTATGCAGGCTGCGCAGTTCTGTGCAGGTTATACCCTTGGTGGTGCGGATTTACTTCGTCGAGCTATGGGTAAAAAGAAACCTGAAGAAATGGTCAAACAGCGCCAGATCTTTATTGAAGGTGCGTCGAAAAAAGATATTGATGAAGCAACCGCTAACCATATTTTCGACTATATGGAAAAATTCGCAGGTTATGGTTTTAACAAATCCCATGCCGCAGCCTATGCCCTAGTTGCCTATCATACGGCTTGGTTAAAAGCACATTACCCTGCTGAGTTTATGGCGGCCGTTTTATCTTCGGAAATGCAGAATACGGACAGTATCGTATTCTTGATTGATGACTGCCGTAATAATAAACTCGAAGTACTGCCACCTTCCGTGAATATGTCTTTGTATCATTTCCATGCTAGCGATGAGCAAACCATTGTGTATGGTTTGGGCGCGATCAAAGGTGTTGGTGAACAAGCGATGCAATCCGTGATTGATTCACGCATCAATGAAGGTCCATATAAAGATTTATTTGATTTCTGTCATCGTATTGATCTGAAAAAAATCAATAAACGTACCTTAGAAGCATTAATCCGTGCGGGCGCACTCGACTGCTTAGGTATTGAACGCTCTAGTTTAATGGCTCAATTACCTGAAGCAGTCCAAGCAGCTGATCAAGCCCGAAGTAACCGTGAAACGGGCATTATGGACTTGTTTGGTGAAGTTGAAGAAGTTCAGCGTAAACCTGCCAAGCCTGTAAAACCATGGGCTGATGAAGTTCGCCTCAAAGGTGAAAAAGACACACTTGGCTTGTATCTCACAGGTCACCCTATTGATGTTTACCGCTCTGAATTAAAATCATTCATTTCTGCCAAACTGAATGAACTGACTCCGACACGTCGTGGCGTAACTACGGTTTTTGCAGGTCTGGTGGTTGATATTGCCAACTTCCCGAACCGTATCATGATCACACTCGATGATGGTACAGCACGCGTTGAAATTAGCTGTAACCATGAGCGTTTCCAACGCTATAAAGATATTGTTCGTTTAGAACAGGTTGTGGTGATTGAGGGTGAAATTTACGAGCGTGAAGGCTTTGATCGCCCGATGGCACGATTAAGTAAAGCTTTTAATTTGAATGAAATTCGCCAAAAACGGGCACAAAGCATTCAAATCCGTCTCCCTCAAGATTTGATGACCAAATCTTTGGCCAAGGATCTACAGGCGATCCTGTTACCTTATTGTAATATCGATATGTGTCAGCATATTGGTCTGCAAATTCTGCTTGAACAAAACTTTGCAACTGCTGAGTTACATTTAGGTGCACAATGGAAAGTTGTACCATTAGATGAATTACTTGGAAAGTTACGCGATTATTTTGGTAAAGAAACTATTTTCATCGAATACCAAGTGAAATCGAAGGCTGCCAAAGCAGCTGAGGCACCTAAAGTTGCAACTGTAGCTCCTCCACCAGACAATATGTCAATGGATGAAGCATTGGATCTTTATCAAGCTGAAGTCTCTCAATACTCTTAATTTTGGATAATATATGAACCTGTTTGACTCAAACAACGTGTCCAAACATTTGGATCATGTGCGTATTGTTATGGTCAATACCACCCTACCAGCCAATATTGGTAGTGCCTTACGCGCAATGAAAACCATGGGTTTATCAAAACTTGTGCTCGTCGCACCTAAGACATATCCACATCCGGATATTGATGCACTGGCAGCAGGCGCTCAAGATTTAATCGAAAAAATTGAAATTGTTGAAACCTTAGAGCAAGCCATTCAAGATTGCCATATGGTATTTGGAACCAGCGCGCGTAGTCGTACGATTCCATGGCCATTGCTAGATGTTCGACCTGCTGCAAAAGAAGCATTAAATGCTGCAACCAAACAACAAAATATTGCAATTGTGTTTGGCCGTGAAGATCGTGGACTCACAAATGAAGAGTTAGCCTTAGCCAATTATCACTTAACCATTCCAGTAAATCCTGAATATGGCGTGCTCAATGTCGCACAAGCTATTCAAGTGATCTGCTATGAGTTAAGAATGGCTGCGCTTGAACAAAATACTCAGATTCAAGACAAGCCTGATGACCACATGCAACTGAAGCAACAACAAAGCATGGAATGGGATGAACCATTGGTTACACAACAACAAATGGAACAGTTTTATCCTCATTTAGAAAAAATGTTGACTGAAATTGAGTTTTTAGATCCAAATAATCCCCGTTTACTCCCATTACGCTTGCGTCGTCTATTCGGAAGGATACAATTAGATCGTATGGAGTATCATTTATTGCGTGGAATCTTTAGCCGCGTACAGGCATTAGCCCAAGGTTCATGGAAAAAGACCAATACGGAGGATCATAATCATGATTAAACAGCTTAAAGAAGATATTGAGGCTGTATTTGCACGTGATCCTGCAGCTCGAAATACACTAGAAGTTCTCACAACCTATCCAGGTATCCATGCACTGATTATGCATCGCATGGCGCATGAGCTTTGGAAAAAAGAATACAAAGGCACTGCCCGCCTACTTTCTTCTTTTAGCCGCTTTGCAACTGGTATTGAAATTCATCCTGGTGCAAAAATCGGTAAGCGTTTTTTTATCGATCACGGCATGGGGGTGGTGATTGGTGAAACAGCTGAGATCGGTGATGATGTAACGCTTTATCATAGTGTCACCTTAGGTGGAACCACATGGAATAAAGGCAAACGTCATCCAACACTTGAAGATGGCGTGGTTGTTGGTGCTGGTGCAAAAATCTTAGGCCCATTTACAGTACATAAAGGTGCTAAGGTTGGTTCAAATGCCGTCGTTACCAAAGAAGTACCTGCAGGCGTAACTGCCGTTGGTAACCCTGCCCGTTATATTTTCAAAGACAAAAGTCAAATCGAACAAGACGAAGTCAGTCGCCGTGACTACGCAGAAAGTATTGGTTTCGAACCTTATGCGACAACACAAGATCAGTCAGATCCTATTTTAGAAGGCATTCGCGTTTTACTCGATCGTATGCAAAAGAACGAAAAACGTATGAACATACTTTGCCAACGTCTGTCTGAACTTGACCCGAGCTTCACCTCGCAAAGTTCAAAAACTCAACCATTGAGTAAAGAAGAACTCAAAATTATTGAAGAAGTTAGGCGTGAATGCGAAGCACAGAACAAAACTTCGGCAACCTAATCAAATATATAAAAAATGTAACAAGCTTCTCATTGCAAGTTGGTTTTGCTTTTCCTAGACTGGTGAAACCAACGATCTACTTCTCATTTAACTAAAATTAATGGATGTAAAGCATGAATTTTAAGCCTTTGGCATTACTTGTACTTTCAACTTCTTTTTTGACGGCCTGTGGCGTTGCCCCTGTTAAAAAAGAGAAGGTTGCTGAACCCTTTGTGTTCAAGGAACCAGATCCAACTCCTCCATTCTATGCTTTAAATCCAACCAAGTATGATGCTCCACCAAGTTTTGAAGTCGCAATTAAAGATGCTGCTGCTCAACCTGTCACGAAAATGGTGGTGTCTTTACAAAGCGATCCAACCAAATCAACCACACTAGACATCAATAAGTTGATCGTCCCAACCATTGACAACAAACAACGCAACATGAAATATGCGGTTCTTGCTGGTGAGAATGAAATTGATGTCACTGAAATCGATGACTTTTTACAATTAGTTGAAGGTAAAGCACGTCACTACCCACCTCGTTTCCCAGAACGTCAAGAACGTAAGGGCTATGAAGTGAAGTTAAAAGAAACCACGCAGAAACTGGATGCTTTAGCCGAACAGCCAAATGCTTCTTTAGATATCTTGACTCGCGCATTTAAAGCAAGCGTGATGGCACGTAACTTAGACTTAGGTACATCTTATACCTCAAAGTCATTAACTTATGCACAACGTATTCTTGCGATCAGCCCAAATGACCCTGAAACAAACTTCTGGTTTGGTTTTGGCTTATCAGAAGGCGGTGGCCAACGTGAGGCAATTCCATATTTAGATAAAGCAATGAAAGGTGGCGTTCAAGAAGCTTATCTTTCTGCTGCCAACAACTATTTATGGTTAGAGCAAAAGAAAAATGCGCTTCAAACCTTGAAAAACTATAAAATCAACTATCCTGATGAAGCAGAAGTGACAGACCGCTTGATCAAAGAAGTTGAAGCTGGAAAACGCTGGAATGTGTGGCAAGTTCTGAACTAATTGGGCTTGTAGAATCGCATTACAAAAATAGACTGCTGTGTGCAGTCTATTTTTTTATCTATGATTGAAAAAACATTCGATTTTCGTATTATAGCTACAATCTTCCAGCGAACTTGCTGACATACCATGCTAGCATTTACACCGAAAAAGCGTCTATTTTTTATCTCTCTCCTAAGCACCGCCGTGATGAGTGGCTGCCAAGTTGTCAGTATCAAACAACAAGCTCTCAATGTGACGATTGCCAACGAACGTAATAGCATTCTTACGCAAAAGAAGCTCAGTGAAGCCAGCCTCAATGTCTTGTCGATGTCTGGCAAAGAAGCCAAAGTGTGTATGCAAACACCAAATGAGTGTATTGCAGATCTACACAAAATTCCGCAAATTCAGGATGAGCAACTTTTATCTACAGCGAGCGAGCTCTATCTCTCAAAAGCGCTGAGTCTGTCCGACGCGTCCGAATGTAAAATCAGCAAACTGACAAAACACAAACCTGAAGAAGAACAGAAAGCCATACAAAAGACATACGAGCAATGCTTAGATCAAGAGCTTGAAGCTTTAGATAAAAGCATCCGTTATAGCTATGCATATTTGTTCAAAACGTCACGTCAGCCGCAAGAACGCATTTTTGATAACCGTCAGGTCCAGATTCGAGACTTTTACAATCAAGCTTTAACCAAATTGGTGAATGTGCATAGCTTAAGAAATCCTTCTAAAACCATTAGCCCGACCATTCAAATTGGCAAAAGCACCTATACAATAGACATTCAATCTTATCAACGCTTACAAAATATGAAGCTGGAGAAATTTATTTCCAGCTATAACATGAACTTTTCAGGATTAAGAGCCATTAACCGCCGAGATGGTTTCGGTTCAGATTTCGTAGCCGTGTTTCCTTCAACAGATGCTGCCCATGGGGAAAATAAATATATTCTTGATCCATTAAGTTATAGTTATCCAAATGGAATTAACCCTAATATTCATAAAGCACGTTATTTGGCTGCGACCATTATTGCGCAACCCAAGAATGCAGCCGCAACCATTAATGATGTTTTAAATAATCCAGACTTTGAAGTAAAGGTTTATGACCCTTATAGCGTTGAGAAAGTCAGTATTGCAGGTAAAGAATATTCGCTTGCAGCCAATTTCTCTGCACCTTATGGACTCTGGTTAGCTGAGAATAATTTAGGTGCAGCGGCTTATTTAACTTTAATTGATCGTGATCAGCATCTGACCATGCCACATCTCTATATGCTTGAACCATATAATCCGAACAAGAAAGTGATTGTATTGGTACATGGTCTTGCCAGCAGCCCTGAGGCATGGATTGCAGTGACCAATGATATTATGGGTGATGCGGTACTACGTGAACACTATCAAGTTTGGCAAGTGTTTTATTCAACCAATATGCCAATTCTAGAAAGCCGTTTTCAAATTTACGCCTTATTAAAACAAGCCTTTGGCTCACTCAACAATAAAGATGCTGCAGCACAAGATGCGGTTTTAATTGGGCATAGTATGGGAGGCATTATCAGTCGACTCTTGGTGAGCAATGCTGATATTTCCAAACAAGCTCTGACCATGATGAGTAGCCGTCAACAAACTCGTTTGCGTAAACACCCTGTGATTGGTGAACGACTTAAAATGGAACCGATAACCAATTTTGATCGTGCCATTTTCTTGGCTGCTCCACATAAAGGAACTGACTTTGCCGATCGTTGGTTTACACTGGCCGCACGTAAAATCATCAAACTCCCTGCAACCTTCTTGACTACTTTGGCAGATACACTCACCAGTGATGACATGGATCTTAAAGATTTTGTCAAAACACTGACCAATGATGTGATTCAAAATGGTCCAAGTGATCTCAGTAAAAAATCCAAGTTTATGGAATTAACCGCGTCTATTCCGCCAGAAAATGGACTGGTTTTTCACTCGATTATGGGGAACATTACCAAGAGTAATGATCCAAATATCATTACAGACGGGATTGTTCCTTATAAAAGTGCACATTTAGATGGTGCTGTTTCCGAGAAGATTTTCACTGGCGGTCACTCGATTCAGGAAACACCAGAAGCGGTGTTGGAGTTACGCCGTATCTTACGTGAACACCTTGTCGATCACGGTTTATATAAACCGAAGAACTAAACACAATAAAAAAAGCCCCAACTGTGTGGGGCTTTTTTAGATCAAATCATTTATACGCCAGAACGGATCATATAATCAAAGGCAGATAGAGATGCTTTGGCGCCTTCACCTGTGGCAATGATGATTTGCTTGTACGGTACTGTGGTACAGTCACCCGCAGCAAATACACCTTTGACATTGGTTTCATTGCGATCATTAATCACGATCTCACCACGGTTGCTGAGTTCAACCGCACTGTTCTTTAAGAAATCCGTGTTTGGCAATAAACCAATTTGTACGAAGATCCCTGCAAGTTCAACCGTGTGTTCAACCTCAGTGCCGCGATCTTTGTATTTCAGCGCTGTTACTTGTGAACCGTCACCGACCACTTCTGTACTGAGTGCATTCAGGATTACAGTGGTATTTGGCAAGCTATTTAGCTTGTCCTGCAATACTTGGTCTGCACGAAGTTTGGTATCAAATTCAACCAAAGTCACATATTCAACAATGCCAGCAAGGTCAATCGCGGCTTCGACACCTGAGTTACCACCACCAATCACCGCAACACGCTTGCCTTTGAATAGTGGACCATCACAATGTGGGCAATATGCGACACCACGAGTACGGTATTCAGCTTCACCCGGTACATTCATTTCTCTCCAACGTGCACCTGTAGACAGGATGATGGTTTTCGATTCAAGCTTGGCACCATTTTCCAGTTCAACCTCAACCAGACCATTGGCCGTTTGATCTGCACCTGTGATCTTGCTGACACGTTGTAAGTTCATGATATCCACACCGTATTCACGGACATGTGCTTCCATATCTTGAGCGAACTGAGGACCCACAGTTTTTTGAACAGTGGTAAAGTTCTCAATGTCCATGGTATCCATCACCTGACCACCGAAGCGTTCAGCCACGATACCAGTTTTAATGCCTTTACGTGCTGCGTAGATTGCCGCAGTACCACCCGCAGGGCCACCACCAATCACCAACACATCAAATGCATCTTTGGCATTGATTGCTGCTGCATCTTTCTCAGCTGAATTGCTATCCAACTTGGCAACGATTTCTTCCAAAGTCATACGCCCTTGACCAATGTGTTGGTTGTCTTGGAACACCATTGGCACCGCCAAGATTTTGCGTTCTTCAACTTCATCTTGGAAGAAAGCACCATCAATCATGGTTGCCGTGGTATTTGGGTTGTTAATCGCGATTAAGTTGAGTGCTTGCACTACATCTGGACAGTTATGGCAGCTCAGCGATACAAACACATCAAAGTTTGCAGTTAAGTTGAGGCCTTTGATCTGAGTGAGTACGTCATCAGACACTTTAGGTGCATAACCTGATACTTGTAATAATGCCAAGATCAAAGAAGTAAACTCATGTCCCATCGGCAAGCCAGCAAAGAACACACGTGGTTGTTCACCTACTTTAGCTACACCGAAACTAGGACGGCGAGCGTTTGAACCGTCAAAACGCGCCGTAACTTGGTCAGAAAGTTCAGCAATTTCAGTCACCAGTTCTTTGATTTTTTCTGCTTTGTCTGAGTCATCTAAAGCAGCAACCAACTCGATTGGACTTTCTAAACGTTCTAAGTAAGCTTTTAATTGAGTTTTAATATTTTGATCTAACATGTATTTCTCCAAACGCTAAGATTTTTAAATCAGCTAAATTCATTCATTAAGGCTATAGTACGCAAAAGTACTAAACAGGTAAAACAGTATGTTTTTATAGTTTTAATCGGATAAACCGAACATTGATTTACAAGACATCAAGCTTCTGGGTAATTCGAACACGGCGATTTTTCAAATTTTTGGCAAGTACATATAAAATTGCACTTAAAGCAACTGCCAATACAATCACCCCCCATAAAATCATGTTCACAATCTGAGAAACACGCTCTGCTTGCTGAGCACGTTGATCTAAAGGTTGAGTGACTGAAGTAATACTTTTGCCGTACAACTGCTGCTGCATGACCCATAATTGCTCAGGCTTGAAATCATAGCGCTGAAACTGATCAGGATTAGCCTTCTCGGTACTAATTAACTGATTCACATAAACATTAGCAGTCTTTCGATCAATAGGTTGGTGCAACAACGCGACTTGTGCCAAGACATAGGCTTTTTCAGTTGCGTCTATATCTGCTTGTTGTAAATCTTGAGCAATCTGACTTTCAACAATATTGTTTTGATAGCTCATCCATTGTTGATAAGCCTGCTTAGTTTCATCTTTCCAGTCATACTGGATGTAGGTCAGACCTGACCAAAGTAAAATAAATGAAATCACCCACGCCAGAATACGCTGTGTCCATGCCTGAAAACGTTGCTGAAAAAATTTAAATTTCTTCGCCCAACTGACCAATAAAAAGGCACCAATGAATGAAACAAAAATTTTTAGAAACAACCAACCAAACCATGACAACAAATTAAAGAAGTAATCCACAGGTTGTTTAAATGGCACCAATTCTTGAACATGATAAGGTAAATCCAAAGCCTGAACATGTGTGGAAAGATCAAAGAAACGATAGATAAATTCTTTTTGCAAAAATAACGATGCAACCGTAACAACGACTAAGCTACTGGCGAGAACAAACCAGATCATTAAATGACGCTGACGCTTTTTTAACACATCTAAACGCTGGTCTATCGGTTGTACACTAAAATCTTCTATGGGTGACAATGATCTTTCCTTTAACAACTAAAAACATATCAAGATTTAGGTGGCTGGCTATTCTCAAGCACCAAATGATTCAAACTCTCCTGCAAAGCACGCAAACGTGTGGTCGCTTCGGCACGCTTTTGCATCCCTTCTTTTTGGATTTGAATCACATCATTCACTGTTTTAATGAGGGTGTTTTGCACATGTTCAAGTGTTTCCACATCAATCACTGAACGTTGATTGGCTTTTGCGGTATCTACAGAGTTCTGATGCAATAACTCAGCATTACGACGTAATAATTCATTGGTGGTGTCATCAATCGCTTTTGCCAACTGCACGCTGTTCTTCTGCTCTTGTAGTGAAATCGCCAGACTAATCTGATTTTTCCATGCAGGTAGCGTAATGTTCTTGATGGCATAGAACTTATCCACCAACATTAAATTATTCGACTGAATAATCCGAATCATCGGCAAAGTCTGCATCGCAGATTGTTGTAGAACCTGCAAATCACTCACTCGTTTTTCAAGGTTATTGGCTAAATGATTAAGATCATAGATCTGTTGAGTAGTTTGCTGATCTTGCTCCTGTGTCGTGAGCGTCGAAATCTGCTGTTGAATATCTTGCTGTTTCAATTGCCCCGCAGCGATATAAACACCAAGTTGTTTATATTCATCCTGTACCGCATCGAACATTTTATCTAGCGTTCCAACACGTGCTTTTAAACCTGACTGTGAACTTTCAATCTCTTTAACCAACACATCGATCTGTTCTTTGGTCGTATTAAAGTGCTGATCAAAATTTTGCTTAGCACCCTTAAATTTGCTCAGTAAACCACCGAAAAAACCCGAGTTTTTAGACTTATTTAAAATACTGGAAGTATTGAGTTGCTGTGCAACCTGAACCACCTCATTCAACTTTTGCCCTGTGGCATCTAAGTCCTTATTTTGAACCAAACTCAATAATTCATCGGTATAAGCAGATGTCTTATTGGCAATATTTTTGCCGTATTCTGCAACTGCAGTGGTACTGATATCGGCCAGTTCTTTATGCGCATCCATCACTTCAGCAAAATCTTGAGGTTGTAGACCTAAGTCTTTTAAGTTCAACTGCTCAAAACGTTGCTCTGGCTTAATTTCAAGCTCATGAGATGCTTTGCTAAGTTCTGAATCTGACATCATATTTCCCTCTTATTTCTGTAATGATTTTTTCAAATTTTGAATGAGATCTTCTCGACTCTTATCGAGTTGATCCAATGTTGCCGTCGAGTGCGATTCTCGACTTTGCTTTAAGTAATATTGCCAAGCAGGAATCAAGACCTGTTGCGCCTCTTTAAAACGGTCCAGAAGGTTAAAAGACAAATGCTGTGACAATTGCATTTGCTTCATGGCAATATCATTACTGCTTTGCAATGTTTGTAAGGTATTAATTTTTTTAGATAGTCGCTCGACAAAATGATCAAGTACTTGCTGTTTGGTAAATTGAGGATATTCTTTTAAAAACTCATCAGCAGCCTGAATATAGGCAGCCATCTGTTCCCTTAAACCCAATGCCTGTTGCAAACGAGACTGCGATTTTTGAATTTCGATTTGCAAGCGTTGGCTTAAATGATTGGCCTCATTAATTAAGCGGTCAAGATCTTTGACATACTTCACCTGCCCTGCATCGTACTCAATATCAATCCCGAGCCATTTTTGTAGTGCATTAAAACGTCGTGTGCCCAAATGTTTTTTTGATAAAGACAGCTGCTGAATAATCTGAGTAATCACTTTACTCAACTGTTGATTCAGCTTAGGATCAACCCCATTCAATAAGACACTTTGGGCTTGTACTAAATGATCCGCATAATGATTGAGGCGATGCGGGTCATTGAGTAAAGGTAATAAATCATTGCGCTTAATCGCTAAAATATGTTCTTGATTTGACTCAATTTGCGATAAAGGTGTTAAGTCGTGCGGTAGCGTCATATCAGTCGGAAATCATAAGAACAAATAAATTTGAACATTTTTAGTTGTAGCATGTTCTTAGGCTTTCGCATACTTAAATGTTGTTATGATTTTTAACAATTTCTACTGACTTATCAATAAAAAAACCCTCTCAATTACAATCAATAAAGAGGGTTCATGAATCAAATCATGCGTTACTCATCATTGAGGGCACATTCAAAGTTGTTTGGATTTTGTTTGCAGCGAACTTTTTTCAAGAAGTTCATCATTTTTGGATCATAAATTCCTGCTTTAGTGAGTGAGATACGTGCTTCACGCATCATCTTCATATAGTTGACTTGTTCTTCAGGTGGGATAATCATCCAGTACTTAGTTGGAATTTCTTTTTCGTATTTTGAAATAATATTAAAAGTACGACCGAGTTGCCCCGCAACCCATTCACGCGATTTCTGCCCAAACCCTTCAGGAAATTTATCCTTTCGAATAATGAAATTTGCCGAGATTTGCGTCAGTGGAAATTTGACAATTCCGCCTTTATCGCCAAGTCCCTTATAAAGCTCAAAAGGCTTATAGGCAACAATTGGCGCAGGCACAATATCAATTTGATGATTATTAAATTTCGCCCCTGCATTGGTCACATCGACTGAAACAGCTTGTGCACCTATTTGTGCAACCAATTTCGGTTGAGCTTCATCATAAGCAAATACACCAACTTTCTTACCTGCAGCCTTAGCCAAAGTATTTATACTACGATCAGCAACAAACAAATACGCAGGACCAATCGTTCCAAGACCCGCAATTTCATAAGGGCCATTGATCATACTTTTTGCCGCTTGTGGTTTAGAGAGCAATTGATAAGCAAGAATTGCCGTTTTCAAATCAGTTAAAGCGCCAACTGCATCAAGTGAACCGACATATTTATTGAATTGTCGACCACGTAATCCACTGATAATTGCGCCATCACATTGCCCTACTTTTAAATCTTCTGCCGCAACACGCTCATCAACATAAGCACGCAAATCAATCTCTGCGCCCCACTTTTTTGCTTCTAATGCATAATCTTTTGCCAGTGCAAATGCATCACCCGATTTACCCACTGGATCAAAGACACAAACCGTTTGCTTCGCCTGCGTTGCTGCAGCGAATCCGAATAATGCCAAAGCAATTAAACCGTTTTTAATAATCATCTCGTTCTTCCCAGATAAGATTTGTTTTATCTCTTTATCTCAACTTATTTGTTGACACTATCCTATGACGAGATTTCTATTTTTTAACGGATTTACAGCCAATCATTCAATTGATGCGAGTATTTTACCAATCTAAATTACGCTGAGGAACTAGGAGGAAGTGCATAAGTCCCAATCACATGCGCAACAGGCTCTTCATCGTCAAGCGAGTATAGCCATACTTCACCTGTGACCAAAGTTTTGCCAACTTTAATCAACTTACACACAGCTCGAATATCTCGCGTTCCATCTGGTTTACGAAAGAAGTTAATGGTCATGTTGGTGGTGACAGCCATCGCAACCAGTCCCAGATGTCCCAAGATGGCAATATATAGTACATAATCTGCAATCAACATGAGCGTTGGACCAGAAACGGTTTGTCCTGGACGTAAATCTCTTGGATCGACGTGATAAAGCAATTGAGCACCCTTAGGCGTAATCTCTTCAATACTGCTTTTCTTAAGTGCCTGTGGAAATTCTTGTGCTAAAAACTCAATGATTTCTTGTTTATCCATTGCCATATACTTTCCAAATTATTTATCGTGTTGTGTATAAAAATCTAAACTCCAAACCTAATCGACTTGATCTGAAAGCTCATTCAATACCTGCCAATAAGTCGGTGGCGCAGATACATGTCCACGTTCACGTAGCATCTGATGCATTCTTGGCAATTTAAAATAAGGTACAGCTGCCATTAAATGATGTTCTTTATGATAGTTAACATTAATCGGTGCGACCAAAGCTCGGGCCAGATAACCCGCCTTTGTGGTACGGGTATTGGTTAGAGCACTATTGCTGGTCTCCATTCCAGCATGCTCTGCCATTGAACGAACACGCAAGAATAATGGAAATGGCGTTAAATATGCCACAACCCACAATGCATAGAGTTTAGGATGACCCGCTGCCCATAATGCTGAAAATAAAGCCGCATTGGTTGCAATTGCACCACCACTATTTTTAAGAAAAGTTTTTGGATAATCTGTCCAATGTCGTCCTTCTTGAGAAATCCAGCGACGATCATTTGATACCGTCCACTCCATTTTCCCAATATCCATCAACACTCGACCGACCGCAAACTTGAATCCAGTCACACCCGATAGATCACGCATAAACTTACGCATCAGTGATTTTTTAGTGGTTGGAAAGCCCGTTACAAGTGATAAGTCTGGATCAGCTGGCGTTGAGGTTTTACTATGGTGACGCATATGATGGGCACGATATTTATGTAGATCATTCCAAATCGGACGTGCACATAGCCAATCCGTCAAAGTATCATTCAACCATTTGGTTTTAAATAAACTTTGATGGGAAGCATCATGCATGATGATCGCGAGTGCCAACTGACGGCCAGCCAAAATGACCAAGGCTGCAACACACATGAGTAATTTCCCCCAAGCAGGTAAATACTCCCAAGAGCTAGCCACAGCCGCAAAAGTTCCACCAATAACAGCCCATGTTGAAAACACAGCCCAACTGCCATGTGCATCAGACTTGGTTGTTAACTCGGCGATTTCTTCTCGCGAGAATAAATCGCTAATCGCTACACGTGTATTCATATCCCTATCCTGCATTTGTTTTATTTTAAAACTACACAATTTCTATTTTTATTTTAAATTAAGTAATATTTCTGTCAATAAATTAAAATTTAAATTATTGTAATATTTGTAATGAATATTTACTCAAGACTACTTTCATAAAACTTCTGCCAAGCGTCCAGACCTGTCTGATCCAGCTGCTGAACACTCTGTGCAAATTGCTCACGAAGCTGCACATCAACAAAACCTTCTGGCAATAATGGATCATTCATCAATAAGGAAATAGTTTGTCGTCCCAATAATAAAGACTCTCGCGCTGCGTCTTCTAAACTGAGCTGCTCGACAGTCGACAACCACTGTTGAATCATTTGACTATATTTTTCGTAGTTAAAATTTAAGGTTTGAGTGGACCAAAGCTCAACAATCGTAGTCAACGTTTCGGTATCAAAATGGTTAATTTGGCAAAACTTTGCACTACTCTCCAAACCTGAAGCTTTTAACTCCATAATCAGTTGATCAAAACTAATCACCAAATTATCAGGACGGATATAAATACCTTGCTCTAATTCTTTAAAACCAAAATGCTTGAGTGCTCTTTCACGACGATTTAATGCAGTACGATCAACCCGCCCAAGCTGACCCGTAAAAACTGCCAGATATTGCTGATTCCATACTTTGGTTTGTTTAATACCATGCTTACGATTCAGCATGACATTTGCCCATTCATGTGATTGAACTGTAAATTGATAGACGCCACGTTCAAGGGCTTCAATCACGCCATCACTGGATAACCGTGTCACAGCAACCCGAATGCTATTTTCACTGATTTCAAAAAGCCGCGCTGCAATAATGATTTGTTTAATTGAAATCGCTCGACCTTGAAGTCCTAACAGCAAATCAATAATTAAGTCTCGAGCATTCATTTTCGCTATTGTCATTGTGCTATTGAACCAGATTTTAAATCGTTGAAATAATAAACAGGGATTTTAACTGAGAATCTCCCTTTTCGCAGTTGCCAAAAGGGAGATGTTTTTATTTTTATAAGAAGACAAATAATAGAATAATACCAAGAACGATACGGTACCAAGCAAATACACGTAAGGTATGGCGTTCAACAAACTTCACTAATGCACTGACCACCAATAAAGCAGAAATGAACGCAGCTACAAAACCAACGGCAATATTCAGCATATTGTCTTGCGTCAACACATCAGCATTACGTGCTAAATCAAATACCGCAGCACCTAACATGGTTGGCATGGCCAAGAAGAAAGAAAACTCGGTTGCCGCCTTACGAGACAAGCCTGCAAACATCCCGCCCACAATCGTCGCACCTGAACGTGATGTTCCAGGAATCATGGCAACACACTGTGCGCAACCCACCAAGAATGCTTGTTTATAGGTGATTTTGGTGGCATCTGTAGTTTTGTGATCAAAGTTCTTTGACTCTACCCAGAAAATGATCAAACCACCAACAATTAAAGCGACTGCAACCACAAGTGGGCTAAACAAAACGCTTTTAATGAAATCAACCGCAAAAATACCAATCACGACTGCTGGAATAAAAGCGAGTAAAACACTAAAGGCAAAGTGCCGTGCTTCCGCATCACCACTAAAAAAACCTTTAACCAAGTCAAAAATCTTTTGACGGTATAGCCAGCACACAGCCAAAATCGCGCCAAGCTGAATCACAACTTCAAAAACACGACCATCATCGGAATGAAAGTCGATCATATGACCAAATAAAATCAAATGACCTGTACTTGAAATGGGTAAGAATTCGGTAAGACCCTCGACAAAACCTAAAAATAAGGCTTTTAAAATTTCAATATGTTCCATAACTTACTCAAAAGAACGTAATAGCAGAATAAAAATAAACGGCAAGCTTAACCTGAAATGTAGCCACTTTATGTGATTGTCACGTAACGGTTTAGCAAAAAAGATTCGGACAAATACCTGAATTTCTATTAAATAATCATCAGACTATTTTTCTTTTGCATCTGTTCGACCACTTCATGGGTATCAAAGCCCAACCGCCAATATAAAAGCTCTAAAACATCTAATTCGTCTTGGGTAATAATCCGATCATTCCAGAGACATCTTTCTGCAATTGACAAAATATTAAGGCGATCACGCAGCAGCAAGCCAGAAACATCATTTAAAATTTCTGCTAAATCTAGAGGTTCATCTGAAATATCGGCATAAGTTTTCATTTCATCCTCAGTCAATAGCATTTGCAAAATACGCTCACGTACTTCAAGCTGATTCGGGCTATTGATCTGCTGTACATGCAGTAAGGCATCAATCAAATGCACGATCTGTGATTTCACATCTTCAAAAGCCGCAGGCAAATGTGCAGGCATTAAATTGAGTTCATGCTTCACACGTTCCAACAATAATGCATCAAGCAAACCGACTTCACCATCTTCTTGAATGATACACGCCAGCTTAGTTAAAAATTGACGTGCGATACTGGTCGGCATATGCCCAATATTTTTACAGGCGTCGTGAAAAATCTGCACATGAATACGACCATCTAAATTCAATAAAGCATCGACAATCGCATGACTGACAGGTGCTTCTTGCGGAATAAATTCGCGGTACTGACGAATCATCAAAATCGCGACCATCACTTCACGTGAGCCTGTTGCTGTTTGCATCGCTCGTTGAATTAACTCAGGACGTTTCTTATTCTTACGCACTTCTGGATTAAGTGGCTTGATTGCATCATTCAATGCAAAACTAATCGGTGATAAACGCAATAAAGGTAATGGCTGTGGCGAACTCCATGGCATGGTAAGCTCAGCACTTTCCTCCTCTAACGAACGAAACAGGCTGAATAAAGGGCGATTACGGAGCTTACGTAGATTTTCTAATTGTAGATCTTGCAACAAAGTTGGATTTAATTCGTAAATTCGTTCTTTAATACTGGGATGAATATTCATCCAACTCTGCGGACTCAGCGAGTTAGCAAAGCACATGTGCGAAATCGATTCAGAATAAGCACTATGGATCTGTGACCCCGAGTGATGCACATAAATCCGTAACAAGGTTTGAATATTGGCATTATTGTTCATCAAGCGCATGGTCTTGAGATCATTACGGAAGGTCCGACCACTTAAGGTCAAATATTTAATACAACGGGTAATTAAAATGCCTAGACTACCGATCAGCCAAATTACCCCACCAATCGCAACAAAGATAGTCTCAAATTTATTTCGATAAGTCGTTGCATAGGGATTATAACCCGCTTGAGCAAGCTTACTGCCCCACTGACTAAAAGTAGTTAAACCACTATATAGAATTTTTAGCTTGGTATTTTCAACAGCTTCACCCGATAGAATCTGATTAAACTCATAACTGAGTAAACCATAAAGTTCAAGTTCATCCAGATTTTGCAAAGCACCCCAAGTCAAAATAATCACAATATCCTGTGATCTAAACCCTGCGGTTAAAGCATTTACCCCAACCTCATCGGGAAGCACATAGACCGCTGGCGTATCAATATCAAAACTTTTAGCAACCTGTTCTACAACTTTTAAAGCGGTACTTTCTTCTGGCGTACTTCCATCGAAAACCAAGCGACGTGCTTTTAGCTGCTTTGCCAGCGAGTGACCACCTTCCCGCAGTACATAAAGTTCAGCACCCACCGACCAGAACAAGACCAAAACAAGTAAGCCGATAAAATATGGGCTAAGTACATGCCACCAAATCGGTTGGGTATAATCAAAGAAATGAACAACCAAACCCAAAATTAAATTGAGAATAAAGACGGTTAACAACATTGCAATAAGGCAGAAACTGACTGACCATGCAATATTTTTATTTTCAATTAAATAATGGCTCATTTCTTTCAATGTAAGTTTTCCCGATTACATTGTTTCAGTTAGGGTTTCCGTACCCACTATCATAAAATAAAAAAGCGGGAAATTCCCGCTTTTCTATAGATTAAGATGAGATTACTCTTCTTTGATCCCAGTTAAGTCAACTGATGCTGCATCAATATTCACATCGATATAGCCATCTGATTTGCTTTTCGCAGCATCACTACGTTTTTGCTCAAGTGCATCAAGGTATGCCTTATCGATACCACCAGCGACATAGACGCCATCAAACACAGAACAATCAAATTCAGTTAAATCTGGTACTTTGCTGGTACGAACCGCATTTTTCAAATCTTCCAAATCTTGGAAAATTAAACGGTCGGCACCAATATTTTCACGAATTTCTTCGACTGTACGACCTGACGCAATCAGCTCAGCCTTCGCAGGCATATCAATACCATACACATTTGGATATTTTACCATTGGCGCAGCTGAAGCAAAGAACACTTTCTTCGCACCAGAATCACGTGCCATCTGGATAATTTCATTACATGTGGTACCACGAACAATTGAGTCATCGACCAACAGCACATTCTTGTCTTTAAACTCAAGTTCTACGGGGTTCAATTTTTGACGAACTGATTTTTTACGTTGCTGCTGACCCGGCATAATAAAGGTACGTCCGATATAACGGTTTTTCATAAAACCTTCACGGAATTTCACACCTAAAATATTTGCCAGCTCTAATGCAGAGGTACGACTGGTATCTGGAATTGGAATCACAACATCAATATCATGCTGCTCACCCCATTCTTTCAAGATTTTATACGCCAGCTTTTCACCCATTTTTAAACGGGCTTTATAGACTGAAATCCCATCAATAATGGCATCTGGACGAGCAAAATACACGTATTCAAAAATACATGGACGATATTCAGGATTTGCAGCACATTGTTTGGTGAACAACTGCCCTTCTGAATCAATAAAAATCGCTTCGCCTGGTGCAATATCACGTTCAACTTTAAAACCAAGTGCTGTAATCGCAACAGATTCAGATGCGATAATATATTCAACACCTTGTTCAGTTTCACGAGAGCCATAAACCAAAGGACGAATCCCGTTTGGATCACGAAAACCGACCAAGCCATGACCTGTGATCATCGCGACAACACCATAAGCCCCTTTACAACGCTCATGTACGCGAGATACGGTATGGAAAATATCATCTGGGCTTGGGTTTAATGTTCTAATCTTCTGTAACTCATGTGCAAACACATTAAGTAAAACTTCAGAATCAGAATCAGTATTCATATGACGTAAATCTGTTTTGAACAGATCGTCATGAATTTCGGCAGCGTTGGTCAAGTTCCCATTATGAGCAAGGGTAATGCCATATGGAGAGTTCACATAAAATGGTTGCGCTTCAGCACTGCTTGATGAACCAGCAGTTGGGTAACGAACATGTCCGATCCCGTAGTTACCAAGCAATGCACGCATATGACGCGTATGGAATACATCACGTACCATACCGTTATCTTTGCGGAGGAATAAACGCCCTTGATGGCAGGTTACGATCCCTGCGGCATCTTGTCCTCGATGTTGCAGCATCGTTAAGGCATCAAATAACATTTGGTTCACTGGTGATTTACCGGCTATCCCAACAACTCCACACATAGCAACCTCGCGACAAGCTAGCGATTAATAAAAAGGATTTTTCGTCGAATGATCAGAACGCTCATCAACTGAAGCTCGTTCTGATTGGTCCATTTCGGTCGAAGGGCGATGTAACAACGCGCCTTCTGATGTCATTTGATTTAAAGCTTGATTTGCTGCATCTTTGGACAATTCGGTTGCCAAAGGTGCATAAGGTAATAGAATTTGTACAAATTTAGACTGTTTCCAGTGCGGTGAACTTTCAACCCAAGGCCCTAAACCCTGCATTGCGATCAGTACAATCAGTAGCCCTTTGAGAGAACCAAATGCTCCACCTGCTAAACGATTTAATGGGCCCAATTTCAAACTTTTCAAGAGCCCATTGAGTAATGCAGACACAATCCATGTACACACCACAATGATCAACACAATAAAGGCAAATGCCGCAATTTTTTGCACAACAGGGTCTTGGCTTAGACTGCTCATCGCAGGTGCCAAAACCACAGCGTATTTTGCCCCAACGATCAATGCGAATATCCATCCGATCAAGTTCGCAAAGGCTTTGATAAATCCTTGACGCAAACCGTTCAGCCCTCCAATGAGCAAAATGACCAGAATGATGATATCAAGTGTGTTCATTTCACACAGTCATCGCATTAACACAATCTTTCACAAGTGTTGGGCCGGTATAAATCAACCCGCTATAAACTTGCACTAAGCTCGCTCCAGCTTGCTGTTTGGCAACTGCTTGTTCGCCAGACAAAATTCCACCGACACCAATCAATGGAATTTGACCCGCCAACACTTTGGCAAATTGACCTAAACATTCGGTACTCTTTTCAAATACAGGTGCACCTGACAAACCACCTGCCTCGTTTCCATTTGGCAAGTTTTCAACACCTTCACGTCCAAGCGTCGTATTGGTCACAATCAAACCATCAATTTTGAACTGCAATAATTGTGCTGCAATGAATTGAATATCTTCTGAAGTTAGATCAGGCGCAACTTTAAGAACCAGGGGAACATAATGATTATATTGATTTGCCAGTTCGAGTTGACGATCTTTTAAAGTCTGTAACAACTCAGTGAGCGCATCACCACTTTGTAAACTACGTAAATTTTTTGTATTTGGCGATGAAATATTAACAGTAATATAAGAAGCGTAATTATAAACTTTTTCTAGGCAAATCAAATAGTCAGATACTGCATCTTCAACAGGTGTATCCGCATTTTTACCGATATTGATGCCTAAAACACCTTTAAATTTTGAAGCTTTTACATTTTCAATCAGTTTATCCATGCCATCATTATTAAAACCCATGCGGTTAATAATGGCTTTTGCTTGAGGGATACGAAATAAACGTGGTTGAGGATTACCTGCTTGTGGGCGTGGAGTAATGGTTCCAATCTCGATAAAACCAAAACCGAGTGCAGCTAAAGCATCAATATGCGCACCATTTTTATCTAAACCAGCCGCAAGACCAACAGGATTTGGAAATTCAATTCCCATACAGGTCACAGGTTTTGCCGCAACTTTCTGATGCATAAAGCCAATTTTATGGGCTTTATCTAGCATAGAGAGAGTCAGTTCATGTGCACGCTCTGGTGCTAAAGTAAACAACAAAGGGCGAGCCAATGAATATAACATACCAATCACAGTCTACTGATTTTCAAGTAGGCATATTATAGGCATAGGCGTATCAAAACACCATGCCTGACATAGGGTTATTTTGTAGAGTACTTGCTCTTATGATTCATGATTAGACAACTTTATGAATTTCTAATGACCAACTGTCAACTTTTGAATTAATTTTGAAGGTCATAATACTTAGATCATAAAAAAGTAGATGCTCTTATTCAGACACACCTACTTCTACTTCATAATCACCAACTAAGTTAAGTCTTCAATTATTTCCAAGAATATGAAACACCTGCACCGACAGCAGCAGTATTACCACTACTAAAGCCACTTGAAAATGCACCTTTAATCGCAACCCCATTGTCAAAATAATGACTTGCACCAACCGCAATTGCAGACTGACTATCATAATAGCCCATACCCACGCCAACAGATGAAGTACCCTGTTCAGCAGGCATTGGTATATTGGTCATTGCACTAATACCTGCGATACCCTGCGCTGCGATCTCGCGATTCTTGCGAACATCTTGACTGGTTTGATCAACACGTTTAGATACATCTCTAAAGCTATTTTCGAGATCAGTTACTTTGGTATCGGTATATGCTTTGGCATCAGATAAAACTTTCGCATCTGCTGTCTTATATTCTTGACGCATCATAGTCTCACGTTCATTGGTATACGTTTTAGCACTACTCAAAGTTGTTTTATCCCCAGCATCTGCGTGAGCTTTGGCATCATCAAGTACTTTTGCATCAGCAGCGATATAATCTTTACGAATACTCACCTCTCGTTCATCAGTATAAGATTTAGAACTATTTAAGGTTGCTTTATCCCCAGCGTCAGCATATGTCTTCGCTTCAGCTAATGTCTGAACATCAGCATCTTTCATTTGTTTTAAATTCACAGCATCTGTATCAGCCGTACCTGCCGCTACATTTATTATCTGGCGTTCTTTATTCACAGCTCCAACGGAAACAGTATTATCTCGGTTTGATGCAGAATTATTCCCTAAGACCACTGAATTTTTCGCTGAGGTATTAACGTTATTACCGACAACAAAAGTATTATCACCTGTAATGATATTGTCATTACCAATTGCATAGCTACCATTCGCTTGAACCACATTTGGATCACCAAATGCTCCTGAACGGTTGCCTTCCACTTTATTTCCTTTACCAATAACAGTATTTGCTGCTCCCTTAGCTGAAGCACCAGCACCAATCACAGTGTTATCAGCACCATCGGCATTTGTACCATCACCAAGCGCAATTGCTCCGCTACCCGTTGCTTTGGCCCCTGAAGTTGTACTATTCGCGTTAGCATCAAGGAACGGATTTTTCCCTCCTTGCTCTGCCAACCATTCTTGCTCAGTACCTGTAAAGCCGTTATCTACAGCGATATCAAAAGCACTCTTACCTGTAGCACCAACATCTCCTTTGTCCCCCTTATCTCCTTGGACACCTTGGGTTCCTTGAGCACCTGTTGCACCTTTCACGCCCTGAGCACCTGTCGCACCAACATCGCCTTTGTCACCCTTATCGCCTTGGACACCTTGAGTTCCTTGAGCACCTGTTGCACCAGTATCACCTTTCACACCCTGAGCACCAGTCGC
>NZ_KE007347.1:485883-486392 GCF_000400715.1 Acinetobacter genomosp. 15BJ | reverse complement strand
TGGACACCTTGAGTTCCTTGAGCACCTGTTGCACCAGTATCACCTTTCACACCCTGAGCACCAGTCGCACCAACATCGCCTTTGTCACCCTTATCACCTTTGTCACCCTTATCTCCTTGGACACCTTGGGTTCCTGTAGCGCCAGTATCACCTTTCACACCTTGTGCGCCAGTTGCACCAACATCGCCTTTGTCACCCTTATCTCCTTGGACACCTTGGGTTCCTGTAGCACCAGTATCACCTTTCACGCCCTGAGCACCTGTTGCACCGACATCACCTTTCACACCCTGAGCACCAGTCGCACCAACATCGCCTTTGTCACCCTTATCGCCTTGGACACCTTGGGTTCCTTGAGCACCTTGCGCTCCTGCAGCACCAGTATCACCTTTCACGCCTTGAGCACCTGTCGCACCGACATCGCCTTTGTCACCCTTATCGCCTTGGACACCTTGAGTTCCTTGAGCACCTGTTGCACCAGTATCACCTTTCACACCCTGAGCACCAGTCGC
>NZ_KE007347.1:0-484728 GCF_000400715.1 Acinetobacter genomosp. 15BJ | reverse complement strand
TCGCCTTTGTCACCCTTATCGCCTTGAGCACCTTGGGTTCCTTGAGCACCTGTTGCACCAGTATCACCTTTCACACCTTGTGCGCCAGTTGCACCAACATCGCCTTTGTCACCCTTATCGCCTTGGACACCTTGGGTTCCTGTAGCGCCAGTATCACCTTTCACGCCCTGAGCACCTGTTGCACCTACATCTCCTTTGTCACCCTTATCGCCTTGGACACCTTGAGTTCCTTGAGCACCTGTTGCACCTGTTGCACCAGTATCACCTTTCACACCCTGAGCACCAGTCGCACCAACATCGCCTTTGTCACCCTTGTCGCCTTTATCTCCCTTAAGTGATGCAATCCATTGACTTTGCGAACCTACATATCCACCATCCACAGCTAATTCATAAGCGCTTTTTCCATCTGCACCACCTCCTGTTGGTAAAGCATCGATCTGGCTTTGTAAGCTTGTTAATTTCGTATTTACAGCAGTAAAAGCGCTACCAATATTGGTATAGTTTGATCCCTGAATTGTGTAAGTCGGCCCAGTGAATATCCCTCCACTAAAACCAGCCCCCCCACCAAAAACACTAGCTAATGAGTTTAATTGGCCAAAATTAGCTGCATCATTTGTAGCTGTTCCATTCGCCAAATTTGTAATTTTATTATTATTAAAAGAAATTGTTCCATTCCCAGCTGAGCCACTTAAAGAACCTTTAGAGGTAATACCTCCAGCTCCAACTTTTAGTGTGTCGGCATTCACAGTGACATCAAAATCATCATTTAAAATTTTATCGTCAGAAATCGGTGAATTATTATAACAATTAATCGCACCCCAATATTGTTGGCTAACAATAGAGTTACCATGCGTTGTCGCGGCTATACCTGGATTTGTATTCGAGCCTTTTGCCCCACACGTAATGACTTGTTCAGCGTATACCTGCTGAGTGATCAAAGTTGCAGTACATACCCCCAAAGCAACAACAATTGGCTTTAAATTAAAATTCTTTTTGCATTCAAAATTTGTAACAATGTCTGATTTTTTTACAACATGACCTGTTCTATTTACTTTGTGCTCGCTGTTTGCATTTTCAGATACAACGACTATACACCCTAGAGATCTACTCCAAATTTTTTTAAAGATAGTATTCATATTATTCCCTGCATTTTGTGAATATAAACACATAAATTAGAGAACATTTTTCGCACAAATGAATCATTGAAATTTGGTAGAAAAATTAAAAAATCTTCATAAAATCGTCTAAATAACAAATTTCAATGATGTCAAAACATCTTAATTTATCTTTAATAACTCGACTCCACGGAGCAACTTTCTTTTCGTAAGGTTATATATACAAAAGGATTCAAAATGAAGACTATAGATCAATTAAGCAAACGCGAATGCCAGATTTTTTTAAATGTTGGTACATGGCTACCGTATCAAAGAAATAGCAAAAAAACTTCATATCAGTGAACGAACCGTTACTACCCACCAAGAAAATATTTATCAAAAGCTTAATATTCACCATCGAGCAAGTTTAATTCAATTTTCCCCATACTATTTTCAGTTTCTAGACACACTCTCCCCAAGAGAACGTACAATCGCCCAACTCTTAGCTCAAGATCTTTGCAGTATCGACATTTCATTACAATTAAATCTAAGCATAGAAACGATCTATAGCTACAGAAAAACAATCAATCGAAAATTTAAGAACATTCAAACAAAATACGATGTTTTGGGGATACTCGCCCAAAAAGAAATTTCATTAAATTAAAACAACAAAAACACCAACAACATGTCTAAAAAACAAAAGGGGAAACATATGAGCGCAGATTCATATCTCGGGGAAATTATACTCGTTCCGTACAACTTCGTTCCAAGGGGGTGGGCGGCCTGTAATGGACAATTACTCTCGATTGCTCAAAATCAAGCACTATTCAGCTTGTTAGGTACGACTTATGGAGGGAATGGTGTCAGCAATTTTGCTTTACCAAACTTAGGTGGTCGTTTTGCACTCGGAGTAAATAATAGTTTTCAACTCGGTCAAGCAGCAGGCAGCCAAAGTACAACATTGACCATCAACAATTTACCTGCACATAACCATGTTATTGCACCTCAGAACGTCAACGCAGCAGTCTCTTTAACCCCACAAGCTAGCTCTCTAGGTGGAAGTACCAGTGACCCCACCAATGCCGTTTGGGCAAATGCGAATGATACCAGTACAGGGAGTTTATATGACACGTTTACTCAAGGCACAACTCAATTAGTGAATATGAAGCCAACAAGTGGAACGGCACAAGTCGCAATCCCTCAACAAACGACATCTGTTGCTGGTCTTAGTCAACCTTTCGACATTACAAACCCATATTTGGCTTTGTATTACATCATTAGTTTAGAAGGCATCTATCCTTCACGCCAATAAACAAAAAATTTAAATCTTAATACGATCTTTCTTTGATCGTATCGAGATTTATTGTGGATACCAGAAACCACGAGAAAAAATGGGGCGAAATTCGGACCAGCCACATAGGTACGAACTATCACTTTTATAACGATTAAATAAAGGAAATAAAATAATGAGCGAATGTCAATGTGACCCACAAGTTGTTCCAGACTATACAAAAGTTGGTTTTAATGGTGAGGGCAGCAATCAACTGCAATCATCCAATATTAAATCAACAAATACAATTGAATCAGTACAAAGCCAACTTAAAAGTACCAACGTAGAAGCCTTAAGTCTAAGTGCTTGCGTTGGCGCATCTTATCGAAATGGCGATGTATGCTTTAATTTTCCAATTTTTGGTAACGTTTGTGTGGGTGTACCAATTAGTATTCCTGCCAATGCAAGTTTACGTGTATGTGGCGATGTTTGTACAACTTGGGGAATTCCAACAGGCCTAAAAATTACACTCTATGTAAATAATCAAGCCTTATGGAGTGGAACTGTAGTCGGTGCCTGCTAATTACTTTTCACAAATTATTTTAGACAAGCTTAATATTAATTAGGCTTGTCTCCATAACAATTAAAACAACACCAATAAAACACTTTTAAAAATTTCTTAACATAAAAAAATATTTAATAATATTTGTAGAAAATAAATATTTCACGCCTATAATCATAATTAATTTTTAAAAAAGAAAATATTATGATTAAAGAAGAGAGGGAAATAGAAAAATTCTGGGAAACTTCTGTTTTCAGCTCCCCCTTGCCAGCACCAGTATTAATTGTAGAAAACGATATTAAAATTAAAGAAAGATTAAAAAATATATTAATAGAACTTAATTACAAAAAAAATGATTTGATTTTTTCAGAGAACCTCCATCAATCTTTATTAATTGCGAAGAACAAAAAATTTTCTTTTGCATTAGTTGATCTAAATTTATCTGATGGAGATGGAACAAAATTAATAAAAGCATTAAGGCAAAAAAATACTACTATTCCAATTTTAGTCATATCAGCATTAAATACCAAAGAAGCTGTTCTAACTGCGATCCAAGCTGGTGCTACAGGCTATCTTCTGAAAGAACGTGATGATTTTGAAGTTTCCATGTCAATTAAACAAATTTTGAAAGGCGGACTGCCGATTGATCCTTTCCTTATTCAAATTATTTTATCAACAGAGATTAAACCATCACAAAGGAGATCCAGTTTAACAGAGATATTATCTACTCGAGAATTAGAGATTTTAGAATTAGTAACCCATGGCTTAAACAATCAAGATATTGCAAATGAATTGGGGTTATCACGTTACACGATTGAAGCACATTTAAGAAACATTTATGGAAAACTATCCGTTGATAGTCGCTCAAAAGCAATCAACATTGCTTATTCACTTGGATTGTTTAATTAACCCTACAAACAACAAAAAATATTAAATGAATTTTACTTTAAAAATAACAACCTTTCAATTAACAATTCAACCACTAGATAAAAACAGAGTGTTAATTTTATTAAATAAACACTCTGTTTTTAAAATAAATATAAAATTTACAGGGAAAACTTATACATCATAAAAATAAATCTATTGCTATTGTACTGTTGCAGTTAATTTAATCTGATTATTGTTTGACACCATATCCATTTTTTGAATACTGATGCCTGCTTGAGAAAGTTGCATCAAAAAGTTAGCCAATACAGCATAGTTCTGATGTTCTGCCACAAGCTGGATTTGTTCTCCATTTTGTTGCGAAGACACAGCTAAACCTTGTTGTTGCGCCGTTCGTTGGATTTTATCCGCTACAGTTAAACCTGAATCAGTAGCAGGTTTCATTGTCGCCGCATTACTCTGCATCCACACGGTTAGATCTTTTAATTCATTTAACCTTTTTTGTTGTTGATCTGCCAATGCATGCGTTTTCCACAAAGCGAAACCAATCACTGTCACAATGACAAAAATGGTGGTAAAAATCACCATTACCCGTTCACGGACAGATAAGCCTTGTAGATATTCATTTAACGCTTCAATTTTCTGATCAAAGCTATTTTGTAATCGTGTTAATGCTTTCATTATTTTACTTTTACCACCCCAATTGCGCCAACTGTATCCGCCTGAACATTGCCTAATTCAGCTTGGAAACCTTGTTGGTTTAATTGTTGAGTTAATCCTTGTAAATCATCCGCGGATTTTGCTTTGAGTGACATAGCCAAAGTTGAGGCATCATAACTCACTTGCTGGGCAACGATTTGTTTTTGCATCAAAATTGGTCCAACACGGCTTAACAGCGAAAGTGCCTGCGTATCGCCAAGCTGGCTCATACGTAATTGGCTTTCAAACTGGCTTTTAATATTTTGTTCGGTGACCCGACTATTCTCACCAAACCAATATTTATATTGCTCAATCGCTTGGCTTGCGGTTTGATCAGCAACTTTTTTCAGCTTCGACCAACGCAAGGCGTCATAACCAAGCTGTACAACAATTACCGCTAACAATACCGCAGCTGCAGCTTTCCAATATCCTGACCATTGTGTTTCAGCATTTTTAGCTTTAGGTAAAACATTGAAAGGATGCTGTTTGGGTCTTAATAATTGTTCAAATTGATAACTAAATTCAGTCCGCTGATCTTTACTAGATGCGGTAGCTAAACTAGCTAATTGCTCAGCGTTTAAATTTGCAAATTTATACTGCATTTCTGCTGTTTGAAACTCAAGATATAAGGCAAGGTCATCCACTGAATTTCCTGACCAAGCATTTTCTCTCACCAGTAAATGATCATAAAGATTGAGTAGTACCACTTGCTCCTGTTCTGGTTCAGGTGCAATCAAAAAGTCAGGCAAGAATGCTGTAATCTGGATCGGCAAAAGACTCAGTGCATGTTGCCATGTTTCAATCGAATATTGCGCTACGCCCAAGATATTAAGCTGATCATTTTGAAAATGATGAACTACTTTCATTTGATCAATTGGCAAGGTGACAAACTCTTCCAAGAGGTATTTAACACCTTCTTGTCCCAATTGTTTGTAATGTGCTTTGGTCATTGGTTGTTGTAATAATTGCGCATTTCGGCTTGGAAAATAAACCACAGCCTCTTTTCCATGATGCTCTTGCAAGTCCTGAATCAACTGCTCAAGACTTTGTGCCTGCAACCAATTTTCCCCTGCCGACCAATACCATGTTCCATTGGTTTCGGGCATCCATAAATACAGCATCGGTGTTCAGTACCCTTTTATCCTATTGCGGATATATAAAATTATAATGTTGGTGTAAAACGATTCTTTTGTGTCGATAAACCATTCGCGATCACAGCTTGATCATAAATACGTGCTTCAGCCAATGCAAACGGATTAAAGCCTTCGTGTGTCAATTGCTCTTCAATATGTGCCACAACATTCATATGACACACCACAGCAATCGACTCATAGGGTAATTTTGACAACCATTCAATCGCATCCTTAGCATCATCATCAGGTTTAATCTTATCGCAAATTAACACAGGAATGCCGTGAAAATGCGCCTTGATATGGGCTAATGTTTCCTGCGCACGTAGTAAAGGACTCACCACAAAAATTTCAGGCTGAATAACATCTTTTAAGAAATGCCCTGTTTGCTCAGCTTGTTGATGTCCACGTGTTGTGAGTGGACGTTGAATATCATTTCCATTGATGGCTGGAGATGCTTCACCGTGACGAACTAAAGTTAACTGCATAAAACGACCTTATTTTTTATAGCTGCATCATAACGCGAATAGATGACAGTTTTTTGATTAGACTTCATGATGAGGTAAAACAAATTCTACATCACTGCGATGACCATTTTTCATCAAAGACAACGCAATGGTCATTGGTGGTGCACCTTCAAAAATCACTTCATATAGCGCATTGGTAATTGGCATATATACATCCAACTCTTCCGCTTTGGTTCGCACCTGAACGATGGTATTAATCCCTTCCGCAGTTTGACCGAGCTCCTTAGTCGCTTGATCCAGTGTTTTCCCAGAACCTAATGCGAAACCAATTTGATAGTTACGACTTAATGGACTGTTACAGGTTGCGAATAAATCACCGACACCAGACAATCCCAAAAAGGTTAACGGGTTTGCACCCTGCTTCACTGCAAAACGGCTCATCTCTGCCAATGCACGCGTTAGGATCATACTTTTGGTATTTTCACCAATCTTATAAGCCCCACCCATACCCATGGCAACTGCATAAATATTTTTTAATGCGCCACCCAGTTCAACACCGTGCACATCGTCGCTACCAAACACACGGAATAAAGCACTATGCAAAGCATGTTGCACCGCATAACGAACCAGTTCTGACTCACTGGCGATGACCGTTCCTGAAGGCATGCCAGCCATGATTTCTTTGGCAAGATTTGGACCAGATAGAACACCATACGGCACTTCTGGCAATTCTGTACGAATAATATCGCTCATAAAACTAAAGGTTTTTGCTTCGATGCCTTTGGTCAATGAAACCACAGCCTGAGACGTAATAAACGGCGCAATCTGTTTGAGTACATCACGGAATGAATGGCTTGGAATAGCCACCAGAATAATGTCACGATCCCGTACAGCAAGCTCTAAGTCAGCCACTGCACGCAATGCAGGTTCAAGTGGATAATCAGGTAAATAGCGTTTATTGATATGCGTTTGATTGATTTCTTCGGCAACAGCAGCATCACGAATCCAAATCATGGTATCGCAACCATTTCTGGTCGCTAAATTTGCCATCGCTGTGCCAAAACTACCACCACCCAAGACCGTAATTCTTAATGCTGTTTTCTGGTCTACGGCAACTGGCTCAACTAAATCACTAAAATTTAACTCTGTCATTTTTTATCCTGAAACGAATTTCTTTCTTTAATCATGCAAAACAAAGCTTAGGTTACTTGCCATACTTTTACAAAATCTTGACTGTCTATTTCTGCTCTTGGTGCAATGGCTTTCGCTGCTGTTCCGATATAAATAATTCCAGAAATAAGATCCTGTTGTTTTAATCCCAATTGCTGTTTCAACCAATTCGATTCAACCACAGCCCCAGAACGCCACATGGTTGCAAAGCCTTGCGCTTGTAATGACAACAAGAAGTTTTGAATTGCAGCACCTGTACTTAAAATCTGTTCAAAGTGTGGAACTTTAGGATGATCTTGAATCGTGGTTAAAGCTAACACCAACAAAGGCGCACGAAACGGATGTTGTTTCGCTCGATCAAGTTGTGCAGGATCTGTCTCACCTAAATCGGCTAAAGCACTCGCTAATTGCTCACCAAAAGCCGCGCGTAACTCTGGGGTGACAACCACAAAACGAGTTGGTTTTAAACGATGATGATCAGGCGCAGTCAATGCAGCTTGCACTGCTTTTTCGATTTGTTCTGTATTTGGTGCAGGCTCAATCAGTTGCCCAATAGATTGACGTTGATGAATATTTTGATGAATTGTCTCTATATTTGAGTCCGTCATTGAAATGAATCTAACTAACACAAGGATGGCGCTAGATTAGCATAATCTGAATGATTTCCACTATGCTTAATTCATGCTTGTCACAGACGTCTATATTGAATTTCGTTTGTAAATAACAAATATCATTATCGCTAAACTCATCATTCATTTGAGAAAATTTACAGAGTGTCTGCACAAACTGTACATAATCTGCAAAAGCGATCAGAAATTCTATGTTCCAATAATACAATTATGTAACGACTTGAGTACAAGTAATGAAAAAAACCTTAATCATGACTTTAGTTGGTGGCTTGGCACTAGGATTGACCGCATGTGCATCTACACCAACCAACACTTTGGCAATTCAAAAAGAAAATAATCAATACGAAGTAACAGGTATTGGTAAAACCAACCTGATTGCAAAAAACAATGCTGTAAGTGCCGCTCAAAAGACCTGTACCCGTAACACGTCCCCAGTCGTTGTTGACGAAAAAACCGCGTACCAAGGTGTACTAAAAGGCGTGGTCGATGAGCAAACAGGTAAAATGGTCGAAGCTGCTGCAGGTGTAATCGGAACGATTACAGGTAAAAATGCTTCTCTGGCACGTGATGATGATTACCAAACCACGCTTACCTTCTACTGCAAGGCTAATTCATAAATACAAAAAAGCCGATGTTGAAACATCGGCTTTTCCATCTTTTGGCACTTAGTGCGCTTCGCTCGCAGCGACTTCAGATGCTGCATCTTGTTCAGCAACATCAGTATTATTTTCATCTAAATTCGGTTTATCAATCGCATCAATTGCAGCTTGTTGCTCTGGGGATGTCTGTGTTGATACAGCAGCAGCTGTTTGGTCTTGCTGTTCAGCATTTTTCGCTTCTTCTTTCTTTGCACACGCAGTCAGCATGATTGGAGCAATAATTAGAGCGGCAAGGGTAAATTTAAATTTCATCACGGCTTTCCACAGTTACTTGGTTAAGTTGTGACAAGCATATTTCAGATATGTGACATTTTGATGACAACAACGTTGTACAAAAGTAAAAAGAGCCGATGAATATCGGCTCTTTTAAAATTATTTTCTGATTAATCAATAAATTAAAACTTGATTAAGCACGCTCAAGTAAAACTGCAACAGCAGGTAAAGTTTTGCCTTCAACGAACTCTAAGAATGCACCGCCACCTGTTGAAATATATCCAATTTGATCAGCAACTTGGTATTTATCAATCGCAGCCAATGTGTCACCACCACCCGCAATCGAGAAACCAGCAGATTCAGCAATTGCTAAAGAAAGTGTTTTGGTTCCTTCACCGAATTTATCTACTTCAAATACGCCTACTGGACCATTCCAAAGAATCGTTTTAGAGGTTTTTAAGATCTCAGCAAATGCTTTTGCAGTTTCAGGACCAACGTCCAAGATCATATCGGTATCAGTTACATCCGCCACATTTTTTACTACAGCTTGTGCACTTGCCAATGAACCAAGGAAGTCTTCAAAGTTGATTTGGCTTGCATCTGCAACCACAACATCTGTAGGTAATGGAACACTGACTTTTGCAGCAATTTGTTTTGCAGTTTCAACCAAATCAGCTTCATAAAGTGATTTACCGACATTAAAACCAGCTGCAGCCAAGAATGTATTGGCAATACCTCCACCCACGATCAATTGATCACAGATTGTAGACAATGAAGTCAACACATCAAGTTTAGTTGATACTTTAGAGCCTGCAACAATTGCCACCATTGGTTTTTCTGGTGTTTGCATTGCACGGCCAAGCGCATCTAACTCAGCTGCCAATAAAGGACCCGCAGCAGCGATTGGTGCAAAACGTGCTGCACCTTCAGTTGATGCTTCTGCACGGTGTGCTGTACCGAATGCATCCATAACGAATACATCACATAACGCAGCATATTTCTTCGCAAGCTCTTGGTTATTTTTCTTTTCGCCGTGGTTGAAACGAACGTTTTCAAGTAACACAACTTGACCCGCTGCCACTTCAACGCCATCTAAATAATCTGTGAATAATTTAACATCTTGACCCAAAGCTTTGCTTAAATAAGCAGCGACTGGTGCAAGTGATTGTTCTGGTTTTGGCTCACCTTCTACAGGACGACCAAGATGAGAAAATACCATCACCGCCGCGCCTTTTTCTAAAGCCGCTTTAATGGTTGGCAATGCAGCACGTAAACGTGCATCACTGGTAATTTCCCCATTTTTTACAGGAACGTTTAAGTCTTCACGAATAAGAACTCGTTTACCTGCTAAATCAAGATCAGTCATGCGCTGAAAATTCATGGATGGCTCTCTAGTTGATTTTAAAAACGGCGTAATTTTAAATGATTCTCTGAAATAAAGGTGAGTTTTTTTGCAGAAAAGCTGCCGAAAGCTTCAGTTTTGATTATGATAATCAGCGTCATTAAATCTTTCTATTATTATGTCAATTCATCCAGATCCAAAAATTAATCGTTTAAACGTGCTTGGCGAACCTTTAGCCAGTTGTTGTTATGACCCAATCACTGGGTATTTTCGTAATGGCTTTTGCCATACAGCGGTCACTGATTTAGGTCAGCATACGATGTGCGCACAAATGACTTCTGAATTTCTAAATTTCTCGCAAAAAGTTGGCAATGATCTCATTACACCGTTACCTGAAGTTGGTTTTCCTGGTCTCAAACCGGGTGACTTCTGGTGTATCTGTGTGACCCGTTGGGTCGAAGCTTATCAAGCGGGACAAGCGCCACCGATTAAGTTGAATGCTTGTCATAATGCCGTTCTGCATTATGTTCCCTTAAATATCCTTGTGGATTATGCAGTCTAATGCATCACCATGAACTGATTTTGGCATCCAGCAGTCAAACCCGTAAAGATCTGATGGATCGTTTAAGGTTGGATTATCGCTGTATTTCCCCTGATATTGATGAGTCAGCCGACGGGGAATTACATGCCGATGATTTAGCCAAGCGACTGGCCTATGAAAAAGCCCGTGTCATTGCAGAACAACACCCTGATACGCTTGTAATTGGTTCAGATCAAGTGGCTTGGCGCGAACATGCACCTTATGATTTTATTGGCAAACCGCTGAGTGTTGAAAATGCCATTCAACAATTACAAGCCAATTCAGGTCGAACTGTATTTTTTAGTACCGCACTTAGTGTTCAACATCTGCAATCAGGTTTTGAACACACATTGGTCGAACATTACCAAGTCAAATTTCGCCAGCTGACATTGCCAGAAATTGAGCGTTATATTGAAATTGACCAACCCTTGCATTGTGCGGGTAGTTTTAAATGTGAAAGCTTGGGGATTAGCTTATTTGAAAAAATGATTGGTGATGATCAAACCACCTTGATGGGTTTACCAATGATTCAATTGTGTAAGATCTTACGTCAGTTTGGAATAGGTGCACCTTAAAAAACACCCTGACCTAAACTCAGTTTAGATCAGGGTCAGTGATTACTCTTCGACTACAATGACTCTTTTTGGCAATGCAAACCAAATAAAAATCGACAGAATCAAGAACAGCAGTGCAGCCACGTTCAGGACGGAACGATGCGATTGACTAAAGGCCTGTTTTGCAGCTTGAATCAAATGTTCAGCAATCGTTGGCTGTAATTGTTTCGCCGCTTGAATCGCTTCTCCGATTGAACTACTCGCCTGCTGCAGCATGTTATTCGGTACATCGCTTGGAATCACAATCGAGTTGGCATAGAACCATGACAACATCAGACCGAAAAATGCGATGCCCAAACCTGCACCTAACTCGTATGCCATCCCTTCAATGGCACCTGCGGCAGTGGCCTTACTCGGTGGAACAGAGGACATAATTGCTGAGGTAGAAGACAACAAGGCAATTTCCACGCTCAAGCCTAATAACACCATCCATGCCCATGCGTGGATTTGTGCTTGCATCAAGTTAGTATTGGCCAAGCCCCACAGACTAATTGCACTCATCAGCATACCAAGCGATGCGACAGAACGTAGACCAAAACGGTTTACCAACATACTGGCAATTGGACCACCTAAACTAATCGCAATCATAAACGGTAGAATAAATGCCCCTGCAGCCAATGGTGAAAGCTGATACACAAATTGCAGCTCTTGCGAAACTAACAGTTCGAATCCGACCAAGGCCATCATCGAGACAATCGCCATGACGACACCTGTTGCAATCACAGGATGTTTAAACAATTGGATATCAATCATTGGTGATTTTGAAGTCAACTGCTGACGAATAAAGCCAACCAACAAACTGAGACCGACAGCAAAAATTAAAATCGACCACACGGTAAAGCCATGCATCACTGATTTTACGGCGTAAATCATACTCAGTATGGCAACCACCAAGACCAAGGCTTGTAACAAATTCAGATTTTGCTTTGGCTGGCCTGTTTGCTTCGGGATCAGGAATGCGGCCAATACCACCACGGCAATCATAATTGGCACATTGATGAGGAACACTGCTCCCCAATGGAAATGCTCAAGCAAAAAACCACCAAGTAATGGGCCAAAAGCTGCGCCACCACCGCCGACTGTCGCCCAGATCCCTAAAGCGAAGTTACGCTGTTTTTCATCAAGAAAAGTATTACGCACTGCTGACAAGGTTGCAGGTAGAATCATTGCCCCGCCCACAGCCAATAAAGCACGTGAAGCAATCAATACCAATGCAGTTGGTGAAAATGCGGCTGCCAATGAGGCAAGACCAAATAAGACCGCACCTATGATCATCAGGCGTTTATAACCAATACGATCACCTAAGGCGCCCATCGGTAAAATCAGCCCGGCCATGACCAATGAATAAATATCAATGATCCATAACAGCTCGTTGGCTGAGGAAGAAAGCGACTCGCTCAAAGTGGGTGTCGCCACATGTAAAATGGTTGCATCAATCGCGACAGGAATATAGATCAATACAACAATTGCAAGAATTAACCACTTGCGTGACATAAATGCCTCTAAATTGGACAACTGTTCAAATTGGCGCTATTATAACCAAAATTGAACACTTGTCCAACTTTTGGATTCAAGTGAGTTTGTTTTTGATTTGTATATGTATCATAGGTGCTAGAGAAAGAATGGCTTATTTAAACCGTGAACAACGTCGTGAAATGATTTTGCAAGCCGCCATGCAGGTTGCCTTAAACGAAGGTTTTTCCGCGATGACGGTTCGCCGTATCGCCACTGAAGCGCAAACCTCAACAGGACAAGTACATCATCACTTTGCCTCTAGCTCACATCTCAAAGCTGAAGCTTTTATTAAATTGATGCAGCAATTGGACGAAATTGAAAATCAGGTGACGACTGTCAATTATCTACAACGTCTTTCTCTATTGCTCGGCTGTGAAAATATTGAACAAATTCAACCCTATTTACGCTTATGGAATGAGGCTGAAGTTTTAATTGACCAAGATCAGGAAATCAAACAGGCTTATAACATTGCCATGCAGGACTGGCATCGTTCAATTGTACGGATGATTGATGAAGGTCAAACCCAAGGTGAATTTCATTTCGACACCGATAGTCAAGATATTGCATGGCGCTTGATTGCTTTCGTCTGTGGCTTGGAAGGGATTTACAAACTAGGGTTGATTGGCTTAAATGAAATCGATTTTAAACGCCATACTGAAGCGATTATTCAAGCAGAACTATTTCAAAAATCAAAATGAGTAAACAATGAAACGAGCATTATTACAGACAGCAAGACTCGATTTATTTGTATTTCAAATGGATGATCTTGCTGATATCTATCCTTGTGTAACAACAACATTAACCCGTTATATGGCTTGGGAACCTGCTCAAAACTTCGCAGCCCAAGAAAAAATTGGGCAACAATGGCTGATCGCCGAAACAGACCACACTGATCGCCATTTTGTGTTACGTCGTCAACAAGATCAGGCGTTCATTGGTCTCATCGGTGTGCATCGAATGCAGACCGCAACACCCGAACTGGGACTATGGATTCGGGAAGATTGCCATAATCAAGGTTTTGCCAAAGAAGCGATTTTAGAAGTATTCCGTTGGGCCTCTACTCACCTATCCGCCCAATATTTCTTATACCCTGTTGCAGTGGATAATCAGCCAAGTCGTAAACTGGCTGAATTTTTAGGTGGAAATGTTGTTGAATACAAGACTGAAAGAAAATATGAAGCGGTGATTTACCACATTCCGCCCTATCAAAATAAGGCGAATTAAAACCAGCCTTTTCGACCTGTCAGTATTTCATCTGCACAGCGGAGCGTCTCTTGGCTCAGGCCCCAAAGACGATAATCTCCTGTTGCCGAGGTAATATTAAAATTATGGGTATAAGCAAAACTGAGTTCACGATCAAAATCACACCAAGCACCTGAACCATTAAAGCCCACATGTCCAAACCCATGTGGCGCACGTTTGCCCATCGTTAAAATACGGTGATAACCCAAACGCCAATGCATTGGAATCGGCATCACGCGATCACGTGCTTTGCTTTGTACTGTACTGAGTTGCTTAAATACTTCTGGGCGAATCAGCTGCTGACCTTGCCATTGCCCTTGATTGGCTAGCATTGCATAGACTTTTGCCAAACTATCGGCAGTAAATACCCCATTGGCTGCTGGAATTACCGCCTGTAATCCTTCATCACTGTAGAAGCTAAAATGACGCATGCCTTTTGGAATCATGGCATCTTGAAAGTCTTGTGGATTTTGCCCAGAGAGCTCCAATAAGCGTTCTGATAAGGATGCTTTACGTGGTTGACTATTTTTCTTTTGTTGCGGTTTAGCTTGAGATGCCGTTTTCGGTTTTTCCAATAAACGTGCAACACGATTTAATTCTAATGTTGGTGTCCCAAAATACGCGCCATCCAATTCAAGCGGTTGTACCAGATAACGTTGCATCAGCCAACTTAAAGGTTGTTTGGCCGCTTTCTCAAGCACACCGCCCAAAATCCACCCATAGGTCAAAGGCTGATAAGCAAAACTTTGTCCAGCAGCAAAACGTGGTGTCGCTGCGGCAATCACCTCCAACATATGCGACCAATCCAGCATTTCTGTTGCTGTTTCAATGGTATTTCGAATATCGAATAAGCCACTTTGATGTGACAAAACATGACGTAAAGTAATATTGGCTTTGCCATTCTGAGTGAACTCAGGCCAATAATGTGCAATCGGCTGCTCATAATCCAGCATACCTTCACTGACCAAAATATGTGCAAGTGTCGCTAAAATGCCTTTCCCTGTTGAATAGCACATGGCTAAAGTATTGGATTGCCAATCTTCTTCTTGAGATTTCTTACCCGTATAAATATCAACAACTTTTTGACCTTGGAAATAAACCACCAATGCAGCACCGCCTTGCTGGGTTCGTGCATCTTGTAGACGGCTAAATTGGCTCGCCAAGTCAATAAATCGCTCATCAACACTGCCATGATAATTATGCGTATCAGCAAATAGAATTTCTTTAATCAAAGCTCAATTCCTTATGATATTTATGTTTTTTATAGTATCCCTGTTGCGAACAACAGGGATGATTTACACGACATGATCGTGATTAAAGTGCTTTCACGGTACCCGCAACATGCGGCTTTTTAGATTTCACATTACGAATTAAGAAATCTGTTTGTTTTGGCTCAGCTGCAGTTAAAAACTCGACCGTAGATGGTAAGAACATCGGCAGTTTAAACCATACATCTGCTTCATAAGCCGCAGGCAATTCTATGCTAGCTAAGGCTTTTGCCTTGCTCCACATCCCATGTGCAATCGCCTGTTTAAAGCCAAACGCTTTTGCAGTCACAGCATGGATATGAATCAAGTTAAAGTCACCCGAAATCACGGCATAACGGCGACCGGTATTTTCAGAAATATTCCATTCTGCTTGAGGTTGATAAGCAGGTTCTTTCGCTTCTTTGGCTTTTTCGGTGGCTTTTTTCTCAGTTTTTTGGCGGGATAAATAAGTCGTTAAACTTTCCATCACCACTTCACCACCTACTTTCGCAGTGGTGATGAAATCAAACTGCAAACCTTTATCATGCGGTTTTAGCTCACCAAACTTGCACGACAAAGTGATTTGCTCATTCACAGCAATTTTGCGAGTTTGTTTGATTTGGTTACGAATATGCACCAAACCCAAGATCGGGAATGGAAATGCTTCACTGGTCATCATGTGCATTTGCAAACTTTGCGATAAAACCGCCAAATAGATTGCTGGCACGAAACTATCATTTTTAAAACCACAAATCTCGTTATAGCTTTCTAAATGTTTGGCATCGATTTTGAGTGTATCTACCACATATTCAACTTGTGGCAATACCTTTTCGCCCTTTGGCTTTTTAAAAATCAGACCTTGAATGACTTTTGGATAAGCTAAATAAGGTTTTGGCAACTGACTAAAATGACGTGTATTCATAATAAACCTTTTATATTTTAGGAATCCTCCCCAACCCTCCTTTCATAAAGGAGGGAGCTTCCACAAATTATACAGGTTTTAATTTTTAGGAATTCCCCTCTTTTTAAAGAGGGTGAGGAGTATTCGCTCCGCAAGGGAGATTTTATGGCTTGAAGTTCTTACGCACCTAACAAGCTTTGACCGCAGACACGAACAACGTTACCTGTCACGCCTGTTGAACCTGTTGATGCATACCAAGCAATTGCTTCAGCCACATCTACAGGTAAACCACCTTGGTTCATCGAGTTCATACGACGACCTGCTTCACGAATTGCGAACGGAATCGCAGCAGTCATTTGTGTTTCGATAAAACCTGGCGCAACCGCATTGATGGTAATGCCATTCTTTAATGTCGGCGCAGTAAATTTAACCAAACCAATCACTCCTGCTTTTGACACAGCATAGTTGGTTTGACCAAGGTTACCTGCGATACCGCTGATTGATGATACACAAACAATACGACCATTTGCATTTAAACCATCATGAGATAGTAAGTAATCGTTAACACGCTCAATTGCAGACAAGTTAATGTTGATCACAAGATCCCAAAGCTCTGGCTTCATATTTGCCAAAGTTTTGTCACGGGTAATTCCAGCGTTATGTACGATGACATCTAAACCGCCTTGTTTTGCAGCAGCAGTTTTGATTTTCTCACCTGCATCCGCAGCAGTGATGTCAATTGCCAATACTGAACCACCAATTGAACCTGCAACACGCTCTAAGTCAGCTTGTTGCTGAGGAACGTCTAAACAAATCACATGTGCGCCATCACGCGCCAATACATGCGCAATCGCTTCACCAATACCACGGCTCGCACCAGTCACTAATGCTGTTTTACCCGCAAGTGGTTTCGCCCAATCCAAATCAACCACATCTGCTTTAGAAACGCGGATCACTTGACCAGATACATAAGCAGAACGCGGTGAAATCAAGAAACGTAAAGTTGATTCAAGATTTGCTTCTGCGCCTTGGTCCACATAGACCACTTGTGCAGTAATGCCTTTTTTGAATTCTTTGCCAACAGACTTGATAAAACCTTCAAGCGCACGTTGTGCAATCGCTTGTTTTACTGTTTTCGCAGTTTCAGGTGTAGTACCAATCACGATCACACGACCTGAACTTGAGATTTGACGCGCGATTGGATTGAAGAAGTCGTATAACGCTTTTAATTGTTCTGAATCTTGAATGCCAGACGCATCAAATACAACCGCTTTAAATTTAGATTCTTTGTCATCTGCATTAAGAGGACGAAGATTTAAACCTACTTTTGCAGCCGTTTGTTGTAATTCGACATTATTGCCCACATAGCTATCTGCATGAATGTTGCTAAGAACTTGAGCAATCGCAGCAGAAACCGTGCTTGATGGTGCTGCGCCAAGCAATACTGCACCATTTACAACTGGTTGAGCACTTTCAAAACGATCTAGCGCAACTGGCGATGGTAAACCTAGATTTTTTACGACAAACTTACCTAGAGGTGATTGTGTAAATGCTTGGTACTGATCGGTCATGGTTATTATCTCTCATACAAATGAATTTGTTACAAACACATGAATCATGTTGGGATATGGCATGAAATCAATGTCTGATTGACTCATAACAAATCATACTTGAGTTCATGTCTAGATGTCTTGACCTGAATGTGGTCTCAAGCGTCATTCTAGTCAATACAGCAGTATTGGAAATATGGTATGTTTGTAGCAAGAATTTCGCAATTATGCTTGGAAAAGCCTTATGAGCAAAACAACTCAAGAAAATCCAGCAGTCGAGACTTCCGCTCAAGAGACTGTGTCAAATACATCAAAAGCAGCTTCAACTTCACGTAAAACTGCAAGCACAACATCTAAAGCGGTAACGACGACACCTAAAACAACGCGTGCTCGCTCTACAACACGTAGTGCGGGTACGACAAAAAGCACTGCTGCGTCTACAACGACGAAAGCAGCTACAGCTAAAACGACCAAACCTTCTGTTCAACAGGATAAAACCATGAGCCAAAACACTGTGCGCCGTGTTGCCATTATCGGCGGTAACCGTATTCCTTTCGCTCGCTCTAACGGCGCTTATTTCACAGCTTCTAACATCGACATGTTTACAGCTGCGTTAAACGGTTTGGTTGAGCGCTTCAACCTACAAGGTCAACGCCTAGGTGAAGTGGTTGCGGGTGCGGTATTAAAGCACAGCCGTGATTTCAACATGACTCGTGAGTGTGTTTTAAATACACAACTTGCACCAGAAACCCCTGCTTATGACATTCAGCAAGCATGTGGTACTGGTTTACAAGCAGCATTCCTCGTTGCAAACAAGATTGCATTAGGTCAAATCGAAGTCGGTGTTGCTGGTGGTGTTGATACCACTTCTGATGCACCAATCGCTTTCGGTGATGGCTTACGTAAAGCATTATTAGAGCTTAACATTGCTAAAACTGGTAAAGACCGTTTAAAAGCTTTAGCAAAAATTAATGTTAAAGATCTTATGGATGCACCTAAAAATGGTGAGCCACGTACTGGCTTATCTATGGGTGACCATCAAGCAATCACTGCGCTTGAGTGGGGTATTCCACGTGAAGAGCAAGACATTCTTGCCGCTTCTTCTCACCAAAAAATGGCAAAAGCATACGAAGAAGGTTTCTTCGATGACTTAATCACGCCATTCTTGGGTTTAAGCCGTGACAACAACTTACGTGCTGACTCTACTGCTGAGAAATTAGCAAAATTAAAACCTGCATTTGGTAAAGGCGAAGCTGCAACCATGACTGCAGGTAACTCTACGCCGTTGACTGATGGTGCATCATGTGTACTTTTAGCTTCTGAAGAATGGGCTAAAGCAAATGGTCACGAAGTCCTTGCTTACCTAACTTTCTCTGAAACTGCTGCTGTTGATTTCGTTGGCAAGAAAGAAGGCTTATTGATGGCACCTGCTTATGCAGTTCCACGTATGCTTGAGCGTGCTGGTCTTAAACTTCAAGATTTCGACTACTATGAAATCCACGAAGCATTTGCATCACAAGTTCTTTCTACATTGAAAGCTTGGGAAGACGAGAAATTCTGTAAAGAGCGTTTAGGCTTAGATGCACCTCTAGGTTCAATTGATCGTAGCAAGCTAAACATCAAAGGTTCTTCTTTAGCTGCGGGTCACCCATTCGCTGCAACAGGTGGTCGTATCATCGCGACTGCTGCGAAAATCTTAAATGAAAAAGGTTCAGGTCGTATTCTTGTTTCGATCTGTGCTGCTGGTGGTCAAGGTGTAACGGCGATTATTGAAAAATAATTGTTCATCGACCCATAAAAAAGCTGAATCACTTGATTCAGCTTTTTTATTTATACACTTCATTTTAAATTAAGAAGTTTGTTGTTCTATACATCTTTCAGCTAACTCAGCATTCCGTATAGATAATTTACGAATTTTTGCCTCAATTGAAAGATCATTTTTTACTCCAAGCTCTTTACGTAAAGCAATTTCTAAATTTAGAAATTTTTCAGCTGTACTTCTCATAGTTCTTAAAATTTCAAGTTCAACATCCATCTTCTTCTTTCTCATTTCATTCGATGCATCTTGATTATAAATAAACCAATAAGAAGTTAATGGAACTATTTTTTGAAATTTAATACTTAAACTTGTGACTGCTTCTATTAACTCTAGCTTAATTTCTGGTATAGAAATAAAACTACTTTTGTGCAAAATAGCATTTAAATCAAGATGAGCTTTGAGTAAATCATCATAAAAATCTTGTTCTTCCTTTAGCTTATAACTATAAATAATGTTTATATACTTATGCCATTCACCAACTAACTCTACATACATATCTCTTTTAGCTTCTGCCAATTTTTCTAATTTGTGAGCATTCAAAGTATTTCTAGCGGTAATCCTTATAGAAATTATTAGCACAATCGCACCGATTAATGCTCCTAAAAAACCTAAAACACCTTGTATATAAGCTGCCTGTATAGTTGTATCTATAACATTCACACCCATTCATCCTTTTAAAGTTCCATTAAATAATTTAGACTTAAACAAATATTTTTATATTTTCCCGTTATTATTACTCATTTTAAAATTTTACCGTGCTCGCTTAAACTTCACATAATAATCGTTTAGCACTTTAATCGCTTGCTTCAACTCTTTTAGATTTTCTTCTGTATTTCCTAATCGCTCAACAAAACGTTGTGAATACAATTCCAAATCGATCTTTTCATTAATTTGCGGTGCAATCCTAAATAACTTTTCTAAATCATCAAATCGGTCTAATTTTCGATTAGAAAAATATTCCAAACGAACGCTCAACCCATTCAATACCACGTCATTTAGAATCGCGCCCTGCTCTGCATCAAATACTAAAGCATGTTCTTTTAAAAATAACTGTTCAGGTGTCTCTTTAGAACTTTTAAATAAATTGCTCAGTTGACTTAACATGGATCAATCACATCACTCTACTTTTCGCTGGTATTAAACCGCTAAAGCTGCCAATCAAGCAACTCTCACATCACAATCACCTATAAAAAAGCATCTCCTACAAGATGCTTTCTCAACATTTATTTTCCGTACTGCTTCTTGAGATACTCAACAATTTTAGCCGACTCAAACATTTTTACGCCAGTATTTGGATCAACTAGATACGGAACCTGAATATCTCTCCCCATCACTTCTACAACCTTTTCGCGTTTGCCATTAGGCAATGGAATATATTTCCCAGGTTTTAAACGTAAAGCTGCTGGTCCCATGTCCTGCCAACGTTCTTTTGAAACATTATGCAAAATATAAGGCAGTTCTAATTCCGTCAAAACTTCACGTACTAAACGCGTATAAGGACTGGCCTCAAAGCTCCAGAGTTCCAATAAATGCGCTGGCGCAGGACGATCAACAATCTGCTGATTAATCCATACACCACGTGCTGCATTGGCCACTGTTGCTAAAGTAGAGACATAAGGAAGTTTTGGGTAATGACTAAATTTCTTCGGTGTCTTCCCAGTTTTCCCATAATGTTTAAACAAGTGATGAATGATTTGTTGTGATTCATATAACTGGTCACCTGTATTCTCATCAATCAAGAATGGAAATTGTCGTTTCCCACCTTTTGCTTTGACGATTTGGCGGTACTTTTGACCACCTTTAGGGCATGGATAAATTTCTACATCCAAATTCAACAAGGTGATGACTTCGCGGACACGGCGGCAAAATGGAGAACCTTCGAATTCATAGAGCTTGAGTGCTTTTGTAGGTTGATTTGGAAATGGTGTGCCAGAGACACCTCGCCCACCTTCAATCACACTTGCAAGCACAGATTGTAAAACCTTGAATTGATGGTTCACCATTTTCAACATAACGCTATCCTTTTAGCAATCGACTAATTTTTCTTTTGCAATCACAATACCGTTATTATCTGCATAGAGATAATCACCAGAATTGATCGTCACACTGCCAAAATACAATGTGATATCGACTTCACCTATGCCTTTACGATTACTTTTTTGTGGGATTGCAGCCAATGCATGTACGCCTAAATCCAATTCTGCAATCGCATCAACATCACGTACGCAACCATAGATCACCACGCCATTCCAGTGATGCTTTACTGCAGACTCTGCAATCAAATCTCCCATCAAAGCACAACGCATTGAAGCACCACCATCAACAACCAAGACTTTGCCAGTACCATCAGTTGCCAAAAGCTCTTTCACACGAGAGTTATCTTCAAAACACTTTACAGTGACCACTTGCCCACCAAAGGTCTTACGCGCACCATAACTTTTAAAGAATTTACCATCGAGTGAGGGTATTACCACTTGCAGGTCTTTTTCAGGATTATCATCTAACAAATCACACGTTACGAAAGGGATCGTTGTCACTGAAATTCTCCATTATTTGCTTTGTTGTATGCTTAAATTGTCATAGAGTTTGAATGCAGCTGTCTGCGTTTGTGCTGCAAACAACATAGTATGCGCCAATTGTTCAGCCGTTACAGGTTTAAGTTTAAACGGTCTGGTCCATGTCTTTTCAACGAGCTTAAAAATAGTTTGAGCCATATCTTCCAACACCCGCACTTCACTTCGTTTACCAATTAATAGTGACGGTTGGAAGATCGATAGCTTATAAATTGACAGGCTTTTGAGGTAGTTTTCCAGCTCACCTTTTACTTTATTATAAAAAACTGGTGAATTAGCATTCGCTCCCAACGCGCTCACGACTAATAAATGAATATTTTTATCCTGAACTAAATCAGCAAAATGGGCATTAATTTCATAATCAATCGCGTAAAATGCCTCTTTCGATCCTGCTTGTTTTATGGTGCTTCCCAAGCAACTGAATGCATGTGTATAAGTACTGACATCCTCATCATTGAGTAATAAGAAATCCTCTAAAACAAGCTGATTAACTTTACTGTAAGTTTTTAATGTATCTGAATTTTTTCTTACAACGACGGTAATCGCATTGAAGTCATCCGAATGTTGTAATTCATCAATAAGTGCTTGACCAACCAAACCTGTAGCACCGATGACGATTGCCTTTTTATCACCTATTTTCATTTTTATTTATTCCAATCAATATCTAAGGCTAATGTAACGTTTTCTTGCACAGTTTTCACCTGTTAAATGTACTTAAAAGTATCACAAGACTTGACTTCGGGGCTTAGTTTCCTCAAAATATGGCACTTGTTTACGGGCTGGTGAATGTTGCTAATGTTTTATTGGTTTTAACTTCAGCCCGCCCAGACCAACTTATTTTCAAGGAGTGCACGAGTGGCAAACTCTGCTCAAGCTAAAAAACGTGCTCGTCAAAACGTTAAAGCACGTAAACACAACGCAAGCTTACGTTCTATGGTTCGTACTTATATCAAACGTACTGTAAATGCGATCGCTGCTGGTGATTATGCTGTTGCTACAGAAGCTTATAAAACAGCTGTACCTGTAATCGACCGTATGGCTGATAAAGGCATCATCCACAAAAATAAAGCTGCTCGTCATAAGAGCCGCTTGAACGCTCAAGTTAAAGCATTAGCTAACTAATTTGATGCACATAAAAAAGCCCGAATTTTTCGGGCTTTTTTATTGCCTTTAATTTTTTATATAAGGCTGTAAGCCCGTACCTGCCTCTGTCACGATCTTGAGCAACTTCTGGCATAATGTATAACTCTCTTCCAACAATCCCAAATCGCTCGCTCGGGCATGACTCTGCATCAATAAAGCCTTATGCTGTTGATAGCGTTCTTGTAAATACAACTGATCTTGGCTTAATGCAATCATCATCAACTCAAAACGAAAATCTAGATCAATTTTAAGATCTGCTGGCATATCACCGTAAGCCCATGCCTGTAATACCTCTAACCGGCCTTGCCCCAGATTTGAAAAAATAAAATTGATATAAGCATCCAAGTTAGTAAAGAAATTCTGAATATCTGTTTGCGTATCCCAACGCCCCATCAATGCAAAACTCGGTTCTACGTTATTTTTCTGCCCCGTATTTTTATGCACATCCATTGAACGTAGACGAAAAATCAAGCGCTCAGATAACTGCCCTTGCAATTGATCAGGAATAAAGCGATCCGTAAAATCCATCGCAAAAGACAACATTGGACTGACTGTTAATTTTCTAAGTACCATTTTCAACTGATAGAAAATACCAAGCTGCTTTTGGGTGAGTAAAAAACAACGATACCCTGTATCCAACGCCAATTCAGGCCGTCCGATATTGCCCCAGTTTGAAATAAAATCATGCGCAACATTAAATACATCCAACTTTAAATACTGGGTATAGCTTTGCTGCTCAAACCATTGACTGATCAGTTGTTCCGCTTCTGGCATGCTTTGTGGTGTTTGAAAATGATTGAATTGCTTTTTAGGCTCAGAAATTGATTCAGTCACTTTGATTTTTAAAGGTTCTAACAAATATGGCTGCAACATATTTGAAACCGCATTTTCAGGGGATTGTAACTCACCAACTCCCCACACATTATAATTCGACTCATAGAAGCCAATTCCTGTTTCATGCGCAGCCTCATAAAAGACTCGATATACCGCATCATTTTGTGCTTCATGTGCTAGCACATCCAGTTGCACACTAGCGCATAAACCCTGAGCAAACTTGGTCTTAATCCCTTGTACCCATTGTTGCGTCTGTTCAGAAAAATAAGATTGGTATTGCGGATCACAAATCTTGTTGCTAAATAAGCTCAACCACGCTTGCAAAGTTCTACCATGACTAGAGATGTGGCGATATTGTTGATGCAGTTCAAAAGCAACTTGATGTGAATCATCTTCTGAAGGGACTTTACCTGTAAAAACCTCAGGCTCCCATAAGTAAATCGTGTTTAATAACATCTTTTTATCCAATTATGCGTCAAGTTTCTCTTTTTATAAGCCTATCATGACGAAAATTTCTACATTTTAAAAGTGCACTTTTACTATTTTTTCAACTTTCTAAGAAAATATTCTGCATAAAAAAATATGAAGTCCCGAAGGACTTCATATCATCAACTTATAACTTTGAGATAAAACGCTCAAATCATTAAGGACTAGATTGTAAAACCTTAGTCGCCAATACCAGATTCTTCGCAGACAAACCAGCAAGAACGAGGCTGTTATTTACGACTGGAATCGTCCATTTTTGATTCGCACCACTCGTACAACGATAGCGAATTAGACGTGCACGATTATTGGTTAAGTACCCCCCCTCCAAGTCGAAGCACTGATTCGATTGCTTAATCGCCTGTGCAGTAGTATCAAGTTCCCACACTTGACTACTTGCACTGCTGCAAGGTGTCAGATTGATAACATTGCCAGATGTCGTTGTTAAACACTGATCTATATATTGCTTATTATGGATTTTACCCAATGCATCATAAATCCATTTCTCTGAGTCATCACCGACACAGCCTGCTGACCCACTAATAAATGCATTTAAATCACCATTCGCCAACTTCTCAGCTTTTAAACAATTGGTTCTATTTAATAAACTGGTACTTGATGCAAAATTCAAATCACCTTTGAGTTCTAACTTTTCAACAAAAGCATGGAATGCACTTAATGCATCGGCATTTAAATTGGTCAAGTCTGAACGATATACATTAATCCAGCGATTGAGTCGATAAAGCTTAATTTGCTGCTGGGTATAACGCACCATCTCATTTTGAGCATCAGGCGATAGTTGATCTTTAAAGGTTCTATACGAATCAAATAGTAACTTTGCATCCGTCGAAAGATTTACAACTGGCTTGTTTTTATTCTCAACTAAAGCTTGCTCTAATTGAGGTAGTTCAATCGCTCTAAGAGCTGAATATTCAGCCTCTTTACCAATCTCAACTGCAGGTGCTAGGGCCACTGTATTCGCAGGAATAGACGTACTTGAAAGTAGTACTGCTGCCTGGTTGGCTTTTTTACAATACAAATTCACTTGCTGTGGTGCTTCACTCTGCGCAAGGTTGACATGGAACTTATTGGCGTTGCTATTCGAATTCATTCGTTGCGGTGCTAAAGCGATATTTTGACTCGCACTGGCAAACTGCACATTCAACCAGCAACTTGCTGTTACTGCATTCGGATTGGCTTGTGGCAGATCAAATACATTACCCCAGTTACCTTTCGCAGCAGGATAAACCAAGCCAACTTGCGCCTCTGGATCATATCCACCCAAGATTGTATATACTGGTACACCAAACATTTTTGGTTTCAAGTAATTACCATCAGCACGGTTATACCAAACATTACTTGAGTTTGGTGTTTTAGGCTGAGCAACCTCCATCACACGAGTTATCGCATTCCATTTTTTATAACCCGTTGGAGAAGTTGCATCCCAGACATAACGGTCAAATGCAGGCTGAATTTTTAAATAGGTACTATAACCAGTGTAATGGGTATATTTAGAGATACTACTTGCCGTCGCACCACCAGACATCGCATCCCAACCATACGCATATTTATTCAGGAAGTTGGGTACACCATTTGCACCATCCCCTAGATTGGTATTTGTCCAATTGAGATTACCACGCATTTTATTTCTAAATGCAATGTAGCCCCAGCCACTATCCGCATGATGCGCTGCCCAGAACATATTATTTCCGACAGAACCCGGATAATGCCCCAGCCCATAATGATGGCCAATTTCATGACTAAACTCGTTACCCACAGAGTCAATCAAAGTCAGCATGCCATTACCACCACTTAGGCCATGGGTTGCCTCACCATTACTATATTTGCCGCGTGCATAATGCGCCACCACACTTTGAGTAATTTGTGGTTGTTCTTGGCTCGCCATTGAAGCACTGGTAATTCCCCAGTTGGCTAAATTAATCCCTACACCAAAGGTTGACTTAGCTGTATTTTCACGCATATCACCACTATAAACATCGCCTGTGGTTGCACTTGCCGCGTCATAGATTACACCGCTTGCGACCATGACTTTATTCAGCTTTAAATCCTCATATTTGGTCACGATCATACGTGCAGCAGGAATGGTCTGAAAATAATCTGTCCCTGCCTTTGCAGGTTCAAGCAACATATAATGACCTGTTGACTTCGGTGGGTCTGTTAATAAACCCAAACGGATATTTTGTACCACCAATTCACCTGGTGCAGCCAAATCAATGTTGTCAGCAGTTAAATCACCACTACGATTATTCAGCGGATCAACCACACGAAGATGTAAACCGGCACGAATTTCGCTCCATTTTAAAGCAACCGTCCATGCTCTTTTAGAGTAACTCACAGGCGGACGACCATCAGTATTTGACTGATCAGAGGCTGCAATTCTTGATGGCTCTTTTAATTTAACCGTTCTGAGTAGTTGATTACCTTGATAAATTTCGACTTGTAGCTTCTGTAAATCACCCATTTCTGCCAATGGTGTCACCAACAACAAGGCATCTTTTTCTGTTGTTAGACGTGGCATTGAGTCTTTTTCATTATTCTTAGGATTGACCACATGACTTTGTGCAAATTGCAGCATCGCAGCAAAACTGCCATTTAAGTCATTACGCAGTAGACGTGGCAACCCAAGCTTATCGTAATCATAAAAACCAAGCACCGATTCATCTATTATATTTTTACGAGGTTCCGGATACTTTTCTACTACAGGTGGAATAGAAGGTGTTTCTGTATTTCCGCCTCCACCTTGGTTTGGTGTTTCTGGTGTCGTGTTACCCGATCCATTGTTACCATTATTCGGTGTTTCAGGTTTTGTATTTTCTGAACCATTATTGCCAGTATTCGGAACTTCTGGTGTAACACCTCCCGAACCAGTATTACCACCATTTGGCGTTTCAGGTGTTGTTGTTCCCGAACTGTTATTACCATTATTCGGCGTTTCAGGCGTTGTAGTTCCTGAACCATTGTTACCAGTATTTGGAACTTCTGGTGTAATGCCTCCCGAACTTGTATTACCGCCATTCGGTAGTTCAGGTACAGTAGTCCCTGAACCATTATTTGGTGTCTCTGGCGTTCCATCCCCTGGTAGCTCGTTGGTTCCATCACCAGGTGTAGGGTTGGTATTTCCTCCCGTACCATGATCATTTTTTGGCGGCTCAGTATTATTTATTGCATTTGAATGATCTGCACCACCACCACCGCAAGCGACGAGCATGGCCGATAGCAAACAAACCGTTAAATGTTTAAGTTGTAATTGCATCACACTTCCCCAAGAAAAACTTGATAAATTATCGTTAATGGAAAATTAAGTTAATTAGTTAAAATTAATATAAATCATGTATTTATATATACTAACAGCTAAAACAGCTGAGAGGTGTTAATTTTTAAAAATAAAAAAGAACCGCAACTTAGATAAAAAATTTCCATTTACGTGCAAAAAAATTAGTTTGTTTTTTATTCTATGTATTTTTAAAATCTTGAATAACCAATTCTTCTCGCTTACCACGCCAAATCCATTTTAGCTTACTACTACTAAAATCCTCACCCTCAAACCATACAAATAAACCCTCCATCATGTCTGGCCAATCCATTTGTTCTATTTGATTTTTACCTGAGATCACCGCAACAATTGCAGCAAGAATCGTGTCATGGCTTACAGCCAAGCTTAAACCATTCTGTTGTGTAGGATGGGTATGATAAAGCAATTCCAATACATCAAATACGCCCGTAATGGGATGTTTCATCCCTGGCAAAGCATTATTCACAAAGCTATTAATAAAACCTAATGCGCCCTGTTTACGGAAATAAGGGGCTGCCTGTTGTATGTCTAAAACAAAGCTGCCAGGCTCAACCAATAAACGTTGTTCAACAATTTCAATCTGATGGGTATTAACCGCTTTGCGTGTCTCATCAGCCCCTTCAATCATTAAGGCAGCTGTATCTACACAGCGCTGAATCGGACTGGAAATACAATGCTGAATCGCCCGATCCGTATTTTGAACTAAATATTGTCCCCAAGCATAAGCCAGATCTCGCCCCTGCTCAGTCAACTGTAGATCATAACCAGCCAAACCTTGCCCATTCACCAATTCGCGTAAAGAATGACGCGTAAACAAAGTCACAGGTGTAGAAGCATCTGGAAGTAAATCAATTGCTTCAAACATACTTTTAGGCAATAAGTGCAGAGTCATATTCACATACAGGCTTTAATTTAACTCACTATAGCATGAGCCAGATAACACTCAATCTAAAATGCCAGAACGACTGAGCGCATCATATGCAATATTTTTGCAATGCTGATCTCGATAAGCGATAAAGCCGCCATTCAAAACCGTTTCACGCTGATTATATAGAAATGGTTTTTGATCCAAGGTCATTAGACCACCTCCGATACTTTCTAGCAGAGCTTGCCCTGAACTAGTATCCCATTCTGAGGTTGGATGGAACCGAGGATAAATGTCAATTTCACCTTCAAGCATCATACAAAACTTGTAAGCACTGCCTGCTTCACGACGCTCAACTTCACGATTCTGCAAAATCGGTTCAATAAAGTTTTTATATTTAGGATTTTTACTGCTATGACTTAAACCAATTTGCAGCGGTACCACCCAATTATGTTCTTCGATCTGGTATTGAAACCATTGTTGTTGGCTAAAACTATATTTATAAGGTAATTGCGAAGTATAGCCAATGTACATCACCTGCTCACATGGCACAGCAATAATAGCGAAGGTGGTTTGATGATCCTCAATCAAACTCAAATTAATCGTAAACTCGTCACGCTCATGTATAAACTCTTTAGTCCCATCCAGTGGATCAAGCATCCAGCAGCGCTGCCATGCTGCTCGAGCAGAGTAATCACTCTCTTCTGATAACACAGGTAATTGTGGTGTAACTGTGGCTAAGTGCTTTAATAAAAAGTGATTTACCTTTAAATCAGCCTGCGTTACAGGCGAATCATCGCTTTTTTCCTGAATATTAAACTCGCAACCAGCACAATAACTTTGGTATTCTTCCAACAATATTTGACTTGCCTGCGCCATGATCGGAACAAGTTGTGAAATTAACTGATCTTGTGGGGCAAGCGTTTTAATAAACATAGACCAACCTTATGTCATATTCAGATTTACAGCAGCAACCAATCGCCATGTTTGACATGGATGGCACCTTACTCGATTTAGCCTTTGATGATTTTATTTGGAATCATTGTTTGCCTGAACGACACGCTCAAGTACATCAATGTACGCTGGAGCAAAGCCAACAAACACTGTTTCAATTTTACCAACAACATAAGCATACACTATCTTGGTATTCTTCGGCGTACTGGACGGCTAAAGTTGGAGTTGATGTATTGCAACTACAGTACGAGCATCGCGAAAAAATTCGTGCTCGTGTTGGCTGTCATCAACTATTGCAGCAACTCCATGCCCAAGGTTATCGTTGTTGGTTACTGACCAATGCAGATCGTGCAGGCTTACAACTCAAACTTGAAAATGTAGAACTTAGCCCCTACTTTGAACTTATGATCAGTAGCGAAGAATTAGGGCATGCCAAAGAAGAAGTCGCTTTTTGGCAAAAGCTACAACAGTTGCACCCATTTGATCCCGCACAAGCAGTATTTATCGATGATACAGTTGCCGTGCTCAAAGGCGCAGAAGACTTTGGTATCCGCCAGTTATTCAGTATTCTACAGCCGTCTAGTAGCAAAGCTGCGAGAGCTGCAACTGAGCTGCCATACCCTGTACTTGATCATTTAACTGAACTTTTTGATTATCTTGAAACCAACCAACAGGTAACAGATGCCAAAACAGCATGAACCAGACAGCATGGATGCCATGCGCATTGATAAATGGCTTTGGGCAGCTCGTTTTTTTAAAACACGCTCAATTGCCAAAGCTGCGATTGAAGGTGGCAAAGTCCATCACAACAATGATCGCGTCAAAGTTTCTAGAGATGTGCGTGTTGGAATGGAACTCACCATTCAACAGGGTCTCGATAAAAAAACTGTGGTTGTGAAAGCACTTTCCGCCATCCGCGGTGGTGCACCGATGGCACAACTGCTTTATGAAGAAACAGCAGAAAGTATTACTCGCAGAGAGTTGCATGCCTCACAACGAAAATTGCATAATCTAGCCCGACCTGATCATCGGCCAAGTAAAAAAGATCGTCGTGATATCAATCGTTTTAAACAAGAAAATGTACAATCCTGGTCTTATCATGATGAATAAGCTGGATGAATATTTTCTATTTTTGGATGCGTCATCTCGTGTCGCATAGACACAGATCAGATGTAGAATAAACAACTAGAATCTGCCACTATACTCAAGTCCCAACAAGTTGAGATTCAATACATCCACTTGGGTTAGTCGTTAAGAAATAAAGTTTTGAGGTTTTGAGATGGATGATAATAAAAGTAAAGCGCTACAAGCTGCCTTAGGTCAGATTGAAAAGCAATTTGGTAAAAATACCGTGATGCGCTTAGGCGATAACACTGTGTTAGCGGTTGAAGCTGTTTCTACGGGTTCTTTAACATTAGATATCGCATTAGGGATTGGCGGATTACCTAAGGGTCGTATTGTTGAAATTTACGGTCCTGAATCTTCAGGTAAAACCACCATGACATTACAAGCGATTGCACAATGTCAGAAGAATGGCGGTACATGTGCATTTATCGATGCAGAACATGCCTTAGATCCTGAATATGCACGTAAACTTGGTGTAGATATTGATAATCTATTGGTTTCACAACCCGACCACGGTGAACAAGCATTAGAAATTGCTGACATGTTGGTTCGTTCAGGTGCAATTGACCTCATCGTTGTCGACTCCGTTGCTGCATTGACGCCTAAAGCTGAAATTGAAGGCGAAATGGGCGATTCACACATGGGCTTACAAGCGCGTTTGATGAGTCAGGCACTACGTAAGATCACAGGTAATGCAAAACGCTCAAACTGTATGGTGATCTTCATTAACCAAATTCGTATGAAGATTGGTGTCATGTTTGGTAGTCCAGAAACAACGACTGGTGGTAATGCGCTTAAATTCTATGCATCTGTACGTTTAGATATTCGTCGTATCGGTGCAGTAAAAGAAGGCGATGAAATTACAGGTAACGAAACGCGCGTTAAAGTTGTTAAAAACAAAATGGCGCCTCCGTTCAAAGAAGCGGTCTTCCAGATCATGTATGGTCGAGGTACCAACCAGTTGGGTGAACTCGTTGATCTAGCCGTTCAACAAGATATTGTTCAAAAAGCAGGTGCTTGGTATTCATATCAAGGTAACAAAATTGGGCAAGGTAAAAACAATGTGATTCGTCATTTTGAAGAGAATCCATTAATGGCTCAAGAAATTGAAAAAATCATTCGTGAACAGCTTCTCACCAAGAATAAAAATGAAGCAGCTCAAAATGAGATTGAAGAAGAACCAGATTTACTAGAAATCTAAACTGAAACGCCCTTCGGGGCGTTTTTTTTCATGAGGAAAGCATGTTCAATTCAGATAAAACCGAAAAACCCAAAACGCTGACCGGGCAACGATTACGTTCTTATGCTTTTGCCCTGCTCACGCGTCGTGATTATTCACAAGCCGAATTAATCACCAAACTGAATCTCTACGCAATCAATCCAAATGAAGTGGCAAACCTTGTGGAAGAGCTAGCACAACAGAACTATCAGAGCGACCAACGCGTTGCGGAACTCACCCTCGCCAGCCAAATTAGAAAAGGTAAGGGCTTACAACGAATCAAACAGGCATTGAAGGCAAAACAACTGGATACAGAGCTGATTACTGAAGAACTTCAAGAAGTGAACTGGCTCGATCAAGCCTATCAGCTTAAGCTCAAGAAATTTGGAGAAGAAGTCGCAACTGACCCTAAAATCAAAGCAAAACAAATTCGATTTTTACAATATCGTGGTTTTGATATGGGGGTAATTATGAAAGCGATTGCTCGAACGAGCGAAGAAGAATAAATGGTGGCAGCCCTACCAGCATGACTTCGGCACATCATAGCTCTACTACCGTTGCTACCTTCCGGTCCTGGCGGGGTTCGTAGAGTACAATTGCGAAGCTACCAGCAGGGCTACCATTGCCTGACAAAGTATAGAGATTTTTATCTGAGTTGCAAGCCTTGTCTCTGTTTTTCAGTGAGTTTTCAACTCAACTGCCTAATTCCTCACCAACCTCCATATATTTGTTATCTATTTATTTTAATTGTGTTTAAACATTAAACAATAACCAACCAATTCCCTTCAAAAGTGCTTGAAGATTGTAAATGCTTATTGCATTTAAATGAGTTGCTGTTTTAATGGCTTAATCAAAAATCTATATCTGATGTGTTGCAAGTAAAAGGTGAAGACTTGTCCGACCACAGCTTTATATTTCAACTTATGGATGAATTTTTATGCTAAAAAAGCATTCCGTACTTTTTATTGCCCTGCTCAGCAGTGCACATTTATATGCCAATGTTCCTATTGAATCGCGCTCTTTAAGCCAGCAGCAAGCCAATAATGTTGTTGCAGGTTCTCCAAGCTTGAACTGGGAAATCATGCAAAAGAACCAAAAACTTGAAGAAGAAATTCGTAAGTTACGTGGTCAACTTGAAGAACATGACAATGCGATAGAGCAATTAAAGAAAGAGCTCACCAATCGCTATACGGATCTTGATCAACGCTTAGAACTACTTTCGCAAAAAATTGATCCGCCAGAAGAAAACCTTGAAGCCCAAGACGGAACTGCTGCAACCGCAACAGCCAATACAGAGGCTGCAGCACCTACGATTGCACCAACGGCCCCAGCTCAGCAGCAACAAACAGCACCCGCTAAAGTACAACAACCACCTGCTTCCCAACCACAGCCTAATACAGCGACAACCAGTAACACCACCAATCAAATCGAGTTAGAAAAAGCTGCCTATACCGTTGCACTTGATGCCTACAAACAAGGTGGTGCAAAAAAAGCCATTCAACCAATGCAAAACTTCATTAAAAACCATCCGAATGGTATTTATGTCGGGAATGCATACTTCTGGCTTGCTGAATTCTACCTAGCTGTAGAACCTGTAGACTATAAAGCAGCAAAGCAGAACTATAATATTGTGGCGACTCGCTATCCAAACTCAGCCAAAGCATCTCGTGCGGTTTATCAGTTATATAGCATTGCCAAAGAAGTCGATAAAAATACTGCTTTAGCAAATCAATATAAAACTAAGCTGATCAGCCAATACCCACAATCTGAAGAAGCTAAATTTATTCAGAAAAAATAGTTTATCGCCTCCAATAAAAAAGCCAGTTTGAACAAACTGGCTTTTTTATGCTTAGAACAAACTTATTTGATCTTTGCTTGTGATTTTAAGTATTCAGTATAGTCTTCCAAGACCTGCTGACCGCGGAACTGTTGATAAAGCTTATTCAACTCTTGTAACTGTTCTGCTGGTAAAGTGCTTGCTACGCTGCTATTCACATTTGAAACTGCAACGATCACTAATTCATTTGGCAACTTGGCAGTTGTTGCAGACCATAAACCATCTTTGCTTGGTGCAGGAATACTGAATGCTGCACGTTCAATTGGACGTTTTAAACCTTGTGAACGAGCGAATGTGCCTGCATTTTCAAAAGTAACTTGAGATTTAGCAACCACCTGAGCAGCGGGCTGAGTTTTAAAGTCAGCAAGGATTGTTGCAATTTTCGCTTGAGCTGCTTTATATGCTTTTGCTTCAATTACTTTGGCTTTTACATCAGCAGTTGCTTCGTTTAAAGGTTTTACACCTGCTGCATGGTAATTACGTACTTTAATCCAAATCGTATCACCATTCGCCATTTGAATATTTGAAGATGCATTACGATCACCGTTTTTCACATCATCATTAAACAATTTTGCTTTAACACTCAAATCACTTAAATATGGATTATCGGTTGTTAAAGTTACGGCATCAGCAGACTCAATACGCGCACCTTTCACTTCTTGCGCAACAACATCAAGTGAATCGCCACCTACAACCATTTCGTTTAAGTTATTCACTGTATCACTGAATAAATTCGCCGCCTTAGATTTTTCAACCTCAGCCGTTAAACGTGCTTTTTCAGCCTCAAAAGAAGGAATATTGGCAACTGGTGCATTGGCTTCAATGATGTGATAACCATATTGTGTTTTAACAGGTTTAGAAATCTGGCCATTTTTCAATGCAGTAACCGCATTATCAAAGTCAGCTGAGAACACACCAGGTGCATAGGCTTCAACTAAACCACCATTTGCTTTAGAGCTTGGATCTTCAGAGTACTGAGCTGCTGCTTGAGCAAATGACTCGCCTGCTTGAATTTTAGCGTAAACTTCATTAGCAAGCTTTTGAGCGGCTGCGTCATCACGTGCATCTGTGGTAATTAGGATATGCTTAACTTCACGCTTTACATCTTTTTGTTGCTTATCCACAAATGCAGTATAAGCTTGCTGTAAATCAGCCTCAGTTACCGCAAGGTTTGCTTTCGGCAATAATGCTGGTGTAAGTACGACATAATCAACATCGACACTGGCAACTTGCTTAAACTCGTTTTTATGCTTGTTGTAATAGTCAGCAATTTCTTGATTCGATACAGTCACGCCCTTTTTATAATCATCTAACTTGATACTTGCCAAATGCAAAGTACGTTGTTCAGTTTGTAAATTAGCTAACTGCTGTACATCAGACTTGCTCACCAATGCATAATCCATCAATGATGTTGAAATCATTTTAAGTGCATGGTCTTGACGCAAGCTAGCAATCAACGCCTGATTCGTCATACCCACTGAACGTAAATAGTTTTCATATAATTTTTGTGAAAACTGTCCATTTTCTTGGAAGCTAGGTTGCTGAGCCAACATTTGCTCAAGCTGTACATCACTTAAAGTCATACCTAACTTTTCAGCTTGTTGCTGTAATAAGCTACGTGCAATCAATGCATCTAATGCTTTTTCTTGAATAATAGGTAAATTTAAAAGTGATTCATCACCTTTGACCAAAGATAAATATTGGTCTTTATAATTTTTGGTTGCACTTTCTAATTCTTTGTTAGAAATATCTTGACCGTTTACCGATTTCGCAACGTCTGCTTTATTGCTACCACTAAAATATCCTTCAATCCCTACAAGTGCTAAAGGGGTCAAAAACAAAACGAGCAGGACTTTACCCAACCAACCCTTAATGAGAGTACGAAACGATTCCATAAGAATTCCAATATTTTATTTCGGGGCAATTTTAACTGAAAAACAAAGACGAATGAATGGAGAATAAAGATCAAATTAACTTTTTCATTCAATAAATAAAAAACGCACCCTGAATGGTGCGTTTATTGATTTAAAAAGATTACGCAACCGAATCTTTTAAACCCTTACCAGCTTTGAAGCTAGGTACTTTGCTTGCTTTGATTTGAAGTTCTTCACCAGTCTTAGGGTTACGACCAGTACGAGCAGCACGTTCTTTCACGCTGAAAGTACCGAAACCAACTAAAGTAACCGTGTCACCTTTTTTAAGTGCTTCAGTGATTGATGCAATTGTCGCATCGAGTGCCTTACCAGCATCCGATTTAGACACTCCCCCTTTTTCAGCAATCGCATCAATTAATTCTGATTTATTCATGATAAAAAATATCCTCTTAATATCGTTTGTTAAGATCCAAGGCTATAGTTTAAAAGGCCATGACGCCTTTATAGCAATGCTTTGGGGGAGAACGCAATACTAGAAAGACCTTTTAATTAAAATAAATACTGAAAAACGACATAAACGGACCAGTTACCTGCATTTTTTTTACTTTTTATTCAATTTAGCCTTCAATTGATTATTTTCTTCAATCAAAGCATCCACTTTGATATGCAACTGCACAAGAAGCTGTTCGATATGCTGAAGATCCTTCGGCGTCACTAAGCCAATACGATTCAAAGAGTGATTCACTCCTGTATCTAAAATCTTTTCAACCTTGTCTTTAGTATCTGTTACAGACTCTTTGGCTTTCTCTGTGACCTTGCCTACAGTATTGTCTGCGAAATCGACTGTTTTCGACTCAAGCTCTTCACCAACCTTGACCAGTGAGTCAAACAATTTATTTCCTTCTTCTTCAGCACGTGAAAAAGCACCCAAACCAGCAAGCCAAATTTGTTGTGTATATTTTTTGAAATCTAGTGCAGATTTTTTAGAACTCTTTGATTTTGGCTTAGTTTTTACTTCAGCTTCTTCGTTAGGATTTTCTATGTTTGAGTTATCCATTGACCATTACTCCTAAGCTCTTTACAAACAGTATGTCGTATTTAACCATAAAAATGTTTTTATAATATCAAAGTTAAGACTTGATCGTTTTAAAAAACTGTTCTACAAAGCAATAAAGTCATGTAAATTATTTTTAACAATTGAGTAAGGATACTCAAAGTTTACAGATTTTATTGTTTTAACGTTATTGGTAAGGAAAAAGAGATCTATGAGTGATACGCAACAAAGACATAAACACCCCCATTTGTTGCTAAACATTGTCATCATTGTTTTAGAAACTTTTTTCTCCTTCGTCCTTACGCATGATGCGGGATTGCGCTTGCAAGCAAAAAAGCTCATCGATAAAAAAATGACGATTCGGATCAATAGCTACATTCCGTTCTTTGACTTTTATATCCAATTTACCGAAAAAGGTTTGTTGTTCGATATGAAAGCACTGGATCGTAACATCGATTTAGAGATTAATAGCACACTCATCGATCTGATTAAGATTTTTGTGTTTAACAATCAGCGTAGCATTGCCAATATGCGTATCCTTGGTGATGCCGTTCTTGCTGAAGAATTTTTAGATTTACTTCCACATCTAACGCTCTCAAGCATTCTGGCAAACTGGAAACAATGGTTAAATCTATTTAACGATGAAGCTGAAGCCGTTGCATCTCAGCAACGCATTGCCCCACTCTTAGATAAAATTGATCAGCAGCGCTCTGAAATCAATACTTTGCTGGTTGAAGTAAAACAATATCAAAACCGTATTCACCGCCTGCAAAAACGTCAGCGCTTGATTAATATCATCAGCTTTGCGGTATTCAGCTTTATTTTTATTGCCTTTTTTGTTTATAATACGTGGATACAATAATTCCAATATATTTTACTTTTCACACTGATAATGACAATTTAAAACTTGACTATTTTAGTCGGAATTCATAAAATTTGCATATCTAGTCTAACCATGTGTACCGAATCATGCGTCTTACAACTCGCGGTCGTTACGCAGTGACTGCTCTACTTGATTTAGCTTTGCAGCCAACTGAACAAACGATCACGCTTGCGGAAATAGCAGCACGCCAATCCATTTCAGTCGCTTATTTAGAACAGTTATTCGCAAAACTTAAACGTCATGGGTTAGTTTCAAGCGTTCGTGGTGCAAATGGTGGCTATCACCTTGCGCGCACTGCAAGTGAAATCACCGTGCTAGAAATTATCGAAGCTGTAAATGAAACTGTTGATGCAACCCGTTGTGACCACAAAGGCAACTGCCAGAATGGTGCAATGTGTTTAACGCACGACTTATGGCAAGAACTCTCCCACCATATTGCCGATTATCTCGCAAAAATCACGCTTGCTGATTTAATTGCGCGTGACAACGTTCAGACAGTTGCTTTACGCCAAAATTCACCAAGCTTAGATTCAGCCCTTCTATCGGTTACAGGTATTTGACATGAAACGTCCAATTTATCTTGATTACGCAGCAACCACTCCTGTACTGCCTGAAGTTGCAGAACGTATGGTGGAGTGTTTAACGTTCGAAGGGACTTTTGGTAACCCTGCGTCACGTTCACATGCTTATGGTTGGCAGGCCGAAGAAAAAGCTGAGTATGCACGTGAACAAGTTGCAAATTTAATCAAAGCAGATCCACGTGAAATCGTTTGGACTTCAGGTGCAACTGAATCTGACAACCTTGCACTAAAAGGAATTGCTCAATTCTACGGCTCAAAAGGCAAACACATCATTACAAGTAAAATCGAACACAAAGCTGTGTTAGATCCTTGCCGTGAGCTTGAAGAACAAGGTTTCGAAATTACATATTTAGAGCCAGAACCACGTACAGGTTTAATTACTCCTGAAATGGTTAAAGCAGCTTTACGCCCAGATACCATTCTTGTATCCCTAATGATGGTGAACAACGAAATTGGTACCGTAACAGACGTTGCTGCAATTGGTGAACTAACTCGTGCCAATAAAACGTTCTTCCATGTCGATGCCGCTCAAGCAGCTGGTAAAGTTGAAATTGATCTTTCAACGATGAAAGTCGACTTGATGAGTTTTTCTGGCCACAAAATTTATGGTCCTAAAGGTATTGGCGCACTGTTTGTTCGCCGCAGCCCACGTGTTCGCTTAAAAGCACAAATGCACGGTGGCGGTCATGAGCGTGGTATGCGTTCTGGTACTTTAGCGACACACCAAATTGTTGGTATGGGTGAAGCTTTTGAAATTGCTGGCAAAACTATGCAAGCAGAGCAAGAGCGTATCCGTAAATTACGCGACAAGCTTTGGAATGGTTTACAAGACCTTGAACAAGTGTTCTTGAATGGCCACCCAACTCAAAACGTTGCAAACTATCTAAATGTCAGCTTCAACTTTGTTGAAGGTGAATCACTGATGATGGCACTGAAAGATGTTGCTGTTTCAAGCGGTTCAGCATGTACATCTGCAACTTTAGAGCCTTCATACGTTTTACGTGCTTTAGGTTTATCTGATGAGTTAGCACACAGTTCAATCCGTTTCAGTTTTGGTAAATACACAACTGAAGCAGATATTGATCACGTGTTAACAATTACCAAAGCTGCAGTTGAGAAATTACGTGAACTTTCTCCGCTTTGGGATATGTACAAAGAAGGTATCGACCTTTCAACAGTTGAATGGGCTGAACACTAATTCATTGAACCCTCAATTGAAAAACGTGTTTTTACCCTCATATTAATATTAGGCTGACCCCGAGGTTTGGAGAAGCAACATGGCTTATAGCGAAAAAGTAATTGATCATTACGAAAACCCTCGTAATGTTGGTGTTTTAGACAAGAATGCAGAAAACGTAGGTACAGGTATGGTCGGTGCACCAGCGTGTGGCGACGTGATGCGTTTACAAATTCAAGTCGATGACAATGGCGTAATTGAAGAAGCTCGCTTCAAAACTTATGGCTGTGGTTCTGCAATTGCATCAAGCTCTCTTGTAACCGAATGGTTAAAAGGTAAAACGCTTGATGAAGCTCAATCAATCAAAAACATTGATATCGCGACTGAGCTTGCACTTCCACCAGTAAAAGTACACTGCTCTGTATTGGCTGAAGATGCAATTAAAGCTGCGATTGAAGACTATCGTGGCAAGAAAGCGAAAGCTTAATTGATGAACGAAATAACATTGGAGTTTTCATGATCCATTTAACTGAAAATGCTGCGAGTCACATCAGCAATTACCTGCAAAATCGCGGTAAGGGCGAAGGCATTCGTATTGGCGTGAAAACTTCGGGTTGTTCTGGGTTGGCTTATGTACTTGAGTTTGTCGATGATGTCGACACGCATGACCAAGTATTTGAACAACTTGGTGTTAAAGTATTTGTTGACCCGAAAAGCTTAGTTTATCTCAATGGTTTAGAGATGGACTATGTCAAAAATGGTCTGAATGAAGGCTTTGAATTTAACAACCCAAATCAAAAAGGTGAATGTGGTTGCGGTGAATCATTTACTGTTTAACTGGCAACACCCCTCTTTCTTTTCGTCAAAACAGTGTGTTCCGCACTGTTTTAACGTATTTATCAATAGCGGAATTCATCTCCCATGAATCATTTTGAGTTGTTCCAATTACCCGAAGCACTCGATATAGATTTAGCAGCTTTAAAAAAACAGTTTTTAAGTTTGCAACAGCAATATCACCCAGATAAAGCCACTGACAAAGATCAGGCATTGATCAAGTCGAGCGAAATCAATCAAGCATTTAAAGTACTTTCACAAGTTGATAGTCGTGCTGCGTATCTGCTTGCCTTAAAAAAACAAGATCATCATCTGGATCAATCCATTAGTGATTTTGAATTTTTGCAATCTGCACTCGAAATGCGTGAACAATTAGATGAAGCAACATCTACAGAGCAATTAAATACGTTAAAAGTTGAAATTCAACAGTGGATCGATGGTCTAGTTCGCGAATTTAAAATTGATTTTGCTGACGAAGACTGGGCAGAAGCACGTGATACCGTTCGTAAATTACGTTTTTTCCAACGTGTTATGAATGATATTGATAAAGCTGAAGATCGCATATTGGACGAAGAAGAAAGCTTCGACCTCGATGATGATTTTTAATCCGCTGTTACCGATTATTTTCAAGGGATACCGCACGCATGGCGCTTTTGCAAATTGCTGAACCAGGTCAAGCTACTGCCCCGCATCAACATCGTATTGCGATCGGCATTGACTTAGGGACAACCCACTCTTTAGTGGCGACAGTGCTATCGGGAAAACCGAAAGTTCTACAAGATGACAAAGACCGAGTATTACTGCCGTCTATTGTTCACTATGCAAAGGATGCAACCACGTTTGGCTATGAAGCTAAACCTTTTATGCTGACTGATCCTAAAAATACAGTTGTTTCAGTAAAACGCTTTATGGGTCGCTCGCAAGCAGATATCAAATTCCAGCATCCCTACACACTCGTAGGTGCAGAAAATGAAATGCCGGCATTTGAAACCGCTGCTGGTCGTAAAACACCAGTCGAAATTTCTGCTGAAATTTTAAAACAGTTAAAAGATCGTGCTGAAGCAAGTCTAAGCAACCCTGTAAATGGTGCGGTGATTACCGTTCCTGCTTATTTTGATGAAGCACAACGTCAAGCCACACGTGATGCTGCTCAACTCGCAGGCTTAAATGTTTTACGTTTATTAAACGAACCTACAGCAGCCGCTGTTGCGTATGGATTAGATCAAGATACTAATCTAAGTACTGACCGTAACTACGTCATTTACGATCTAGGTGGTGGTACTTTCGACGTATCAATTTTACGTTTTTCGCAAGGCGTATTTGAAGTTCTTGCAACAGGTGGGCACACGGCCCTTGGTGGTGATGACCTTGATCGCTTAATCGTAAAATGGGCGAAAAAACAGCTCAATATCGATACTTTAAGTGATGAAGAATACGCTGTTTTCATCATGGCCGCACGTCAAGCCAAAGAACATTTAACAGACCATGATTCTACTGAATTAAAACTATTGGATGATCGTCTGACTTTAGATCGTTCAACTTTTGAATCCATTATTCAAGTTGCACTCGATAAAACCATGAGCGTGTGCAAACGTGTATTACGTGATGCTAAGCTTGAACTTGACGACATTGAACATGTGGTTCTTGTTGGTGGTTCTACGCGCTCTTATGCAGTACAAAAAGCGGTACGTGAATTATTTGAGCGTGAACCACTTTGTACCATCAACCCTGATGAAGTGGTTGCGATTGGCGCATCAATTACTGCAAACCAGCTCATTGGCAATAGTCAAGATGGTTCTTTACTACTGGATGTGACCCCGCTCTCTCTTGGTCTTGAAACCATGGGCGGTTTGGTTGAACGTCTGATTTCACGTAATACAGCGATTCCTGTTGCACGCCGTCAAGAATTTACCACTTATCAAGATGGCCAAACCGCGATGTTGATTCATGTGGTTCAAGGTGAACGTGATCTGGTTGAGCATTGCCGTTCATTGGGCCGCTTTGTATTACATGGCATCCCACCAATGACTGCTGGTCAAGCGCGTATTGAAGTAACGTTCCAAGTCGATGCTGATGGTTTATTAACGGTTTCAGCGAAAGAAACCACTTCTGGTGTTCAGGCGCAAATCGATATCAAACCATCTTACGGCCTATCTTCAGCAGATACTGAGCGCTTACTGGTTGAAGGTTTCCAATACGCAGAAGAAGATAAACATCTTCGTCACTTGCAAGAAACCAAAGTTGAAGCACAACGTGAGTTGGAGGCTTTAGAGCAAGCGTTAAAAGCAGATACTGATTTGCTCTCTCAGCAACAAGCTCGTGACTTAATTCTTGCTGCCGAAGCGTTAAAAGCCCGTCTTAAAACAGATGAGCTAGCAGCGATTGAACACGCCGTTCAACAACTTAAAATTCATAGCGATGCCTTTGCTGCGCTTCGTATGAACCGACATATTGACCATGCCTTAAAAGGTACGAAACTTGAAGATTGGTCAAACTCAAACTAAAGGTATAGGTGATCAATATGCCACGTATTAAAGTTCTTCCTCATGCACAAATTTGCCCTGAAGGTGCAGAATTTGAAGTCGAACATAACGCCAATTTATGCCAAAGTTTATTAAAAAATGGCATTAAAATTGAACATGCTTGTGACATGTCAGCAGCATGTACGACCTGCCATGTGGTTGTGCGTAAAGGCTTTGACAGCCTTGAAGAGATGAATGATGTAGAAGCTGACTTGCTTGACCGCGCATGGGGCTTAGAACCAGATTCTCGCCTGTCTTGCCAAGTAGAGATTGTTGATGAAGATTTAGAAATCGAGATTCCTAAATACACCATCAACCATGCTTCGGAAAATCATTAACGATATCTAAATCGATTAATTTCCAAAGTTCAAATAAAAACTCTTCGTTCACGAGGAGTTTTTTATTTATTAAGAAAAATAAATAAACACAGCAAAATCACGGCTAAAAAGGGCAAGAAAAACCAACTAAGTTTAGTTTTTGATGAACTTGTAACAGCAGATTCTCGCGGTATTTGTTCTTCAAAAATTTGAGGTAATTTAGGTTGAAGTAGAATTTCTTCTAAATATACTTTATTCGTAATCTTATTAAGAACTTCTTTCTCCACATCATATAAACCACCACCATTTTCTCGTGCAGCCAGTTCCAGCCACTTATCTTTAAAGAAGTTATTTGGCCAAAAATAAGATGGTAAAGGCATAATATAATTGGGGTTTTGCTCTGACACAATGATTGGAAAAACCTTCATTGCAAGAAGCCCACCTGGTAAATGTCGATACTCAAACCACATGGAGGACATCTTTAAAGGTAAAGTCGCTAAACTTTGGGGAAAAGGATAATTAAATACCCGTGTAAATTCATTGGTCAAATGCGCTGCATAATTCTGTTGATCCAAGACATTTGGAGTAGTCCCTTTTAGGGAAAATAGCTGTTCTGCCGCTTCCAAAAGTTGAACTGGTTGCATTTTCCCTAATGGATCATATACAACCTCTCCAGCACAAGATATCCACTCAGGTTCAAATAAATTCCTATTCGCTTGTACCAATGATGCCCAGACAATTTTACCCGTCGTATATAACGTAGGCATTGCTTTGATTTGACCATAAAGCGGATCATCATACATCCACATAGAAGGTGCTACCTGTAAATACGGTCTTAATGGCTTTGGTAATTTTAAGATTAAATCCTTAATATCCAAATCATCCAGCATCGCCGTATTTAGGTTTTCTATCACTTGCTGCATTTTTTATTTATTCTCTTTATTAGAATTAAGATGTCAACAAAACTTTGGTACGATTCTTTCCAAGAAACCATACAACGATTGTTCCACTAGAAATAACAGTTTGAACTAAAAAAATTATACTGAGGATTATCTAACTTCATCATCCAAAGTCAGTTTTGGGATACCCTGAGCATTGGTAATTTTTTGCTGGGTTTTGATCCGCTGAACCATGTTTTCCAATATCTCTACCAGTTCAGGATATTCATAGTTCTGCACTTCTTCCAGATTTAAGACCAAATGGAAACCTTTATAATCGAAATCAAACCATTTTTGCGTATCTGATTTCTTGCCTGTGAATTTCTCCATCACCTGCCAAGTTTTAACTGGACCTTGAATACCCTTTAAATAAATTGGCACTTTAGGTACACACAAAAACTCATTTTTAATCAGCTGATGGGTGTCATCAGCAATCAGGATTTCATCAACTTCAGCTGCAGACTGCAAACGCGCTGTCAAATTTACATCACGCCCCACAATGGTATAGGCCATACGATGAGAAGCACCATAGTTACCAACGTGACAATAACCTGTACTAATACCCATACGGATATGCAAAGCAGGATAACCCATTTTCTTCCAACGTTCGCGTAACAATTTCATTTGTTGACGCATCGCAATGGCCATTTCTACACAAGATTTTGCATCTTGCTCGACACCTTGCGAGTTTGGATCACCAAAGAAAATCAGAATCGCATCACCCATAAACTTGTCGACTGTCGCTTCATACTGTTTTGCAATTTCAGTCATATGACTCAAATAATCATTCAGCAAGAAGGCTAAATCATCTGGGATTAAGGTTTCAGAAAGCTCAGTAAAACCTTGAATATCTGAGAAGAAAATGGTTAATTTTTTACGCTTATATTCAATTTTTGCCTCTGCTTCGCCGCGCATAATTGACTGCCACAACTGCAGTGGCGCATAACGGCTGAGCTGGTTCGCAAAAGCGATATAACGCGTCATTTGATTATGATAATGCTGGCGTTGTTGACCCAGAATATTCAAGCGACGGTGCTGGTAATAGTTACCAATCACAATAAACATCATCAAACCAAGCAGGCTAACGACTGTTAATTCAGGATTGGTCGGTTCAAAATATTCTTCAGCGCCAAAAATTACAAAAGTACTGAAATAGAAAACAATGACGCCAATCAAACCGATTAAACAAGAGACTGGCAGAGAAATTTTGTTGTTCAATCCCACATAGAGCAATCCGAATAGAATCGTAAAGGTAGGAACTAAACTGAGGTGCAATGCAGCGAGAACCAGCGCAATAATCACAGCCTCGTTGCCGAAAAGAACATTTTTTTCTATTTTTTTATCAAACTTATATTGCAGCCATTTTTCTAAACGGGGACAAAGCAGAAAATAAATAAGCAATAAAGGAAGAAGGTAGAGTTGATAGCTAGCACTAGTTGAGGTAAATGTATAAATTACCAGAATTAGTGACAGAATCGAATATCCCATCAAACGATGAAAATAAGCAAACTGTCTAGGTTCTTTATCAATCAACCTATCTAGTGGCACTCTATCCTCCTTTTTTTATTATAGAATACTGTATTTATTCTATTTTCTGGATCAGTCCATACGCCAATCAAATGGCATATCACCCTGTCCACGCAATGCCAGCATTAACGTTTGACGCATGTGCGCAAGTACTTCATTGCTATAAGGCACCGCTGGTGTTCCCCACACTGGCTTAGGCCATGCAACATCATTTTGATAACGTACCACATGATGAAAATGAAGCTGCGGAACAACGTTTCCTAAAGCCGCGACATTCATCTTGTCTGCACGGAATACACGTGACAATTGGCTTGATAACCAGCTCGATTCACGTAAAAACTGTTCTTGGTCTGCTTGGCTTAATTCATATAATTCTGTGACACCTGGAACACGCGGAATCAGGATCAACCAAGGAAATTGCATATCATTCATTAAACGACATGTTGAAAGCGGGAAGTCGCCTACAAAAAATGTATCTTGAGCAAGTTGTGGATGCAAACTAAACATATCTTTATAAATGATGCAGAATAATGATGATCAATACTATCACATCAGTTTTGATGTGAATATTATTAGTAACCCGTTTGATTACAAATAACAATGATTTTCCTCATTTATTGCATGAACATCTGATCAAAAACAGAAATGCATTTGCTAAAAAACAGAACTTGCTCAATTAACCATCAAATCAAGTGCTTAAAAGCCTCAATTTAACTCATTCAATAACTTATTCAATAAGTCCACAATAAACTGAATCCGTTTATCGTACTCTGCCAATTGCACCATCACTTTCAAGCGTTGACCCCCTTCCATACGGTAATAGGTCGGATTTTTCTGTATCAGTTGAATGATACTGATCGCCTGTACGGGGGTATCAGGCGCAAACTCGATATACCCCCCATTACTATTGATGTCAATTTTGGTAATACCCAACTGCTCTGCACGTAAGCGTAGCTGATGCACACTAAACAATTGCTTCACAGGCTGTGGCGGAATACCAAAACGATCAATCAGCTCCATACGGATATTATCGAGCTTCTCTTGGCTATCGGTATTACTGATACGTTTATAGAACAGCAAACGTTGATGGACATCACCCAAGTAGTCATCAGGGATCAACGCAGGCATATGCAAGTTAATTTCGGCAGTTAATGACAAGGGAGCATCAAAATTAGGTGTTTTGCCTTTTTGAATGGCTTTGGTCGCTTTTTCGAGCATCTCCATATACAGACTATAACCAATCGCTTGCATCGAACCACTTTGCTGCTCACCGAGTAATTCACCCGCACCTCGAATCTCCAAGTCTTCAGTTGCAAGCATGAATCCTGCGCCAAGCGTTGAAGCACGTTGAATGGCATCTAAACGTTTTTCGGCATCACCTTTGAGATGCTTGATCGATGGAACCAATAAATAGGCATAGGCTTGATGATGCGAACGTCCGACACGACCACGCAATTGATGTAATTGCGCAAGTCCTAATTTATCTGCACGCTCAATGATGATGGTATTTGCATTCGGGACATCAATACCAGTTTCGATAATCGTTGAGCATACTAGAACGTTATATTCTTTGTGATAGAACTGCTGCATTACCTGCTCAAGTTCGCGTTCACGCATTTGCCCGTGCGCTACGGCTACCCGTGCTTCTGGCACTAAATTACGAATGGTTTCAGCGGCGCGTTCAATGGTATCCACCTCATTGTGTAACAAGTACACCTGACCACCACGTAATAACTCACGTAAAATCGCTTCCTTGACCGAATCATCGGTATGTTCTTGTACAAAGGTTTTCACTGCTAATCGGCGTGCTGGTGGTGTTGCGATAATCGAAAGATCGCGCATCCCAGAGAATGCCATATTCAGCGTCCGTGGAATCGGCGTCGCCGTTAAGGTCAACATATCGACATCAGCACGTAAGGCTTTAATCCGTTCTTTATCACGAACACCAAAACGATGTTCCTCATCGACAATCATGAGTCCAAGATTCTTGAACTGGATGTTTTCTTGCAGGATTTTATGCGTTCCCACCACGATATCGACTTTACCTTCGGCAAGATCTTCAATGATTTTTAGGTGAGTTTTATTGCTACCAAAGCGAGACAATACTTCAATACGTACCGCTGTATCTGCAAAGCGATCTTTAAATGACTCATAATGTTGCTGCGCCAATAGCGTCGTCGGTACCAGTACTGCAACTTGCTTATTATTTTGTGCCGCAACAAAGGCTGCACGCATCGCCACTTCGGTTTTACCAAAGCCCACATCACCACAAACCAAGCGATCCATCGGTTTAGCAAGCTGCATATCATGGATGGTTGCTTCAATCGCATTGGCTTGGTCTAAAGTCTCTTCATAGGCAAAGCCACTGGAGAATTGCATATATCCTGTATGATCAAGTTCAAAGGCAAAACCAGGTTTAGATTGACGGCGGGCCTGAATATGCAATAACTCTGCGGCAACATCATGGATTTGCTCCAAAGCTTTGCGCTTCGCTTTGCTCCAAGTATCCGTTCCCAATTTATGCAATGGGGCTAAATCAGGATCACCACCACTATAGCGGCTGATCAGATGTAAATTGGTTACAGGCACATAGACTTTAGCGCCATCAGCATAATCAAGCTGCAAGAACTCATAATCCTGCTCATCGATTTCTAGAGTAATTAAACCTGCATAACGTCCTACACCATGATCAATATGCACCACAGGTGCACCAATACTGAGCTCAGTTAAACTACGGATCAAGAACTCTTCAGATACTTCTTGCTGGCGTTTACGGCGGCGTTGTACCACACGGTGTTCATAAAGCTGGTTTTCTGAAATTACTGAAAGCTGATTACTCAGCAACAAACCGCGATCTAGTGGTGCATTGGTAATGGCAACCTGTAATTTGTCTTTTTGGAATTGAGCAAAACTATCTACATTTTGAATTTCACCCAAAACACCACGCAGTGCATCTTTTAGCGTTTCTCGACGGCCCGCACTCTCTGCCACCAATAAAACAGGATGCTTGGCTTGGTCGATATAATGCTTTACTGCTTGGAAAGGTTGTTCTTTTTTCGGATCAACTGCCAGTTTAGGCGGTTGTTCAGCGGCGATATTGAGTACACCCGCCTTGGCCTCAAAAGCTTCAGCTGAAGCCAAAATGCGAGGGAATTGATTTAATGCCTGTAAAACATGGTTAGGCATTAAAAATAATTCTTCTGGTGGCAGAATTGGTTGATCAATGTTATGACGTCGATCTTCATAACGACGCATTACTTCTTTCCAGAAGTTAATTAAATCATCTTCAATGTCACTATTTGTAATGACAACGCAATTATTTGGTAAGTATGTCGTCAACATACTTTGCGCTTCCATCACCTTCTTTTCAAAGAATAATGGCAAATAAAACTCTAAACCAGGTGTTGCAATTCCTTCCAAGACATCCTGATAAACTGGGTTTTTCTTGGGATTTGCGGTCGGGAAGCTTTCTGCATAGCGATCTCTAAAAGTAGAGCGCCCCTCTTTTAGTGGAAATTCTTTTGCAGGTAAAACAGTAAAGTTTTTTAAGGATTCCGTCGTTCTTTGAGTTTCTGGGTCAAAGAATTTTAGGCTTTCAATTTCATCATCAAATAAATCAATTCGAATCGGTTGATCTTGTCCTGATGCAAAAATATCCATGATGCTACCGCGAACTGCAAATTCGCCATGATCATAAACGGTGTCAACTAAACGGTAGCCTGCTTGAACCAATTGTTTCTTTTGTACTTCGAGGTCTAACTTCTGCCCTACTTTAATATCAAAGTGTTCGCCCACGACCCACGAATAAGGTGCAACTCGTTGCGCTAAGGTACTGGCAGAAAGCAATAAAATGCCTTTCTGAGGCATATTCGATAAAATTGCCAAACGTTCCGAAACAATGTCTTGATGTGGAGACAAACGGTCATAAGGCAGGATTTCCCAATCGGGGAAAATGACAGGCTTGATCCCGTAAAATTCAAGTTCGCTTTCAAGTTGGGCAAGATGCTGATTATTTCTAGCAACAATGACGTATAGATTGGAACTTTGGGTGGCAATTTCTTTGAATAATAGTGCTGCAGATGATCCAAGTAAGGAACCGATCCAGCGTTTTTCACCCGCTTTAAATTGTTGTAGGTTTAATTGAGAGATTTCTTGTTGAAACATAGAGAAAATCATGCAATCTAAAAAGATAAGTTCCCTATTTTAGCATGATGTTTTTTGTGAATAGCAATTTTTTGCCTCGTCCTGACCGCAAAATTGTGTTTATAAAAGATCAAATCAAATTTTTATAAAGTAGCTGTGTTACTTAAAAGTCTGATTTTATAACCAGTCTTTAATGATATGAATTTGCTTTTTTACCTCTATGCTCAGATGAGAGCTGTTTTCAAGGGTCCACGTTTCATCACACCAATCACACGCATTATATAAATTCCCCATCCACGATGGATAATATGCGATGTTTACAGGAAGGTTTCTCGGTGCCCCTATAAAACCAATTTCTATGTTATTAAAAATTCGGCATAAATCAAAAGGTCTTATCTGACCATTTTTATAATGCTCTAAAATATTTAGAAAATAACGAGCCGTTAAAATTTCAGCCTCCACTGAATCTGCTGAAAAACTAGGATCGGTGGTTTGGATCAATTCAAGCAGTAAAGATTCCTGATTTACTGCGCTATCCAGTAGCTCAAAAAATTCGACCTCTATAATTTCATTATTTTCTATATACTCATTAATTCTTTTTAAGACCATTTCTTTTGGATAATCACCATAATAAATTTCGACAAAGAGTTCTTTAAAAGCCATGAAAATCCCTGTGTTCTAACTCTAAAGACTAACGGATATATATCTTTTAACTATGCAGATCTTACTTTCCAAGTGACGTTAAAATTTAAGTTTTACTTTACTTAGGCTATTTTCCTATTCAAATAAAAGAAAGCTCTCATAGAGCTTTCCTCTTTAAAACCTTGTTCTAAACATCAATTTTAAAACCTAAATTAACATCACAAGCCGCTTGTCCACCACGAACACCAAAATTCTCCGAGGGCAGTTCACGAAGCATAATTTTTACATGATCTTTGGGAATGCCTATCGGCTCAAGATTATGCACAATCAATTTATAAAGCTGACGCTTAGCATCTAAAGAGCGCCCAAGAAATGCATCAATACTAATCAAGGTATAGCATTCAGGTTTAGCCTTTTCTGGCGGACATTGAAAGCGATGTGCTTCATGTACAATTAAACGTACATTTCGATCACTAGCCATGATTTTAAAAGCATCTCTGAGTGCAGTATGCACTGCCTCCATGATCTCCAGTTCAATTGTGACTGGATATTGTTGCCTAACTTCAATCAGTACACTTGGCATATTTTTATTCTCCTACGATCTAGCGTCATGAAATATTGGTATTGTTACTTATATTTTTTAAAACTTGCTCTCAAGATATTAAATAAACTAAAGCGATCTGACTTTATAGATACTGTAATCAAACGATGTTTATCATTTGGCAATAAAAAAGCACTCTTCAGAAAATTCCGAAGAATGCTTTTCATCAATGATTATGATGATGCGAGTTTTGCATTTGGGAAATAACGCCCTTCTACAAGGTCATAACACCACTGGAAAATAAATGTATAGACCAAGATACACATGGTCAAACCGAAATCGAGAATTAATGCCTCGATAAAACTCATCTTCATCAAGTACGCAATAATTGGAATCGTTGCAAGCATCAAGCCGCCTTCAAACCCAATTGCATGCAGAATACGGACTGGAATCGTTCTTTTCCACTGATATTTATGTTCCACTTTTTCAAAGTAATGGTTAAAGATCATATTCCAGAACACTGAAATGACCGCCATGATCGTACCCAGAATCCCCGTGACTTCTAGTGGCATACTAAAAATAAAGCTTAACGCAATTGCGATGATGACCAATAAAATCACTTCATAGCTAATTGCATGAACGAGTCTTCTTTTGGAAATCAACATTTAATAACACTCTTTTATTTGGATTGAAGCTATTTTATTTTTATAATTTTGATTAATCCAATCAGATTCTTTCAGTATTTTTGACAGATGAATATTAATCAAGAACAACTCATCATGTTTCAAACCGTGATTGAAACAGGCTCTTTCTCTGCCGCAGCCCGTAAATTAGGCAAGGTTCCCTCTGCTGTAAGCATGTCGATTGCCAATTTAGAAATTGATCTCAATCTTAATTTGTTTGAACGAGTCGGACGTGAACCCATTCCAACAGCAGAAGCCACCGTTCTCTACGAAAAGACACAACAATTATTGATTGAAATAAATCAATGGAAACAACATGCTCATGCTTTGAGTACGGGTTTGGAGTCGACTCTCAATATCGTTGTGGTGTCTGAGCTGCTCTATACCAACTGGACCGACTACATTACCTTGCTTGAACAGCGTTTTCCAAGTCTGGCTATTAATATCTTTTCTGCTCCACAAGAAGATGCCTTGCAGATGCTGCTCGATCAATCTGCACAACTTGCCTTGATGTTTGAACGTGAACAATTAGATAGCCGTGAACAATTTGTGGAACTAAAAAGAGAGGCACTTGTTCCTGTCATTGCTAAAAATCATTCTTTAGCACAACTCGATCATGTATCTTTTGAACAAATCGTACAAACACGCCAAATTGTAGTTGCAAGCCGTGATCATACCATCAAGCCTGAATTGCTTTATTCAAAAGACTATTGGCGTACTGATAATCACCACTCCGCTTGTATGATGATTATGCGCAACTTAGGTTGGGGTGTTCTCCCATTACAAATGTTCAATGAGAATCCAGAGCTTAAGAAAAAGCTTAAGATTTTAGAAATGTATGACTTCACGCCCAAATTTGAATACTACGTCGATCTGGTTTGGAGCCGTGAAAGTGAGTTAGGTCTCGCTGCAAAATACTTAATTGACCATATTCGACAACAGCGCCAAAAAAATGAGACATAACTGCAAGTACAGACAGGATGAACAATTCTGCAAATAAATGCAGGGCTTTGCTTTCACCCAGATTGTGTTATAACAGAAGTTACCAATAATATTGTTTATGTAAGAACGCTATATCAATGACTCAGACAGCATTACACCAATTAAAAAATTTAACCACCGTTGTTGCAGATAGTAGTGATCTAGAGGCGATCGAAAAATTTCGTCCACTCGATGCAACAACCAATCCTTCACTCATCACAGCTGCAGCTGAACAACCTGAAAGCCGAGAACTGATAGAAGATGCATATACCCAAGCCAAGCAAGAAGGCTATCATAGTGATGAACTGATTGAACGCACGATTGATATTTTGACTGTGAAGTTTGGTGTCGAAATTTTAAAATTGATCGATGGTCGTGTTTCTACCGAAGTAGATGCTTCTCTTTCTTACAATACGGAAGCAACAATTGCCAAAGCTCGTGAGTTATCTCAGCTCTATCAAGGTTACGGCATTGAACAATCCCGTATCCTGATTAAGATCGCGTCAACATGGGAAGGTATTCAAGCTGCAAAAGTGCTTGAAGCTGAAGGTATTCCATGTAACCTGACTTTATTGTTTGGCTTACATCAAGCACAGGCTTGTGCTGATGCGAAAGTCACGCTGATCTCACCTTTCGTAGGTCGTATTTTGGATTGGTATAAAAAAGCTGAAGGTGTTGAGCAATATCCAATTGCCAAAGATCCTGGCGTGCTCTCTGTGAAGAAAATTTATAATTACTACAAACAGCATGCAATTCCAACTCAAGTAATGGGCGCAAGCTTCCGCAGTACTGCACAAGTGCTTGGTTTAGCAGGTTGTGACTTACTTACCATCGCCCCAAATCTGTTGGCACAGTTAGAACAAGACCTACAGCTTGTTGAACCTCAACTGAGTGCCGAATTTGCGCAACAAGCAGAAAAAATTGAACGCCCAGCACAAAGCAAAGAGAGTTTTAAAGCTGAACTTGAACAAGATTTGATGGCTTTCCAATTACTACAAGGCGGTATAGATGGCTTTATCAAGGCACGTGATCAACTGAGTTTATTGCTGCGCCAATCTTTTGGAATTGATGCTGAAATCAAACCATAATTAGTCGATTTTTCACCAATAAAAACCGATTTTTGTTATATTAGCGAAAATCGGTTTTTTAATGAGTTCATTGTGTTCGGTATAACAGATTTAACCACTTATATTATTGGTACAATCTTAATTGTGTTATTACCTGGCCCTAACTCTCTCTATGTCATGTCCGTAGCTTCCCGTTATGGCATTCGTACTGGTTACGCGGCAGCTTGTGGAGTATTTACAGGAGATTCTATTTTAATCCTGTGTACGGTATTAGGTGCAGCATCCTTACTCAAAGCCTTCCCGATCCTGTTTATTATTCTTAAATTAACAGGGGCATGTTATCTCGCATACTTAGGTTTTAAATTATTACAAGGTGCCTATCAAACTTGGAATAAGCCGCCACATCATGCCGAGCTAGCTGATTTACCTAAACTTGATCAGGTTCATCCTTACCGTACGGCACTCAGTATCAGCTTACTTAACCCAAAAGCAATCTTATTTTTCCTGTCTTTCTTTGTGCAGTTTGTAGAACCAGATTACGCCTATCCTGCATTAAGCTTTTTGGTATTGGCGTTGATTGTCCAAATTGTAAGTTTTAGCTATTTAACTGCCTTGATTTTCTCGGGGATTAAACTGGCCAGTTTTTTCAAACATAATTATAAGTTAGCAGCCGCGGGTATTTGTTTGGTCGGAATTTTATTCTTTGGTTTCGGTTTAAGATTGGCAACTTCGACGCTCACCTAAGCATAAAATTGATCGAATGATCAATTTATTCAATCACTTTAGAACTACGATTTAACCCATATTAACGATATACTTTTCAACAAATTTTAAACAAGTATAGATGCATAGATGCAACGTCTCCTCCAAGATTTTTCAATTCCAGCTGTTTTCGCTGGCTTTATTACTTTCTTAATCGGGATTAGTGTTTCCGCCATCCTCGTCATTCAAGGTGCGCAATCCTTAGGTGCCAATACCGCGCAAATCAGTTCTTGGTTTTGGGCATTGGGGCTTGCGATTGGTCTCTCGGGCTTGATTCTATCTTGGAAATATAAATATCCAGTTGCTACCGCATGGTCAACTCCGGGGATTGCACTGATCATTGCATCGACAGGACATTATGATTTGTATGAAGCGATTGGTGCCTTCCTGATCTGTGGTATTGCCATCGCAATTGTTGGATTTTCAGGAATCTTCCAAAAACTATTGGCCCATATTCCACAAAGTTTGACCTGTGCCATGCTAGCAGGGATTTTATTAAAATTTGGTATTCAGATATTTAGCAGCCTAGAAAGCCATCTTGGTTTTATCCTCAGTATGCTTGTGATCTATTTGGTTTCAAAACGCTTATTCCCTCGTTATAGCATTGTACTGACGGTGATTTTAGGCGCAGCAGTTTGCCCACTATTTATCGACTTTAAACTCCAATCGATCACATGGTCACTGACACAACCGGTATGGATGCAGCCCTCTTTTTCTTGGTCAGCCATCTTAGGATTAGCTTTGCCACTGTTTGTTATCAATATGACTTCACAAAACTTGCCAGGCATTGCCATGATTAAAAGCTATGGCTATCACCCGCATGTGAATCAGTTGGTCGGTTGGACTGGTGTTGCACATACTATTTTTGCACCTTTCGGCTGTTTCTCAATTAACTTGGCGGCAATTAGTGCAGCAGTGAGCTTAGATGATCAAGTACACCCTGACCCAAGCAAACGTTATATTGCAGGTATTAGCTGTGGTCTGTTCTATATCTTAATGGGGCTTTTTGCGGCAACCTTAGTTAGCCTACTGATGTCATTCCCACAAATCTTTATTGTGGCACTTGCTGGGATCGCTTTATTTGCGACAATTAGCCATAACATTGCAGTTGCTTTCTCCAATGTCGAAGAACGTGAAGCTGCGCTACTCACCTTTTTATGCAGTGCTTCTGGTATTCAATTCTGGGGCATTGGCTCAGCGTTTTGGGGTTTATTATTAGGTATCTTCGTATTGATGCTATTTAGATTTAAAGCAAAAAATAAGCCCTAGTTGAACTAGGGTCTGTTGACATTTCAGCCATGTCTTGCGTTATCAGCTAAAACGACATAAACAAGGCATGAAACGCAGGTAATGGTAGTCCCCTTGCCAAGTTTCATAACGCAGTTTAGGGAAGTTTTAGCTATAACCCTACGGGACAGAGACATTTTTTGTCGCTACTACGTTATGCCTTATTTATTTAGAATGACTAAATCTCATAAGCCATGCCTTGTATCGTCGAAAAATGTCTTCTGTCGCAAGCATCTGTGAAATATCAACAGACCCTAAGGCTTCTTCAAATCACGCACGGAAAGAATTGTGAGTTACTTTTCCTCTAAATCTTTCTGTGCTTCTTCATCATTCAGAATTCGGGCAGCCTGTTTAGGACGAATCAATGGTGCGGTCGGACGTGGATGCGCATGGGTATACTGCAAACCAACACCTGCATAAACATCATCCGCAGCAATTTCCGTTTCAAAACGCTCATCATCACGATCACGAATTTCATCAGTAATGCGTTGTACTTCATCTTCATCAACACCCAATTCTTGCAAGATCACGCCACCAAATTTGATCGCAGATTCAAAGGTTTCTCGAATCATATAATCCACTTTATGCTTCACTAAATAGAGCGAATGCTCACGGTCATAAGAACGCACCAACAGCTTAGCCAATGGAAATTCATGCGTGACCAACTCGACAATTCGATTGGTGGTTTCCTTACTGTCGACACAAACGACAATGGCTTGCGCAGTAGACGCACCTGAAGCATGCAGAATGTCTAAACGCCCACCATCTCCATAGTAAATTTTAAAACCAAACTTTTCCGCGTTTTGAATCATGTCGATGTCATTGTCAATAATGGTGACATCTACCCCTCGTGCCAGTAACAATTGACTGGTTACCTGACCAAAACGCCCAAAACCAATCATCAGCACGCTGCCACTCAAGCCTTCAGCAATATTGACATTGTCTAAATTGATCTGATCTTTAGTTTCGGTAAAGCGTTTAAAAATGATACCCAGAATTGGGGTTAACACCATTGATAACACTACAATCGCGGTCAGGTTCGACTTAATTGAATTATCAATGACTTGGGCACTGACTGCGGCAGCAAACAGGACAAAAGCGAACTCACCACCCTGTGCCATCAATAATGCTCGATCTAAAGCTTCCGTATGAGAGCTCTTGGTGATACGTGCCACGATATAAATCAGCAAAGCCTTGGCAAACATCATGGCTAAAACACCACTGATGATGAGCTTCCAGTTTTGTGCAACGACGGATAAGTCCAGCGACATCCCAACACCGAGGAAAAATAAACCCAGTAACAGACCACGGAATGGTTCAATATCCGCTTCAATTTGATGTCTAAAGGTCGATTCAGACAACAAAACCCCTGCCAAGAAAGCACCCATCGCCATAGATAAGCCACTGACCTGCATCAATAATGCCGCACCTAAAACCACCAGAAGTGCTGCCGCCGTCATCACTTCTCGTGCTTTTGCCGCAGCGAGCAATCTAAATAATGGATTCAGTAACCAATACCCTGCGGCAATTAGCCCCGCAATTGCAATTAAACCAATGCCAATATTTTCTAAACGAGTTGAGGTTGTTTCTACAACATGGTTTGGCGCCATGAAGGCAACAATTGCCAATAACGGAACAATCAGTAGATCTTCAAATAATAAAATTGAGACGATTTTTTGCCCTTGCGGCTGAGCGATATCACCGCGATCCCCCAAGAGCTGCATCACAATCGCCGTTGAGGTCAGGACAAAACCCGCTGCACCAATAAAAGCAACTTGCCAAGTAAAACCAAACAATAAGCCGACACCAGTCAATGCCAAAGCACAGGCAACAATTTGCAAGGTGCCTAGTCCAAAGATCTCACGCCTTAAACTCCATAAATGTGAGGGCTGCATCTCCAGACCAATCACAAATAGGTACATCACAATACCAAGTTCTGCAATATGTAGAATCGAAGCCGAATCATGGAAAAAAGCAAAACCAAAAGGACCGATAATCAATCCAGCAATTAAATATCCTAAGACTGAACCCAATCCTATACGTTTAAAAATAGGGACTGCGATTACAGCAGCAGCAAGCAAGACCACTGGTGCAATTAAACTCATTGAATGTGCTTCTGAACTCATACTGTTCTCATTGTTATCAAGCTGGCGTCATTTTATGTGAAACAATAGACATTTTATATATCATGAATGAGACAATGTATCCCAATGCAATGATATAAAAACGATTTCTAAGGCTTAATTGATCGTATTTTTATCCCAAAATGCCTGTCGAATTTGTGGCATGGCATTCAGATGATTCGTAATATGCTGGGCTTCTTCTGCATCAATTGAAGTGGCAATTAAAGTGACTTCTATCTCGACCTCTTTTTCACCGAACGGTGTAACATCAATATCTTTTGCAGGATAATTATGGTGTTGCAAGGTTAAATTCAATTCATCCATCACCACCTTACTTTGACTACGATCACAAATAATATAGATGACATGTAAAACCTCTGTATCATCATCAATCGGACGACGGTCAATGGCATGAACAATCGGTCTTAACAGCGTATTGGCTGCCAAGATAAAAGCAGTTGCCAGTATTGCTTCAATAATGAGATCTGAACCCGCAGAAGCACCCACGGCGGCTGAGCACCAAAGGGTCGCAGCCGTGTTTAAACCATGAATATTACCTTCTTGTCGCATAATCACACCCGCACCCAAGAAACCAATACCTGAAACCACATAGGCAATCACGCGGACTGCACCTTCTGCACCAGTTAAATTGGTGGCAATATCGACAAAAATTGCAGCACCAACAGCCACCAGAACATTGGTTCTGAGTCCTGCCGTACGTTGTCGATACTGCCGTTCAAAGCCAATTAATGCGCCGAGAATAAAAGCAACGGACAGGCTGACTAAAGTATCTGCAATATTTGATAAATCAATATTTTGTAAAAATTTTAATTGCATCTTATACCTATATTCTTATCAATGATTCTAATGATGGATCAACTGAATTTAAGCACATTATGATGATGGCGTATAACTTAAGCCAAGTCCAAACCAATGTTGTTTTAAACGATGTAGGCGATCACCAAAGGAGGCTTCTAAAGTGAGTACATTGGGAATCAAACTGTATTGTAATGCTGTCTGGAAGAATGGCGCCTGACGATCTTGATTATACGTTTCAACTGTTACACCGACATGCTCGGTCAGCGTATAGGTTGAAGCAATCCCCCAACGAACTAGACGCTCATCGGCATGCTGATAACCTAGATTGGTATCCAATGCTAAACGTTGATCTAAGAGTTGAAAACTGACAGGAACATTCAAAAACCAGTTTAAATCCCCATGATGAGCAACATCATCACGTGATAGCTGTAAACTACTGGCAACACCCCAATCATTCTCCATTGGCCTTAAAATGCTTTTTGCTTGAACTGAAAAGCCATGAATCTGATCTTGATCTTTACTTGAGTGATAGCCCAAAGATACTTCTAAATTTTGATTGAGATTACAGGCAGGTACGACTTGATAAGACCAAGTTCCGTCTTTGTTATAGCTATAAGCACTTTCTAGCTGACACTGCTGTGCCGCAGTAATAGAGACATCATCGGTGTTGATGAGTGGACCCGCCTTACTCTTTTGAGTCAGAAATAATCCACATAAAATAAATACGTTAAGAACAGCAAGCCATTGAATGGAAGCGTGAAAAAACATAGGCTTCTCCCCTTTTTTAGGTGAGAAACTAAACAGGATACAGTCAATACAATAAATTTTGTGGATACAGCAAAATTTTATAGGAGGGTTTAGATAATTTTTACAAAGCTATCTCATTGCAAGATAGCTGACCTAAATAGCTCGCTTGCTCAGTATTCGCTTTGGCTTAATCCTTTATTAAACCCGAACCTCGAACAACTTCCCATTTAGGATCTCCGCGAATAAACTCATCGGCATTATAGGACATGCGAAATGATTCACAAGCCCTATCATATGAATTTTTTATTACATGATAAAATTTCGCTCTAAATTAGAGCTCTCTTACCACTACAGTTTTTGCCATTTTGTCGTGCCAGCCTTGCTTTTTAGCATCAAAAGCCACCCATATTAAACCAATAAAAAACACTAAAGTTGCTGGGATATAACCAATGTAGCGAATGATAGCCTGCCCGACAGTCACATTTTCACCCGTTTTTTCATCCAGTACTTTTAATCGAAGCAGACGCTTACCAGGTGTTCCTGCAAATTTAATCCAGCAGAAAATATAAAATACTGCGGCGAGAATTTGCCAAATCCAATCTGCCGTAGACATAAATTGGAATGATGAAAAACCATCAGAGGCAACTGTGGTATTACCGCCCCCAAAAATCATGGTTAATGGAATCATGGCAACCATCACAATGATTGAATCAATAATCGCGGCACCGAAACGTATCCAGAAACCCGCGTATGCATATTGTTGAGACATATATTCCCCTCACTTTTTTATTTCTATAAATGAATTTCAGTAAATAATAACCTGTTGTTCCAATGATTTATATTGTGTTTTGTTTTAATTCTCGCTCAAAGAAATCAACAGTCCGCTGCCACACCACTTGGGCTTCAGGCAATCCTCGGCTCACGCTACGGAAGCCATGTGGCATATTATAAGTATAAGCTTCAACCCGATCACCCAATTGCTGGATCAATTTATTACGCTTGGTCGCTGGGCAAAATGGATCTACCGTTGACCAATGCCCTTGTAATATCCGAACCTCATCCAGTGACTCTTTATTTGGAACACCAGCACCTTGAATACCCAGAGAATGATGATAAACCACAGGTGCTAACATATCTTCGCGCTTGGCCATCTGAATCACATAGCCACCTGTTAAGCACTGCCCTAACATGCCTAAACGACCATTCGAGCGAGGATCTGCCTTTAAAGCATCTAACAATACATGAATTTCTTGATTGACTTCACTATCTGCAGCATTGATTCGTCCCGCTTTGCTCACCATGGCACGAATACAGTATTTCACTGCACCACCACTAAATAAATTAGGCACGTAAACCAAATAACCACGATCAGCCAAGTCTTGGGCATCTTCACGGTAAACATCGAGAATGCCGAATAACTCATGCAGCAATAATATTGCCGGTGCTTTTTCCTCTGTTTCCGCAGGTGCATACACTTCAACTTCAATTTGGCGTGTCGGTAATGTGATTGTTTTTATTTCCATTGCAGTCATCCGTTACATTCGAATGATTTCCATACTATTTCTGACAATATAAATTGTCAAATAAAAAAGGATGTCTGACGACATCCTTTTCATATTGATTTAATCAGTAAATTAAATACTGAGTAAACTGTTCAATGTTTCTGCTACATTTTTCGATTTTACTTTAGGTTGCAATGCCTTAAGCGCTTGTTGCACATGACTACGTTGTGGTTCAGCCAAAGTGTACCAACGTGACAGCACTTGTAATAAACGCGAACCTAAAATTGGGTTTTTCTCATCCAAGTAAGCTGCAAGCTCAATGAAATGATCGACACCGAAGCTCCAAGTATTGACTGGATTTGCAGCCAAACCACCACTTACGGCACGGATACGGTTCGGCGTTCCCAAATCATAATCCGCATGTTTGGTGAGGTATTCAATGGTTGCCGCTGTCGCACATGGATTCGATGCTTGGATGCTAAACCACTGATCTAAAGACAAGGCTTCATCTTTAAAACGGTTATAGAAATCTGCGAGTGCAGCTTGCGCTTGTGGTGCATCATTCCAGACTAAAACACGTAATGCGCCTAAACGCTCAGACATATTGCCTGTTTGTTGGTATTGCGCATAAGCCAAATCAAACACAGACTCATCGCCTTGACGTGCCAACATATTCAGGGTGATATTTTTCAGTGAACGCACGCCCATTGCCAAAGAAAACTCTTTTTGCTGTTCTGGATCTAAGGCCAAATAAGTGTCTTTCCAGAATGAACCTAAATCACGTGCTAAACGATCCAGCACAGCTTCACGCTTCTCTCGAATCAATTCAGGCTCATAGTCTTGATCAATACGACTACCTAGATAGTTTTCACTTGGCACATCAAATAAACGCGATGCCAATAGCGGATCTTTATTCACTAAGTCTGGCAACGTATTTTTAATTGCCTGAATATAGGTATCCACTTTATGGTCTTCTAAAAGAATACGTTCCAATAAAGTTTGTGTCGCTTGCCATTGATTAAAGCCATTGGTTTCGTGTTGAATCAAGAACGCAAGATCGTCATTGGAATAATCAAAGACTAAATTCACAGGTGCAGAGAAATTACGTAATAACGAAGCCACAGGTTGCTCAGTCACACCTGTAAATTCAATTACGGCTGCATCTTGATCAAATAAATACACACCATCTTTGACATCATTCACAAACAGATCAGTGCTATGCAAGGTATATTGTTCACCTGTATTGGCATTAAATAATGCCAGAGCCACAGGAATTGGCACTGCTTTGAGGTTTGGATATTTTGGATGTGCTTTCAAGCTTTGTTTGAAGCTTAAACGGTAAGTCTGTGCATCAGCATCATATTCACCTTTGGCTTCTAACTTCGGTGTCCCCGGTTGGTTATACCAAGTGAGGAAGTTAGATAGATCAACACCCGAACCAGCGCTCAATGCCGCAACCCAATCTTCAACCGTAACCGCTTGCCCATCATGGCGTAGAAAATATTCATCAGTCCCTTGACGGTACTTTTCTTTACCTAACAACGTTGCCATCATGCGATTGATTTCAGCACCCTTCTCATACACTGTCGCGGTGTAGAAGTTGTTGATTTCGACAAAATGGTCTGGACGAGGCGGATGCGATAATGGACCAGCATCTTCAGGGAATTGATGCGATTTCAATACTGCCACATCATCAATTCGTTGTACGGCCGCTGATTGTAAATCCTCAGAGAAAGACTGATCACGAAAAACCGTTAAGCCTTCTTTTAAACACAACTGGAACCAGTCACGACAGGTAATTCGGTTGCCAGTCCAGTTATGGAAATATTCATGTGCAATCACGGACTGAACTCGCATAATTGCGGCATCCGTGGTGTATTCTTCATCGGCAAGCACACAAGAAGTATTAAAGATATTTAAACCTTTATTTTCCATTGCACCCATGTTGAACTGACTTACTGCCACAATCATATAGTTATCGAGATCGTAAGGACGACCATAATGTTCTTCATCCCAACGCATCGAATGCTTTAATGCTTCCATGGCGATGTGACATTTCGGAATATCTTTTTCAATTGCATAGATTTCTAATGCAACATCTCGGCCTTCAGAAGTCGTATAACGATCTTTCAATACTGCTAGATCACCAATCACACAAGCGAATAAATAGCTTGGCTTTTTGGTTGGATCTTGCCAGATCGCAAAATGACGACCTTCCCCAGCCTCACCTGTTTCCAATAAGTTACCATTTGCAAGTAATACTGGATATTTCTTATCGGCTTCGACACGCGTGGTAAATTCCGCCAATACATCAGGACGGTCAGGATAGAAGGTAATTTTACGAAAACCCTCAGGTTCATTTTGAGTGACAAATAAATCACCTGCCTTGTATAAACCTTCAAGCTGCGTATTTGACTCAGGGTGAATCACCACTTGAGTTTGTAGAATGACCTGATCTGGTGCATCAGTGATCAGCAATTGCTCACTGTCTAAATTATATTGCGCTGCACTCAGCGTCTGACCATTGAGTTGAATCGATTTCAGTTCCAGATCACGGCCTAACAGAACCAATGCACCTGCTGTCTGACGTTTCATCACCAAAGTTGAATCAACAATCGTATGATCATCATAGACTTGAATATCTAGGTTAATGGATTCGACCAAGAAAGATGGCTTTTGATAATCTTTGAGGTAAATGGTTTGATCTGTTTGTACGGGAGGTTGTGCCGCAATATTCATCAGTATTCCTTATCTTTCATCATGTCGTTTAGATGGTCTTGTTGGCAAGACTTCTTGATTAAAGTCATTCGGTTGCACAAATCATGCCTTATTTCACCTAAATTCTTGTGACAAATCACTTTTGTCATAAGCATCGGTGAGACTCTATCAGATCATACGCCAACTTATAAAACCTGTCTTTACGGCTCGGTACCAGTTTTAATAATTTTATTGGGTTTACTATTCAGGTTTTCAAATTTGATCTGCAAATTGCCCGATCATTTAGACAAAATTACAACATCGTTTTCCAATCTTAAATAAAAAATACAGAACCAAGTGCATTCTATCGCGCAACTTACATTTTTTTCCTGAGTTTTACATTTTGTGCACGGTTATTGCTTAACCCTATATGCCAATCTAGGTAAATACAATAAAACAAGTGAGGGTTATGACGATGGAATTAAAAGCACATCTATATCGTTTAGAAAATATCAAAGCAATCCATGATCTGGCTAAAGCTGGTGTCGATCATCATGTAATCTCCGTTTTTTTAACAGCAGAAGGAATTGAACTGACTACCTTAGAAGTGACCAACATCGTCAATACATACGATGCGCTTGGTAAAGAAAAACTGCCAAGCAAAAAAGTACAAGCACTTATTACTGCAAAAAAAATCGGTCAGGAGGACGAAAACTTACCATGCCCTGTTTAATCACTTACTTTAATTATAAAAAAACCTCGAAGCCGATTCGAGGTTTTTTTATAAATATTCGATTATGGTGTTGCGTTATCAGTACGTAGCCAAACTACGGTTCGACCCAGTGCTGAAACGCCCATATAGCCACGCATACGTAAACGTTTTCCTTCTCCAGTCACCACACCTTTACCTTTATAGACACGGCCAGAAGTCGGTTCCAGAACACGACCATCAATATATGAATCAGGTTTGTTTGGATCTTCTTTAAAGCCCGATAAAATTTCTAGTCCAAGAATTGGCTTATTCGTATTCGGTGCTGCACATTTGGTGCAATTCGTGAGTGCAATTCCATGTGAATTTGAATAACGATAAACAATCTTCCCATGATAACGGCCGTCATTTCCTTTACGGATTTCTACGATTGAGAGTTGTTCACCTGTACGTTCTTCGATGCTTTTCCAGTAGCCTTCAATAGAAGCAGCAAAAGTCGCTGCGCTTGCACAAGCAATAGTGAGCCCCATGATTCCGTTCATGAGTATACGATTTAGCATATTAACCCCGTCTAAAAAAGTAACCTATTCATCTTTATAGGTTTAATGCACGGAAATTATCACACTTTTACCCAAGTTACACTGTACGCTAGCGTTCATTTGTATAAGAAGTAGCTGATCTAGCTGCTTCATTTCAGTGCGTCTTATACATTCTTTAGCTCAAATAAAAAAGCCCAAACGAGTCGTTTAGGCTTTCTAAAAAAACAATAATGATTTAAGGGTTAGCGCTATCGGTACGAATCCAGACTTGGGTACGCCCCAAGGCCGAAATTCCCATATAACCACGCATACGCAGACGTTTTCCATCCGAACTCAGTTGTGCTTTTCCTTTATAGATATTACCTGTTTTAGGCTCGAGTACTCGACCATCAATATATTGATTTGGATTTTTAGGATCTTCTTTCAATCCCCACGCAATTTGTAGTCCTTGAATCGGTTTATTTTTAAAGGGTTCAGGACATTTCACACAATTGGTGAGTACCGTCCCGCCACCTAAAACGGGATAACGATATACGATAGTCCCAGTATAGGTATTATCTGGTTTTTTCTTAATTTCTACGATTGACAGTTGCTCGCCTGTACGATCATCAATACTTTTCCAAAATCCTTCAGGAGTTGAAGCAAAGCTCGTTGTAGTGAATACAACCAAAGAGATGCCCATGATTCCTTTCATGAGTGAGTTTTTTTGCATAATAAGCTCCGTAATGCAAAATTGATCCGTCTATCACTTCATTTTTATGCGAATGTACAGAAACAGTCAACACAACCAAAGCATATTTAATTGCTTAAAATTAAACAAAATTTTAAGTAATTCACATAATTAAAAATAAATGATTAGGGATTGGCACTGTCCTTGCGAATCCACACCACAGTACGGCCTAAAGCAGAAATTCCTACATAACCACGCATATGCAGTCTCTTTCCATCAGCCGTTAAACGTGCTTTACCTTTATAAACTTTGCCAGTTTTGCTTTCGACAATACGCCCATTAATAAAGTTATCTGGTTTTTTCGGGTCCTCAATCAGCCCTGTTAACACTTCTAAGCCTAAACGCGGCTTGCCTGTATACGGCGCTGGGCAATTCACACAATGTGTGACGACGACGCCTTGTGCATTGGGGTAAATATAAACAATTTTGCCACGATAGGTATTGTCAGGGGCTTTTCTTATTTCAATGATGGTCAGTTGTTCTCCGGTTCGATCATCAATACTTCGCCAATATCCTTCGATTGAGTCTGCGTATGTGAAAATACTGCTCAAACACATCATTACGCCAACAACAGTTTGTATCCAAATCCGATTATTCATGTTTTCCCCTTTGCTTTTACTTTGTTCAATTCATATTGATTTATGATTCTAATTGGCGCAGAAATTTACCATAATTTAAAAAACAGCAAAGTTATAGGATTATCTTTTATATAAAATTCAGTCAATTAAGTCTCATTTTAGTCTTAATTTTTATCTGTATATAATCTTTGCATCACTCCTTGGATTCAGCATGTATAATTCTCTATTTAAAGGTTATAGGCTTAATATCAATGGATTTACAGATTCTACAAAAACAGTTAGATGAAAGTAGCCATTGCCCTCTATGCCAAGCCTCTATGTTTTGGGTTGAAGCTGAACAATACAACCAAGAGTTTCAATTTCACGAATGCAGCCACTGCCAGCATCGTGTCTTTAAAAGTGATAGCAAGCTAAATTGTCACTGTGCCCAATGTACAGCTCTGCGGAAAAAACAGACCCAACAAACAATTTTACAAGAACAACGCAAATATAAAATCAAAGACGAAGTGATTTATAGCCTGAATCAACTTAGTTTTTTACATAAATTATTCTTGCTTAGTCTGCTGGACAGCTATGCACGGGAAGATGTACAGCACGATGAACTGATCCATTGGCAGAATATTAAATATAGAGAATTTACACCCAATTACTTATTCCAGAATCATTTAGTTCAAGAGCTAATTAAATTAGGCGTGTTTAAGCCAAAAGATACAGGCTTAGAAACTGAGCATTTCTATCTCAACATCCGACTAGATGGCTATTCCGACCCTAGCTTGTTTAGCGTAACTCAGCAATTACGCCACTGGTTCTATGAAAACTTGAGTCAAGGTATTCCATTTAAAAACACCGATGAAGTCAAAGATGCGTTGTACCTCGTGCTCTATCAAGAAATTGTGCAGTTTATGCAGTTCTATTGTCGGACTTGGGGCATTCAAATTGCGGGTAATCGCCCATTTCAAGCCTTTTGCTACCGCTTAATGGAAGGTTTAGCCGTGGGACAGATTTTTTACCTGATCCAAACCGCTTTAGAATATCTGCATAAACAAAACGCGTTGCAACCCAGAAATGATAAATTTATCAACACCAGTTTGCTCAAAAAGACTTTGGAACAATATCGTGAACGTGCTTTGACCGAGCGTTGGGAAACCACGACTTTACCAAGACCCTACATGATTCCATTTAGTAAAATGAGTGAAGTCCTACTGTTTAAATTTTTGGGTTACGACGAGAGTATATTTATTCAGCCTGTCTGGAAGTCTTGGCGAAAAATCGAACCTCGCTTAAGTTTTTACTCGGTTAAACGCTGTATGTATTGCGGCTCAAATGATTTGATCGTGGATTATGATGCGACAGATTATGTGTCATTGATTTGTCGCCGATGTAAGCATCAAGACCATTATTTCACTCGTTAATAAAGACTTTATTCTGGATATCTCATGTCACACAAACAACAATTGATTGATCAGGTCATCGACGCTTGGCGTGCCTTACAACAACAAACACCCTTAGTACAATGTATGACCAATAGCGTTGCCAATAATTATGTGGCAAATATCTTGCTTGCAGCAGGTGCCTCACCTGCCATGATTGATAATCCATTTGAAGCCGAAGATTTCACCAAAATTAGTGCTGCCTTAAGCATCAATATTGGAACACCAACCACAGAACAAACTCAAGCCATGTTGATTTCGGCTCAAACTGCGCAACAACATCAAGTGCCTTGGGTACTTGATCCTGTCGGTTATGGTGCAGTGTTAAAATGGCGCAGTGAAACAGTCAATCAACTGTTAACGTTCCAACCCAATATCATTCGTGGTAATGCATCTGAGATCAGTTCTTTAGCTGGCAGCCAAACCCAGTCTAAAGGTGTAGACAGCACTTTAAATAGTCATGATGTTTATGCGCAGGCGAAAAGCCTATTGCAACATGCTGAATGTATTGCGATTTCAGGTGAATCCGACTTTATCATCTCGAAACAGCTCGAAGCTGTGATTCAAGTCAATGGTGGCTGTTATTTACAACCTAAAATTACGGCAACAGGTTGTGCCCTAGGTGCATTAACCGCAGCCTATCACGCGGTCAGTAACCCAACCATTGCCGCACTCGCCTCACATATTCATTTTGCCATTGCAGGTAAATTGGCCTATGACCATGCACAAACAGTAGGCAGTTTTAATGTGGCTTTTTTGGATTATGTGCATATGTTGGATGACAATTTAATTCAGCAATATGTTGATATTGAATTGCTTTAAGTCTTTTTATACAGTCAAAATTCTGCACTTATGCTTAAAAAAAAAACACATCACAAGATGTGTTTTTTTTATCAAGCCCACTTACAGCAATATACTGATTTGCTTTGCTCATCTAAAAATCGATTGCTTTCTCATAATGTTGTGGATTAAGCCGAATCATCAATCCTGCAACAATCACCACCATACATAAATGCCAGATCCATCCTGCAGCATACGTTCCTGTCATATCATGCAATACCGCAACCCACCAAGGTGCAATTGCAGCCAATAGGAATCCGCCACCTTGCATCAAGGCTGAAAGCTGTCCTGCATGTGTAGGATCAGGTAAATGGTCGAGCACCACGATCATCAACAAAGCAAAGCATCCCCCTAAACCCGCTCCTACAGTGATTGCCCAGAGATAAGGAAAAGTATTTGCAAAAAAAGCTAAGCCTGAAAAGCCAATCACTTGCAAAATTAAAGTTAACCCCACCCAAATTCGACGATCTCGCTGCTTTCGGGATAAATACGGTAATAACAATGCGGCCCCTGCTTGACTCAGTGTCAACACAGCCATCAAATTTCCACTAGCGGTAGCAGTCCAACCATGCGCTTGAAATGCAGGTGCAAGCCAAGCAACAATCGAGCTATAACCGCCATTGATTAAACCAAAACAACAGATCAGCAACCATGTTCTTGGCTGATTGAACAACCGCATCACCGAAGGCATTTTTTTATGCTGCTGTGCTGCTTGGTTCAACACACACGTTGCAAAGATCAAAGCCAGCAATGCAGGCAATACAAAAACAGCCAACCCGATTTTCCAATCACCACTGCTATTTGTCACCACAGGTGCAAGCAATGCTCCAAGGGCTCCACCCCCCATTAATGTGGCTGAATAAAGCCCCATCATCGGACTCAGATGTTCATGAAACTCTCTTTTAATCAGACTCGGGAAAGCTGCTTGAATCATGGCGACGCCAAAACCAATCACGGCAGCGGTGAAGATTAAAGCCCAGCCATGTACAATAAAAAAGCGTAAACCACAGCCCACGCAGATCATCAGCAATGCGCCAAGAATCGCACGACGTTCACCAAAGAGGTTTTGCAGAACTGGACCAACGAAGGCAATCAGTCCCATTAGCAGCATCGGTACAAGGGTTAAAAGTGCAATGCCTTGCAGGCTCAAACCTGTAGTGGCACGAATCTGATTGGCAACAGGCCCAACACCAGTCATAAATGGCCGAAGATTCAATCCAACCAAAGCAACGGTGATGATCAACAATGATTGATGCTTGATCGCACTCATGGTTTTAACCGTATATCAATCATGAGATAGACGTCCAATAGCCATACAAATCGGGCTTGGCTTCAATTCTTACAGGAACATAGCGAATCATCATAGACTGCTCTGCAAAGGGTTTTACCAAATCTGCATAAATTGCTGCTGTCGATAAACCATATCCCTCTGCATCATCATTGGAATGTGCATACGTCACACGGTTAATTCCCGCCATACGCATCGCGGCCATGCACATTGGGCAAGGCTGCCCGCTGGCAAATACAGCACAGCTATCTAAATTAGCTGTCCCCAATTGTTGGCTTGCGGCACGTATTGCCAAGAGTTCTGCGTGCGCGGTTGGATCATTGCTTTTCAGTATTTCATTTACACCTGAGGCAATCACTTGGCCATCTTTCACCAAGACCGCACCAAAGGGCCGTCCACCTTGCTCGCAGTTTTGATACGCCAGTTCAATCGCCTGACGCAAAAAATCATGATCCTGCTGCATTTTAATACTCCAATAACGTTGCTTTTGCGCCTGCACGCAATAAAGCATTTTCGATAGCGGTATAACCACGTGCATGGGCATGCTCACGCGCTGTAATCCCATCAGCATCAGGAATGTTGACGTTAGCACCAGCAGCAATCAACACATCGACAATCTGTTGATAAGGTTGACTACCGTTGCCTAAAATGATCGCTTCCAATAACGCCGTCCAGCCCAAGTTATTGATGTGATCGACATCCACACCCGCCTCAATCAGTGTCCGTACCGTATCGACATGACCTCGTTCAGCCGCTGGAATCAAGGCTGTGCCACCATAGCGGTTGGTACTTTTCAAATCCGCACCGTGCTTTAAGGTCAGCTTTAATATTTTTAAATAGCCACGTGCGCCCGCATAAAGATAAGGACTGTCCTGAATCTGATCTTTGGCATTGACATCAGCTCCAGCATCGATCAGGACTTGTGCAGCATCGATATTATTCGCGCGTGTAGCAATCATTAAAGCGGTTGAGCCTGATGCATCACGTGTATCAATCTGAATGGGTTGAGCGAGCAACTGCTGGATTTGCGCGACATTATTGCGTGCAGCCGCAGTATGTAAGGCGTCGTCTGGCATAGCATCTCCTGAAGTTGCGTGGCTACATGCGGTCAAAGCCAGCGCACATACAGCCGACAGAAATGATTTGTGCATAAAGCCCTCCATGAATCAGCCCAAATTAGTAAATCAAAAATAAGCTCTATGCTTAGGATAATCAGCTTTATTACTATTTAAAAATTAAATTATTTAATCCAATGTATTAAGATTATGAATACAAAATCCAAAGCATCATTTTCAACACTGGTCTCCAGAGTAACTCGATATGTTTGATCCACGCTTGCTCCGCGCCTTTGTCAATATCTTTGAAGCTGGTAGCTTTACCTTAGCTGCCGAGCGCTTACATATGACTCAATCTACGGTCAGCCAACAGCTTGCTAGATTGGAAGAATCTGTGGGTAAACAATTGATTGATCGAAATGCACGCCCCTTACAATTGACAAGCTCAGGTGAATATCTGATGAGCTATGCACGGCGAATTTTAGCCCTGCAACAAGAAGCTCAGATGATTTTGGGTGATCCATCAGGCACGATTCCAATTCGAATTGGTTTGCCTGAGGATATTATGAATAGCGATATGGCTTTGGCCTTAAGTGCCTTTAGCAAACAACATCGCACAGTTCGTCTAGATGTGACTGCGGGATTAAGCCGTGATCTTATGGAACGCTATCGCAATGGACAACTTGATATTGTGATCGTCAAAGAAACTGCTGCCAGTTCAGATCATCATGCCAGCTTCCCCGAGGAAATGGCCTGGTTTGAAAGTATCGATCATGGTGGAGAATGGTCTGATCCCCTGCCATTGGTGACGTTTCCACAAGGTGGACTCTATCGAGATGAGATGTTTGAAGCGATTGAACGTAACCGCCAACATGGCTATATCGCCTTTACCAGCAACAGTTTGGCCAGTGTATTGGTCGGGGTTGAAACAGGTCTCGGTTTATCACTTTTGCCTGTCGCCACCACCACAGGTCATCGGGTACGGGAATATCTACCCTTGGGTAAAGCACAAGCCATGACCGTTTCCATCTATGCTTGGGATAAAGAAGGACTGGTCGCAAATCTACTACAGCAGATGACCACGGTGCTGCAACATCGCTTTGAACAAAGCAAAGCCGAATGATTAAACGGCAATATCCCCTTAACCCTCGAATCAACCGTCTTTAAGTGCCAAGTCATATGCTGCATGTGCCAAAAGTATATGCCATGGCACAAGAAGTTAAATTCCGTCCTCTACTGTCAAGACTGTGCCCATAGCGCTGATTACTATCGATTGAAACCAACCTCTTTGATAAGTAGCTCAGCATGGCAAAACAGACAGAAAAACGATACAGCCAGTATTGTCGTAATAACCTGATTTTTAATGTGATTGACTCAGGTCCAATCGATGGAAAGCCAGTTATTCTTTTGCATGGTTTTCCTGAAACTGCACACAGTTGGCAAGCCACCAGTACGATTCTCAATCAGCAGAACTTTCGAACCTTTGCCATTGAACAACGTGGCTACAGCTTAGCAGCATCTCCCAAAGGTCGTTTTCAGTATGCAATTACAGAGTTAGTTGCAGATGTAAAAAGCTTGATTGATCTGCTTGGACAACCCGTCTATGTGATAGGTCATGATTGGGGCTCCATTGTGGCCTGTGAATTGGCCCAGCAATACCCCAATCTAGTCAAGCATCTCACTTTGGTCTCGGTTCCTCATACAGGTGCCTTTTTAAAATCCATGCTCAGCAGTACGCAAATTTTTACCTCATACTATATTGGTTTTTTCCAACTGCCCTTTATTCCGGAACTGCTCTTTAAAAGAGCCAAATCACTCAGCCACATATTGCTAAAAAACTCAGGCATGAATGCTGAACAAATCAAGGACTTCCAGCAACATTTCATTCAAGAAAACCGTATCGGCACCGCCATTAACTGGTATCGCAGTATGCCGTTGGCCCCGATTCGCTCGACCTTTAAAAAGGTAAAAGTACCCACCCTGTTTATCTGGGGTGATAAGGATATTGCGATTGGCAAAAAAAGTGCCCAGCTCAACAAACAGTTTTTTACTGGCGTATATCAAGAGATTTATCTGGATGCCACGCATTGGATTCCTGCCCAAAATGCCGAGCAACTGAGCCAGTATTTTATCAATGCCGTGAATGGAGGAGAAGCAAATGCATTCTAAACAACGACTGGAAAATCATTATCTTGAGCAACGCCGTGTGCAATTTGATTTTAGCCATACGCCTGAACACTGGATTTATGACAACCCCTTTGCAACCCATTTAATTAATGCCGTGCATTTAATTTTACCTGTGGGTGAACTCTGGATGTGCCGATCTTTTAATGAAGCACTGCCCTATGTCCGCGATGAAAAGCTGCGCGCAGATGTAAAAGGCTTCATACATCAAGAAGCCCATCATGCCTCTGCTCACAAAGTCGCGCAAGACTATTTAAGATATTATGGCTATGAGATTGACGACTTTATTGCTTCATTAGATCGTATCTCCAAACAGCTCAATACAGCGCCTTTAGGTTTAGCACTTTCCAAAAATCTGGAATATCGCTGGTTAACCATTCGCGTGGGTATCGCCGCTGCGGTTGAGCACTTCACCACCATGTTGGGTACGTGGTGTCTCGATGACCAACCGTGGCAAAATAAAACCGCTGACCAAATGATGGCGGATTTAATGACTTGGCATCTGGCTGAAGAGGTTGAACACCGCAGCGTGGCGTTCGATCTATATATGCATTTATGCGGCGAAAATAACAAAGCCTTTGCCTATCTGCAACGCCAAACGATTATGTTGGCGGTTGCGCCAGGATTCACCTTTGCCATTTATCATTGCTTTAAGAAACTAGCGCAACAAGACCAGAATGCCCATCCTTATAAAAACTACGGACTGATTCGAGCGTTAAGGCACACAGCGATTGAAAACGCTCACAGCAAACAAGTACCCAGTTTTTTCGCGATGATTTCTAGCTTAAGACATTGGGTTAAACCCAACTATCACCCATTTTATGAAGGTGATACCAACAAAGCCTTACAGGTGTTAAACCACTCTCCTGCTGTTAAAGCCTTAACCAAACTTCGTGCCTGCTAATATCTGACACTTTCCTCTTTTAGGCACATGATGTGCCTTTTTTTGTTTTTAATTAAAGGTAGATATAAAAAAGCCTTATACAAATAAGGCTCCTTTGCTTTTTAACGGTGGAAGCTATAACTATAGCTATCGAATTCCGCCATATCGTTTTTCATATATTGCATGGTCCATGGATAATTCGCCACATTCACTTGCTGCGCATCCAAATAATAACTTGCACATCCGCCTTGCTTAAACACCGAGGCATTCAACTTATTTTGCAACTTTTGATTATATTGAGTATCGGCAAAAGCAGAGATTTCAAAACTGCTTAAATGATTGTCCAATACAAAACGTATGGCTTTCACGGCATAGTCAATCTGGTTTTCAACAGCACTGATTAAGGAGTTATAGCTAATACTATTCGGACCGAGCAGCATAAAGGCATTGGGTAGGTCTTTCACCACACAGCCTTTATAGGCTTGTACTGTATTGATTTTCCAAACATCATCCAGCAACACACCCGTTTTGGTCATAATCCGTTTGGCAATAGGTGGTTTTGCTACCTCGAAACCTGTACTCCAAACAATAATGTCCAACGGAATTTCTTGACCATCCACAAGAATACCTTTTGCCGTGACTTCCTTCACGCCTTGATCAATCAGTTCCACATTTTTGGCTGCCAATGCAGGATAATAACTATTTGAAAATAAAATTCGCTTACAGCCCAAAGTAAATTTGGGGCTGACTTTCTCTCGTAATGCTGGATCTTGAATCTGGTAGTGCATCCAGTGAATCAAACCCTTACCTAAAGCTTCCAAGGTTTTTGGTTGATTGACACTGGAACTAAACATATCCATCGACACACTGGTCAATTTGCGTAGAGAGTGCATGGTAAAGGGTACTTTTTGCTGAACATTTTTAGATGCATCATGCAGCACCAGATTCGGTTTCGGAATCACCCATGGCGCGGTGCGTTGAAATACATAAAGCTGATCAACAATCGGTTGAATTGCAGGAATAATCTGTATCGCCGAGGCGCCTGTTCCAATCACGGCGACGCGTTTATTGCTTAAATCAACCGCATGATTCCATTGTGCAGAATGGAAGACCTCACCTTTAAAACGATTTAAACCTTTCACCGTCGGCATTGTCGGTTCACTCAACGGACCCACCGCAAAAAATACAAAGCGTGCCTGATAGATGCCTTGATTGGTCTCAATTTGCCAACACTGTTGCTCATGCAACCATGAGGCTTGCTGCAATTCGGTATTAAACAGAATATGCTGATCCATCTTAAAGCGGTTAGTGACGTCCTGAATATATTGCTGGATCTCTTTTTGTTTCGCGAAAATATGACTCCAGTTTGGATTCGGTGCGAATGAATAGGAATAAATCGAAGATGGTACATCACACTCACAACCCGGATAGGTATTTTCCCGCCAGACCCCACCTACTTCATTTGATTTTTCGACAATAATAAAGTTATTGATATTTTGCTGTTTCAGCTTAATTCCAGCGGCAATTCCAGAAAAACCGGCCCCGATAATCACCACATCAAACCGATGATTATTTACTACGATATCCTGCTTTAAATCTGACATTTTCCACTCCCAAATATAAAAATCTTGTCAGTTCAACCCATTCATAAATCAACAAATTTATAAACCGAGCTATCTGTGGAAAATAATTTGATTGTGCAATAAAGACTTGACCGTCAATGCCAGATTAAAATAATCAAAGTCAAGTGAATAAAGGATCATAACAAATAAGATGTAATTGATGATTCATTCAACAGTTTGGGTACTTCATACCGCTATTCTGTCCTTTGATGATAAATAGGCTTGGATTTGAATCCGCTAAGATAAATACCTTAATCAGTGAAAATTATTGGCTGATTGATCGGGATAGAGTTAAAGGATGTGACTTCGAGACGAGCAATGTAACTATGACTGAAATTCCAAGTATTCCATCGGTTCTGTTAGAGCTCATTGCAAAGTATCTACAACAAAACAATATTTTAAATTTGCAGTTAGATGAGCTCAGTAAACAGTATGCCCATCAGGCCCGAATGCCACTGCACAAATGGTGGAATTTACTCGAACAGATTTATCAACAGCACCCCACGCCAGTGCTGGGACATTTTATTGGTGAGTTGGCAGAACCACATCATATTCATATTTTAGGTTACTTGGCGCTTTCTAGTCCGAATCTGATTGGCTTTCTGAATTGTTTCAGAAACTTCCAGCCGCTGTTGCAGAACTCAGCCTCATTCTCCATTGTGCAAAAGGAAGATCGCTTTTGTATGTGTTGGACACCCGTGGTGCATAAGAACTCGCAACTTTCCAATGAAGTTCTTCTTTCCGGCGTTTTGAGTACCATCCGTAAGATCTTGCAACAACCTGAGATTTGTCCCTTAAAAATCGAATTTTCTGCCACTGCACCAGTCGATATTACCCCCTATGCAGCAGTGTATGGCTGTCCCGTCAGTTTCGATTCAGATGTATTAAGACTATGGTTGCCGCTTGAAATTCTGCATCTGCCGATCCCAAGTCGTGATCCACATTTAAAAAAACTGCTAGACCAACAAGCAGAAGCCCTGCTCAAAAGTATTCCCAATCCAGATACTTTCTTGAAGGACTTGCAGTTGCTCATCGTCAATATGCTTAAAATTGGCGAACCTTCGGCAGAGAATATTGCCAAACAGATGAATCTGTCGCTAAGAAGCTTTTATCGTAAGCTCAGTGGCTATAATTTACAGTACAGTGATCTGGTCAAAAGCATTCGCTTAGAACTGGCAAAAACCTACCTGACCAAGTCAGCACTCTCACTCACAGAAATCGCATTATTACTGGGTTATGCCGAACAAAGTGCCTTTAGCCGTGCCTTTAAACAATGGGAAAATATCTCTCCGTCTGAATATCGCAAGAATCACCTTGCTTAACATCCCTCAAAACCAAAAGAGTGAATCATCGGTATGACTCACTCTAACAACTTGTTAATTAGTACGTTTAGAAACTAAAGCCAATATTGAGATTGATTCGATAAAGCCATTGGTCGCTATAAGGTGAAACCGTTGAAGTAAAACCTGTGGCATTGGATGCACCACCAATAATATTGGCATTTTTACCCCAAGTATAATCTGCCCAAACCATGAACGGTGACGCGATAAACATCATCCCTGTGGTATTCATCTGTGAGGCTGACCAATCATCACGTTTCTTGTCCATATAACTATAGTCATTATAGAAACGGATGGCTTTGAGTTTGCCCATATCCTGCACAGGTAAGGTATAGGCCAAATTTAAACTGGCAACCGTCGCCTCTGAAGCAATGAAATACGCAGGGGTAAAACCGTTATTACCCATCAAGGTCATGTCATTGCTAACCCCATCTGGATTTTTGGCATCATACTGATAATGAATCACAGAACTCTGTAAATTAAAGCGTTTGTAATTATTATCGCTGTGCAAACCGATTGCATAATATTGGCCATTCTTGTCAGTGGTTTTATTATGCAATTGCGCAATTGCCCCCGACACACCAAATTCTTGCTTACCAAAATCAGTGTCTAATTTACGTACAATTCGCGTATTCAATTGATGGCGCTTTTCATTTTGATAAGCTTTTTGGGTGGGGAAAGCATTCTCAGCCAAATCATCATAAGTCGCACTTTCTGGTGAATAACGCAGACTGGTATCCAGCATTTGCGGATAATAGCCCAGTTTGATATCCCAATCCTTGTTATTAAAATTCCAGTTCAAACCCGGTGCAATGTTGTTGCCGTAGCCCAAGAAAAATGGAATATGATAAGTCCAGCCATTTTGCGGATAAGGGTAAATTGCAAAAGGTTTATACACCAGCCCTGCTTCAATACTATTATTTTGATCAAGCTTATAGCCGACATAAGCTTTCTCAATCGAGCGTTTCTCTTGATCTTGGAATAAATAACTGGCATTGAAATAGGCATCATCAAATTTACCTTTTAGGTCAACCCTGAAAATATCGAAATACAGCTTACCAAAACCGCCATTGGGCCCCTCCCAATTTTCATAGCGTTGGTTGAGTCGAACCACACCACCGAGTTTAACTGAATCCGTTCCGTCTTCGCTTTTCCATTCTAGGGCTGAGCTTTGTGCAAAAACATGGGATGTGGTCCCCAAATAAATTGCAGCAAGCATCGCGACAATCGCTGTCTTTTTCATATCTACTTCCTTTACTTTCATCCCAACGATCCTGTTGGTGTTGTTTTTGTTTTACCTGTAAAACATAGTTTTTATTGTTTTATGAGCAAAAAAATTTGCCCATAAAACGGTCTTCACATCAGCACGGACTGCCAATGCTCAGTGAGATTAGTACAATTTTTTCTGTGGTGGACCTGCAAAGTTCAATGGCCCAATTGAATGCATGTCGAGCTCAATCACGCTTGGCCCTTGGAATGCAACGGCTTCCTGAATCACAGTTTTGAATTCCTCTGCACTGCCTACTTTCCAGCTTTTCACCCCCATGGCTTCGCCTAAAACTTTATAATCTGGGGTATGCAATTCATTAAAATACTGGCGACCACCGAAGTAATTCTTTTGGATGCCACGCATCACGCCATAACCACCGTCATTCATGATCATCAGCACCATATTGGTATTTTCTTGCGCCATGGTTGCGATTTCACCAATACCTAACATCAAACCGCCATCACCAACCAAGCCAATCACTTTCTTGTCAGGGTTGGCAATCGAAGCACCAATCGCAGTCGCCAGACCCAAACCAATGGCCCCTGCTAAAGAGTGAATATTTTGATTCGGTGCCTGTACTGGGAATAAACGGCTGCCCCAAGTACTGCCCGACATGGTAATGTCGCGTACGAAAATACCGTCTTGTGGTAAAGCAGCACGCAAGTGATCACAGATTAAAGCGTACTGATCTAACTGGGTACGTAGCGCATCAATCGCAGCCTGTTTTGCCTTCACCACCGCTGCATCATAATCCGCATCAACTTTGGATACGCCTTGCAAGCCCTTCAATACACGCTGTAATACATCTTTGGCATCGCCACAGATAAAGTTACGCACTTTGTAATTACGCTGTTGTGCCACAGGATTGGCATCAATCTGGATAATATTGTCAGGGAACTGCACGGAATAGGTTTTGGTTTCATTACTACGTAAGCGTGAACCCACCACCACCAATAGATCAGCCTCTTTAAGCAACTGCTCAACCCCAGCCGAGTTATGGAATGCACCTAGGCTACGCGGATGATCATCGGCCAACACACCACGCGCATGTGTTGATGACACCACTGGAATTCCAAGATCAGCAATCGCCTTAACTTCTGCAACACTATTTAGCGTACCGCCACCGATCCAAAACACTGGACGTTTAGCTTTTTTCAGTTCTTCAACAATTAAGTCGACTTCGACCTGTTCAGCCTGTGGTAATTCAAGGGCTTTTACTGGCCCCAAGTTCAGCGGCAAATCGATTTCTGCTGCTTGCACATCAATCGGTAATTCAACACTGACTGGTCCCATCGGTACCGTAGTGGCCACACGGATCGCTTCACGAATCACACCCACCGCATTGTCAGGACTGGTGATACGAAATGCTGCTTTGCTGGATGCACGTAAGAACGTGAGCTGATCTTTGGTTTCATGAATAAAGCTGGCATCACGATCTAGATATTCACGTTCTACTTGTCCAGTTAAGTGTAAAACAGGACTGCCTGCATTCATCGCTTCAATCAGTGAACCAACTGCATTACCTGCACCCGCACCCGTACTGGTTAATGCCACACCGAGTCCTTTAAAACGCGAGTGACCATCTGCCATGGTGACCGCGCCCGCTTCACCGCGTGCCGCCACAAAACGGATTTTTTCACGGCGACCGACAGCATCAGCAATTGGTAAGTTATGGATCGAGATCACCCCATAAATACTGTCAACTTGATGTGCTTCTAAAACACGGGCGATGGCTTCGCCGACATTTACACGTTCTGTCATTTGTATATTCCTCAAAAACTGTTCATTCCATGAATGTATTAATTCGCCCAAGGATTTGGCTGCTCGCTTAATCCCATATAGATGCTTTTTTGTTGCATGTAAGACAAAATGCCTAAACGACCTTTTTCACGCCCGATCCCGCTTTCTTTAAAGCCACCAAATGGCGCTGAAATCGAGAATTTTTTATAGGTATTGATCCAGACCGTACCGACTTCTAAAGCACGGGCAATTTGCCATGCCTTACGATAGTTTTCAGTCCAGATGCCTGCGGCAAGACCAAAACAACTGTCATTGGCTTGCTGAATCAAATCAGCTTCATCGTCATATTTCATCACCACTAATACAGGGCCAAAAATCTCTTCCTGACAGGTTTGTGCTGAATTACTTAAACCCGTGATAATGGTGGGTAAGTAATAGCTACCTTTGGCAAATTCACCTTCGGTTAAGGCATGACCACCCACAAGGACTTGTCCACCTTCTTGTTTCGCTAGCTGTACATAGTGATCGACAGAAGCCAGATGTTTCGGATTAATCAAAGAGCCGAGATGTACACCTGCGGTTTCAGGATGCCCAACGCGCAAACCTTTGGTGATTTCAACCAGACGACTTAGGAATTGATCATAAATACTGCTGTGCACGAACAGACGTGAACCCGCAATACAGGCTTGTCCAGCCGAACTGAAAATACCGTAAGCTACACCTTTGGCTGCCAGTTCAATATCTGCATCTGGCAATACAATCGTTGGAGACTTTCCACCAAGCTCCAAAGATGTGGTGATCAGTTTATCTGCGGCAAGATGTGCCAGATGACGACCTGTGGTGGTTCCACCTGTAAATGAAATCTTGCGAACTAAAGGATGCTTCACAATCGCATCACCAATCACTGAACCTCGTCCAACTAAGACGCTAAGCAACCCTTTTGGTAGGCCTGCTTCTTCAAAGATTTTCGCAAGTTCCAACGCAATCAAAGAAGTCACTTCCGCAGGTTTTAGAATCACAGCATTTCCTCCTGCAAGTGCAGGTGCCAATTTCTGTACCTCACTGGCAATCGGTGAGTTCCACGGGGTAATTGCAGCGACCACGCCCACAGGTTCATGCACGCTCATGGTCATAAAATCTGCGGCACGTTGCGTGGTCAACTCGTCATTCAAGGTTTCACAGGCTGCTGCCACATAACGCGCTGTTGCTGCCGCACTCATGGTCAAGGCACGAGTTTCAGCCAATGGCTTACCATTATCACGGGTCTGTAGCTTTGAAAGCTCATCCACACGCGCTTCAATAATGTCTGCCACTTTATATAAAATACGGGCACGTTCATGCGGCATGCTGTTGCGCCACTCGGCTTTACGCCAAGCCGCATCTGCCTTTTCAATAGCTTCATTTAAATCATCTAAACTCGCCGTTGAAATTTCCGCATTCACTGATTGATCTGCTGGAAATACACTTTGAATCGTATTGCCTTTACCTAATCGCCATTCACCTGCGATATAAATTTCCTTGATCATGATCAAATCCTTTAAATCTGAATTGCTTCAACACTATTGCGACAAGCACGAATCACACTCAATGCAGCTAAGGTTGAGGTTTTTGGATTACTCGCTAATGGCACACCGACCAATTCAATGGTCATTTCACCAAATACACCTTCTGCCACAATCGTGTGCTTGTTTTTGTTGATGCTTGGATCAACCGTCAGTTCAACCATAGTTTCATCCATACCCAGTCCTGCCAGTGCAATCGTAGCTGCCACATTGGCATTGGCTGGAAACTTCAAAGCGGCTTCTCTGGCTGTACCACGGAAAAAAACCGTTGCTTCACTGACCTGATCGAGATCGACCAATTGTTCCGCATAGCTACCACGCCAGCTTTTGGGACTCTTACAACCCTTATACGTGACCTTTTCCAAACCACCTTCTTTGGCCGCTGAGATCCCATCGATCCCGGCAATTGCACCTGCCAATAAATGCAGATGCGCATCATGTCGTTCTGCCGTCGTTTTCAGTTGAAATAAAAATTCGTTATCGGCCAAAGTGCCCACAGAGATCAGGCCAATGGTCCAGCCTTTTTCCAAGACTTTTTGTGCATGTTCTTTCACTGCAGCCTGACCAGCCACTTCAATCACATAATCAGGTGTGCCCTGACATTCATCGATTGAAGAAATCACCTGTACATCAGCAGCGACCTGCGCCTGTACTTTTTCGACACTGCGAGCAGGCACCACAATCCATTTAAGTTGCAGGTCTTGGGGCATGTGGGCATACACTTCTGCCGCCATCGCTCCAAAACCAATCATCATCAACTGTTTCATGTGAACACCTTATAAATGTTTGTTAAATCCACCAGAAACATCCAGTGTCGAACCTGTGGTATACGATGCCAAAGGCGATGCTAGGAACACCAAAGCACGTGCTGGTTCTTCAGGTTTGCCTAAACGCTGCATCGGAATGCCACGATTCTTGGCAATATTGCCCGTCCACTGTTCCCAAGTCGCATTGGGATCTGAACGGGTTTCAAAACGGCGTTTCCACTGGGCTGATTCCACCATGCCCAACAGGATTGAATTGACACGAACACCGTACTGGGTAAATTCATGTGCCAGAGAATGGGTTAAATTCAGCAATCCTGCACGTGCAGATGAAGTCGCAATCATGTGCTGTTCAGGCTGTAGTGCCAACAAAGAATTGACATTGGTAATCGAGCCACAGGCTGAATGTTTTAAATCATTTAAAAATGCACGTATTGGATGTAATACACTGAAATACTTGAGTTCAATTTCTTTCATCCAGTCTTCGTCTTGTGTATTTTCAAAATTAGACACACGCCCCTGACCTGCGTTATTGATCAGCATGTCGACATTGCCTAGATTCTGATTGACCTGTTGTGCAAAGCGTTTTACATCTTCTTTATCCAAAACATTGCAGATACTGGTGAAGATATTGGCATGCGGATATTTTTCTAAAATATATAGTTTTGATGAAGCTAGACGTTGCTCATCTCGACCACACCATGCCACCTTGGCACCTTCTGCAACTAAAATTTCGACTGCAGCCAAACCAATGCCTGACGAGCCACCTGTTACAACTGCTACTTTTCCTTCAACTTGGAAGCTCATATCCATATCTCTCGTTTAAGTCTTAATGTGCCGATAGAACAATGTCGTTAAACTGTTCAGGTTGATCGACATAACTCAGATGACCTGCATCTGTAATGAGATGACATCGGCTCAATTGCATTTCTATAGCAAGTTCCTTGATCGCTTGCGCAGGCGTAATTCCATCCTTGTCACCTGCAATCACCACACAAGGAACAGTAAGTTCTGTTAAATAATTTCGAATTTCGTCATACGCCAGCAAATAAGATGCTCGGGTAAAACCATCTAATGTCAGTTGCCCCATCACCTCACTGACCAAAGCCAGTGCCTGAGGGTCTTGTTTATAAATCAAATGCGGTCCACGGCTGGCAGCCATTCCTGCATTGCCCAAGCTTTGCAACATATTCGGGCGTTTTTGATAAACCTGTGCTTTGGTCTCTTCATTGGAACGTTGATAACCTTGTGCCGCATTCGCAATCACTAAAGTCTGTACCCGTTCAGGATAAACATAGGCAAAAGCACTGGCCTGTAAGGCACCCAATGAATGACCAACTACAATGGCTTTTGAAATGTTCAACGCATCCATCAAGCCCAATACTCGCTCCGCATAATCGGCTGCATTGGGTTGATCTGTGTTTAAACCATCGGATGAGCCATAACCTGGTGCATCCCAGGCGATGACATGAAAATGCTGACTGAGTGTCTCTAGCTGATTGATCCAGGATGCTGAACCTGAGCTAATCCCATGCAATAAAACTAGCGACTGACCTTGGCCTGCTTCACGATAAGCTTGCACAGCGCCATTTACGGCAACGGTTTTCACTGGGTATTTCGCTAAGTTCTCAATCAGTGTCATCATGTCATTCCTTGTATTTGGCTCTAATCAATCGGATTAACGTTTGATTTGAGACAGTGGATGCTCAGGTGGATAGTTCGGAATGGTCGGTTTACCAGCACCCAACATCACACACATCAAGGCATCTTCCTGACCCGGATTAAATAAGCCACGATAAATCCCCGGTGGAATCGAAATTAAGTCACGCTCTTTCAGTCTGGTCTCGAACTTTTCACCGTTATGTTCAATGAACAGGTCAATCTCGCCACGCAACATGAAAAACACTTCTTCCACATCGTGATGAATATGCAAAGGCCCTTCACATTGCGCAGGTAAAACCATGGTTGAGAAGGTAAAGTTTTCAGCTGGAACAGTATTGCCATCATTGACCACACCGGTTGCACCAGTACCCATATAACGCATTTGTGCACGGCGATATTTCGGGTCATAGTCCGCTTGGAACTTCAAAGCATCAAAATCATATTTACGTGTTTCAAAGCGTGCGATACGGGTATTCAACCAATCTTGTAAATTTGTACCTTCAGGTTGTGTCCATGATTCGAATTGTTGAGTAGTCATGTTTTAACTCCCAGATTTTGTTCAATATTTTGATTAATAACGTTTTAATAAAGGAACTAAGAAGAACGATCCGATCACGGCAACGGCTGCCAAGAAGGTAATTCCTAAATTAAAACTGTGGGTTTGCATCACGATGTAGCCGATCAGAACAGGCGCAATTGCGCTGGCAAAATTACCCATTCCATTGAAAATTCCACCCGCAGTTGCACCAACATCGGCAGTTGTGACACGGGCAAGTAAAGCGAATACTGCTGCAACACCAAAGCCCCAAGCCATGGCACTTAAAGACATAGCAGCGATAACGAGAATTGGGTCAGTCATAATGACCATGACATACATAAAGATGCCTGCCACCAATAAACCACTGAAGACCTGAACAGCACGGCGGCCCAACTTGTCAGACAGGAATGCACCAATCACTTCACCAATCAGCATGGCAATGAATGGAAAGCTTGAATAAACACCGAACTCTTTGAGGTTAAAGCCTTTATCCTGAATCAGATAAGAAGGTACCCAACTGTTTAGGCCCCAGAGATAGGTCATCAATGCAATATTGAAGATACACACCAACCAAAATGCACGGTTCTGCAATAGAATTTTGGTGTTGTGAATATGGCCTTTGAAATTGACGCGTTTGCTGGTCGATTCCAGTTCGATGGTTTTCTTGAGCTGTAAATTACGTAAACCAAATGCAATCGCCAGTAATGCAATGACCGTTAAACCTGACATCACAAAGAAGGTGGTATGCCAGTCGTGCTTCGCAAGCACTGCGGCGGTAATTGGAAAACCGAGGAATGCACCAATTGGGGTTCCTAACAGGAACATGGTCGAAGCACGTGCTTGCTGGCGGTCGGTATAGGTTTGTTTTACGATGGCGTAGGCCAGTGCAAACAATGGTCCCTCAGCCAGACCAAGCAAAACGCGCAGGATCAACATGCCGGTATAGTTGGTGGTAAAGCCCATACAGAACATTAAGATGCCCCACGATGCGACACTCCAGAACAGCATTTTCTTCGGATTGAAAATATCGCCCAGAAAGCTTAAAAACACCGAGGAGAACCCATAGGCCAGCAAGAAGCTGGTCATCAACCACCCGAGCTTGGCTTTGTTTTCTGCAATCCCCATCGCACCTTGAAAGTGCGGGTCAGCAAATAACACCGCAATACTAATTTTGTCGAAGAATGCCAGTACGACACACACCATCAGGACGAAAGCAGGAACCCAATGCTTTAATCCACTTTTCTCTTCATTACTCATACTTCATTCCTTCGATTGAGTCATGAACCGGATTTAGGGCTGTTGATATTTCACAAATACTTGCGATAGCTGAAAGGTCAACAGCCCCTAAGGTTTATGGTTTGAGTTTCATTACATTAAATTCAGGGTCTGCTAATAAGTTTGGGTCTAACACGGTATTCGACTGCATCCAGCGCTTTGCCAGTTTGACCAGTTTTGAATCATTGATAGCGATCATGTTCAACAAACGGTTTTGATCATCTAAGTACAAGTAGCTGCATTGATCATCTGCGCTTTTTCGAACAACAATCTGCCCTGTTTTTTCAGGTTGATAAGTACCTAAAATCTGAATATTGAAATGATACTGATCTGACCATAACCACGGAATATCGCTATATTCAGTCGCTATTCCCAACATCGATTTTGCAGCAGCAATGGCCTGATTCTGTGCATTGGCCCATGACTGGATGCAATAGCCAAGCCCCGGATGAATCGCAACATCACCTGCGGCATAAATGTCTTGATCTGAGGTTTGACCAAAACCATTCACCACGATGCCATCTTTTACATCCAAACCCGCATTCACGCCCAATTCTTTGGCTATATCCGCACCAGCACCTACAACGACACAATCAAACAGCTCACTTGCATTCGGATGATTGACCACTTCAACTTTTTGCTGACCCGCTTCAATCAAATGCAAATTTTTACTGTCTAAATGAATCTGGGTGCCCTGCTGCTCATGCATGTTTTTCAAGAACTCAGAGACATCTGGACTGACACTACGTGCACATAATCGATCTCCATATTCAAAAATATGAACTTCTTTGCCTTGTTTACGTGCCGTCGCCGCAATTTCCAACCCGATCCAGCCACCACCAATCACGGCTAACTTTTGCGAATGCTGCAAGATTTCAGCCAAGCGCTCACAATCCTGAACATTGCGTAAAGTCACCACATTGGGAATAAACTGCCAAGTATTGACTGGAACACGTGCTCGACTGCCTGTGGCAATCAACAATTTGTCATACGGTAAAACCTGACCGCTTTCCAGAACCACTTGTTTCTGCTGGCGATCCACTTGCGTTGCTAGCGCAGGTTTATGCCACTGGATATTAAAAGCCTGCACCTGCTCTGGAGAAAACAGATGCAAGCTTTCATAAGTGGCTTCTTTTGAAAGCACCTGTTTTGACAATGGTGGGCGTTCGTAAAACACACGGTCTTCATTTGAGACCACATGAATTTCACCTGAATATCCATTCTGGCGCAAAGTACTGACTGCCCAACCTGCTGCTTGTCCTGCACCAACAATTACGATTCTTTCCATAGCTTGTTCTCCCTGCCTGATCTGTACTTATGCAGGTTTAACCTGACGACGGGTATGATCATCCAGACCGCCTTCAATCGCCCATTCTGTAAAGAGTTCCAGACGATGTTCTTCGATGCGTGGCTGCCATTCTTCGGTCAGGTAGTCATCATTGGTGTAATACTCAAACGCGCCACCAAGTGGTGAATTGACATACCAGAAATAAGCCGAAGAAATCGGATGACGACCTGGACCAATAAAGGTTGACCAATCAGAACGGTTCATGTGCAATCCGCCACCAATTACCTCGTGAATATCACGAACCACGAATGCCACGTGATTGAGTCCAGCTGGTTTATTTGGCACCGAAAGTAAGAACAGGTCGTGATGAAAACCTTTACCACGGCAACGCAAGAATGCGCCACGATTGCGATAGGCATCAGATAAATAAAAACCGAGTTTCTCACGATAGAAATTTTCAGTCTTTGCTAGATCTGGGGTGAAAAACACCACATGACCAATCGCAACAGGTTGTCCTTTGTCATATACAGGACTGGCTGCATTGACACGTTGTACATTGCCATATTGGTTAATGCCTTCGGTTTTTAAAGCAGGCAGCTCTTGCGTAAAGCTCTTTTGGAAACGAATGGTCATGCCATTCGGATCTACACATTGCACTAAATCAACACTGGCTTGAAAGCCATCAACATCATTTAACGTTAATGCTAAATTTGCCAAATCCTGTGTTGCATCATCTAAACCCCAAGTCACTTCACGTAAGGTTGAACCTGATTCAATTGCAGGGGGTAGACGTTGATCATCACAATCAAATAAATAGATCTTGCTGCCATTTTGTGTCTGGTAAAGATCCGTCCCTTCAATATCCGACTGGCTTTGCTTAAGCCCAAAATCTGCCAAAAACTTATTCGAAGCCGCTCTGTCTTCAACGCCAAACTTTAAAATCTCAATCCCTGTAATCATGAGATGACTCCTTAATTAAAGACAAAACCGCCATTTACTGGGATATTTTGTCCAGTCACAAACGAGGACAAATCTGATAGTAAATAAAGGGCTGTTCCGTTCAAATCCTGTGGTAATTGCTGACGTTGAATCGCACGACCGTTGACATATAAATCATGGCGCTCTTGCGGCACATAAGCTGTTGCTTCAACCAAAGTTAAACCTGGTGATAGCGTGTTAATACAGATATTGAATGGTCCAAGTTCTCTGGCCATTGAACGTGTCATCGCAGTCAATGCCCCTTTACTCGCCACATAGGCCATCAGATTCGGCGCGCCCCATAAAGCAGTATCCGAAGCGACATTAATAATCTTGCCGGCCTGAGACAGCTTGAGATAAGGCACGCATGCCTTGGTCACCAACCACGTGCCTTTCACATTGATGTTCATCACCCGATCCCAAAGATCAGCGTCATAATCCATCATGCTTTTGCCACCCACATTGGTTGCCAGTGCCGCACAATTCACTAAGCCATCCATGCCACCCATACTTTTAGCTGCTTGTTGAACCGCCTGTTCAATCGAGTTCGCATTTGTAAGGTCAATGGTGACTGCATCAACGCTTAAACCTTGTCCTTGCAAAGCAACAGCTTCTTGTTGCACCAGATCGGTCAAGACATCTGCCATCACCACTTGGGCACCTGCTTCTGCAATGGCCTGAGCAAAGTCTCGTCCCAAGCCTCTTGCCGCACCGGTGACAAGGACTTTTTTGTCCTGCAACAATGCGACATTAACCATGAACTTGTTCCTGCATTTCAATACGGTTTGAGCTATTGAGTGCGGCAATTTTCTTTAACTGTTTTTCCGCTTCTTTTTTCATTAAACGGCGTAAACGAGAAAGACCGACATCATGTTGATAAAGGAATTCGTGTTGACGTGCATTCGGTGCAAGATTTTCTAAAATAATCCGATCCTGCTCCAACACATCCCAATGCAATTTTTCTAAATGGTTACGATACAAGAAACGCCAAACATTACGTTGCCAGCCACTGACTTTACGGCAGCGCCAGAAAAATACACGGGTATTGTTGGCATCAATTGGGGTCGCATAACCTACAATCCAGAACTCACCGCCTGGACCAAAATCTTTACGATACGGGATTGAGAGACGTAACCAGCTTGCACCAGTATTGGCATATTCAACCCAGTCAAAATTGACCCCGATTTGACCTTCTTTTTCAAAAACAAAACCATTTGGTGTTGAACGGTGTTTCATTTCAGCAGTACGGTCACCTTCCGCCATTGAATGTGATGTGCAATGCAAATAACTACCATGCATCGGGTCCATGACATTATCAATTGCGTACTGGTGATTCACTTTCCAGTCCGCCTGACACAAGAATGAACTCCACTCTTCACTTGCCAGTTGTTCAGGAAAATCTAATGGCTTCGGTGCTTCATTGGCATCAATCCCAAACCACATGAAAATGGCACCATGTTGCTCAATCACTGGATAGCTTTTGACACATGATGTGCCTTTCATTGGACAGTCATGTACCGCAGGCACATCTTCCACCACGCCATCATGGCGAACTTCGACACCGTGATACCAGCAAGCAACCCGATTACCCAGATTCCAACCCAAAGAAAGACGAGCGCCACGATGCGGACAGCGATCTTCTAAGGCATGGACCTGACCTTCTGCATCACGCCAAACCACAATATTTTCGCCTAAACGGGTAATTCCGACAGGATTAGCCGCTACTTCCCAACTTGCTAGCACTGGATGCCATTGGTCGCGTAAACCCAAATCCAAATATTCTTCTACACTTGGTGTTACTGATACTGCTGCGTTCATCACTATTCTTCCTTGAATTAATAACCTAAACGTTGCATTTCTTCTGAGAAGGTTTCAGAAGTCCAAAGCTCACCAGATTCACAACGAAAGCCTTGTTGATTTAAAGACTGCACTAAATCACCAAGTTCTGTTATGCCTGCTGCAAAGGCTTTAATTAAGTATTGAACAAAATCTTGCTCATAGACCGTTGGCTCTTTATAGCGCGTTTGCCAAATCAGAAGTTCTGCTTGACCTGGTATCTGGATATTGTTAATCCCTGCTTCAGTCGCTGGCGTGGCATGAATCCAGTTCGCTAGCTTCTTATTAAATGTTTCCATGAGATTCCATCCTTATAAATAAGACTTATAGTTGAATTTGAACGTCCTGCCCTTCAACACGTACTGGATAAGTACATAAATCGCGGCACCCTGGTCCACTTTTCAACGCACCTGTTTGAATATCAAAAATGGCCTCATGTAATGGACATTCCACGGTTTGATCTTCAATAAAGCCTTCTGTAAGTAAGGCAAAGGCATGCGGGCAAACATTCTCAATGGCAAAATAATTGTCATCGATGAAAAATACGCCAATTTTTTTACCGTCGACTTCTATGGCTTTCGGCTCATCTTCGGTAACGTCGTCTTGCTGACAAACTGAGATCCAACTCATCCTTGCATCCTCATTTGTTTTATATATAAAACAATATTTGATATAACAAACTTTAATAAAGAATACTCCTATGCTGTTTTTTATGTCAAACAATATAAATCTTTAAAAATCATTAATTTGATATTTACTACACATTATTTTACGTTTTACTTGAGAAATTTTGTTTCATATATAAAACTATCTTTTAATTATGCTTTGCAGTTAGAATAGAATCCTAAGAAAATTAAATTTTTATGACTTACGTTTTTTTTAGGGAAATTAAACTGATGAATTCAAGCATTGAAACAGACTCTCAAGAATCTGAACTCACAAAAAATGATGATCGCTATTTAGTCCCTGGCTTAGTGCGTGGCTTAGCAATTTTGCAAGCCTTTAATCAACAAACCCAAGAAATGACCATCACTGAAATTGCCGAAGTTCTCGATGTAAACCGTTCCAGTGCCTTTCGACTGATCTACACGCTGGAATCATGCGGCTTTCTACGCAAAGCGTCACAAAAGACCTATGCACTCGATTCGAAGGTGATGGAACTCGGCTTTAATAGTTTGTCTAAACAATCCTTATTAGATTTAGCCACACCGTTGATGAAAGAACTGCGTGATCAAACTCAACTGGCTGTGCATTTATCCATTTTGGAAGGCACCCATATTGTTTTTATTAATAACATTCAATCGAATGGCACCTTTACCAGCAATATTGGTTTAGGCACGCGCTGGCCTGCACATGCCACTGTAATTGGGCAAATGATGCTGGCCGATCTTAGCGAAACGGAAATTCGTGACCGTTATAAAAACTTTAATCAATGGGATACATTCTCAGAACTCACCCCAAAAAATCTCAAGGAGCTGTTACAACGCCTTAGTTTTGTTCAAACTCAACGCTCCATGGTCAGTTGGGGACATTACAATCACGATATGGCGGCTTGTGCTGCACCGATTTTTAAACAATCCACTCATAAAATGGCGGCGGTACTCTCAGTCAGTTGTCCTTTAGGCAGCTATGATGAACATTATTTTAGAAATGAAATTGCCGATACAGTGATTCAGAGTGCAGATAAGATTTCTAAATTTATCTATTAAAAGATAAGGAAAAAAGCAGCTTTAGCTGCTTTTTTCTCAGATTTTCATACCTCAATCATCACGATTGATCGGTCTTTAATTTATTTTTTAAACGTTTATCCATCGCATCAAATAAAGGACGAGACAAATTCATCATCCATGTGGGTACGGTATTCAATACCGCATTGGCAACCAAGCCTGTTTTACTGCTGACACGATAGGATTTATTTTGGATCGCTTTTACAATCCAGCCCGCAGCAGCAGGTGTATCCAACATTTTCATGTGTTTGTAGATTGCGGTCTTGGATGACATCGGTGTTCGCACCATCGGAAAATACACAATACTGACGTCAATGCCTTTACCTTTTAGTTCCATAGATAATGAACGGGAAAAGGACTCTAGTGCAGATTTACTAGCGAGATAAGCCGAGAATAATGGAATTGGCACTTGAGTAGACATGGTCGATATATTGACAATATGCCCTGCGCCATTGGCTAAGAAATGCGGCAATAAACCCAGCGTCAAATTCACTGCTGCAAAATAATTAATCTGCATGGTACGCGTGTAGTCATGAAGACGATCTAGTGATTCAAGAATCGGACGGCGAATGGAACGGGCCGCATTATTCACCAAAACATCAATTTTCTGATGTTCAGCTAAAATCTGAGCGATGCAGCTTTGTGCTTGTTCTCCATCAGTCAAATCGGCCTGATAAATGGAGACTTGCCCGCCTTGTGCCTGAATTGTGCTTTGAATTCGTTGCAACTCATCTAAACGACGCGCAATCAGGCAGACCTGAGCACCAGCTTGTGCCAGTTGCATTGCGGCCTGTTCACCAATTCCACTTGAAGCTCCCGTAATAATGATGGTCTTACCCATTACGTCCATTGTTTTTCTCCTTGAACACAATCTCGCTTCGAATCTATTGATTTACTCATACGACAATTACTGTAGCGTATCCTGATCAAACCAATGTTGTTTTCTATTTTGTATTCATTTCACTATAGGGCTTTAATCTGAAATTGATTAATTTGGGTTGCAATTTTCTTTAACCCACGCGTTGCGGATAGCTTTAGCTGCATTAAGCTTATTTCTGTGAGTAATGGGACTTTGCTCTCCAACCAGATGGTATAGGTCAAATGGGTACGTCCATCTGATTCTTCAAACTCCAAACGTCCTAAATGGTAAGTAAAAAAGCAATTCTTGATCATTTGATATTCAATCATCTGATTGGGCAAACTGTGCGTGATTTCTTCTTGAATCGGTTTCAGTACACCAAGCCCCATCTTTCGTATTGAACCAACGCCATCCGTATTATGTTCATCCTCAGAGGTCTTAATCACAACCGATTGCAGCGGCCATAACACAGTATTAAAAGTACGATGTTTAGAAAATATATGAAAAATGAGGTCTACAGGTGCATTGAAGCTTTGTTTCATCACAACAGATTTAGGCATTTGACATCATCCTTTTGAGCTATCTCCCGAAAATTATTTGAATATGAGGCGGCAGCATTAAATATATAAATCGTAATCTAGATGACTTGTGATCTACCCCATCTCTTCATCAGAATTTCGGCACTATTGTAATTATAGAGTCCCCCTTTGATATATCTTGACACTGCTTTTATTTTTTGACTTTTTGTGCCAATCAAATCTAGATAAAAGCATATAAAAACCATGACATTACTGAAAATAAAATCGCGACATCAATTAACACTCACAAGTACCGAACATGTTATAAACAAAATATACTGGAGCATCTTCTGGATAGACATCGCTATCTTTAATCATGAATAAAACGCTTTCACTTAATATAATCAAAACATCTTGATTACGGCTAACAACAGTCCCTTTGCTTATTATTTTATTGAATTTACCGATATTATCAGCATCATGTATAAAAAAAACTTTTCGCCCTGACTTAATATGACTTGGAATAACTTTCTTATATAAACCACAATTCTTACACACCCATTTCTTCACTATCAATTCTCAAGAACAAAAGGAAGATCATATTAAAAATTAAGCTGATTGAGTGGACATAAAAACCCTAATAAATTAACAGTACAGTCTTTTCTTTATACGAAAAACACTCTAAACACCGAACCAACAAATAAAACATAAAATAAAAACAGATTAGGACAAATACCCCATAAAATAAAATATAACCATCTAGCACTATCACTACGAATAAATTCAACAATATTTTAATAATTACACAAAATTCTGGCATCCACTGATGCTTATAGGCCACTTGTAATTTAAAAGTAAAATTCGGATCGAAAAACATACAACACGAACAATTATATATTTCTAACCAAAATTTACGTATTTTCATTAATGCCATTTTACAAAAACCTTGTTAATAACAAAGCCAGATAGTGGTCTACTTTTTCACTTTTCTATACATTTTGGGTCATTTCTTCATGCCTGATTTTTTACTATTTACCTAATAAATCATTTCTTATGAACAGTAGCACTCACAGCAAATCATTCATATTTTTATTTATTTTATACATTAGTTTTATTTGAATATGCAATTTAACTAGTATTTAAATATTGAGATTTCAAAAAAACTGATAGCTCCTTTATTTAACATTCAAAATATGTGAACTAATATCAGATCAATGAAGCCTGATATGAAGTTTAAGCAAATGAAAAATCATATGTATAAAATGCCCGCTGAATGGATGCCACAACAATCCGTTTGGATGATTTGGCCGTATCGTACCGATAACTGGAGACAAGGTGCATTACCTGCACAGCAAGCATTTGCCAAAGTCGCTGAAGCGATTTCTAAAACTACCCCCGTGTTTATGGCTGTTCCTCATGCTGAAATGAATAAGGCAAAAGCCACGATTCCTTCGCATGTCACATTGGTTGAAGTTGAAACTGATGATGCATGGATGAGAGACACTGGGCCAACCATCGTGAAAGATCCAGTAGGTAATAAGGTCGCTGTCGATTGGGTCTTTAATGCATGGGGTGGAGAAAATGGCGGCTTATATTCCAATTGGGATAAAGATCTTGAAGTCGCCAGCCAAGTTGCCCAATTTCATTCCATCCCATTACATCAGTCAAGCATGGTTTTAGAAGGTGGTGCGATTCATGTTGATGGTGAAGGGACATTACTGACAACAGCCGAGTGTTTGCTCAATCCAAATCGAAACCCAAATCTAACTCAAGCACAAATTGAACATGAATTATCCACTTTGCTCGGCATTGAGAAATTCATTTGGTTGCCATTAGGTGTGTATAACGATGAAACCGATGGGCATATCGACAACATGTGTTGCTTTGTCCGTCCAGGTGAAGTGGCCTTGCATTGGACTGATGATCAGAATGATCCACAGTATGAAAGTTCGAGACAAGCATTAAACATCCTCGAATCTGTAACCGATGCAAAAGGCAGAAAGCTGAAAGTATGGAAGTTACCATCACCTGGGCCTTTGTATGCCAGTGAAAATGAAACGATTGATGTTGAAAAAGGCAATGCCATTGAACGTTTTGAAGGTAATCGTTTAGCAGGCTCTTATGTAAACTATCTGATCAGTAATCAACAGATTATTTTCCCTTTATTGGATGAAAGAACTGATGATCAAGCCTATATGTTGTTCCACAAAATGTATCCTGATTATCAAATTACTGGCGTGTCTGCGAGAGAAATCTTATTGGGTGGCGGTAATATTCATTGTATCACCCAGCAAATTCCAAAATAGCATCTGCATGGATTGCTTATTTGTTCATTAATCTACTTACGGTGAGTTCTTATGGCTTGGTTATATTTATTCATTGCGAGTTCATTCGAAATACTTTGGGCCATTGGCCTGAAGTATTCTCGAAGCTTATTTGAATGGTCATTTACAGTTTTCTTTATTGTTGGAAGTTTCCTATTTTTATTCCTAGCAGCAAAAAAAATGAAGCCCTCTTATGCCTATGTATTTTTTGTTGTTCTTGGAACCTTAGGAACTTTCCTGTTTGACACTTATATTATTGAGAATCCAGTTAATTTTATTTCCGTGATTGCAATTGTGATGATCATTATTGGTGTGGTCAAATTAAAACAGATCGGAGACTAAAGCATGAGCTGGCTATTGTTAATTGCGTCTGGGATATTAGAAATATTTGTCGTGAAAAGTATTCGTGATCTGATCCATAAAAAATACCGAACTGCGATTCCGCTCTACATTGTGTCACTCTCAGCTTCGCTGTTTTTATTACATATGGCGATGAAAAACATTGATGTTTCAATTTCCTATGCTGTTTATACAGGGATCGGTGTGATCGGTACCATTTTAATGGGCATTTTCTTTTGGGGTGAACGAAAAAGCGTGGAGAAGTTTTTTTATGTCGGCGTCATTGTCACGGGTGTCATTACTTTAAAACTTGCCAGTTAAATTTAGTTGTAGTCTGTAGCTTAAATGAAGCTACAGACATCTGGTACTGGCTATCCACGCTGAGATGAAATATTGCCTCCATCAACCACAATTTCTGCTGCAGTGATATAACTCGCTTCATCTGATAGAAGGAATCTGACCACACGACCAATTTCTTCCGGTTGGCCTAAACGACCCAATAGAATACGTTTTTCGAAAAAGTTTTCTGGAAGTGAATCCAATGAAGCCTGCACCATCGGAGTATGAATTTGACCAGGTGATACTGAGTTAATGCGAATATTATCTCGTGCTAATCGATCCGCTAAAGAGCGTACCAGTGATAACATTCCACCTTTTGCTGCAGTGTAAATTGGATTAATCGCATTACCAAGTGTTGCGTTAATGGAAGCAATCGTCACAATTGCAGAGCCTTGATTCGATGTGAAATCACGATACAGTTTTTGGCTTAAAAATGCTAAAGGTCTTAAATGCGTATCAATTCCTGCGGCCCATGTATCTAAGGTGATGCCTTCTAAGGAGCCCGTGTCTACTATACCTGCGCAATGCACCAAGCCACCAAGACATCCAAGTGCATTACGGCTCGTCTCGATTGCATCATCGTACGCTTCCACATCCATAATATTAATCCCAATCCCGATGGCTTTCACATTGAATTGTTCTGATATTTTGGCAGCACTATTTTTCGCTTTTTCTAAATTAATGTCCCAAATCGCAATGGGTCTCCCTACTGCAGCTAGAGCCTTTGCAACAGCAAGACCAATACCTGAAGCACCACCAGTAATGATAACGCCTGTATTTGGTGTTGCTAATGTCGGTATTAAATTATTTGTTTCTAAAACATCTGCACTCATATTTTAAATCCATCTAAAGATATTAAGTTTTAGATATTATTACGCTAGAGCAGAAAAGTTTTAAAAACAACAAAACATAATATTTCTTATCAATTTAGGATTACAAACCAGACATATGAGGAAAAATTTAAATTGAAATTGAAAAATAAAATTAAATAGATATGATTAAACACATACTAAGCAGAATATTAATTATGCCACACCAAAATAAATAGAGAAAATATAAAGACAGCTATATTAAAATCCGCTATAGCTGTCTTTCCTACTACTTATGCTGGAATCTGCTGCGTAATACAGTGAATATTGCCACCACCCAATAAAATCTCACGTGCTGGTACACCGGTAATTAAATAATCAGGATACATCTGCTGGAAGATCGCCTTGGCTTGTTCATCTGTACGCTGATCCAGTAACGGGAAAATAATCTGTCGATTACTGATCAGATAATTCACATATGAGCCTGCTAAACGATTACCTTCAAAACGTTCAATGGCATTGCCCTTTTCAACATCAATTGTTTCATTTTCACTGGCATATAAAGGTCCTGGTGATGGCAACTTCCATACCTTTAAATTTCGCCCTTGTGCATCTTTGGTATTTTCAAGCACCGTTAATGCTGCGACAGATCGTGGATATTGGGGATCATTAGGATCATCGGTCCAATGCAATGCAACTTCCCCTGGACGGACAAAACAGCACATATTATCGACATGCCCATCCGTTTCATCATTAAATACGCCTTCAGGTAACCAAATAAAATGGCTTACGCCGAGACATTCTGTAAGGGTATTCTCAATTTCAGTCTGAGTCAGATTTGGGTTTCGGTTTGGATTGAGCAAACACTCGGCTGTTGTCAGTAATGTCCCTTCACCATCAACATGAATCGCACCACCTTCTAAAATGAGAGAGGTTGAATAGGTTTCAAGATCATGTCGTGCTGAAATCTGTTTAGCAATCAATTGATCTTGGTCCCATGGAAAGTACAAACCTCCATTTTCGCCACCCCACGCATTAAACACCCAATTAATCCCTTTTCGCTCTCCGCCGGCATTCTTGACAATACTTGGCCCCGTATCACGCGTCCAAGCATCATCACTTTCCATTTCAACCAATGTCACTTGCGCTGGCATGACTTGACGGGCTTTATCCATTTCAGCAGATGGAACTGCCATAAGGACAGGTGTAGTTTGAGCAATTGCTGCTGCAACTTGAGCAAAAGCCTGTTGAGCTGGTTGGCCATTGGCGCGCCAGTTATCGGTACGATAAGGCCAAATCATCCATACTGCTTCTTGAGGCGACCATTCGCCCGGCATCTGAAAACCATCTTGGTTCGGTGTATTCATTGTTTGTTGCATATTCTGTTTTTCCACAGCTTTTAAATCCTTAGCAGTAAATGATTAACTCAGTAAGTCTTCGGCTTTATTAGGTGGTTGCGCCAAAGGAGATCGGTTGCTTTCTCAATTTTTTATAGAGTAGCAGCAAGATACCTGTGACGAGCCATATCCCACCAAACTGCAATGCTGATTTTTCGAGGTGTAACCACAAACCTAACAAACACAGCACTGAGGCCAATGGCAGCAATAAATTAAAGAAAATATTTTTAAATCCAGTTCGTTCTTTGCGGATTACGAAAAATTTCATAAATACCGAAAAGTTCACCATGGTAAAGGCAATCAAGGCACCAAAGCTCACCAGACTCACCACTGTTGCTAAGTCCACGACAATCGCCAGCAACGAAATCATGCCGACAAAAAAGATCGAATATAAAGGTGTGCCTAATCTGGCATTCACTGAACCAAAGACTTTTTGGTTAAATACCCCATCGCGTCCCATGATATAAAGCAACCGAGATGCACTGGCATGCGAGGCTAAACCTGACGCAAATGCATTCATAATTTGTACGGTCAACAATGCAGATTGGAAGAATACCCCACCGACATACAGTGCAATTTCAGGTAAAGCTTCATCTGGATTTTTAAACTGGTCCAGTGATGGGAAAGACAATTGCACAAACCAAGAGACGGTAATAAAAATAATACCGCCCAATACCGTGGTGAGTATGATTGCGCGTGGAATGGTCTTGGTTGGATTCTTGCTTTCATGGGCCAAGGTAGAAACAGCATCGAAACCTAAATATGAGAAACAAACCAGTGAAACACCTGTGAGTAAAGTCAGATATTCAGGATTACCATTAAACAGTGGTGTGAGCGTCATCACACTGCCATAGCCCTGAGAGTTACCAATGCCTGTGACCACCAAAAAGATAAACACCAGCATCATTGCAATCGTGGCAGCAATAAATACGAAACTAAAATTGGCAAGAATATTGATTCGGAAACTGTTAATCAGGGTTAACAGCCCCACCATAATGATCACCCATCCGGTATAGGAGATATCAGGCATCAATGCATTCAGATAGAAAGACGCCAATAGCACATTGACCAGCGGGATCAGCAGATAATCAATCAGCGAACACCAACCCACAAAAAATCCCGCAGTCTTGCCACAGGTCTCCGTTGTATAGGTATAGGCAGAACCTGATTTTGGCGATAATTTACTAAAACGAGCATAACTGAAAGCCGTTAACAACATTGCGATTAACGCCAAAACATAGGCCAGTGGGACACGTCCTTCTGTCACTCTGGAAATAATACCAAAGGTATCAAATACCGTTGCGGGTGCCATATAAGCCACACCAATGACAACGACTTGCCAAAGTGAAAGTCCTTTCCGATTATTCTCGCTTTCCATGCATATTTCTCCTGCATCAATGCAAACACTGTTTAGTGCATTGTTTTTTCACCAAGTTGGCGTTGTATTGAAAAGTGAAGTCCCTTTCTCGATTCAATAACCTGTTAAAAATGGATTAGATCGTGATTACGTTTTCCTCTAAATAACTTTGAATCCCGGACTCACCGAGTTCACGTCCAATGCCACTCTTTTTGAAACCACCCCACAATGAGCCGGGTTGAATCATTTGGAATGAATTGATCCAGATATGACCAGAACGCAAGCGTTTGGCGATATTTTTTCCGCGTTGCACAGAACCCGTTATAATCGTTGCAGCCAAACCAAATTCAGAATCATTGGCGAGACGCACGGCTTCATCTTCGGTTGCAAAACTACGGCAGCACATCACAGGACCAAAAATTTCTTCTTTCCAAAGTCGACTCTCAGTAGGCACATCAATAAATACATGTGGTCGGATAAAGAAACCTTTGTTCGGTAAAGCAATTTGATTCAAATCAATCAATGCTTGAAGTTTCTCTTGCTGCGCAATGCTTAAATATTCATGCACTTTATTGAATTGCTTTTGCGTGGTCATCGGTCCCATCGCCAATGGCCCAGTAAGATCCGTGCCAAGCTGCATTGACTCCACGGCTAATTTCAGTTTTTGGTAGAAAGGCTCAGCAATGGATTGATGCACCAATAAGCGTGACGTCGCAGAACACATTTGACCGCTGTTATAGAACATTCCACCTAAAGCTTTATCGACTGCCTCATCTAAATCAGCATCTTCCAGAATTAAAATCGGTGATTTTCCACCAAGTTCCAAAGTCATACGTTTGACAGAGGGTGCAGCAGCCTGCATCACATGAATTCCGACTTCAGTGCTGCCCGTAAATGAGACTTTTTGAACATCTGCATGTACCACCAAATGTTGCGCTGCAACAGCATCCCCAAGAATCAGGTTAAACACCCCTTGTGGAAACTGGATTTGATCTAAAATTTCAGTAAAAGCATATTCAGGTAATGGCACCAGTTCAGACGGTTTAAAAACAATGCTACAACCCGCTGCTAGCGCAGGTGCAATTTTCCATGCACTGGTGATTAACGGAAAATTCCACGGCGTAATCAGTGCAACCACACCCACAGGGTTCTGTTGATGGGTAAGTTCAGTCCCGTCTTCACATTGTGTGGTTTGACTAAACGCCATGTTCTGCACTAAATCCGCATAATAGCGATAGCACTTGATACTATTATCAACATCCACCTGTGCTTGCTCAGATGACTTGCCATTATTTTTATGCGAAAGTTTAATCAGTCTAGTTTTCTCAGTTTCAAGCTGGTCAGCGATTTTGTTTAACCATTCTGCTCGTTGTTGAGGCGTGGTCGTACTCCACGCATCGAACGCCTGATTGGCAGCATTGACCGCCGCATCAACATCATCTGTAGAAGCAGCGGTAAAATGAAGAATCTGCTCTTCATTATTCGGGTTAATCACCGCAATTTGTGATGTGCCTGTAGTTGCCTGCCACTTGCCATTGATATAATTCTTCATCTGCTTACTCGCCTTCAGCTCATCCAACCATTTGAAGTGTTCTGATTACAAGAACTTCAGAACTGCTCCGCAATGGTATAAACCATTATTACTCAGCCATTTCGGTCCATATCTTTTATTTCTATTTCCCCCTCACCCTCTGATTTTAGCTTGAGGAGCTCAGCTCACCCCTGAGGACAAGCTGGAATTAAGAGGAATAAACACTGATCTTTCAGTTTATAGATGCCCTTCGGCTTTTAGCTCTTGAATGGTATTTTGAATCGCATGTCGTAAAGTCTTTACTGCAAAATCAACTTGCTCACGGGTCAAGATCAGCGGTGGCGACAACACATTCATATGACCAACTGGGCGTACGATCAGGCCTAATTTTTGACAGTGATTGGCAATACGTTTTCCAACACCCACCGAACGATCAAACAGTTCTTTGGTTTGTTTATTACGTAAGTTTTCAATACACATCATGAATTTTTTGCCACGTACTTCACCGACGATTTCAAGATCAGCCAAGGTTTTTAACTGTTGCTCAAAATAAGTGCCCATGTCTTGCACATGCTCACAAATATTTTCTTTTTCAATGATTTCAATATTTTTCAGTGCAGCAACACAGCTCACTGGATGACCTGAATAAGTGAAACCATGGGTTAACAGACCACCTTCATGATGTGGCTTGCTGATCGCATCATAAATTTCATCAGAAATAATGGTTGCACCTAATGGCAAGTAACCTGAAGACAAGCCTTTGGCACAAGTAATGATGTCTGGAACGATGCCAAATACCGCCTCTGAAGCAAACATATGCCCCAAACGACCAAATGCAGTAACTACTTCATCAGACACATACAGCACGTTGTACTTTTTACACACAGCTAAGGTCTTGGCATGGTAGCCTTCTGGTGGAACAATCACACCGCCTGCACCCATAATTGGCTCAGCAAAGAATGCTGCAACGTTATCTGGGCCTAACTCCAAAATCGTATCTTCCAGTTCCTGCACTTTTTCATTACAGAAATCTTCCATCGATTGAGATTCAGGCTTGCGATATGGATTCGGGCAAGAAACGTGATGAACCAGTTGATTGTGAATTTCAAAGCCAACATGATCGGCTTCAATTCCTGTTAAGGTCATACTGATATAAGTACTACCGTGATAAGCATCCTTACGAGCAATCAGCTTTTTCTTAGATGGCTTGCCAATTTGATAAAAATAATGGTGAATCAAACGCACGGCAGTATCATTGGCAACCGAACCACCACAACCATAGAACACATGGTTTAAGTTACCCGGTGCTAACTCTGCCAGTTTGGCAGCCAACTTTGCTGCTGGTGCAGTCGTTTGATGCCCAAATGGAGAGTAATAAGGCAATTGCATAATTTGCTCAGCAACCGCATCTGCAATTTCTTTACGTCCATAGCCGACATTGACACACCATAAGCCGCCGATACCATCTAGGTATTTATTGCCATGTGCATCATACACATAGACATTTTCACCTTTAGACATAATTAAAGAACCTTCGTCTTTAAATGTCGAAAAATCTGTCCATGGGTGAATCACATGGTCTTTATCTTTTTGCCAGATATCTTGAATATCAATTTCTACTGGTAATTTAGAGTTCATCGTTGTCCGTCCTCAATATTCGCAGTACTTCTTTTAGAAGTCTGCATTTCCTACATTTCGCTATTGGCTTTAATTGTTAAATGGTTGCTGCATGCGCTGATGAATCTTGCGCAGCATAGTTTCTGTCATAATTTAGAATGGCATTGAGTAACACATCGGCACCTTGTGCAGCATCGTTCGCATAGATGTCTTCGGCTTCGTTATGGCTCAGCCCATTGATACATGGAATAAAAATCATGGTGGTTGGGCAGTGTTTGGCAATATTGATTGCATCGTGGCCTGCACCGCTGACGATGGTCTGATTGCTATATCCCAAGCTATCCACAGCCTCTTGTACGGTTGCCACACAAGCACGATCAAAATAGGTCGCTGGGCTTAACCAATGCTGTGAAATGCTGATCTCTAAATCTCTTTGTGCAGCTAATGAATGCAACAGTTTATGCGTTGCTTGTTCCATCGCTTTTAACTCGGCATCATCAGGATTACGTAAGTCAATGGTCCACTGGATTTGACCAGGAATGGTATTACGTGACGAATTCGCGACCTGCATTTCACCAAAGGTCACCAAACCTTCTGGAAATTGTTCCAAAATGCATTGCTCTAAAGCCACGATCATTTCAGCCGTACCGACCATGGTGTCTTTACGCATACTCATTGGCGTGGTGCCTGCGTGTGCTGCTCGACCTTTGGTTTCAACATCCAACCAGAGAATCGCTTGTCCACCTGTCACCACACCAATCGAAATCTCGTTTTTTTCCAGTACAGGACCTTGCTCGATATGTGCTTCGTAATAGGCTTGGAATGGACGAGCCAATGGATAATTGCCAAGTTGTCCTGTACGCACCAATTCTGCAAAAACTGAAACACCTTGCTTATCTGTGCTGTCATAAATTTGTTGTTTAGGAATGACACCCGCGAAAGCCGCAGAACCCATCATCGCTGGGGTAAAACGAGCACCTTCTTCATTCATCCAAACCACAAGTTCAAGCGGATGAGTGGTGGTGATTTTCTCTTCGGCCAAACGCTGCAGAACTTCCATGCCCGCCAGCACGCCATAAATTCCATCAAAGCGACCGCCTTTAGGCTGTGTATCGAGATGACTCCCCATCACAATCGGTAAAGCACTTTCATTTCGACCTACACGGCGTAAGATTAAATTTCCGACTTCATCGTAATGTACAGAAAGATCAATTTTGTCCGCCCACTGCAACAATAAAGCTCGACCCGCAATATCTTCATCGCTGAGTGCTAAACGGGTATTGCCACCCTTATCAGTTGCACCAATTTTTGCCATTTCCATGAGCATTTGCCATAATCGCTCTGCATTCACTCTCATTGTCTTGCACATCCCTTTTTAAATATCTTTAGAGTCGCCTTAGCATCCACTTTGATAAATAATTCAAGAAAAGACGAGTACCAATTTCACCACTCTTTTAGGAACCAATTTCGTTGTTATCGAACAGAACCTAAAAAAACATTATTTTTCAATAAAATAATCCCTATAAAAATGAATAAAATTATATTTTTTCAAGTGATCAAATGCTTATTATTAAGCCACTTCGAATCATGCTAAAACTTGGATTGGCTTATACCATTATTGTTCTGTTTTATAGGTAAAACGCGTTGGTCTAATTGGGCGGAAAAAATATGATTATGACTTTATTTTTTCTCTTCTCATCACAATAAAAAAACCTCAAGTCTATGTTGAAAGAGTCGAGATATTGATTGATCTTCTCTTGTCGAAACATAAAGCATGAGGCGATTTATTTGTTGAAATAAATAGATATGATCATTCTAAATTAGAATGTTCTGGTTAAGCTAAACACCACAGTTGAATCGGCATTTTTCAAGGCCTTATTCACATTGGCATCGGCATAATACAGATCAAAAATAAAATCTTGATAGTTAAAATCAACGCCGATTTTATAATCATAAAAATGTTTCTTTTCATCAGTCGCCCACAACAGCTCATAGGCATCATTGCTTGCAAATTGGTTATAGGCGGCTTGTGCATAGGCATTCCATTGATCAGCAACAGGATAGCGGTAGCCGACTTCATAGCGCAGCATTTTCCCTGTTTCTAGGGTGTAGTCTGGTGAATAATAAAAGGAGAGATTCAGTTGATCTTGTTGATTTAACAGCCCTGATGCAAACAACCCAATTGAATATTCCTCAAAGTCGACCCGTGGCAAGGCCTTGTCTGCACCTGGATAATTGACATCTAAGTACTGTAAATTTAGCTTTAAGCGATCATTGAGTTGGTAATCATAGCCAAGGTAATAGTCGAACTCGATGCTACTTCCAATATCGAGTTGTATATTCGAAGCAAAAAGTTGTGCGTATAAACCAGAATCATGGTCTGCTCTTAAAGTCCCCTGAACGGCAGGCTTGCCCTGCGTCTGGGTTGTACCACGCCAGTAGTATTCCGTTAGAAATGCCATTGAACCACTGACTGCAAATTGATCCTTAAATGCCTTCTGTTCTGCGGCTTGCACATTGATTGTCGAGAAGATTGCTGATGTGAAAATCGCTAACATCACTGTATTTTTTATCATTCACTTATTCCATTAATACATGATTATTCTTGAATTTTTATTGTCTTTAATTTTGAAATAAAACCGAGAACCAATTTAAATAAAAATATAGGAACCATTTACTTTTTAACCAAAATGCGTTTAGCCATGATTTAAAATCAAGTCGCTAAAAATAAAAAAAGCCCGCAGGCTTTTTTTATTTCACTCAATTTATTATTTACTGTTCAGCTTACCGTCATAAACTTTTTCACCCGCAAACCAAGTCTGAGCCACTTTCCAGTCCTTAATGTCTTTATTTAATGGCGTTTGCAAAGCCCCTTGTAAAACCACAAAATCCGCCCATTTTCCTACACTAATACTGCCAATTTCATTGCCCCAACCTGCGACATTGGCAGGTGCTTGGGTATAGGCATACAAGGCTTCATCCAAACTCAAGGCATTATCGCTATAACGCGTCTTGCCGTTATATTCGCGGAACACCACATCACTCAACTGTAACATTGGATTTTCAGGGGCCGTTGGCCAGTCGCTGCCCAATACCATCGACGCACCACTACTCAATAACGACTGCCAAGCATAGCTATACGGCATTCGTGCTTCACCCAAACGTGACTCCTGATAATTGCCAGCAATGGCATGGTCTGGCTGCATGGAAGCAACAACCCCTAATTCAGCAAAGCGAGGAATTGCCGTTTTAGTGGTAACTTCAATATGTTCAATCCGATTGATCAATTGGCGATGTTTCGGACTGCTTTCAATTGCATTCAACGCCATATCTACACTTTTATCCCCAATGGCATGGATCGCCACTGGAAAACCCACATCATTGGCATTTTTCACGATGTCATTCAATTTTGGCTGTGAAGTAATGGGTTCAATGTTGAAATGGTGTCGATCGGCATAAGGTTCATTCAGTGCAGCGGTATAGCTCATCAGCGTACCATCAACAAAATATTTCATATAACCAAAACGGAACTGCGGCCCTTTCTGCCACTGCTGCTCTTTTTGGATAAACCGTTGATTCAGTTGATCGCGTTGTTTGGCATAGCCTTGCAGTTGCGTCAGTGTTGCCTGATCTTCCCCAGCCATTAATCCAAAACGAATACGCATCGGTAGCTGTTTCTGTGACTCAAGCAAAGCTGGATACACCGTAGCGAGTTCCGTCCACATATCATGGACAGAGGTAATGCCTAAACTATTAAAATGCGCAACGATTTGTTCAACGACTGGGAGTGCTGCCTTGCCTGAAAGCAATGCTTTTATGTATTGAGGACTGGCTAATACCAATTGTGTGCCTGCCGTTTCTTTAAAAATACCCGTTGGCTCACCTGTTTGTGGATCTTTCACAATCTCACCGCCTTCAGGTGCTTTGGTATTTTTATCGATCCCCAGTAATTGCATCGCCTTGCTGTTCACCCACACGGTATGATAATCAATATCTTGCAATACCACAGGTCGATCAGGAACAATTGCATCTAACTCCTGACGCGTTGGCATTCGATTGTCCTGCATGGCGCTGACATCTCAACGTCCACCGACCAACCACGCATCTTTCGCGAGTTCTTTATCTCGTTTGGCAATCAATTTAAACCATTCTTGCCGATCGGTGATCCCAAACAGATCCACCCCTTCCCAAAGTTCCAGACCGCCTAACAGATGAGTGTGTGCATCGGTCAACCCTGGAAGGACTGTTTTACCTTGGGCATCAATCACCTGTGTTTTTGGGCTTGCCATATTTTGAATAAAGGCATTATTACCAACAGCCAGAAACTTGCCATCTTTAATTGCAAATGCTTGTGCTTTTGGTTTGGCTGGATTTGAAGTTCGGATATCTGCATTCATCACAATGACATCAGCTTGTGGAGTTTGTGCCTGAGTCCCGAAAGTCATCAAACAAACGCTGAGTCCTAAGCATAATTTCTTTTTCATAAGTCCGTTATTCCATTATCCATGATTATTTTTTGCACTTTTTATTGTCTGTGATTTTTCAATAAAACCGAGAGCCAATTTGGTTGAAAACATAGGTACCATTAAAATAAGTGTAAAGATCGAGATGCAATGGATCTCGAAAAAATTACCCAATATTTTCAATGCAAAAAGCACCTCATTTCTGAAGTGCTTAGAAGGATAAAAAGGTCTGAAGAAAGGAGTACGCTCGTTCAGACCATCAACCGTTTTAAATTAAGAAATATCGACACACATATATTTCAGTTCCAGATATTCCTCAATTCCAAATTGTGAACCTTCACGACCTAAACCGGACTGTTTAATTCCACCAAAAGGTGCAACTTCATTGGAAATCAGCCCTGTATTTACACCGACCATACCATATTGCAGAGCTTCACCTACGCGCCATTGGCGTGCCATGTCTTGGGTAAAAATATAACTCGCCAAGCCAAACTCTGTATCATTGGCCATCGCAACGGCTTCAGCTTCTTCATTAAAACGGAACAACGGTGCTAATGGACCAAAGGTTTCTTCTTTGGCAACTTTCATCTGCTGAGTGACATCTCTCAAGATGGTCGGTTCAAAGAAGGTTTTCCCCAACGCATGCGCTTGACCACCGACAACAATCGAAGCACCCTGACTCACCGCATCGGCAATATGCGATTGCACTTTTTCAACTGCGTCTTGGTCAATCAATGGACCTTGTGTAACCCCTTCATCACGTCCATCACCGACACGAAGTTGCTGTTCAACTGCTACTTTTAAGCGCTCACAAACCGCATCATAAATCCCGGCCTGAACATAGATACGGTTGGCGCAGACACAGGTTTGTCCGCTGTTACGGAACTTGCTGACCATAATGCCCTGTACCGCTCGCTCAACATCTGCATCATCAAAGATAATCACAGGTGCATTGCCACCCAGCTCTAAAGAAAGCTTTTTGATGGTGGGCGCACATTGTTTCATCAGAATACGACCAACATCGGTTGAACCTGTAAAGCTGAGTTTACGCACCGTATCACTTGCACATAAAGTTTGTCCGACAGCCACCGCATCACCACTGATCAAAATAAATAGATCAGCAGGTAAACCTGCCTGCTCTGCCAATACCGCTAAGGCATATGCGGTTAATGGGGTCTGTTCCGCTGGTTTAACCAACATCGAACACCCCGCAGCCAAAGCAGGTGCAATTTTTCGGGTGATCATCGCGGCTGGGAAATTCCACGGCGTAATCGCTGCGGTAACTCCAATCGCTTGCTTAAGCACAATCAAACGCTGCTGTGATTGAACAGGCGTCAACACTGAACCGTCGACACGACGCGCCTGCTCTGCAAACCAACGAATGAACGAGGCTGCATAAGCAATTTCTCCACGTGCTTCTGCCAGTGATTTGCCTTGCTCTGCGGTTAAGATTTGCGCCAATGCTTCACGTTGTTGCAAAATCAACTGATACCACGCCAGTAGGATATCGGCACGTACCAAAGCAGTTTGCTGCTGCCATTGAGCCTGAGCGATGGCTGAACGCGCAATCGCTGCTTCAACTTCAGCTTGGTCAGATGCTTTGACCCAAGCCAAAGCCTGTCCTGTCGCTGCATCATCCACCACAAAGTAGTGTTCAGTTGGCGCTGCATCAAAACGAATATCTGGATGCTTTAGTAAAGTCTGTAATTCAAGATCAATCATGCTTCAGCTCCTGCGAGCTTTTGTAGTGCAGGTTGTTGCGCTGCAATTGCATCTTGAATAATCACCAACGCCTGATTGAACTGAACCACAGGAATCGTCAATGGGTATAAGAAACGAATCACATTACCATGCTTACCACAGGTTAAAAGCAATAAGCCCTGATCCATCGCATATTGTTGAATGGCTTTCGCCACTTCTGGTTTCGGTTGACCTGTGACATGATCACCAAACTCAACCGCCACCATTGAACCCAATGCACGAATATCAATAATATCGTTTGAATACTTTTGTGCCGCTTTTAGCATGCTCACTAACTCGTCACCCAGCGTATTGGCCCGCTGACACAGCTGTTCTTCTTCAATCACATCGATCACGGCATTAGCCGCAGCAATCGCAAGCGGGTTACCCGCATATGTACCGCCTAAACCACCTGGGTTGGGTGCATCCATCACCTCGGCACGACCAACCACACCCGACAGTGGAAAACCACCACCCAAGCTTTTTGCCATGGTAATCAAATCTGCTTTGACTGGATAATGCTGCATCGCAAACAGTTGCCCAGTACGGGCAAAACCGGTTTGTACTTCATCTGCAATTAAAAGAATACCGTGTTCATCACAAATCTTGCGCAGCTGTTGCATAAACTCAACCGGTGCAACATTAAATCCGCCTTCACCTTGTACAGGCTCTAGCACAATTGCAGCTACATCATGTGTAGCAATATCCTCACTAAAAATTTCTTCCAGACTAATCAAGGCATCATTCACAGAGATTCCTTTAGATGCCACTGGATAACGGGCATGAAATACGCCTGCGGTCATCACACCAAAGTCACGTTTATAAGGCGCTGTTTTACCTGTCATGGCCATGGTCATAAAAGTACGACCGTGGAAACCGCCACCAAAGGTGATAATGCCATGACGACCCGTTGCAGCGCGTGCAATCTTCACTGCATTCTCAACTGCTTCTGCGCCTGTGGTAAAAAATGCTGTTTTCGCAGCACCTTCAATCGGTGCACGATCATTGATCCGCTCGGCTAAGGACACATAGCTTTCATACGGTACAATTTGATACGCCGTATGGGTAAATTTATTCAGTTGTTCAGCAACCGCTGCGATGACTTTTGGATGACGATGTCCCGTATTTAAAACTGCAATTCCACCTGCAAAATCAATATATTCGTTTCCTTCCGTATCCCACAAAGTCGCATTGCTCGCACGTTCGGCATACCATTGGCACATCACTCCAACACCGCGTGGAGTTGCTTGCTGTTTACGAGCATTTATTGCAATATGCTTTGCATCCATTTTGTTACCTCTATACGACAAAACAATAATCTTTTTGGGCATTTAAATTGCTTCATGACAACATATTGCAAAAGCAAGGTTAAAATGCACTTTGGGTACTTAATGTGTACCTTTTATAAGGAATAGACGAGAGCCACTTTTGGACTAAAGGAGAGAGCCAATTGCGTACCCTGTTAGGAGACTACCTGTTACAGCATTTACAACAGGCCAGTGAAGGGACCTTACCCGCTCGGGTTTTTCATTGTTTAAGAGATGCCATTTTGGAAGGTATTCTTGCGCCCAATACTCGTCTTCCTGCATCTCGTGATTTGGCCAATGAACTGCACGTTTCACGGAATACCGTACTCAATGCCTATGAGCAATTACGTGCAGAAGGTTATATTCAAGCGCATACGGGTCGAGGTACTTGGGTATCAGAAACGCTACCTGACAGCTATATTCAGGTCAGTACAGCACCAAGCTATGCTGCTGCAACCACAGAAGATACAACACGCACGCTTTCGCATCGTGGGGCAAGTTTGCTTAAACATGCAGCCGCATCCCCGTATCAGTGGGGTGCCTTTGTGCCTGGTGCGCCTGATGTCACCGAATTTCCACATGCCGAATTTAATCGGATCAAATCGCGTCTGAGTCGCCAGCCTGAAATTGCCAATTTGATTTACAGCAATGCTGGAGGATGTACGGAATTACGCCATGCATTGGCCGACTATTTGCGTATTGCCCGTTCAGTCAATTGTGAAACAGACCAGATTATTATTACCGAAGGCATCCATCAGGCGGTTGATCTGGTGTCACGGGCTTTATGTGATTTAAATGATCATGTCTGGATTGAAAATCCAGGTTATTGGGGTGCCAAGAATATTCTTCGTATCAATGGCTTAAATATTATTCCGATGCCTGTCGATGCCGAAGGCATTATTCCAGAAGAACACCCTTCTACTCCTCCTCGCCTAATCTTCGTCACACCCTCGCATCAATATCCTTTAGGTTCTCATCTCAGTTTACCTCGACGCAGAAAATTGCTGGATTTGGCTAAACAGCATGGCAGCTGGATTATTGAAGATGACTACGACAGTGAGTTCCGTTTTTCAGGTCAGCCTTATCCTTCATTACAGGGTTTGGAAGAAAATCCACCGGTCATTTATATTGGAACATTTAGTAAAACCATTTATCCCGCCTTGCGCATTGGCTATATGGTGGTTCCGAAACAGTTGGTACAGCCCTTACGAACGATTTCGGCGGAACTGTATCGAGGCGGTCACTTACTCACTCAACGTGCCTTGGCAGAATTTATTCGTGAAGGACATTATGCAGCGCATATCCGCCGGATGCGCCTGCTGTATAGTAAAAGACGGAAATTTCTGATTGAACTGATTCACCGTTATCTGGGCGATGTGTTTGTACACGAATTTAATCATGATGCTGGTCTGCATCTGGTACTCAAATTGCCTGATCATGCACATGATGTTGAAGTATCTGCACTGGCACTTTCGCGCGGGGTCAATGTTCGTCCATTGTCACAATATTATTCAGGTGTGGATACGCCAATTCAATCAGGTTTATTGCTTGGGTTTGCCTGTGTTCAGGAGCAAGACATGACCTTTGCCTTTAGTATCTTACGTCAATGCTTGATTGAAAATGGTATTGAGCTGTTCCCACAGAACCGTTCATAAAATAAAAACCTGCTGAGTTGAGACGTTATATTTTCCAAAGCGCAATCTAATGGCGATCACTCACCAACTCAGCCTAGAAACACAAATCTAAACTGACTTTAACCCGATCTAAAACAATCAAAGTCCGATAGGTTTTTACATCTTGATTATCGGCAAAATGTTTTCTCACCAAAGCTTCAAAGTGAGATAGGTTATTGGAGAGCATAATCATGATAAAAGACACACCGCCATTGACGAAATAGCATTGCTGAATCTCATCCACCGCAGCAAAGTATTGTTTGGCCCGATCCATCACCACTGAACGATCTTCGCTTAAACGGACCTCGATAATGGATGTGACTTTCTCGCCAAATCGCTTTGGATTCAGTATCGCACAATTTTTTTCAATGATCGCTTCCTGTTCCATTCTAACGATACGCCGTTGTACCGATGCCTGAGATAAACCAATCTGTTCCGAAATCTGCCGATGTGAGCTTTTATTATCCTGCTGCAATATTCTTAAAATTGCATAATCAAAATGATCGAGTGCAAGTTCTGCCATGAATTAATTCCTCATCTTTCTTCGATAATAGAGTGAATAACTCAAAGACTTCAATCAATAAGCGCAATTTAATCACCATTCAAGAACTAAAATCTCATGATCAACTTAAAGGTCATCGACATGCATGCTTCTGTTCAAAATAAACAAGAATTTGCCTTAGCCGCAGCATGCCTATCACTTGCCTCGGTACAAATTGGGGCTGCGATTGCCAAAACCTTATTTCCGATCTTTGGTGCTGAAGGGGTTGCCCTGATTCGCTTAAGTTTCTCAGCCCTATTACTCTGGATAATTTTCAAACCTTGGCGTAGCTTTCATCCCCAAATGGAATGGAAAAACCTGATTATTTATGGACTGATTCTGAGCTTAATGAATCTTTTGATCTATAAGGCTTTTTCCCATCTATCGATTGGTATTGCCATTTCAATTGAAGTCTTGGGCCCACTCACCGTTGCCATTGTCATGTCAAAACAGAAACAGGATTTGCTTTGGGGGGTCTTGTCATTTATCGGTCTGATGTTATTACCTTTGGGCAGTAGCAATCAGAATTTCAGTTATATCGGCATGTTTTATGCGCTTGCCGCAGCATTATGTTGGGGCATGTATATTATTTACGGCACGAAAGTCGCTAAAGGTGGCAGCAATACGGTGGCGATTGGTATGTTGGTGGCAACTCTATTTGCGCTACCTTTTGGCATCTCTGATCTGAATCAGCTATTTGATTCTTATTGGATTTTACTGCTCTGTGTTTTGGTATCGCTGCTTTCTAGTACCATTCCATTTTTGCTAGATATCTTTGCAATGAAAAAGCTCGAACCAAAAGTATTTGGAGTTTTACTGAGTGCCTCTCCTGCGGTCAGTGCCCTTGCAGGTTGGCTGATCTTAAATGAACATCTCAACCCGTATCAAATCACAGGGATTGCCATCATCATGCTCTCGTGTGCAGGTTGCTCCTATTTCTCTTATCAAAAGCATAAAGCATCATGAGGCAAGTTTAATAGTAATCACCCCTACAACAATTAAAAGCACACCAATGTATCTCATAAGAGAAGATGGATCTCCAAAAATAGGATTCCCACCATAAATGTACCAATTGCCCCAATACTCGTCCATACTGCATAGGCCGTCCCCATTGGGATTTTCCTTTGTGCCAAATAAAGAAAAAAACCACTCGTGATGATAAAAAATAATGCGGCAATTGCCCCAATAATACGGGTCTCAGGATTTTGAGCATATTTTAGGCCTAATGGCCACCCAATTTCCAATAGTCCTGCAACAATTAAATACAACCATGCCATATCTTTCTCTGCTCATACAATGGTTCAAAAAGCCAAACATTGAAAGTGATTCAACTTCCAATGTTTATAGCATGGAGTTTTATCTCATTTTTAACATGGGAAACTTGGATTTTAATCATCTTATGCAAACATATATAAATAATCTCTTATCTGATACTGTTTACCCTACCTATTTTTTAAAATTTTTTAATCCACATGCAGCGCTACTGTTCGACTACTTTTCTTCTTTCGGGTCACGATCAGTCCACAGATCACCACCAGAGAAGTAACACTTAAAGATAAGGTCGTTTCATAGCTATATTGAGGTGACAGGAACATATAACCCAGTACGCTCATAATCACCACAATCACAAACCAAGTCAGCCATGGAAATAACCACATTTTAAAAGGCACAGCAGCCCCAACTTTGTCTAATTTGGTTCGCAAACGGAGTTGTGATACTGCAATCACCAAATAAACCACCAATGCAATCGAACCTGTGGTTGACAGCAGAAATCCAAATACTTGTCCAGGAAATAAATAATTCACCGCACAACAAATCAATCCTATCAATGTCGAGGCAAATACCGCGAAGGTCGGCACACCTGCTGCATTAATTTTGGTGACCATTTTCGGCGCTTCTTGACGAGCCCCTAAAGCAAATAGCATACGAGAAGAGGTATAGACAGCCGCATTCATACAACTCGCCACTGCAATAAATACCACAGTGTCCATAATTAACTTGGTTTGAGGAATATTCAGACTGACCAAAACATACTGAAAGGTGCCTAATTTTTGCAAGTCGGGTGAACGCCAATCGACCAAGGCAACTGCCAGAAAAATTGAAACCACGAAAAATAAGATAATCCGATACAGCACTAAATTGGTTGCTCGTTTGATTTTTTCTTCAGGATTTTTAGACTCCGCCGCAGCAATCGAAAGAATTTCAATGCCAAAGAAGGAAAATGCCGAGATCAAAATCGCAGATAGCACACCACCCATGCCATGTGGCATAAAACCGCCATTGGAAAAGAGATTACCCACACCGCTGACATCTTTGGCTAAAGGCCACAGTCCAAACACGGCAGATGCACCAATCACAATAAATACGAGAATCGCAATCACTTTAATCAGCGCAAACCAAAACTCAAACTCGCCAAAACTTTTGGTACTAAAGAAGTTTGCCAAACTGAGTAAGATAATAAATGCAAAGGCGTAAATGGCACTGGATACCTGCGGAAACCAAGCATGTAGAATTTCGGCACCTGCAATGGCTTCAATTGGAATCACCAAAACCCAGAACCACCAATACAGCCAGCCCACACTAAAACCTGCCCAAGGGCCAATTGCTTTACGGGCATAAGTTGAAAATGAACCTGTGTCAGGCTGTGCAACGGCCATTTCACCGAGCATACGCATGACTAAAAAAACCAGAATACTGGTAATAATATAAGCCAGTACAGCAGCGGGGCCTGCTTTGGCAATTGCAGCGGATGAACCTACAAATAAACCTGCGCCAATGACACCACCAATACTGATCATGGTGACATGGCGGTTCGAAAGTCCTTCACCTAATTTTGTTGTTTTTGCACTATTCATATTTTATTCCTTAAAAATACGTATCAAAAAACCGTTAATTACATGTTTAAATTCCTATAAAAATAAAAAGGGAAAACCTACGGTCTCCCCTCTAACAAAAATTAATTTAAAGTTGGCATCGCAAATTGTTTCGCCTCACGAATTTGTGCAGATGGCCAACGTTGGGTGATGGTTTTACGGCGGGTATAAAAACGTACACCATCTGGCCCATAGGCATATAAATCACCAAATAGTGAACGCTTCCAGCCGCCAAAACTGTGGTAAGCAACCGGTACAGGTAATGGCACATTCACCCCGACCATGCCCACTTGGATGTTATTGCTAAAATAACGCGCCGCCTCACCATCACGGGTATAAATACAAGTGCCGTTGCCATATTCATGGTCATTGATCAACTGCATGGCTTCTTGCATGGTCTCGACACGAAGCACCTGTAATACCGGCCCAAAAATTTCTTGTTGATAGCTGGTCATCTCTGCTGAAATTTGATCAATCAAGGTTGGCCCGACAAAGAATCCATGTTCATAACCGACGGGTTTGGCGTCACGTCCATCCACCACAATTTTAGCACCTTGTTGCTCGGCGCTTTGGATATATGCTTGTACCTTCTGTTTATGTGCTTGAGAAATGAGCGGTCCAAAGTCATTGCTGGCATCGGCATAATGACCAAACTTCAATTGCTGCATCTCTTGTTTAAGCTTGGCAATCACCACATCAGCCACTTCATCGCCAATGGCCACCGCAACAGACAAGGCCATGCAACGCTCACCCGATGAACCAAAGGCTGCACCTAATAAGGACGTAACCACATTATCAATATCGGCATCTGGCATAATGATGGCGTGGTTTTTTGCACCACCTAAGGCCTGACAGCGTTTTCCTGTCGAGGTCGCTGTTCGATAAATATATTCTGCGATTGGCGTTGACCCCACAAAACTAATCGCTTGAATTTTGGGATGATGCAGTAAAGCATCGACGGCTTCTTTATCACCATTGACCACATTAAACACCCCATCGGGCAAGCCCGCCTGTTTAAGTAACTCAGCCAAATAGAGTGCGGCTGAAGGAGCCTTTTCAGAGGGTTTTAAAATAAAGCAATTGCCACATACAATCGCCATCGGGAACATCCACAACGGCACCATTGCAGGGAAATTAAAAGGAGTAATCCCTGCAACCACACCTAAAGGTTGAAACTCACTCCAAGAATCGATATCTGGGCCAACATTTTTAGAATACTCACCTTTTAAAAACTCAGGTGCGCCACAGGCATATTCCACATTTTCAATGCCACGCTGTAATTCACCTTTGGCATCATGACAAATCTTGCCATGCTCCTGTCCAATCAATTCACACAAGGTTTCAGCATTCTCTTCAAGCAATTGTTTGAACTTAAACATCACCCGCGCACGTTTGATCACCGGCGTATCGCGCCATGCAGGGAATGCCTGTTCTGCAATCTGCACCACCTGATTCACCAACTGTGTATCCGCCAATGCAACTTCTTTGCTGATCTCACCTGTTGCCGGATTATAAACCGCTTGTTTTCTATTAGATTTGGTGACCAAACCACCTTGAATAAAATGCCCAATCAATTGAATGGTTGAGGCTTGAGCTGAATCCGTATTGCTGAACGCATTGGCATTAAAATGTTCTAAATTATTCATCAGTATTCCTTGTCTCTGTATCTTATTTTCCATTTGCTTTTGGCGGGTACTCAGCCAAGCTTTATTTCACTTGATAAAGGGTTTCACCCACAGCATTGATCAAGCGTGATAATTGCGCTTCGGTACTATTGAACATAGGGCCAAACTGAATAGTGTCTCCACCAAAACGCACATAGAAACCGGCTTTCCATAGCTTCATACCGATTTCAAAACCACGAATGGTGGCATCACCATCTCTTGGTGCTAGTTGTAATGCACCGATCAAGCCACAGTTGCGGATATCAATAATGTTTGGTGCACCTTTTAATTCATGTATCAGTTTTTCAAAACTTGGCGCCAAAGCCGCTGATTGAGTGATCAGGTTTTGATTTTCCAGTACATCTAAAGTGGCTAAAGCCGCGGCGCAGGCAACGGGATGCCCTGAATAGGTATAACCATGGGTAAATTCAACCGCATGTTCAGGCAAGTCTTGTTGCATAAAGGCATCATAGATTTCGTGGCTTGCGACAACGCCGCCTAATGGAATGGCGCCATTGGTAATTTGTTTGGCGAAGGTCAGCAGATCAGGCGTTACATCGAAATATTCAGCCGCTGTCCATGTGCCCATGCGCCCAAAGCCCGTAATCACCTCATCAAAGATCAGCAGGATATTGTGTTGATCACAGATTTCTCTGAGACGTTTTAAATAACCTGTCGGTGGCACAATACAACCTGCCGAACCCGAAACAGGTTCAACAATCACTGCTGCGATATTGGATGCATCATGTAGCTCAATCAGTTTGAGCATTTCATCAGCCAGCTCAATTCCACCCGTTTCGGCACAACCTTTAGTAAAACTCAGATGCGGTTGCAAGGTATGCGGTAAATGATCTACATCCATCAATTGACCAAACATTTTACGATTGCCACCAATACCGCCCAGACTGGTGCCTGCCACGTTGACACCATGGTAGCCACGTGCCCGCCCAATCAGCTTGCTTTTGCTCGGTTGACCTTTAATCCGCCAATAAGCTCTTGCCATTTTGATTGCAGTATCTGCTGACTCAGAACCAGAATCGGTAAAAAATACATGCTGTAGTTTTTCAGGCATGTGCTGCACAATTTTCTCAGCCAATTGAAAAGACATTGGGTGCCCAAATTGGAAGGCTGGTGAATAATCCAGTTTTGCCAATTGGCGACTCACCGCTTGTTGAATTTCAGGCAAACTATGCCCTGCGCCGCAGGTCCACAAACCTGACAATGAGTCATAAATCTCACGTCCTGTACTGTCAATCAAAGACGAACCTTTGGCTGCCACGATGATGCGTGGATCTTGATGAAAGTTGCGATTGGCGGTAAAAGGCATCCAATGTGCTTGGTAATTTAAGCGCATAGGCACTTCTGACGGACTGGCTTCCAATGCATCATCACTGTCATTTGTGGTGTCGATATCAAACATAATCACTCTTCTTGTTTTGGGCTTATGTTTGGAGTGTACAGCGCGTTATAGTTTTGATAAATTCAAATTGTCTTGAGTTTAGATATAAAAAAGTAAAACTAAATGAAATCGAAAAAATTAAATCAAGTGACTGATTTTGATATAAAACTACTAAAAATATTTAAAACGGTGTGTGACTGCCACAGCTTTAGCGCTGCTGAAAGCCTGCTTGGAATTAGTCGTTCTGCGATTAGTCTGCATATGAGTGATCTGGAAAATCGGCTCGGTATTCGACTGTGCCAACGTGGTCGAGCGGGCTTTGCCCTGACCGATGAAGGCCGTGAAATTCTGGAATATATTGAAGTGTTGAATGCTTCGATTGAAGACTTTCGAGCCAAAATCAATCAAATGCATAATCAGCTCAAAGGTGAATTTAATATTGGCATTATTAATAACTTGGTCACCATGCCCAGCGCCTATATCACCAATACCCTTGCGCTATTGGCTGATGAAAATCCAGAAGTGTTGATTAACATCAGTATGAGTACCTTGTCCGATATTGAATGTCGTGTTTTAGACAATCGCTTACATGCAGGCGCCATCCCCTTAGTCACTCCATTATCAGGTTTGGATTATTTTGATTTATATAGCGAAAACTCTTTGCTCTACTGCGGTAAAAATCACCCGTTGTTTCAACATTTAGGTGACATACAGACCGCAGACTTAAAACAGTGGCAAGCGGTATTACCCAATTATGCAACTCCAGCAGAGGCGGCAAAATTACACCAATTGCTTGATTGCTCAGCCACCGCCAGTGACCGTGAAGGGATTGCCTTTCTAATCTTAACGGGAAAGTTTCTCGGTTTTTTACCCGATCATTATGCAAGGAAATGGGTGCAAGATGGTTTCATGCAGCCTATCTTGCAGGACGTGATGTATTACAGTACCCCGATCTGTCTCATCACCCATAAAGGCAAAAACTACAATATGATTTTAAAAACCTTTATGGAGATCCTAAAAACCAGAATCATGCTGCTGGCTTAACTCAGACTAGAATAAAAAAGTCGATGAGCTGGGCTCATCGACTTTGTTTTATCAAGCATGATGCACTGCTATGCTTCGCCTGTTTCAGCGATGTTTGTCGCTGGATTGACTGTGCTTTTACTCCCGCTATCCGATTCATGCCGTTTCAGCACCAACACCGCAAAAATCGCAATAATCGCTGGGATGGCAATCATCACAAAGTTCAGCTTATGTGGTAGACCCAAGGTCAGCAGCATGCCTGTTAAAATCGGCCCGACGATAGCACCAATTCGCCCAACTGCAGACGCACAGCCAATCCCTGTCGAGCGGACACTCAATGGATAGAATTGCGCTACATAACTATAAAGTAAGATGGACGTACCAATGGTTGCAGCACCCGCAATCGTCACCAAGCCATATAAAATATAGGCTGGCGAGTTATAACCGAGTCCGACCAAGGCAAATACCCCTGCTACAAACATGGTTAAAATCACAGGCTTTAAGTGGAATTTATCTGAAAGTATGCCACCAAAAATTGCCCCAAGCATGGCCCCGACATTCAGCGCCAGCAGGAATAGGATACTTTTACCCAATGAATAGCCTGCTGCCAGCATCAGTTTTGGTAACCAACTACTTAATGCATAAACCATCAACAAGCACATAAAGAATAATAGCCAGAACATCAAGGTACTTAGAGCACGACCATGTTGAAATAAGGCTTTGGCGGAACTGCCTGTATCCAGATGATCATCATTCAAGCATAAGCGTGTCTCACTGCTTAATGCCTGTTCTGGTGCAATTTTTTGAATGATGGCATGGGCTTGTTCGGTCTTGCCGCTTTTCACCAAAAAGGTCAGTGACTCAGGTAAGAACTTCCATAAAATCGGTAACAACAACAATGGAATGCCGGCGATCAAAAACATGATTTGCCAGCCTTGGCTTTCAACTAAATAACTGCCCAACAATGCCGAAATAATCCCACCAATGGCATAGCCACTAAACATGCTCCCGACCAAGGTACTGCGTATCCGTTTCGGTGCGTATTCAGAGGTCAAAGCCACCAGATTCGGCATTACCCCACCAATGCCTAAACCCGCTAGAAATCTTAAAAGACCGAACTCAAAAGGCGTCGATGCAAATGCACCCCAAAAGGTAAAACCACTAAAAAACGTCACACAAATCAAGATCACTTTTTTGCGACCGATTTTATCTGCTAAAGCCCCGAATAGCATGGCACCAAACATCATGCCGCATAAAGCGGTACTGGCCAACATACCCGCCTGCACCGCGGTGAGTGACCATTCCTGCATCAATACAGGCAAAACCACACCATAAATAACCAGGTCATAACCGTCAAAAATAATAATCAGTAAACACCAAAGCAAAATGCTCCAGTGAAAAGGGGTAAATTTTGCTTGGTCAATAATTGCATTGACATTCAACATCGATGTTGCCATTTAATCATCTCCTCTATGAGATAAATTCTTGTTCATTTTTAAAACGACATACTGCACCCTAAAGAAAAAACAGATTATTCAAGGTCTTGATTAAAAATCGTAACTCGCCATCATATTGAAGCGGTTATCGATCCCGTTACGGCCGTCAAAGGTTTCTCGCTCGCCATAGACATACTCCACGCCCAAGGTAATCGGTTTATATGGGTTGTACATGGCATTGATCCAGCCCTGCCAAAGTTCCTTGTTTTGAGTTGCATTATTTTTTTGAATTTCAGCGAAAGTATTGTCATCCTTGGCTTTCATATAGCCATAACCCAAGGTTGAGCGAAGCTTCGAATTAAATTGATGGGTTAGACCTGCTGAAATGGTATCGAACTCATTACTCTGAATATGATTTTTATCATCAATTACATAGCTGTTATTGGTCCAAAGCAGAAAGCGGCCATCACCTTTAACATGGTAATAATCAGCTTTTAAGAAGGTTTGTGGTGTCAGCTGATATTTACCGCCGAGCCCTACACCCCATGCCCATTCCTCATCATTGCTGGTCTTTTTCTCGGCCATAAAGGTTCGACCTGATAACAATGAACCATTAGCAAATTTATGGTTCAACCGCCCAACTAAAGCAGGCAATCGCATTTCATTATCAGGGTCGGAAGTTGCGGTATATTTAGGGTCTTCAATCGCGACAGCAAAACTGGTATTGGCTGATAAATTATCGCTATAACGTACCAAAGGTGAACGTTGTAATGCCCCACCAACATAAGTTCCCGCATCAATGGTTTCTGGATAATATTCAGGTGCAATAAAGGTTGACCAAGTCTGACCGATCAACCATTTATCAAAGGTTAAATAGGCATGACGGATGCGGAATTGATCGCGTGTGCTACCTCCAAAAAAGTCCATTTCCAGCTTGCCACCAACCTCACCCGCGGCTGTCGGTGTTTTAAAATTTAAGCCCAAACGGGTGACGTTGATGGTTGAATGCAAACGATCTTTTTGTTGAGATTCCTCGGCAGTATGTTCCAGTGGTACGCCACTGATATTGTTATACATGGTCGATGCACCTTTGGCCTGATAAGAGGCATCGGCACGGAGATAACCATATAAATTGACTTCTGCCCCACCTTTGCTGATATTCAGTTTTGGAGCTTGTGTTTCAGTCGCCTGTGGCGCAGTAGTTACGGCGACTTGAGCCGTCGATTGGGGCGGAACAGGTTGCTTTACATATTGTTGCAGCATAGCACGCAACTCTTGAACTTCCTGTCTGAGTTGTGCAATTTCAGCACTTTCAGTTCCCGAATAAGCAGAGGACATAGCCGTTAAAACTGCCGTTGCCAATATGCTTTTTTGTACCGTTAAAATAAACTTTTTCATTAAAATCAATTTCCTTTTCGGCTAATCTTAAAACCTGTTTTAAGATCATTCTTTGTTTGTGTTTTTCCTTTGTCGTACGGATGTACCACATCACATTTTTTATTCTAAAAACTTCAAACCATTGATTTATTTAATTTTCACCTCCTATTAAAATAAATAGCCACTTTTTAAAAGACAGTAGAACCTAGCAGCGGCAATCGCAGCCACTTTTAAAAACTTCCGTTAAAAGCTAAAAAATTAAGTTGCTGTTTTAATGTTGAGTTCCTTGTTGAGTGAAAACTACCTTGCCAGAAAGTTCCGAGGTCAAGATATCCTCCTGTTTTTTCTGGGCAATCAGTCCTTGATAAGTTAAAACTTGGCTAAAGCAATGCACCTGTTCAAAACCTGTGTGCTGAAGCAGTTGCTGATAAGCGTCAAAAGAGAGTGTGAAAAAGTCTTGTGCTAAACGCTCCATCATGGCTTGGCTCTGCTCGGCACTCAGACCATTGTTCTGACACAGCAATGGCAACGCTTTAAATTGTTGAGGATCTTCACAAGCCATCAGGTCGTAGGTCATGAGCAACCCATCCGCTTTTAACCGCTGTGATATTTCAGCAAAGAAACTCGGTTTAAGCGCATGCGGTACAAAATGCGCAACCAATATCGACAGCGCTGCATCGAATTTTGGCTGTGTAGGCAATTCTGCTGTTTCGCCATGAACAAATTGCACACGCTCGGACTGACCCAGTGCCTGAATCAGTGCTTGTGCTTTCTGCAACATACTCAAAGAAGGATCAACAGCCGTAAAGCGCCAAGATGGATGTCTATTCAGTAGATATTCAAGCTCATAGCCTGTACCACAACCGACAATTAAAATCTGTGCATCTGAACTTAAAGCGGACTGTAAAATTGCATCGACTTGTTGATGCATCAGCTCATAACCTGGAATGAGACGACGAATATGATCGTCATAGCGTTCCACTACTTTTTGACTGTTAAAATCTTTCGCCATTCGATCCTCTACTTTTAAAAGCCTTAGACGGTTAGCATCGCATCAACTGATAACTGCTTTATAGAAGGTTTGCTCGCTTCAATACTCAAACCTAGTTTTTGAAATAAAGCTTGGTCACGATTTTCACCTGCATTGGCGGTGGTTAACAACTTTTCACCTGAAAAGATAGAATTGGCACCTGCCATAAATGCCAGAGCTTGATCTGAATCGGTTAATGCTTCACGGCCTGCCGAGAGTCGAATATAACTTTTCGGCATAATTAATCGTGCCACAGCAATAGTCCGAATCCACTCAACAACATCCAGTTTTTCCACTTGAGCCAATGGTGTCCCTTCAATCGGTACCAGCATATTGATCGGTACAGACTCTGGATGTAGCGGCAAAGTTGCTAACTCATGTAAAAGACCAATCCGATCCTCTCGGCTTTCACCTAAACCGACAATACCGCCGCTACAGACTTTTAACCCTGCCTGACGAACATGGTCTAGTGTATCCAGTCGATCATCAAAAGTTCGGGTGCTGATAATGTGGGAATAATATTCCCGCGAGGTATCCAGATTATGGTTGTAATAATCCAGACCTGCATCTTTTAAACGCTCCGCCTGAGAGGCATTCAGCATGCCCAAGGTCATACAGGTTTCCAGCCCTAAAGCTTTGACCTCGCGCACCATGTCCAGTACATAAGGCATATCGCGCTCATGTGGATTGCGCCATGCAGCACCCATACAAAACCGAGATGCGCCTGAGGCTTTGGATTTTTGTGCCTCTTGAATGACTTTCTCCACGGCAATGCGTTTTTCAGCTTCCAGTTTTGAATCATAACGCGCTGATTGTGAACAATACTTGCAATCTTCAGGGCATTTTCCAGTCTTAATAGAGAGCAAAGTACTGACCTGAATCGTATTCGCAGCAAAATACTGTCGGTGCAACTGCTGTGCCTGAAACAGCAAATCTAACAATGGCTGCTCATATAAAGCCTGTATTTCTGCACGTGACCAATCATTTCTAATCTTCATTTCTTGATCCTGACATCCTATGTTTAGATAGCAACCACAACATCAAAGCCCCTCCTCAGTCGCAATGTACAAAGGAGGAATACGGTTTTAATCAAAAATTTCAGCAGTCAAATTCAGCTCTACCCGCATGATTTCCTGCAATTTAAATTTCTGAGCTTTTCCTGATGCGGTCATTGGGAACTCATCAAAAAATTTAACGTAACGTGGCACTTTATTATGTGAAATATGCTCTTTGCAGAAACTGCGAATACTGTCTTCATTACTTTGGTGATGTTCGTGCAAAATAATGCAGGCGCAGAGTTCCTCACCATAACGCATGTCGGGTAGACCAATCACTTGCACATCACAGACATCAGGATGGGTATATAAAAAGTCTTCTATTTCTTTGGGAAACAGGTTTTCACCCCCGCGAATGACCACATCTTTAATTCGACCTTTGATTTTGACAAAGCCTTCACTGTCCATTTCAGCGATATCACCCGTATGCATCCAGCCTGCTGCGTCGATCACTTCTTTGGTTTTTTCAGGCTCATCCCAATACCCCGCCATGACCGAATAACCACGTACGCACAGTTCACCCAATGTTCCTTGCGGCACAATTTCGCCTTCCAAGTCGACAATTTTGACTTCCAAATGTGGATGAACATGCCCGACCGTGCTAACGCGTTTATCAATTGAATCATCAATATAACTCTGCACACTGACTGGAGAGGTTTCGGTCATGCCATAACAGATGGTGATTTCTGACATATGCATACGGTCAATCACACGCTGCATAATTTCTCTCGGACATGGACTGCCTGCCATAATGCCCGTACGTAAACTAGATAAATCAAAGTCGGCAAATTGCTCATGTTCCAAAATGGCAATAAACATGGTCGGCACGCCATAGGCCGCCGTACATTTTTCCTGCTCAATGGTTTTTAAAGTTTCCAGTGGATTAAACACTGATGCAGGATAAACCATGGTTGCACCATGAGTAATACAGGCCAGATTGCCCATCACCATGCCAAAACAGTGGAATAAAGGTACCGAGATACAGACGCGATCTTGGGGAGTTAAGCCAATCCCTTCACCAACAAAATAACCATTATTGAGAATATTATGGTGGGTCAACATGGTTCCTTTCGGATTCCCTGTTGTGCCTGAGGTAAATTGGATATTAATGGTTTCATCAAACTGCAACTGCTTGGCTAAACGCTGTAACTCATCGAGCTGAGATTGATTTGGGGTTTCGAGTAAATCGCTAAAACGATGGATGCCGGTATGTTGCTGCTCATCAATTTTAATCACATATTTTAAATGTGGTAACCGAGCTGCATTCAATATCTTATCAGGGCTAGATGCGAGTTCAGGTGCAATCTTACTCAGCAATTCTTGATAATCTGTGGTCTTGAATTGCGAGGCGATGACCAAGCCTTTGCAGGAGACTTTATTGAGTACATATTCCAGTTCGTGACTTTTATAGGCCGTATTCAGATTCACCAAAATAATGCCAGCTTTGAATGCAGCAAATTGGGTCACGGTCCATTCCACACAGTTGGGCGACCAGATCGCTAGTCGATCCCCTTTTTTCAAGCCCAGCTTGAGCAGACTACAGGCAAACGCATTCACTTCATGCTGTAGCGCTTTATAGCTTAAGCGTCGGTTCTGGTGTGAACTGACAATCGCCTCTTGCTCAGCATATTGCTGGCAGACTTGATCAAATTTATCTCCAATCGTCATCCCCAACAGGGGTTGCGAACTGGTTCCAGAGGCATAGCTTAACCGTACATGTTGCATTGAATCATTCTCCTTGATTCTTTTTTAATTCTGTTCTTACCTGATCTAATTGTTGTAACTGCAACTACTCTTCAAACTACCTATTGTTGTGATGTTAAACCGTTTTGTCTGCCCTACTTTTTCTGTACTGCATCCACACAAAAGTCAGCAATCTGTTTGGAAAAATAGTCTTTGTGCGCATGATCAAACTTGGTGTTTTGCGCTGGATCCAACGGTTCGACCACCACATAGGTCATCGCACCAACAACACACATCGCTGTTGTGTTTAAGTCATCCAAAACAAACTCACCACTTGCATTTCCATCTGCAAGGATTTTTTTAATACTTTGTTTAATCAACTGCTTTACCCGAAAACGCTCATGTTCAACGCTTGAATCCACGGGTTCAAACATGAGTGCATATGCCAGCTGCGGACTGTTCAAGGCCCGTTTGACAAAGGTCGCGACTGCCTTGTGCAATTTTTGTTGTGCGGTCAGATCACTTTCTGTGATGGCATCAATCACCAACAGTTCGGTATTGATGGCTTCTGACAAGACCTCAATTAACACCTGACTTTTATTGTCAAAGTAGCGATACACCAGACCACTTGAGACCCCTGCTTGCTCAGCAATGGTTTGTATCTGTGCGTCTTTGAACCCTCCCTCTGAAATTAATTTTCTGGCTGAACTCAAAATCGATTTACGATTTTGCTCCATCCGCTCCTGCATTAAAGTTGATCGTTTATAGCTCATAAATTTTATTCTCTAACAAATAAAGTGAATTGTAAATCATTTTATGAATCACTATTCACTTTTTTAAAAATTCATTGTAAGGTACATCATAAGCACACACAACAACGCTTAAATGGAACAACAAATATAATCACTGGGATGACAATACAATGAACCTACGTAGCTTGAACTTTGGACTAGATGAAACATTAATTGCTCTACAAGATTCAGTTGCTGCATTTTGTGCAAAAGAAATTGCACCCATCGCACAGCAAGTCGACCAAGACAATGTCTTCCCTGCCCATCTCTGGAAAAAATTTGGCGATATGGGACTGATGGGTTTAACCGTCTCTGAAGAATATGGCGGCACTAATCTGGGCTATCTGGCACATATCATTGTGTTGCAAGAAATTTCACGTGCATCCGCCTCTATTGGTCTTTCTTACGGTGCGCATTCTAACTTGTGTATTAACCAGATCAACCGTAACGGCAGTGAGCAACAAAAACAGAAATATTTACCCAAGCTGATTTCAGGTGACTTTGTCGGTGCTTTAGCGATGTCTGAACCGAATGCAGGTTCGGATGTAGTCAGTATGAAACTGCGTGCTGAACAAAAAGGCGATCATTTTGTTCTCAATGGTTCAAAAATGTGGATCACCAATGGCGGTGATGCTGATGTATTGGTGGTGTATGCCAAAACTGATCCACATGCGGGTGCCAAAGGCATGACAGCATTTCTGATCGAAAAAGATATGCCCGGTTTTAGCCATGGCAAGCACCTAGATAAGTTGGGTATGCGTGGCTCTAATACCTATCCACTATTTTTTGACAATGTGGAAGTGCCAGCAGAAAACGTACTCGGTGGTGTTGGCAATGGTGCCAAAGTACTGATGAGTGGTCTGGACTATGAACGTGCAGTTTTAAGTGCTGGTCCTTTAGGCATTATGGATGCGTGTTTGGATGTGGTGATTCCCTACCTACATGAACGTGAACAATTCGGTCAGGCCTTGGGTGAATTTCAATTGATGCAAGGCAAACTGGCGGATATGTATTCCACTTGGCTGGCTTGTAAAGCCTTGGTCTATGCGGTTGGTGCGGCCTGTGACAAAGCCGACCATGACCGTAGCTTACGCAAAGATGCGGCCAGTGCAATTCTATATGCAGCAGAAAAAGCCACGTGGATGGCGGGTGAAACCATTCAAACTCTCGGTGGTAATGGTTATATCAATGAGTTCTCGGCTGGCCGTTTATGGCGCGATGCCAAACTTTATGAAATTGGTGCAGGAACTTCGGAAATTCGCCGCATGCTGATTGGCCGTGAACTGTTTAATGAAACCAAATAATAACCATAAATCAGGATGCAGCTTATGAACCAATTACACAGCAAAATTAATGTTCGAAGTGAAGACTTCAAAACCAATCAACACGCCATGCAAACATTGGTCAGCGATCTGAAACAAGTGGCTCAAAAAGTAGCACTCGGTGGTGGTGAAAATGCCCGTCAAAAACATTTGGCCAGAGGCAAACTTTTACCACGCGATCGTATTGATCAGTTAATTGATGTCGGGACGGCTTTTTTAGAAATTGGTCAGTTGGCTGCTTACAAGGTGTATGAAGATGACATTCCGGCTGCGGGAGTGATTGCAGGTATTGGCCAAGTCAATGGTGTGACCTGCATGATCGTCGCCAACGATGCAACCGTCAAAGGTGGTACCTATTATCCATTGACGGTGAAAAAGCATTTACGTGCGCAGGAAATTGCTGAGCAAAATCATTTGCCGTGTATTTATCTGGTGGATTCGGGCGGTGCATTCTTACCGATGCAAGATGAGGTCTTCCCTGATCGAGATCATTTCGGTCGTATTTTCTATAATCAAGCACGTATGTCGAGCCAAGGTATTGCCCAAATTGCGGTAGTGATGGGTAGCTGTACTGCTGGCGGTGCTTATGTGCCGGCTATGTCTGATGAAACGATTATTGTCCGTAATCAAGGTACGATTTTCTTAGGCGGCCCACCATTAGTCAAAGCAGCGACTGGCGAAGTCGTCAGTAGTGAAGATTTGGGTGGTGGTGATGTGCATACTCGCCTGTCAGGGGTTGCCGATCATTTGGCGGAAAATGATGAACACGCACTTGCGATTGCCCGTAACATCGTTGCCAACCTGAATAAGAAGCCTAACGAATTAAACAAACAGATTGATGAACCGCTATTTGATGCAAATGAACTTTATGGCGTTGTGCCCAGTGATGCGCGTAAGCCCTTTGATGTACGTGAAGTGATTGCACGTATTGTCGATGGTTCACGCTTTGATGAATTTAAAGCACGTTTTGGTTCCACTTTAATTACAGGTTTTGCCTCTTTGTACGGGATGCCTGTCGGTATCATTGCCAATAATGGGATTCTCTTTTCCGAGTCAGCACAAAAAGGTGCTCACTTTATTGAATTATGTACTCAACGCAATATCCCATTGCTGTTTATCCAAAACATCACTGGCTTTATGGTCGGTCGCCAATACGAAAATGAAGGCATTGCAAAAAATGGTGCCAAGTTGGTGATGGCAGTTGCCACAGCCAATGTACCGAAACTCACTTTGATTATTGGCGGTTCTTTTGGTGCAGGTAACTATGGCATGTGCGGACGTGCTTATTCCCCACGCTTTTTATGGACATGGCCAAACTCGCGTATTTCGGTGATGGGTGGTGAACAGGCAGCCAGCGTACTGTCGACCTTAAAACGTGATCAGATTGAGCAAAAAGGCGCGCAATGGTCAGCACAGGAAGAAGATCAATTTAAACAACCGATTCGTGACCAATATGAGCATCAAGGGCATCCATATTATGCCTCTTCCCGCCTCTGGGATGACGGCGTCATTGACCCTGCTCAAACCCGTCATGTGCTGGGGCTGAGTCTTGCTGCTGCGCTGAATGCGCCGATTCAACCGACCAAGTTCGGCGTGTTCCGCATGTAAGAGGTGTCTATGAGCTATCAATTTTTACAACTGGAACAACACGGTCAAGTGGCCTATGTTTGGCTAAACCGACCAGAACTGCACAATGCCTTTAATACTACGGTGATTGAAGAATTACATGCCTGCTTTACCAGCTTAAATCAGCGTGATGATGTGCGTGTGGTGGTCTTGGCTGGACGTGGCAAAAGCTTTTCAGCAGGTGCCGATCTGAACTGGATGAAACAGGCGGGTCAAGCCTCTTCAGCGGAGAATGAAGCCGATGCGCTCAAACTTGCGCAAATGCTAAACACACTCGCGACCTTAAAGCAACCGACGCTTGCACGTGTGCATGGTATTGCCTTTGGTGGTGGCATGGGTTTGGCCTCGGCTTGTGATATTTGTATTGCCAGTACTGACGCCAAATTTGCCACCTCGGAAGTTCGACTCGGTCTTGCACCATCCACCATCAGTCCCTATGTGATTGGTGCCATTGGTGCTCGGCAGGCTTCTCGCTACTTCTTAACTGCTGAACGAATTTCAGCACGGGAAGCCAAACAGATTGGCTTGGCCCATGAAGTGGCAGATGCCGAAGACTTAGACCGAAAAGTTCAAGAAATCATTGATGCATTGCTGCTCGGTGGGCCACAGGCTCAGGCTGAATCGAAACAGTTGATTCAGATGGTCAGCCACCAAACAATGAGTGATGATTTACTCCAGCAGACTGCACAGCATATTGCTCAAGTTCGTCAAGGCAGCGAAGCCAAAGAAGGTCTGAATGCCTTTTTAAATAAACAACAACCTGCGTGGACTTCCACTCCCCAATAACAACAATTCAGGACGATCACAATGTTTGAAAAGATTTTAATTGCGAACCGTGGCGAGATTGCCTGCCGTGTGATTCGTACTGCAAAAAAACTTGGTATTGCAACGGTTGCGGTGTATTCAGATGCAGATGCCCATGCACAGCATGTCAAAATGGCGGATGAAGCGATTTATATTGGGCAATCCCCTGCCACACAAAGCTATTTACAGGTGGATCGTATTATTCAGGCAGCGATTGATACTGGCAGCCAAGCAATTCACCCTGGTTATGGTTTCCTGTCTGAAAATGACCAATTTGCCCTAGCTTGCCAGCAACATAATATTTGCTTTATTGGCCCACCCGTGGATGCGATTTTAGCCATGGGTCTCAAAGCCACCTCTAAAGCCTTAATGGAAAAAGCAGGTGTGCCTTTAACACCGGGTTATCACGGAGCCAATCAAGATGCCGACTTTTTAAAACAGCAAGCCGATGCAATTGGCTATCCTGTACTGATCAAAGCCAGTGCTGGCGGTGGCGGTAAAGGTATGAGCTTGGTCGAACGTAGTGAAGATTTCTTACAGTCCTTAGCTTCGTGTAAACGTGAAGCCAAGTCTAGCTTTGGCAATGACGATGTCCTAATTGAACGCTATGTGATTCAGCCACGTCATATTGAAGTACAGGTCTTTGGTGACACGCATGGGAACTATGTGCATCTGTTTGAACGAGACTGTTCGGTACAACGTCGTCATCAAAAAGTACTCGAAGAAGCACCTGCACCACAAATGCCTACTGAGAAACTGGATGCCATGCGTCAAGCAGCGATTGATGCTGCCCGTGCGGTGGATTATGTCGGTGCGGGTACGGTTGAGTTTATTGTGGAACAAGACGGTACCGCCTATTTCATGGAAATGAATACCCGTTTGCAAGTTGAACATCCCGTTACCGAAATGATTACCGGTGAAGATCTGGTGGAATGGCAACTGCGTGTCGCCGATGGTGAACCGCTACCAAAACTGCAACATCAATTACAGATTCATGGTCATGCACTTGAAGCACGTATCTATGCCGAAGAACCCGAAAAAGGCTTCCTACCTGCCATCGGCAAAATTGACTATCTACACTACCCAACGCAAAACCAGTCTGTCCGTGTTGACAGCGGTATCGTAGAAGGTGATGAAATCACCACCTATTACGATCCAATGATTGCCAAATTGATTGTATGGGGAAAAAACCGTGAAGCGGCTTTGATCCAAATGCAACACGCGCTTAGTCAATTCCATGTCGATGGCTTGGGGAATAACATTGCCTTTCTGCAAAAGATTGTACGCTGTGATTCATTTAAACAGGCCAAACTGGATACCAATCTGATTCAACGTGAACATGATTTCTTGTTCCAGCCTGAACAGATTAAACCTGAATTGGTTGTTGCCACCGCCTTTATCGAATTTTTAAGTAAACTTAATCACAACCGCTCTAGCCAAAAACAGTTATGGCAAGCACAACCGCTATGGCGTTTAAATATCGCCTTTAAGCAAACCATCAAACTGAACTATCTAGATCAGAATATTCACATCAAGCTGAGTTCGGCTGAACACGGTTTTAATGCAGAATATAACGGCGAAAGTTACCAGATTTCTGGACAATTATTGGATGCACACACAGCGGTGATCCATATCAATGGCACCCAACAGAAACTGTCTTTTAACCAGAGTCCACAAGGCATTACCCTATTCAATACTGGGCAAAGCCATAAATTTGCCTATATTCGCCAAGATTACCATCAAGAAGATAGTCAAACAGATCAAGGCCACCTCAAAGCACCAATGCCGGGTGTGGTGACTCAGGTTCTAGTCAGCGCAAATCATAATGTCAAAAAAGACGATATCTTAATGACGCTTGAAGCCATGAAAATGGAATACACCATCCGAGCACCACAAGATGGCGTGATTGTTGATGCCTATTTTCAGGTTGGTGATCAGGTCAAAGCTGGCGATGAACTGGTGGAATTTCAGCCTTTACAGGAGGAAGTTGCATGAGTGAATTTGTCAAAATCGTGGAAGTTGGACCCAGAGATGGCCTGCAAAATGAAAAACAGGCGTTGACCGTCGAACAACGCCTGAATTTTATTCACGATTTGATTGATGCTGGCCTGAAATCGATTGAGGTCGGTTCCTGTGTATCTGCCAAATGGGTGCCGCAAATGGCACAAAGTGATGAACTGTTCAAACAGCTCCCACAAGGTAGCGATCTGAATTTAAGTTTGCTTACCCCAAATATCAAAGGTTTTGAGGCTGCTCAGACGGTAGGATGCAAGGAGGTTGCGGTATTTACCGCAGCTTCTGAAAGTTTCACCCGTAAAAATATTAATTGTTCGATTGATGAGAGTTTTGAGAAATTTAGCGATGTCATCAATGCTGCCAAAGCGCAGCATATCCGTGTGCGTGGTTATGTCTCTTGTATCGTGGACTGTCCCTATGAAGGTGCGATTGCACCTGATCAAGTGGTAGCCGTGGTTAAAAGACTGTATGACATGGGTTGCTATGAGGTTTCTTTAGGTGAGACCATCGGTACCGCCACACCTGATCGAGTCAAAAAAGTTTGGCAAGCTTGTCTAGCTGAACTTGATAGCACCGTTTTGGCAGGGCATTTTCACAATACCTACGGCATGGCGATTGCCAATATTTACCAGTCCTTACAGCAAGGCATTCGTGTATTTGATTCTTCACTGGCTGGTTTGGGTGGATGCCCTTATGCCAAAGGTGCTTCAGGCAATATTGCGACCGAAGATCTGTTCTATTTGCTGTTGCATATGGGCTTTGAAACGGGGATTGATTTAGAAAAACTGATGCAAGCCAGCCAAAATATTAGCCATGTCTTAAACCGAAAAAGCTTATCTAACTATGCGAATGCATATTGGCAGACAAAGTGTGCTTAGTTACACCTAGATTCGGATTCACTCATCATTTGACAATAAGCTTAATCAATCAAGCTTACTCAACTCATTAGGTCTCACCTTTTTCTCGTTCCATGTCGATAGTGGGACGAAACTCGTCTATGCGATTTATTGAAATATAATATTCATCTCTGTACGAAATGCCTCTATTCTAAAGAAGCATTTTCTACTTTTTTTATTTTAATCCTTATTCTTTTGATCCTTTTTGTAAGGAGCATTTAAATTTTTATAAAAAATAATCCGTATCCATTTGGATTTTTGGCGAAATATGTTGCTCGACCCACTCCAGCCATGTCCGTGTTTTTGCATCCACAAAATGACGCGATGGCAATAAGGTATACACCCCAATATCAGGTGATCGCCAAGCAGGTAAAATACGACGCAGTCGCCCTGCCCGAATTGCATCAATCGATGAGAAGGTCGGCAATAATGCAATGCCCATATCCTGTTGTACCACATCCAGCAACAACTCAGGGGTATCGGCAATCAACGGCCCATTAATATCAATCTGATAAGAACAGCTGTTTTCACTGACCAAATGCCATTGCGGCGTAATGGAGGGATTGACCAAGCGTAAGCAGGCATGCTTTTGCAAATCATCCAAGGATTGAGGTTCCCCATACTTTTCTAAGTATGCAGGTGATGCACATAACACCGAGAAGATGGTACCAATTCGACGTGCCACAAATCGTGAATCTGCCAATGACTCGGTGAGATATAGACTGACATCAATGCCCTTACCTAACAAATCAGGCACATTCTGTGAGGTGCGATACTCCACTGTAAGCTCAGGATAGCTTTGGCAAAACTCCGCCATCATCGGTGCCAGATAATGATGGCCAAAACTGGCCATACTCAACACCCGTAACCGCCCTTGTGGCCTGGCTGCCATTCCCATCGCTTGTGCTTCGGATTCCTCGACCATCGCCAGTACTTGGCGACACTGCTCGGCATAGTTTGCCCCAATTTCGGTCAAGGCATGCTGGCGGGTTGATCGTTGTAGTAGTTTTGTACCTAAACGCCCCTCTAATTCGCTAATTAATCGCGAAACTTGCGCAGTTGTCAGTTCCATCTGTTCAGCAGCAGCCGTGAAACTCCCGCTATCAATCACTTTCAGGAAGGCATGCATGGCATGTAACAATCCACCATCAAGATTTTTGCGCATAACGTAAATATCTTTTTCTAAATTACGCATTGTTGCACCAGTCTGGATCAACCACAATGACAAATATGTACATTGATTGAGCAGTTTTTTTAGCGAACGCCGCTGATCAATCTTTTTTTAAATATGTACTTACTCCAAATATTCAACCGGATGTTGAAAAAAGAAAGTAGTCAAAACTACACACAATTCTAAGGAGACATAAATGAATATAGCGACAAAAGTTACTTCAAAAATGATCGCTACTAAAGATGTATCACTGGATGATAAATATCTCAGTGATCACGGTTCGGCCTACATGACAGGCATACAAGCACTGGTTCGGTTACCTCTAGTACAGACTCGCCGTGATGAATTGAACGGGTTGCATACTGCTGGCTTCATTTCAGGTTATCGCGGTTCCCCTGTTGGGAATTATGACAATTTCCTTTGGCAAATTGGAAGCATACTTAAAGATCACCATGTCGTCTTTCAACCCGGTATCAATGAAGACCTGGCAGCAACTGCCATTTGGGGCACACAACAAGCCAATCTCGCAGGTCAGGGCAAATATGATGGTGTCACCTCATGGTGGTATGGCAAAGGCCCGGGTGTAGACCGCTCAGGTGATGTACTCCGCCATGCCAACCTTGCAGGAACTGCCGAACATAGTGGCGTGGTTGCCCTGTTTGGTGATGACCATTCCTGTAAATCTTCGACCGTACCCCACCAATCCGAACATGTGATGATGGGTTGTGGCATTCCAATTTTCTACCCAACTTCGGTGCAACATATTCTCGATTTGGGTGTCCATGCCGTGGCCATGTCACGTTTTGCTGGGGTCTGGACCTCAATGAAACTGGTTAGTGAGATTGTTGAGACTTCGGCTTCGGTCATTGTCGATCTAGATCGTGTCACACCTGTTTTACCAGAAATCGAGCTACCTGCCGATGGCATCCATATCCGCTGGCCAGATCATGGCATCCAACAGGAACAACGGCTATATCAATATCGCTTACCTGCTGTGCTGGCCTATGCCCGCGCCAATCAACTGAATCAGATCACATGGCCGTGTGAGCATGCCCGTATTGGTATTGCAGCCAGTGGTAAAGGCTATCTGGATACTATTGAAGCCTTGCGCATTCTCGGCATTGAAAATGAAACAGCGCAACAACTTGGTCTGCGGGTATATCAAGTTGGGTTGATCTGGCCTTTAGAACCGCAAGGTCTACGTGAATTTGCCGAGGGTTTACAAGAGCTGATTGTGGTCGAAGAAAAGCGTCCGATTCTTGAAGCACAAATTAAAGACGAATTGTATTCCCTGCCTGATGAACAACGTCCACATGTGATCGGCAAAGCCGTTCATGGTAAAGGTGAATGGAGTACTTCATTTGAAGAAGCACCGCTGATTGGGCATTACGAGTTCCAACCTGAACCGATTGCTAAAATGTTGGCAGCACGGTTTTTACAGTTAGATTTGCCTGAAAGTTTAAGACAGCAAATCCAGAGTCGTGTCGATTTACTGCATAAAGCTGAGCAAGAATCACGCCGCGTACTGGATTTGGCCGAGCGTAAACCGTATTTCTGCAGCGGTTGTCCGCATAACACCTCGACTGTCGTACCAGAAGGCAGTCGTGCACTGGGCGGCATCGGTTGCCACTATATTGCGGTGTCACTGGATCGCGGCACTGAAACCTTCTCGCAAATGGGGGGTGAAGGTGTGAGTTGGGCGGGTGCCTCACATTTCACCAATGAAAAGCATATTTTTGCCAATCTCGGTGACGGCACCTACTTCCATTCAGGCTATCTGGCGATTCGACAAGCCATTGCAGCAAACATCAACATTACCTATAAAATTCTCTATAACGATGCGGTTGCCATGACCGGTGGTCAGCATGTCGATGGACATTTGAGTGTTGCGCAACTGACTCGCCAACTCGATGCAGAAGGCATTCAAAAACAAGTAATTGTCACTGATGAACCTGAGCTGATTCATGCCGAAGAACATCTTGCACCACATGTAGAAATCCGTCATCGCAATGACCTCGATACAGTACAACGTGAATTACGTGATATTTCTGGGGTGACCGCTTTAATCTATGTGCAAACTTGTGCTAGTGAAAAACGTCGTCGCCGTAAACGTGATGCTTATCCTGACCCTGCTGAACGTCTCTACATCAATAGTGACATTTGTGAAGGCTGTGGAGATTGTTCTAAAAAATCAAATTGCCTGTCGATTGAACCAGTAGAAACTGCTTTGGGTACCAAACGTCAGATTAATCAAAGCAGCTGTAATAAAGACTTCACCTGTGTCGAAGGCTTCTGCCCAAGCTTTGTCACCGTGCATACCCGAGATATGAAACGCCCCGCCAAGTTTGAAGGTTTTGCCACAGGTTGGCCTGAACGCCCCTTCATTCCTCAACTTGTTGATACACCGAATCGTATTATGGTCGGTGGTGTGGGTGGCACAGGTGTGGTCACCGTTGGGGCTTTACTGGGCATGGCCGCGCATCTGGAAGGTAAAGCCACCCGCGTCATGGACATGGCAGGACTGGCGCAAAAAGGCGGTACGGTATATTCCTATATCCAAATTGCCGCAGATGATGCGCAAATTTCATCGACCAAAATCCCAGAACATCAATGTGACCTATTGATTGGTGCCGATGCCATTGTGGCGGGCAGTAATGCCGCGCTATCCCGCTTAAAACCCAATGCGATGGTGATCGTCAATGAAGATGGTTCACCCACCTCTGACTTTATTAACAAACGTGACTGGTATGCACCGATTCATGATTTAATTGATCGTCTGCGTGGTCGTGTCCACAAAGAAAATCTGCTCTCCTTACCTGCGGCACGGATCGCAACACAGGTTCTAGGTGATGCCATCTATGCCAATCAACTGCTCTTGGGGATGGCATGGCAATCAGGGCAAATTCCACTGTTACGTGAAAGTATTGAAAAAGCCATTCAACTCAACGGCACAGCAATTGATAAAAACCTAGAAGCCTTCCGTATTGGATGCCACCTAGCCAGTGACCCGAGCCTAATTACCCGTTTACTCGACAGCTTGCCAAAAAGTAATGCGCCGCAAACACTGGCTGAACTGATCAATGATCGCACTTTACGTTTGCAAGACTATTGGAATGAAGCCTATGCCAATCAATATAGAATGTTATTGGAACAGGTTGCTAAATTGCTGCCTGAAGCACTGGCAAAAACCATCGCAACCCAACTGTATCGTGTCATGGCCTATAAAGATGAATATGAAGTGGCACGTTTACTGACAGGTGCAAACTTTAAACAGTCGATTGAATCGCAATTTGGTCGTGATGTACGTTTATCCTATCATCTCGCGCCACCAACACTGGGGACCAATGTACGTAAACGAATCTTTGGCTACTGGATGCGTTTTCCAATGATGTTGCTGGCACGGTTACAATGGTTAAGAGAAAGCTTCTTCGATCCATTTACTCGTCAGCAAGAGCGCCAACATGAACAGGCATGGCGAGACCGTTATATCACCTTTGTTGAAACCCTAATCTCATCACCAAATAGCTATAATTTGATTGTTGCAGAACAGATTGCCGAACTGCCTGCTGAAGTCCGTGGTTTTGGACATATCAAAATGCAGGCCATGCAAGTCGCAAACCAACGCTGGGATGAGTTGTCAGCTGATCTCACTAACAAAGTCTAAGCACCAATAAATCACTGACTGAGCAGATCCAATTTCTAAGGAGATGCTTGGTCAGCTGATTAAAATTTAATTGCAGCACATCCCAAATAAGTTAAAGTATTTCGACTTAAGCTGAGTTTACCAAACAGCTCAGCCGAGAAAATGATAAGAACTTGCTAGAACAATCATGAAGGAATAAAAATGAGCCGTGTTGAATTTCGCTGGGATGACCCTTTTTTAATTGAACAACAACTGAGCGAAGAAGAACGCATGATTCGTGATACAGCCCATGCATTCTGCCAAGACAAGTTAATGCCACGGGTGCTTGATCAATTCCGCCATGAAACAACCGATCCGCATATCTTTAGAGAAATGGGTGAGTTAGGTTTACTAGGTGCAACTATCCCAGAACAGTATGGCGGTGCAGGCTTAAATTATGTGAGTTATGGTCTGATTGCCCGTGAAATTGAACGTGTTGACTCGGGCTATCGTTCAATGGCCAGTGTGCAAAGCTCATTGGTGATGGTTCCCATTCATGAATTTGGGACTGAACAACAAAAGCAAAAATATTTACCCAAACTTGCGACAGGTGAATGGATTGGCTGCTTTGGCCTAACCGAACCAGATCATGGTTCAGATCCAGGCAGTATGGCCTGTCGCGCCAAAAAAGTACAAGGTGGCTACCGTTTAACTGGCGCCAAGATGTGGATTACCAACAGCCCAATTGCAGATGTATTTGTGGTGTGGGCCAAAGAACTTTCGCCTGAAGGAAATGTCGGCCCGATCCGTGGCTTTATTTTAGAAAAAGGTTGGCAAGGGCTTTCTGCCCCTGCAATTCACGGCAAAGTCGGCTTAAGATCGTCTATTACGGGTGAAATTGTGATGGATCAAGTCTTTGTTCCTGAAGAAAATGCATTTCCAGAAGTGCGTGGCTTAAAAGGTCCTTTCACCTGTTTAAACAGTGCCCGTTATGGCATTGCTTGGGGCGCCATGGGTGCAGCCGAGTTTTGCTGGCATACTGCACGCCAATACACACTGGATCGAAAGCAGTTTGACAAACCACTGGCCGCCAACCAACTGATTCAAAAAAAGTTGGCAGACATGCAAACAGAAATTGCGCTCGGTTTACAGATTGCCCTTCGTTTTGGTCGAATGAAAGATGACGGCATTGCCTCAGTTGAAGCGACCTCTCTGATTAAACGCAATAACTGTGGCAAGGCCTTGGAGATTGCCCGTTTGGCGCGAGATATGTTAGGCGGAAACGGAATTAGTGATGAGTTTGGTGTCGCCCGTCATCTGGTTAATCTTGAAGTCGTGAATACCTATGAAGGGACGCATGATGTGCATGCCTTGATCTTAGGTCGTGCCCAAACAGGACTCGCAGCGTTCTAAAGCGAAGTGACTATTGAGACAAAACGGCGAGCATCAAAGATTGATTACTCGCCCTATCCCATCTTGATCTTATCTAAATCAATACTCGTACATTGATTAAACTGAGCGAAACGCTGTAATTCTCGCTTTAGTGCAAGCAAAAATGAATCTCGATCCTGCAGTTTAGCCTCTTGCACATGCAAACTAATCACTTCTAATCTCTTTTCACGACGATGTACTTTACAATCAATTTGCCCCACAAAATCATCCGCATAAAGCAGCGGTAAGCAGAAATAACCATATTGTCTTTTGGCTGCAGGCACATAACATTCAATACGATAATCAAATCCAAATAAGCTACTTAAACGCTCACGATGAATGACCAGATTATCGAACGGAGACAATATTTTAACCTCCGTTTGGATGTTCGGCTCCTGCTCTAACACGGTGCTGGCCACATAAACTGTTTGCCCACTTTCAAGCTTAATCAGGTTGATCACACCTGCATCAATCTGCTCATCGAGTAATTTACGCATGATTTCTATGGGGGCATGCAGCCTTTCAATGGAATGCCTTCTGGATCGGTCTTTCTTTAGGGATGTTTGGTCTATGCCAAATGTTGGTTCAGGCTCTTGTTCCTCAACATGCCTCAAAATACTTGGGTGATCGCAACACTGTCTTTGTGGGGATGAGCTGTACTTGTCTCGCCTTAGGGGTCATGGCCTTTGCTCAGCAAGGCTGGATCATTTTTGCCATCATGCCTCTTTTCGCCATAGGCAGTATCGGTACACCCTCTTTACAAGCCTTGGCTTCACAAAAAGTCTCACCTGAACAGCAAGGTCAGTTTCAAGGCATTATTGCATCGACAATCAGTTTGGCCTCAATGTTTGCCCCCCTGTTGTTTTCTACGCTGTATTTTCAATTTCAAGCTAAATGGCCGGGTGCAATCTGGCTGAGTGTGGTCATAATTTATCTGCTTGCACTGCCTATTGTGATTCGTAGCCTCAAGCCAAACATGCAACCCTCAAAATGACAAAAACGTAATTTTCCTGTCGTTCAGAAGTACTGATGCAGCTTGGATAATCAAACATGAAACCAGATGGTGCTGATTGTGCCATTTCCCATACATCATGCTTCAAAGAGGATAAGAAATGAGTTTTGTGCAAAACAGTAAAACCATGCTACGCAACCTGATCGTCGGTACAACCCTCACCATCGCCACATCAACAGCCTTTGCACATGTGAGCTTGATCAGTGCCACACCCGCTGCAAATACCACAGTTTCAACCCAACCTAAAAATTTAAGCCTTAATTTTGCTGATGAGGTGATGTTAATGAAGATTCAAGTTTTAGATGAACAACGCCGAGAACTACCACTGAATTATAAAGTCAGCCATGACCTGAAAAAAACCTTTGATGTTGCTCTGCCAACACTAAAAAAAGGCAAATATACCGTGCTTTGGAGCACCATGGGCAAAGATGGCCATAACATGAATGGCGAATATAGCTTCACCTTGAAATAAGGCAAATACCATTAAAAAATCTATGAATAGCTTAGTAGCTCCAGCATGAGTTGGTGAGCTATTCATACAAAGGAATAAAAATAATGTCTGAATACTGGATGTTTGCCGCTTGGTTCAACAAAGTAAGCCTTTATCTCGGCATGATTATGGTCATTGGTGGTTCATTCTGCTATTTCCTACTAGGCCGTTATAGTGCAATAAAAAGTACCATTGTCCAATATATGACACTTGGTGCAGTGTTAGGATTGATCTCTAGCGCTTTAGCTTTCTTACTTTTGATTGGTAGCTTTGCAAACACTGGCCTCTTCGGCATGTTTGATTTGACCTATATCAATATTGTACTGAATACCTCAACGGGGCATACTCATCTGATTCGTATTGTCAGCTTTGCGCTAATACTTACCCTGTTATTGGTTAAACTCCATCAAAAAAGTACCCATATCAAAAGCTTTGAGAAAATTCTCTTCACTATACCCTTAGTGCTTATTGTATATAGTTTTTCTCAACTGGGTCATGTCACCAATCTCTCTATTTTTGCTCAGCTTTTATTGACTGTGCATGTACTTTTAATGTCTGTCTGGATGGGATCACTGTACCCATTATGGAAAACCAGCCACCGCATAAGTGGACTGCCATTAAAACAGTCTATGCATTTATTTGGGCGGATTGCGGCATTTATTGTGGTGATTTTAATTGCATGTGGCGTCAGCATAGCTCTGCTCTTGTTTAAGGATTTTGATAGCCTCATCGCCACGCCTTATGGACAAGGTTTTATCATTAAACTGTTATTTGTGATCAGCATCTTATTATTAGCAGCTTTTAATAAATGGTATTTCACCCCGCGTTTACAACAACCTCGATTTGCAAAACAGTTGGGCTATGCCATTTTGTTTGAAATGTCTTTGGGCTTTTTGATTCTCATGACAACGGCGTATATTACGACCGTTGTTGGAATCGAGTAATTTATTATAAAAAATCAATATGTTGATGCTAATTCCAATATCTCTTGATTAACCTTATGTTTCTACACAATGTCTAATGACTATTTAACATGCCGTGTTAAGTACCAAAATAATAATGCCATTAGACTTCCGCAGGCACCCAGTAGGCAAACGCCATACCATCCCGCTTTTGCATAGGTGATGGTTGTACTGATTGCTCCCAATCCACTGCCTACGGCATAGAACAACATATAGAGTCCAATTAAGCGGCTTTGATTGCCCTGTTCAGTTTGTAAGATCATGCTTTGATTGGTAACGTGTAAAGCTTGCCCGCCCAGATCAAGTAATAAAATACCGATGATTAATGCCACAATTGAGTATTCAATTTGAGAGAATACCAACCAAGACAACAAGATGACGAGCAATGCAAAAGCACTGGTTTTTTGCGCAAAGCCTTGATCTGCCCATCGTCCAGCTTTTGTAGCCATTAATGCACCCAGAACCCCAACCAAACCAAATGCACCAATTGCTGTATGTGAATACTGATAAGGAGGAGAACTCAACAATAATGCCAATGCACTCCAAAAAATATTAAACACTGCAAACATCAGCAACGCCAATATGCCTCGTATTTGTAATAGCTTATTTTGATAAAGCAAACTTAACATTGACAAAATCAAGCGAGGATAACCCAGCGTGTTCTGTGTATTAGATCGTACTGGCAGGGATTTCCAAAGTGGGAATGCAATCATCAGCATCAGTGCTGCCGCACAAAAATATACGCTCCTCCATCCAGCTAAATCGCTCACGCCCCCAGAAAAAACACGTGCTAATAGCAATCCGATAAACACGCCACTTTGTGCTGTACCTACGACATATCCGCGCTCATGTGATTCGGCAACACTTGCAGCATAGGCAATCAGTCCCTGTGTCATGGCGGTCCCTAACATGCCAACAGTAAACATACTTACAAATAAGCCTAGAGTCGTTTTAGTGATACTCACAGCAGTCAATGCAACCACGAGTGCGAATAGCTGTAATAACATTAAACGTCTGCGATCGACTCGATCACCCAATGGGACTAACAATAATAAAGCGATCGCACAGCCAATTTGAGTCACGAGAATGACACTACCAACCATTGCATAACTGATAGCCAAATCCGTTGCAATTGCATCGAGCAATGGTTGCGCATAATAGACATTGGCAACGCTGAGTCCACTTGCAATTGCAAATAACCACACTAAACGGGTTGGCAATTTTTTTGACTGGATTAAAAGATGCTTTTCATTTTGTGATAAAGCAGATGTACAGGGACTATTCATCGCAGAGCCAAGCTAGTTTCAAATTAAAACTAGTTGAACCATAAGCCATCTAGTTTTAAAATGCAACTAACTTGATCTACCTGTTCCGAGAATGAGATGTCACCAGATAAAACCTCCCTAGATGAACCTTGCCCTGTTGCACGTTGTGTTGATGTGATTGGAGATCGTTGGTCATTGCTGATTATTCGAGATGTGATGGATGGGATACATCGCTTTGGTGATCTACAACGTAGTTTGAGTGTTGCGCGTAATATTTTGTCCAACAGACTACATAAATTGATTGATGCTGAAATTCTAGAAATGCGAGCCGCGTCTGATGGCACAGCCTATCAAGAATATGTTTTGACGGATAAAGGAAAGCAGCTATTCCCTATCGTGGTTGCATTACGTCAATGGGGTGAGCAATATCTATTTGGGAAAAATGAAGCGCATTCTGTCCTTATTGAAAAATCAACAGAAAAACCTGTTCCATTGATGATACCCACCTCAAATGAAGGGAATCTTTTAAGCACCAGTACCACAGAAGTATTAAAACTAAATCCATAGCCTATAAAATATGCGTTAAAAATTTATGCTTTATTTATGCATAATTTACGATAATTTTATTATTTATCAACAAATTAAAATCTAACATACCTCATATTAAATTTAACTCATCTTCTGAGGATGTTATGAAAGGTTTTTATCAATTATTGGTTTTGATTACAGCTTGCTCATCAAATTATGCATTTGCATCAGATCAGCCCGCAACATCGAATTTAGTTCTGAGTGGGAATGTCGCTTTGGCCAGTGAATATCGCTGGCGTGGTCAAACTCAAACCAAAAATGATGCAGCGTTTCAAGGCAACTTTCTTTTAAATCATTCCTCAGGATTCTATGCCGCAGCTTTCGCATCAAATGTCGATTTTGGTGATGAAGCACACTTAGAACTGGATCCTTTTATTGGCTATACGGCTCCGATTAGCTTAGGGAACTTCCGACCTACACTTGATATCGGTATGCTGCGTTATAATTATGTGGGCAAAAGTGATTTAAATTATAATGAATACTATCTCAAAATGATCATCAATAGCGCTTTGAACGATGGTGATAGCTTTACACCGAGTATCAGCTATACCCCTCAATACGGCGGCAAAGCAATTCGCCAAAACGTCGGTGAAAATGTTAATAATTGGTATTTTAACCTTTTATATAGCACTCCAATTGCCGAAACCCACTTTGGTGCCGTTGCGAGCTTAGGCTATTCCAAAGCAAGCCGAGAAATTTATGGAGGAGATCCTAAAGATCATTTTATCGATTGGAAAATTGCTGCGAATTATAATTACAAACCGATGAACTTAAGTGCGGAACTGGCTGCGATTGGAACCGATCTTGATACCTCTGGTTATTCCGACAGCAATAAAAAAGGCGTTAAAACTGCCGCAGTGTTTAGCTTGACCAAGTCTTTTTAGAATAAAGATAAGTGAAGTACAGCAAGCATCAACAAATATGCAGGCTTGCTGTATGAGATCACATTATTTTACATGGATTTACGCTGAAAACCTTGTTGCTCCAATAGCTGAGCCCGAGTTTCATAATCGACAATTTCAAGTACCTGATGTAATAACCACATATAGCCAAACGGATCTTTAAACATCGCATTTTTGATGCCCATTTTAGGCATATCATGTACCGCCTGAATGACAGCAGCACCCGCATCAACCGCTTGCTGCAATGTTTTCTCTATATCTGTGACGGTAATATTAAACCAAATCGGGATATAGCTTTCTCGGGTAGGTGCCAGCAATTGGAAATCAGGGTTTTCATCCAGCATATGAAAATGAACCCCATGAATACTCATAATCACACTATTTTGTCCAACGACAAAATCACCGACTTCGATTCTTTCAACCTCAAAAACCCGCTCATAAAACGCCAATGCAGTCATGCTATCTTTTACGATAAAATCTATTTCTGTGGTTTGCATCTGCTTTTTCTCTGTGTTTTTTTTCATTCTAATCGGCAATTTTTTGACCACTGTCTATACTTTGTAATACACATCTATTTGTAGTCACAAAAAAGCCAAGCGAGATTTAATCTTGCTTGGCTTTTAAATCAATTGAAAAAAGATTATTCAATAATTAAATCTTTGGCAGGAATACCATCACCATAAACAGGTTTTAAAGTCTTTTCATAAGCTTGATGGATGACTCCTTGTTTGGCTAGTTTTTCCAAATCTTGATTTAACCAATCCAATAATTCTTTATTGCCCTTCTGTACCGCTGGTGCAATTAAATCCTGCTCACCGAGATTAGTGATACCCACGGTATAATTTGGATTTTCTTTTGCCCAAGCTAAGACCAACAAATTGTCATGGGCCAATGCCACGCCACGACCATCTTTTAAAGCATCAAAAGTTTCTGTGTTTTGCTCATACTTTTGCAACTTAATTTCAGGGTGCTGTTTACTAAAGAATGAATCGGCTGTTGTACCTTTATTGACGAGCAAAGTTTGATCCTTTAATTGCGCAAGATCGGTAATCGGCTTGTCTTTAGGTGACACCACTCCCAAGGCGACTTTTAAATAAGGCTTGGCAAAATCCACCACTTGTTCACGTTCAGGTGTCACGGTGAAATTGGCAAAAATAATATCGACTTTATTGGCTTTCAGATATTCAACTCGATTGGCCGCTTCTGTCAGTACGAACTGAACTTTATTTTCATCGCCCAATAAATCTTTGGCCACATGTTTGGCTATTTCAACATCAAAGCCCTGATTTTTACCTTGTGCGTCTAGATAACCAAACGGTGGCTTATCACTAAACACCCCAATACGCACCACTCCATTTTTTTTGATCTGTTCAATGCTGGAGACTTGCGTTGAGGACTCAGCCGGTTTCTCTGCTGACTGTGGATTTTTATTACACGCCGTCAGTCCTAAACTAAATATAGAAGCCAACAGTAATTTTTGAATATTTGAAAATGTTATTGTTTGCATACGTTCACCTATTTTTAACGTTATAAAAATCTGTTATTGCTTGGGGATATCAACATCCAAAAAGATATTCGGATTCACTTTTTCGCCATAAATCGGCTTCAATGTTTGGTCATAAATCTTTTGAACTTCACCTGTCGTTCTGAGCTGTTTAATTTCATCATTGAGCCAGTGCAGTAATTGGGTATTGCCCTTCTTCACGCCCGCTGCAATAAAATCTTCGTTACCAATTTGTGGAATACCCGCCACATAATTCGGATTCTTGGCTGCCCATGCCAGTGCATAGGTACTGTCTTGTGAAATGGCATCGCCCCGACCATCAATCAGTGCATTAAACGCATCGGTATTTTGACCAAATTTCAATAAATGAATTTTGGGGTAGTTCTTACTGAAATAAATCTCCGAGCTTGAGCCCTTATTTACAATTAAGGTTTTGCCTTCAAGACTTTTAACATCAGTAATGGCTTTGGCTTTTGGAGAGACAATCCCTAACGATGCTTTTAAATAAGGCTCGGAAAAATCAACCACCTGTTGCCGTTCTGGTGTCACAGAAAAGCTGGCAAAAACCACATCAACTTTTCCTGATTTAAGAAACTCAACCCGATTGGCGGCTTCAGCCACTACAAACTGAATTTTATTTTCATCACCCAGTAAATCTTGAGTGACACGCTTAGCCAGTGCCACATCAAAGCCCTGATTTTTGCCTGCACTATCGACATAACCAAAAGGTGGATTGTCCGCAAATACACCAACCCGCAATACACCATTTTTCCGAATCTGTTCCAGTGAAGTATCTTGTGCCGTAGTTTTGGGTTCAGAGGAAGCGGGTTGATTACAACCCGTCAACACTCCAACTATCAACACACAAGTGATGCCCAGACCAAACATTTTTGTTTTTGAAAAAGAGTGCTGTTGCCCAATTGCTAAATTCAATCTCATAAAATCCTCTTATCGTTTTTAATAATTCAAAATATTGAGAAAGGTTCTTGCACGTTCCGTCTGCGGATGCTGAAAAAATGCTTCTGGCGAGCTTTGTTCAATGATCTTGCCCTTATCCATAAAAATAATGCGATCCGCCACTTTGCGGGCAAAACCCATTTCATGAGTCACAATCAACATGGTCATACCTTCCTGTGCCAGTTTCAGCACCACATCTAGCACTTCCCGCACCATTTCAGGATCTAAAGCTGCTGTAATTTCATCCAGTAAGATCACTTTCGGTTTCATCACCAGAGCACGGACGATGGCGATCCGCTGTTTCTGACCACCCGATAAATTGGAGGGATAATCATATTTACGATCCAGTAATCCCACGCGCTGCAACAATTGATCAGCCAGCTGTTCCACTTCTGCGCGTTGGCGTTTTTGTGCTTTTAGAGGACCCAGCAAGATGTTATCAATCACATTCATATGCTTGAATAATTCATAGTTCTGGAACACCATCCCAATCTGTTGGCGCACGTTATCCCACGGCAAGTCCTGCCCCAACACCCCCACATCTTTAAGCTGAATTTCACCTTCTTGAATGGGTTCTAATCCGTTCATACAGCGTAGCAAAGTGCTTTTTCCACAACCTGATGGTCCCAAAATCACCACCACTTCACCTTGTTGTACGTCCAGATCAATGCCATGCAAGATATGACTTTGTTTATAAAACTTGTGTAAATGCTGTATCGATAACAAAGTCATGCGTTCTCCCACACTTTTTCTAAATGCGCTGCTAAAAGCGATAATGGATAACAAATCAGGAAATAAAGAATAAAGATGAAACCGTAAATCCACAGCGATGCGCTGGGTACAGTCAATAATGAGTTTTCAATAATCTGCTGCCCCACTTTTAAGACTTCCACCATCCCGATCAGTACAGCTAATGAACTGGTTTTAATCATTCGGGTAAACAAATTTAATGCACCAGGTGTTACCCGTTTTAAACTTTGCGGGAAAATCACATATGTTAAAGCTTGGATATGATTCAAGCCCACTGCATAGGCCGAATCACGTTGATGCTGATCAATTGAGGTGATCGAAGCACGTACCAGATCGCCCATTTCCGCAGTTCCCCACAAGGTAAATACAAAAATACAGACCCAAAACGATGACAACTGCCAGTTAAACCACGTTGCGAAACCAAAATAGAAAACAAACAATAAGACGAGGATTGGCACAATTCGTATGGTTTCCAGATAGAAACGGCACAGAATTTTGACCAGCATATTTTTTGAGGTCATGATTACCCCAAAAACTGTTCCGAAAATGGCGGATATAAACACGGATAGAAATGCAATTTCGATGGTTTGCAGCAAGCCATACAGCAAACGTTCGACATGGCTCGGTTGAAATAAATACTCAAGTCCCATGGCTCACCTTCCGACTACGGTATTCCAAATAACTCGTTAAAGCTGATACAGGTAACAAGATAATCAGATAGGCCATGATTAATAGGAATAAAGCCTCTGTGGTTTTGTAATCCATCCCAATCAAGTCTTTAGTCACAAACAGGAGTTCCACCACTGCAATGGCACTCAAGATGGAGCTTTCTTTGATCAAGAATAAGCAGTTCGCACCAATGGCTGGAATAGACAATGACAATGCTTGCGGAAACACCACATACTGAAAGACTTGCACGGCGTTGAGACCCACACTTCGAGCAGAATCAATCTGCCCTTGCGCAACTGACTGTAAGCCTGCACGAAAGGCTTCTGCCATATAGCTGCCACCTAAAAAAGTCAGACCAATCACACCACAGGTAAATCCATCGAGTTTGATCCCGATCTTAGGCAAACCGTAGTAAAGAAAAAATAGCTGAATGAGCAAGGGTGTATTGCGGGAAACCTCGATATAGACTTTGACAATTTTATTGAGTACTCGAACCTGATAAGTGCTGATTACGCTACAGATCAGCCCTAATAAAATAGATAACACGATACCAATCAAGGAGATTTTTAAGGTCATGAGGGTTGCCGCATAGAACTGCGGCAGCACACTCTGTATATACTGCCAATCCAAAGAAAACATCCGAATGAAAAATTGATTCTTTTGATAAATACGTTGTTGTTATTTATCTTAGGATGAGTCTATGCTGATTGAAATTTCACATGAAATATTATTATTTGCTAAGCTTTGCTGAAATTTGGATGATTCGATTTATATCTAATTCAAACAGTTAAATTCTTTACTGCAGCAAAGCATATGTATGGATATCAAAAAAACAGAGAACGCTTCTATTTTAGTAAAATAATATAAGATAAAAATGATTAAAAATTTTAAGTAGCACGAGAAAACTGTACTACGCTATAAATCTCGAAAAAAAACTTAACCTAATCAACAGCCATCTAAATAAATGATTAAAATATAATAAAATCGACAGATAACCTAAATAAAATATTCCCTACATAGAAAACAGATAAATACATTCAATAAAAATTAAAACAAACGCCTAAACCTTCCGACATATTTTGAGAGAATTATTAAAAAAACCTTAACGCTCGAGCAAGCTTTTGTATTTCATATAAAATTAACCGTTTGTTATATTAAAACATATGATTATTAATAATAATTATATTTGAATTTAACAAATTTTAAATATTTTATCTAGACTATTAAATACCCAAGTTGATAAAAGGTCCGCTCATGTTAGTAGAAGAAAATCTAGCAACTAAAGACATACTTTCAAGTTATCAATCACCTTTCACCTACGATTTTAAATTTTCAACACTCAAAGAGAGTTTGCGACAAAATGGCTTTATTCAATATAAAGCGTCGGACATCGATATTGAGTCAAAGATAACCATTGCAAGAGAATTCAAAGCCTTAGAACAAGATCCCTTTTCAGCAGCTGAGAATCATCGCTTTATACGCTATGGCAATGCCTTAATCCTCCCTTGGGAAAAACAGATCAGACCAATTTGGTTACCCACAACCTTGTCTGAAGATGATCAGGAACTCTCAGGATATGATCAGGGAAATATTACATCTGGACAGGATTCGATTCGCTATTTCAATGCACTGAGTCAAAATGTAAAGCTGTCTCACTATCTGAATCAATTAATTACTGAAGACTATGCGCTTACTTTTGGGTTAAAGGAATATTATCTGCCAATTTATGTCGGCATACATTTCGTTAAATTGACTTCAGATGTGCAGAACTTAGGAATCAATATGCCTGATAGTTTCCATCAGGATGGTAAGCCATTTACCTTTGCCCACCTATTCTATCGAAGCAGCAACATTACTGGCGGAGAGAATTACATTGCCAGCCCCAGCGAAAAGAATAAACGCTTAGAAGATGTAAATGCTGAGAATATTTATACGCACTTCACTTTAAAGAATATTCTAGACAGTTTTGCGATGCATCACTCCTCTGTGTGCCATTACATATCGCCAATTCAAAAGATTCCCAACAACCAACTCAGCTATTTAGGTGAAAGATGGGTCATCTTGATTGATTTCTCATTAACAAAGCAAAAAATATGATCAATAAACTTCACAACAATTGCCCCTCCTTTCTGTACTATCAGATTGGAGGATTGAAAGAATCAGCAAACCGGCTATAGGTGTAAAATAGTTAAAACAGTTATTTAAATGCTGAGAATATTTATACGCACTTCACTTTAAAGAATATTCTAGACAGTTTTGCGATGCATCACTCCTCTGTGTGCCATTACATATCGCCAATTCAAAAGATTCCCAACAACCAACTCAGCTATTTAGGTGAAAGATGGGTCATCTTGATTGATTTCTCATTAACAAAGCAAAAAATATGATCAATAAACTTCACAACAATTGCCCCTCCTTTCTGTACTATCAGATTGGAGGATTGAAAGAATCAGCAAACCGGCTATAGGTGTAAAATAGTTAAAACAGTTATTTAATTGAGTTACGTCTGTTACAGCTAACCGAAATAATTACCTTCATAACAACTATAGTTGATTTTAAAATAGTTATAAACTTTACTATCCAACCATTTCCTTATGTTTAAATGACATAGTTAATAAGTATTAGGCGTGTTTTACTCAAAAACTTTAACGATTACAACCGACTTTTTCACTAATAAAAACCAATGAAACTACATTTTCATTCTTATCAAAAAAAACCAAAGCAAGCTATCATCATTATTCCTAATATAATTCATATTTGTAATTTGAGTATCATTATTCATTTTTTCAAGATAATGAATAGCTTCCTCAAATCCTATTGCTTTTTTTGAACTTTGACTTCTAATCTTAAGTAAAGAAATCAGGCTTTTTGGTGTATACAATACATTTCCACCACCAAACTCTAAATCACTCTCCATCCAAGACAATATAATATTATATATTTTCTTTATTTTCTCCTTAGATAGTGGTCCTTTAGTATTATACCCTAGGTTTTTTAAACCAGATGTTCAGAGAATTAAAATTATTTGGTAACATTATGAATCACCCTAGCTCCTTTTACAGTTCCTTTAATTAAAACTTCACTTTCATCAAATAGAATTGAATTCGTGTTCTTATCATTGTATTTTCTAAAATATTTTTCTGGAGAATAACACCATTACCAAAATTTCCTTCTGTTGCAAAACGTCTAGCTACATTTATATCCGTTGTCCATGAGGTGAATTTTGATGTAGTTTTACCACCAGTATGTGCCTCTGCTGTTGCATTATCACCTCTAGGAATGGCCTTACTTTTACAATATTTTAATCTCATAAATATTTTACATCACTATATAAACCACTCTACTTAAAAAGAAAAAATATTTAAAAATTTTCATTTATTAAAGAAAACAGACCAACAACATTTCCATCATCATTTGTGAAAATTAAATAAATTTTGTTTTCATTATTTATAAAAGAAGTATAGATATCCCCACCCTCTTTCTCTATATTTTTTAATGAAAAATCAAAATATTCCGAATCATTTACATTTATTAAATTATTTTCTCTTCTAAATCTATATAGATTAGTTACATACTTTGCAGGTATTTCATTTTCAAGATTAATAACAATATGGCTATCTAAATTTATAGAATTAAGGGCCTGTTCAGCTACATGTGAAAACTCACCTCTTGATTCAAATAACTCATTTAAAGTTATTAATAACCACTCTTCCAAAATAAGCTCTTGCACTCTATTTTCCAAAAAACCATTAAATTCCTCATACCCATTCAATATATATGAATACCAAATCCTACCAATATCTCTAACAACCATATAATCTGATTGAAGTAAATTTGAGCATCCTATTTTAGTTAGCTTACTCCATGGTTCAACTTTACACCCTAAAAAAGGGCTTTTATAATATATAAATTCATTATCATAACCAATTTTTACAAAAAAAACATTATAAATTAATATTAAAAAAGCAATAAAAAATAAAATAAATACTAACAAAAAACCTAAAAAATTATGGGTCTTATAAAACACATACAAAAGAAAAAAGAAAGAAAAACAACCAAAACCCAAAAAAAACTTAAATGCCTTACCATAATATAAATAATTTATATTTTCAATTTTATCCACCTTATCTTCATGAAAAAAACTCAACCCCCAGAATGCTAACATACTGACCAATCCACTTATTATCGGCCCTACCCAACTCATTTCAACCATAACCCACCTTTTATAAAAAATTACCATATAATTATTAACCCATTTTTTTAAAATTTTTCTATTACTTATATTACTCTATCCACCTCCCACCTAAAACAATATTTTTATTGAAATATATGAAATCACTTCAATTATAAACATTACTTTAGACTATAAAATTTAAGCAACCATCAAGATTTTCACCAAGAAAAATTATGCCCATCCTTATCGGAAAAAATTAATCTATTAGTTCATTATAGGAAACAGGATTGCTATAGGCATATGCATTGGTATTTGGACCATCAAATAACCCTAATGGATCATTCTCGGCATAATGGCCTGTGACTGGGACATAGTCACGCATGAAGTGATAGAATGTTCCAACTTCACTATCATAATACTGTCCAGCATGACCTAGGTCATTGAGATAAAATTCTTCACGACCAAACAGAAATATTTTCGATCAATTCTTTCACTGTCCTTGCTTCATTGATAAACAACTCAATCGCTTGTGCTGGACTAAAATCACTACTTTTAAACCATTGTGGATTTTTTAAAAATAAATCTGTAAGTTCTTTTTTGATTTCATCTAAGTTTATTTTTCTTGGTGAAGACAGATTAAATTCAACCCATACTCCTTTATTTTTTTTGAATCTAAATAATGGCCACCAAAATTTTTTAATATTATTTTCAAGAATTTTTTAAAAGGTAGGTTAGAAATATTCTTTTTATCAAATGATAATATTTCATATTCATAACCTGATGAATCAATAAAGGTGACATTTTCAAATCCATATTTATCAACTTCCTTTTCATTTAAATAAGAAAGTTGATCTTCATTAGATATATTACCAATAACTGCTAAAGGGTCCTTTATTAAAAGGGGATAATTAAAGTTCATTCTTCTTCTCCTGTCATCACATCTAAACCAATACCTGAACCAATAGATATTTCAGCACCTTTAGCCCAAGCAAGTGTTCCATACTACCATTGGTGAACAAAGCTATAGTTCTTTTGACCATAAGGTACATTTCCATGAATTTGTTGATGCGTTAATCTTTCAACTGCCTTTAAGTTCCATGGATGATTTTTAATTGCATCGGATACTTTTTGCCTACCCAACTATTTCTTTCAATTAACCAATGGTGCTATTCATAACCTTTTAGAGTTTCTTATTCTGGAACTCAAACTCTTCCATTTTTACTCAATTCAAACTAATTTTCACCTGATCTAGCATATTATGTGATAACTATTTTTTAAATAAAATTTTTTTATTACCAATATTTTCCCCTCTTACGCCTGTTTTTAAAAAATCAAGGATTTGTTTTATTATCAACAATAATTTTTTGATCAAATATTTTGACATAGCATCTGTCCAAAATATTCTAGGTAACCACCAGGGTTTACCCCAAAAACATACATATTGATTTGATTTTCTCACCAAACTTTCCGAAGATATAAACTCAATATCAGGAACGAGCTGATGGAGGTTAAAATATATTTGAAATTTTGGTGAGTCATACTTATCAAATGATATGTATATATTTTGTATTTTATTATCAATAATTTTTTCTAAACAAATGTCTTTAGCCTCAACTGAAAAAGAAAACGTGACTGGTTAGCCTTTCTAGCTGCTGAAGGTAGTAGTGGCTATAAAGGTCCAAGAGACCCTGTGGGCGGCATTTTTCACTTTGAAAATAAAGAACTGGACATGCAGGGTCATGTCTGGGATTTTTCTAAACAAGAGAATCCAAGTTTGGTTTTAGAGGGTCACGATAGTACCATTAAAAATGGAATCATTTTGAACGCATACATTACGCTAGGGCAAAGTAATTACTGCTCACCAAATTTCTCAACTAAAACACAATGTTATAACATAGTAGAGAGAAATGGATTTATATATGCGAAAACTGATACATCAGGAAAGATAGTAGAAAGAATGAAATTGGAAAATTTTAAAAATAAAGGAGGTAGATTTGGTCTATATTCATGGGATGGAATGATTTCAAATTCAAGACTTTTATTAAATAGTAGCCTTGATATTTCAGGCTCTAAAGCCAATATATTAACTAATAACATAATTTCAAAAGCTATATTTATAGAGGAGGATAGGAAACAATTTATTCTAAGCAAGATTAATAAAACTATTTTTGTAGATCAATCGTCACAAATACTTCCTGATAGATGGCATGACAACGTAGCTATACCCTCCACTCTTTATCTCAAATTCTCCCCAGATACAGTCATTGATGGAAACACCTTTACCCTTACCAATAAAAATGACCAAGCCTACGCGATTGTTCTTGACCACTCCCCTCGAGTACGGATTACCAACAATATCTTTAATGGTTTTAAAGTACCAATTTTGATGGATCAATGGAGTTCAATCGTTGATGAAAAAGGGAATGAAATTAAACCTCAACAATTCACTGGTAATGGAAACGTTATCAACCCAAATAAATATGCTGGTGAAGTAACCATGAATCGCAAAGGTGAAATAGTGAAAAAATAAATTTTTTAAATAATTTTCGGCAATAAGTAACATGAAAAAATATTTAATCTTAATATGCTATTTAAGCCTCTGTGCTTGTGCTATGGCAAAAGAGAGACCAGAATTGGAATATCAGTTCCCCAATTGCGGTATTAGTGAACTGAATGGAAAAACCATCAACAAAGTTTGTGCAACCAGAGACTTTATCGCTCCAGAACCTCGAAAAAGAAAACGTGACTGGTTAGCCTTTCTAGCTGCTGAAGGTAGTAGTGGCTATAAAGGCCCTATAGACTCTGTAGGAGCTATTTTACGAGTTGAGAACAAGGAACTGGATATGCAAGGCCATGTCTGGGATTTTTCTAAACAAGTAAACCCCGACTTGGAATTTAGAACCTACAATACTAAAATTTCAAATGGTGTTATATTAAATGTTAGTATATTTTTGGGGGTGGTTATTTTTCCCCGAATTTTTATACTAAAAAACAAATCAATAAATCAGATAAAAATATTGATTTTATTTATGCAAAAAAATATGAAGATAAATCAATTGAGAATAGTTTTATTAACAATATTTACGCTAGTCCTTATTATGTTTCTCTACGTTCTTGGGGAGGGGGAGTTATTAATTCTAAATTAATTTTAAGTCGAAATATAAATATTGATGGTTCTCAAGCAAAAATACTTAAAAATCAAATTATTTCACAAACTAATATTAATAAAGATAAAACATTATTTACATTAAATAAATCATCTAAGTCATCACTTACTGATATTTCTCAGCAAATATTCCCAGATCAGTGGGATGATAAGACAACCATACCAAACGTCCTCTACGTCAAATTCTCCCCTGATACAGTCATTGATGGAAACACCTTCACCCTCACCAATAAAAATGACCAAGCCTACGCGATTGTTCTTGACCACTCCCCTCGAGTACGGATTACCAACAATACATTTAATGGTTTTAAAGTCCCAATCCTGATGGATCAATGGAGTTCAATCGTTGATGAAAAAGGGAATGAAATTAAACCTCAACAATTCACTGGTTATGGAAATGTTATTAACCCAAATAAATATGCTGGTAAAGTAACCATGAATCAGAAAGGTGAAGTCGTTATGGCAAAATAAATAAGATTTATGGTTTTCTACCACAAAATAGGTATCTTAAAAAACGACCCTTATCACGATAAGGAAGCAGTTAGTGATTAGGGTAAATTCTGTACTTCATAGAATCACAGCCTATTCCTCTTTCCAAACTAGTCGATCTCCTCGCTATCCATTACAATCACTTCTTTTTTTTCAGCGCAGCGTATTTTGAGTAATTCCTCTCCCCAATTAAAACGTGGACTAAAAAACCGCCATATCCAATTGATTGCGATGGGTGGTGCTGTGGGTACAGGTCTGTTTTTAGGTTCAGCTCAGGCGATCCAGTCCGCAGGCCCTTCGATTATCCTAGGCTATGCCATTGTCGGTTTGATTGCCTTTTTGATCATGCGACAAATGGGTGAAATGATTGTAGAAGAACCTGTAGCAGGTTCATTCAGCTATTTCTCACAAAAATATTGGGGAAACTTTGCTGGCTTCTTGTCGGGTTGGAATTACTGGGTGGTTTATATTTTAGTGGCAATGACTGAGCTGACAGCGATTGCCAAATATATCCATTATTGGTGGCCACATATTCCAGCCTGGATCTCGACTTTGTTTTTCTTCATTGTCGTCACCTGCTTAAATCTGGGCAATGTGAAGTTTTATGGTGAATCCGAGTTCTGGTTAGCCATTATCAAAGTTGTTGCCGTCATTTCAATGATCCTGTTTGGTTTGTACCTATTACTGACCGCTGGAGCTGATTCGACTGCAAGTTTTACCAACTTATGGCAGCACGGCGGATTTTTTCCACATGGCTTCTCAGGCTTGTTTTACATGTTGGCCTTTCTAATGTTTGCCTTTGGTGGCATTGAATTGATCGGTATGACCGCAGCTGAAGCAGAAAATCCTGAGAAAAGTATTCCTCAAGCGATTAATCAGGTGATTTTCCGAATCTTGATTTTTTATGTGGCATCACTGGCGATCATCATGTCCTTGATTCCTTGGAATCAACTTGATCTAGGTGGTTTGGACAAAAGTCCTTTCGTGATGATTTTCAGCCAATTGGGAATTGATTGGGCCGCGCATTTACTCAATTTTATTATTCTGACCGCGGCACTCTCGGTTTATAACAGCGGCATGTATGCCAATAGCCGTATGCTGTTTGGACTTGCCGTACAAGGTAATGCACCTAAGATTTTTGCCAAAATTACCAAGCAAGGCGTACCAATGCCAGCAGTGATTTTTTCTTCTATCTTGATTTTTGGTTGTGTCTTACTGAACTATTTTGTGCCAGAACAAGCGCTAAGCCACCTGATGTATATGGCTGTAGCAGCCTTGGTTTTAAACTGGGCGATTATTAGCTTTACCCATTTAAAATTTAAACGGGCTATTCGATTAGAAAACAAGACTGTAAAATTTTCAGCCTTATTCTCGCCGTTTAGTAACTATCTGGTACTCGCATTTATTGTCATGATTCTATACATCATGTGGACCCAAGGTTTTAAAGAATCTGTGATTCTGATTCCTGTCTGGATCATGTTTATGTTTGGATTATTTAAAGTCTTGAAATGGAATAAATCACTTTAAAGCATGACCACTCATTCGCATCTACAGGATTCAACACGAATACGCTGTAGATGCGTTATCTGCATATCTGAAGCAGAAGTTTCGACATTATAGGCCTGATTTGTTATCAGCTGACTCAATTTGCTACTATAGTGCTGTCCCCTTTATCACTCAATCCAATGTCCGAACCTCAATTCTCTCTTAGCGATTATCTCTCAGCGGTACAAGAAGTCATTCGCCTGTCTTTTGATGAGCCTGTATGGGTCAAAGCGGAGATTCGGAATTTAAATATTAAAGGTGGGCATTACTATCTTGAACTGGCTGAAAAAGAACAAGATACCGATAAAATCATCGCAAGCTGTAAAGCCACGATTTGGAAATTCAATGCGACTAAAATGGTGCTTAAATTTGAGCGCGAAAGTGGTATTGAACTATCAAAAGATTTAAATGTCCTGATTAAAATCAAGGCTCGTTTTGATCCTCAATATGGCTTTTCGGTCAATATTGAAGATATAGACTCAAGCTTTACCTTGGGTGATATCGCAAAGCGTTATCAACAGATTCTTGCGCGATTAAGCAGCGAAGGATTGGTTCAGCTTAATAAAGAACTCCCCACACCATTTGATATTGAAAATGTGCTAGTGATTGCCCCAGAAAATGCAGCAGGTTTAGGTGACTTCAAAAAAGATGCTGATGCATTACATCAAGCCGGTGTCTGTCATTTTGTTTATCACGCCGCGACCTTTCAAGGGAATACCGCCGCACACAGTATTATGGAGTCTTTAAGTTCAGGGTTACGCCAGTGGGCAAAAGATTATACCCTACCGCCAGATCTGATCGTGATCATTCGTGGTGGTGGTGCAGTCAACGATTTAGCTTATTTAAATGACTATGATCTGGCTGCCCTGCTGTGTAAACGCAAAGTCCCGATCTGGGTGGGAATTGGGCATGAAAAAGACCGAACCATTTTAGATGAGATTGCACATCGTTCCTTTGATACACCCAGTAAAGTTATTGCAGGAATTCGTAATCTAATTGCAGAACGCTCACAAGATGTCGTCAATCATCTACAAACCATCAAACTACTGTCTCAACATCAAATTACCGCCTATCAAAGTCAAAATGATCGATTGATGAGTGTTATCAAATCACAGGCTGAGAATCAAATCAGCGCCAGTAATTTACATCTTCAAGTTGCTAAATCAACACTGCAATATTTTGCGAAACAGCAAATTAAAACGGCATCGACCCAAATCGAAGCCTTGATGCGGGAAACATTACTGCAAAATCCCAAACATGTTTTAGCCAAGGGCTATGCCATTGTACGTAGTGAAAACAAAGCGATTCGCTCTGTTCAACAAGTCGGCTCAAGCATTGCAGTTGAAATGCATGATGGTTATATCCATGCCAATGTAAGTCATATCAAAGAGGTGATTGATCATGAGTAAAAAAGAATTAAGCTTTAAAGACGGTTATAGCCTACTCAAAAAAAATGCGGCGCTGCTCGAAGCTCAGGAAGAACCTGATATTGATAACTTAATGAAGATTGTTGAGGAATCAATGAATGCATACAAAGCCTGTAAATCACGTGTAGATGCGGTGCAACAAGCATTGAATGAAACCTTTAAAGAGAGTTAATTTTTAGTATAAAGAAGTCAGTTTGATCATGAATCGTATGAAAGCATGACAATGTCGTAAAATTCTACTGAGCTGACGCGGCACCTCTTTATTTTAAATCTTGAACAATTGTATAAACGAAGAAGTGTTGTAGCAACCGTACTGACAACAGCTTCATACGCTCTTGATTTACGACACAGACTTTAAAGGTCTGCTATAGAGTTTAAACACCAAAATTACTGAGCCTTACGCTCTTTATTCACAAGGTATTCAACAACTTGAACTACTTTATTATCCCCACCTTGGACAATATATTTACCATTGACCACAACAGCTGGAACGCCCGTAAGTTGATATTTTTGCGCCAATTGGTTTGATTCTGCAATTTTTGCTGTAATCGGGAAAGAATCATAGCTGCTATTAAATTTAGCCTCAGAAATGCCATATTGAGTAAAAAACTTAGCAAAAGCCTCTTTTTGTAAGACCCTTTCCTTACCTGAAAAATTGATATGGAATAAAGGTAGATGGGTACGTTTACGTACACCTAAAGCCTCACTCACATAATATGCCCGAGCACCTTGTTCCCACATCGGGTTCATTGCCGCTGGTGTACGCAGAAAGTAAACATCTTTAGGGATGCTTTTTAACCAAGTTTGCATATGCGGTTCTAATTTAAAACAATAAGAACACCCATACCAAAAAAACTCTCTCACTTCGATTGTATTTGCAGGCGCTGATGTTTTTACTGGATTTTGAACCACGGTATAATCTTTACCAGCAATAAAATCTGCGGCCATACTCTGTGTAGAACATACTACAACAATTGCAGCCGCACTGGTTAAAATAAAATTTTTCATTAAATTTATAGCTCTTACAGTCACTTCTAAACGAGGCAATATACGTATCAAAATAAATATTTTAATCAGACATCAACCCCGATTTAATGATTACTCATTTAAAAAATCCCAAACATTTCGAAAAATGAATGGGATGACGATATAAATATTTCACTGGAGGAATGCATATCGTGAAGCTGTTATTTTTACCACACACTTACGATTAAAATAAATATCACATCACAAAAATAAACAAATTCGCCTACTTAATTAACTTTACGCGCTATGGATGAACAAGTCGCTAGCATATCCGTTTCAGTATCAATAACTTTCGTTTTTATATCCAATAAACTTAACATGGTTGGAAATAAATTATCCTGACTCAATACTTCATTTTTTTGATTTGATAAACATTTTATCTGCTCAGGATTAGACTGTTTCCAAAGTGCAGAAAACCACATGATCATCGGAATATGTGTTTGCTGTTGAGGTGCAATCATATAAGGGGCCCCGTGTAAATACATACCACTTTCACCTGTAGATTCTCCATGATCAGACAAATACCAAAAGCCTGTTTCATATTGTGTATTCTCTTTTAAAGTTTCAATCAGTTGGCTCAAGACATAATCGGTATATAACAAAGTATTGTCATAGGTATTTTGCAAAGCTTCACGGCTACATCCCTGAATGGCATTGGTATCACATGTGGGCCTAAAAACTTTAAATTGGGGTGGGACGCGCTTGTAATACGCTGGACCATGACTGCCTAATTGGTGTAATACAAGCAAACGGGGTTGTGTATCCCCTTCAGGAATAGATTTTAGATAGGATTGCAAACTATCAATTAAAATCTCATCAAAACATTCACCGCCTTTACACCATTTTTTCTGAATTGGTTCTGCAATCTTATACATCTCAACTCGGTCACACACGCCCTTACAACCAGAATTATTTTCAATCCAAGTGACCTGATAACCAGCACGTTGCGCAATATCAAGTAAGCCTTCTCTACGAATGGCTAAGCGCTCATCGTAGGATTTACGAGGCATTCCTGAAAACATACATGGAACAGAAACAGCCGTTGCCGTTCCACACGAACTTACTTTAGAAAAATTCAATATGTCCTGTTGAGCCATTTCAGGATTGGTGATTTTGTTATATCCATTTAAAGAGAAATTTTCCGCTCTTGCTGTTTCACCCACCACAAGTACCATCAACTTAGGTAATGCATTTTCACGTTGAAAAAGCTTCGCATCTTCACCATAACTGATTAAGGGTTGGTTCTTTTTGGGTGCCTTCTTTTTGTAATATGAGACATAAGAGGCAATCATATTTTGTGGTGAAATCATTCCCTTTAAACTGCGATTTTCACGGAAAATTGCTGCAAAATCGACATAAAAAATGAATAGCATGATGATGACAATAGATAAAGAGACAACAGCAGTTAGAATTTTTTGAGTAAATTGAAAAATAAAGGGTTTGGTTTCATGTCTAATTTTAACCACAGCAACAAGAAATATAGGGAGAATGATCAGTCCAAATATCCAGACCAAAAGATACCAAGACCAAAGATCTCGTGCTTCTGTAAAGTTGGTTTGCATCAGATTCTGGATTTGATCAGAAGTAATCCACACCCCAAGTGAAGTCACGGTATAGGATGCAAATCCACCAACTAAGATCAGACCAATCGCTATGGGTTTTGCTGTCCAGCGCCAGTTAAAAATCTGAAATATAAAATTATATGTAAAGATCACAACCAATATAGAAGCAATCAAAAATAAAACGCGTTCAAGACCTGAATAAGGAGTTAAATCTTGAATTTTCATAAAGAATGAAAAATTTAAAAACAGACCTAACCAGATTGCCAATATAAAATTGAATGTTAATAATGAAACATCTCTTGCAAGTATTTTTTTAAGCCAAAGCATTTTAAAATCCCGAAAACCAGACACCCCAGCTTTTTTAAAAATAAATAAAAATTAAAAACAAAACCCGAAAAAAATAAACAACTTTACTTTAAAAATTATATCTCAAATTTAATCTATTTTTTTAATATGACAAAAATGTAATTTAGACGTCATAATTTAAAAAATTAACCATTAAATTAAATATAAGAGTGAATAAAATATTTTATACACCTATCAACTTAACAATGATTATTTAATAGACTCCGTGCAGTGTAAAAAGTTAGAACAGCAAAAAATTGGCATAAAAAAACCACATCTGAGGATGTGGCAAAAGGTGTAGCGATGCTTGTTCGGCTTTACTATGATTTTAGAGTAAAACGTTTTGCTTAAATGAAACTGAAATGAAAGCATCATTCTTTAGCCCTTTAATTTCAAATATCATAATCCACTCAAGCCAACTACAGTCCAATGCACTGATTGAAAAAACACAAGCAAGAAAAAGCCCTTTGTATTCACAAGGGCTGTCTGAGTTTGGCTAAAGCAATCACAGCTAAATTAGACGCTTAGCACACATTTTTAAATTTCGATCTGGCTACCCAGTTCCACTACCCGGTTAGTCGGGATTTGATAAAAATCACTGACTGGACTGGTATTACGTTGCATTGAAATAAATAGATGCTCCCGCCAAGGCGCCATGCCATCCCCGACACTATGCATGATACGTTCACGTGAGATAAAGAAACTAATCTGCATCAAATCGTACTCAAACTCTAGCTGCTCATAGGCTTGAGCCAATGCGCGTGGTACATTCGGCTCGTCTTTAAATCCATAGAAAATTTTAATCCGATAGAAATGATTATCTAAAGTTTCAACATGAATGCGTTCTTCTTGCGGGACATAAGGGACATCTTCAATTACGACAGTGACCAGAATATTCCGTTCATGTAACACTTTATTGTGCTTAATATTATGCAACATGGCATGTGGAACCACATTCGGCGTACCTGTCAGGAATACGGCATCACCTGGCACACGATGTACATTATCGCCAATACTTCTTATGAATAAATCGAGTGATAATGTGTCATGTTCAAGCTTGGCAAAAGTGAGCTCTCGACCTCGCTTCCAAGTCATTAGAATGATCATTGCTACTGCACCAATTAATAATGGCACCCAACCGCCTGAGAATATTTTTAAAGATGCAGCCGCAACCAAAACTGACTCTAGAATGAAAAATGGGATAATGAGCAAAAATACCTTCGGTAAGCTCCATTTCCAAGCATAGTAAATAAAGACGGCAACCAAAATCGTATCGCATAGCATGGTTAATGTGACCGCTAGACCATAAGCACTGGCAAGGTTTGAACTGGTCTGGAAGATTAAAATCAGAATTAAAATTGCAATCAACAATAGCCAGTTTAGAAAAGGCACATAAATCTGCCCCTCTTCTGAATCAGACGTATGCTTAATACCTAATCTTGGTAAATAACCCAATTGAATTGCTTGGCGTGCCAAGGAAAACACCCCAGAGATCACCGCTTGTGAAGCAATCACCGCCGCCATAGTCGCCAAGATAATCATCGGGTATAACGCCCAACTAGGCACCAATAAATAGAATGGGTTTTCAATTGCAGCTGGATTACGCAGTAATAACGCACCTTGGCCAGCATAGTTTAAAACCAAGCAAGGTAACACGACACTGAACCATCCAAAACGAATCGGACGTGGGCCAAAGTGTCCCATATCGGCATACAGCGCTTCTCCTCCAGTCACCGTTAACACCACGGCTCCCATAATAAAGAAAGACTGGACTGGATGAGTAAAAATAAACTGTATCGCCCAATGTGGACTCACCATCCCCAATACAACTGGTGTCTGTATCACACTGGCAATACCTAAAATACCAAGTGACAAAAACCAGACTAAGGTTATTGGTCCAAAAAACTTACCGACAAAGGCAGTGCCATGTTTCTGCATCAAAAACAGCGTAGTCACAATCACAATCGCAATTGGCACAATGAAGGGGTCAAGCACATTAGTGGCAATGGATAAGCCTTCAACTGCAGAAAGAACGGATATCGCAGGAGTTATAATCCCATCTCCAAAGAATAAAGATGCCCCGATAAAACCAATCGCGATGAGATAGATTTTTTTTGTTTCTGATAATTTCGCTTTACGCAGGTTCAAGGCCAATAAAGCCATGATCCCACCTTCACCATTGTTGTCTGCACGCATGACAATTGCGATGTATTTAATACTGATGATCAGCATTAAGCACCAGAAGATAATAGACAAAATACCTAATACATTTTCAGGTTGAATCCCTAAACCATGAGCGGCATGGAAAGATTCCTTTAATGCATATAGCGGACTTGTTCCAATATCTCCAAAGACTACCCCTAGCGCTGCCAACGCCGTGGCAGGCAATGCTGCTTTTTTTGTAGTATTTTGCATAATGAGCTTTCTTTAACTGTTATAGGGCAAAACTTTGGTCATTTATTTTATTTAAGCATATGCTCTATTTCTCGCGAAGAATACTCTCTCTTTAAGAATCTGAACAATAATCTGCTGTATTTCTTTCGATGCACCGACATATTTTTCAACCAGCACATCTACGCTATACCCCATCAGTATGTCTTTTTTATTAAGAAGCAGGTTATGAACATGATTGTCTTGATCAGATGTATTAAAGAAACCCATTAACCTATCCATAAGAATGATTGCAAAGTGTATTTTAATAAACTTAAAAAAATGGCCGCGTAAAATTTGCGTAAATTTTTAGGCTACGTCATCTAAGCACAACATGTCCAAGCTCTCCTAAAACTACAATCGAAGTTCTATCTTTAATAAATAAAGATAAGCTTGGGTTAGTTCGGCTCGATAGTGCTCAAGTCAATATTCTAGGTGCTTGCTTTTTAATAGTTAAATTTGTTCGATATCACACAGAGTAAAAAGGATGGCCTTTGCCAATTTATGTGATTTTTTTTATGTGGCATAAAAATACAAATAAGAAAAAAGCCCTTGTATTGACAAGGGCTTTTTAAATTTGGCGGAAGCGGTGAGATTCGAACTCACGGAGGACTCACACCCTCGTCGGTTTTCAAGACCGGTGCATTAAACCGCTCTGCCACGCTTCCATGTGCGTAAGAATACAAAGCTTGCCCTGTTTATACAAGAGAAATTTAATTGCAATGTATTCAAATGCATAATGTTTCATCAATTTTAGAGTTTTGCGGCTAATTCAGCACCATCACGGATCGCACGCTTGGCATCTAACTCTGCTGCGAGCTTCGCCCCACCAATAATATGATAGTTCGCCGAAGTATTTTCACCGTCTTTTGGCATCAAATCTTTCACGGATTCCTGCCCTGCACACACTACAATGGTATCAACACGCAACAATTGATCATGACCATTATGCTCAACCCATAAACCTTCATCGGTCACTGCTTTATATTGCACACCACGTAGCATACGCACGGCATGCTTTTTCAGTTGTGCACGATGCACCCAACCAGAGGTTTTACCCAAACCAATCCCAAGTGGTGTGGTTTTACGTTGCAATAAATAGATCTGACGCACAGGAACTTCAACTTCTGGGCGCTGCATTCCACCTTCAGAGATATAGTTTGGATCTGGGTCTACCCCCCACTCACGTTGCCATTCTGCTAAGGGTTGCGGTTGAGGTTGGTGCGGTGGTTTTAATAAGAACTCTGATACGTCAAAGCCAATTCCGCCTGCACCGATCACGGCAACTTTATGGCCCACTTCTGCGCCGCGTAATACTTCTGCATATGACAACACTTGAGGTGCGGTACTACCTTGAATTTTTAATGCACGTGGTACAACACCTGTTGCAACGATAACTTCATCAAAACCTTCACGTTCTAGCTGCTCGCGACTTACACGTGTATTTAAACGGACATCTACACCCGTTTGTTTGAGTTGTACTTTAAAATAACGAATCGTTTCGTGGAATTCTTCTTTTCCAGGCACCACTTTGGCTAAGTTAAACTGACCACCAACATCATTATTTGCTTCAAATAAAGTCACAGCGTGACCACGGCTTGCTGCCACTGTCGCAGCTGACATACCTGCCACCCCGCCACCGACAACCGCGATACGTTTTGGTTTTTTGGTTTTGATATAAACCAGTTCTGTTTCATGGCACGCTTGCGGATTCACTAGACAGCTGACACGTTCATTCTTAAATGCGTGATCCAAACAGGCTTGGTTACACGCGATACAGGTATTAATTTCATCCACACGATTGGTTGCAGTCTTATTCACCCAATATGGATCAGCCAAGAATGGACGTGCCATTTGCACCATATCTGCTTTACCTGTAGCGATAATTTCTTCAGCAGTATCTGGCATATTAATACGATTTGATGCAATTACTGGAACAGAAACATGCTGCTTTACTGCTGCGGTATAATCTACAAATGCAGCACGCGGTACTGAAGTCACAATCGTAGGAACACGTGCCTCGTGCCAGCCAATCCCTGTATTTAATAACGTAATTCCTGCTTTTTCCAATGCTTTGGCGACCACGATCACTTCTTGCATGGTGTTGCCATCATGCACTAAATCCAGCAAAGACAGACGGAAAGCAATAATGAATTTTTCACCAACTTTGGCACGGATCGCTTTAACGATCTCTACTGGGAAGCGCATACGATTTTCAATGTCACCGCCCCAACGGTCAGTACGCTTATTCACATGACTGCTGAGGAACTGGTTAATTAAATAACCTTCTGAACCCATAATTTCTACGCCATCATAGCCTGCTTTTTTCGCTAAGCTTGCACAACGCGCATAATCTTCAATGGTTGCCAATATCTGAGAGTCAGACATTTGGCGTGGTTTAAATGGGTTGATCGGTGCTTGAATCGGAGAAGAAGATACCGAAAATGGATGATAACCATAACGACCAGAATGCAGGATTTGCATCAAAATCTTAGCGCCATGCTTATGTACCGCATGAGTGACTAAACGATGATGAGGAATATCCGCCAAACTATTCATGGTTCCGCCCGCTGGCAACAGCCAGCCTTGACGGTTTGGAGAAATACCACCTGTGATAATTAGGCCTACACCGCCCTTCGCCCGCTCACCAAAATAAGCAGCGAGTTTTGGATAGTTAAAGAAGCGGTCTTCTAAACCTGAGTGCATCGAACCCATTACGACACGGTTTTTAATAGTGGTAAAACCCAAATGTAATGGTTTTAGGATATTTGCATAGCTAGTCATGGTATTCCTTCTCTAATTTTGGCTTTGCAACTTGTTGCATAGTACTTTAATACTTTTTTATTTATTTGGGATGACTATTTATAAAATTTTCGGTGTTGAAAGAGTCAATTTGGCTTAAACATACTTAAGATTCTGCCGCTGCAACTCTAAATATTATTTATTGCAGAAGCACATCGACATAAAAAAAGCAGCCACAATAATAATAGTGACTGCCTTTATTTAATCTAAAAACTAACTCAAGCTGATTGATCAGGGCTTCGGCTTATTCTCATGCTGATCAATGCTGCTCAATTTAAGGCTGTTGATTACCTGAATAAGCTAAGCGATTTTTCTGTGCTTTCATTTTGAGCGAACTCATCACAATGCCCATACAGATAAAAGCAGCACCAATCAAGATATTGAGGGTCAGCGGCTCGTGCCAGATCAAAGAACCAAAAAATAGACTCAGAATCGGAATACACATAATCGAAATTGAAGCCACAAAGGTATCAACTTGACTGACAATCCAGTTCCAAAGCACAAAGGCAAAACCCGTTCCAACCACCGCAATATAAAACAATGCAGACTCATTTAAAGGATTTAACCAAACTTGAGCATCGACAGGCTCAAACAATAAGGCCATGACAAACATTAAACTTCCACCGAGTAATAGCTGCCAAATGGTCAGTTTGATTTTGTCATAAGTCGCAAAATTCTTTTTGATATAGACTGTAGATAATGCCCTGAAGAAGCCAGAACCAATCAATAAGACTTGTCCAAGCAATAACATATTCATATGCACATGATGTAGTTGAGGCCATAAAATTGCGACGAGCCCTAAGGATCCTAAAATGAGACCCAAGATTTTCTGCGTATTCAACCTTTCATTTAAGAAATAATGCGCTAACACAGCAATAAAAATCGGCATGGTAAATACCAGCACAGCCGATAAACCTGAACCAACAAATTGCATTGCAAAGGTTTGTGTTGCATAAAAACCAAAACAGATCAATAAGCTTAAAATGATCAAAGGCTTCCACTCATGGTGCTGCGGAAGAATAGATTTTTTTAAAATCCGTTGTACAAGCATTAATGTCAATGCAGCTAAAATCAACCGTGTAGAGATAAATAAAAATGGCGGAAACACTTGTAGGCTATGTTTGACCAAGCCCCATAAAGAACCCCACACCAAGCATAGCAACGCGATTGCACTCACGACTCGAATATTCACGTGTTGTACTCAACCGATAAAAAGTAAGCTTAGTGTATAAAATAAATGACATCATGAATAATGCTATGTTTTAATAGATACATCATTTTTTTTGATACCTAATGAAAGAAGAGCTTCTAAATCAAAGCTTGAACTTTTCATATGAGGCTAGAATATTGAGGACTTACCGTGAATATTGATATTAGCGATATCCGATCATTTGTGACAGTGGCCGAGCTGAAGAGCATTACCGCCGCGGCAAATAAGCTCAATTATTTACAGTCCAATATGACCGCAAAAATTAAAAAAATTGAAAATCACTATAAACGCCAACTGTTTATTCGTAAGCCCAAAGGTGTCGAACTGACTGAATCTGGCATGAATTTATATGCCCAATATAAAAAGATGATGTTCACTTGGGAAGAAACTGAAAATAAAATCTATCAACAAGAAAGCGTCTTACGCTTTGGCACAAATACCAGTTTAGGCGGGATGCGTTTCTACCCCTCTTTTAGCCAGCTCTATGAAGCCTACCCTGACCTTTCCATCACCATGAAAACTGGTCCAACAGGTTACATCGAGGATGAGATTTTAGCGGGCAATTTGGATATCGCTTATGCCCTCGGACATCCTAAACATAAAAATCTGCAATATATTCAAAAAGCGGATGATCAACTGGTGATTATTGGTAAAAACATGATCAACCATGACAGTCTTGAAGAATGTCTGAATCATCAGAATATCTTGCTTGCTTCTGAACAATGCTGCTATGCCACCACCTTAGACAGTATCTACGCGGACTATAACCTTAAAAAAGGTGAACTCACCCATATTTATGATCATGAAGCTCTAATTCACTTTACCCAATTAGGTATGGGCATCTCGATGATTGCCAAATCTTTGATTGAAAAATATAACATTCAGTACTATCGCGAAACACCTGAACAGTATCGGGATATCGGCCTTTATCTGATTGCACGTCATGATCATGTATTTACCCCGATTGAGAAGCAATTTATTGGTTTAAATGATTCGCTTTGAGCTAGACACTTTTTATAAAGCGTGTTGGTAACCTCTTGATGTACTTTTCACGTGAGATTTTTTAAAGTTCACGACCTGTTAATGCCTTATTGTTCGTGCTTATCGTAAAACTTTATATTTTTCCGATGTTAATCTATTTTTCAAATGAAAAAAAAAGAATTCCTTTCCTAACACAAAAAAAATCGATTTGAAAAGTGATATAGTACGGGACGTATAAATTCTCTTTGGTCACCGAAGTATTAGGGTGCCTATTTCGAAATAGTTAGGACTAGCAATGACTGATAATGCAACGATCTTGCAGCATGTACCAGTAGGTAAAAAAGTTGGGATTGCCTTCTCTGGTGGTTTAGACACTTCAGCAGCTTTATTATGGATGAAACAGAAAGGTGCAGAACCTTATGCATATACTGCAAATCTGGGTCAACCTGATGAAGATGACTATGATGCTATTCCAAAGAAAGCTGAACAGTACGGCGCAGTCAAAGCTCGATTAATCGATTGTCGTTTACAACTTGCGCTTGAAGGTATTGCTGCGATTCAATGTGGCGCGTTCCACATCAGCACGGGTGGTGTTCCTTACTTCAATACAACACCTTTAGGTCGTGCAGTGACAGGTACCATGCTTGTAACAGCGATGAAAGAAGATGACGTCAATATTTGGGGTGACGGTTCAACTTATAAAGGTAACGATATTGAACGTTTCTATCGTTACGGTTTATTGACCAACCCTGCCCTAAAAATCTATAAGCCTTGGTTAGACCAAACCTTTATTGATGAGTTAGGCGGACGTGCCGAAATGTCGCAATTCTTAATCGACAACGGTTTTGACTACAAAATGTCAAAAGAAAAGGCATATTCAACTGACTCAAATATGTTGGGTGCGACGCACGAAGCTAAAGATTTAGAATACCTCAATGCGGGTATTAAAATCGTAGACCCAATCATGGGCGTTGCATTCTGGAAAGACGACGTTGAAATTCAACCAGAAGAAGTGAGTATTACCTTTGAACAAGGTATGCCAGTTGCATTGAATGGTCAACGTATCGAAGATCCTGTTGAATTCATTCTTGAAGCGAACCGTATCGGTGGTCGTCATGGTCTAGGCATGTCTGACCAAATCGAAAACCGTATCATTGAAGCGAAATCTCGTGGTATCTATGAAGCACCGGGTATGGCTTTGTTACATATCGCTTATGAGCGTTTGGTGACTGGTATTCATAACGAAGATACGATTGAACAATACCGCATTAACGGTTTGCGTTTAGGTCGTTTACTTTACCAAGGCCGCTGGTTCGATTCACAAGCGCTCATGCTTCGTGAAACTTCACAACGTTGGGTTGCTAAAGCGATTACAGGTACTGTGACTTTAGAATTACGTCGTGGTAATGACTACACCATCATGAACACTGAATCTCCTAACCTCACGTATGAAGCTGAGCGTTTAACCATGGAGAAAGGTGATTCGATGTTTACGCCAATGGATCGTATCGGTCAGTTGACCATGCGTAACCTAGACATTACCGATACCCGTGCAAAATTGGGTATCTATACTGAAACAGGTTTACTTGCAGTTGGTCAAGGTTCTGCAATTCCACAGCTTGAAAACAAATCAAAATAACAGATTGGTAAATTAATTTACCCATTTGAAAAGGCTGAATATTTTTATTCAGCCTTTTTTATTTTATCCAAGAAAATACGCATTACTGAATCATTGCATTTATAGAACAATATGTCGCAATTAAAGACTATTTATCGCCATTATGAATCGATAATATAAGCATTAAGCAAAACACAATAATTTGGGAGATGAAAGATGAATGCTTATCTACATCGTAGTGAAAATCGTGGTCATGTTAAAGCAGGTTGGTTAGACACCTATCATAGCTTTTCATTTGGAAGCTGGTATGACCCGAAATACATGGGCGTCAGCGCGCTTCGCGTGATTAACGACGATACAGTCGCTGCGCATAATGGTTTCGGTACTCATCCCCATGACAACATGGAAATCTTGACCTGTGTACTCGATGGCACCATTTCCCATAAAGACAGCATGGGTAACGAAGGTCAAATCAATGCAGGTGAATGGCAGTTGATGAGTGCTGGAACTGGGGTCACCCACAGTGAAATGAATAAGCATGATAAAGCGGTGCATCTGTTACAGATTTGGATTCAACCAAATGTGCAAGATGCTGAACCAACCTATCAGCAAATTCAACTCAATCCAAAAGATCACCCAAACCAATGGCACTTGATTGCTGGTGATGAATCTGCGCCAATGTCGATCCGTCAAAATGCTGAAGTGAAAACTGCAGTGATTGAGAAAGATCAACATTTAGAGATTACAGCACGGAAAAAAGTAAACTATGTGCATGTGATTTCGGGTGAAGTGATGATTGCCGATCATTTGGTTAAAGCGGGTGATGCTCTACTGTTTGATGAAACTGCAACCATTACTGCATTGCAAGACAGTCAAATGATTTGGTTTGACCTACCTTAAACTCGGTTTATCTTGCACCTCTTACCCTCAAGAGGTGCAAGCTTTTTAATCATTATTACTACTATCACAACTGCTTGAGTCAGAACTCGAGTCAGCATTAGAACCACAATCATCTATACGTTGATCATTATTATTCTGGACTGAATCGCAGTTCGAAGTTGTGGAAGAATAAGGATGGCTATAATCAGATGTATCCTGTGTAGAATCTGTTTTCTTTGCGAAGAAGACTAATAAGACTAAGCCAATCACGATGACCAAAATAATAAACATCAGCATCACAATCCCCTATTGCTCCTCTAATCTTTATTTCACACTATAGCTTAATTTTATTCAAAAATAATCGGCATTAAAAAAGCCCGATTAACGGGCTTTTCTACAACCTTGAACATTTTTAAAAACGATCTGAACCGTTTCGTTCGTTGTTAGCTGTGTGTTCAGGTTGTCATATCTTTGTTCATTTAGGCAAGATTTCTCTTAAAGCCCAAATAGTATATGACTTCCTTATTGATTAAATTAGCACCAATATTAGAATTGGTCAAGCCCTCAAAATTATGAACTATAAGAAGCCCTGCATATAGATGTCACTTGCTGATATTTTTGAATTTCTAACTATGCCCCATCACCCCAAGTATCAACAGCTAGATTAAATCTTTATGGAATTACATTTTCAATAGATTGCATATTCATTCCGATAAAACCAATTACAAAAGGTCAGTTCTACATATCAATTCAAAATAGCTTTGTCTAATTTATGACTTTGGGTCTTTCTCAACAAGCAATCCATAAAGCTCTTTATTTGTAATGTACAATCGATTGGCGATATCTTTCTTATTTATAGCAATTGCATCATCCACAAATTTGTCTAAAGAAGATTTTAAAGGCTCATCTTTTTTAATTTTATATGTTTTCTTACTCATAGTAAGAATATAAGGCTGATTCATAAAATTTGAGCTGTTGTAACGGATTGCTGTTGTAATGACTACATCTCTATCACTAGTAACTGTTGCAATATCATAGCTAATTTTTTCACTTTCAGGAGAATCTATGAATATAAGTTTCATTTTTCTCTCCATAGCCTCATTTAAATCTTTTTTAGCTTCGAAAAAACTCCCTTGATTTAAAACAACATCATAATCTTGATGCCCAGAAAAGCCATCAATCTCAACTGTCATTAAAACAGATTCAGCAAATACTTGACCTAAATTTACAGAACCATAATTTGTTTCAATCAAAGTTTTTGGTTCTTGTTTTAAGTAATAAGCTGAACCACCAACTGAGCCAATAATTGATATACATAATAAAGCTGTACTCAATATTTTCATGTTATTCCACCCCTTTAAAATAATAAAAATCAAATTCAAACATCATTCAAGACCTAATTCCAATCAATCTCATTTAGGAATTTTTATAGTCAATTTATTATATCAGACGTTAATTTTTCCTATTAAAATTTCATAATTATTTTTTAAATAAGACCCAATTCTCTAAAAAAGAAAAACCCACCTATTGAGGTGGGTTGTAAATCGCTGATAAAGCGTTAATCTTGGTAGGTATATCCAGACTCGAACTGGAGACCTCTACGATGTCAACGTAGCGCTCTAACCAACTGAGCTATACACCTAGAATGAGAAGCATCATATTCATTTTTTCTCAGCTTCACAAGTTTTTTTGCGACTGTTTTAGTGCAATCGCACAGTCTTTAAGCAAGCGCTTAAAATCTTGAGTATTTGCGCTATCCTGCTGCTCTAAAAAAACAATTTGTTGATATAACACAACTGCTTGTTCAAATACCTGTTTGTTTTCAACCTGACTCGCTAAACGCTGCATCCACACTTGAAAAGTTTCTGCGGGTTGCTTTTGCAGATTCTTGGGCAGTTTCTTTTGAAATTTGAATACAGCTTTTTGATAGCTTTGTTGCTGCCTTGTTTGCTTCCACCAATAGATACCCACATACACCATCAAAATAGCGAATACGCCAACAATCAGCACAATCGCATATGCATAACTTGAATCCAGACCTAATCGAGACAACCAGTTTTTCTGTTTTTCTGCATCATAACCCACCACTTTGCTTTGCCATTGATAGCTTAAGTAATCACTCCAAATCCGCACATTTTTTAGAAACTTAAACTGTTGTAAACGCCAAGCCTTACTTTCATCCCCCCACACATTCTGATCTTGTGCCAAATAATCCTGCATCCCCGTATCAATTCGTTGCGGTGCAATCATGGCTGTTGGGTCAATTCTTTTCCATTTTCCATCTAGATATACCTCACTCCAAGCGTGCGCATCAAGCTGTCGAACCTCCCAACTTTGTCCATCAGGTGCCAATTGCCCACCTTGATAACCTGTTACCACTCGTGCAGGAATACCGGCATAACGCATTAACATCACAAAACTTGAGGCATAATGCTCACAAAAACCTTTCCGACTAGAAAACAAAAATTGATCTATACGATCACCACCTAAAGTCCCCGGCGTCAAAGTATATACAAAGCCATTTTTTCTATACCAAGCAAGAACGGACTGTAGATACTTTTCAGGTTGTTTTTGACTTTGTTCAAAAAGCATATGCGCCAATTGCTGGGCTTTAGCATCTCGATCTGGATCAAATTTGAGATTCAACTCCAGTTGACGTGCTGACAACAAAACTGGCTCTGCCGACATCTTTCCGAGCCAACGCATTTGTATCGGTACATTACGCTTGATCAGCTTAGATGGGCGGATACTATTGTCTTGATACAACTGCAAATAGCGTTCTTGTGGAATCGAATATTCCAAGCCCATAATCCAGTTGGCTTGTTCATCTGCCGCTAAATATTGATAAGGCACACTTCTTGTTGTGGACTGCACATTTTTAATTTGTTGATTAAAAAAACTACTGGTCCATGTTGTTCCATCATATTGATCTAAAACCAAAGCTCTCCAATACAGTTCTGGCCTGTTCGGAAATTGCGACATATTGGCTACAACTCGAAAAGCCAAAGCCGAAGATTGCGATAATTGCGCAATATCTCCAGGTGACATCCGGTCACTGATTCCTGTCGTAGCTTGATCCTTCTGAATTGGAACCGCCCAAAGCGGTGGCAATCGTGGAAAGAAAATAAATAAGATTAAAAAGAAAGGAATTGCAATGCCTACAAATTTAAAAATTTGCTTCACATCTTGTTTAAGTTGGTTTGAGGATAGTTTCTTTTGATTAAACAATCCCGTTTGTATCCGATACAAACCCAATAAACACATCACAAATGCAGCAAGAACAATCACAGCCATCCAAAACGCTTGGCTATGTAATAACAGACTCGCACTGACGAACAAGGCAAAATTAAAGATGATTAATAAATCACGGGTGTTTTTAGCTTCCAAACATTTGGCAAATAAACAGGTGCTTAAAAAGGCGACGCCCGCTTCCACCCCAAGGATGGTTTGATAATTGATATAAACGATACCCAAAGACAATAGAATAAAGATCACCAAAAACCATTTAGGAAAAGGTGTCCAGCTCTGTTTACGATATCTCCGAACCAATAGCAGCCAAACCACCGCCCATAATCCCGTTAAAGCAGCAGGTGCAAAAGCGGTTTGCCCAAGTAATATGGAAGCCAAGACAGCTAAAACACAGAAATAGATTTGTTTAGTCATCATTATGCCTGCGCTAATAAAAGTTTGGCCTTAATTAACTGAGATTGTCCCTGCCCGCTTTCCAAGCGTGCATGTGGCAAAATAAGTGCATAATCATCACCTAACTGTTCACATTGCTCGACCAAACCCATCATAAAGCTTAATTTATCTTCATGGCTTTGAGCTGGAATCTGCTGATAGTCAATTTCCAGATGCTGGTGATTGGCCTGAGCTTCAAACATTTTGATCAGGAATCCCTGTCCACGTGCGACCTGTTTCCATGCCACATTTTGATAAGAGTCACCGTGTTGAAAGCCTCGTAACTCTTTAAATTCATCTAAGCTATCTTGGGCTGAAGTCGGCTTATTTTTATGTTCTTTCTGCCATTCATAGCTCTTTGGGGCAACCCAGACTTTATGTTTTGGATATAAATAAGTCCATGCGCGGACTAATCCTAATGGATAAGTAGAATAAATTTTAACGGCAGCAAATTCATAGAGTCCGCGTTTTTCTGCGCTAACAGGCAACTCAATGTCATGCTGGGTTTGGTCTAGATAAAACAGTTGTTCTTGAGTCTGCCACTGGATTCTTAGATAACGTGCGGAACGAACAGGTTGTTTAAATAACAGTTTTAAAATGATTGCTTGATCGACTTGTCCAACTTCAGGCATCACAACATCAATTTGTAAATCATGTAATTGCTTAAAGGTCAGATAAAAACTAATACAAAGAATGGCACTGATTAAAAAGCAAAATCCTAAAATCAGATTGTTTGCATAGTTAATTCCAGCAATAAAGGTAATTAGAATCAGGACCAGATATAAAAAACCTTGTTTATAGATAAAAACTAAAACGTCCTTTTGTCGCAGGGTTTTACTGCGATCCACTTGGAAACGTTTTACGATCCATTGATTGATCTGTTGTTTAAGTCCGGTTTGCATAGTCTGTACTCACCTACAATGCATCAACTGACTGCAACAGTTGTTTTACCTCCATCTCACCCAAACTTAAACGATGTGCAACTACAGCCACAAAAACCGTCTGTACATCATCCGTGGTCACGAAACTACGCCCTTCAACCAGCGCATAAGCTTGTGCTGCAGCCTTTAAAGCCAATACTCCACGTGTTGACAGGCCATGGCGTTGCTTACGTGTTTCAGCAGCCAAATCTAAAATATAATTAAGTACGGCGTCACTAAGGAAAATCTGTTTTGCCAATTCACGTAAATGTAAAATATCGGCTTGGTTAAACACAGCATCTAATTGATGAATCAGGACTTGGCGTGAGCTTTGTTGTAACAGTAATTTTTCTGCTTGACGAGATGGATAGCCCAATGACAATCGCATCAAAAAGCGGTCTAGTTGGGACTCTGGCAATGCATAAGTTCCACTTTGAAACAGTGGGTTTTGCGTAGCCAACACCCAGAAAGGTTGTGGCAATTCATAATGCACACCATCTACGGTAACAGCCCCTTCTTCCATCGCTTCCAACAAGGCACTTTGAGTTTTGGGACTACAGCGGTTAATTTCATCGGCGAGGAGGATTTGGGTAAAAACAGGACCTTGCTTAAATTCAAAGACATGTTCTTTCTGATTAAAAATATTGATGCCAATCACATCACTGGCCAACATATCATTGGTAAATTGAATTCGCTGAAAATGTAATCCAGCCAAACGTGCCAAGGCACTGGCTAATGTTGTTTTACCAAGCCCAGGTAAATCTTCAAATAGCACATGGCCACCTGCCAGCAAACAGGTCAATGCCAATTTAGTTTGTTGTGGCTTATCCAAAATAAGCTGATTGACTTCAATTAAAAAGTGCTCGATCTTTTGACCAAAGCTTTTAATATCTTGTTCTAATGCCTGGTTCTGTCGTTTTCTATCTTGAATAGAAGCCTGATCCGTGCCCCACATAATTTTATCCCCAAAATAAAACAGTGCATGTTTCAACATACACTGTTTTGGTTTTTTTTCAACGAAATCAAACGATTTCTAGCAAGGGCATTTTTTCATATTACCGCCCGCTGAAGGATAACGCGCATCGATACAATGACGATAAAAAGTCTTGGCATCCATCGGCGTTAGATCAGGATGATGTGCTTTCATATGCTCGACATAGGTTTCATAGTCAGGCACACCGACCATCAAACGAAAACTTTGCTGCAAACGTTGCCATAGCACTGCTATACGTGACCAATTCTTCGGTGATAAAAGCAAATGTTTCTGCGACATGATGGTGAATTTAATAATCTTCACAATCACAGCACTACCTTGTCGAGCAATTTTAAAGTCCATACTTACTCTCCTTTGATGCTATTCGCTGTCATTGGGGTTTCTGAATAAACGGCTGGTGCTTCGTTCACCGTTGGTGTTGGACTCGCCAATGCTCTGCGTATAATGCCAATAGAAGCAATAACCATCACAATTGCAACAATCATAAAGAAGCCACAGAGTGCTGCATTAATCTGATTCGACATCACAATGGTTTGCATTTCAGCAACTGTCTTGGCTGGTGCAAGCAACTCACCGCGCGCAATCGCATCCGAGAAACGATTCGCTTGCGCAAGGAAGCCAATTTTTGGATTTTCATGGAAAATCTTTTGCCAACCCGCCGTCATCGAGGTAATGAATAAGAAAATCGTTGGGATAATCGTCACCCAAACATACTTCTCTTTTTTCATCTTGAATAAAATGACGGTTCCTAAAATCAGTGCCATCGAAGCAAGAATCTGGTTACCAATACCAAATAACGGCCACAAGGAGTTAATTCCACCGAGTGGGTCAACTACACCTTGATAAACGAAGAAACCCCAACCTGCTACCGCGACAAAAGTCCCGACCAAGTTCCCAAAGAATGAACTCGATTGTTTAATCGCTGGAACCACGATACCCACTGTATCTTGCACCATGAAACGACAAGCACGTGTACCCGCATCTACCGCAGTCAAAATAAATAATGCTTCAAATAGAATCGCAAAGTGGTACCAGAACGCCATCATTGAGCGGTTGTTGAAAATCTCTGAAATGATATGTGCCATACCAATTGCAAATGTAGGTGCACCACCTGTACGAGACAAGATTGAACTCTCACCAACTTCCTGAGCCAGTAAAGTCAACATTTCTGGGCTAACTACGAAACCGAGATTACGAACGGCTTCCGCAGCGGTCTCTACCGAGGTCCCTAAAACTGCTGCTGGTGCATTAATTGCGAAGTAGATTCCTGGATCGAGTACTGTCGCACAGATCATGGCCATGATGCCGACGAAAGACTCCATCAACATACCGCCATAACCGATCATACGAATATTGACTTCGTTATCGACCAGTTTAGGTGTGGTTCCGGATGCAACCAAGGCATGGAAACCTGAAATCGCACCACAAGCAATGGTGATAAATAAGAAAGGAAATAAACTACCCGCAAATACAGGACCTGTACCATCAACAAAGTGGGTCACTGCCGGCATTTTCAGATCAGGCATTGCAAAGATAATCCCGATAGCTAAACCTGCAATCACACCAATTTTAAGGAAGGTCGATAAGTAATCACGTGGTGCTAATAGCAACCAAACTGGCAAAACCGAGGCGATAAAGCCATAAATGATTAAGGCCCATGTCAATTGGGTACCACTCAGGGTAAATAACTGCCCCCAATATGGATCTTTTGCAACATCGCCACCATAGACAATTGCCGCCATCATTAATACAAAGCCAATGACAGATACTTCTGCAATTTTCCCTGGGCGTATATAACGCATGTAGATGCCCATGAATAAGGCAATTGGAATGGTGGCAGCAATACTGAACACACCCCATGGGCTATGCGCCAAGGCTTTAACGACGACCAATGCCAGCACTGCAAGGATAATGATCATTACCCCCAATGTACCTAGCATCACAATCACACCTGCAAAAGTGCCAAGTTCCTGTTTTGCCATTTCACCTAAAGAGCGGCCATCACGGCGTGTTGAAATAAACAAAACCAGAAAATCTTGTACCGCACCTGCAATCACCACACCAACCAAAAGCCAGATAGTGCCCGGTAAGTAACCCATTTGTGCTGCGAGAATAGGACCAACTAAAGGTCCCGCACCTGCAATCGCTGCAAAGTGATGACCGAATAAAACGAATTTATTAGTAGGAACATAATCCAGACCATCTGCGAGACGATGAGCTGGGGTTAACCGTTTAGGATTTAATTCAAAAACTTTGTTTGCAATAAATAAACTGTAGAACCGATATGCAATGCTATATACACAGACTGCGGCAAGAACTAACCAGACCGCATTAACATGCTCACCACGACTAACCGCCAATATCCCAAATGAAATTGCCCCGACAATGGCAACCAAACTCCATAGGAGTTTTGAGGGAAGTGATGACTTTGCTTGTGTTGTCTCCATTCAAAAAACCTCTCAAATACATAACGCGTGGTCAGGGTCTGTTGACATTTCACTTTACGAGCTATAGCTCTCATTGCGACAGAGGACATTTTATAGGTGGCACAAGGCATGTTTTATGCAATTTAGCTATTCTAAATAATGAGTAGCTATTACAGCTACGCAAGATAATGCAGTGGCAACAAAAAATGTCAGCAAACCCTATTAGATTTCCCTTTCCATATTTTCTGTAGAAGAAATATCTTTGTAAGTTTACCTTCTAGCTTTAATTATTTATCTAATACTTTGGCATAAAAAAAGGGATGATTGTTTAATCATCCCTTCGATAATTGTATATCTTGAGTAGCTAAGCTACTCAGTCACAATTACGCACGTTCTAAATAGTCACCAGTACGTGTGTCTACACGAACACTTTCTTCTTGCTGTACGAATAATGGAACACGTACTACAGCACCTGTTTCAAGCTTCGCTGGCTTACCGCCACCGCCAGAAGTATCACCACGTACACCTGGATCAGTTTCAATAATTTTCAACACAACGAAGTTTGGTGGATTTACGTTCAAAGGTACGCCATTGAATAACATGATCGTACATTTTTCATTTGAATCATCTTTCAACCATTTCGCAGCATCGCCCATTGCTGTTTTATCAGCAGCGATTTGCTCGAAAGATACAGGATCCATGAAGTTCCACATTTCGCCATCGTTGTAGAGGTAATCCATTTCAACTTCTACAATATCAGCTGCTTCTAAAGAATCACCTGATTTGAATGTTTTTTCTAATACTTTACCAGAGCGAAGGTTACGTAATTTTACACGGTTAAACGCTTGACCTTTACCTGGTTTTACATATTCATTTTCCATGATTGAACATGGGTTGCCATCAAGCATAACCTTAAGGCCTGCTTTAAAATCATTTGTAGAATAATAGGCCATGAAAGGCGCACTCCAAACTTAAAACTCAAATCTATTAATGCTAGACTAGGCACACAGCTGCGGCTAACACTATTTTTACGTATGGCATGATAAACTATTTACATCAAGAGCAAAACTGGCAATCACAACTCAGTGACCTAATTACTGATCCTTTAGAGCTGTTAAATCTGCTTGAGTTATCTACCGATCAACTATTATCAGGGGCAATCCTCGCCTCTGAACAGTTTAAATTGCGCGTCCCACGTGCATTCGTCGGAAAAATGACCGTTGGCGATCCGCTTGACCCCCTGCTACTGCAAGTCTTACCACACCATCTCGAACTGGAAGAACATCCTGAGTTTGTGACGGATCCTTTAGGTGAAGAAGCCGCAAATCAAATGGCGGGGGTTTTACATAAATATCAATCACGTTTTTTGCTGACCTTAACGGGTGCATGTGCGATTCACTGTCGCTATTGTTTCCGTCGTCATTTCCCCTATCAAGAAAATCTTCCTAAAAATGACGATTGGTTAAATATCAAACAGTATATTAAGCAAAATCCAAAAATCAATGAAGTGATTTTGAGTGGTGGTGACCCCCTTACGCTAAACAATCGAAAAATTTCGTTGTGGCTAGAACGAGTCGCATCTCTCCCTCAGATTAAGATATTGAGAATTCATTCACGGGTTCCTATTGTGATCCCGAATCGTATTGATGAAGAGCTGATTTCTATATTAAAAAACAGTAGGCTACGTATTGTAGTAGTGGTACACTCAAACCACGCAGCTGAACTTGATGATTTCACTTGCTCGAAGTTGCTACAGTTATCATTCCAACATATAACCGTCCTTAATCAGGCAGTTTTGCTCAAAGGTGTGAATGATTCTGCAGAAACTTTAAATGCATTGAGTAGCCGTTTATTTGAAGCACGAGTAATGCCCTATTATCTTCATGTTTTAGATAAAGTTAAAGGTGCTCAGCATTTTGATTTAAGATCTTCAGAGATAGATCAGATATACAGTGATGTATTAGCGAGTTTACCAGGATATCTCGTCCCAAAACTCGTCAGGGAAATTGCGGGCGAAAAAAATAAAACACCGCTTTTTGGGGTTCAAACATTCTGAGATTGATAACACAATGATGAATAATGCTTTTTCGGATATTTTTCAAATTCCAACAGTCTTAAGACGGGACAAACTTAGCTTTTGTGATACCAATTCTAAAAGTCTCAATGAATGGATTTCAAATCTATCCATTATGCAGTTGGGTGATACCTCCAAAGCACTATTTGCAGCCTTATTAGAGCTGAGTGAACTGGAATGTTCGGAAACTTTACGTTTTGACTTGGTTCAGGTTCTGCACCCAACCATTGAAAATGTTTTGGGAAGTCTGGAAAAGAACTTTTTCAATCAGGGCGTGATTAGTTCAGATCGTAATGAACATATTATTGAACTGGCAATGTTATTGCGTTGCTACTTCGCAGCAATCTATATCAATATTGTGCGTCGCAGTAATGACCAACTTGATCAGCAAAAGTTTTCTATTTTTGCCCTGAATCAAAAGAAAAATCTGCAGACAGCAAGAACACTTGCCACCTTTCAATCGTTACAGCAACTGACCCAATTACTCTATCAACAACATATGTTGTATAGCGAGCCAGTTGCTGGACAGTGGTTAATTGCCCATCAGCTTTATGATGCAGCAGTGACACATAAATATCAGCATACCAACTTAGATCAGTCTCAAGGCAAGCCAAGTTCGATTACCAATATTACTCAGGCCTATGCTCAGTTAATCTTGATGGATATTTTTAATACCAATCAAATTCGTCAATCTGAAATACAGGCTCTGTTCCAGTGTAGTTTTGACTGGGCCAAAATGGTTCAGATTTTGGCGAAGGAAACCGACCTGACCAAATATGTAGTTGATACCAGTAAAGACCATCCGCCGATTTATAATAAAAAGCAAAGTTCAGGCTTCAACCCAAACATTTTTATCAGTACACACAGCCTACTCGATCATGTCACGGCAACGTTACATAAAAATGCAGAATACATTTCTAAAAATGAAAAAATCTATTTAACCCCTGCACTGAAATTTCATGTGCAAACCATTTTAGGTACAACCGCTGAACGCCGTCATGAACGTTATGAATACTCAGCTCAACTGCATATTTGCTTTGGTTTATTAACTGCCCATTTTTATCTTTCGAAAGCCAAGAATTTCGCAGAGACCTTATTACTAGACCACAGTTATGGTCTACAAAATGAATCAAAATTTATGTCTGCTTGGGACAAAAAAAGTGCTTCTGACAACCAAGAGTCTGCGATTCAACGTTTAAGTCGTGAAAGTAAAGCCGTTTATCAAGCCGATATTCTCGATATCAGCGTCAATGGTTATCGTATTAAGTGGTCTGGAGAAGCACCAAAGAATCTAAGAACAGGCGAATACATTTTAGTCAAAGAAACATCACATGGGCATTGGCGTGGAGGCGTAATTCGTTGGCTCAAGCAATCGAGCGAAAAAAGTCTGGAACTCGGTTTAGAAGTATTGGCACAAGAGATATTCCCTTGCGCTGTTCGCATACAGGCTGACCGACATATCAGCAATTATCATCCAACACTTTTATTAAAAAACCAAAATTTGGATGAAACAAAAACAACGTTAATTTTACCAGGTTCACAAATTTTTAGAGAACACCAAGCTGTTCATTTAAGATTGGGGAAAGAGGAAGTCAAGGTGTATTTATTAAACGCACAATTAATTACCCAGAGTTTTGTTCAATTTGAATTTGAACTGCTAAATGATGAGGAACACCCTGTTCTTCAAAAATATATGGCACAAAAAAATATGGACACAATTGATCAAGATTTATGGGAAGCATTAAAGTGAGAAATTCTTTACTGTCTAAGAAACTCAAACGGACAGAAACCCGTTTACTAATTATTGACGACAATCAACTTCGTTATAATCAAATTGCCGCGATCTTTAAGGCACAAGATCATCAAATTCATGCCACCTTATTAGATGATCTTAAAACATTTGAAAAACAGCTGAATTTGCCGTGGGATATCGTCGTTTTTGGTCGTGCTTATGATCTAAAAATCGAACAAACGCTTTCTTTAATTCAAGCTTCATCGCAGCCAAGCTTGCCTGTACTGCTATTAGAGCCTGATGACTATAACCAAGATCAATATCAGACGTATATTCACAAAGGCATCTATGATGTATTAAATATCAAAGCTCCCGAAACATTCTATATCAGCATGATTCGAGCATTGTCTTATAGCCGACTGGTTCAAGCTGAACACCGCTTGCTCAATGAACTAGAAGCAGCACAAACTCAGGCTCAATCCTTGGTCGCCGAGACGCATAAAGCTGTTGCGATTTTACAAGAAGGTATTCATATCAGTGCAAATGCTGAATATGCCAACCTATTTGGATTTGCGAGTGAAGATGACCTAATTGGCCTACCCATCCTCGATGTATTACAACCTGAAGATTTAGCACAATTTAAACTACGCTTTAAAAAGATTTCTCAAGGCCAGTTCGAGCAAGGACGTTTTGAGCTGCGTACTCAAAATGCAACCGTAAAGAACAACCCATTACATATTGAGTTTTTACCTTCAGGTAATGAAGATGAAATCCAGCTCAATATTGAATGTGGGACATCGACACCAGCAGCCATAACAACACCAACGGCCATTAATACAACTGAAAAAGTTTCGAATCTAAACAGTACTTTACAACAAATTAACCGACAACTCACTAATCATCCAGCCAATGCCAATGCGGTTGTGCTGTTTAGTTTAAGTAGTTGTCCAAATGAAGTCTTCCAAAGTGATTGGCACGCAACAAAAGCGTATTTTGCCAACATTCCAAACTTCATCAAAGAGCAAGTGAATGTACCTGTCTACTCAATTGACAGTACCCTATATGTAGCTTTATTTCAGGCTGAATCAAACAGTGTTTTAAACTCACTGCTGATTGGTTTAAATAGCTTGCAGAAACCACAACTTTTAGTCACTCCTCAACACACTTTCCCTTTGCATCTTAAATTGGGCTATTGTGAACTTTCACAAGCAATTGCAGACGAAGTACGTTTCGAGCAAATCCTAACGAAAGCCTTTGCAGAAAAGCTCCCTGTCTTTAGTAGTCCAAAAATTGATACTGATATTGGTTTGACGACCGAACACATTCCAACAAAAGTCCAGTTAAGCCTGCTACAAGAGCTTAAACAAAAGCTGGATGCGGGTGATATCCATCTTAAATATCAGCAGCTTTATGATAAACAAGATCAGCATACGCATACTTATGAGGTTTCTGGCGGCTTTATCTATAACAATCAATGGCAAGACTTAAGTGATCTGGCTGATCTTAAAGATGATGTTGAATTATCAGTTCAACTAGACCGCTGGATTCTTGTTGAAGCCTGTAAGCAATTGCATAACTTCATCACTCAATATCCAAAAGCCAAGCTGATTGTAAACCTCAATCATCACGTGTTATTGAATGATCAAAAACTCCCAGAGTTAGTTGCAAAATTACTCACCATTATTGGCAGTAAACAAGCACACCCATTAATTCTGCAATTTTCTGAACAAGCATTGCAACAGAACCTGTCACAAGCACAGCCCCAAATTGCCTTGTTGCGTCAACATGGTGCTGAAGTTTCGATTCGAGGTTTCGGTGATTCACTCTATAGTGACTCGATGCTGCAACAGATTGATGCTCAATATTTGAGTCTGCATGGCAAATTGACCAAAATGCTTGCCTCTGAAAAAGACATGGCAAACTTACAAGAAAAAATCCTGCATTTTATTGGCCAAAAGCCTGTGGAAATTTTCTTGATGGAGCTCAATGACATGAACCTGTTTGCCAATGCATGGAATGTTGAAGCACGCTTCTTACAAGGGAACTACTTCCAGAAAAAGCTTGATCGCTTAACCGATGTACAAGACCAATAAGGTCTTGTACACCACTGTCTATATACATTATCGATAAAAATATAGGCACAAAAAAACGGGCATATCGCCCGTTTTTTCTTTCTTGATATTAACGTTTGACAGAACGTGACATACCAGAGAAACGTTGTTTGAATTTGTCGATACGACCGCCTGTATCCACATTCTTTTGTTTACCAGTATAGAATGGGTGGCAAGCTGAACATACGTCAAGGTAAATAGTTTCTTTACCAAGAGCAGAACGAGTTTCGATTACGTTACCACATGAACAAGTAGCAACTAAGTTTTCATATTTAGGGTGAATATCGGCGCGCATGGTCGATGCTCCTATTTAGTAAGAAAGGCTTAAGCTGTTATCGCAATTGATCACTCTCAATTTGAGGAAAGCAAAGTGTTTTCACACTTGCAGATCAACACCACAACAGACCATTTCTTTTGACTCACCGAGACTCTAAAGGTCAGAGCAAAGCCAACAAGTGCGGAAGATTATACGCTAAAAAATTAAGTTTTGCGAACTATTCCTGATTTGATTTTGACCAACGATTCGCAATCATCCCACAAACCATCAACTGAATTTGATGAAAAATCATAATTGGCAGTACGATCATGCCCAAAGGCTGGCCAATGAACAGAATTTGAGCCATGGGTACCCCGCTCGCCAAGGTTTTCTTCGAGCTACAAAAGAAGATTGTCACTTGATCAGCATGATTAAAACCTAACCACTTGGGTACATACAACGCAAGCAACATCACGAGAGTCAATAATACCGAACATGCAAGTACCAGATACAACAAGGTTAAACCACTGACCTGATGCCATAAACCTGCCACTACAGCACTACTGAATGCCCCATAAACCACCATTAAGATCGACCCCTGATCGAAAGCTTTGACGATACTAGGGACTTTGACCATATATGGAAAAACATAAGGACGTAATAATTGCCCTAAAATAAAAGGCACCAGTAGTAACAAGGTGATTTGAATAATTGATGTAGTCGGATCAAAACCATGTTGGCTTTGTCCCAAAATAAAATAGCTCACCAAAATCGGGGTAATAAACATCCCGATAATATTGGAGAAGGATGCGCTACATACAGCGGCTGCCACATTGCCCTTGGCCATCGAAGTAAATGCAATTGACGATTGTACTGTTGATGGCAAAAAGCACATAAATAAGAAACCCCAATACAACTGCTGCCCCAGTAGAGGTTCCAACACAGGTTTAGCCAGCAATCCAATTGCAGGAAAAATCACAAACGTAAAAGCAAACACCAAAGCATGCATTTTCCAATGCAGCATCCCCTCAACCACGGCTTCACGTGATAACTTAGCGCCATGTAAAAAGAACAGCACTGCAATTGCGACCGTGGTTAAAATATTAAAATAATGTGCAATCTGACCTGAGACTGGTAAAAAGGTCGCCAGTACGACCATTGCGATTAATAATATTGTAAAGCGGTCCACTGCCAGTTGCTTCAACATAACTTATCCCTATCTACTCACTAAAACTATAAAGCCCAATATGATGTTGTTGATCATTTGATCGCATCATCATACTGGGCTGAATAAATAAAGCTAGGGCTTTAGATTAGAAATCTTGGACTAAATAGACCAAAGAGAGGGTCTATTGACATTTCAGCCATGCCTTGCGTTATTGGCTAAAATGACATAAACAAGGCATGAAACGCTGGCAATGGCATTCCCTTGTCAAGTTTCATAACGCGGTTTATGGAAGTTTTAGCCATAACCCTACGGGACAGGGATGTTTTTTGCCGCTACTGTGTTAGGTCTTGCTTACCTAGAATAACTAGGTTTCACAAAACCTGCCTTGCACCGTCTAAAAAACATCCTCTGTCGCAAGCATCTGTGAAATGTCAACAGACCCTAGTTATTACGTGCATTTTGATCCTGTTGAATCAATTCAACTTTATAACCATCAGGATCTTCAACAAAGGCAATCACCGTAATACCACCTTTCATTGGACCCGCTTCACGTACAACTTTTCCACCACGTGCTTTGATTTCTTCACATGCTTTATAAGCGTCATCCACACCAATGGCGATATGACCATAAGCATTGCCTAGCTCATAGCTGGCAGTGTCCCAGTTATGGGTAAGCTCAAGCACAGTGTTGTTTTCTTCATCACCATAGCCAACAAAAGCCAAGGTAAAACGCCCTTCTTCGTAATCACGTTGGCGTAGCAATTTCATACCAAGTACCTCAGTGTAGAACTTTAAAGATTGTTCTAAATTACCTACTCGTAGCATCGTATGTAACATGCGCATAGTTATTCACCTGTCTGTTGAGTTGTTTGGTTTTCATGATCGCGTAACAGTTTCGCAACCCATACCACTAAAACTAAAATTGGAATACCAATTAAAGTTGTCATTAAAAAGAAATTCGGATAACCAATATTACTGACAATCGTTCCTGAATAACCACCTAATAATTTTGGTGTTAAAGTCATTAATGAACTGAAAATCGCATATTGAACTGCAGTAAATGATACGCTGGTTAAGCTCGATAAAAATGCAATAAATGCTGCACCAGCTAGACCTGACGCTAAATTATCTACAATAATGGCCAAATATAGCCATAACGAGCTATAACTTTTAATCACTTTACCAGACAATTCGACCATACCTGATTGAGCTGGATCAACCACAGCAATCGGTTGAATATCCACATTTAAATCCATCTCTGCATGAGATGCCGTATCGACGTGATATTGTCTGGTTGCCAACAATTCATTGCCTGTATTATTGTTTAAATTGGCCAAAGCAGTGATGGTCTTGGTTGGTGATGCTTGCAAAATTTTGCCATCAATCACACCCGTGAATAATCCATTTTGATCAACTTTCGCTACAAATTCCTGCCCATCCAAGGTTAAAACAACAGGACGTTCTGCATTGAGTTGCTCAGCTTTTACACCGGCTAACTGACCTTTGATTACCAAACTTTGTTTTAACTCTTTCGGTGTGAGTTGATCATCACCACTCATTGGTAGCAATTGAATCTGGGCTTGTTGAGCATTTACCAAATAAGGAACTTCTAACTGAATCTTAGAGTCAGCTTGGTTTTGATACTGCGTACTGACCTGAATTGTGTTTGCTTTGGCTAAAGCTTCATTTGGTACTTGTAACTTCCAATATCCCACCTCATCAGTTTGCACTTGATAGTGTTGCTCACCCACTTGGACTTCAACCTGATCCAATGGTTTGCCAGATTTAACTAAACCAATAAAGATCAAATTGGTTGAGCTAGCTAATACAGCGCCTACGAACATGAGTTTCATAATGTTCATACGTTGCGCCAGCAGGCCACCTAAGAAGCCACCGATCAAACTGAATAAAACACCATAAATTTTGACCGCTTCAGCAATCTGCTCTTTACTAAAGTTTAGATCTTGATAGAACACATTGGAAATCACCCCTGCAATAATGTCAGAGATACGAAAGAAGCCAATTAACAGTAATAAAACGAGGGCCAGTTTCACCCCATAGCGCTTAAAGAAATCCAGAATCGGTGCGACCCATGTTTCTTTCGCCATTTGCTGATTGACAACACCCATTTTAACCAGCGCAAAACCGATCAATAAGGCAGTTGCAGTTGCCGTTAAAAAGCGTAGCGCTTCTAAACCAAACAATGCAGCTGTGTCTTTAATTGCTGCTGCCTTGGCGATTGCCTCTGTGACATTACCCGAATAGATATAGCTCACGACAAAAGTTGCGACCGCGATAAAAAACACAAACACCAAACGATAGTAATCCGTGGTTTTATAATGTTTATAAACGCGATTCACTTGTGGTTCACGAACACATAAGGTGGTAATAATACCCACCACCATCACTGCGGCCATGGTTAAATAGGTATATTTCCAAGCTTCGTAGATATAATTACCTTTGGCCGTTCCTAAATAGGCTGCCAAGAATAACGCACCAGCACCAGCAACAATCATCCCAATACGATAGCCCGCATTGTAGGTTGAAGCCAACACTGTTTGCATTTCAGTTTCAGCTAACTCAATACGGTAAGCGTCAATCACAATATCTTGTGTTGCGGCTGAGAAGCCCAGTAATACTGCACCAAATGCCATTTGAATTAAATAACTTTGCCCAAGCGCAGGATCTGAGAAAGCCATAATACAAATTGCACAGATAATTAAACATTGCGCAATAAGCAACCAAGCACGGCGGCGACCTAAACTCTTGGTTAAAAATGGGACGGGTAATTCATCAATTAACGGTGCCCAAACAAATTTAAAGGAATAACCCAACGCGGCCCAACTAAAAAAAGTGACCGCACTTTTATCAATACCAGCCTCACCTAGCCATAACGATAAGCTAGAAAAAATCAATAAAATTGGAATCCCAGCAGAGAAACCTAGAAATAACATAATCAGAGCACGGCGATCTAAAAATGCTTTAAATGCCGATGCCCAACCAGAGGCTTGAGTTGTCATTGGTTATTATTTTCCATGAACATGCGTGAATGTGCTTATTCAATCGTTTCTTGCCCGTGCTTGCAAGTTGCTTTATGCAATCATTCTTTTGTTTTGTCGATAAAAAACACAAGTTCGCTTGATCTTTAGGGCTAAAACTGTATACCTTTAATTACTCAACTTTAGTTTATTTGTTGGATAGCAACAGTGACCCAAAAACTCGATCAAATGACTGCAACATCTTTATCATTAACACCAACAAACACTATCACCGCAAATATAAACTCTTTACCAAGCGCATTTGACCAGACGGACATACAAGCAACACTGATTAAAACCGCACTACGTGCAGATCAACTCACTCATATTCCAGACCTAGCTGAAATACCAAGTTCGACCAAACGCATCAAGCCGCTCAATAATTTTTTAGGGCAAGATCGCGCACGTGCCTCTGTTGAAGCAGGTATTTCATTACCCTACTCAGGCTATAATATTTTTGCTGTTGGTACGGCAGGACTAGGTAAACGTACCATGATTAAGCGTTTGCTGCAGCAACACGCCAAAACCATGCCGACACCAAATGATTGGGTCTACGTCAACAACTTCAAAAATCCAAGACAACCAATCGCGCTACATTTTCCTGCAGGACAAGGCACTAAATTTCAAAATACATTGCAACAAGCATGGCAAATCATTTTGAAACAATTGGAACGCCGTTTTAGTGCAGAAAGCTATCACAACCGTATTGAGCGTATTCGCCAAGATACCGGAGATGTACAACAACAAGCTTTGGTTGAACTCACTAAAGAAGGCGAAGAACTCGATTTAAAATTAGTCTCTCGCAATGACAAACATGTCTTTATAGCAATGCAGCTACGAAATGATGAATATCATGAGTTAACCCAGAATGAGCTCAATGCGCTCCCAACCAAAGAACGCACAGAAATTAATTCTAATATTCGCTATATGGAGAAAAAGCTAGAGCGCTTAGGTTTACATCTAGGTGATTTAGAAGATGATGCACGCGATCAAGTTTCGAGCCTCAATCGAGATATTGCCACTCAAGTGGTTATGCCACGCATTGAGTCAATCCTAAATAAGAATAAAGAGGTGAAAGGCTTAGATTTGTTCCTAAAACACTATGCCGAAGACATTATTGATAATGTTGAGCTGATTTTAGAGCAAGAAGAAGATGACTTTACCCCTGCCTTATTTAATCGTGTCCCATCACGTTATCAAGCCAATGTGATTGTTGCCAATAAACCGAATAGCGGTGCTCCCGTTATTTTTGAAGACTTCCCAACCCACTACAACTTATTGGGTCACGTTGAGCAATTAACACATAATGGTACGATCACGACTGACTTCACTTTGATTCGTCCTGGCTCGTTACACCAAGCCAATGGCGGCTTTCTCATGCTTGAAGCAGAACAGTTGCTTGAGCAACCGTATGCATGGCAAGGTTTAAAGCGTGCTTTAAAATCAGGACAACTTAAGCTCTCATCTCTAGAGCACATGCTGACCTTAACAGGGAGTATTTCAATTGAGCCAGCTTCAGTTCCGCTTGATATTAAAGTCATTTTATTGGCCGAACCTGAAATTTATTATGAAATTCTGGAAGTTGAGCCGGAACTAGGCAGTGTCTTTAAAATCCGTGCTGACTTTACCGATACATTACAACGTAATGACAGTAATGAACAAGCGTACATGCAGTTGATTGCTGATTATGTACAAGCAGACAAGCTGCTTCCATTTGATCGCTCGGCGCTCGCAGCTTTACTTACTGATTCAAGTCGCCAAGCCGAAGATCAAAGCTCTTTATCGCTACATGCCTCAACGCTAGGTGATCTCATTCGTGAAGCGCATCATCATGCATTTAAAGCGGATGACAAGATCGTCACTGACCAGCACGTTAATCAAGCCTTACATCATCGTCAATATCGCCTAGGCTATTTACGTGAATTATATTGGCAAGACCTGTCTCGTGGAACACAGCTGATTGAGACCTCCGGACATCGTCTTGGTCAGATCAATGCCCTCTCTGTCATTCACTATGCCGATGTTGAGTTTGGTCTGCCTTCTCGTCTGACCGCATCTGTCTATCAAGGTGGCGGTGATATCCTCGATATTGAGCGTAGTGTAGAACTCGGTGGTTCACTGCATGCCAAAGGCGTCTTGCTGATGTCGAGCTTCTTAAAAGCTCATTTTGGTCGTGAGCAAATTCTACATTTCTCTGCGGCATTAGCGTTTGAACAGAGCTATGGGCAAGTCGATGGTGATAGTGCTACGGTTGCAGAACTTTCAGCGCTTATCTCTGCGATCTGCCAAATCCCAATTGATCAGTCTTGGGCAATTACCGGATCGATGAACCAATTGGGTCAAGTACAGCCGATTGGCGGTGTCAACGCCAAAATTGAAGGCTTCTATGACGCTTGTAAATTGCAAGGCTTAACTGGCAAACAAGGCGTCATCATCCCACGTCAAAATATGCAGCACTTGATGTTACGTCAGGATGTAAGCGATGCTGTACAAGCAGGACAATTCCATGTTCATGCGATTGATACCATTGACCAAGCTTTAGAAATTTTAATGGCACGTCCAGTCGGAACCCTTGATAAAAAAGGCCGCTATAGCAAAAATTCGATCTATGCTGCAGTGATGGAGCAACTTGAATATTGGCAAGCGATCGAGGATGGCGAAGCAGTTGAAGACGAGGAGCCAAAGAAAAAGAAGAAGCGAAAAAAAACCAAGAAGGATGAAGTTGCAGCGAAAGCTTCAGAAGAAACAGCGGTTGAAGCAAAGAGCTTAAAACCACTCAGCAAAAAGAAACGAAAATAGAGCTAATAAAAAAGCCATGTTCCTGACGGAACATGGCTTTTTTATTAGGCTACGCCCTGTAAGGAACGCCCACCAGGGAGCTGAGCAAAATATTGCTTCAGTGCATCGATACAACGATGCACTTTCATTGGGTATTGCTCTCGCTTAGACGTTAAAGCATGCAAGGTATACGCTGGTAATTGCCAATCTGGTAATACTTCAACTAAAGAGCCATTAATCAATTCTTTTTGAATATCCATATACAAAATACGTGCTACACCATGCCCTTGTTGGCATAGAGATTTTGCGACAAAAACATTATTAGTACCTAGACGTGATTTCATGTCCACGTTGACGACTTCACCACTGGTGCCATGACGGAATGCAAAATGTTGATAGCCTTGCATTAACGTAATTGGAAGCAATTCATGATGACGTAAATCTTCTGGACGTGTGATTGGCTGAGCCTGATTGAGATAGCTTGGTGAAGCAACCAACACCTGATCTACACGAGCTAAAGGTACAGCCGCTAATTGATGATCATCAACTTTCAGACTCATACGAATCGCAATATCAATACGCTCTTCGATTAAATCAATATAGCGGTGATCCGCTTCAAAATGGATTGCCAAACCTTTGTGCGCTGACATCCAATGAGAAAGTGCGGGAATGACATGTAGTGCACCCAACTCTGGTGTAGTTGCAATACGTAAATCTCCGACCAGATCATCCCGTAATTCATTGATTCTGATTTTGCCACGTTCAGCCGCAGCTAACATTTCTTGGCAACTTAAAAAGAATGCTTGTCCTGCTTCAGTGAGACTGAGTTTTCGAGTTGAGCGATGGAGTAACGTGACATCCATTTCTTGTTCTAAAGAACGGATTTGTTGACTGACTGCGCTGGTTGTAATTCCCAAGTCTCTTGCTGCACCACTAAAAGAGCTTTTTTCCACAACACAGGCGAACACCCCCATTGCACGCAATTGATCTAGCATAGACTTCCCTCTTACCTTAATTTATTAATATGCTTATTGTTCTAATGAAAGCAATCTAATTTCAGTATACAAGGAAGTCTATTTACGCACTAGAGGATTATTAATAAATAATTGAAATATTGTTAATAATCTTAAGGTTAATTTGGTAAAACTGTGACTGGATTCACAGGTTTCCCATCTAAGCGGACTTGGAACTCCATCATGACACGTGAAGCACCCGATGAACCCATTTCTGCAATTTTTTGTCCCGCAGTCACGGTATCCCCACTCTTGACTAACATTTTGCTGTTATGCGCATAAGCAGTGATATAACCATCGATATGTTTGACTAAAACAAGATTACCGTACTCTTTTAGACCATCTGCTGCATATACGACTTGCCCATTTGCTGCTGCGAAGATTGGATCTCCTTCATTACCGCCATAACGTGTTCCTTTTACATTACTCGCCATATTATAGCTTTGAATAATTGGTCCATTCGATGGTTTTACCCAACGCAAGCTAGAAGCTAAAGTCGATGATGGATTAACAGGCACTGCTGGAACGACAGGTCTTGGAATAACAGGTTGTGGTTTTGGAGCCACAGGCTGCTGAGTCGGTAGATTAATGCTTTGACGTTGAATTGGTGAGGTCTGTGTCATTGCTTGTGTAGAGGTTGTACGTTGCGCGACAGAACCTTTTAGACGTAGAGATTGATTGACATAGATACGATAAGGCGCAGCAATATCATTCAGAGCTGCAACATCTAAGTAGTTCAACCCATAACGATTTGAAATCGCACTTAAAGTATCACCAGAGCGAACCGTATAATAGTTTGGTGCTTGCGCATAACGCGCCCCACCATTTACTTGCGGCTTAGATGCACAACCCGTCATAACTGCCACTGTTGCAACCGCCATAGACAAAACGATTGTTTTAATCATTTTCTGTGATAGAAAAACCGAGACATGGTTTAAGTGCATCTTCGCCCTCATCGAAAAAATCTTAATTCATTATTACATTTGCGCCTAAGAGTACCAAAAAAGTGAGAAAAAACGAGTTCTCACTTTCTATATTCACAAAGTTATAACATTCATACGGCTAACCATTTACATGAGCATGCAAATTTTCAAGCACAGCATAGTTGGTTGCATCCATCTGGATTGGCGTAATGCTGACATAACCATTCGAAACAGCAAAGAAATCGGACTGAATATCACTCGATACCGCTTGTGGATCGGTAATTGCCTCTCCTGCCAACCCAATCCAGTACACCTGACGACCACGCGGATCAACATGACTACTAATTGGTTTGGATTGAGCACGACGCCCCTGATAGGTTACCTGTGCCCCTTTAATCTGTTCAATATCTGGAATGTTAATATTAAAGATATGACGTGGTGGCAAAACAGGGAGCCCTTTCGCGATAAAATCATGAACCCACTGCGCTGCCACTGCATAATGTTGCGGGTGTTCATAAGAACGCACATTTGATCCAGCCAAAGAAACTGCAATCGCAGGATGTTTCATCAAGCGTCCTTCAAAAGCCGCGCCCACCGTACCTGAATATAAAACATCATCGCCAAGATTTGCACCACTATTGATACCACTCACAACAAGATCAAATTCAAAATCAAACAGTCCATTCATGGATAAATAGACACAGTCCGCAGGTGTTCCATTGACTGCCCACACATCTTCAGAAATTTGTATAGGTCGCAAAGGGCGATCAAGTGTTAAAGCACTAGAATAACCACTACGCTCACTTTCTGGCGCAACCACTACGACACGGCCCAAAGGTTTTAATGCTTGCGCTAAAGCCTGTAGCCCAGGTGCAAATACACCATCATCATTTGCTATTAAGATATTCACTGGAATCTATTCTCTATTTGGGGATAACTGGGATTTCAGCCATCCCCTGCGTTTAGGCCAACATAATTTAAATCAGGCATGAAACCTAGGCAATGACACTGTCCTTGTCAAGTTTCATCCTCAAATTAGAGCCAATTCTAACAAACCGTGCGCAAAGAACCTGAGATAAATTGATTTGAATGCTCAACAAAGTTGAGCAGATAAGCTCAATACGACTCATGCCATCAACATCGTTAACCTGTCAACTGACCTAAGCTTACTCAACAGTTTTTTCAATTGAATTATTCCTTGAATTATATATATTTAGGTCTTCATCGTATTAGAAATTTATACAACCATGAGACATTTATCTAATTTTATCCGAATTTTTGGGGTGAGTTTCACACTTTTAGCAGCACCTACTGTTTTTGCTGATGAAGCGGTTTCTGTAAAAGAAGCAGATGCATTGATTAAAGATGATATCGCCAATGCACAAGTGCTTGTCGAAATGTGCCCGAACTTGATTGGTAAAAATGCTAAATTTGACCAAAATATCAAAAAAATGATGGGTTCATATTTAAGTAATTATTCGGATAAATCTGCTTCTTTGGACAGCTTACAAAAAGATGCTGAGTTTAAAACTTTGCTAAAAGATGCGCGTGAAGCAGCATCAGAAGTGGATAAAGCTGAACAAAAATCAGTGTGTGATGAAGTACTTAATTTTGAAGGCTAATCTGCCTTTAAATTCGAATGTGGTTTTAACGATTGAATGAGTTAAAACCACATCGCTATATCTAATTGATAAAAAGTGCTGATATTGCTCGAATAACCATTACCAAGCATCCGGTTCACGAACCATATGAATAATGTTGGCTGGACTAGTAATCCACCCTCCTCGAAACCCCTCTGCTAAGGGTTCAATTGCATCACAACGAATTACACCCGCTGCTTCCAAATATTCAGCAGCTTCTGAGAAATTATCGGTAAACAATTCAAGCCAAAGCTCAGCCTGACTCATCTCTGGCGCCGCAGCGATCCATAATTTAACGGGTCCAAGTTCAAAGCCTATATCCGGCAGTTTGTCTATAATTTGTTTAAGGCCAATCACATCACGATAAAATGCAACAGTAGCTTCAAATTGATGCGGTGGAAGTTTAAGCGCGATATCAACACCGCCTGTGAATTTTGCTTTCATTTTATTACTCCTGCTCTCTACAGATTTATTATTTTCTCTAGCATTGTTATTTACTTTACGTGCCTACTATGCGGCGTAGTGGATTCATCCATTCTCATCGCAATCCTATTAAGATAAACCCATCTTAAATCGCCTACTTTTAAAGCAAACCATGTACAAGCAAGGATGTCAAAACAAGGCTCATCAAACCTCAATAAGGTCACTACGTTTTATATTCTGTATATCTATACCCACATTTTCTCCACGCTTCCTACAGCAAACATACATTTTTTAACATGCATTTGTGCTATAAGTTATTCAAATTCTTTAAGTCTTGTTTTTGAGTTTGATTTGTTATGAAGAAAAATGTTTTTAAAACACTAGGTTTATCATTCCTCATCGCCTCAAGTGCGCTTGCGCCAACAGCATTTGCAGCTGAAAAAAAGTCAGAACCTGAAAAGATTGAAGTCACGCCTATGTCTGATAGTGTGACTAAGCAAGAACTTGCTGCAATCTATGTTCTTTCTGAAATTTGCCCAAGTTTAATAGGCAAAGATTTAAAATTTAATAAAGCCTATGACAACCTCGTTAAAGCTTATTTAAACAATGAAGCGAATGCCGTTGAAACCCTCAATAAACGCGTCAAAGGCAAAGACTACCAAGAGGCATTAAAAGAAGCACGCGCTGATGCAAAAGCAGCTTCTGATGATGATAACCGCCAAATTTGCGATGATGTTCGTAATTATTACTCGAAATAATCCGACCAATTAAGTTTCAGGTTACAATACTGTATGAAAAAGCCGACTTCTCCCGTAGAAGTCGGCTTTGCTTTGTCCTAAAATGCTAGGCTCGTCTGCTTCATACAAGATATTGGAACCACCTAGAATGACTCAAAAAAGCGCTCTTGCTGCATTACTCCTTTTGCCAAGCTTTTCATATGCAGCAACTGTCCTATCTGCCCCACCAGAATTAAATAATAAATCCTACGTATTAATGGATTATGAGACAGGACAGATTCTCGCTGCCAAAAACGAAAATGAAAAACTTGCACCTGCTTCAATGACAAAAATGATGACAAGCTACATCATTGAACAGAAACTTTTAAAGGGTGAATTGACCGAAAACGAACAAGTACGCATGAATGAATCGGCGTGGTGTCGTGGTAGTAGCTCTGAATCATGTATGTACGTTCCATTAAATGGCACGGCAACAGTTTTAGAAATGTTACGTGGTATTATTATCCAATCAGGTAATGATGCTTCTAAAGCAATGGCTGAACACATTGCGGGCAACGAAGGTACTTTTGCCCACATGATGAACCAAGAAGCAAAACGTGTGGGTATGGTGAATACGCATTTCATCAACTCAACGGGTATGCCAGCTGATGGTCATTACTCAACTGCAAAAGATATGGCGATTCTTGCTCAGCACATTATCAAAGACAGCTCAAAGTATTACCCAATCTATTCTGAAAAAGAATTTACCTTCAATGGAATTAAGCAAGGCAACCGTAATGCCCTTCTTTATACAGATCCAAGTGTTGATGGTTTAAAAACAGGCCATACCAACGAAGCAGGTTTCTGCTTAACCACATCAAGCAAACGCGGTCCAATGCGTTTGATCTCGGTGATCTTTGGTACGCCAAGTATGAATGAACGTGCCAGCCAAACACGTACATTATTGGCTTGGGGTTTTGCAAACTTTGAAACTGCAAACGTTCAACCGGCTAACCAAGTTCTTGCAAAAGCAAAAGTATGGTTTGGTAAACAAGACGAAGTTCAAATTGGCTTAGCTGAAAACTTCAACGTGACTATGCCTAAAGGCCAAGCAGATAAAATCAAAACTCAGCTTGTGGTTCAACCAAAGCTGAATGCACCGTTAGCCAAAGGTCAAGTTGTTGGTAAATTAGTCGCGAGTCTCGATGGCAAAGTGATTGCTGAAAAACCACTGGTTGCATTAAAACCTGTTGAAGAAGCTAGCTTCTTTGCACGTATGATTGACCATATTAAAATGTTCTTCAGCAACTTATTCTAATTTTTAGATGTTAGTTGATTAAGCATTCATGCTCTTGGGTATGAGTGCTTTTTTATTTTATAATTAATCTAAATTTTTCAATCGAAAGCCACTATGCCAAAGAACATTCGTCCCTATCTAGACCAAAAACCTGATGTTGATGCAAGCTGCTATGTAGATGAAATGTCAGTTGTGGTTGGTGACGTCAAATTAGCAGAGAATGTTTCAGTCTGGCCTTTTGCTGTGATTCGTGGTGATGTAAATTCGATTCAAATCGGCAAAAACAGCAATGTGCAAGATCACTGTATGTTACATGTCAGCCATAAGAATCAATCTAAACCGAATGGTTCTCCACTGGTCATTGGTGAAGATGTAACTGTTGGGCATCATGTGACTTTACATGGATGTACCATTGGTAATCGTGTCTTGATCGGAATTAATACCGTGGTGTTAGATGACGTGATTATTGAAGATGATGTGATGATTGGTGCAGGTAGTCTGGTGCCGCCGCGTAAAGTGCTAAAAAGTGGTTATCTCTATGTCGGTAGCCCAGTACAGCAAGTTCGTGCACTGACTGAAAAAGAAATGGAATTCCTTCCTTATTCGGCACGTCATTATGTGAAAGTGAAGGATAATTACAAGAATAGCGAAGCCTAGCTTCGTTATTCTTTATACATAATAAAAAATAATAAACTTTTAGAGATATCTAATGAACACTGATCATTCACATAATTGCCCTACTCCGAATGCACTCATTAATACAACTAAGCTCAATATTGAAAAGTACGGACTACAAGTTATAGGAATTAGCGCGACAGACTATTTACCCTCTTTTAGTTATAGTATCGGTTTATATGAAAGTTATCAGCACCCTGAAATTATATGCTTTGGGTTACCAACGGACTTAGCACATACCATCATCAATGATGTCGCCAATCTGATCAAAAATGGAGAAACAATTGCTATCAATCAAGAGTATGGCGATCAAATTTTTAAAGAAACTCGTGCTCAATTTTTGCATGTAGATGTTAAAAATATTGAAGATTATTTTGGTGCGGCTTTAAATTACTATCAACACGACAATTTTTCCGCTTTGCAATTGGTTTGGGCAGATCGTAATAATAAATTGCCTTGGGAAGATGGGTTTGAGGAAAAATTTATTTATGATCAACCACTCTTAGACCGAAATACAGATTTTAAGTTCAGAGAAGCGAAAAACCTCGGTATTTTTACCACTCGGCAATGGTTAGAGCATAACCAAGCAATTTTACGTGTTGTTCATGATACCGATGGAGATTGGCAGTTTTTAACTGGTGATCAAGAGCCTGATGATATTCGCTTAGTTGCCTTGGAACAAATGATTTTAAAAGACCCGAGTCTGAATGAAGTTTTTGATCTTGAATACGGTCAAATGGCTGAAAGAAATTTCATCGGTGATGGATGGGAAAGATTAGATCTTGATGAATATCAAGAAGAATAATACGATTCCTAAAGACAGATTATCAAGCTTATATGCATGCCACCCTAGTACAATAAAATGTACAGAATGGCATCCCTTACTCTCAAAGCGAAGTCGCTCAAACCTCACATAAAGAACAATTCACACCTCGGCAGTTATGCAATACTGATGTCCGAGCACTTTTTTTGCTGGTTCCAGGTCCTTCAACCAAGGGCCCTGCCAGTTGCTCGGCACTCGATGAGGGCCGCCATTTATTTTTGACTGAGATCTTTTGATGCCCTGTTATCATCGGTTTTAATAACATGGATTGCTGGCAATATGGGCAAGAGGTGTTATCCCTTGCAATACTGGCCATTGGGACATTCTGCTCGAAAATCCCTTCACAATGTTCACATCTAAAATCATACAATGGCATCTTAAAATCCTTCTTTAACGATCAATCTTGCATTCATCCAAGACTAACGATGTCCCCAAAACTTCTTCTCGTTTAAGGCACCTTGCGGCAAAATATTCTTCTCAAAGATAGAGGTTGGTAAAGAAATTGTACAAGCACAGTTTGGAATATCTACAATGCCACCGATACGCCCTTCAACAGGTGCAGCGGTCAGCAACATATAGGCTTGAGATCCCGTAAATCCAAAATTCTCAAGATATTTAATCGCTTTTAAACAGGCCTGACGATAGGCAACTGTAGCATCCAGATAATGGTTTACCCCATTTTCAACACTGATGCCTTCAAAGGTTAACCACTGATCGTAGGCTGGTCTGACATTACTTGGAACAAAGATCGGTGAATCAATATTATATTTTTCCATCCCCCCTTTAATCAGGTCAAAACCAACACGGGTTACTCCGTCCATTTCAATCGCACCACAGAAGCCGATTTCGCCATCACCTTGTGAGAAATGCAGATCACCCATCGAGAAACCAGCGCCTTTCTGATACACAGGAAAATAAATACGACTGCCCGCAGCAAGATCTTTAATGTCGGTATTACCACCATGTTCACGCGGCGGCACCGTACGAGCCGCTTCAACTGCCATCCGGTCAAACTCTGCCCCAGTCACGCCTCGTAACACCGCAGTCCTTGGGTCAGGTGGATTTGCCTGTCCCTTAGGCACCAATAAGGCTTCTCTGCGGTTCCATTCTTTTAAAAGTTCGTGAGAAGGAAGCGTCCCCATTAAGCCAGGATGTTTCAAGCCAGCAATACGAACACCGGGAATATGACGCGACGTTGCAAATAATCCTTTTAAATCCCAAATTGCCTTGTCCGCTTCAGGGAAATAATCCGCTAAAAAGCCACCGCCATTTTCTTTCGCGAAAACGCCAGAAAAACCCACATCGGAAATTGGCTGAATATCCAGAAGATCAATCACCAATAAATCCCCCGGCTCAGCACCTTCAACATAAAAAGGTCCTGTCAGTGGATGTGCTCGAGTGAGATCCACATTTTTCACATCAGACACATCATCGGTATCTTTAATTTGAGCATCTAAGAAGTCCAGACTTTCAATAAGAATTTCTTCGCCAGGTTTCACCGATGTTAAAAATGGAATATCTGGATGCCAGCGATTATGACCAATTTCTGCTTGTTCTGCTAAAGCGACACCAGGTTTAATTTTAATATGTTGCATATGACTTCAACTCCGTGTGCTGTATATGAATCTAATCAATTATCTGTTCTACTTCTAAATCGGTGAAAGGACACATTTGTTGGGTGGAATAATTATTTTTACCTTGTGATCAAAAAACACACTAGCACATTCTGTTTTTTTGAAGCAATTCCTTTTCGATTCTCAACACATCAAATACACACTGATGGCAGCAAATATTTTTGTTCCACTTTAGCGAATTGGCCTTCCTGTGTAGCCAAAAACAGTCAAATTTTGTAGAATACGTTTTTTAAAACCTTGGTGCTTTCTATGACCGCTTGGACACCTCATGTCACAGTCGCCACTGTAGTCGAAAAAGACGGACGTTTTCTGTTTGTTGAAGAACACAGCGAAGGCTTTGTACATACCGTGTTTAATCAACCTGCTGGTCATGTCGAATGTGACGAAACCATTATTCAAGCAGCGATCCGTGAGACCTTAGAAGAAACAGGTCATCATGTTGAAATTGATCATCTGCTTGGGATCTATACTTATACCCCACCGATGTTTCCAGATCGTACCTATTACCGTTTTTGCTTCTTGGCGCATGTCACGGCAGTTGAAGAAAATGCGCAACTGGATACAGGCATTGTCGGTGCAGTATGGATGAATTTAGATGAGTTACAAGAAACAGCACGTGCACGTAGCCCGTTGGTTTTAAAAGCTATTGAAGATGCCCTTGCTGGCAAAAAATATCCTTTATCGCTTATTTATGAGCACCCTTTTTCTCCCTCATTAACTTCTCATTTGGATGCTTAATTAGATGCAACAACGTGTCATCGTCGGTATGTCTGGTGGTGTAGATTCCTCCGTTTCTGCCGCATTATTACTTCAACAAGGATATCAAGTTGAAGGTCTTTTCATGAAAAACTGGGAAGAAGATGATGGTACGGATTACTGCACAGCACTGGAAGACTTGGCAGATGCTCAAGCCGTTGCAGATAAAATTGGCATCAAACTGCATACTGCCAACTTTGCAATGGAATATTGGGATCGTGTCTTTGAGCACTTCTTGGCTGAATATGCTGCCGGTCGCACACCAAACCCAGATATATTGTGTAATAAAGAAATTAAATTCCGTGCATTCCTCGATCATGCTATGACTTTGGGTGCAGACTTTATTGCAACTGGTCACTATGCACGTCGTGGTGCAAGCATACAAAATTCACGTGGTGAAACTTATGCACCACTGCTCCGCGGAGTGGATAATAATAAAGACCAAACCTATTTCTTACATGCGGTACATGGTCGTGAAATTAACAAGACCCTATTCCCTGTGGGTGAAATTGAAAAGCCAGAAGTTCGTCGTATTGCAGAACAACTTGATTTAGCAACAGCGAAGAAGAAAGACTCAACGGGTATCTGCTTTATTGGTGAACGTCGCTTTACTGACTTCCTCAAACAATATCTCCCTGCGCAAGCTGGAAAAATTGTTTTGGAATCAGGTAAAGAAGTTGGTGAACATCATGGCTTGATGTACTATACGCTGGGTCAACGCGGTGGTATTGGTATCGGTGGTATGAAAGGTGTACAAGAAGGTGCATGGTTCGTATTACATAAAGATATTGCCAATAACCGACTGGTGATTGGGCAAGGACATGAACATCCATTGATGCAAAGTACACAGCTTTGGAGTGAGTCGATTGATTGGGTTGCAGGTGAGCAGGAGATTCCAAGTGCTGGATTCCGCTGCACAGCAAAAACCCGTTATCGTCAGCCAGATCAAGCGTGTACCATCTATCGTGATGAACAGACTGAAAATGGCATCCGTGTTGAGTTTGATGAGCCGCAAAGAGCTGTGACTCCAGGACAAAGCGTGGTGTTCTATTCTGGAGAGGTCTGCTTAGGTGGTGGTGTCATTCATCATACCAATGCACCTGAACCAGATTTTATTTAAGGAAATTGGAAGCGAAGCATGGTCGAGTTACCCTTTCAGCACACTCAAGCGTTGAATGTTAGACAGAACCGTGCTCTAGCATTGGCCGCAGTCTTTCAGGCAACTCAGTTAACACATATGACTGCAATGGCCGGCCAGCAAAGCATTGGCGATAGTGGTAATTTCTATTTTGAGCTATTGATTAAAGCCAGTCTAAATATTCGTCCTGCAGCAAATAATGCCACTCAGACCTTAGATTTTTTTAATCAGCTTGCAGATATTTCACTCGGATTAAAAACCTTAGAAGGTTGTATTACCCAGCCTTTTAATACGGCACCCAAATCCCGTGTTCCCAAAATGTCGACGGCAAAACTGCCGATGTCCTATGCAATGGCCCTGTTGCAGTTGGAAAAGAAAGTTTATAGCAATCCTGAATATGTCAAAATTATAGAAACTGCCCAACAAAAAATCTTAAAGCAACTCTCTTTTTTCGATAATAACTATTTACACCCAAGCATCATCGCCAATTTAGCCCAAACCTATGTCGAAACTGCAGGACAAATCAATCCTCGTATTTTAGTCCGTGGCAATGCCGAAGCATTTAAAGACATCAATCATACCAACCGTATTCGTGCAAGCTTATTTACAGGCCTACAGCTGGCACATTTATGGAAGCAGTCAGGTGGCAGCTCATGGAGTATGATCTTTAGTAAACGCAAGTTATTGCAAGATATTCAAGCTCTCGCTCGTTTGCAGTATCAGGTGGTATAGACCGATGCTACAACGAATTTATTTTTATGTTTATTCCAAAATTAAGGAATCTGTATGAATGCTTTAACCGCACTCTCGCCACTTGATGGACGTTACGCTAGCAAATGCGATGCCCTACGCCCTTTTTTGTCTGAGTTTGGTTTAATCCACGCTCGTGTCACGGTTGAAGTGCGTTGGTTACAAGCACTTGCAAATCGTGCAGAAATCATCGAAGTTGCACCTTTTTCAAATGAAACCAATGCAGCTTTAGATGCAATCGTTTCAAATTTCTCGGAAGAAGATGCAAACCGCATTAAAGAAATTGAACGCACCACTAACCATGATGTAAAAGCGGTTGAATATTTCCTTAAAGAAAAAATTGCCAACATTGATGAATTACAAAATGCAGGCGAATTTATTCACTTTGCTTGTACTTCTGAAGACATCAATAACTTGTCTCATGCGCTTATGCTGAAAAATGGCCGTGAAGTTTTAGTTTCAAGCATGAAGCAACTTCTCAATGCAATTTCAGCTTTGGCAACAACGCATGCTGAACAACCGATGTTGTCTCGTACACATGGTCAAACTGCAAGCCCAACTACCTTGGGTAAAGAGATGGCAAACGTTGCTTATCGTTTAGCACGTCAAATCAAGCAATTCGAAAATGTTGAATTACTCGGCAAAATCAATGGTGCTGTAGGTAACTACAATGCGCACCTTTCTGCATATCCAGAAATTGATTGGGCTGCACATGCACAAGCATTTGTTGAGTCTTTAGGCCTCAGCTTCAACCCATACACCACACAAATCGAGCCACATGATTATATGGCTGAGTTGTTTGATGCGTTACGTCGTTACAACACCATCTTGATCGACTTTAACCGTGACGTTTGGGGTTATATCTCGCTTGGTTACTTCAAACAAAAGTTAAAAGATGGTGAAGTTGGTTCTTCAACTATGCCGCACAAAGTAAACCCAATTGACTTCGAAAACTCAGAAGGCAACTTAGGTATTGCAAATGCTGTTTTAGGTCACTTAGGTGAAAAGCTTCCTGTTTCTCGCTGGCAGCGTGACTTAACTGATTCAACTGTATTACGTAATATGGGTGTTGGTTTTGCGCAAAGCTTAATTGCTTTTGATGCTTGCTTAAAAGGTGTTGGTAAACTTGAGCTGAATGCTGCTCGTTTAAATGAAGATTTAAACCAAGCACAAGAAGTTCTTGCAGAGCCAATTCAAACCGTTATGCGTCGTTATAACGTTGAAAAGCCATACGAGAAATTAAAAGCACTTACTCGTGGTCAGGCAATGACACGTGAGATGATGGTGAACTTTGTCAATGGCGATGAACTTGCACAAGTTCCAGCTGATGAACGTGCTCGTCTAGCTGAGTTAACACCTGCAACTTATACTGGTAATGCAGCTGAACAAGCAAAACAAATTAATGATTTGATCAGCAAAATCTAAAACTAATTAACTTAAAAAGCAGAGCTTCGGCTCTGCTTTTTTATTTCATCAGCATACAATTATTTTTCACATGATAGTCCACACAGCATTCCCTAAAATAGAAATATCTCAGATGAACTATAAAAAAACTTCCATTATTTTTCTTTTTTACACTGATCAATATATTTTTCAATCATAAAGTTTACTATGTCAGCCTCCCCTCTTGGTTCTCTTTTTTTCTCATTATTATAAGTCTTCCAAGCCTCATCCCAATTCTCTTTTAGGAAGTTAAGCATACACTCCTTGTAAGGAGCAGGCACTTTTTCTGCGACATGAGCTATAAACTTCTCTTGATATTTAGCTTGTGAATTCTTACAACCAAATAATAAAAATATGGCAATTAACCCTATACTCAAGTTTTTAATTTTATCTATATTTTTCATTGGCTAATAACTCTTAATCTTTTGATTTCAACAATCTAAAATTATTTAGTCTATAACCGCCATCAGAAAATGAAATATCTCATCTCTATATTTCACTACCAACACTTTATTTTCTTGAGAAAAACTATTTATTAGTATTTTCCTTTTCCTCCTCCAACTCCTCTGGCGCAACCATGCACCTTAAACCGATGTTGTGGATTTAATTTCTTCACAAAATCTTGAGTATCTGCATTAGCCTGTGCAGCTGACTGACCATTACTGCAACTCATACATAAAAAGCTGACGAACAGAATTCCAAAAATATTAAAGTTATTCATATTTCTTACATTTACATTTTTAAAATATAGATTGTTTCTTATTCGTCACTTCTAAATACCAAATCGTTTCACCCCAACTATTATTTTCAATCTCAGGAAATACTTCTCCCTGTACAAAATAATGGGATTGCAATTGATTTGCAGGACTCCACCAATTACCTGTCTGTTGACAAGTCTGACCAGCAAAACCTTTTAAGTTTTCAGCTTGGATTGTCTCAAATGCCCCACCCTCGTCTGCAATTCGTTCAACCAATACCCATTCCGTATCTTCCTCATGATCATATTGTGGGCAATCTGGATCAAGTCCTACTAATGCTTCTATCGCATCATGCCCTTTAAGCAGCAGCTGTGCACTTGCTTCCTGTATTTCAGGAATGTAAATACCATCCTGTGGCACAGTTTCGCCTGTTTTTACCGTAACATTTTGGTTTAACTTATATATTGGTAAAGATGATGGTAAGTTTAACTCCCCTAAATAATCTGAATCATAGTCTTCTGTTAAAAAAGTCATAGGCCAGCTACCAAAAACTGTAGCTTTAATATTAGATGATAACTTACTAGCTTTACTTTGCCATTGATCAAATAAAGCTAAATTACCCTCATCCATCCAATCAGGGAAATAGTCTATTCTTTGATTTCTAAAGTCAGTCACCACATTCCCTGCATATTGCAAAGCAGATAAATCACCCTCTAATAAACGTTTATACCCATAATTCAAGCTCTCAAGAGTTGATCTGAAATTAGGCAATACATGCTCACCCCAAACTATGTCAGGTTGTTGTGAAATATGTCGGTTTCGATAATCATAGGGTAAATCCTGCATAAATAGCTCGAGCGCATTCTCTGCTGCATCCAGCATATTTTTAAAAACCTCTACCAATTCTTTAAAATATTCAGTCGAACTATAGTGTTCAAGTAGGAAAATTTCCTGCGGACGAATTTCAGATGATTGCGACATTATTTTTTATTCGTTACTTCTAAATACCAAATCGTTTCCCCCCAACTATTATTTTCAACCTCAGGGAATACCTCTCCCTGTTCAAAATAACGGGATTGCAATTGATTTGCAGGACTCCACCAATTGCCTGTTCGTTGACAAGTCTGACCAGCAAAACCTTTTAAATTTTCTATTTGAATTGTCTCAGATGAACCACCTTCATCTGCAACCCGTCTCACCAGTAACCATGTTGTACTTTCTTCTCTAGCATATTGCAAACCACTACGACTTAATCCCACCAGAGCCTCTATAGCATCGTGTCCTTTAAGTAATAGCTGTGCACTTGCCTCAGGTATTTCAGGAATGTAAATACCATTCTGTGGCACAGTTTCTCCTGTCTCCACTTTGATATCAGCGCTTAATTGATAAACTGGTAAAGACCTTGGTAAATTTAACTCTCCTCTAGCTTGAACATTATATCTATCACTAAGGTTTCCTGTAACCCAATTACCAAAAACCGTGGCTTTAATATTAGATGACAACGTACTTGCTTCATTTTGCCAATCATTAAATTTTCTATAATTTTCTTCATCCATCCAATCAGCTGGGTAGTCAGCAGTCTGTCCTCTAAAATCAGTCACCACATTCCCTGCATATTGCAATGCAGATAAATCACCCTCTAATAAACGCTTGTACCCATAGTTCAAGCTCTCAAAAGTTGACCTGAAATTAGGTAATACATGCTCACCCCAAACCACATCAGGCTGTTGTGAAATATGTCGGTTTCGATAATCATAAGGTAAATCTTGCATAAACAGCTCAAGTGCATTTTCTGCTGCATCCAACATATTTTTAAAAGCATCTACCAGTTCTTTAAAATATTCAGTCGAACTATAGCGTTCAAGTAAGTAAATTTCCTGCGGACGAATTTCAAATTGTGACATTACTGTTTATTCGTTACTTCTAAATACCAAATCGTTTCACCCCAACTATTATTTTCAACCTCGGGAAATACCTCCCCCTGCTCAAAATAACGGGATTGCAATTGATTTGCAGGGCTCCACCAATTGCCTGCTCGTTGACAAGTCTGACCGGCAAAACCTTTTAAGTTTTCTACTTGAATTGTTTCAGATGAACCACCTTCATCTGCAATACGCTCAACTAACATCCAAGTACAATCGCCATAAAAAGTCTCAAATGTTTCAGGATCCATTCCAGTAGCTATAACACTTCCTACTCCTCTACCTTCCTCCTCACTTGTTGCCATAAACTCAATTCTGTCTCTGTCTTCTTCACAAATATAGATACCTGTTTTCCCAACGTTCTCATTAGATTTAACTATTATTTCTGGATTTACCCTATAAATTGGATAAGAGTCAGGTAAAACTAGATTGATTTCATGAAATATATCAGCTTCAGGATAATCAATAACAAGCTCATCAACATTCCAATAGGTTGGATAAGTATTTGAAATAATTGAAGCATAGCTTTTGGCAATTGAATAGTAATCCCAACATTGTTTTACTTTAGCTGTAGGTAAATCATCCATCCAATGTGGAGAAAACTCACTCAAACCTTTATCATTAGAGCGTATTTCTCCAGTACAACGTAAATAAGTAAAATCACCTGTTTTTATTTTTGCGTATGCAGACTCTATACGATCCATCGTATTTCTTAAATTAGGCAAAACAGCCCCCCCCCATTGAATATCTGCTTGTTCTGGAAAGGGTAAACTTCGTAAATTATATGGTAAATTATGCATATAGATTTCAAATAGTTCTTCTAAACTATCTAAAAAAAGACCATAGTTATTTCGCATAGTCTCAAAAAATGCTAACGAGCTAAATTGTTCTAATAAATATGCAGCTTTAGGATTTACTTCGTAATTCATGATCTTCTCTATCTTGTTTATCTCGGTTTATATTCTAATTTGGCAGCTAAGCTATAATCACCCAAATTTGTGGCTAAAGTAGGGACTCCAACCATTGAAAAATCACCAATTTCTGTGTCCGTACCATAGCCCCAACCTGTCAATTTTCGCTTGCTTAGTCCAGAAGTAACCAAGTCATTGGGATCTAGTACAATCTGAATACCTCCACCTTTTAAATAAAACTCACCAAGTTCTTGTGAGGCAGCAGGACCTTCCCAAGCATATAACTTTTTACCTTTAGGGACTGTATATTCAAGATATTCTCCATTAGCATTCCAACTCGCCCAAACTGCAAATTTATCACGCCACTCTTCACGGCTTTTTAGCTTTTCAAACTCGGACTTACGCATCCAGCAAATACTATTGTCAAAACTACCTGGCGCTAATACACGCACTAAAATATCACCTTCATTAAATATTTGTGCTTTAATTAATTTCTCTCCCTTTGGACCTTGAGCAAAAGTATCAAATTTTCCTTTTAAAGGATGCGTTAGTTTAGGATTTTTCAATGCAGGCTGCACATTTCCTAAACTAGGATGGAATGGTGTAGTTGCTGTTTTGGGGTCTTTTCTAGCTTGCGGAAAAGGTAATCGCCCATTTTCTGGAGTTAGATGAACCCAATTTGGCTTTTGCTTACGAAATGCTTTAAGTTCTTCGTCATCACCCAATCTTCTAAATTGCGTCACATTTCTAACATTAGTCGTCGCTTTAAAAGCCTGATCACTCTCTTTCTCGATTCTAACCGCCAATCTTTCCAAAAAGTCTTGTACAGGTTTTAAGAACTCGCCAAGTTTTTGATTCGCCAAGTTACGGACATCAATTACGGTTTGCAACATTTGTCGTGCTTTTGCACCAATCGCCTTACTCGCATATTTATCAATAAATTTAACCGTATCTCTTAAATACCCTACAAGTTTATCAAACACGCCCAGCAAAGCCTGCTTGGTCAACATGCCTTTAACTTCTCGAATTTTGCTCGCAGTAGCTTTATAAATATTGGTAATCTTTGCATTTTTAATGGCTTTTTTTACTGCAGGGCGTGCAAGAAATTTATTTAACTCTGTAATTCCACTTTCAATCGCAGGTTCAGCAAACTTATAAATATTTCCACCTGTAAACTTCAAACCTTTGGTTGCAGGCTTAAGCATGAAGCGTCTAATAGGTGCCAGAATAACTTTGAAAACCCCTTTAAATAGTGAACCCAATACAGGAAATAAGCCAATCAGTGTTAGAATCAGCCCAACCCATGCCCACGGATTATTACTGTCTTCTTTAATCTTTGTCGCATTCGCACAAATATCCCGAACATCACAAATCTGATCTACAAAAGGGATCATTGAAATCACTGTACCCGTGACAATTTGTGCAGTGGTTTGATCCTCAGCAAAGTCTCCTTGTAATACAACCCAGAGCCATTCTGCGATATCCGCCGCAGTTTCTTTTCCTTTCTTGATTGCATCATCTTTACTGGGGCTGTGAACCATGCTAAAGCATTGGTTAGCTCTTTCTTAGATGGTAAAAAATCTGGCATTAAAATTGCCCCTTATTCTTATCAATCTTGTTTAACTCTGCCATGACTGTATCAAACTGATCCCAAGGTTTATCTTCTTCCATTTTGGGTTGCTCATACTCAACTCTAATTGCTTTCTCTGGCACATTGTCATGATGAGCTTTACCATGCTCATCTAACCGTCCTTCAATAATCTGATTATTTTCAAAAAAGATTTTATAGCCCAAATTTGCAAATGGTTGGCGATCTACATCTAGATGTTCTAAAGCAATCCAATTTTTATTATCAAATTCAGGTAAAGCTGGTAATTGTGCATTCGCTTGTGCCCCACCCATAAACAAATGCTGTCCTGCCTTCACCTCAAACTTGCCACTGGTCACAGGGAAAATACCTGAACCATTCAGCTTGATTTGTGAGCCACCCGCTGTAATTACAATTTCTTTTGGACTGGTAATTTCAATACGATCTTCAGTCGAAATAATCTGGATGCCTTGTTTGGCAAGAAAATCCATTCCATCGCCTTGAGCATGCATTTCAAACTTGCCTTTCGCTGCTACTTGTTTAATGCCACTTTGTGCTGCAAACACACTGATTCTGTTTTGCGCATGTGTAATCAGATTCTTTTGTGTGCTCAGATTAATACTGTCACCTGCAAACTGATTTATCTGCCCATCAGCAGATAAATAAATATCTTCATTGCTGCTGAGACCAATGCCCTCTGGTGAATTGAGCAAAAGTACAGCTTTATTAAACTTGGCAATATCAGATTCAATTGACTCGAAAAAAGCTTTTAACTGTGCTAATGATTCAGCCTCATCAGTTTGCTGATTCTTGGCAACTTCACTTAAGGCTTTGGCATTGCTTTGATTGCCTTCTAGCTGCTGTTTTGCCACTTGGGCATCCAGATGTTCGCCTTGGGCTTGATCCTGTTTATGCGTGGAAACAAGTAGACCTTCGCCAGCACGTACTGCGCCCCATTGATCAGTGCGCAGTTCAAAACCTTCGCCACGATCTTCACTTTCAGCTTTATCTTTCGGATGGCTCAGCTTCCCGAGATTGAGTTGGCTGGCTGCATGGCTACTTTGCAACTGGACGCTGATCTGACCTGTGGTGTCATCAAAACGCAGTTGGTTAAAACCTTCGCCCTGATACTCTTTTGACTTGATCCCTGCCAGTTTCTTGGTATCTGGCAGTTTGCCTGCATTGTCGAACTTGGTTGGGCTACGATGGGCTTCATGAATGCGTCCAAACACAAATGGACGGTCAATATTGCCATCAAAGAAGTCGATGACTACGATTTCATCAATACGCGGTAAGAAGCGTGCCCCATAACCTTCACCAGCCCAAGGTGTCAGTACATCCACCCACGCTGAATCAGTATCGTTGTCATTGGCACCCGCACCACCATCATGGCTATGGTCGTCATTGCGGGTAAACAGGAAGCGGACTTTAATCCGACCCCATTCATCCACATGAATTTCTTCGCCACTTGGCCCAACCACTTTGGCACGTTGTGGTGAGACAGTTGGACGGTGTTGTAATGGGTTAAATTCAGGTACAGTTTTGATATTGCGGCGTTGCAGGATTAACTGATTGGCTTGGCGTTCTTCATTATTAGATTGAGTCGGTTGCCAGTTGCTTTGTGCTAATAATTGGTTGATCTGTTGCTGCAAATCTTTGGGCAAATTATTTTGGTTATAAAAGTTTTTACCTGTAATCAGGAATTCTTTGTCTGCTCCATCGTGTTGATCAATTTCAGGGTGCTCAGTCAATTCAAACCAGTAACCAACATGCGTGTCGCGGACGGTAGTATGGGCGGTAAACAGTTTCGATTGTAAGTCGTAGTATTGACCTAAATTCTGATTCAGTTTTCCAATCTGTGCATTGCCCGATTGGGTAGCACCATCTTCACCATTGAGGTCTTGCATCCATGCAGGTGAAAAATGCCATGCCTGTTCCAGACCAAGACTGGCATTGTCATATTGCTCACTATGTTTATGCGTGCTTTGCACACTGCCTGCACCTTCTTCTTGTTCTAAGGCATCGGCTTGCCAGCGTTGCACATGTACGCTGCTCGGCTGTAATGAACGTTGTCCGACTAAACTGGTCATGCTGTCGTATTGTTCGGTGGCGCTGCTACGGTGGTAACGAATCTGTCGACGATCGAGTGCTTGATACTGGCTATTGTCATCAATCAGGCGTAGTTTTTGTGGCTGAATCGTGGCACTACTGAGTGCAACGGTTCTCTCAGCTTCGTCGATCAGCCAGTTAACCCCTTCACTTCTCATCAAGCGGGTGAGAAAATCGTAGTCACTTTCATTATTTTGCATAACGAATGGACGGACATCGTAGTCTTGACTGAGTCCACTTAAATCAAGCGTTAAGCTGGATGCAAATAAGGGACTTTTTTGTTGCCACTCTTTGAAGACGATTTCCACTACATCTCGCACGCTCTTGTTCATAAACACACGGCTGTTACGGCGTTGTTTCCACAATGCAGTTGGATCTTCTAAAGTCAGCTTATATACGGTCAAACTACCGTCTGATTGTCCTTGTAAAGCTTGAGTAATAATCCCTGTGACACGAGTGAGTTGACCTTGATCAGTCACGCTATCTATCGCGGCTTGACTACCAATAAATTGTTTGAGTGGAATGGTGGCATTGGTCGACAGGCAAATTAGTTCTGCCTTAAATCCATCATTGAGTTGATGCTGACCATCAATACGTTGTAGAAAGACTTGAGTATTTAAATTTTGATTAGAAAATTGAATATGGATTGCACGTTTTTGTGCAGTAAGGCCAAGACTCTCTAAAGCTTGATGAATATTGTTCAACATTTTTATAGATTTTTTTGCTTAAATTTAGCGCATTTTACTGATATCAATGAGTCTCTGTCTATACAGTATTGTCTGTTTATGACATTTTTCGTCACTTTTATAAATTACTTATTAAATATTGCTTTTTATTCATCAAGATAAAGTACAAGCTTTAAAGCATAATTTTTATCATCAAAATAAAAAGCAGAGCTTCAGCCCTGCTTTTTTAAAAGTGTCTCAACCTATAAGCGCTAATTATTCCAACTTAGACATAGTCCACTGTTCTGGTTTTTATCAGATCAAGTTGCAGCATTTTTTTCTTTTTACGACGATATGCGATCAACAAACCAATGAACCACACAGGTGAAAAAGCCAACGCAATCAGCGTATCGTGATCTAATGCTAAAATAACAATGGTAAACACCAAAAATGACATGGTTAGCCAAGCCATAACTAAACCGCCTGGCATTTTAAATTTGGACTGTTGATGTAGTTCGGGAAACTTCTTACGATAGCCGATATAAGACAGAATAATCAACATAAAGGTAAACACGCATAAAATTGAAGTCAGTGCTGAAATGATCGTAAACGCCGTCATGACATTCGGCACAATAAATAAAATAGAGGTTCCAATGGTGACGCAGGTCATCGAAAAGATTAGACCACGAATCGGCACCTTTCTTTTTGACAATTTACTAAAGCTTTTTGGCGCATCGTTGTCCAATGCCAAACCGTAAAGCATACGACTGGTCGCAAAGATACCGCTATTTGCAGAGGATAGTGCTGAGGTTGCTACCACAAAATTGACCAATCCTGCTGCAATCGGCAGTCCAATCAATGAAAACATTTCTACAAATGGGCTCTTTTCTGGTGAAATTTTTGCCCACGATGTGACTGCAATAATACAAACCAAAGCACCGACATAGAACAGTAAAATACGCAACGGAATCGAATTGATGGCTTTAGGCAGTGATTTATGTGGGTCTTTAGTTTCAGCTGCCGTCGTACCAACCAGCTCAATACCGACAAAAGCAAAAATTGCAATTTGGAAACCTGCTAAAAAGCCTGTGACGCCATAAGGAAACATAGATTGGGTTTCAAATACATGACTCATCGAAGCTTTGACACCACTCGGTGATGTAAAGCCTGTACTGATTAAATAGATCCCTGCAAGAATAAACAGGATAATGGCGGAGATTTTAATTAAAGAGAACCAGAACTCTAACTCACCAAACATACGAACGGCGACAAAATTCAGAATGGTTAAAATTGCCAGCGAGGTAAATGCAGGTATCCAAACGGGTACATCTGGATACCAGAACTGCATATATCCCCCAATCACGATGACATCGGCTATCGCAGTAATAATCCAGTTACACCAATAAGACCAACCCAAAAAGAAACCTGCCCAAGGGCCAATATAAGCTGTAGCAAAATCCGCAAAGGTCTTAAAATTAGTATTTGCCAGCAATAGTTCACCCATTGCCCGCATGACAAAGAAAAAGAAAAAACCAATAATTAAATAAGTTAAAACAATCGAAGTCCCTGAAATACTTAAGGTCTTCCCAGAGCCCATAAATAGGCCTGTACCAATTGCACCGCCAATTGCAATCATTTGAATATGACGATTGGTCAACGAGCGTTGTAATTTTTCTTCATCTTGCGAACTTTCCTGCAAATCTTCATCCAGAAGTTGCATTTCATTATTCTGAGTCATGTCATCCTTACTCCAATGTATAACAACCGTTATCATTGCCTGATAAAAATAAATTATTTTTAAAATGCTTTAATTTTAAAGTTCCATTTTTCTAAAAATTATCTTGAAATTAATAGTTTAAATAATCCACCTCATCTATAAGTTGTTCTCATTAGATCCCTTTTCTGCGCGCTAAAATCTATTTTTAATGATCAAAAGTATTTTAGCCGCAAGCATCATATCTCATCCCCAAATGAGTTGAAGATAATGCTTTTTCACTTTCGTTTAATTAATATCCAATTAACATGAAATATACCCTATTATCACAATCTCATTCCATCTTGGAAATATATGAATATCGATAATAGTAAAAAATTATGCATCGATATAAATAAAAAATATGGCTAAAAAATACAGTATAAGTGTTGTTAATTAAGATCTAAATCTGTGGATTTTCTACTGATACATAGTCCATCAGCGCTTGTTCTGATTTGCAATATTGATATTGAGCAAACGCACCGATGCGCCCTCTTTCACATGTAACTGATGGGCTTGCTCTGTAGTCAATGTCACTTGGTTTTGATCTGGCTGACTATAGATCAGAATGGCGCGATAATTTTCATAATCATCATTGGCAACAATATAAGGTTCATCACCAAGAATAATGAGATCAGATTGCTCTATATGGGCGGTTAACACATGGCTATCTTTGATGGCTCTGAGATTTTCGATATCAGCCTGTAAGGTAGCACCTGCATCAAAGATATCGACATAACCCTTATAACGCAGTCCTTCTTCAATCAAAAGGTTATACGCGGGTACGGTATTAGGATGAACTGTTCCAATCACAGCCTTCGCTTCATCAGGCAACATATCGACATAAAGTGGATGCCGTGGCATGAGTTCCGCAATAAAGGCTTTTTTGCCTGTACCGCTTAGATAATCTGCTTTGGTAAATTCGATATCGAAGAATTTATGACCGACTGCATCCCAAAATGGTGAACGGCCATTTTCATCAGAAAATCCGCGCATCTCAGCCACAATGGTTTCTTCAAAATACTGTCTAAACGCTGATAAGAACAAAAACCGAACCTTAGACAAAAACTTGCCATTCTTATTTAAACGATAATCTGGATCTAAAAATAAAGTACATAACTCACTACAGTTGGTGTGGTTATTACTCAGATATAAGGTCGGCAATGATTTATAAACATTCAAAGGTTCGGAAGAATGAACTTGTGTGCCGATATGAAAATTATACCAAGGCTCTTTTAGGCCTAGGGCAACCTCGATTCCACAGACACCAACCACTTTATGCAGTGAGGTATCTTCCAGCACAAATAAATAGCCCTGCTCCGACTTATCCAACTTCCCTTCGACCGTTTTAATCGCCCGATCAATCCGTGCAGCCAGTATTTCCATATCTGGTTGCAAAGAAGTCAAACCAAAGCCTGCTTTTTGTGCCAAGTGGTAAAGATCATGAATATCTTTTTGTTTGATATAACGAACCAGCATCATGTCTATTCCCCCTTGTTCTCAATCACAACAAACGAGACACAGGCTTCGCTGATTGTGCTCTTGAGTAAGACATCTAATTCATTCTTTCTATGCTGAACCATGCACAATACTGACATTTGTTATTCCTTAATTCTTAAATTTTTCCCTAGCATCAGCTCATTGATGACCGAGCTGGCTTTATTTATGTAAGTCTTCTTATGACTTCTTTCATCAAGCTGAAATCTAAATTCAATAATCTAAATTGATAAACAGCTAAGCTGATTACTCTATTATTCAAAAACTAATTGGCACAAAAAATTTTAAATTAAGCAAAAAATGAGCTGTTTTTTAGCATTTTATTTATTGACAGTGACAATATGAAAAAATTAGGAATGGGTCTAAAGTAAAATTAAGTATTCTTCAGTTCAAACCATTCCCGAATCATATCTAAAAATAGTTTCATTCCGATCGAGTGAATGCTAATCGATTTATAAACAGCACATGCATGCCATGAAAAAGCAGGATTTTGATAATTTAAGACCGTGATATCCCGTTCCCTTCGTAATGACTGAAATAAATGGCTTGGTGCAGCCGTAATTGCATCACTATGCATGACATGATGAATCAATAAATCGTAGTCATTCACAGTTAAGCAAATTCGTGGTGAGTGCCCCGTATGCGTTTGAGCTTTTAACCTCTGTTTTGAAATTCGCGGTAAAGCAAATGGATAGTCCAGAAGATGATCAAATGCCAAATGTTGAATTTCAAGTAAGGGATGTCCCGTACGAACGATAAAGTTAATCGGGTCTTGAAACAGCGAAACTGAAATCAAATCATCAGCAAGATCAACATACTCTGTACTTACAATCCCTAAATCTAGAATGCCACTTTCTATTTTTTCAATAATATTCTTGGGGTTATCAACATATAAATGGACTTCAATTTCAGGATATTGCTTTGAAAATAAAGGAATCACATCTTTCATCAATGCATGAATAATGACAGGCCCTGTCCCGATGTGTATTTCTCCAACTTGACCACTCGAAAGAAGTTTAATCTCCTTATGCAAGGTATCTAGCTGCTGCAAAATTTGTGGGGCTTGTTTTAGAATATGTTCGGTATATAAAGTCGGTTTAACGCCTTTACTGGTTCGCTCAAACAAAGTCACACCCAAGTCATGTTCTAATTTTTTAATACTGTTGGTTAACGATGGCTGAGTCATACAAAGTGATTCAGCTGCTTGATTGATCGTTCCAATTTCAGTTAACGCCATAATTTGCTGAAGATGTCTTGGTTTAATCATTTCTCATCCCTGAATATTTTATTGTGATTCATAAATATATTAAAAAAGCACTTCCATTCGCCTTTGCCTAAAAATATACCTTAATTTTATTATTTTAGATGCTATTGGGTATATCTAAAAACTATAACTTCCATACAAAAAATCCATTACACAATATAAATCAAACTTCCTATGCTGCTTCTAGATTAAGCACCTTTAATCCGTTCTGTTTCAATTCAGAAATTAAAGTCATACAAGCAAGGATGTAAAATGAAACACACTTTAATTCCGCTACTGATCAGCAGCGTCGTGATTTCCACCTCGTTTGCAACACCAGCACAAGAAACCACAGCTCATGCGACTCCTCAAACACTCGAGGCTATTCCAGGTCCACGCTCTTGTTTTTGGGCTCGTGGTCCTGTCAGCGCTGATCCATATATCAATATCGCCTACCCAGATGCCAATGTTTATTATTGGGCTGGTACTTTCACCATCCCTCAAGGAGCTAGCCTTAAACTCAAAGGTGAGTTTCCACGTTCACGTTATATGTCTTTTATTAGTTATGACGAAGCTGGAAAACCCGTTGAATCCGTTGCAGACTATTTAATCAAGCCAAATAATAACTCTGGCAATCCCTACGTTTATGGGCATCAACGTAATCCATCACAACGCGAGTACAGCTTAAACGTATCTACTATCCCTGTGACAGCACAACGCAAAGTTGGCCAATTGAGTCAGCCACAAAGTGTCCATCAACTCTATGCGCCAGCTTACGGCAAAAATCAGCAGATGATTTTATATCGAATCTACTTACCTGATAACGGACAAAGCGTCACAGGAGGCGTCAGTTTACCTACACCTCAATTAACGCTTGCAGATGGTCGTGTTTTAGAGGGTGATCAAGCCTGCGCACAACTCAAAACCAATCAGCCATTACAACTTACTTCTGCTGCAGTCAGTATTCCTTCTAATCAATATCGCCAGTTGATCCATCAAGTAGGAAAGCCAGATACATGGCCAGCACAGAATCCTGCACAATGGTTTATTCAACTTGATCGAGAAAGCCTTTTAGGAATCTTTACGGGCAAGATCAATGAACAAGCAAGACGCTCTGAAGGTGGATTTTATCCAAACTTAGATAATCAATACATCAGAACGGTTGTGAATAGAAAATATGGTAAGGTCTTTGTCCTTCGCGGAAAAGCACCTACTGTTTCTAAGACCTTCAACAATAAAGGGCTTTTGACACAGGGCGATTTGCGTTATTGGTCAATCTGTTCAAATCAAGGTTTTGCCAATACACGTGTCAATGATTGCTTATTTGATGAAGAAATTCCGGTTGATCAAAATGGTTATTACACTGTTGTTGTAAGTCGAGTCGCTGACCGTCCACGTAATGCAAAACCAGAATGTGGTATCGGTTGGTTACCTATGGCAGAAGATGGAGATGGTGCTGTTGACCCTGATATGACCATTGTCCAGATCAGACACATGCTTGCATCAAACAGTTTTAAAAACACCATTGCCAATGTCGAACAACAAAAAGATTTAGCTTCAGTGATGGGAGAATACCTACCAAAAACCAACTACCTAATGCCAAATCAAGTTGAAATTTTTAATCCCTGCTTTAAATAACAATCAAACGATCCATACAACACCCAAGAACATAATAAAAACTTGCGTGTTGTATGCCCCAAAAGGAATTTGGAGGCTCCAATGTATTCACGCATCAGACATCACACCTTATCGGCTTTAGTCACAACACCATTTATCATTAGTACTGGGTACAGCGCAGGCCTTGATCGCTCTGGGCAATCCATTACTGATTTTTTTCAAAATGGAACCTATGCATCCCTCTCCTATAATTATTCTATGCCAGATGTGAGTGGGCAAGATAAAGGATTGAGTAGCCAAGGCAAACCCAATGACATTCCTAATATTAGCGCCAATAATAGCGCTTTACGTGGCAGCATAAAAACAGATTTAAATGAAAAAATAAGTCTAGGGCTCATTTATGATCAACCTTTCAATATTAACCTTCAACATCGCGGGCACAGCGACTTTGTTTCTCAATTTGAAAATAAACCCGCTGAAGGAACTCAAGCCAAACTAGACAGCCATAATTTGACAGGGCTTATTGGTTTGAATATCAATAGAAATTTAAGTGTGTACGCAGGTCCTGCCTTAGAAGAAATTGAAGGTAATATCAAACTTCGTGGGCAAATTTATAGGGGTACAGCCAATTACAATGCCGAACTGCACTCTGATTATGCAATGGGTTGGGTAACGGGATTCAGTCTGAAAGAACCCGAAATTGGGCTAAAAGCAGCACTGACTTATCGCTCAGAGATAAAACATAAAACACATACCACAGAGCAGTTTTCAGCATTAAGTAATGATCTCTACACGCTGCCTGTCAGATTTACTTCGCCAGAATCGGTAAATTTTGATTTTCAAACAGGTCTAAGTAAACAAACCTTACTCAGTGCCAATATTCGCTGGGTACCATGGAAAGACTTTGAGTTTAAACCCGCCAAATTGGCAGAGCGAACTGCTCCAGCCAGTCCAGATAAAACAGGATTTCCTCTACTCAGTTATGAAGAAGATCAGTGGTCAGCACAAATTGGAATCGCGCAGAAACTTACTGATAAATTTTCAATTTCAACGTCTGTCAGTTGGGATTCTGGTCTTGGTGATCTAGCTAATGCACTTGGACCAGTCAATGGTTACTGGGGTTTCGGGCTCGGATTCCAATATACTTTTCTACCCAACTGGGCAGTTTCACTTGGCGGAAGATATTTATGGCTTGGAGATGCTCAAGCACAACGTCAGAATGGTGATTTAGTTGGAAGCTTTAGCGATAATCACAGTACGCTTCTAGGTTTAAAATTGGCATACCAAAAGAAATAGACCATAAAAAAGCCCTTGTTTTCACAAGGGCTTTTTTATTTATTTGGCAGAGGATCAAGGACTCGAACCTTGACGAACGGTTTTGGAGACCGTCATGCTACCATTACACCAATCCTCTATAACCACATGATTAAACTCTATTTCGTTTAATCATAAAAAAAGCAAGATACTCTTGCTTTTTAAATATGGTGGGGGCGAAGAGACTCGAACTCTTACACCTTGCGGCGCTGGAACCTAAATCCAGTGCGTCTACCAATTTCGCCACGCCCCCGATGGGTATGCATATTAGTGAGAAACCTACTCTCTGACAAGTCTTTCTATTAAAAAAACCATTCAAATGAACAGATAATATTCAAATCACACATTTATGTTTACTTTTACAACATATCAAGTCCGTTTTAGGCAATCTTTTACCTCTAAAACTGAATTAAAGCGTTGTTTAATATGCTTTTGCGTGAGGCCATTAAGTAAAGGATAAAAACCTTCACAGCCCTTTGGAAGTTGAATGTGTAGTTGTTGGCAATGCAATACTGCCCAATCGTGATAAGTACTCGCCTTTAATCGAGATTGAGTGAGCCATTCATACACAATAATCCCCAAGGCATACAAATCACTTTGAATGCTTTTCCCTACCCCCTGAAAAAGCTCTGGTGCCATATAATGTGGTGTTGCATCTAAAGTATGAATCGGATGCCCTATCCGAAAAGATTGCTCAAAATCAATCAGCCGACATGAGTTTTCATAGAAACGGAAATGTTCTGCTTTCAAATCACCATGCACCCACCCGAATTGGTGCAATGCATCCAGTGCATCTAAGGCCAAAAATATCTTTTGTTTGATCTGTTCAATATTCTCAAAAATAGGAGCTTCAGCAAAAAACTCATGTGCATCAGCTGTAATCATCCCTATTCCATCCTGATCTAATTCATTTATAAGATGACGCAATGGAATAATTTGGAAGGGTAATAAAAACTGTTGTTCTTGCTGCTGATAATGCTGATAAAAAGCTAACTCTCGTTGGAAAGCCTGTGCCAAAACAGGCTGATCATTGGTATTATGGAATTTCAGCCAATACCGTTGCTGATCAACTTGAAAGGTATAAACACGGCGCCCAAAGGTATAACTTTGCGCTTTGGTCACTAAGTTTAAATCGTTAAGTTGAATCTTTGGACTAGAGATCCACGTAGTAAAACTCATTCTGCTGCTTTTCTTCCTGCTTCCGCAACGATATTAGACAATGCTCAATGGTTTTTCCAATTCGTGCATGTATTTCAATAGATGCAATTTTCGGCCATGTGGCACGCTCACCTTCTTGCTGCAAGATTTTAAATAGCTTTGGCCGTGGGTTTTTTAGCATATAGCTATAATGTCTGAGTCCATATTTGGCAATAATATTGACGTCACCATAATAACGTTGCCCCAAAATGCCATAACCGTGATCCAGTACACGACGAATCGGGAAGAAACTACCCATATGACTGCGTGTTAAATCCATGACTTCCATTGCAATCGCTTTGCCTTGACGGCGAACAATTCGTTCAGGCCAACTAAGTACATCTCTACGGAAGCGTTCGGTATCACTTTGCATAAACGGTACGATGTGCGGATTAACCTGACTGGCGATGGTGTAATTAATATTATATAGCCGAGCCATCTTTTCCTGCGGAAAATCACTGCGCATACTGCCATCCACCCATTTGGTATTGGCGAGATATGGCGTATGTTGGCCATCATAACGCTTACTGGTCAGATGCACAGGTGGAAATAACACAGGTACCGCACAAGAAGCCAATACTGCACTCCACACCAATACATTTGGTGCAGTCAATGCATTCATAATACGTGGATTTTGGGCTGTGTTATACGGTGCAATCACAATATTAATATGACGTTTGGATTGTTTATAAGCTTCTGCAAACGTGACATCACCCAAGTTCTGCATCAGAAACTTTTTCAAATACATCACATCGGCAATACCACCATTCGCCCGCAATAATTCAGTTACTTTCCTAAATTTAAAGGCATCACTAAAAAAATGTTCCCCTTGCAGCAATTCAGGAACTTGATCTGGCGTAGAAACACCTAACATTCCAGTCATGATTGCCCCTGCACTTGAACCCGATAAAACTTGAGGCATCAAATCTTGTTCTATTAGCGCTTTACACACCCCTGTATGAAATAAACCTAGCGTTGCACCTCCAGAAAACATCACAGCCGGTTGACCATACGCCTTTTGACATTCTTCAAAAAACTGGATTTTTTCTTTTAGTTGAAAGGTAATACATTCACTCGAAGCCAAGTAGCGTAGACAGTCACTCATTTCCTCAACATAGTTTTCGATGATTTTTTTAGTACCAATATAGGTCTGTGCAAACAACATCGGATGCCCAATATTGGCAAAGTCATAAGACAAGCCTTCTCTTAACACATAGATCAGATCTAAAGTCCGATGCTGCATACGATATTTTTTTAATAAGTTATAGCGTTTAGATAAAATTTCCGCATCATAATAAGGCGACTCATTGTCATATTTCCATGCTTCATGCCCTGATTCTTCATCCAGTTTAAGTGCAATTTCTTTCCATTCGGTATAAGAACTGGCATGTCGTAAGCGTTCTTGCAACACATCAACTCTATGTGTCTGATATGTATTCTTTTTCTCTTGAACTCTATTGAACATTCGCGATCCTGATTTTCAGCTTATTTTTTATATTCTTGCACCTATACAATGCAAAAAGCAGCCACAACAATCAAGGGTAAAATCGATTTATTTCGATATTTCTGATGATATTTTCTTTATTTCGGTAATAGCAGTGATAGTATCCCTATTCATCATTGAGTTTGGTTTATATGTATGGCTATCCTTGATTTACCCGAATCTATTCTTCAATCTTTATCGAGTGTTTTAACACAGCTTCAGCAAGTTCTCCCTGCACCAAAGCAACCAACTGACTTTTCAGCAATCGCATTCCGTTGGGAAAATCAGCAGCTGGTCGCCATACAACAACCTAAAAAAATGCATTTGGAAGACTTAAAAGGCATTGAACGACAAAAAGACAAAATCATTCAAAACACCTTACAGTTCCTGAATGGTCTGCCTGCCAATGATGTCTTACTGACAGGTTCTCGTGGTACTGGAAAATCATCGATTGTACGTGCGCTCCTCACCGAGTACTCCGCTCAAGGCTTACGTTTAATTGAAATTGAGCGTGATGATTTATCTGATTTACCCAAAATTCAAAAGCTGATTGAACATCGTCCTGAAAAATTCATCGTTTATTGCGATGATCTGGCCTTCAATGCCGAAGATGAAAATTATCGTAGTTTAAAAAGCGTTTTAGATGGTTCACTGCAATCTGGCTCAAGCAATTTTATTATCTATGCAACCAGTAACCGCCGTCATTTACTGCCTGAGTTTATGCACGAAAATACGCCTGTACGTAAGGTGGATGTACCGCAATACACCGAGTTACATCCGCAAGAAGCAATTGAAGAAAAAATTTCGCTCTCGGATCGGTTTGGCATGTGGCTCTCCTTCTATCCAATGGATCAACAATTGTATTTACAAATTGTAGAGCACTACATTGCGAAAGCAGGCTTGGAATATAACGATCTAGTTCGTGGTGAAAGTCTGAAGTGGTGCCAAGCCCGTGGTCAGCGTTCTGGACGTGCAGCCTATCAGTTCTCAAAGCACTGGATTGGCTCGCAAAATCTAGAAAAATTGTCGAACAAAGCCTCTGCATAAATGTCCTGAAAAGCTGTAGCTTTGTCCTTATTTCCGCTTAGCATTGGCAATTGTTTCTCATAATCTAGCTGTCACAGCATGGATTGAGTTTAGGAAACAAGATGAAGAAACAATTGCCACCGACATCCCTGACCAGCAAAATTTTGGGTAAAAGCCTGTTATTGGCACAAGGTACGCTTGATAAAGCCGTAAAATATTCAACAACACCCTTTTCAGAACCAGACATCATTCGCCCACGTACTGATGGTAATTTTTATACGTGGACACATTATGGAATTTTCTTTCCTCTGCTTCCTGAGCCACATCGTTATTTAAATATTATGATCTTACTGGGAACACCAGGAGCACTTGCATTTGACCATGATGATATTACTTTAGGTGACCCAAGAAAGACTGCAACATTTTTCTCCAGCACTGCGGCGCTAGATGAACATCTATTAAAAGCCTATATCATTCCAGAACAGACCAATATTCAAGATAATGGAACAAGCATTGAGCTGGGTGAAGAAGTCTCTATTCAAGGAACTCTACCAAATATTCATCTCAAAGGTGCCTATCACGGACTCAACTTCGAATTTGATTTAGATGTCACCGATAAAATCTCATGGTTTATTAAAACCCCGATTTACGATCATTTTAGTTTATTGGCAAACTTCAAAGGTCAGCTTGAGTATCAAGGGAAAGTCACGCCTGCCGAAGGCTTATGTACCTATGAATATGCTCGCGCTACAGGTGCACATGGCGTGGTGAAAAAGCTGTTGCCTGAACCATATAAATTACCACTCGATTTCTTTACCTACCAAATTATCAATTTGACGGATACCACACAATTATTACTCACCAAAGCTGATATTTTGGGCCAACCAGCAGCCTATACATTGCATGTACGTCATACCGATAAGCCTGCTGAAGTCTACACCAATGTCGAATTCAAGGTGATTGCACATCAAGTTGATGATTATGTTTCGCCAAGTGGTAAGAAAATGCGCTTACCGCAATTATTCTCTTGGTCTGTCAAGGATGATGCTGATCAGAAAATTTTAGATATCACAGCAGAAATTGATAGTCCATTCCGTTATGGTCATGGCATTGGTTATGCCAGTGCTTATACCTTCACAGGTGAATATTTAAATGCCCCTGTTCAAGGTCGTGGTTATATCGAATATGTAGATGTAGAAGATCAGAATGCATTTAAGGATTAAATGAACTGAACACGTTGATGAGTCTTTGCTGAAACTTCAAAGACTCATCAAGCCAAACAAGCTCATCATTTCCTTTTACGATCTAGTTCCTCGGAGCGTTCAAAGTATCAATCATTTGGTTCACTGAATCCTTAATCTCCGCTGCCACCTTTGCATCATAGCCTTCGACCAAAAAGCGGCTAATGAGCCCTTCAATCAAGGTATAAGTCACCTCAATCAACATCTCAGCCTTTGGATAAGTGTGCAAATATTCTGTGATTAAGTTTCTAATCCAAACTTTGTGTTCTTTTGACACGGAGATAATGTCTTGATCGCCCAAATGTGACTCAGCTACAGCTCTGACGAATAAACATCCTTTAAAGTTATCTTCTTGAAACCATAATAAGTGCCAATCGATCAACCTGTTCAATGCCTCTCGTCCTGTTGCCTCCGCCACATAATCCAATAAACGCTGCCTAAACTTTTCATCACGTGCTTCTAAGACCGACTTCACCAATTGATTTTTATTTTTGAAATAGGTGTACATCGTGGTTTTTGAGCAGCCAGATTCATCTCGAATAAGGTCAACTCCGACCCCAACAAAACTATTTTCATAAAATAATTTTTCTGCGGTATGCAAAATTTTATCAGCAGACTTTGACATAAAGATTTACTCATTCAAAATAGTACAGATCTGTACTATTTATAATTTTAGTTCTATTATCGCTATAAAGCAACCCAGTCGTGAGATCACCATGTTATCTTTATTCAACGGTAGAGAACATCTTGCTCCCTTACCCCAATCCATTGATATTATAAGAAGTTTAATTGGCGGCACATTAAGCATCTTGATCTTAATCCTGCTCAGTAAATTCACCCACAATCTATTTATCATGGCTCCTTTTGGCGCAACCTGTGTGATCTTATATGCCGTATCGCAATCTCCTTTGGCTCAACCTCGCAATGTAATTTTGGGACATTTTGTCTCGGCTTTTATTGGCTTACTATTTCTTAAAGTTTTTGGTACATCCGCTTTGAGCATTGCTCTGTCTGTCGGTTGTGCCATCGCAGCCATGCAACTTCTGCGTTGTGTTCATCCACCTGCTGGGGCAAATCCATTGGTGATTTTGCTAACCGCCAATACCATTCAATACCACTGGAGTTTCTTATTCTTCCCTGTGTTATTAGGCTCAATTGCACTCGTCATGGTGGCGTGGCTGGTCAACAATCTAAAATCCGAGAAGAAATGGCCTGTGTATGGATTGGCTTTTATCCACAGTAAGAAAAATATTGAATAACTTATCTATCGATTAAAGCGCAATGTCAGCGTTTTAATCGATGACATGCTGTTCATCAGAATTCAATGAAATTCCAATTTTTCCTTGCAAATAATTTACTTTCCCATAGAATTAGGTAGATCGGTATACATAAATATATTTTCTTATGAACTCGAAATCAGCAAAACAAAAAATCCTAGATGCAGCATCCACCCTGTTCTATAACGATGGCATTAGCAATACAGGGATCAATAGCATTACAGAGAAAGCCAATGTCGCCAAAATGTCTTTGTACAATAATTTTGCCACCAAATCAGACTTGATCACTTGTTATATCGAAGCCCGTCATCAAGAATGGCTAGATTTATATGAAAAAAGAAAAGCTCAAATCCAAACACCAGTCGATGGTATTTTGGCAGTTTTTGATGCCTATCAAGATCATGCCGAATTTGCTTATGAAAAAGGTTTTCGTGGTTGTGGTCTACTCAATGCAGCAGCTGAATTCCCAGCACATAGTCCTGAACGTTTGGCTGTTAAACAGCATAAAGATGAAATTGAAGCGATTTTAGCGGGTCATTTACAGCAACTCAGTACCAACCCACAACGAGTCAAAGAACAAGCACTACTGCTTTCATTTATCTTAGAAGGTTCTATTGCCCGTGCCGGTTTAGAAAGTTCAAGTGACAAAGTATTTGCTGCAAAACAAATGGTTCAGAACCTATTAGAACAAGAGGTTTCAAAGTGAGTAGCACCTCTTTTAGCCTCAGTGCTCATTCTGGTTTTATTGCAGTCCTCATTGCCTCTATTTTATGGGGAACGACAGGCACAGCCGCCTCTTATGCCCCAAATTTAAGTCCTTTAGCGATTGGTGCAATCGCAATGGGTGGCGGTGGTTTATTACAAGCCCTATTGGCCCATAAAAATATCCGCAGTCATTTACCTCAAATTCGCTCTTATTATCCATTATTGTTGATTGGTATGGTCTCGGTTGCGATTTATCCACTGGCTTTCTATTCGTCGATGCGAATGGCGGGGATTACCATTGGTACAGTGGTTTCAATTGGTTCAGCCCCTTTATTTACTGCATTACTGGAAAAGTTCTTTGATAAAAAAGCACTCTCTAAAAAGTGGTTTATTAGCTTTATCTTTGGTGTGGCTGGTGTCTTATTGCTATCTATAGGGGAATCACATTCCCAAGGATCAGCACAGACTATTGCAACAGATCAGAAAACTATTGGCATTATTCTTGGATTGATCGCTGCCCTAACCTATTCTTTATATTCTTGGGCTGCCAAAAAGATGATTGATCGTGGAGTCGACTCAAAGGCCTCCATGGGATTAATTTTTGGCTTCGGTGCTTTAATCTTACTACCTACATTATTTTTTACAGGTTCAAACCTGTTTGATGAGCCTGTGAATTTGTATGTTGTCGGTTATATGATGCTGATTCCAATGTTTCTCGGTTATCTGTTATTTGGTTATGCCTTGAAAACCATTTCAGCAAGTACCGCGACCACTCTTACCTTATTTGAACCACTTGTTGCCGCCTTGTTTGCTGTTTTATTAGTCGGTGAGCAATTAGCACCTATTGGTTGGGTTGGCATGGCATTAATTTTTGTTTGTCTAGCAGTATTGTCTAAAGCAGATCGTTCACAACAACTGACCTAGCAATTTGTCTAAGTCATTAAAATCAAAAGTAGCAACATTCCCGCTACAAAGCTAAAAGCGATGATTTTCCCGTTAAAACTTAATGCCTCTTTGGCTAATTTTTTAATGGGTTCTTCTTTCTTCAATCCAATGATCGACAAAATGACGCCAATAAAATTACAGATTACCGAGATAATTAATGCCAAGAAAAAGAATAAATGGATTGGTGGCATCTCACAGATCCGATCAGGAACACAGGGAATACTTAAAACATAAATAGAAAACACTGCTGCCGCAGCAATAATAATTATACTTAACCATGCAGCTATCGTTGCTGCTTTAACCGACCACATTATTTTGCCTTTTTTATTAATTCATTATTGAAAATACAAACTAAAATTTGATACTAACCCACAATGATTCATTATCATTGATGCAGAGAAATCAATTTTCTCTGCATCAATGATAGAGCTTAAATATCAATACTCTCTAGCTAATTTTTCCAATGTCGTGAGCATTTTTCTCACCACACTTCTTTTATGATGCAACATATTCTTAATGTTGCTTGGATTGAAACCTGTCAATTTTGCAATACCACGACTGGTCATGTATTCACCAGTTTTCGCAAAGTGCTTTTCACTTAACTCAGTTTTCGCATTTGAGAATCGAACTGCCAGCTTATAATCACTAAACTCAGACCATGCACCTGTCTTATATTCGTCTGCATCAAAGCTACTCTTCTGCTGAGTAGGTTTTTCTCGAAGAATATTACTCAAGCGATTAATAACAATCTTTTCTTCACTTTTCTCAATTATTTGATAAAGTTCAGTTTCTTCAAAAGGACGCCCTAAAGCGATATCTTTTCTATATTGTTCAACCACCTTTTCTTTTGACTCGACTTTTTTCTCACCTTGTTGAGTGAGGCAGAGAATCTTAAATAAAGACTCTAATCGGCCACATGTAAAAATATAAGAAATTTTCAACTTTTGTACTCCACAATGAGTTTTAGCTCATCAAAAATAAATAATTTAACAAGATAGCAGTGACTCTAAACTGTCACCGCTAGCCTGCATAAAAATGAATGATCTGATTTTTAAATAAAATAATAATGAGGATTGGCTTTAAGCATAGCACCCAAACAAAATTACGAGTTACCTCTTAGGTCGGTTGTAACTCAGTCATTGGCCATCTTGGTGTTGTCGTTACCGCCAAACCATCATGTTGCCCAGCTTTTAAACGCTGATATCCAGCAAAAGCAATCATGGCGCCATTGTCCGTACACAATGCGGGTTCGGCATAATAAACTTGAGCTTTGATCTTTGCCAGTGAAGTTTCTAATTGTTCACGCAAACGTAGATTAGCACTAACACCACCGGCAATCACCAAACGTTTTAAACCCGTTTGTTTTAAAGCTTTCACTGATTTTTTAGCGAGCGTATCGACAACAGCCTCTTGGAAAGATGCAGCTACATCGGCATCACGATTTTCTTCACCTAACTTTTTCAGTTGTACTGAAACTGCTGTTTTAAGACCACTAAAAGAAAAATCCAACCCTTGATGCAAGATTGGTCGCGGGAATTCAAATGCTTTGGCATCACCTTGTAAGGCTAACTTCGCAATATTTGGACCACCTGGATAAGGCAGTTTCATCATTTTTGCGACTTTATCAAAGGCTTCGCCCGCTGCATCGTCAATCGATTCACCGAGCAATTCATATTGACCGATCCCATAGGCTGCCATTAATTGGGTATGCCCACCTGAAACCAGTAACGCTACAAACGGAAATTCCGGTGGAGTTTCCGAAAGTAATGGTGCAAGCATATGACCTTCCATATGGTGCACACCAATCGCAGGCTTATTAAATGCGAAGGCTAAACTGCGGCCAAATAAAGCACCTGTCATCAATGCCCCCATCAGTCCTGGACCACGGGTATAAGCCACTGCATCAATCTCTTGCTTTTTGACGCCACTTTGCTCAAGCAGTTGATTAATCAAAGGAATCATTTTACGAACATGATCACGTGAAGCCAATTCAGGAACGACGCCACCATATTCTGCATGTAATTTGATCTGGCTATATAGAACCTGTCCACGTAAGCCGAGCTCGCTATCATAGAGTGCTAACCCAGTTTCATCACACGAAGTTTCTAAGCCCAAAACAATCATTAAACTGCCTTTACAACGATCAAAAGTAATATCAGAGCTATTATAGACTTGTGATCTGAGTTGTAAATGAGTAAAATACTGACCTTCACTTGCGATCTAGTGCAATAGTGCGTTAGATCTTATCCATCATCTTAGAGGATTTTACATGCCACAAGTTAAGTTGAAAGAAGGCGAACCAGTAGACGTAGCTATCCGTCGTTTCAAACGTTCATGCGAAAAAGCTGGTGTTTTAGCTGACGTTCGTAAGCGCGAATTCTATGAGAAACCAACTCAAGAACGTAAGCGCAAAAAAGCTGCTGCAGTTAAGCGTTATCAAAAGAAATTGACTCGCGAATCTGTACGTACTACTCGCCTTTACTAATTAATTTGTGATTGACTGCTGAAAATACTATGAATACTTTAAAAAACCAGATTACTGACGTATTAAAAAACTCAATGCGTGCCAAAGATATGGCAACAGTAACGGTTCTTCGTGGTGTACAGGCAGCAATTAAGCAAATCGAAGTCGATGAGCGCATTGAGCTTGACGATGCTCAGGTTCTTGCGGTCATTGAAAAGCAAATTAAACAACGTAAAGAATCGATCAAGGCCTTTTCTGGCGCTGGTCGAGATGATTTAGCTAGTAAGGAACAAGCCGAAGTTGAGGTTATTTCTCAATTTCTACCAGCCGCTATGACTGAGGAAGAACTTGATTCCATCATTGAGCAAACGATTGCTGCTCAAGAAGCTACTAGCATGAAAGATATGGGTAAGGTGATGAATTCTCTACGTCCGATCATAGCCGGGCGTGCCGATCCTGCACAAGTATCTGCTAAAATTAAAGCAAAATTAAGCTAAGCCAAAATTTTAACGCATACGTTTGTATTAGCTCAAAATACTTCTCTGTGTCTTGCTATATCTATTATAGATCAGCAAGTTTAAGTAGACTGATAAATAAGATCTGAAGAATATGCGTATATTTCGCCTTCTTCTACGCTGTCCATACTATAATACAAAATTAAATTTCCCAACTCTGAAGATACGACTCCAATCGCTTTTTCTATATGACATTCACCTAAAGCTACATATATTCTGACATCACTATATCCAAGTAGACAATTATTTTGGTAAACAATCGCTTCAATCTTAAAATCTATTTCATCTATACAACTCTTATTTGTGACTTTTTCGCCCACATCATCATAATTTAAAACGATAGTTTTTGCTTTTGATTCTTTTAAGAAACCCACTAAGTGGCCTCTTGCATCTTTAAATACAATTTCTTCTGTAAAAATATTTTCAAGCTGTTCAGATATCGTCATATTATTTAAAATCACACTGAACATTATATTTCGCAAGCATTTGCATTTCTTTTGATTCAACCACTTGCTTGATTAAATCTTGCTTGGTCATACTGGCGTATTGCGGTGGTAGTGATGAGCGATTTTGTTCAATCGCATCTGACATATCCTGAATATAACGCTGATTAATCTGACAATACTTTGCTTGCTGCTCAGGTGTAAATTGTGACGTTTGTGGATTTAAACTCCGTAAAAAACTGCGAATATCCTGCGCATATACGCCACGAATTTTGTCCACTGAGTTTGCATATTGCTCAATCGATGCTGCCGAGCTGATCCCCACACTGCTGATCGCAAAAATAAAAACTAAAATTTTCTTCATAAATGTTCTAACTTCTCAGCGATTACTTACGCTCGTCATCTTATCTTAATTCAATAAACTTTGGTTTATGCTCCAGGAAAAATTCTTCCTTCGGTGCGGGTATATCACCTTCTGTCACAGTGCCTAGGCGTAAACGAATTACATCAGGCAAATCCTTTCGATAAGAATAGAGTGGGCTTGCACAATTCTGACAAAATACACGCGCCTTGTTGGGTGTATGAAAATATTCTTTAAGTTGCTCTTTCCCAGAAATCAGCTCAAATTTGCTTTGCTCAATCGGACTATTCCACCCTGCAATTGAACCTTGTGCCTGTTGGCAATGGCTGCAATAACATAAAATGCTGTTTTCAATTTCTCCATGATATTGATACTTCACAGCACCACACAAACATTGCCCTTGAATCATGTGTCTTCCTTGAATTGTTTTAATCGGAATTAGAGTCGCATACGGCGCTCATCTTGCATCTGTTTTAAACGCGAGTCAATCTTAGCTGACATGGCTAGATTGCCTTTCGCCAACCGTTGTGCATGTAACATCGACTTAATCGCATTTTCTTCATAACCCGACCAATACTCTGCCTCTGCACGATAACCCAATACATTGACTGCCTGTAATGGTGAGCTCTTATCTAAATTGGTGGCTTGCTGCAGCAGTTGCCAACCTTCAATATCACGCTGGTTTTTATGGATAAAGCGCTGTACCAAGGCTTGTGCTTGCGCAACTTGCCCTTGGCGAATCTGAACTTCCGCTAACTTATAAGATAAGGCTCTATTCTCCGGCATGGTCTTTTGAATCGGATTAATTGTGGCATAGGCCTGATCGAACTTATTTTGTCCCAAATAAATATCGGTTTGAATCAAAGGAATCAGCACATGATTTTTAAGTTTCGGCTTCACTAAGTCCAGATTGGCTTGTGCCTGTGCATAGTCACCTTGTTCTAGATAAAACTTACTCAATGCCAATTGAGCTGCAGTATTCTTTTGATTAGCCAATGACTGCAATTGGATTTCAGTGGCCTGATTTGAAATCACCAAAGTGTAGAGTTTTAAAATTTCAAAATCGAGATCATAAATTTTTGATTTCACTTTGGGTAATTGATTAGCGCGCAAACGGGCTTCGCTCATCCGCTCAGTGGTTAAAGGATGGGTAAACCAAAAGTCTGGCAAAAAGCTGACCCGACTGGTGGCACGATGCATGGTTTCAAAATAATCTGCCATACTCTGTGGATTATAACCTGCAGCATACATAAACTGCATCCCGATACGATCCGCTTCACGTTCCTGATTACGACTATAACTCAACTGCTTATCCATCAATGCCGCTTGAGTCCCCATCATGACCGCTGCACCCGCATTGCCATCGGCTTGAGATGCAATGGCTGCACCAACAAGAATCCCTGCCAATGCAAGCAAGCCCTGCCCCTTAAATGCTTCTTGAGAACGGCTATAGTGACGTTGTGATACGTGTGCAATCTCATGTGCCATGACCCCTGCAATCTCATCCAGATTCTTAGCAGAAGTAATCAAACCAGTATTCAAGGCAAATAAACCACCAGGCACAGCAAAGGCATTAATTTGAGGATCTTTGATAATCACCAAGCCAATCGGTTGACCAAGTTGGGTCTGACTTAAAATACCTGAAAAAACCTGAAAAAACTGATCTTCCAACCATGCATCTTGCACCGTTGGCATTTGACGATGCACTTCACGGTACACTTTTTCACCGATAAATTTTTCTTTTTGTTGATCGAGTAAACCTATACCGCTGCCAATTTCAGGCACTTCTGTTTGCCCAGCACTATGCGTAGGCAAAAAAACCTCAGTGTGACTCAGTTGAGTTGTGGCGAAAAGGCCACAGGCGAGCAGGAACGATCTCAAGTGGTTTCTCTATGATTTTAATAAAGAAATTCAATATAGCATTGAAAAAAGGAGAAATTTGCAACAAAGTGTTATAAAAGGCAGGAAAATCCCGCCTTACTTTATGATTTTTGAAATCGACTAAATTACTCTGCCGCGACGTAACGCTGATCTACACTAAATTTTTCTGGGAATTTCGCATTGATAGTGGCATAAAAAGACATAATCTCCTTCATATCTTTTTCATAATCCCCTGTAGGATAAACAATTTTTCCTACGCCTGTTTTTTTCTTGGCATAATCCATATATGCAAGCGCAATCGGCACACCCGCTGTCATTGCGACATGATAAAAACCAGTTTTCCACTGCTCTTGTTTGGCACGTGTTCCTTCTGGAGTGACCAACATCACCAACTTGGGATGCGTCTTAAATAGATCACTCATCAGTTGAACCATACTTGGACGTTCTTGACCTTCATGTTTGACACGACGATCAATACCGATCCCCCCCATGGCACGAACAAAAGGACCAAACGGCAATTTCATATAACTGTCTTTGATGGTGAGGCGAACATGAACACCCAAAGCTTTCAAGGCTAAACGGGCGTATAAGGCATCCCAATTGCTGGTATGTGGAGCCGCAATCATCACACATTGGTCAATATTTAAATCCCAATGATTGTCAATTTCCCAACCCATTAAACCCAAACTTTGTTCAGCTAATTTCTCGAACACCAGACACCCCAAGACGAAGTCACAAAGGGCGCAAGTGTACCAATATTAATCAACTTAAAAAGATGGGGTCGCACAATAATGCAGCAATCAAATGGTCAGCATTGTAAGCAATTATTCAAACTTCGGATTCACTAAATAGCGAGGTGTACGATCTTCTAATGCATCAATCAGGTTCTGATAAGCAAGACCCACCATCTTCTGACGTGTTTCAGCGGTTGCCGAACCAATATGCGGTGCAGTCACTGCATTTGGCAGCTCAAACAATGGAGAACTTTGTAGTGGTTCCTTGGCATACACATCTAAACCAGCAGCAAAGATTTTGTTTTGCTGCAATGCTTCAATCAATGCATGTTCATCGACCACCGAGCCACGCGCGATATTGACGAAGACTACATGTTTTTGCATCAAGTCAAACTGCTCTGCGCCAATCAATGCTTTTGATTCAGTATTTAAATCAACAGCCACCACAATAAAATCAGATTGCTGTAATAACTGATCTAAATCACGATATTGCGCATTGAAGGCCTGAGCCACTTCAATCTTTTCACGGCGGTTATGGTACAAAATATTCATATTGAAACCATAAAAACCACGACGAGCAATCGCGGCTCCGATATGCCCCAATCCAATAATGCCTAAGGTTTTGCCAAAAACATCCACCCCAAACTGTTCCGTTGCAACGGTACGCTTCCACTGCCCTTGTTTAGTCCAAGCATCTAATTGTGGAATCTTACGTGCGGCGCTCAGTAACAAGCTAAAGGCTAGATCGGCTGTGGTTTCCGTTAAAACGTGTGGTGTATTGGCGAGCCAAATTTTCTTTTGATTGAGATAATCGACATCATAATTATCATAGCCAACCGACACCGTCGAAATGATTTTAAGTTTTTTTGCAGGCGCCAAGTTGCTTTCATTGAGTAAACGCCCTGCACCAATCATGGCATCGGCATCAACCACTTCGGTCCGAATCTGCTCATTGATATCACCAAGCTTAGGATTGAGCACCACCACCTGATAATCTTGCTGTAACTGCGCTATAACGTCCTGATCTATTTGGCTGAATACAACGACTTTCTTCATGATTCGATTTCCGTTCTTTATTGCATGAGCTGCCACAACCGTCTTTTTAAGACAGGTTGAGCCAGCATTTCTTCTAAACTCGCTAAATGTAATATATTAGAATGCTGAATAAAGTCCAGTTGACCTAAGCATAATATCTTTCTGCCGCTTGCCGTAGCATCCAGAAAGCCTTGAATATAGGATGGCAGTCCTCTGCTCTCTTGAAACACAGCCAAGGGAAATGGCCATTTCAGCTCTGCATATTGCCCCAATCTTGCCTTTTGAATATTTTGCCAGAGCTGACGTTGTGCATCGCTGAGCTGACTGCTTTCCAACAAAATGGCACAGTTTTCTAAAACATACATTTGCAATTCAAATGCCTGAATTTGAGTTGTAATAACAATCTGTTCTTTTTCAACAACTGTTTCTTTAACAACAGGCTTTGCAATAATTTCTGTAGGCTGAGGAACTTCTTTTTCGGCAATCGCTAATGTTTGTCGCGATGCAATTTGAATTTCTTGTGACGTTGGTGCGACATCTAATATTGGTGTCAGCGACTGTGACGTTTCTTCAACAATTTGATCTCGCCATAGACTCGGTGCAGTATTTTTTTGACATACCACTTCTCTCGGAATCCAAACATCTATTCCTAAAGTTGCCAATATGTTTCTTTGCTGCCCGATCATGTTACCTACTCGTTGTATTGACACACAGTGATTTGCAACACCGTAACCATGCATAGTCTAGCATAAACCAAGCCCCGCTAAATGACTTCCTTTTGCTCAATCACATCAATACACATTCAATTTAGCAAGTAAAAATTCAGTTCTTCTTCGTTTAGCTAAAGATTCAATAACAATAGGCAAGTTTTCATTCGTCGACTTTTAAACTCTATTTCATCATTTTGTCGCTTTTAGTTTTTATTACTGTGGTATCGAATGCTCAAATGAAAAGGTTGACGCTATCTATGCTTATTCTTTTTGCTATCGCTGTTGCTCTGCTCATTACTGGCAGTGCCATATATACCCAACAACCCCTATTCGGTAAAATCCCTTCTGGTAAACGCCTCCAATTGATCGAGAACTCTCCCAATTATCGACAAGGCCAATTTCGAAATTTAATTGAAAAATCTGGCATGAGTGAAGGCTCAAGTATTGCGGTTGAACTCTATAAAACCTTTATTAAAACCATTCCTCAGCGTAATCCAATTGATCCGATTCCTTCCATTAAAACCAATCTGCTCGACCTTGATTCCAAACAGGATGTCATCATTTGGTTTGGACACTCTTCAGTATTTATGCAACTGCATGGTAAAACCTTTTTAATTGATCCCGTCCTCAGTGGCAAAGCATCTCCCTTTCCTTGGGGAACCCGTGCCTATAAAGGAACGGATATTTATAAGGTAGAAGATTTACCTGAGATTGATTATCTACTGATTTCACATGATCACTATGACCATCTGGATTACGAAACCACACTTAAACTTAAAGACAAAGTCCAATATGTGATTACAGGCTTAGGTGTAGGCGAACACTTTGAATACTGGGGCTATCCAAAGGACAAACTCATCGAAAGAGATTGGGGTGACAGAATCGAGTTTGATGATGGCATTACCATTATCACTGAAACCACCCATCATGATTCACGACGTGCCTTTGATGGAGGTAAAAATTTATGGGTTTCTTTCGTGATTCAATCTCCGAATAAAAAGATCTTCTATACCGGTGATGGTGGTTATGACAAACACTTTATCGAGATTGGAGAGAAATATGGTCCCTTTGATTGGGCATTGATGGAAAATGGACAATACGATGCCGCTTGGCGTTCAGTACATTGCCATCCCGATGAAGTCGCTCAAGCTACTGAAGAACTGAATGCACGGAATATGATTCCTGTACATCACTCAAAATTTAGCTTAGCCAAACATGCTTGGCACGAACCGATTACTCGGATTGTCGAATATTCAAAAACAAGGAAGTATCGCCTAGCAACCCCAATGATCGGCGAATTGGTTGAACTGGACAATGATCGGCAAGCCTTTAAACAGTGGTGGAAAAACATTCGTTAATTGAATCATCATGTTTATACAATAAGCCTCCTTTCGATGGGGCTTTTTTATTCGACGAACAAGATTCATTGATAAAGATGAAGCAGATTTAATGCATAAAAAAAATCGGACAAACAGGCACCCTGCTAGTCCGATCCTGCCAAGTCGACAGTAAGGGGTTTTGCTATTTTAAACTGCAATTTCTCGTACTTGCTGATGGGCTTGAGCTAAAGCATCTACTTTCAACGCGGACATATCTAGCCCTTCAGCATAGACAAACTGAACATCATTAATGCCCATTAAGCCTAAAACTGACTGAAGATAAGGTGTTACCGCATCGGTTATCTGCCCGAGATGGATACCACCACGACTGCTCATCACAACTGCTTTGACACCATTCACTAAACCTTGTGGATAGGTTTCGGTATATCTAAATGTATGACGGGCACGAGCAACCAAGTCGAACCAATTTTTCAATTGAGTCGGAACATTCATGTTGTACATCGGAGCACCGATTAGTAATAAATCTGTTGCTTTAAGCTCAGCAATTAATTCATCTGATAACTGAATAATTTTCTGAATTGGTGCAGTCACATTTTCAGCACCACGTAAAGCATGGAAAATTTCAGCATCAAGTACAGGTAAATTCAATGTCGCTAAATCACGAATGATCACGTCATCTTGCAAGCCTTTTTCTGCACGTTGTTTTAAAAATGCATCAATTAAACGACTGGTTTGTGAGTGATCCCCCATAATACTGGACTTCAATACCAATACTTTCGCCATGTCCGTTCTCCATATCTTTGATGGAGCTATCTTACTACTACATTTAAAGCACCAGTAGTGATACTATTTCAATCAATTGATTCCTAAATATCTACAATCATGCAAACTGAACTAGGTACGATTTCCATCTTTGTCACTGTGGTCGAGGCAGGGAGCTTTAGCAATGCTGCTGAACAGTTGCACCTTACCCGTTCAGCAATTAGTAAGAGCATCGCCCGCTTAGAAGAACGTTTAAAAGTCACGTTATTTAAACGAACTACTCGAACACTAAGCTTAACCGCTGAAGGTGCCTTGTTTTATGAACATAGTCAGCGAGCTCTCACAGAAATTAATACAGCCGAAACCTTATTAGACCAAGGTAGGATTAACGCAACAGGTCTATTAAGAATTTCAGCCCCAGTATTGTTTGGACAGCTCTACGTTACCCCACTGATGATGGAGTTTGCTCAACAACATCCAGATTTACAGATTGAGCTTTCTTTTAATGATCGAACTGTAGATTTAATTGAAGATGGATTTGACTTAGCCATTCGTATTGGCACTTTGCCAGATAGCAATCATTTAGTTGCAAGAAAGCTTGGCGATCATCGAATGTTGCTTTGTGCAACTCCTGCATATATACAGCGTTCAGGTGCTGTGAATAGTTTAGATGATCTGCAACAACACACCACCATTGCTTATCCCTATTCAGGACATCTGCAAAAATGGCATCTGCAAGATGAAAAAAAACAGGTTTATTCTATAAACCCCAAAGCAAAACTTTTGTTGAATGATATGCAGGCAATTAAAAACACGGTGTTGTTACATCATGGAATTGCATGGCTACCTGACTGGCTCATTCATAAAGAACTACATGAAGGCAGTCTACTTCAGGTATTGGCAAATTTTTCCAGTGTTGATTTTCCAATTCATGTGGTTTGGCCTGCTTTACCTTATATGCCTCTCAAAACGCGTTTAGCAATCGATCAGTTCGTGGTTCAATTGCCTCAACAGTTAAAGACCTAGGGCTTCACAATATATTGAAATGAAAAATAAACTCATCCATTATTTTCTGAATCTTTAAGTTTAGATCTATTTAGCTTATCCAACTTTCAAAAGTTCATCCCACTTGGTGAGATAGCTGGGTGATTTATGATTTTGCGTCATCCGCCATGCACGTCCATGTGGAGTAATCAAACGCCCTAATGTCATCGTATCCCGTCCAAATTTTTCATTAATATCATCAAATGCCACCGAAAGATTTCGCCTCGCAATCAGTTCATCAGTATTATGAAATAAATCAACAGCATGACTATGTTGCGGAATGATATCCAACAAAATCACTTCAGCTTTTTTATAATGATGTCCAGCTTGAAAAATACGGTCAAGCCCCTGCTGTACTGCTTTAATGATTTCTAAACGATCATCACTATAGTCAGGCAAATACACGACCGTATAAGGTCGATAATAATGATCCTTATTGAATCGGTTGGTACGGATGCTTACCCCAACCGCCTTACATAATAATTTTTGATGGCGTAAGCGCTCTATGGCACGTAAAGTAAATTCAGTCAGTGCGCCACTTAAATCACTTTTCTCCTGAATAGGCTGTCCAAATGAACGGCTACTCAAGACCTGTTGGCGATCGGTTACGACATCCTCAAGTTCTAAACATGCCATACCCTGCAATTCTTTGACTGTATTCTCCATTAGCACTGAAAAGTACTTTCCCATCATTTTCGCATCTGCTTGCAGCAAATCCATCACAGAGTAGATATCCATTTTTTCCAAGCGTTGTCGAATCTTACGACCAACACCCCACACTTCCCCCACAGGCATGTGCTGCAACAAATCTTCAATCACGCAGGGATCCTCAGCAACAAGATTACATACACTATTAAAACAGGCATGGGTCTTGGCTAAATTATTGGCGAGTTTTGCTTGAGTTTTGGAATAGCCAATGCCGATACAGCATGGCAAGCCTAACCAGTTTTTGACAGTATCTAAAATCTGATGAGCATACGCGGTCAAATCATAACTTTTTTGATAGGCGGTTAACTCTAGAAAGCATTCGTCTATCGAATAAACTTCCTGCTCACATGGATCGACAAAGCTGCCTAATATATTCATGAAACGACGTGACATTTCAGCATACAACGCATAATTACTGGAACAAACTTCAACTTGATGCTGCCGAATAATCTCCTCAATCTGAAAAAAAGGCACCGCCATCCGAATACCGAGCTGTTTCGCTTCATAGGAACGAGAAACCACACAACCATCGTTATTAGACAGGACAACCACAGGACGATTTTCCAGCTTTGGATTAAACACACGCTCACAACTGACATAGCAGTTATTCACATCAATCAAAGCAAAAATACGTTGTGGCAGACTCATCGGCTTATCTCATCGGTTTCAGGTTATAGGTCACAACGCCCCAGATCAGTAACTCTTGCCCCTCGCTAATATAAATATTCTGGTAATCAGGATTCTCAGCTTTTAGCCATACTTTCGGTGGGCTGAAATGGTGATCAACCATTAAACGCTTCACGGTAAAATCATTATCAATCAAGGCAATCACGATATCCCCAGACTTGGCAGGAAGACTACGATCTACCACCAAAGGATCATCTATATCAATGCCCGCATCTAACATCGACAAGGAATTCGCTTTCACAATGAAAGTAGAGTTTTCGTTACGAATTAAAAATTCATTTAAATCTAAAGCTTGTTCAACATGGTCTTGGGCAGGCGACGGAAAACCAGCGGCAACACGTTCCGTTGCCAGTGGAATGTGATAAAGTCGGTCATTCTTAGCTTGGACATTCTGTATTTTCATTGATGTCGTCAAATCAGTTTGAGTACCCGTTTTGACATTATTCAGTAACCAATTTTTGATGAAATCAACTTGAGATTCGGGAACACGGATGACTTTGGTTGGCTCAGTGAACTGTGCCTTCCGCCCAGCATTGGTTCTTGCCCCTCCATGCTCAAATTCAGTTTTTTTGGACATAACTTCCCCCCTACCCAAGCTTAAAATACTTTCAAATAATTTAACTTGAAAAAGTTACAAATTCAAGTTGACGTACAATTAATTTTGCATAACAATAAATCCATAGATCAGATTTTAGCTTGTTTAACTTAGACAAGGATGTATAAGACAAACTAAAATTAATGTTTTAAATGAATGACTTACCCTATTTTTACTCAATTTAAAAATGTTAAGCCATTGATCTAATTCATTAATCTATTTGATCTCTCAGCAGTTAGGTTTTATTCAAATATTTTTGATGTGGAGACATGAAAAATGAACAATCGACGTGATGCTATTCTTGGTTATGCTGACGAACAACATGCTTTCTTTATTCGCCTGATCGAGAACAATACCGTTCTAGGTGAGAGCTACGGACTATTTTGTGACAACCAAAATAGTGAAGCCGCAGAAAGTATTATGACCACACTTTTTTTAAAGAAATCTTTTTGGTTAAATGGTTCAGAGTTTAATGACATTGTTAAAGGGCTTAACCCAATTCATTGATAAAAATATATCGATTCAATATGACCTTGCCATAAAAGAGCTTGTACAATGATCTAATTCAACAAGCTCTTTATTTTCAACTTAAATATGCTTCAATTTGTGCATTATTTTAATATTCTCAAATAAAAACCCACCTATTGCAATCGCATCAGTGGGCCTTTTTATAAGGTTGAATCATCGGTTTAAATTCAGATAAATCTTTTGTCACTCACAGGTGCAACCAGCTTATAAATTTTACCATCAGTATCACTTTCAAAAAGTAAGTCAATATTTGGAAAAATGATATTTCCTTCTACTTCAATATGCTCAACCCGTTTAAAAAAAGGAATATCACGGTCTTCTAAATCATTCAGCTGTGCAACGACAATAGATTCGTTTTCTTCTTGGTCCTTGACGATGACTGTAATCTTATCCATAACAGTTCTCCTAATATGTATAGTTCATAGGACTATGGGAAATTTTAGATAACTTGTCGATAAAATCGTTGTAACAAGAGTTATAAGTATTATATTTTTATTTTTTAAACCGCTAAACCATTGAAATTCACTTTAAAGTTATAAATTTCGTTAATATTTGATTAACCATCGAGTTACATTAGCACTTAAAACGTTTCAAAATAATTCACTTATCTTCATGATTTAAATGAGTCACAGATCTTTTAAAAATATTAGTTCCTGAATTGCCAGATTGTATTTAAGAATTTCTGCTCTGTGTTCCAAGGGGTAATATGAATCTCGACCTCATGATGCAACAAAATAAAGTCTCCTCCAAGTCTCTGCGCTAACTTTTCGACACTATAACGCTCTACAGGCAAACCACTACACTGTGTTGGCCCATCTTCAGCAAAAGTCGACAAAATCATAAATCCATTTGGCTTTAATGCTTGACGGACATTGTGCAGATACTGTTGTTGATGTACTTCTGTCACCATAAAATGGAATACTGCTCGATCATGCCATACATCATAGTGCTGTGGTTCTAACGCCACCGTACAAATATCAGCAACTTGCCAATCAATCTCGCTAATATCTAAGCCTTTTTCGCTCAGTCTTTCTCGTGTTGCCTGCAATGCTGTTCCAGATAAATCAAGCACATGTAGATTCTTATAACCTGCCTCGATAAGCTGATCAACTAACAGTGAAGCACCACTTCCCACATCAATGAGTTTAGCATCAAGCGGTAAATCCAGAGATTCAATAAAAGTGAGTGTTTGACTTGGCTGCTGTTGATACCAACTCACTTGGTCAGCTGGTTTGGATTGATACACCTCTTCCCAGTAATTTCTGCTCATTTAAGTTCCTTCTCGGCACTGATCTGACACTCAACCATCAGAGAAATGAAAAATCATCTCATAATTATTGCACTAGCATAAGCTTTGCGATAGCAGCAGTACCGATATTGTCCCAATACATCAAACAAAATCTACTTATTTGTCATCATATTGGATGTTTCTTTCTGATTTTTGGTTTTATTATCGGGCTGTTCACGACGCTCTTCAATCTCATTTTTTAACTCAAGGTATTGTCTAGCATCTTCTCGACGATGAATCCCGCCTAACTTTAAGGCCTGTGCATCGACCTCTTCATCAATATCTGCTTTTTTCGTAGACTGCTTAATCAATGAGCCCTTGTTTTTTTCTAACAATGAATTTGTGGAAGCAGAAGCAACCTGTTCCCCCTGCTTATCCACTGGTATTTCAGCTGCAAAAATTCCCGTTGATGCGATCAGAACAGACATCAAAGCTAATGTTCTTCTCATACTCAAGCCCTAGCTTGTTTTTAATTTTAATACTTATCTTAACATGTGAGCTTAAGCTTATTGCTTTAAATCTTATCCAAAACTTTGCAGCATTTGATCCTCCTTCTCAAAAGAGCAAGTCCAATCGCTACCATGCTGATTGACTAGAAGTACCGTTCTTTCACAATTTTTGCAAAATAATTCACTTCATTTAAATGACGCTGATCTGCATAAATAATGCCTACATTGACACTAACATTAAAATCCTCCACCGCCACAATTTCGAGATCTGCATGATTAAACACTGAGTGCTGATCAATAAAAGGTTTTGGAAAAATCCCCAAACCATCGCCATTTAAAATACTATGTAACTGCGGTTCTATACCGAAGATTTCTTTATTTGCGTATAGAAACAAGTTTCGTTCCTTTAGCTCTTTATTTAAGCATTCTCTAAAGCAACATCCTTCAGGGTGGATCACCCAACCTTTCTTACTGCATCGCTCCAAACTGGTATGTTCTTTAACGCCACTTCTGACCGAAACCACAACCAAAGGCAAAGTCCCTATATCCAAGAAAGATAAATGGCTAGCAAGATTAAGATTGGAAGGAATCATCACAATTGCAAGCGGCAACTCACTCTCAGCGACTCGCTGAATTAGACTTCGCCCCCAGCCACTTTGTATCTCAACACCTGTCAAATAATGGTCGTGCTTATACCTTTCATAAATATATTCCGAAAGATCATCCACCAAAGTAATTGGAACACCGATGTTAATTTTTTCTTGATTTGAGAGAACCTCTTGCTGATGAAAATACTCTAATTGTTCCATTTGCTCGAGGATATAACGACCTTTAAAGTATACTTGCTCTCCCAAATGCGTGAGCTGCAAAGGTCGGCTTTTACGATTGAATAGTTTTCCTTTTAGTTTTTTCTGGGACTGTTCTAAATTTTGTGTAAGTACTTAATTTTCATTTATCCTTCAGAGGATAATTACAAAAGGTACTTCACATGGATGAAGCAACAATCAAAAGTATGGCTGCCGAATTGGCTAAAGGTCTAAAAACACCAGAAGACTTAAACCAAATGACAGCAGTCTTTAAAAAATTCATGATTGAAACTGCACTCAATACTGAACTTTCAGACCATCTCGGTTATGAAAAGCATCAGTCCAGGAAAGGCTCAAATAGCCGTAATGGGTTTAGTTCTAAAACCATTACAACTCAAGATGGACAACTGGCTTTAGATATTCCCCGTGATCGAGAAGGTTCATTTGAGCCACAAATTATCAAAAAGCACCAAACACGCATCACCAGTATGGATGACCAAATCCTCTCACTGTATGCAAAAGGAATGACTAATAGGGAAATTGTAGCCTTCTTCAAAGAAATGTACGATGCCGATGTCTCAGCATCTCTCATCAGCAAAGTTACCGATGCTGTGATTGAGCAAGTGACTGAGTGGCAAAATAGAGCCTTAGATAGCCTTTATCCTGTTGTCTATCTTGACTGTATTGTTGTCAAAGTCCGTCAGCACTCCAATGTGATTAACAAGTCCGTATACCTTGCTTTAGGCATCAATATGGATGGACAAAAAGAATTACTGGGTATGTGGATTGCTCAGACAGAAGGTGCCAAATTCTGGCTGTCAGTCATGACAGAGCTAAAAAATCGAGGAGTACAGGATATTCTTGTTGCCTGTGTAGATGGATTAAAAGGCTTTCCTGACGCGATAGCCTCCGTTTACCCTCATACTGATATTCAACTGTGTATCGTGCATGTTGTACGCAATAGCCTGAGATTTGTAAGCTGGAAAGACTACAAGGCTGTTACCTCGGGTCTGAAAGCGATTTATCAGGCAAGTACAGAGGAAAATGCTTTAAAGTCCCTAGACATCTTCTGTGATCAATGGAATCACCAGTATCCCAAAATTGGAGAATCCTGGCGGGCCAATTGGGAAAATATCCGAACGATCTTTAGCTATCCAGCCGAAATACGTCATGCAATTTATACAACAAATGCGATTGAGTCGTTGAATAGCGTAATACGCCATTCAACGAAGAAGAGGAAAATCTTTTCATCTGATGACTCAGTAAAGAAGGTCATTTACTTAGCAACATCAAATGCTGCGAAGAAATGGACGATGCCAATTCAAAATTGGCGTTTAGCAATGAATTGGTTTACGATTCAGTTCGATGATCGATTAAAAGATCATTTATAAAAAATGGAACTTACACAAAATAATTTACAGGCTCTTTTTTCTCAATATTATTGATGCGTTTGGTTACAGTGGATTGATCAATACCTAGCTTTTCTGAAGTTACAGTTAAAGAAGAGTTTTCAACAGCATATATGAACGTTTCTAAATCTTTAATTTCTACCACTTTAACACTCATTCATCTATTGTTCAGACACGTTCCAAATCAATTCAATCGCTTTCATGACTGGCTTTATATTTCAGCAATGCACCACATAAACTTGGCTTTCATACGAAATAATCAGACTCGATACAAACTGCTAATTCTGCTATCGCTCAGTAGAAAGCCTCTATTTTTATCTAGTCATATGGACTACCAGTTCCCTCGACGATGATTTGCTACCCAACGATACATGCCTTGAATATTCGGCATTTTCATCGTACTGAAACCAATCCAGTTCTGAACTTCGGAGCTAAATTTGACATTACGATAGAGCTGATCCCACGATTGTCCTGCACGAACCAAATCCAAAACTTGTTGATGTAAATCGAAAATATAATGACGCAATGCAATCTGATCCTCACGTGTGGCAGGGCTATAATGTCCAACATCAATGAAATCGACATCTTGCTTGATCACCCAGTCCAAGGTATCAATCCAGCCAGTGTAATAAAAATCTAAAAAATCATTGTATGGCATGCTTTTACTTTCACACACATCGGTACATTGCAGCGCTTTGTATTTAGGGAAAAGTACCATGACCATACTGTCTGAATGGCTAGGTGCGACATAATGCAATAAAACCTCATCGCCTCCTAAGCTGATTTTCATATCCTGATCAAATACCCGATCAGGTAGTGCTGTGGCTAACTTTTCTCCAATAATCGGTTCAAGACTACGTTGATTGGCGACAATGATTGCCCCATCTGCTTTAAAAACCTGCCCACCACTGATATGGTCCGCATGAGCATGGGTATAGATCACATATTTTACAGGTACATCAAAACGCTTCTTGATTTCATCTTTCAACCATGTTGATGTACAAGTCATCGCAGGATCAATCACCAAAGCACCATCTTTAGTGATCAAGACTAAACCACTATGCACAGCTAAGCCTGCACCAGTAGTATGTCTATACAGATTGCCATTGACTTGCGTCAAACTTCTTGGATTGTCTGGACAAGATGCCGCCGTGAAATCCGCTAATACTGCACGATTCTGATAAATCGATTGATCTACGGCAATCCCATTATCTTTCGCAAAAACGGAGCTTAGAGGCAATGACAGCAATAATGCTACAAAAAATTTATGGCTCAAAAATACGCTAATTATTTGATTTTTAAACGTGCTCACTGATAAACCCTGCATAGATTTCACGGAGATTAATCTAACAAGTTCAAGCCCCTGACAAAACCCACAAAATCCACAATATACTGTCCTAAAATTAGCAACAATAACGGATTGGGCCGCCATGCAAAAACTTGATGATCTCTTATTATTCGTAGAGGTGGTCGAGCATGCTGGATTTTCAGCTGCGGCACGTAATTTAGGCGTACAGCGCTCTAAACTCAGTCGACATATTGCAGAACTGGAAAATAGAATTGGTGTCCGTTTATTACATCGCAATACACGGAATGTTGTTCTGACGCCAGCAGGTGAAGAAGTCTATATTCATGCAAAAGCATTAAAACAGGCCGCACAAAATGCGTTTGCGGTTGCTACAGACCTTGCTGGCGACCCAAAAGGAACATTAAGAATCGGATGTTCCTCAACATTTGCACAAGAAGCATTGCTGCCTATTCTTGATTTATTCTTACAAAAATATCCTAAGATACGCCTGATCATTAACACATCAGATCACAATATTGATTTGATCAGCGCGCAAGTCGATCTGGTTTTCCGAATCTCCTCCAAGCTCCTCAATGACTCGAGCTTAATTATTCGTCCTGTCTGCGATTTACCAATGATACTGGTTGCCAGTCAGGATTATATGAGTGATAAAGCAAAAATTGAGTATCCAGAGCAACTCAAACAGTTAAATTTCATTGCTTTAGGTGTGCAAAAAAATTTGATCTCCCAGATATTCACCAATCAAAATAACGGCTTAAACACAGTGTTGCTCGAACCTTATATCAGTTGTGGCAATATGTCGGTACTCAAATCGGCTGTGCAACAAGGCATGGGGGCTGCTATTCTGCCCTGGTATTTATGTGCTAATGAATTGAATTCTGGCCAATTTGTAAATGTATTTAAAGTTGATTCGCCATGGTCACCCCAAGCATCTTTAGTGAATGTACTTATACCAACACGAGAAAATATTTTATTGGCAAATAAACTTTTTTTAGATTTTTCAATTCCGCGATTACGGCACAAACTACATCCAACATTAAGCGACTAAGTGACTCCTTTTTTAAACCCAGTCGTCTAAAATAATTTTTATTGAACATCAAAAATTCTATTATTCTTATTAGTCATATAGGGAACAGCTACATTTACCGAACATATTATAAATGAAGTCAACAGGCGCATCGATCGGATAGACATCCCGATCAAGTAAGTAGAAAATTTCTCCTTCATCCAATATGGTTAAAACTTTGTTTTTCCGTTTTAAGATAATGCCGTGTTTTATTATTTTCTGAATTTCTTCAGCATCAATTTTAAACTGATAAAAGAAAACAATCTGACCTGTTTTCAAATTATCTGGGTCAAATTTTTTGTACTTTCCACAGGTCAAGCAAATCCATTTTTTCATTATCAATGCTCTGCAAAAAGCTCCCCTTATTGTATAAAAAGCATTCACCAAAAAATTAACAGCAAAGCATTAAAAAATTATCATTTAGTGAAAATTTAAATATTTAAGCATATTAGGACATGATTATCTTCTATTGAGTATAAGTACAGATGCTCAGAGTACTCTTCACATCTGTATCTATTGGATAAAAGCTAAAATTTATTTTAAATACAGCGCGTCACAACAACTAAAATCTCTGTGAAATACTGAGCTTATAATCGCGACCTGTACCGGTCATATATTCACCTAAATACATTTTATAGTCTCGATTAAACAGATTGTCGATTGAGAAATTTAACGTAGGCCCTTTTTCCCCAATCGGTTGCCAATCCGCATAAATGCCATGCAGTGAATAACCCTTAGTTTTAGGTAAAGAAAAAGAGGAAGCTGCAATCGATTTATCGTTATCAGATAGGCTTCGATCCTGTTTAGCAACAAAGATTCCCCGCCAACCCATGGTTAAATGATGTTCAGGCACATTCACACCTAAGGTTGCAGTTGCTTTTTTCGGAGGGATATCCGTCATCCATGTTTTTTGTTCAAACCATGGGTTTACAGGTGAATTATCACGTTGGCCACGGATATAAGAATAGGTTAAACCTGTAAACCAAGTCGGCTGATTGTAGAAAATCTCGGCTTCATAGGCTTTGATGGTATAGTCAGTGACATTACGATAAAAACCATGCTTATAGTTTCCATTACAGTCATTGATACTGCCATTCCCTCCATTGGCATTGTTCTCCGCTTGTGCCTTACAGAAGGTCGATCTGTTTCGGAAAATTTCATCACCACCCCGATTATGATGATAGGTCAAACGAACTTGCAAGTGATCTTGCTCTGCAAAAACATCATCAAAATTCATCTCATTACCCAGTCGGATCGCCAACATCTTTTCAGGCAATAAATAACGACTGGTTGATGGCACCGAAGTTATTGCCGATTGCACATAATATTGCTCATCGACACGGGGTGCGCGCCATGTTTTACTGATATTGGCAAACCAGGTGAGATAATCTGCCTGCTTCCACGCCAAGGCCAAACGTGGTGACCAACCCGTGTAAGTTTTGCTTGAATAATCATGCCCTGCGCTTGGATCATTATAACGTGATGCTCGGTTCGGATGGCCTGTATTGGTAATATGATCATAGCGGAGCGATGGGGTAATGGTGAAGTTATTGATCTGGTATTGATCTTCTACAAATGCACTCAGCATTTGCTGTTTGCCTGAAGGCATATAGTTTGGCTCATAATAACCAAAGTTATAGTCTGGTTTTTTGGCATTGTTTTTATCGTAAATGAGCGAGTTTTGCTCCATTTTTTGATATTGTGCCCCGACCTTTAATTTATGTGTGCCATAGTCAGTTACAATATCACTGATATTACTGAGTTTGAATGCTGTATTGGTATAGGTCACCCAGCTTTCATTGCCCAGTGTGGCCGCAGATCCAGTCACGCTCGGTAATCTTTGATCATGTTGATCGGTCTTTGAATAAGATGCTGTTGCCTTTAAATTTACATAAGGGTTTGACTCAGGGTTTAATTCATATCCAACCGAATAGCTGCTATCGTTTTGATCGCGATAGACCAAACGACGTTTCCACGCCTCCTCATATCCATATTTTTTAATATCTGCTTCAGTTGGAACCGCATCTTGATCCCGCATTGCTGCAAAAGGTTCCCAACCTTTATGCCCACTCTGCATCGCATTCAAACTGATTTTTTGGCTGTCTGTCGGATGAAAATTAAGTTTGGCCAAATAAGTATCCTGCTGCTGGGCAGAATACAAGAACTTGCTACCATCAGGGCGTTTAACATCGCCACTATCACGATTGGTATAATAGAACATCCCATCAACGATACCGTTTTCACTTTTTCCATACACTGCACCTGTATAGGTATTTTGCGCATTATTCGAAAAACGTGAATATTTCAAAAAAGCACCGATATTTTTATCATCGGTCAATAAATCAGTAGCATCTTTGGTTTCTAATGTGACTTTTCCTCCAAAACCACCATTTCCTACCTCAACATTATGTGGACCTTTATCGACTGTAATCTTCTTTAACAATTCGGGTTCGATAAAGACTGATCCTTGACGATATTTATCAAAACTTTTGACCGAGTCATCCAAGGTAATGGGGACATCCTCTACGCCCCCCATACCGAGAATATTAATCGTTTGCCCACCAGGTCGTGGTGAACCTGCAGAACCCACACTCGGCATGTGATCCAGCAATTGTGCAACATTGTTGGCTTGATAACGGTCAATCGCTTTTTGATTTAGAACACTCTGCCCAAACTGGATGGTATCTTCCTTATCCGCCTGCACAACAATTGGTGTCATTTGATAAATTTGGTTCTGGGCATTGGTCTTAGACAATGATTCTTGTTGTACTGTTGGTACTTTTGTGACGGTATTCACCAAAGTAACTGTCGTATTATCTGCATAGACTGGCATGGTCAAGGTATACATAGATAAAGCAATAGCCAGTACCAGCGGCTTAATCACCGTTGTTTGAGAGAGAGATTGGGGCATAAACTTCACCAAAAGATCAAAAGCATCAACAACCTAAACGAGGTCCTAAAATAATCGATGTTTTAACGATATAAAAAATAATAAAAATTAATGTTCAATAAGGTGTCTGCCGAATACGACAAACCATTCAAACTGCAAAGCATAACTGACATATTAGCTGGGGTCTGACAGCAGCACAGCACGGCTAAGAAGTAATGACGCTGAATCAACTGCTGTCTGGGAGGATAGAGGGAACATATCTCATTTAATTAGGCAAAACGATATAAATAGTATTAATTATCATTTACATTTGGATGAATGTAAATGGATGCTTAAAAATTTTTAAGATACTCGAAAAATCGAAGATATTCTAAGCCGACATTATGCTGCAATTGTTTTCGTTTCAATCATTGAGATGCAGGCTGAATATTTTCAGAATTTGATCAATATCCTACTTGTTATGAGCTTGGGATTTACGCCATAGATAGAGTCATAAGCTATTCGCAATCATCGTAACAGAGGTTTAGGCTAGCATTCTAAACAAGAGTATTGAAGCTGAAATAGCCCAGAATCACGAACAATGATTTAAGATTTTTTTCTTTCGATACTGCAATGGGCTCATCCCTGTCCACGATTTAAATGCCCGAATAAATGATGTTTGCTCTTGATATGCCAATAACATCGAAATATCCAGAATGCTCAAATTGAGGTCGGCAAGATAATCAAAAGCTAAATCTCTACGGACCTGATTCAATCTCTCTTTAAAAGTATATCCTTGTTGCTTTAATTTCAGTTGGAATATGCGGGCGGGTAAGCCTAATTTATTTGCAACATAGTCCACACTAATATTTCCCTTACTCACAGCTTGAATAATGGTTTTCTGGATTAGTTCATCAAAAAGATCAAGTTTAGGACGCTTAGATAACAACAGGTTTGCTTGTTTGATTAAAATATCATTCAATACCGGATCAGCATTTGAAACTTCGAGATCAAGACTCGTCATTGAAATATATATCTCAACATCCTCGCTTTCGAATTCGACAGGACATCCAAAGAAACTTTCATAGTTATAAAAAAATTTGGTTTTCTCTGAGCTGAAACTTACTTTGTGTACTTCGACTTTATTGGGGTGGACTAATTGACCTAAAAATTTATAAAAAACCCCCATTAATAATTCATCTACCAATTGGTTATTTTTAATATAAGGATCTACTCCCCAACTAATTATAATAAATTGATCAGAAATAGACATTTTTGCAGGTTTGGTCTCACAAAAAAGTCTTTGGTATTTTATAAAAAGATTCAATACCTCTAATATATTTTCGCATGAAGAAGCAATATAACCTAAAATGCCAAGATGTTTAGGCTGTGTATATTTTGATATTTCTAGCCCAAGTGTAGGTTTAGGCTTTTTTTGATTAATTTCCTCCAATAATTCTGTCCATTCCCCAATTGGAATCAGTTCGCTTGTTTTATAATCACTCAAATATTTTGTATTTTTAAGATTATTTTCTACACAAAAATAAATCAATAAATTGAGCATCGAACTAGATACTAATTTAACCTGATTAGGATTACTCAAAACCATTTCTACCCACTCATATCATATCCAAAAGCCCACCTCAGAGAAGGAATCAAAAAACCAGCTATGTAAGTACATTATTTAATCAATCTTAAAAATTAACGATAATCCAGTTTTCCATGTTCTAACTAATGCGGCAAAAAAATCCATTTTTTGTGATATTAGTCACAGATAATGCTCAGAATCTACTTTAAAATTCAATAAAAAAATTATCATTTCTATAAAAAAACTTATCATTTCAAGGAAAGTTTCAAGATTGTGAAAGTGTCTTTGCTAAAGAAAGAGTCAAAAGTGATTTTTATTTGATCTCTAGGTTTTAAATCTGAATTATATAAAGGCAGGATTCTATAATTTTTTAAAATTTCTTTTTTATCATTCACATTATTTCATATTGATGAACATTGACTATTTTAAAATCAATTTTTAAAAATATTTTCAAAACACCATAAAAGATGACATAACGCCTCAAATTAGTGCATAAAAAAAAACATAGGAACATGTGTCAACATGTATCGAACTTCAATTTATTTTTTAATTAAAATCATCTCAATAATCATTTAGATGAAAAAAATAGCTCAATGATAAACATTAAAATGAATATAGAAATGATCACACCACAACTAAAAAGAAGAGAAAAACTGACTAAAAAATAATAATCACTCATTTTATCAAAAATGTAATTCATAAAATATAAAAACAAAAAAGCATAACCAACATTGGAGTTCCACAAACACATAATCATCAAAAAAAATAAATTTTTTTTTAGATATTTTTTATTTGCATGAACTTCAGTTTCTTTACTTATCTTCCGGTAATCGGATACTGTAATTTTTTTATATACCACATCTACGCCTTGGCTATATAATTTAGGATCAAACATAAACCCTTTACTTATAAAATAATTAGCATTTAATACACAAAAACTATCCTTTTCTTCAAAAAAACCACACTCTCACAAACCATTTTTTATTTTTTTAAACATAAAATTCAAACACATACATTTACAACAGTATACTACCAGTACAATATCTCAAGCTTACAAACAGACACTGAATCAATTAGTAAGAATGTAAAATAAGATTTATTTAAAGATGAAAAGTCATATCTATTTAAAACAAAAACCACACATAAAGTTTTGATTAACTTTAATTATATGAATAATTCCAGAATCGGTTTCCCTTATCAAGAATATATGGCTTGATTGAATATTTTTAATGAGAAAGATAAAAAAGACCTAAAACCACCTGATTCTGTTGACTCCAGATAGATTAGATCTTTATTTTCAGAAGAGATATTGAAGGCTTAAATAATCTCAGCAATCCTTGTTTCTACCTGACACGTGCCTCCCTGTGCTATAAGAATTTGAAGTCTCCCACTTTGATGTGCAAGCACAGGCACTTCCATTTTCATGGCTTCCATAATCGCGACAACTTGGCCTTCCGCTACCTGCTCACCCTGTGCAGCTTTCCATGTGCTAATTACACCGTTGATCGGAGCCAGTAAATGCTTAGCGCTCAGTTCAGGTTCAATCGACTGCTGCGATTCGACCACACTTGCGGGATTTTGTGCAAACATGCCTGCTGGTAAACCTAAACGATGTAATTTCCCATCAATTTCAATATAGCTGAGCAGCATCGGTTGTTGATGGTTTGGAATGCCACGTTTAGTTGGCTTTAACTGTTGTTTAAAGTCATTTTCGATCCAACGCGTGTGTACATTAAACTCATCTGTAAAATCAGGTTCATTGAGTACCGCACGGTGAAAATCTAGAACTGAGGCGACACCTTCAATTTTAAATTGCTTTAACGCACGTTTGGCGCGGGCAATTGCAACTTCGCGGGTTTGGCCAGTCACAATCAGTTTTGCCATAAGTGAGTCAAAATGGCTTGATACCAATGACCCAGTTCGAACACCTGTATCAACACGTACACCATGACCAAACGGTGCTTCAAATAAGCTCAGCACACCAAATGCTGGAATAAAACCACGCGCTGGATCTTCGGCATTAATACGAAACTCAATCGCATGACTTTGAACTTTTGGTGTCTCTTTAATCGAAAGTTCCAGCCCTTGTGCGACACGGATTTGTTCTACCACCAAATCGACTTTTGCTGTTTCTTCAGTAACAGGATGCTCAACTTGTAAACGAGTGTTTACTTCTAAAAATGATAGCTTGCCGTCTCGACTGAGTAAATATTCAACCGTTCCTGCACCCACATAGTTTGCAGCCTGACAAATGTTTTTTGCCGAGCTTAAAATTTGTTGATAAATCTCATCGCTAATAAATGGCGCTGGCGCTTCTTCGACTAACTTTTGGTTACGACGTTGCAACGAACAATCACGTGTACCAAGCACCACAATATTGCCATGTTGGTCAGCAATCACTTGTGCTTCGACATGACGTGGTTGATCTAGATATTGCTCGACAAAACATTCACCACGACCAAATGCCGCTTTTGCCTCACGTACTGCAGACTCATATAACTCTTTGACTTCTTCGAGTTTCCACGCAACTTTTAAGCCGCGGCCACCTCCACCAAATGCCGCCTTAATCGCAATCGGTAAACCAAACTGTTTGGCAAATGCTAAAGCTTCATCGGCATTATTGAGTGGATCTTGCGTCCCCTGAACCAAAGGTGCGCCGACCGAGGCAGCAATTTTGCGGGCTTCAATTTTATCGCCCAATTTCTCAATCGCACTCGGTGATGGCCCTACCCATTTTAAACCTGCATCAATTACGGCTTGGGCAAATTCAGAGCGTTCAGATAAAAAGCCATAACCTGGGTGTACCATCGTCGCTTTGGATTTTTTTGCAATCTCGATAATGGCAGCAATATTTAAATAGGTTTCACTCGCGCTAGCACCAGCCAAGCCCCATGCTTCGTCTGCAAGTTCGACATGCATGCTGGCAATATCATCATCTGCATATAACGCCACCGATGCAATTTCCATATCACGGCAAGCATGGATAATACGAACGGCAATTTCACCACGATTCGCAATCAATAATTTTTCAGTTTTCATCATTTATTCTCAAAATCTGTAAATTCGGCAATTTTCTTAAATTTGATGCGGCAACCTGCTGGAATCTGTGCCACCAAGTCCCAATGGTGTTTCGCAACAGCAGCAATGACGGGATATCCGCCCGTTAATGGATGATCATTCATAAACAAAACCGGTTGACCACTTGGTGGAATCTGTAAAGCCCCAATACATGTGCCTTCACTTTCCAGTTCATAGGTAATTTTGCGAGTTAAAGGCTGCTCACCTGAAAGTCTGAGTCCGACTCGGTTGCTTTCATTGGTCACTAGCCATTCTTGCTGACACAGCAGTTCAATACTGTCTTGCTCAAACCAGTCTGTACGTGGACCCATCACAATATCTAGCCCGACCACTTCGCCAGCTTTGGGCAAATCACTTTTGCCCACTTCATTGACACTAATGTTGGCTACCTTAACTTGCCCTTGATAAATGGTATCTCCAAGCTCTAACGGCTCTGGCCCTAACATCGCCAAGCTGTCAAACGAGGCACTATTCAGTACAGGCTGAACATCGATACCACCACGAACGGCAACATAGTTTCGTAAGCCTGCCGTTGGTGGCTGAATATGAAACTCATCGCCTGCGTCCAGATCAATTGGTTGATCACTTGTAAAGTCTGCTATTTGACCATCGGCAAATTTCACACGAATGTTTGAAATAGCTCCAGCCGCAGCAATAACACCAGCATGCTGCATTTTGGCTTTTAAGCCACCATTTAAAACTTCAATGACGGGTGTTTCAGTTGGATTACCGACAATACGGTTGGCACGATGCATAGCCGAGAAATCCATTGCACCCGCCATTCCAACACCAATCTTGGTCTGGTTTAAGCGCCCTTCATCTTGAATCAGCATCTGTAAACTTGGCACAGTAATCGTAAACAGCGGTACCGATTGTTGAGGCTCAACTGTATGAGTGATTTGCTGCGGTACATTCACAGTTGTTGGACGATACGTGACATCTTCAAAATGTACGGTCATGCCCGGTAACAATAGTGCTGGATTTTTCCGCTCCAAATCCCACATTTTTTCCGATGTGGTACCAATCAGCTGCCAGCCACCCGGGCTGTCTTTTGGGTAAATGCCAGAGTATTTTCCAGCCAAGCCCAACGAACCCGATGGTATTTTTTTGCGCGGTGTGGTTAAGCGTGGAATATCACTAAAAGGTTGATCTAGACTGCTCATATAGGCAAAGCCCGGTGCAAAACCAATAAAAGCCACATTCCATACGCTTTGGTGATGTTTTCGAATCACCTCTGCTACAGACAAGCCTTGCAACTCTGCAACCTGAGTAAGGTCTTCACCATCGTAACGAATCGGGACAACCACCTCTTGACCACTACGCTCAAATCCAGAATCAATTTTGAGGCTCTGAATTGCAGCAACCAGCGTTTTAGAGTTGGTCTCGATCTCGTTAAAAAAAACCAAAATTGTTTTTGCAGCGGGGACTAAGTCTTTAATTCCATTCAATTGCGTATGTTGCAATTTATTGTACAACGCCAATGTTTCTTCTAGGCTCGCAAGCTCAATCAGAAAACAATCCACGTTGACTGATAAAAAACGCATTTGCTTATCCTTTTTTAATTGTTCTTTAGTCCAATTAGCCCATCCATGCACGATCAGGAATGTCGGTTATCAACATATGACCGGGTGCATGACTGATTGCAAAAGGAATTTTAGAGTTCATGACTGCCGCTTGCGGGGTTACCCCACACGCCCAAAACACAGGGATTTCACCTGCTTCAATTCGCGAAGCATCACCAAAGTTTGGCTTATTTACATCTAAAATTCCTAAGCTTTCAGGATGACCAATATGTACAGGAGCACCATGTACACTTGGCATCCGTGCTGTAATTTTTACCGCTTCACTAATCTGATGAGATGGAATGGGTCGCATGGAAACCACCATATTCCCTGAAATACGCCCTGCTGGTTCACACTTTATATTGCTTAGATACATCGGCACATTGGTGTTGTCATGAATATGGCGAACTTCAATCCCCGCTTCTTGCAAAGCAGTTTCAAACGAAAAACTACAACCAATCAAGAAAGTCACCAAATCAGGATGAGCATTATAAATCTCGCTGGCATCAGTCACTTCATCGACCATTTCTCCATCTTTCCAAATACGATAACGCGGGAAATCAGTTCGGATATCTGAGTCTGCGGCAAGCTGAGTTGCATATATACCTTCTTCAAGCACATCAAGCACTGGACAGCTTTGTGGGTTACGATGCGCATAGAGTAAAAAGTCATAGGCCCACGCTTTTGGCACCGAAATCATATTCACCTGCGTCATGCCCGCAGCCATGCCTGCTGTCGGTTTATCAAAACCTGCACGGATTTTTAAACGCGCATCTAAAGCAGCTTCAAGCTGAGCTGGGTCGACTTTAATATCCTTATACATTGTGCTCATCCTTATGCTTTGTTTACAAACGGGCGGATTTCAATCTTGTTTTTTACAAGCTCGGCTTTAATGGCTGCCGACATTTCCAAAGCACCGGCGGTGTCGCCATGTAGGCAAATGGTATCGGCTTGAATTGGGGTAAATACACCGTCAATTGATTCGACTCCACCATTTTTAAGCATAGACACCACACGGCTCGCTACGAATGCCGAGTCATGTAAAACCGCACCTTCTAAACGACGAGACACCAGTGAACCATCACTATTGTAAGCACGGTCTGCGAATGCTTCAGATACAACTTTTAAACCAGCCGCACGTGCCTGCTCGACCAAGTTTGACCCTGCCAAAGCCACTAAAACCAGTTCTGGGTGATACATTTTAATCGCATCAATCACGGCTGCTGCCTGAGCTGAATCATGGGCAATGGTGTTATACAGCGCACCATGTGGTTTAACGTATTGCACTTGTGAGCCTGCTACTTTCGCTAAGCCATCGAGTGCAGAAATTTGATAAAGCACATCAGCAATCAGTTCGTCACGTGACACATCCATATTACGGCGGCCGAAACCAACTAGATCTGGATAAGAGACATGGGCTCCAATGGTGACACCAAGCTCAACTGCTTTACGAACTGTTTTTAAAATGCCGAGCGGATCGCCAGCATGGAAGCCACAAGCAATATTGGCACTGGTCACCACAGGTAATATCTGATCATCATTACCCATTTTCCATGAGCCAAAGCTTTCACCCAAATCACTATTTAAATCTACAAACATGGCATCATTCCTTTTTCGCTGTACGATTATCTGGCTTTAAAGTTTGGTCAAATAGTTAAACACGGTTGTAAATGACATATAGCCCATCCACCACGTCAATACACAGGTAAGTGCACCTAAAATAATTAACCATTTTGGATAATTATAATTGCCCATCAAGTCTCTACGGCAAGCCGCAACATAGACAAAAATGCTAAGGCCAATCGGCAACACTAAGCCGTTGAACCCACCGACAAAAATGAGTAGACCTGCTGGTGTTGCCCCTAATACCACATAGAGTAATAGAGCTAAGGCAATAAAAGTGATGGTGGTATAGTTGCTTTGTTTTGGGGTTAAATTCTTTTTAAATGCACTAAAGAATGAAACCGAGGTATAGGCTGCACCAATAGTGCTACTAATACCCGCTGCCCAAAAGATCAGGCCAAATAATTTATAACCAAATGTGCCCGCAGCATACTGGAATGCTTGTGCCGCTGGATTGGCATTATGACTAGCAAGATCGATGCTTGCACCACTCACCACCACACCTAAGAAGGCTAAAAATAAGACATAGCGCATGATGCCAACTACAACAATGCCCTTAGTCGCTGCTTTGGCCACTTCATCAATATTTTCAGGGCCAACCGCCCCTTTATCGAGTAGACGGTGCGCACCTGCATAACAGATATAGCCACCCACCGTGCCACCGACAATGGTGGTAATAATCGCAAAGTCGATCTGATCTGGCGCAAAGGTTTGCTGTACCGCCTGCCCAACAGGTGGCATTACAATCACAGCCACAATGATGATCAGGATGATTTTCAGCAATCCCAATACGATCATGCTTTTGTCCATCGCAAGCGTGGCTTTTCTGGAGGCGAAAATCAAAATCGCCAATGCACCACTGAGGATACCCCCCCATTTGGTATCCAAACCAAATAGCGCATTTAGACCTAATGCAGCACCTGCAATATTTCCGATGCTAAAGAAGAAACCACCTAAAATCACCAGAAATGCAAGTAAATAACCACTGCCCGGTAAGGCCTTATTGGCAATATCGGATGCACGCATTTGCGTGAGGGTCACTACACGCCAAATATTTTGCTGCACCACATAATCAATCAAAATTGAAACTAAAATGGCAAAACCAAATGCAGCCCCTAGTTTCACTGTAAATACAGCAGTTTGGGTTAAAAACCCAGGCCCCATGGCAGAGGTTGCCATCATAAATATGGAGGCAACAATGGCCCATTGGCGATCTGACAAAAAAGAAGACTTCAGTAAAGACATTAATGCGTTCCTCGTCCATTTGAGCTTAATAACGCGATTTTTAACTTGATCCAAGAGCATCATTTTATTGACAAACGATCTTCTTTAATCCTTTTTAAATCACAAAGATTCCCTGTTCTCCCACTCAACGGTGGGTAATCAAATCTTCTCGTTCAAATAAAAACATATGCAAGCCAACTGAACAATACGACTTTTTAGATAAAAAATTAAAACTAATGAATTGAATTTATTTGTTTTTTATTCTTTCATAGCTTAAAGATAAATTTTACTTATCACTCTTGATAAGCTGCTTTTATAATTTTTTAACTCAGCAGCTGTTTGACTCCAAATACACTGTTCTCACAGAAGCTTAGTTTAACCACTTCAATTTTTTACTTTCTCATTCAAGCTTTTCATCGCACTTTCAGAAACCGTCACGGCGACATCGGTTAATTTCTCTTTCAATGCAGCATCATTACCTTGAATATAAATCGAGGTAAAGTGAAAGGTCTTTAACTTAATTGGCGTATTTAATATTTCTAATCGACCATCGGTAATTTCTTTTAAAGCGGTTAAAGTCGGCACCACAGCGATCCCCAAGCCTTGCTCAGCAAGTCGTAACAAGGTCGCCAAGGAATAACTGGTGATCGAAAGCGGCTCATCCAATCCTTGCTCCTTCATTTTGGCTTTGAGCTCTTTATAGGGATAGGTAATTTTTGGATAGGTTAAAATGGTATGTGACATTAAGGCCTTAAATGACATTTGAGCAATCCCTCCTTTAAATGAAGGTGAAGCCAAGAAGCTGAGTTCAAAATCACAGAGTGCCTGTTCAATACATTCAAAAGCCAACGTCGGCCCAAGTAAAAAGGCCATGTCCAGATCACCTGTGCGTACGCCTTCTTGTAAATTTGGGGTCAGATCAACCACGATTTCTACAGAAACTTTAGGGAATTCCTGCTGAACCTTCTCGATGTATTCTACCAACCATGTGTAGACAATGGTTTCCGAAACACCCAAACGAATTGTGCCAGTCAAATGCTGATTTTCAGTTAATTCTGCAATGAGTTCAGTTTCTAAACGCATCAATTTTTCAGCATATTTGAATAAGGTCATCCCCTTGTGCGTGGGTTTCAGTTGGCGAAAACTTCGATCTAAAACTTTAAATCCAAGGTCATTTTCAATCGCGGTGATTTTCTGTGATACCGCAGGCTGGGTGGTTTGTAATTTTGTCGCTGCCTTATTAAAACTATTCAGCGTTACCACCCAGTAAAATGCTTCCAGATTCTTTAAATTCACGTTTAATCCTAAGCTCGCTATCCTTTTCTCGCTGTATAGTATGAGAGTGATCCGCCTGATTAAGCTACCTTTTTATTGATTTTTGTTGCAGCTCGTTTGTGGATTGACTCATTTCACTCTCACAAAAATGATATCCAAATCCTGTTTGGGTACGAAGTTACGCTTGGTCATCTCAAATTGAGTTGGACTGATTTTTTCGACTTTGCCATTCCAGCAAAATGAAACCAATTCATTCTTATCACGCTCAATCGTTAATTTAAAATTTTCAATCGGTTTAGCCCAATTTGCACCTGTGGTCAGAATATAGCTTAAAGCATTAAACGGTGAGTTTTCTGCTCTGGCTTTTTTTAAACCTTGCTTAAATTGTGTATCCATACAAAAGTTCTGATTATATTCATCAGGATATAGGGCAACAGAACCACCCACCAAAGGTTGATATTGATGCTGAATTTTGGTCAAAGCATTGGCTTTAAAGGTTTGCTTCCAACTATAAATCACTTGAGATGACCATGGAATTTCATCATCTTTTTTAAAGTTCGCTAATATTTTCTGTATTTGTGGCTGCTTACATTGCTTTAATTTATCGACAAAATAGCTATAGTCATCATTGTTACGCATCCAAGGATTAAGCATGTCTGTTTGGCTAAAACCACATTGTTTAAATACATCGGTTGTATCAATCAACGGAGACTTTTCATTCCTTTGGATAAAGGTGCGCACATGCATTTCTGGCTGAATATTTTTACCATCAACAATAATTTTAAAACTTTTTAACAATGCTTCGGTATGGGCAAAATCTGCTTCAAAAAAGTTATCAATACGCGGTAAGGGAAACAAAACGGTTTCCGTAACATCTTTAGAACTTAAGTTTTTATAAAGATAATCAACTTTAATCAACTTCTTGCTAATAAATAAGTTTTCACTTTGCATCGCTACATGCGCATTTTTAAGATAGGACACTCCCCCAGTACCTACATAGCCAGTTGAATCATTGGCTAGGCTATACGTCGGTATTTGCATCAAAATAGAAACTGCCAAGATGATTTTTTTCATTTTTAAGTGTCCAATTTAAGACTGTAGTTATCAGGATCAAGCATAGCGGCTCAAAGTCGCAGATGTTCACTTTTTTACTTATTGCGTATTTAAAAAGGAGCAGCCTGTTGATCACAAACTACTCCTCTGATTCAGACTTTTACATTCAAGTTCAAAATTTTATCAAACCATGAATCTAACTTTTAGCAAGAGGATTTACTTTGATCGAATCATCACCGTTTTAATCCGATTGCTCTCCATCTCCACCACTTCAAATTGTAAGTCTTGATAGTCCAACATTGAGCCGACTTCCACTAGGCCGTTACTTTTATCGAGAATAAGTCCCGACACGGTAATATAAGCTGTCTCTTCATCGACTAAATCGACGCCTAGCTGTAATTCAAGTTGATACAAATCTAAAGTGCCTGCAGCTTTCCAAGTGCTTTCATCAACTTGGATCAAATCAAGCTGTTCATCTGCATCTGGAAACTCACCCGCAATCGCTTCAAAAACGTCTAAAGGCGAAATTACACCCTGCACATTTCCAAACTCATCATTGACGAGTACCAATGAACCTTTAGAGGTTCGCAATGTATTGATTACATCAATCACTTTCATTTTTTCAAAAATAAAAATCGGACGTTGTGCTTTGATCAAAGATTTCAATTGCGTTTCATCATCCAGTACATCCAAAATTTCCTTGGCACGAACCACGCTCAGAACTTTATCTAAGCTGCCTCGACAGACTGGAAATAAACTATGCGGTACGGATAAAACCTGCTCTCGAATTTTCTCTGGTGTTTCATCAATGTTAATCCACGAAATTTGACTGCGTGGCGTCATGATTGATGCGACAGATCGTTCCGCCAGCATTAATACACCACCAATCATATAACGTTCTTGATCATCAAATGTATCTTGCGCTTCCAAATGTTGCAGCGGATTTGTCGCAGTGGTTTCAGACTTGCCACCCATGAGCTTTAAAATCGTATCTGCAGTTCGATTACGTAATGGAATTTTAGACTCATGCTTTGAACGATTACGTTGCGTAAACTGGTTAAATGCCTCAATAACAATCGCGACACCAATACCCGAATAGATATAACCTTTAGGAATATGGAAACCAAAACCTTCGGCAATCAAGCTAACACCAATTAACAGTAAGAAACTTAAGCAGAGAATGATAACGGTTGGATGTCGATTGACGAACTCAGTTAATGGTTTAGAAGCAAGCAACATCACCAGCATAGCCACAACCATCGCCACCATCATGACGTAGATATTATCCACCATACCAATGGCGGTAATGACCGAGTCTAATGAGAATACGGCGTCCAATACCACAATTTGCGCGACAACGGCTGTAAAGCTTGCATAAACCACATTGGTTGTAATTTTGACTTCAGCTTTGCCTTCCATCCGTTCATGTAATTCACTCACCGCTTTATACAGCAGGAATAAACCACCGAATAAAAGAATCAGATCTCGACCAGAAAAAGACCAGTCAAAAATAAAAATAAGCGGTTTGGTTAAGGTGACTAACCAAGAAATGGCGAACAATAAGCCCAAACGCATGATCAATGCGAGAGATAAACCAATGACTCTGGCTTTATCACGTTGAGATGGGGGAAGTTTATCTGCCAAAATGGCGATAAAGACGAGATTATCAATCCCTAGAACAATCTCTAAGACGATCAGAGTAAGCAAACCTACCCAAATCCCTGGATCTAATAAAAATTCCATTATTTACTCCTTAAATAAAAACAAGGAGTCATGAAATTGTTTTTTAAATTTGTACCCGGCGAGGGATCCATTTATGTTAACCTTTTTGACAATAGTTGCTCTGATTATGCCTAATCTTTTGGGATCGAGTTTATTTTTTTAAAAATCATACACAAGCTGAATAAATTAAAATAAACTACTTAAATATCAATACAATAAATCGAATTAAAGCTTGTAATTTAATTAGGTTTTGAATAATTTGTTACATATTTTAAGCGCTAAAACTCACAATAAAACCTCGTTAACCAGACAATTCAGGACATTATTGTTTCAGATTAAAAAGAGATCTAAGCAAACAATCTAAGCTATTTTGGCTTACCAATTTTAATGCTATAGCGACACTTGACCAATTGCTTAAATCCATCGAAAACTATTCTTTTGCTGTTTATTTCTTCACACGTCACGGATTCCTTTTTGTGAATCTTTCTCAATTTGTTAAGATGAGCTACAGAGGAAGTCATTCAATTTCTCATACACTGTTGACTCAATTTTGACAGAAAAGAAGTCCTTAGAAAGGTATACTTCCTTCGCGATTAAATCGAATTTTACAGTGGTTGTTAGAATTGGCGAGACAGCCAAACGTTCAAATTAAACTTATTTATTATTTAAATTTAAGGATTTAATATACATGAATAGCGCTGAAATCATGGCTGACCTTTCATCTCATACGCCGATGATGCAGAAATATCTTTACATTGATTTATAAAATAATTTTTTAACAAAATCTTAAAACCTACACAATAACCTACACTTTTTCAAAATCATAAAATAAAAATACTATAAGCATGTAAAGTCCTGAAATTTCTTGTTATCACTAACATGTACTCCGCATAACCAGAAGCATTTACTAAATATTATTTCTATAACCCACTTGTCGTATCACGCTAAACTCACTACTAGCTGGGATTGGATTGGCAATCGATCTGTATATTTCTAATGCCTGATTAATCTTAGCAACTTTCTGTCTTAACTCAGTAGATAAGAAATGCTCTGACTGCTGTAATGCAACCCATCCTGCTTGTACTTGTTCATTTTGATTGCCTTGCAATTTTGCTTCCAACCAGTGTTGCAAGCAATGTCCATGAAGATAGACTTCAAACTGATAAGCGATAAAAGTCATAGACAAAGCCAGATTCTGTTGATTCTGCTTTAACTTTTCTTTGACTTCTTCAAAAGAAGATAAGTTTTGATTGACCCGATAATCTAATAGTTCATTTTTAAACCATTGTGCAAATTCTATGAGTTGTGATACAACACAATCCCTTTGGCTACATAATTTTTCACGATTTAAAGCATTCGCACCTGTTGAGCCTGCCACGCCACCTATATAAGCACCTAAACCACCTGCAACAGCGATTCCCACTGGTCCTGCTAATATTCCACCGATAGTACCAAGAATCATCTTTCCTGCCACTGCTCCACCTGCTATTGCAGCAGTTTCTTTACCAATATTTTCAAGATATTGTTTGGAACTAGTTTGTCCTGTATCAAAATCCTGATAATTACGATATGTTGCCAATCCTAAAGTAATAAATGGAATAGGTAAAAAGTCTGCCATACTATCGAATTGATCGATTTGTTCCAAACTTTCGTGCATGGTTTGATTAACATGAGCATGGCTTAGTCCAGAATCAATAAATACATTAGGATGATTACCTAGCGAATCAGTAAGCTCCTGATTTACAATCACTGCAATATCAGGATTTTTTTCAATATGTTGCAGTACATAATCACTACTTAATGTATTTTTAACCTGCATTGCCTGACCATCTACAATTAGGTCAAAGCCCGCTTGATTGGCTTTATCTGGAAACTCTACTGTATGTCCTTGCTGTGTTAAGTTATAGGCAACTTGCTGTTCGGCAACATAACCACTCAATCGGGTCATTGCCCCTGCACTGCCTAGGGTCGCTCCTGCAATATCCTGTAATGTTATAAATTGTTCGGGCTGTCCTTTTGATGCAAACATAAGTGCATTTAAAACTGTAGAATCTATTTGAGCATAGCTCCATAGCAAACCCGCCGAATACGCTACCGAAGCAGTTGCAATAGATGCTATTACGCCTCTATCTGATAAAATCTTTTCAAGAGTGTCTTGTGCTGTTTTATCTCTGTCTAAATGTTGGCTAATTTCATAATGGGTTAATAGTATAGGGGCATTCGCAATAATGCCTTTACTATAAGGAATTTCAGACTCTCTTCCACCAAATACATTACCAATAGATTTTCCAACGTGGTTTAAACTTCGCCCCATATCTGCAAAGATATTGGTACATTCTCCACGCTTTGCAATAATATCATCTGGTAAAATCAGGGTGACAGCTTTATATTTCAGTAAGTTATAGCGTTCCTGAGTTGATGATGTATTAAGCAAAAAATATAAAGCCATTTGTGCATCGGTACATTCACCATTATAGTGATTATTTCGAGATAGAATACATTCTGAAAAATCCAATATATCTTCCGATGTCAGTGATTCTTGTTGTTGTAAAATCCACTGATACTCCCAAATAGCATCCGACCAAAGTTGATTATTTTTACAATCCTGTGCCAAAGCAAGTGCATTATTTACACAAGGTTTTAAGATTTTAAATTTTCTTAAAATAGTTGTCTTTAGCGAATTATTTTTGCAATCTTTTAATCGTTCAATATATTTTTCGATTTGGTATTGCGTTGGATTTTGTTCAAAATATTTTAAGGTATAATTTACACATTGCTCATACCAATAATAATTTAAGGATTTTTTGATATAGGCAGGAATTAAATCATGAATAATAATGTCAATCAGTCGCTTACTGCATTCCACATCACTGTTATTTTGATGTGGGAAATGCCATTCAGTTGGTACAGTCACCGTTAGTAATCGTTTAAAGAACCCTGTATTAAAGTCAGGATTCTGCATCGTAAGCAGCATTAACTTATGTTCAGCAGAAAGTGTATGTCTTTGTTGTTCAACTTGATTTAAACGCGCTATTAATACTCTAGTTTCTAGCATTATCTATCCTTGAAGATTATTAATTCTAAAAAAACAAAAACTACTGACCGCTACGAACGGCCCGAACATAGTACTTGTTATTCTTATTGTAGTAAGTCGAGTAGCCATTGTTGAAGTACACGTCCCACGCATAGTTACTATTGCAGGCATAAGGCGAACCCGACCAATATCCTCCCCATTCAACTTTCACAGGTTGAAATAAAACACCTTGAGGACAAGCATAGCCTTGTTTATCTTTAATCATTAAGGTCTTTAATTCGTCTCTACTAGGTAATCGCCAATCCTTATAACCCGCAAGTCTAAAATCTTTACAAGCACCTTTAGAACTCTCCCAATTCAATGTTTTGGCTTCACCAATACATTGCCCATTTTTCCATTCTTGCCCAATACTAATCCTTGCCCACATTAAACCTGTTTTAGGGTCAATCCATACGCCTTGCTCTAACTCATTATTTGAATGAATTGTTTGAGTTTTAGGGCGTTGCGATGATTGAACATTTTCCGTTTTTGTATTTTCAATTTTTTGTCTTAACTGCTCAATTTCTTGACGATATTTATTTTCTCTACGTTCTAAATCTGCAATTTTTTTATTCAATTGCTCATTATTTTTTTGAGTGAGTTTATTAATCTCTTGCTGATATTGCTGTTTGTTTTGTGCCATTTGCTGTTCAGATTTTTTTTGTAACTGTTCAGACTGGCGTAGTTGTTCCTGTAAAACATCTAATCTCTGATCAAAAGTATTGGTTTTAGCTATTAAGTGTAAAAAATGTTCTATTGCAGCTAGTTCTGCACTTGAACTAAAAAAGTCAGGCAATGAATTGTTTTTCATGATTTAACCTATTCTAAATATTACGAACAGGACGAACATGACGATAATTGCAATAAACATCAACACCTGAATGGAAATTATAGAAATTTAAATAGGCATATTTCTCGCCAATTTGTGTGCTTGACCAATACCACCCACTTGTAACGGGAGCTGGATTAAATAGTATGTGTCTACCACACTGATAATTTTTACCACTTTCATCAATAAGTGTTTTTAATTCTTCGATAGTCGGTAAACGCCAATCTTTATACCCCGCTAATCGAAAAAGTTGACAAGATTTTTTAGCATCTGCTAAATTTAATTCCATTGCTCTACCTAAACACCTTCCACTTTCCCACTCTTGACCAATACTAACTCTTGCCCACATTAGACTTGTTTTAGAGTCCGTCCATACGCCTTTTTCTAATTCTGTGGCTGAATTAATTGATTGTTTTTTAGATGGCTGAGATTCTGTTGGCTTCACTATATTAGTCTTGTCATTTTGTTGTTTTAACTTTTGTTTTAATTCATCAATTTCCTGACGATATCTAATTTCTAAAGTTTCTAAATCAGCATTTTTTTTATCAAACTGCTTATTATATTTTTGCGTTAACTTTTTAATCTCATCTTGATATTGTTGCTTGTCTTTTGTGATTCGCTGTTCAGACTGGCGTAGTTGTTCCTGTAAAACATCTAATCTCTGATCAAAAATATTGGTTTTAGCTATTAAGTGTAAAAAATGTTCTATTGCAGCTAGTTCTGCACTTGAACTAAAAAAGTCAGGCAATGAATTGTTTTTCATGATTTATCCTATTTTACTATTACGAACTGCACGTATCAGGCCATCAAATTGCAAATGGTTATAAGTAATAATAATCCCTTTATCGAAGTCTACCCCCTGTATACCGCTATATTGAGTTGAGGAACTTGACCAATAAAATCCTAACTTACTACCAGATTGAGATAAAATATTTTCATTTACATACCCCTTTCTATTTGCACTCATGAGCGTTGCCAATTCATTTATAGTTGGCAGCCTCCAATCATTATAACCAGCTAATTTTAACGTTTCACAAAGATGAGAACCTTTTCGCCAATCAATCCATTTAGGGCTTCCTACAATTTTGTTGTTTTTCCATTCTTGCCCAATACTAATCCTTGCCCACATTAAGCCTGTTTTTGGGTCTGTCCATACACCTTGCTCTAACTCATTATTTGAATGAATTGTTTGAGTTTTAGGGCGTTGCGATGATTGAACATTTTCCGTTTTTGTATTTTCAACTTGTTGCTTAATTTTTTGTCTTAACTGATCAATTTCTTGACGATATTTATTTTCTCTACTTTCTAAATCTGCAATCTTGGTATTAAACTGCTGTTTTAAGCTTTTAATATCTTGCTGATATGTACTTTCTTTTCGCTCTAAATCTGCAATTTTTGTACTAAATTTCAGTGTTAAACTTTTAATATCTTGCTCATATCTTTTTTCTTTTTGTACTAAGTTAAAGATAGTTTCTTGCAACTGATGATTATCTTGTTCTGTTTGGCTTAAATTTGCCTGTAAAACATCTAACATTTGATCAAAGGTATTGGTCTTTACCATTAACTGTAAAAAATGGTCTATAGCACTAAATTCTGTACTTGAACTAAAAAAGTCAGACAATGTGTTATTTTTCATATTTTAGTCCTTTTAAGTAGTGCGAACTGCTCGAACGTAGTAATCATTAGTTTTAGAATAACTACCTGCACTACCACCCCCAAAATATACTATCCATGCAAAATGATGATGAAAATCACATTCAGTAATTGACCAATATGAACCATCTATACGATTTTTGGGTTGGAATAAAGTATTATTCGGACAAGTATAGCCACTCACTGCTTTCTTCATAAGAGTTTCTAGTTCATCTATGGTTGGTAATCTCCAATCATTACAATCTGCTAATCGGAAATGCCTACATGCTATTTGTGCAGTAGTCCAGTTCATAAATTTCGCATCACCTATACATTGCCCATTATTCCATTCTTGCCCAATACTAATACGAGCCCACATTAAGCCTGTTTTTGGGTCTGTCCATACGCCTTGCTCTAACTCATTATTTGAACTTATTGTTTTATTTATCGATGAATTAGGACGTTTCACTAACTCAACATCTGACTTAAGTTTCTTTGCAATCATAGCTCCATCAATGATTTTCTTCTTTATAACTACTTGGGGTACAGTTGTATTTGTTATTTTAGCTGTTTTAGCGGTGTCTATACTATTCTGTTTTAATTTTTGAATTTCCAAATGATAAATATTTTCTTTCTTTTCTAAGGCGACAATTTTTGCATTAAGCAATTCAATATTTTGAGTGCGCTTTTCTAACCTCCGCTCAAAAGTATTATTTTTAACCATCAATTGCATAAACTGGTCGATAACCATGAGTTCACTTGCACTCAATAATTCTGCCAGTAATTTAGTTTGCTTATCCATGACGTTACCCAAGATATTCTATTTGATGCTGATAATGGTCTTGATAACGGCTTTCTAATATAGATAGCTTTAATAAAGTCGCAATAAATTTATCCAAATGTAAAGTTTGCATCTGTTGTTCAATTACTTGTGTCACTAAATCAAATGATATAGCTATACTCATCGTTTCTACTGCCTGTAAATAAACAGGTTTTATCATAGTAGATAAATAATCTTGTAAATCTATAATTTCAGTTGAAACTTGAGCAATTGCCTGCTGCATGAATTGAATATATTGCCAAAAAGCCTGATAAACGATGGATAAATTATCTAACCAATATTGATTCCACCACTGTGCTAAAGGATGTTCTTCACTTAATTGTTGTAACTGAACTAAAGATTTGAATTCATCAACATTTTGTACTTGTATCTGTTTAAGCCAACGCTCAGTTAAACGCTGTATCATTTCTGATGATGATAATCCACGTAATCGAGTCATATTCATATTTTGAATAAACTGTCCCTCTAAACAGGCAAAACTAAGAATTTTCTGTATTTTTCGTAAGCTAGCAATCTGCTTTATTAACACAGGACGAATATCCCAATCATTTGACCAGTTTATAATTTGTTCTGCATAACCTTGTTGAAATTCAAACTTTTCTGTCCCAATCGGTTTTAATAATTCTTGCCAGAAATTTTCTCTAAACTTTTGAATCTCTTGATCAGACATTTCAGCAAAATCTAAAGCCGTAATATTAAGCATTAAATTTTCAGGCTCAAAGTACAAATCTTGCCACTGTTGCAAAATCCGATCTCGCATCCGTTGAGATAATCGCTGTTGGCTATCTTTTTGACAATGTGTAATGATGATATGTAAATGAGCTTTGCCTGTTAAAAACATTGCATCGCCCAAAGCTTCTAGAAAATTTTCCAATCGTGCTTTATTAATTTCACCATCTAAACGATTCGCATGACAAACATAGATAATTGCAAGATTATGTTCACCAACAAAATATTGATGTGCATCCTGTTCGGCAAGATCATCCTCACCAGAGTTCCACCCTGGAGTATCAATTAAGAACAGTTTTTTCGGCTGATTGTCATCTGAATAACCATCACCTTTTGCTAGAATAAAACGTGATTCATTAATCAATAATCTTAACCTATAGTCATCAGGATTATATTGGCTGACTTCAGCTCTTGATGGAAATTGTGTAAGCTCTTCTACAATCACTGCATCATCTAAATCTTCACTTTTTTCAATTAGAAATAGTTGATTATTTTGACCATAACTAATTTCGAGTTGTAATCGAGTTTGTGCTTCTAATGAGCTAATAGGAGAATATTGTTGTGGAATCTGATTAGCTAAGATTTCACGAATTACCCTAGTCTTTCCCGCCGAATATTCACCCACAACACGAGCAGTTAATACACCATCTGCAATTTCAGTTTGGGTGCTACCCATTTTTTCTGAAAAATCGAATAAACTTTCCGTGACGATTTGTGTTTTCTCAAAATTCATAGCATTATCCATCATACTAGTTCTTCATTTAGCTTGACTAATACCACTCTAAGTTGAGCTTCTTCATCTTGTAAGTTACGCAGCTTTTGCTCCTTTTGTAATGGTAGTTGATTGATTTGCTGCTCAATATTTGTCATTTCTTCAATTCTAGTGGCGAGTTGTTCATGAATTACCGTTTCCCAATAACCTTTTATATATTGTTGTATATGCTGTTCAATTCCTTGGCTTTGATGATCAAATTGAGTAAGCCATTGCCGTACAGCACGTTCATAGTAAGTTTGTAAAATTTTTGCTTGTTGCTGCTCTTGCTCTCGTTGAGCCTGAACCTGTTGTTCTTTGAGTTCATTTTCCAACTGAACTATACGCTGCTCAATGCGTAAAATCTCTTTTTGCTTTTGTTCTAAAGCTATCTGCTCCAATTGATGTGAGGTAATTAAATCCTGTTTACGTATCAAGTCATCATGTAAATTTTGAATATCAGCATTAATTTTCTGTGCTTGTGCTGTAACTTGTGCTTGAATTTCGGGATCTGGCTTTAAAATAATCTGTGAGGGATTATTTAATAATCCGCCTAGTTTTTCCGTCCATGTCGCTATCGAGAGTAAATTCAAAATCTGGCCTGCCGTCGATGGTGGCATTTTTTCTACAGTCTTTTTTGCCACTCTCGCCGTTTTCTGAACTGTATGTACAGTTTTTATTGCTGTCTCACTTAATTTGGCTAATTTACCTACCTTGGTCACTGCTGCGGCTGGTAAAAATAATAATGCCCAGTCAATCACCTCACCTATCGCCCGACCAGCATCCGAACCAGATGTGTCATAAATTCTTTCTTCAATATTTGGGATGTATTGATTAAGAACATCCTGCCTATACCGACTTAGATCTGCAATTTGTTCCTCAAGTTGTTTTAACTCGGTATCTGAAAATACTTTATCAGATGAGATAGTTTGCCCTACCTCATTCTTATTCTTAGCAAACTCTTGCTTTAATTGATAAAGCACCGCACTTTGTAAAAAATCTTGCTCATCTATTTGTGGTAATTCTGGTAATCTTAAATTTAGATCATTAATCGTATTTTCAGGCAAATTAATTTGCCCGAATTTTTGCATTGCTTGCTGAACAGCTTGAATAAGCTCTGCTTGAATCAATCGTATAGCCTGTGAACCTTGGTTAATAAATATTTCCCATTGTTCAGGGGTCACTTTTAATTCATTTAGCACCACACGCAAATTATTTTTTTTTCTTTGAAAAATATCTATTATCAGTCGTTGTAAATCATGTTGTTGCTGCTCTTGCTGTTGATATAAATCTTTTTTTATATCAATAATTTTTTCTTTTTTCTGTAAAAATAATTGGTGTAATGTTTGGCTCTGCTGCTCATCCAAAAGTTGATTGGCTTGTTGCTGTTCCTGATTATGGCCTAAAATATTCTCGAGACGAGGGCGTAACTCAGCAAATAAACGTTTAGTCCTAATAATATTGACTTGTTCTTTTGCTTGGTTGATAAAATCTAGAATCAGTTCGTGATTTAATCCATTACTATGACTACAGATTAATGGTACATCATAACCAGTTGCAATTTTGATCTGTTCCGACCATTTATCCAAATCAGGTTTTTTCTCACCTAAGCTCACCGCAGTTTCAACTTCATCCCAACGATTAACCAATACCAAAACATGCTTGCCATATGAGCGAATCAGCTTAATTGCATCAATATCCGAAGATGATGCTCCACGGGGAGCAAGCAAGTATAAAATTGCATCTGCTTGCTGGATTTGAGCAATTGTATAAGCCTGATGTTTCTCTGAAATTGATCCAAACCCAGGTAAGTCTATGATTTTTAAACATTTCAACCAATCCTGAGGTAAAGATAACATAGCATATTTTGCATTATCAGGTGCAATGGTTGTCACTTTGCAAAACTGTTCACGGTCTAGCTCTACACTACTTTGGTTAGTATAAATCAGTTGTATATCCTGCTTTTCAGCATACTGAATCAAGGTCGGTAATGCAGTGGCTTCTTCCTGTGCAGTAAACAACCAACGCTCACCTAATAAACTATTTAAGAGGCTAGTTTTCCCAACTGAAAACGCTCCGACCAATGCCAAAGTTAAATTTTGCCCTTGGTCATTAAAACTTTGCCAAATATCCTGTACCAAACCCTGATGCCGCTCAGGAAGTTCATCTATCATGTCTTGAATATGCTGATGTGCTGTCATGTCTTTTTCTCACAGGATTTAATAACTACTTTCCAAAGCATCGTGTGTCATGGAAATTAAAGATTTCGTTTTAGACAAACCTTGTTGTAGATCAACTCTACGAGCATCTATTTTGGCTTGTCCTTGCACAATTAAATCCTGTACTTGTTTTCGTTGCATCAATTTTGCATTTAATGGTTCTTCCAATTGCTCTTTGACTTGGCGTTGCAACAAATTCAACTGCTCATCAAAAACCTGTTGAATATGAGGTTGTACCTGCTCTTGTAATTGACGGATAAATCGAACTAAAACACCTGATGTATTGTGTAATAACTGTTGATGTGTGTCTTCAATCAATTGCTGACGACTGGCATTCATTTGGTCTTCAATACGTTTACGCTGACGCTCAACTTTTGCAACTTCTTGTTCATACTTTTGTTGAATACGCTCAGCACTCATACGTTTACGTCCTTTATCCTCCTCCTCTTTTTGAACTTTTTCTAGAAAAGCTTCTTTATTTGCAATCGCTCGCTGGGTTTCCTTATATTCTGTTTCCCATTTCAAAACATTGCTTTCATCATAATCAATATAATTTACCTGTTTGGTAAAGCCCATCCATCCAAAAATCCCCCAACTTGGTTCAGTACGTGAACGTGTGATTTGCTGAGCTTGTGGTCTCCCGCCTAAACTTGTTCTTGCTCGCTCTGCACGTAACAATGAATTTTTTGCATTCTCCAAAGCCATTGGACTAGCTTGGCTATTTACAATATCATGCTCAAGTTTTTCAATTTCCTGTCTTTTTTGCAAAATCTCTTGCTCAAGTTTTGCTTGCTCGGAGAAATAACTATTGATTTCACTAAAATCAACATCAAAACTCAAATCTAAGCTTGGTAAACTAAAATTAATGCCTGAAATACTTTGTTTTAAATGTGCGGCATGTTCTTCTAACTCTTTTGCATAATCCGCTCTTAAATCTGCTAACTGTGCATCGATATCTTTACTTTGCCGCTTCATAGTACTATTTACCTCTACAACTGCAATTTCATATTGCTGTTGTAATTGGCTTGGAAGTTGAATGTTCCGACTTCCTTTAACAATTTGACCCTCTACATATCGTACAGTCACCTGACTTTCAATATCCGCCTGTAAATCCTCTAAAGGCGAAATCAATTTCTCTTTTAAATCAGCAATTAAATATGTTGCTACCCGATGATGCTCTGTCCGTGCATTATCGTTAGTAATCTTAAGCTCTTGCTGTAAATTTTTGATTTCTAAATCAAGTTTTTCACTTTCTCGCTGTCTTTCAGCAATAGTCTGGCTGGAGTTTAACTGTTGTAATTCTTCTTGAATAAACTCACTTAATTCTGTCTGAATCGAAACCAAAGTACGTAAAGGCTTTTTATAAATTTCATCTAATGCTTCACCTGTTGAGAGCATATCACTGATTCTTTTTGATAATATACTAATATTAGAACGTTCTCTTTTATCCTGTTCCTTGGACAATGCCCACGCCGCACTTACTCCAATAAGATGTTCATTATTGGTCATTACATCTAAATCTTGCTCAGAAATATCAAATAAGTTTTTTCTAAAATTATTTTTTACATGTTGATATTTCTGTGACTCTCGTTCTGCTAATGACTTTTGTTGGTCAAATGGATCCTGTGGTTCGAGAACACTATCCCACATATTTACTACTGTCAGAAATTTATTAAAATTTTTACGAATAGTACCCGATAAAAACTGCCATTCTGTTGCATTACCACCCAATTGTTGTGTACTTTGCACCCAAATTGCAATATGAGCTTCATCAATCGCTCTATGGGTAATACCCTCATGATATTCAACTACGGATTGCAATCCTGGCGTATCAATCAATACAAGCCCCTGATCTAACAATGGATGTGAAGTAAAAATTTCAATACGATCAAGTTGTTGTCTAGCACTTGCATGAGTCGTATCTAATTCTGTACTCCATTTTTCCAAAGTATCAGTGTCATTTTCTAACCATTCAATATCTTGTATATTTCCATCTTGAAAATGGATACGAATAAAACGATGCTCTACACCTTCTGGCAATCTCCGTACAAACGTATTGATTGCTGTAGTTGCTTCTTGAGCTGACCGCAATAATAAAATGTTAAGTAAAGCATTAACTAAAGTAGATTTCCCTCGAGAGAACTCACCAATCACAACCAATTTAACTTCTTCACCAGACTCTAATGATTTTTGTATATCATCAAACTTCTGTGTAATATGAGTCAGTTCTTGTTGTCCAAATTGCTGAAATAATACTTCTGTTTGATCTAAATAATTCACTGCATCCTGAATTTTTTCTTTACGGATCTGCAATCCTTCATTAAGGTAGTTCACTACTAACCATACTCCAAAAAATACTTATTTTTTAAATAGCTATCTAATATAGCATACCATCTGTTATATATTTTTTACAAATGAAACCAGACTTAATCCAATCAATAGTTACTAGAAATTTTGAAATACTTTTACTTAAAATTACTTCTATGATTTCTATCATTCACAACAATCTAAATCACCTATTTGACTCACTCAATGAGTCAAATATACACTACAATCTACTCACTCCTCTTTGTTCTATCAAGGAATGACCATCATGTATGATGACTGGATTTGGAAACACCCCAACTGGACAGTCTTTACGTGGAAAGATGAAAAGATTCTTCCTCTTACCAGACACATTCATCAAAAAATCGGCATCTTGCTCGGGCAAAGTCAGCATAACCCTGAAAAAGAACACCTTATCCTAGACAACCTGATTGCTAATCTTGTTTCATCTTCAGCGATTGAAAATGAAACTCTGAATGTTTATTCGCTGCGTTCATCTCTCGCAAAACGTCTAGGTGTCTCGCTGGAGTACCCCTATCCAAGCTCAGAGCGTTCAGATGGTCTAGCCAATATCGTGCTAGATGCCTTAAATAATTTTGAACAAGGCCTATCTACTGAAAGATTATTTCGGTGGCACCAATGGCTATTTAATGAAACTGACTGGACAATGCAGCGTATTCGTATTGGTCAATTACGTGGACATGAACCTATGCAGGTTGTATCTGGACGGATGGACTACCCTACTGTGCATTTTGAAGCTCCACCACGAGATGGTTTAGAGCAACGTTTAGATGAATTTATCCAGTGGTTTAATAACAGCAGAACCAATACCCTGCTTGACCCACTGATTCGAGCTGGAATAACTCACCTGTGGTTTGTGACACTCCACCCTTTTGATGATGGTAATGGACGTATTACACGTACACTGACTGACTTAGCTTTAGCTCAAATGGATCAACAAAGTATTCGTCTATATGCGATGTCACCTGTCATTTTAAATAAGCGTAAGAGTTATTATGAAATTCTTGAAGCCACTCAAAAAAGTGATTCTGATATTACAGCATGGTTAGTTTGGTTTTTACAGGCACTCAATGAAAGCCTTGAGCAGACATTAAAGAGTATTGAAAGGACACTTCTAAAAAGTACATTTTGGCAGTTTTTTCCAGAAGTAGATTTACATGAGGGACAGCGAAAGATTTTAAATCGACTGCTTGATGGTGGGGAGAATGGTTTTGAGCATGGGATAAGTGCATCCCAATATCAGAAAGTAGCGAAAGTCAGTCGAGCGACTGCAACTCGCCATCTCACTAATTTACTAGAAAAAGGCTGTATTGTGAAACTGGAGGGTGGTGGAAGAAATACGAGGTATCAAATTAAAATTTATAACCTCTAGTATATTTCTTTATAAATATTAAAATTATCTCTTCCTTAATAGTGCATATTACAAAATAATAAACACATTCTATAGCAAACCTATAGAATGTGTAAAATTTAATTCAATTGTTTCAATGCTTGATTGCTTGTAGCTCTGATTTGATCGGCAACCTTAACATTTATGTTGTCCTGAATCCATTGTTTTTCTCTATAATCAACATTATGAAGATATAGATGACCAACAACTAACTGTTGTAACAATGAATATACTAATGGATTATTTTCATTCTCTTTTTTAATCTTCTTAATCAAAGATTTTGGCAATTCTTTCTGAATTATCAGTCGTGAATATAAATCAACAAGAAAGTAAGCTGGTGTATCTTTTTGTTCTGTCAATTTTTCTGATATTTCCAATAATTGGCTATGTGCAGTAGACTTGGAAATAAGTTGAATAATATACATACAAATACTAAAACAAATTTGATGTATAATTTTCTCTGCAACTTTTTTTGATTCTTCAGGAGATATTTCTCCTTTATCAGAAACAATTGACTTAATAAACTCTTTTAGATCATTTTCTGTATCTTTAAATATATTCAAATAGAAATTCAAAACTTTAAGGCCGTTATCATATGCAACCATTAGTATGTCACTTAAATCATTTCTATTAATTGAAGAGTGTCTATTTTTTGCTATCTGACCAAGGACTTCGATGCTTCTAATTGATGAAGTTGCTTGTTGAAATAAACTAAAATCTATTTTTTCTTCAAGTTCACTTTTTTTAATATCTAATTCTTTCTCATCAACAGAAAGATCGAACAAATCAGAATTTTCATTCGCATCCTCTATTTTTTCTTTATTCCTATAATAAAGTTCTCGTTGATCCTCAGAATTTTTATCTTCATAAACAACTTTTTGAATTTCTTCTCCTAATAGCCCTTTAAACGCCTTACATTGCTCAAGGTTCATATCAAAAACAGAAATACCATCCATTAAACATATAGCATGATTAAGAATTTCTTGTAAAATATTAGTTGATCTTAAATGATGAACTAAAAAAATTAATATATTAGCTTTATTTTCATTATGCATATTTTTACAAAGTAGAGTAATTTCATCAGCTAATTCAATAGCATTATCGGCCAAGTGTTTAGCACAACAAAAATAATATAAATACTTTTGTGAGAAACGCATTGAATCATCGTCTGGAGTGACAAACACACCCGAACTCAATAAAACTTTTTTAATATCTCTTGGGGCAATATATTTACTAGAATACTCAGCTATAATTTGATTTAATTCTTCATCACAAATTGACTCTAGATTATGAGCATACAAATAATAAGCTAAAAAAGATAAGAAATTTAAAAAACCATCTAAATCATTCGTTAAAGATATATTTGCTTTTTTAAGCATCCCTGTTAGCAATACATAATAGCATTGCCCATATGAAGTTAGCTGATAATTATTATTTGTACTCATATTTTCTAATGTTTGAATAATAGTTAGAATATAAATCGGCCTAGAGTCCATTATATTCTTCTTCATTAAGATATCAAAGTGATTTGCCAGTGTATCTATTTTACCATACATTTCATTATCAGTTTTTAAAACATCTATATCTTCACCAATACTATACCATTTCTTATAAAGCTCATTCCTCTTTGCATATCCAAAGTTTAATATTTCAACCTCTTTAAGTTTATATTTTAAATACTTATTACTATTCATAAAAAAATTGTTTTTATCAACAAAAATAAAAACTTTAAAGAACTTTTCGGTAATTTCACTTAAAAATCTATCTAAAACATTATCTTTTAAACGTTGTTTTGAAAAATTATCAATAAGTAAAATTGTTTTGCTTGAATCCATGGAAAAACTCAAACCGAATCTTTCATTAAAATCTTGTAATATTTGTTTTTCATCTATATTTTTAAGATTTTCTGCATTAACAATAATTGGACTATAACCTTGACATAGATAATCTTTAGCCAATCTTTTCATTAATGTTGTTTTTCCAGACTCTTCATTACCTAGGAAATAAATATAATTATATTTATCTAAAACTTCACCAACTGTCCACTTATATTTTTTAACTGTTAAATTATCATCAACACATTTAATATCAGGATAAACAAAAATATCATCTATTGTTATAAAATCTTTCTTAGAATGTTTTATTGTAACTCCCAGATCATTCAAGTATTTATCAAAAGAAATTAACCCACTAGAATAGCAACTAGATATTGTTAATTCACTTTTTTTTAATATTATTACTAGTCAAACTTTTTAATACCTTTGCTAGTTCATCAGAAATTTCTGTATAAACATCATCTTCATCATCCCACTTAATTACTGGCTTCGCATCTTTCGGTTGACATTTCAAATCATAAAAAATCGTATGAGTCCAGTTACACTTTCTTAAAACTACTGGGAATATATTTGCCTTACCAATTTTTTGCTTATCAAGTGCATATTCTAATTCTTTGTCAATACAATAATCCGAAGCTAAATAATCTGAGCTAATTAAGCAAATAAATATTGTGCTTTGTTCAAGAGCTTCTTGAATTGAATCTTCTAAAGATTGCCCTGTCAAAATATTTCCATCATGCCAAAGTGAAGCGTTAAACCCTTTCAAGACTGGTTTCAAATATTTCAGTAATTTTAACTTGAATTGTTCATCTTCATGACAATAACTAAGAAAGACATTCAAATTTGACACGTTATCCTCATTTTTAATAAATTTTAAATTTCATCTTTTATACACGGACTAACAACAAAAAAAAAGGAACTTATTGCGAATACCACTAATTTTCAGCATAAATTGAATTATTTCAGCCAGCACTCTATTAAATATAAAACCACCAACAAAACTTACGACATAAATTGACGTGCTCAACCAAAAATACCAAAAGATTATTTCAATCAATGATAGACTACTGAAAACTGCATCGACTTTTATACTCATTTCATGAATAGCGTACTTGCGAATATTGATCAGATTCGACAATCATACTCCACACACACTACTTCCCAGCATAAAGCAAGCTTGGGACAATATTTTACGCCTACTGAAATTGCCGTTTTTATGGCATCATTATTTGAGCTTAAAGACAAAGAACGGTACAAAATTTTAGATGCAGGAGCAGGTATCGGTTGCCTAAGTAGTGCTTTACTCCAAAGGATTCAGGACACCTACCCTCATAGCTCTTTTGATGTAACCGCAGTAGAATTAGATAAACAACTCATTACTACACTTCAGCATAATTTAGAAATGTTTAAACCAGCAAAACTTGAAGCATGTAATGAAAACTTTATAGATTTTGCCTATCAAAGTCTTTTGGAAAAAAGACAGTCCTATGACCTGATTATTCTTAACCCACCCTATAAAAAAATTAATGCCAAATCTAAAGAGCGTTTATTATTAGGGAAATTAGGTATTGAGGTCGTCAACCTATATGCTGCTTTCGTTGCCTTATCTTTAGAACTATTGGCAGATCAGGGTGAACTTGTTGTCATTTTACCTCGTAGTTTCTGTAATGGAACTTACTTTAGACCTTTTAGAGAATTCATCTTAGAACGTTCAGCAATTAAAACCATTCATACCTTTGAATCTCGACAAGATGTTTTCCAAGATGAAAGTATCTTGCAAGAAAATATTATTATGCATTTACAGAAAGGCTCCACTCAAGATAGTGACGTGTGTATAAGTCATTCTACTAATTCCAGTTTTAAAAATTTAAAGAAAGAATCTTATCCATTTTCTAAAATTGTATATCCTGCTGATAAGGATAAATTTATTCATATCCCCACTACAGCTCAATCTGATACTCAACTCAACCAGCTATTTTCTTCCAATTTGGAAGAATTAGGTTTACAGGTCTCTACAGGTCCAGTTGTAGATTTCAGGGTTAAAGAGGAATTATGTTTTGATCTTCCTAAAGATCAGCATGTGCCCCTATTTTACCCTAGCCACTTTGATGGTATTTCATCTCTGGTCTGGATAAATCCTCAGCATAAAAAACCTAACGCACTTAGGCTCAATGAACAAACAATGAAAATGGTTTACCAAGCTGGTGACTATTGTATTGTTAGACGTTTTTCACCAAAGGAACAAAAGCATCGTATTGTTGCTCATTTCCTTGATCAAAGTTTATTAACAGATTATTCGTATTTCGCTTTTGAAAACCACCTCAATGTTTTTCATATCAAAAAAGCAGGCTTAAATTCTGAAATTGCACTGGGTTTAACTATTTACCTAAACAGCAATATCGTAGACCAATATTTCCGCCAGTTTAGCGGTCATACACAAATCAATGTCGGTGATCTAAAAAAACTACCCTACCCTAATATTGAACAGTTAAAAATATTGGGCTTATGGGCAAATGAATACAAGCAGATACAGCAAGATCAAATTGATCAGAAAGTCATGGAGTTAGTTCAAAATGTCTGAAAGCCATCAATATATTTCTGATGCAATTTCTATTTTAAAACAATTGGGCTTTCCACCTAAACAGCAACAAGAACGTTCAGCTTTAACTCTCTTGGCTCTTTTAGATTTACAACCTGATGGAAAATGGCAGGATTTAAAAGCTCCGTTGATGGGTGTCACGCCTATCATGGACTGGATGAATTTGAACTATCAAAAGCAATATGCACCAAATTCTCGTGAGACAGTAAGACGACAAACATTACATCAGTTCGTTAGTGCTGGATTGATTCTTTATAATCCATATGAGCCGAATCGCCCTGTCAACAGTGGAAAAACCGTGTATCAAATTGAGCCCAATGCTAAAGTCTTGTTGCAGAACTTTGGTACAGATCAATGGGAAAGCAACATTGAAAAATATTTAGCAGATCGAGATACGTTGGTTTCTAAATACGCAAAGGAAAGAGAACATTTATTAGTTCCTGTACAGATTGATAGCAATACTGAAATTCTTCTTACACCAGGTTCTCATAGTGAATTAATCAAAAAGATCATTGAAGATTTTGCACCTCGATTTGCACCTAATTCAACACTGATCTATGCTGGCGATACAGGCTCAAAAGTAGGCCATTTCAATGAAACCCTATTAGCAGAGCTAGGAGTAACAATCAACAAACACGGTAAGATGCCAGACGTTGTTTTGTATTTTTCTGAAAAGGATTGGTTGATTCTGATTGAATCAGTCACCAGTCATGGTCCTGTAGATGGCAAACGTCATGAGGAACTGGCTCAGTTATTTGCAAATTCATCCGCTGGTTTAGTGTATGTCACAGCCTTTCCTGATCGTGCAATTATGCGTAAATATTTAGGTGATATTGCATGGGAGACAGAAGTCTGGGTCGCAGATGCCCCAACTCATTTGATTCATTTTAATGGGGTCAGATTTTTAGGACCTTATTAAATGAACCTCTCAAAAAGAGAATTTAAGCTTAGTTTCTTAAATCAAGTAATCATACAAATTCCTTTTAATATCAAGGTAATTTGTTATGAATACTTCCGCACCCCGTAAATGTCTGATATGTAATTGTTTATTCACTCCCTTACCTCAACATCCAAATCAGAAATACTGCCCCAATAATGAATGCAAAAAAGAAGGTAAATCTATATGGCATAAGAACAAAATGCAAACCGATCCTGATTACCCAGAAATGCAAGCTATAGCGAGTAAAAAATGGTGGGAGAAAAATCCAGAATATCAACGAAATCGTAGGAAAGGAAAAAAAAACGATAACAATATAGCTCTATCAAAAAGCAATCTGCCTATAAAATTACAATTAAAATCAAAAAGTTATCGTCTAACCATTATTGAGTTTACTGACAATATGGATTCAATAACCATTAAATTAGAAGCATTATCAAATAGTTAAGCATATTGAAATGTCAATATTGACTCTATAGGCAGCTCAATAACTTATTGATAGGCTTTAATTTACATGAAAACTATTAACAGATTTAGGTCAATCTAAACTGTTAATAGCCCTTTGATTTAGGTCAATCGTATGAACCAAACAAATACCTGTCAACAAGGAAGCTTAAATTTAGAGCCTCGTATCCGAGCAGCTCAATACGTTCGGATGTCTACTGATCTTCAACAAAATTCTACCTTAAACCAAGCTGATAAAATTCGTGAATATGCGGATAAACATAATATTGAAATTGTAAGAACTTACGAAGATGATGGAAAAAGTGGACTTAATATCAATGGGCGTCCTAGCCTTCAACAGTTACTTAAAGATGTTCAATCAAATAATATCGATTTTAACTTAATTCTTGTTTATGACATTAGTCGTTGGGGACGCTTTCAAGATGCTGATGAAAGTGCCTATTATGAATACACATGCCGTCAAGCAGGAATAGAAATCATTTATTGTGCAGAACAATTTGCGAATGATGGCACATTCTTTTCCACGACCATGAAAAGTTTTAAAAGAACAATGGCTGGTGAATACAGTAGAGAACTATCCAACAAAGTCTTTATTGGTCAATGCCGCTTAATACAAATGGGATTTCGACAAGGTGGAACTGCTGGCTTTGGTTTAAGACGGGCGTTAATCACTCATGATGGTAAAACTATTTCACTTAAAATGGGACAACATAAAAGCTTCCAAATGGATCGTGTAATTCTTATACCAGGTCCAGAGGAAGAGATTGAAATTGTCCATCAAATCTATGATTGGTTTATTAATCAAAGCCTATCCGAAAAGCATATCGCTTACCGCCTAAATGAAAAAGGGATTAAAACTGACTTTAACCGAGCATGGACAAGAGACACAGTACATGAAATTTTAACCAACCCTAAATACATTGGACATAATGTATTTAATAGAACATCTAACAAATTAAAGAAAATCCATATACGAAATCCACAAGAACAATGGATCAGAAAAGATAATGCCTTTGAAGCTATTGTCCCTGTCGATATATTTTATACCGCCCAAGGTATTATCCGTGAACGTTCTCGCAGATATACAGAGCAGGAACTACTAGAGCAACTCAAACTTCTTTATCAAAAACATGGCTATCTATCTGGTCTTATCATTAATGAATCGGATGATGTTCCCACAACTTCCGTTTATTCAAATCGCTTTGGTAGTCTATTAAGAGCTTATGAACTTGTTGGTTTTACACCTAAGCGTGATTACCAATACCTTAAAGTAAATAAATTCTTACGCCGTCTTCATCCTGAAATTACACAGCAAGCTATTGAAGAAATGACAAAGTTGAAAGGTATCATTCATAAAGATCCTTTAACTGATCTTATTTTCATCAATGATGAAATTAGTATTTCTCTAGTACTTACCCGATCACATCAACTATCAAGTGGTAATTACCGATGGAAAGTTCGATTTGATACAACACTTAACCCTGATATTACAGTTGTAGTTAGACTCAACCAGACAAATACAGCAGTTAAGGATTATTACCTATTACCAAGACTCGATTTTATGCAAGAAAAGATAAGTCTCGGCGAATTTAATCCAATTGAACTAGACAGTTATCGTTTTGATAATCTTAATTTCTTATATGGCATGGCAGAACACGTTAAATGGAGATTAATAGCATGAATCCAATTAAAAATGAAACAATTCATTTTATCAAAATTGAACAAATAGAAGTCTTGAACCCTAGAGAACGGAATGAAAAAGTATTTGCGGAAATTGTAGAAAGTATTCGCCTTGTGGGTTTAAAAAAGCCAATTACTGTTACACAAAATGTCACTGGAAATCTACCTTACCAGCTTATTTGTGGTGAAGGACGAATAAAAGCCTTTAAAGCTCTTGGAGAAATAGAGATTCCTGCAAGAATTATTGATGTTGATGAAGAAGAAGCTTTAATAATGAGTCTTGTAGAGAATATTGCAAGAAAACAGCATCGAGCACTGGATCTACTGGGTAGTATTGAAAGACTATCAGATCTGGGTTATGACAAATATGCAATTGCACAAAAAACGGGATTAACCCCTGACTACATTAAGGGCATTATTACCCTACTAAAAAGTGGAGAGGAGCGCTTACTGTATGCAGTCGAACAAAAACGTATTCCTTTAAGTGTAGCTATTACAATAAGTAAAACAGCAAATAATAATCTAGATATGCAAATTGCATTACAGGAAGCTTATGAATCAGGCGAATTAAAGGGTAATCAACTCCTACAGGCAAAAAAAGTTATTGATCGCAGACAGAATTCAAGTAAAAGTCTTGGCTATGGACAATATCAAACAAATAATAAGGTATCTACAAATGATATTGTCAGGACCTATCAAAAAGAAGTCCAACGACAACAAATCGCTGTCAAAAAATCAGAGCAAAATCAGCAGAAATTAGCATTTATTACAGGGGCATTAATGCGTCTAAGAAAAGACGAACATTTTTCCACCCTATTACGTGCTGAATCATTGGATAGTCTCCCTCAATATCTTAATGAGCAAATGCTTTAAGTCGGGTCATATCATGAAACAAATAAAAATCGCATTTAATTTAGAACCATTATATATCCCAATTGAACAAATATTAGTAACTAAATTTTTAGCTGAACATAATCGATATGCTAGAAAGTATAAGCAAATCAAAGCTTCAATTATTGAAGTAGGCATTATTGAACCATTATCTATTTTTGAAATACAGAGTGAGAAACAAATGTATTCTCTACTTGATGGCCACATGCGCTTTGAAATTTTAAAAGAGTTGGGGTTCACAGAAGTCCCCTGTTTAATGTCAACAGATGATGAGAGTTATACCCATAATAAACAAACGAATCGCCTAGCAACAGTTCAAGAGCACCTGATGATTAGAAAGGCAATTAAACGTGGAGTCAATGAGGAGCGACTTGCAAAAACACTTAATATTGATGTTAGATATATTAAATCAAAAGTTAATCTTCTTAATGGAGTTTGTCCAGAAGTTATTGAATTATTAAAAGATAGAGAAATATCTCAACAGGTCTTTTTTATACTAAAAAAAATGAAACCAATAAGGCAACTTGAGTGTGTAGAAATTATGCTATCTGTAAATAATCTGACAGTGAACTATGCAAAAGCATTACTAGTCGCAACAAACCCTAATTTTTTGGTAACTCCATCCAAAAAATCAAATAAAAATGGTACATCTAGTGATGCAATCAAAAAAATAGAAAATGATATTGCACACTTACATTTGCAATATAAATCTATTGAACAAGATCATGCCCAGACTACATTAAATTTAGTTTTAGCAATTGGATATCTTAGAAAAATGATATCAAACAACAATATAAAAAATTATTTAGCTAAATATCATTCTGATCTACTTGAAAATTTTGAATCATTAATTCAGTTAGACTCTTTTAACTCAAAGTAACGATAGAGCAGTGAGGAAAGTCTTATGCAACTCAAACATTAATTTTTTACGCCCCGCAGATAAATATCGTTAAAATAGACATGGCGTTTCAATTTCTCAAGAAGCAGGGATTTACGTTGATTTCCCTGCCAAATATGCAACAGCAAACTCACCAAAGTATATTTTATTCCTAATCGTTCCAATGCTTCCAGAATTACCTCATCTGCACCGACTGGACAGGCAGGCATATTTTCCCTGTAATTGAGTTAATCCTTGCTTTGGTATAGAGTTCTATGTATACAACCTTATGAGGTTCCTCTCCCATATAAGAAGAGTGTAGCTGTATAGTGGCTCAGCTTTACTCTGCCATTTTAATCAAACTTTAGCGGTAAATAGCTCAACTTTACTCCGATATTTACACATCTTGAATACGATTTTGAAAAAAAGAGAGCATGAGCCCTCTCAACGTTCAGCCATCTTGGACTCAATCCATTGATTGATTTCTAAAGCTGACCAACAAATACGATTTTGTGTCATTTTAATTTTCTTTGGAAAAGTAGAATCGTAGTATGGAGATTTTTCGTTCATTATGTCATAAACAGTAGAACGACTAAGACCTGTGTACTCTACCACTTGTTTAATACTAATGAGTTGATGTACCTGAAAAGTTTGACCTGTGAACGCATTCATGATGTTTTTCTCCCAATCAATGATGCGAGCGCAATTTCGCTCAAATAATAGAGCTCGCTGTAAGAAAAAACGTCCTGCTTCCATACAATCAATTCAAAGCCTGCACCGACTGCTGCAAGCCTTTCTGAATATCTTGCACATGGCTCAGTTCATGTGTTTGTTGAGACTGCTCTGGTCTTGATTCATCTGTATAAAATTCCTCAACAATATCCAAGCCCTCTTCACCTCCCACCTCAAAGCTGGCATTGCCATAACCCTGTCGTGCCACATGATCTAATGCCTCCTGATAAAACCCTGCTGCCTTACTCTGTTCATCCATCTGTTTGGCTGAACTAATTGCTTCCTGCAAGTTCACACCATCACATAAGGTTAAATCCACGTAGTAGATTGGAGTACGATAACTTTGCGTGGTGCTCTTGCCTCGTAAAGTCAGTTGCAAAGGCAAACATGACAGTAAATCACCTGAAGCTGCATGATAGTAACGAAGCCGTGCTGCCAAAGTACGAATGCTATTAAAACCTGTGGTTCTAAAGATGAATGTGCCAAACTCATCCGATTCATCTAAATTGACGTAAAGTCTGCCATAAGGCTTGCATAATCCACCCTGTGCCAATGGACATAAATCAGGGGATGGACATGAATGCTGTTCAATGCCATTTTGTCCGAGTCGCTGGCAGGTTTCGCCATTACCTGAACAGATTAAACGTCCAGTCTGGCGGTCAAACAGGCTGTACTCTGCCCGTAGATTCAGTTCAGGATCATTGAAGATCATACGAACAGGAATGCTTCTTAGCTTTTGGTTTTGATTCGGCGCTTTTGCTCGAAGCTGTTCATCGAGCGGATGTTTGACCCACCCATCTTTATTTTGGATTTGACTGGTAATGGTAAACTGGTCATCCTTTTCAGGCAGACGTTTACCATTCTTTTCGACAGTTTTGCCGATGCTAATACGACCTAAAACGGGTGGTGTAATTGCTAAGCCTTTAATCATGGTGATGTCCTCTGTATAGCTGTTTAAAATTTTGGGCATAAAAAAATCCCATACCTGTTGAGGTATGGGATCGGGTTGTTTGACGTGGCTCTGGTGGTTGATACGTTTGTTTAAGAAAGAAATGCTGGATATACGTATCTGCTCTATCCACCATTCGGATAAATCTGAAATCTTCGTGTTCCCACTTTGGTTTGTGGAAACTGCTGTAAATATTCAGGGTGTTGTTTAAGCAGGGATTTACTGTCTAGGCTGATGGAGTCCTGTGATTTTTTCCACGTCACTGAGCCACCCGTGAACACTGCTCGCTCAGCTTCTTTCATCAGCATTTGCAGTTGATGTTTCAGCTCATCAAAATACTGTTGGTGTTGCTCGACTTTGTGTCGCTCTTCTAACAGTTGGTTGAATAAATAGTTGGCTTGTTCATTTTGACTGAGGTCTTCTACTAGTAATGGCGTTTGTGCTGGATAAAGTTGTTGCAAGGCTTTGGCTGCTGAATCAGAAGCATCGACACTGGGAGGAATACCTGATTCCACACATTGCCAGAAGTGACGTTCCGCATTAATGATGTGCTGAATCACCGTTTCATTACGGGTCACTTTAAAGATTTTAGTTTCATGCCCACAAACCAAGGCACAGATATGTGCAGCTTGTTTGCCTGTCACTGCCAATTGATGTTGGACTTGGCAGAGGACATACAATGGCACACCATCTCGCCACAGTTTTGAGCCATATTCTCCAACGGTTTTACACTCTAATATTTGCACTTCGCCATTGCCCACCACGGCATAGTCCAGATTGGCAAGCATAAAGTGTTTGTCTTCATCGGGGTGTTGTAAGACTGCATTGACTCGACGCACCTTATTGTTGGTGTGCATGCTGTAGTATTCTGCTACAAGCGGCTCTAACTGCTTGCCCCAATACAACGGTGCATAGCCTGCGCTTTCGTCCTCGATATTTTGTTGCATCCGACCTGTCTTAATCATCCATAGTTCTAGCATCGACATATAGGGATTGAGTCCACAGGCGGTTGCCGCATCACTACTGCCAATGCCCTGTTTTCTGACCTCTAGCCATTGTTGATAATTGAGCTGTTTAGTATTGGCAAGGCGTTTGGCTGTGAGTGCTTTGGTTTTTCGTGGCTGCGTATTCAGTCGGTCACTTTTAGTTCGAGTTCCCACCTCAAGCTGTTGGGTGGGTGGATTCAGGTTTGGTGAATAAGGTTGTAAAGGTGGATGGTTTAAAGTGTTTTGAATTTGAGTATGACTATTCATTGTAACTATTCCTGTATGAGTAAAATCGTAAAAGCTAAATTTTGGGCATAAAAAAAGCCGCATCTGAGGGTGCGGCTAAAGGTGTTGCTATGCTTGTACGGTGTTACCGTATGCTTAGGCTAATGGAGCTGGCTTAACTGAAACTGAATTTAGGCAATCATTCGAAGTGCTTGTTCTAAACCACGTTGCTTGATTGCTGCTCCTGCGCCAAACCATGCTGAATCGAGTCGATGATCGGTACTCATGGCTCGACGTTCATGATCACAAAACTCGGTGATGCTGCACAGTAAACCGTAAGCTGTATCCTTAGCTGAGCTCAGTTCTGCCCCACGTCCATGTCCGTTAAACATAGTCATGACTTTCGACATGGCACGTCCATTCGGTTCAGTTTTATTGTCTGCTTTGGATGGGCTTGTTTGATTTGGCATGGCTGCATTACGATAGAATTGAATAATGCTTTCATCCTGTTCAGCCATACTCAAGTTAGTGTTATTAAACACCGCATCAAAGTAGGCTGCTGCTTCCTGTTGGGTGACTTTACGTTGGCTGAGCTGCTTCATTTCATACATGTGTTCATCCCATGCACGCACTGAAATCCCGAGTTGCTGTTTGACTTTCTCAGCATCGAATTTGGTACTGTGTGGGACTTTAACTACGCCTGCACTGGTGTTTTGTCCTTTGAGTGCAATCGCCAAAGTGTTGTTACACACCACGCGGATTGAAGTGAATTGAGCTGTGGTGGCGAGTGTGCCATCACAAGCGGTAGCCAGAAGAATATAGCCATGACTCACATCTTTGCCCTTGAGTGCAGAAGTTTGTCCTGTCTTCGCCAATGCCCAGAATTTCTTTCCACCCTTGAGTACCCCTGCGGTTTCTAATTCAAAACCTGATTGCTCGGTCAGATCTTTATAGAAGTGTAGGATTTCCATCGGTTGGACTTCTTGAAAGCGTTGACTCACTACAGATAAAGGTGCATGTGTATCCGAGCGATATAAAACCCTTTGTTCTTCAAAGGGCATAATAATGCTCTGCCCCCGATGGTTCTGTGCCATATAACTGACATCCGAAGATTCAATCCGCCAGTCCATACCTGCCTGTTGTGCCCAGACCTCAATCGGTTGATTGGGGGTGAGTTGATTGCCTAAGCCATGCCAAGGGGTTTGTCCAACAAATGCCATTGTTTCAACTAAATGCGCCATAAGAATAATTCCTGTATCAATTTTAAATGGGTAAAAACATTAGATTTAAATTTTGCTGAATACTTAATTGCGTAAATTTGGGCTAAAGCTGCGATCACAGTGATTGCAGTAATACTGCCTACGTGAAATGGGTTGTAATGGCTGTTGCTGTTCATCTTCAGTGATCAACATCCAGATACCGCCGATCAGCACTCCAACAATTGCGCCTGCAATCGGAGGAATGTTCAGACTTTTAGAAACACTCACGCCTAATGTGGCCAGTGCCATTGGTGACATGACACTATTGGAAATAGGGTTATTGGTTGAGGTACTGGGTAAATGTTGGGTTGATTGCAGTTGTACCGTCTCTCGGGACTGGCAATAAGGACATGGCAAACTCATTGTGATATTTCCTGTAAATGAATAAAAAAAGCCTGCTGAGGGAAGCAGGCAAAATGATTGCGATGTAGCTGAAGCATGTATTGGTGCTATCTCAAATGGAGAAGCACCGTTCTCATTTAGATGCTATGTATCTGTATTTTTTTAGAATGCGTTTTTTATCATCAGTTTTAGGCAATTTTTGAATGATGCTTAAATAGATCAATTGACCTGTTTTTTAGCAACGATTATGATGCAAGGACTGACCTACATTGTCAGTCGGTTTTAGCAGACCGCAGATCCAGCACGATATATGAAAGTAATTTTGTATGTTGTGGGAACCCTCGTGTCCCCCTTTTTTCTATGGTAGGGCGAGAGGGGGACGCCTCGTGCGTGCTGGTTCCTTGGATCCCAGTCTGCTAACCCCCTTTCGTTCTGCCACCATTATTTAGCAGTGATGTAGCAGAACTTCTTGTAATTCCAAGGAGTCAACCATGACATATTTTACTGTGCTTTATTCCCCTACACTTTCTCCGCCTCTTCGGCATTTCATTCCAATTCACTTATCACACGCTTTCGCTGTGTCCTGATTGATTCAAGGCATTCATTAACTACTGCATCCATTTTGGTCAGTGGTGTTTTGTGCTGGATAAAAATCATGGAATTCGTCGCACAGCTAATTTGGCGTGTCCTTATTGTGCTCAGTAACAGCATAGCTAGAGCCTCTGACAGCCAAGCAAAATGTATTTGAAATTACAGTCAATTTCATAATTCATTTTAAAAACTTTAAAAATATTGGATGGGGAAATAATAGGATGAAATACGTTTCAATTGCGCTGCTCACCAGCCTTGCATTGGTCGGCTGCTCAAAACCACAACAAGATGATGTAGAGAATAAAGAACTTACTCAAAAGATTGAAAAAATATCATTGAATGATAATGCCCCTGCACAGGCTACTTCTTCTCCTTTAATTATCGCTCGCAATAAAATTACACCTCCACTAACAAAGACGGGAGAAGACTTTCAGGAACTCATCAAAGATGAGGGGTATTTTTCCTTTTATCCGCCCTATAAAACCATCTCTGGTTTGCAGATGTTTGCTGAAAATGATGATGTTGCAGATTATTGTGCAAACTGCGTGCATTTCCAGTCCATTCTCAATGATTTAAGAAATGTGCTGGCTTTAAAAAACAATCAAGTTTTAGTGATTGGACATACAGGTCAACAATTTCCTGCATTCACTTTTGCTTTAGGTGATGACTATTCTTTGCGTGCAGCGCATGATACAGCCATCAATTATATAAGATCGACGATGCAGGTGATTCCACCACAAAAAGATCAATTTGAAAGTACAGAACAATATCAACAACGTATTCAGACACTTCAAAAAGAACTAGATAGTAAAAATACCCATCTAAATTATGACCTGAAGCTTTTAGAAATCAGTCTAAATGCGACCTCTTCACAAAGTCAGTTCATGCCGAGCAGCTACACACCCAATGATCGACCAAGTGGTCCGATTGATAACTTTGTTTACTACGATGCTGACTCGAAACAATTACATTTTGAAAATATGAATTTCGCATCTGATCTGATCGTGAATTTCACTGCACCATCCACGCCAGAGTTAGCACAAAATATCATTACGGCTGGTGGACAAAAGTATGTCGGTTACATTTTTAACTTCAATAACCATAAGTTGGAATTAGATAGCTTAGTCATTTATCAAGCCAACAACACTCAAGCTGATTCTGCAAATGAGCCAATCGCAATCCTTGAACCGAGCACCATGTCCTTTCAACGCAAACATTTCAACGGTATAGAAAATGCCCGATTAAAGAAATTTGATGTGCCACTGAAAAAGCCAATTCCTTTTGATTTCACTCTGGATAACTACACGCCGATCGAGAAGGTATTTAAAAAGATCGATGAGTAATTCCCACTTTTATAAAAAGTAAAAAATTGATTGACCAAACAATTAAATACACAGAGTTGGGCTTTCACCCAACCCTGTAGATCACAATATTCGATTAAATATAGGCATGTGTAATGAATTTTATTCCATCTATTGTTTTATCCAGTATGTTGCTACTGACTTTAACCGCATGTAATTCAGACAACAATGCACCAAAGCCCAAAGATACTCAAACAAGCGAGAATAGCACTGCCGATGCTTCTGAAACGACACATCAATCTGAAGATGATTTTCCAGCCGTTGATAAATCCTTTCTGGAAGATGGATCATACAATGCTGAGGAAGTGGCTGAACCCACTGTACAAGAACAGTTTGAGGTACGTGTCCGTCGTGAAGAATCACAATACTCCATGACAGGCTATACCGATTTACTGAATATCATGTCATTGAATGATGCGCCAACCACTATCACAGGTGTTTTAATCAATCGTGGCAATTGTAGAAGCAAAGGCACTTACGATTACCAAAATATGCGTTATGGCTCAGTGGCAAAAGTTTACTTAGGCTGTTCGGCTGAATATGTGCGTGAAGTGACGGTCACCACCAACAGCAGTTTGACTTATACCTATAATTTTTAGGTATTCAACTCCTAGATCAAGTGGCGTATTTTTCCACTGAAATTAATAATGGTCTAAGCGGATTCATTCTTAGACCATTATTCGATGACAACTCTATCGATTTTACTAAATAAAGCTACTTCAGCTTTAAAGGGATGCGTTCACAATTAAAAGTTTTGCCGCGAGTTAGCATCACCCTTAAATAATGATTTTTACTATTCGCATTGAAATCACTCTTCAGCAATTGCAGGATCCGTTGAATCTGCCTGTCATCTTGGCAATTCACTGACCATCCTTTTTTAGCTTGCTCTTCAATGTAGACTTCACCAAAACCATTACTGAGTTCCTCACACTTTGCTATCAGTTTATTGGCATGGTCAGATAAAGTCGTGTCCTGTGCTTGTCCAGCATAAATAAAGTAGATCTGGAGGTAGTAGCCCTGTTCAGGATGATGTTTTATCTTCCAAATCACTGAATGGATGCAACGGAATACATTGGTCTCCCTTGCCCTGACCTCTCTTAATATGGCATTGACATAACACTCAAAACCGTTAAATCCTAATGACGATACACCTTCCCTGATACCAAATCGCATTGGAAAGATCATTAAGCAATCTGTGTATTGCATGGTATTCAATAAGAAGCGTTCGACCTTCTTCGTTTCAGCCTTATTCTTTTTTTGGTCGTATTGATGACCGTCCTGTATCCGTTCAAATTGCGACTGGATATCAGCAATCATCGACTCAATCACATGATCGGGCAGATCATAAATATTTTCATACAATCTATATTTATTTGCTTGAAACAAGGCTCGTTCAATCAGCTTAAAAATAATGATGGAATCAACATAGTCATAACCAGCAATAAAGAAACGTCTAGACTTGATGATTAAAGGAACAATTTGTTGCTTGAATTGTTCACAACTGATTTGGTCATCCACCACCTCCTTGATAAATTTTTCAATTTCACAAAAGGTTTGAGCTTCATTGTAGGTCGTCATGAGAAAACACATCCTAGGTTATTGGTTCATATCACTAGGAGTGCCGTAGTTTTTTAATCGTTGTTTGACTTAAATCCACATCGCTGCAAGGTTTGGGCAACACCTCTACGCCAATGCACTTCAAATTGACCTGTACCAAAGCTACGCATATACGGTATCTTTGCTCGTAGATGCTGTGCATACTTTTCAGGATTGACCAGATACATGGCAGCATTCAAGGCGTTACTTACTTCCACGGGATTACTGCACCGAATAGGTCCTACCCCTAAGCGATCATTCCGCATAAACTGCTGCTTATATTCCGTAGTATTACAATTAAAGTGCACGCCAGTATTACCCGTAATACTATTCCACATTTGCCAAACCTGATCAGCGAGATACCAGTCATTCTGTCGTTTTGATGGATCATAGATCAGCAATAAGTGGCAATGATAGCCTTTATTTTCACCCTGCTCTAATGCCCATGCATATCCTTGTAATCCCATGAAACATCCATCTTGATTTGCGATACGATTTCTTAAAATGCTCATATGTTGTTGAACATTCTCGATACCCATATAAACCTGTTGCTCTTTGAGATAGCCCAAATCCACACGTACAAACAACAGTTCAGAATAATGTGTAAAGAGTTTAGTCAGATACTGATGTAGTGAAATTCGATTCTGCTCTTCTTGCTGAATAAAGCGAGCATGTTCATTCCAATAATCATATTTATATTGGCTGAGTACACAGCATAGGGTTTGAACCTGTTGAATATTAAAATTCAAGATATGTGATGCAGATAGGCCATTCAGAAAATGATCAATCCAATACTTACACTGAATAAAATACTGGATGGAGTCAGCGTAGTGAAGCTGTGCTGAATAGAAATGCTGAAAAGCTTCATATAATGTACTCAATGTTTGTTTGAATTGTTGTTCATCCATCTGTTCAAAACAGACATCATAAACAAAGTCTTCAATCGCAGTACAAATACTGGATTCATTCCAAAGAACTGTAGTCAAATTCATGTCGTGATACTCATCATGTTAGGATTCATATCACAGTCATGTCTGTAGTTCTTTACTTGTTTACCCATATATATGAGTAAAGAATCAATCGATAGTAAAATAAAATTTTGATAAGTATATAATTAATAATAGATATAATAACTTTAATAACCCGCTAAGGCCAATCTACAACTCGACAGCAAATCGGTTAGACCGCCTGAGCATAAATCACATGGCTTAACCTAACCGAGTCAAGCTAAAGTTAATTTTTTTGACTACGACTATTATCATTTTTTATCTTAGATCCTTTGATCAGTACCTTTGGCACATCTTTTTGGCTAGCAAGCTGAAACAGATCACGATACACAATAAATTTGATTAGAGTTTCCAAAATGAATTTATGGGCATGTTTATCTTTAACCTGAATCAATAAAACACTTTCAACGTATTCAGATCTGGAACGATATATGGGCAGCAACTCAATTGATGCATGTCTGATATTTGTACTCGGTACACCTAAGAAATTTATGCACTTTTCTTTAATAAAATTATTCCAATATTCTGATAGCAATTGTTCAATATGACTCACCTGTTTCTCACAGCCTTTTTCAAGAAACATGTATATATCCACATATGGATTATTATGAGCATCTAATTGCCATAAGCCCAAGTAACCTAACAACCATTTGAGAGGTTTAGCACGTTTTCCCATTCTTAAAAAACTAGTAAATACTTTTGAGAAATTGTCTTGGTTCAACACACCACTGTTCAATTCACAACTTAGCTTCACATGCACTAAATAAATGTCTTCTGTTAAAAGCTGCTGAATATATTTTTGTGAACTCGCTAAACGCTTATTACAGACCTTCCGCTTGTGATCAAGATATAAACTTAATGTGTCCGAATTGTTCTCAAGACACATTTTAAAATCAGTATTATGTTCAGATGTTAAAAAAATGCTGTTCATCGGCTTATGTTGGAGTTCATACAAAAAGACTGCAAATTTATTAATATATTTAGCAATATCAATAGTTAATAATTCATGAAGGATTAGTGTATTTGTGGAAAAGTTCAAATTTTCAAACATTAATAGTGCATTCAAACTGACATTTCGTTTTTTATCGTCCAGTGACAATTGGTTCAGTAAGCTACTACGTTTCAACAACGACAATAGCCGCTTACCAGTCAGACTCAAACATTTCCGAAGCGCTTTGTCAGTTAACGTCTGATCTGATGGCAATATAGGGATTAAAAATGGCTGCTCAAAACTCTGCTGCAACATTGCAGCCATAATTTCAAAATCCAGTAAATATTGTTTTAAACATTGGTTATCAGCAAATCGCTCACTGTAATACAATTCAGCCAACTCTATGTGTATTTTGATTTTCTTTGACAATTGGCGAGTAGACCAAATTTTCTTTTCATCTGTTTGTGTGACTAATTGTTGAAATTTAAGTGCTGGTTTAGGATCAACTACAATCACATCCATAACTTGAGGTATAGCACAATTCAACACATCCAAATTAAAATTAATTTCGTAAGGTTGTCCATCTGTATCATTAATACGCTCCAACTTGATATAGCGATCCACTGAAGCAAAATAACTCAAAATCCAATACTTAAAATGCTCAATCTTGCCCTGATTCGCCTTACCTATATGTCCAACTGCTTTATTTGAAAAGTTTCTACGAACAACTTCATTCCAGTTCCGTACCTGTATGTAAAATTGGTTTCTAAAGTATAAATCAAACAGATATTGCAACTGATCAACCAAACCTTGTTCATCAAATTTCGGAGAATGCTTAAAAATGAGAATACAATGCAAATTCACGCCTAAATGAAAATCATGCTCAAATTTTGTATTTGCACGAACAAAGTTGGGTAAGCATTGTAAAATATTACCTATCAATTGAGTCTGTTGATAAATGAGACTAAAAAAATTCTCGAAGTTATAGGTATTGCGGTTTTGATAAGAATTGATAAATCGAACATCTACACAAAGAACATACACACTGCCTAGTTGTTCAAGCAAAAAATCAAATGATTGATACATCTTCCCTAAATGATCCAGTCTTTCTTTTCTTTTTTCCCCTCTAGAAATGTAATTGTGCTCGTCTTGCTCTTGAATTTTAGATATACCATCAAAGCACTTTTCTTTAGGAAAACTGTCTACATTCCAATTTCTATCGATTGCAATATTAATGTCATCAATTTGAAAAAATGACTGGTTAAGTAAGTGCAACTCTTCCAGATCAGTCACTCCTGCCATCCAAAGTCGTTGCTGTAATTTTTTTGGGATTTCTGGATTTATGTAGATTTTTTTAAAAATATTAAAATTATCACTAAATCGTACATTCGGTAATTTCATCATATTGCGATGAAAACGTAATGTACTGAAAGTTGCATGTATCTTATCAAGCCGCTTTTGATCATTATTTTTGACTGCCTCTTCATAGATACTAAGGCTTGTTATCACGCGATCAAAGATGTTATCAACAAAAAATTCTATGTTTTTCAGGACCTGAACTGATTCGTGGAAAAATAACGATTGATCGAAATTCTCATCTTTCAGATTTCTCACTGACCGTTGAGCACGCTGACTTAAAATTTTAAAAATATCCTCTTTTTTTATTTCTATTATTTTCATAATCTATGCTCTAAACAAGTAAAATCAGCCATTACAGTATATAAATTATATCCAAAAAGTTACTATTAATCACATTTTTTCAAAACCATTATTTTTTCAAAAAAACGACTAAGCAAACAAAATATCAACTAAAAAATAATTCATATTTGTGTTGATAATGTTGAGACAAATAAGATGAAAATATTCTCTCATGCCTTTTCAATATTCAGCTAATGAGGGTCAGTGAAAATTAATTAAGATTGAATCTAAAGCCTGTGTTTAATTTCAAGGAAACAGTTACAACCAAGTAATTATTAAGAATATCTAAATAAAAATTTTAAAGGTTTGAATCCTGATATAGCTTTTTAATGATTGATTTTCATGATGCTATCCAAGTAATTCGCCCATTTCTGCAACCACTCCGCACATTCCGCTTCATAATTATGCAGGTTGTACGTTCCCTCAATTCCCTTTTTGGAATGCCCTAGAACTGCTTCTGCAATATCTGTAGGACAGCCTAACCTAGACAATCCTGTTCTAACCGTCCGCCGTAAATCATGTGGATTCCAATCATCCATATTTTCTAACCAAAGTTGCTCAGCACGATATTTCGTTTGAACTTTCTCTGGATTCTTCAGTTGCCATTTCATTTCACTCAAAGACTTTTGCTGAATAGGAAGCCCTGTTCGACTCGAAGCGAATAAATATTTCTGATCAGGTTTGTAGAATGAGTATAAGAAATTAAGGCATTGGGTTGATAACTGAACATAACGCTCAGTGCTATTTTTTGAAGCTTTTAGATGCCATATACCTCGATCTAAATCAAAATCGCTCCATTGTGCATCACACAATTCTCCAGTACGGCAACCTGTCCACAACGTTAAATAAAGGATATGTTTTTGATGTGTTGTAAATCCTGATGTTGGCAACCAAGCCAATACACGTTTTAATTCCTGATCATTTAAAACTCGTGTACCCTTTTTACAGGTTACTTTTAGCCTTGATTGCTTGATACTCATTTTGGCTAATAAGGCAGGATTGGCAAAATTGGCAGGGAATCGCTCTAACCCGATGGTATATTCATAAGCCAACGTTAACTCGGACAATACCCGTCCAGCCTGCACATTGGAACCACGATCAATAATTTCTTTGGTTAAAGCTACCACATCTTTTCGAGTTACTTCCAAAGCAACTCGATTTCCCAAAACCCGTACCGCATCTCCATACAAGGTTCGCCGTGTTTCAGCTTGACCTTTGGGCTTACGCACACCCAAGACCTTTTTCCTTTCCCCTGTTCGAGGGTCAGTAATCCAGTGATCTTCAATTACTTCGGTCAAGTACATCTCAATCATGTCATGTACAGTAAGTTGAGATATATCTTTCTGTACATGCTCTTGCTCAAGCTGTTGTTGAAGCTTTTCCTGTTCTTTTTTATGTTTTGGACAAATCCCCTGATTCCTTTCAGCTTTTAAACGAATCAGTTCTATCCTTGCTTCCGCCAATGTAACTTGAGGGAAATTTCCGATCTTATATTGTTTGATCGAGTCATCCACAGGACTACGATAACGGTAGAAAAAGGTCTTCATTCCCGTTTTGCCGCAATGCACCCGCAGCCCCACATATTCCCCAATATCAGATTTATCAGGATCACCCACCTTCATCTTCTCTATCGCCTTAGCTGAAAGTGCTTTTTTAATTGTTGTTTGTTGCTCTATTGAACGAACCACTTTAATCCTCACAGAAAGACTGAATTATTTGTTATCCTTTCAAGCTGTCCATTTTCCAATTATTGATAAGGAATGATGGCTAGTTTAAACTAAAACAACCTACACTAAAACCTACACTAATGTTTTGGCTTAGGCTGTATTTGCTTAGATTTTCTCCTACACCTTCGGATATTCTGTTTATGTTAAACACTATTAAATACATTGAAAATAAAGGACTTAACAACAATGAATGATAATAATAGCATAGCAGACCTTTCAAACCACACCCCAATGATGCAGCAGTATCTCAAAGTCAAAACAGACTATCAGCATGCATTGCTGTTCTACCGTATGGGTGACTTTTACGAGCTATTCTTTGAAGATGCACATTTAGCAGCCAAACTTTTAGGTATCACCCTCACCCATCGTGGCAAAGCCAGCGGTCAACCGATTCCTATGGCTGGCGTTCCTTATCACGCAGCAGAAGGTTATCTCGCGCGTTTAGTCAAAGCTGGGCGTACAGTCGCGATCTGTGAACAAGTGGGTGAAGTCACAGGTAAAGGCCCTGTTGAACGTAAAGTTGTCCGTATTTTAACGCCTGGTACCTTAACCGATGATGCGCTGCTTGGTAGTTACCAATCATCAAATCTGGTCGCACTGTGTATTCAACAAAATCAAATTGGTTTTGCCTTACTCGATCTGAGCGCAGGTATTTTTAAAGTTCAACAACAAGACTATAAACCTGAACAACTCGCAATTGAGCTGGCGCGTTTAATGCCAAGCGAAATCCTGATTGATGAAGATCTTATTGATAAAAATATTATTGAACAAATTAAGAAAAATCTGGACTGTCCAATCACCAAACGTCCAAACGTTGATTTTAATTTAAATAATGCGCAAAAAACGTTGTGCGATCAGTTGAGTGTTTCAACCTTATCTGGTTTTGGATTAGATCCGATTCCTCTCGCGAAAGCTGCTGCCGCGGCGTTGATTCACTATGCGAAAGAAACCCAAAAAACAGCTTTACCACATATTCGTTCAATTCAAATTGAACAAAGTACCGACTTCATTGCACTTGACCCAATCACACGTCGCAATTTAGAAATTATTGAACCACTATTTGATCATGGTACATCGCTGTTCCAATTGATTAATGATTGTCAAACAGCGATGGGCGGACGCTTACTGAGCCGTACGTTAATGCAGCCTATTCGTGATACTGCTGTTTTAGATGCGCGTCTTGATGCAACTGAACAATTGTTAAAGGGCTATCATGAATCACCACTTCGTTTAGTTTTAAAAGAAATTGGCGATATTGAACGTGTACTGAGTCGTGTTGCGTTAGGCAGCGCTCGTCCGCGAGATTTGGTGCAACTACGTCAGGCTTGTGCACAAATCCCTTTTCTACGCCATGCCTTAGATCCTGTTTTAAAAACCCAGCAATCTAAATTATTAATTCAATTAGATGAAGAACTTGGTGACTTTAAGAGTCTGCATCAACATCTGATGGCTGCAATTGTTGAAAGTCCACCAGTATTACTACGTGATGGCAATGTAATTGCAGAAGGTTATGATGATGAACTGGATGAGTTACGTAAAATCCGTGATCATGCTGGACAATTCCTGATTGACTTGGAGATTAAAGAGCGTGAACGTACTGGGATCAATACCCTAAAAATTGGCTACAACCGTGTCAGTGGCTATTATATTGAACTCACCCGTGCGCAGGCAGAACAAGCACCAGCAGACTATATTCGTCGTCAAACCCTTAAAAATGCTGAGCGTTATATCACGCCAGAACTGAAAGGTTTTGAAGATAAAGTTCTTTCTAGCGAGTCACGTGCCCTCGCCCGTGAAAAACTTTTATTTGAATCATTATTAGATGAATTGCGTCAAAACATTGCGCATTTACAGATGATGAGTGCTGCAATTGCCTATATTGATGTGCTGGCAAACTTTGCACATCAAGCTCGACTCAATAATTGGGCTAGACCTGAATATACACCTGAAACCAGTATCAAAATTCAGGCAGGTCGCCATCCTGTCGTCGAGGCTTTGAATAAAGCCCCATTCACCCCGAATGATACCTTCCTAGATAGCCAACATCGCATGGCGATTATTACAGGACCAAACATGGGGGGTAAATCGACCTTTATGCGTCAGACCGCCTTGATTAGCCTACTTGCCTATTGCGGTAGTTTTGTACCCGCTAAATCGGCAAAACTAGGTTCGATTGACCGTATCTTTACTCGTATTGGTTCTGCCGATGATTTATCGACAGGTAAATCTACCTTTATGGTCGAGATGACTGAAACCTCTCAGATTTTGCACCATGCGACCAGTCAATCTTTAGTCTTGATGGATGAGGTTGGTCGTGGTACCAGTACTTATGACGGTCTTTCCTTGGCTTGGGCCTGTGTGGTTGATTTAACCAAACGGGTGAAATGCCTCTGCCTATTCGCAACACATTACTTTGAGTTGACTGAATTGGGTGGCGAAGCGGGCATTGATAACTATCATGTTACCGCACAAGAACTAAATGGCAATTTGATTTTGCTGCATAAAGTTCAACATGGCCCAGCGAGTCAAAGTCATGGTTTACAGGTTGCCAAGTTAGCCGGTATCCCTGCCAACGTGATTAAAGAAGCACAAAAGCGCTTGAAGATTCTGGAAAAACAACAGCATCAACATTTACAAAGTAGCGTGCAGAATGATTTGTTTAGTGCTGTTGAACATGAGATCGAAACTCAAGTTATCGAGCGAGTTATTGAGGTTGAAAAACCATCACCTGCTTTAGAATTATTACATCAAATTGATGTCGATGATTTAACACCACGTCAGGCATTAGAGCAGCTTTATTCACTCAAAGCTGCTCTGAAATCTTAAATGTACTTTCTGGAACAAGTTGATCATTTCAGCTTGTTCCAAAACCATTTCCTGTTTATTTTTGACTGATATCACTCAACCTAAAAAGACTAAATAGATTTTTGTTCAGTATCCAACTTAAGGGAAAGCACAATTAATATTCAGTTTAAAACCTTACAATTTTCAGAAATTGATCTAATCTGGCAACAGATTAGTCGGCGTGAACTGATCAGCCAAATGTATGTCCAACAGGGTTTAGATTTGCAACTCATTGATTGTTTTTATGATGAGCAAAATTGGGATGCCTATCATTTGGAAAATGATCCTCCTTTGCTCAAAAAGTTACATCAACAAGGGGCTTTATGCGTAGGTGGATTTGACGAATCTCATCAGCTGATTGCTGTACAGGTCGTTTCCAATCAGCACATTGCTGATTATCCTGAAGCAAAGTTACTGCAATATTTTTATGTAGATGCTAATCACCAAGGTTTAGGTATCGGTACTCAGTTGATGCAAGCTGCTATCGCATCTGCAAAGCAACTCAATGCAAAACAACTCTATATTTCGGCTACCCCAAGTAAGCGCACTGTAGACTTTTATCTTAAACAAGGCGCTCAACTTTTAGCACAACCTGATCAACAGCTGTTTGAACGAGAACCCGAAGACATCCACGTGCTCTACACGCTTTAACTTTTTACAACACCAAGCAAAAATGAAAGCGTGTAGATGACTCAGCCTTGTTAATTAGCTGTTTTAACTGAGAATAAAAATAAGATTCAGTTGCAATGAATGGGCTAATTAAGCAGATCACCACTTTATTTTTTAGTCAAAAATCTTAGCAACTGATAATATTTTCTTTATTATCAATATATTAATTCATTTTTCATATGTATAAATAAACAATATCAATAAAAGCAATTGTTTGTTTACCCCTTTTTTGCCTACAATACCTCATTCCAAACAAAAAACCGTATTTTTAGGTAGCTGTCGCCATGACCTTTGTTGTCACTGAAAATTGTATTAAATGTAAATATCAAGATTGTGTTGAAGTTTGCCCTGTAGACTGTTTCTACGAAGGTCCTAACTTCCTTGTTATCAATCCAGATGAATGTATCGACTGTGCGCTTTGTGAACCAGAATGCCCAGCAAATGCAATTTTCTCTGAAGATGAATTACCAGAAGGTCAAGAAGTCTTTATCGAACTTAATGCTGAATTATCAGAAAAATGGGCGGGCAACAACATCACACAAATTGGTGAACAGCCTGCAGACCGTGAAGAATGGAATGGTAAGCCAGACAAGCTACAATATTTAGAAAAATAATTCAAAAGGCCAGTTTTACTGGTCTTTTTTATACCTGAACCACACATTTCTTTGCAATTACATCATTATTCATGCGCTATTTTGCATTAAAATAGTACGCCTACAGATTTTGAACTGCCTTTTTATGATGCGAAATAAATTACAGGGTCTATTATCATTATTTATCATCCCTGTGATGATGGCGGGCTGTACCAGCTCAACCACAAAAGTAAATCAGAACCAAGGTAAAAGAATTTACATTCCCCAAGAACAAGTCACTTTTACCCGTCCCATCCCAAACAAAGTTGAGCCTGCCTCTTATCGCCAATGGCTGAATCAAGGTGAAAACTATGCACGCGTTCGAGAATATGAACAATTTTTAACGCGCAATAATGTGGCACATATTATTCCAAGTTTTGAATTATTACGCACCGCTCGTGACTGGCAAAAATGCGGCCGTACTGAATATATGGTGCCTAACCGTGAATTGTGGGGTAATTCCCTTTCGACCTTACGGGTCTTTAAATATTTAATTGCTGCCAAAATCTTGACCGATTTTGAGGTGACTTCTGTCTATCGAGACTTACCACTCAATCAATGTGCAGGTGGTGCTGGCTCGTCGAAACATTTATTCAATTCAGCCATCGATTTCCGTATTGGACCTGAATATCCTCAACCGCAAGACTATGCCTATATTGAACAAACCAAGTTTAAGCTATGTCAGTTCTGGGCGCAGCATGGTCAAAGCTTAGATTTAGGCATTGGTTTATATAGTTCTGGTCAAATCCATATCGATACCCAAGGCTATCGTACATGGGGACCTGATCTTACCCGCAATAGTTCAATGTGTAATTTCTAAAACAGATATCGCAATAAAAAGAGATCAAAATGATCTCTTTTTTGTTTCATGATGATGATTCATACAGCAATCAAATTGCACTCTGAGCATAAATGTTTAAAATGCAGCTAACAGATTCATAGGTAAACTTGATTATGCAACAGATGTGGACCGAGATTGATGACTATATCAATTCACATTTAATTCCCACAGATCCAAGACTTCAACATGCGTTAGACAATACTGATACTCAGGGTTTTTCTAATCATTTGGCTGTTGCACCTAATCAAGGCATGTTTTTGCAAATGTTGATTCAGATGAATCAATGCAAACGCGTATTAGAACTCGGTACATTCGGTGCATATAGTACCATTTGGCTTGCCAAGGCCCTTCCTGAAGATGGTTATCTACTGACCGTTGAGGGGCGCGATACTCACGTGGTTATCGCTCAAGAAAATATTGATTATGCCAATATGCCAACGAATATTGAACTCAAAAAAGGACGTGGTGCCGATATTATGAATCAACTGATTGCTGAAGGCAGCGAAGCATTTGATTTGATATTTATTGATGCCGATAAGCAAAGCTACCGAGAATATTTTGAACTCAGCCTCAAACTGTCTCATTCAGGCACAATCATTGTATTAGACAATGTGATTCGTGCAGGTGCGATCATCGATGAAAATAACAAGAAACCAAGTATTGAAGGGATCCGTGAAGCATTCACCGCTTTGAAAGATCATCCTCAGCTGCTTTCTTGCACGGCTTTGCAAACGGTTGGTTCAAAAGGTCATGATGGTTTTGCCATTGCGATCGTAAAATAGAGATTAAAAAACAACCTATTTAATTTAGTTGTGCAATATCAACAAATTATATTTATCTCCAGTGCTTTTCCATACAGTTATCCACAGGAATTGCGGATAACTATATGGAATAAAATGAATCACTTAGCAACTAATAGTGGAACATTGGCATTACGGAAAATCGTCGTCGTGATACTACCCAAGAAAAATTGATGAATTTTACTGTGGCTAAATGCACCCAATACAATCAATTGAATATCGTGTTCTCTTTGATATTCCAGAATATTTTGGGCTACATCACCATAACGATATACTGAGACCACTTCCAAACCAGCATCTGTTAGATACTTTTCAGGTTCAGTCAACATTTCTGGATGATCCCCCACATAGAGCAAATGACATTGTAATGTTTTCAACAAGTCACTTTGTGCAATGCGTTGCAACATCTTTTGGCAGGTCGGTGAATATTCATAAGCAAAGATAAAGCGTTTGGGTGGCTGAAAATGTTCCCCAACGGTAATAACCGTACAATTTGCACCACGAATAAAGTTTTCAACATTACTTCCAATCGGCTTGTTCTTCTCAGCAGCGCGCTCACCAACTCGTCCAATAATGACCACATCATTTTCATTCAGAATATTAAAGCTTTGCTCAAGAAAATCGCCTTTTTCCTGAATTTTGGTGCTGCTTAGACCGTATTGTTTTTCGATCAACTCAGAAATGTGATTCAGCAAATTGTTACTATAATCGAGCGCTAACTCACTCTGTTTTTGTTCCAACTCTGCGAGTTCTTTAAGTAGCATGGCATTACTTTCAAAGCCAATCACGCCACTGATTTCACCTAAATGGTAGCTAGCTGGGTAATAGTCCAAGATTTGCAACAATACCAACTCTCTTTGCGTTTGTTTCGCAACCCATACTGCCGCCTCAGCAACAGCGTCAATGCAGGGTGAAGAATCAATACATGCAATTACACGGTTCATTTTCGCCTCTCTCTAGGTATATACCTTAGGTCTTCTACTTATTTTTAACTTAACATAGATAAAAGCATGGTGGGTTAAATTTATGTATCGAATCTCATACACTTTTTTATTCGCTTCGGTAACGAATTAATTTTGCGGGGTTCCCTGCAACCACTGCATAATCCTCAACATTTTTGGTCACCATACTGTTCATACCTACCACAGCATGATCGCCAATTTTAATTCCATCTTTAATCCCGACATGCGCTCCTAGCCAGACATCCCGACCAATCTCAATGCCTTTAGATGTAACGGGTTGTTGATAGATCGGACGATCCATTTCCATGCCATGATCAAATGCATATAGATGGCTATAAGCAGCAATTCGAACTTGATCATGCAACTTAATCCCTGTACGACCGCCATCTAAAATACAATGATGGTTAATTGCCACTTCATTACCAATTTCTAAGGGGCCATGCAAAGTGCAATCCGCAGCAATAAAAGTATTATCTCCGATACTGATCTTGCGACCACGTTCAGCAAAGATATGAGCTAAGGGTGATATAAAACAGTTCTGACCGATTTCAACTGTTTCCATATCCATCAAATAGGATTGGTACTCGGCTTGCCATGCTTCAGCCCATTCGCGATGTTTGGGTTTTAAAGTCCAATATAACCACGGCATATAGTTCAGACGCTGTTTATGTTGCTCTCGGTATTTTAATAAAGGATCATGTGTCATTTTCTTGTGTCTCTATTACTTTAAGCAGTTCACGTCCTCTACTCACATCTTGCAGTTTCAGCCGCAAAGGTTCAATTTGATGAACTTGTAATCGCGCCTGAATCACAACGCCAGTATCGATATAGCTTTCCTGATACTCAATCTGTTGTTGCACCAACTCATACTGAATAATTGCCCATTCATTAAATAGACAGGAAAATTGAACTTCTTTCTTTTCAATCAGCTCTATTTTTTCAGCCAAGACCAAACATTGCCCTGCACAGCCACCATATGCACGAACCAACCCACCTGTCCCCAGCTTAATCCCACCATACCAACGATTCACCAATACAATCACATTGGTCAACTCATTACCTTCAATCGTTGCAAGAATTGGACGGCCTGCGGTTCCTGAAGGCTCACCATCATCATTAAATCGAACTTGATGCCCAATTTTCCATGCCCAACATTGATGCGTTGTCGACAGATCTTTATGCTCTTCTAAAAAGTTCTTAACCTGCTGCTCATTTTCAACAGCAGCAGCAATCGCTTGGAAACGACTTTTTTTGATTTCTTCTTCAAAAGTGACCATATTGGCAAGAGTGAATGACATAAAACATAAATACAAATTTAAAACGAGATTATAGCTTTTTAGCACCTAAATAAAAAACCTCGCATCAAGCGAGGTTTTTTATCATCATAAATTAACGTTCGCGTAGTGCTTCTTTGGCTTTATTAAACGGTTTCAACAAGTAATCCATAATGGTTTTCTGCCCAGTGCGAATATCCACTGTCGCTACCATCCCTGGTGTAATACTAAATGCCTTACCCGCCTTGTTATATAGACGGTCTGAATCCGTACGGATATAAACACGATAGTAGAACTGATCTTGCTTGACCTCATCTCGAATGGTATCTGGTGAAATCACAGTCACTTTACCATCCAAACCTCCATAGATTGAATAATCATAAGCCGTAATTTTAACCAAAGCTTCCTGACCAGGACGAATAAAAGCAATGTCTCGTGGTGAAATACGTGCCTCGATCAACAACTTATCTTCTAAAGGAACAATGGTCATCAACTTACCATTTTGAGGAATCACACCACCCAAAGTCGTAACATCAATTTCTTTCACAACGCCCCGTACAGGTGCTTTAAACACCGCACGTTCTAAACTGTCATTTCGACCATTTACAATTTGCTGCTGAGTTTGAATATCGGTATTTGCCTTAGATAATTCTTCTCGTGCTTTGACATAGTACTGGTTGCGCGTGTCGTTGATTTTATTGTTTAGATCATTGGCTTCACGCTTTAAACGCAATACCTCAACTTCACTGGCTGCACCTTTCGCAACTAAGGGTTCGGTCATCGCCAATTCTTGTCGTACCAGTTTCGCGGCTTGCTCATAGCCTTCAATTGACTGCTCTAGATTGGCACGACGTGACAAATACAGCGCCGTTTCTTCTTGCACAAGTTTAGGGCTCTTTTGCACATCTTCAGGAAAACTTAATGGCGAACCTGTTACCTCAGCACGTAAACGTGCTGCTGTTGCCTGTGCAGAAATGAGTAAAGACTTTGATTCCCCGACATTAGAAGCAAATCGTGTTGGATCAAGTTGAGCAAGGATTTGCCCTTTTTCAACCACATCCCCTTCATTGACATCCAGTTTGGTGAGAATTCCCCCTTCAAGCGATTGAATAATTTGCTCTTTTGAAGAGGGAATCACTTTCCCTGTGCCCGTTGAAACTTCTTCTAAATTAAATAACCATGCCCAGATTAAGAGTGAAAGTAAACCAATCCCAATCATCCAAACAACAAGCGTCGAACGAGGTAACTTTGGTTCATTATAGGTTACGTTCATGGGACGACTGCTGTTCTGTTGTTGTTCACTCATAAAATTTCCTCAAAGTATTAAACTATTTTTTGTTTTATCGTTGATTGTTGTAAAACTTGATCTACAGGTCCATCCATGACAATCTTGCCTTCATTCATGACAATAATTCGGTCAACCAATTCCAAAACAGCACGTCGATGCGTTGCAACAACTAAAGTCCGATAACCGAGCCAGCTCTTTAAGTGATCAATTAATTGTTTTTCAGCTACATCATCAATTGCAGCCGTGGGTTCATCGAGCAGTAGGATATTTGGCTGACGAATTAGTAAGCGTGCTAGCAATAAAGCTTGTCTTTGCCCCCCAGAAAAACCAACACCACCTTCTAATACCAAATGATCTAGACCTTCTTTCTTTTCATGCACAAAACTCAGTGCGCCAGTCACTTTTAGTACCTTTAATATATCCTCATCGCGCGCTAAAGGTGCGCCAAGGGTTAAGTTTTCACGGATGGTGCCATAAAATAAATGAGCATTCTGATTAAGTAAGCCCATATCACGACGCACATCAGCAGGATCAATCAAACTAATATCCAGATCATCCAAATACACTGAGCCAGAATTAGGGAACTGCATCGCAGATAAAATCTGTAATAAGGTCGATTTACCTGCACCATTGCGCCCTAAGATCGCAATACGCTCACCTGCACGAATTTTAAGTTGTGGAATGACCAAACTTGGGCGTGGGTCATCCTCAGTATATTGAAACACCACTTTTTTCAACTCATAATCGCCGTGCAGCACTTCTTTATGTACCAAATGCGCTTGATCTGGTTGATCTACAGGTTTCTGCATTAACTCATCTAAGCTTTTCTTCGCCACTTTTGCCTGCTGCAAACGACCTAAAATACCCGTGATTTGTGAAATTGGTGCCAACATACGCGAAGATAAAATCGAACAAGCCACCAATGCACCTGTGGTCATATCGCCTTTCATGACTGCAAAACAACCCACTAGAATCACAGCCGCATAAGTTAACCCCTGAATCTTTTGCGTCCACGCAGTCAGTACCCCCACAATCTTACGTTGCTGCATACTGATATCAGCAGACACTTCATTCATATGGTTCCACTGGTTTTGGAAGCGAGACTCCGCGCGTAATAATTTAATATCTTCAATGCCTTGTACAGCTTCTACTAAAATTGCATTTCGAATCGAAGATTCACGCATCCCTTCTTGTGCAAGCTGTGCCAATTTATTTTGTGCCAAAATCGCAGGCAAGATCATTAAAGGTACGACCAATAACATCACCCAAAATAAGTTACCACCAATGATTGCGAAGATAATCAGGAACAAAAAGAAAAAGGGTAAATCGGCAATGGCCCCCATGGTCGTTGATGTCACTAGATCTCGAACACCTTCTAACTCACGGATCTGAGAAATAAAGGTTCCCGTTGACTTAGAGCGCTCACTATTCTTAATCCGAATTGCATGACCAAATACGCGATCAGAAATACGTAAATCTGCCCGTTTACCAATAATATCTGAGATATAAACCCGTGAAAGTCTTAATACAAACTCAAAAATCGCAGCAATCAGTACACCACTCGCAAGTACCCAAAGTGTTGGAATCGACTGTGATGGAACAACTCGGTCATAAACTTGCATTGAAAAAATAATCGTGGCCAAGGCCAAAATATTGGCAATCATTGAAGCCAACATGATATCGATATAGCGTTTCCAGTCTTGCAATACAATTGACCAAAACCAGCTTGCCTCGTATGGTTTGATATATTCATCAATACGCGCATCAGGTACTGACTGTTCAGGACGAAGCACATATACATTTTTAATAATATGCTTCAATGCACCAACGGCAAATTTTTGGGATAAACCCTGATCGCCACTGAGTTGAACACTCACATGACCAGAGCCATCTGCCTTATCAATAACACCAACCTGCCCGTCGGCTAATTCCACCAGTACAGGTAAACGCCATGGGTTAATCACGTCGTCACTAAAGGCAACTCTTCTAAGGTTTAATCCAACCTGTCTGCTGATTAACACTAAAACTTCATCTAGATTCTGGTTTTGATTCCAGTCAAGCTGTAAGCGAATCCGTTCCTCAGAAGGTTCAATTCGATAATGCTTTGCAATGGTCAGTATGGCTTGTAACCAAGGCTGATAGTTTATTTTTGTAGTAATCATGGTTGTACCTCAAATCCTTGGATTTTTATATTATTGAGGTCATAGGCTTGGCGAGAACGTCCTGTCGCAGCAATATATTGAGCAATACTGCTGTAAATGTCATAACGTGCCGTTTCTGCCTCTGAATTCGCACTATGAATCGCCTGTTCTGCATTTAACAGATCAACCAGAGTCCGTGTTCCCAACTTATATTGTTCTTGATAAAGTTCTCTTGTTCGTATTGTTGTTGCTTGTTGTCCTGCTAAAACCTGCATCTGACGCTGTTTATTTTCAATTTGTTCTCTGCTGGTTCGAATCTGATCCAACACTTTTAAATACACAGCATTGACTTGTGCTTTCGCTGCCTCTTCAGCAAAACTTGCCGCACGAGTTTTCGAGGAAGTTGCCCCACCTTGATAGAACTGGCTACTGGCTTCAAACATGATCGCACTATCGAACCCACCCTCTTTATCATTTCCAGGGTTCCTACCATGTAAAGCTTGACTCAGTTCTCCTTTTACAGATAGTGTCGGATAATTACTGATCTGTGTCTGTAATTTTTGATTACGGGCGACCTCAATTCCAGCCTGAGCTGCAATCATTTGTGGAATGGTATTGAACTGTGGTGCAGCATATAAATCTGATTGTGTTACAAAATCTTCTGAAATAGTCCATTGTACATTTCGTGTATCAAAACCTAATAAGGTATACAAATGCTGCTGATATTGACTCAGCAAAGATTGTTGCGCAATCATCGCTGATTGAGCGGATTGCAAATAGGATTGGGCCTGTATGGGATCAGCCTGACTACTAATTCCCGCATTGGCACGCAGATTTGCCATCTCTTGGATACGCTTAATTCCAGCAATCTGCTGATTCGCAATTTGGATGAGTTTTTGATAACGCTGAATATTAACAATTGTTTGCGCAACATCTAATGAAATATCATCAATTTTAACTAGAACATTCGCTTGTCCAACGACAACTTTGGCTTTTTCGACATCAACACCGGATTTAACTTTACCGAAGTCATAAAGCATTTGTGCAGCACTTAAAGTGAGCAACTGTTGACCTCGAGTACTTTTTTTACCTAAGTCACCTGTGCTGACCCCACCACCTATCTGTGGATAGTAGCCCGATTTGGCAACATCAATATTGGCATTTTGTGAAGCTAATGACGAAATTCCTTGTGAGATTTCAGGGTTCCGCTGTACTGCAATCTGTACCGCATCTTTCAGTACTTTTCGCTGATTCTGCCAGAAAGCAGTTGGAACCGTATCGACTTAAGGACGACCTGATCCAACCACAGGCAAATCACTCCCCAACGAAGCATCAACAGAAAAATTACTTAATTTCTGCATTTGTGCCACTTTAAACTCATCACTACTTTTTGGGACAAAAAGCTTAGAAATATTGTTCTTTAAAGTGTGATACTGCTCACTTGGAGTTGTTGCATGTGTCATTGGCACAGATAATGTTGCTACATAAAGTAACCACTTAAAATCCATACTTTTTTTCCATGATCCATTATTCACTTTTATATCGTTGTGCAAGTTCATATTTTTTTCGTATTGTTATCATTTCAGCATTTTCATTTTAAGCATTTTTTTATAAAAAACACTACGTTCCGCACATAATTTCATCGCAAGATATATGTATATTTTTGTAAAACAGTTCACATTTTAATAGATTATGCCAGTGTAATGGAATATGTAAAATATATATTTATCAATTAATTAGTCTAAAATATCATCCACCGCTTCATCAACAACTCAATATTTAACCATTTATTATTTTATTTATCCCAAAAAAAAGAACCTAACGGTTCTTTTTTAAAAGTGATAATTGGACGATTTAAACGACGAAATCATCACCTAAATATACTTTACGCACTTGCTCGTTATCTAGAATTTCTTGTGGTGTACCCTCGGCAATCACTGAGCCTTCACTTACGATATAAGCTTTCTCACAAATTGCTAAAGTCTCACGTACGTTATGATCCGTAATCAGAACACCAATCCCACGATCTTTAAGTGTCTGGATAATATCTTTAATATCACCAACAGAAATTGGGTCGACACCAGCAAATGGTTCATCTAGAAGCATAAACTTAGGATCGGCAGCCAAAGCACGTGCAATTTCAGCACGGCGACGCTCACCACCAGACACACTCATCCCCAATGAATCCTTAATATGATTGATTTTAAAATCATTTAATAATTCATTGAGGCGTTGCTGACGTTGTTGCTTATTCAAATCTTTACGCGTTTCTAAAATTGCCATAATGTTTTCAGCAATCGTCAACTTTCTAAAGATCGAAGCCTCTTGAGGCAAATAACCAATGCCCTTTCGCGCACGCTCATGCATCGCAAGATCAGACAAATCAAGGTTATCTAAATGAATCTCGCCTTTGTCCATACGAACTAGACCAACGACCATGTAGAAGCTTGTAGTTTTACCAGCACCATTCGGTCCAAGCAAACCCACAATCTGTCCGCTTTGCATGGTAAAAGACACATCTTTTACCACCCAACGTTTACTGTAGTTTTTGGCTAAGTGCTTAATACAAAGCGTTTGCGGTTGTTGCACCGATTGTTCCATTAATCACGCGCCCCTGGAAAACTTTTTGAACTTGAAGGTGGAATAATAATTTGCACACGATTGCTTGAAGAACCTTGTGCTTCAACATCACCTTTGTTCATGCTGTATTTTAAGCTATTACCACGAATACTTGAGCCATCCTGCAACAGATAAGCCTTACCAGTTAAGGTAAGAATACCCGTATCAGCGTTATAGACGATGGTTTGTGCTTCGCCGCGAGCTAAACCCTTATTCGCATCCATTTGTTGCTGAAATTTTGCTGGCTGCCCTTTCGCTGTGATAATTTGAATCTCTTTTTTACTATTTAAATTTGCCACAATCGAGTCAGCCTGAAGCTTCATTGTGCCTTGTTCGATCACAACATTGCCAGTATAGGTCGTTATACCTGTTTTATCATTATAGGTTGCACGATCCGCAACCAAAGAAAGCTGTTGGTTACGATCCGATGGCAAAGCAAAACTAGCTGCTGAAGAAAGTGCAACAACAGCAACACAACTTAGTTGTTTAAGGAAAGTAAAACGAGATTTGGAATTAAGAACTTGGCGCATACTTTCCTCGAATTTTATAAAACTCATATTGACCATTATTTAAATTAGCCTTGAGACCCTGACTCACAAATTCAGCAGATGGTGATTGAACTATCACCTGATGCTGTGTTTCAAGCTCTCTTGTTTTTGGATAACCCGTGAGTTCATCCGTATGAAACTCCAATTTGTTACCCTGATCGGACAATTTCGTTGCAACAACATCTCCAAGCAAAATGACTTTACTATTATCATCATAGCCATTTGCTTGTTTTGCATAGAATGTTGCATCAGGTTTGCCCTGTTTGTACATCACCGCATTCAATTGATCAAGCTGAGAGGTTTTTTGTTGCATATTCTGCTGTAGCTGTTTAACTTCAGCTCGCATATACAAATTGCCCTGCTCGTCAGTTTGAGTTAAATGAACACCTTGAGCTGAATAAGTCATATTCTTGGCTGAATCAACATCCAACTTTTTTGCTTTGCCGCTGTAGTAGTAATAGCCACCACTTATAGAAGCGACGACAACAGCAACAACATATAAAACTTTGGTATCCATAAACAGGGTTACCTAACCTTTGAGCGAATCAACACTATATTAATGTGGTACAGCAAGATATTTTTCAAGCAGTTCTTGGTAAACACCTTTTGCCATCAACAACATATCGCATACTTCTCGTACAGCACCACGACCACCCATCGCTTGGGTCACTAAATTAGCACGACGACGTACTTCTTCATGTCCATTGGGCACAGTAACTTTCATACCGGCGATAGCAAATGCAGATAGATCAGGCCAGTCATCACCCATATAAATACAATCTTCAGGCAATAGATTCAATTGAGCACAAGCTTCACGCAGTGCTAGCCCCTTGTCCTCACGCCCTTGAAAGACGAGATCAACACCAAGATCAGACATACGTTTTTCAACAATCTGACTTTTTCGACCTGTGATAATAATGACTTTCATACCCGCTTGTTGAACCAGCTTCATTCCCAAGCCATCACGGATATCAAATGATTTAATCTCATCACCTGAATTGGTTAATGTAACAAAGCCATCGCTTAAAATCCCATCCACATCAAGTACCAGTGCTTTTAAATGACGTGCTTGTTCTTGTAAAGCATAAGATGCCATGGCTTAATTTACTCCTGCCTGAATGAGGTCATGCATACTAATCACACCAATAACTTTATTGGCATCATCAACAACTACAAATTGATTCACTTTTCTGTCATGCATTTTTTCTAAAGCTTTCACCGCACGCGCTTCTTGAGAAATCGTTAGTGGATTTTTAGTCATGACTTCAGAAACAGCTAAGTTCACATCAAAGCCTTGTTGCTGGTCAATCATGCGACGTAAATCACCATCGGTAAAAATACCCAATAAGGTATCATTTTCATCGACAATCGTGGTTAAACCCAGACGCTTATCAGAAATTTCATATAACACTTTATTCATTGGTGTATCTGGGCGAACCTTTGGTAATTCTGAACCTGTATGCATCAAATGCTTCACATGCAAAAGCAAACGTTTACCTAGGGCTCCAGCTGGATGTGAACGAGCAAAATCATCTGCAGTAAAACCACGTGCTTCTAGTAGCGCAACTGCTAATGCATCACCCAAAACTAATGTTGCTGTGGTGCTTGATGTTGGCGCTAAGCCTAAAGGACAAGCCTCATCAGCTAAACCTAATGTCAATGCAACATCTGCATTTTGAGGCATTGGCCCTTTATTATCCCGGCTAATGGTAATTAAAGGCACAGCTAAATGCTTGATTAAAGGCATTAACATCATGATTTCATCACTCTTACCCGAGTTAGAAATTGCAATCAATACATCACCACGAACTAACATTCCTAGATCACCATGGCCTGCTTCACCTGGATGCATAAAGAAAGATGGTGTTCCAGTCGATGCAAAGGTAGCCGCCATTTTACGACCGACATGACCTGACTTACCCATACCCGTTACAACAACACGTCCTTGGCATTGCAAAAGGATTTCGCATGCAATATCGAAGCGTTCATCAATTTGCGCAGTTAAGACGTCTATGGCTTGTTGTTCGACACGCAACGTTTCTAATGCGCTTTTTTGGAAATCTATGGTGTGTGACATATGAGTTTGACTCAAAATAATACTCTATCCACCTGATGGTAGATGATTTTAATCAAAAGAATGGTTGCGATTCTAGCATATCTGCTAATCATACACGTTTCTAAATGTATAAGTTTTCATGAAAAATGGAGAGATGAAGTATGAAATAGGACTCATTATATTTGGGCTATATACCCATATTTTGAATCCCAATTTAGTTAGGCATATGTACATTCATTCTTAATCGAACATCCCTTCTATCACTTTACAGGAAAAACTTGCTTATTATTAACCCGAGTTGTATATACATATACAAATAAGACAATACATGACTATACCTAAGCACCAATTAGGTATTTTTTATGATGATAAGTACTTCAAGGATACGGAGTAAAAAATGACCTCATTGGATGGGAAAGAAAAACATCAATTTATTGAAAATCGCAGTATTGATTTTATTCCAGAACACGAAAGACATGGCAGTATTTTCGGCCAATTTACGCTGTGGTTTGGTGCTAATTTACAGATCACAGCAATCGTTACAGGTGCTTTGACTGTTGTACTCGGTGGCGATGTATTTTGGTCGATTATTGGTTTATTGGTTGGGCAATGCTTCGGTGCCATTGTGATGGCTTTACATGCAGCGCAGGGTCCAAAGCTTGGCCTCCCACAAATGATTTCAAGCCGCGTTCAATTTGGCGTATATGGTGCCTGCATTCCGATTTTCTTAGTTTGCTTAATGTACATCGGATTTACTGCCACTGGTGAAGTCCTCGCAGGTAAAGCGATCGCACAGCTCATCAATGTCAGCAATAGCACTGGAATTTTAATCTATGCGGCGTTTATTGTGATCTTTGCCACCATTGGTTATCGCTTAATCCACTGGGTGGGAAAAGTTGCAAGCGTTATTGGCATAGTTGCCTTTATCATTATTTTGACTCAAATTTTAACCCATTCAGATTTTTCAGAATTAATTGCCGTTCAAAAGTTTAGCTGGTCCTCATTTTTATTGGCAATTTCGCTTTCTGCTTCTTGGCAAATTTCATTCGGTCCTTATGTTGCAGATTATTCCAGATACCTACCATCAAACACCTCCTCCACCCGTGTCTTTTTGGCTGTTGGTTTAGGCTCACTCCTCAGTTCGCAAATTTCCATGACCTTGGGTGTATTGATTGCACAGATTTCACAAGGCAGCTTTGTCGGAAATGAGGTGCAATATGTCGTGGAGATGAATGCCGTCGCACTGATCATTACTTTTTTATATTTCAGTATCGCCTTTGGTAAGGTCACACTCTCCACGCTGAATGCTTATGGATGCTTCATGTGTATTGCAACCATTTGGAATAGCTTCAAACCGCACTATCAAATATCAAGAATGACGCGTTTAGGTATTGTACTTGCAATGGTCGCCATTTCTACAATCATCGCAATTGCTGGTGAACACACATTTTTAAACAGCTTTAAAGCATTCATTCTGTTCTTACTCACCTTCTTCATTCCTTGGAGTGCAATTAACCTCGTAGACTACTATTTCATCTCTAAAGAAGAATGTGATGTTGACGCCTTATATGATCCAGATGGGAAATATGGTCGGTGGAACCTTATCGGCATTGGCTGTTATATCATGGGCGTGTTACTACAACTTCCATTTATTCATAGTAAAGTTTACACAGGTCACATCGCGACCATGTTAGGGGGTATTGATATCTCTTGGTTGGTCGGTATTCTGGCAACGGCTGTGATTTATTATTTCGCAAAAAAAGCTCAACTTCGAACGACAAGTCAAATTGGTTTTAAATAAAGAAAGATTGCAAATGAAAGCCATCTTTTTTCTGCTGATAACTTTATGAAATATGGTGCATACGTTATGATGAATAACGATTTTTGTAGAGTGTTTGAAAACCCTTATGCAACCTTTTGTTCTATATAACTCTGAGCAACGTAAAAAAGTTGAATTTGTCCCACGCAAAGAAGGTCAAATCGATATGTATGTCTGTGGTATGACGGTTTACGATTACTGTCATATTGGGCACGCTCGGGTTATGGTTGCATTCGACTACATCATTCGCTTTCTACGCAGCCAAGGTTGGAAAGTTCGCTATATTCGCAACATTACCGACATTGATGACAAAATCATTGCACGTGCCAATGAAAATGGTGAAAGCATTCAACAGCTCACCGCACGCTTTATTGATGCAATGAACGAAGATGCAGCAAACCTAGGCTGTGCTGCACCAGATGAAGCACCAAAAGCAACTGAATATATTGATCAAATGCAAAACATGATCAATACACTGGTTGATAAAGGCGCTGCTTATCCTGCTGCCAATGGCGATGTCTATTTTGAAGTGACCAAATTCGATAAATATGGCCGCCTATCTGGTCGTAAATTGGATGACATGCAAGCAGGTGCTTCTGAGCGTGTGGATGTCGAAGTTGAAAAGAAACATCCCTTTGACTTTGTATTGTGGAAACATGCTAAAGCAAATGAACCTGCTTGGGCTTCACCTTGGGGCAATGGCCGCCCAGGTTGGCATATTGAATGTTCTGCAATGTCGACCTGCTGCCTAGGCAATCATTTCGATATTCATGGCGGCGGTTCAGATCTGATGTTCCCTCATCATGAAAATGAAATCGCACAAAGTGAAGCATCAACGGGTGAACAATATGTAAATTATTGGATGCATGTTGGTTTCATCAATGTCGACGGCGAGAAAATGTCTAAATCTTTAGGCAATTTCTTTACCATTCGCGATGTGATGGAGAAATTCCACCCAGAGGTGATTCGCTACTTCATCGTGTCTTCGCATTACCGTAGCCCTGTCAACTTCTCTGATGTTGCCTTAAAAGAAGCAAAAACTGCACTGAGCCGTTTTTATCATTCATTTAAAGCCTATCAACAGGTGTATGGTCAAACAACTGTTGAGACCTTAGAGCAAAACTTTGTTGAACGTTTTAACAATGCCATGTGTGATGACTTTAATACTGCTGAAGCAATGGCGGTACTTTTTGAACTCAATAAAGAACTAAACCGTGCGGTGAAAGATGAACAAGCAGAGCAAGCCGCTGTTCTTTACTCGACCTTACGCCACTTAACTGAAATTCTTGGTTTAGTTCAACATGATGTGGATGAATTCCTCAAATCAGATATTGGTCAGGAAGCACTTACCCTTTCCGATGCTGAAATTGAAGATTTTATTCAACAGCGTGTTGATGCGAAAAAAGCCAAAGACTTTGCTCAAGCCGATGGCATTCGCCAGTCTTTATTGGATCAAGGTGTGGTTTTGGAAGATACGCGTCAAGGTACAATCTGGCGACGTGCTGATTAATTCAGCACTCAGCATTATAAAGAGTTGACACTTGAATGAAACTCTCTATAATGCGTCCTATTGCGGGAATAGCTCAGTTGGTAGAGCATAACCTTGCCAAGGTTGGGGTCGGGAGTTCGAGTCTCCTTTCCCGCTCCAGATTCAAAAAAAGCCCTTATCTTTCGATAAGGGCTTTTTTTATTTACGAACTAAAACAGAATATTAAAAATCTAAAAATAATTCCTTCGTATATCTTTTTAAATTGTATTATCAAAAAGAAGAAAGCTTTTTATACTGCAACAGCACTACGCCCACGATACTCAAGCTCATCTAAAGTTATCAAAACGTTGACTACTACTCACCAAAAAATAAACAGGCCGTGTTTTAGCCTGTTTAAAACTTCACACTTAAAGATTGAATTAATTTTAGTACGTAACAGTAACCACTACTGTATCCGAGTAATTACCCGGCGTACTTGAAATAACAGTTCCTTGAGGAATCCTCCCGTAAACCAAGGTACTTTGGGCACTACCTGTTCCTGTTTTAGATACGCCACCAGAGCCTCCCACAGCTGTTACACCACCTGTAGCATCCCATACCGTACTATATGATGCATTCTGGTAAAGCTGATATGGAATATATTGACTGCTACCATTTGTCATACGCCTAAAACCACCAGCAATACGATTATTCCCATCTCCCAAATAAATACTATAGGGGGTTCCATAATTACAGGTTGTATTAATTGCACCTTGAGCGGTGTAATCGCGGCTAGTCGTACCAATATCATTAATATTGCCAAACTCAACATTAGATGTTGAATTCAATTGACATAAACTTGGTACAACATAATTCGCCGTTATGGTGGTATTGCCCGAATCCCAGCCTCCACCACTATCGCCTTCACATCGACTACTGGCATTTCCCTGCATATCCCAAAAAAACTGCACCGAACCCGTATAAGTACCTATAGGATAAGCGGTTAATGAACCTGACTGAGCTGGAACCTTAATGCTCACTGAATAATTCAAAATGTTATTCGTTGCCACCGTATTCACTGGCCCATACCAAACATTAGAGGTCTGATTAGTAGTAGAAGAACCAGCCCCACCTACAGTTGCAGTTACTGTATACGGTAATGAAACACTATTATTTGATGTGGTATTCCCCGTAAATACTGTTTTCATACACATATACTGTGATGTTTGAGCAGCACTTCCAGTATTCGTACAACGGATGGTTCCGGTATAAGTAATCGTTGCATCACTGTTAATTGTTGCCGCTGTATATGTATAAGTATTTGACGTTGAACCCGTCAGAGTACAAGCAGCATGTGCTGAGCTAAAAAAAGCATAGAAAATGGAAAGCAGAAACCCTCCAATAAGATATTTTAGAACTGATAAGAAAGTTCCCAATTTCTTTTCTTGACCATTGCTCGCAATACTTATTGACATATATAAGGCCCTAATTTTCTGACAGTGTACTGACTACTCTTATAAGTGAAATCGACTTGACACGTTCCACGATCAAGAAGATCTACTTCAAGTTTATTTTGCTGCAAAAGGTTTGGAACAAATACCTCACCATCATAACCAACCACTGCATCTTGTTGCCCATTGATTCGAACCGTATAACCAGGTAGTAACGGAGAATTATTCCGATCAACAATTTTCACCAATCCTGAAATGGTTTGATGAGCACCAAAGTCGATCAGAGTTCCTTGACGATAGCCGACGAGCGCTGTTTGATTTGTAGATGTAACATCCCATTGCAACGGTAAATATGATGGATCCAAATAGATATGATGAGGCTGATAAGGTCTTAAATTCGCAATTAGGAATCGGCCAGATTTGTCTGTCTCCCCTAAATTCACACCACCATTTAGAATCTGGCTTCGCGGTCCTGCATTGTTCACAATAGCATAACCATCTCCAATTTCATTTGCTGCAAATATACGCCCCGCTGCCGCAACCAAAGACCCTGTCGCTGAAAGTGCAACCTGATCACTATCCCCAAATCGAGTATATCGCCCTGTAAGATAAGCTGGTCGAGCACGGTAAGAGGCATATATCGATGCATTATTGTCATTCACATCCTGATCATGCTCAACATATCCACCCCATCCAAATGCGCCTATTTGTGGATCAGTAAATCCATTAATTTCTTGTCTATATGTTGTTTTACCGCTGTCATTAGACATACTTGTAATGGCATTGAGTTTAGTAGAAGGCGTATAACGCAGCGCAAAGTAAATGCCATAATCTTTGTTATCTTCATAATTCTTATAGGCGGAGATATAAAACCCCCAATTCTTATTCATACTCCCACTTAGATTCACAGATAATAACTTATATGAGCGGTCACTATATTTGATCTGGTTATAGCCCAAATAAGCGCCATAGCCTGTATAAAAATTATAGTTAATTCCCGCTCTAAAAATCTCATCAGCCAATGCACTATAGCTAAGGTAATTTTGCGATTCAGCATCAATCTGATTATCTTTTAGATATCTCACCTGAGACACTCGGGCAAGGTCAAAATAGTTATCAAATACTTTTCGATAGCTGGTATTAAACGAAATACTCTTGCTAATACGGCCTTCCAAACCCACCAAGGCAGAGTAGCCATTTTCATCCTTATACTGACTTACTGCCATATCGGCGTTAATTACACCTAAGCCAAATAAGTTCTGAGCAAAACCAGTTCCCAGATTAGATAAACCATCTGTCGAAGCCTCCATTCCGCCACTCAATGTGAGTGAATTACTATAACCATATCGAATTGCACCTGATGCAAAAGTAGCATCATCATAGTCATTTGAATAAAGCCCATAGTTATAGCGTGGAACACCAACATCTATTGAAAACTCGTTTATGCCTTTTGCCAGAATTTTAGATGAGAAATAGTAAGGCTTCTTAGTAATACTTTGTTGACCCATCGCATCTGTGGTCACTAGGGTGACTTCATTTCCAGAAATAAATGGTAATTGTTTAATATCAAACGGACCTGATGGAACAAAGCCTGAATAAATTTTTTGTTGATTGACGTACAAATCGAGCGTTGAAGGCAATGCGGCTGAACCAGAAAATTGTGGTAATGCCGATGTCACAATATCACTACGTTGGGTATAAGCGCTTGACCACTGAAAACCAGCAAGACGCACACTATTTCCCCAATCGGGTGTATTGGAGATAAAGTCCCCTAATGTATACATCCTGATCTTTTCAGGATCGACATATTGCCACTTACTTTCCAAACGTACCCATTTATCGTGACTATAGCTATTTTCATCACTGCCGTTATACAACATTCCAGAAGAAAAATTACCGATCGCACTATTAAAAATACCTTCAGCGGAGCCTGAAAAAACAGCCTCCCCATTTGTTATGGAGTGGTATAAGCCATAATTTAGAACTGCGGCATTTAAGGTTTTTAGTTTTAGTAACTTAGAATTGGTAATATCTTGTTGATTAAGATCTACAGCATAATTTTCCAGCATACTTGATGGAATGACTAAACTTAAAGACTGATCCTTTTCCAGATAACTAAATTCAATTTTATCTAGAGCATTAAGGCACACCCACATCGTATTTGGTATTTTGCTATCTATTTTTACTCTTAATTTTTTTAAGTCATTAGAACGAATATACAATTTTCCGTCTTGATCTTTTTTCACAGAAATCAAATCATTAGAACTTTGAGAGTTTATATATACATTTAAAAATAGCTGGGTATAATTTTTAGCCAATCCGTCATTACCATTCTTTTCTGTACGGCTATTTACCTCGACTAAATCCGGAATTGCAGGCATTAAAGTATTTGTACTATCTTGCAAAGACTCAGCCAATGCGTGAACTGGAAGATAAGTTACACATAAGATACTTATAATATGTTTCATCTAAGCCTCTTAAAGCGTAGCTTGCTTACCATTAATCATTAAGCTAATTGTATACTTATGATTCTTATCATATTTAAATTCACTAGAGAGGCTAAAGCTCCTTGATTTTCCAGCTAGAATATAACCATTCACCGTATTTACTTTAATCGGATAACTTTGCCCAGTTGTTGCATCATTGAGCGTTAGGTTATTTAAGAGCGCATGTCTATCGCCCACATTACTAATCGTAAGATAAGAATTATTTTGCTCTTCTTGTATTGTCCAGCTAAGTTTAGTGATCGCCTGCTTATTAACCACAAATACTGGCAATGATGAACGCAGTAGTACATTAATTCCCTGATCCGCTTTGCGGCTATCAATAGGTTTAGGCAATTCATCAATAATAATACGATAGGTTTTTTCACCAGAAACTGGTATCGGATTAATCCTTACTACACGTATATTATAAGAATCATTGGGCTGTAATTTTAAGAATGGCGGGCTAATTGCAATATCATCTGTAGGTAATAATTGATCTTGCCCATCTTTTGACTCCATTCAAATACACGTACTTGTAAATCAGTACTTTCATTTGACTGGTTATATAAACTGATTGAAGATGCCGCTTGATCACTTAATATTTCAACACTGACAGGTGAAAGACGAATGGAAGCTGCATTCAATATACTAGGCAAAGATAACAATAAACTTGTAATAACAAAAAGATGTTTTTTCATGATTTGCCCAGTTTTACTTTTCTGAAATTAAACTAGCTCTTAAGAAAAGAGCTAGTGATACCGTATAATTTAATTAAAATTAATAAGTCACTGTCACAGTTACTGTATCCAAATAGCTGCCAGCACTTGGTAAAGTTGAGCCAGCAGGGATACGACCATACACATTCACAGTTTGTACTGCGCCAGAACCCGTTCCGCTATAAGCCGTGGTTGCAATACCAATTGCAGTTGCACGATTGGTGTCAGAGAAAAGATTGTACGGAATGTATTCATTACTTGTTGCACCGCCAATCATACGACGCTGCGTCGATTGAGCATTTTTTCCAGCATCAAAAGCCAAAGTCCATGGCACAGTGTTGTTACATAGAACCTTGATCGAAGTACCACCTGTCGTTGTAGTATCAGCATCTACGTTGCTAGCAAGAGAACTTAATGTACCAAAATCTAAAACTGCATTCGCTGTTGTACCTGTAGCTGAAGTATTCAATACACAGCTATTTGTAATTGTTGCTTTAACAGTTAAAGTACCTGTTGCTGATGCTGCATTTGCAACGTTGGCAGACATTAAACCAACAGCGAGTGCTGACAAACAAATGAAAGACTTATTCATGGTCAAAAACCTTTTTACATTACGAGAATTAGATTAATAGATGTAAAAACTAGCCTTCCCCATCACAATCACTAGCCTTCCTGACTGTTTTTTCAAAGCATCTTTTTTTTACCCTATAAGGCGCATAATACATAAAGAATCAGAACCAGATCACAGAATTTTTATTTGAAATTTCTATTAAAATTAAAAAATTACATAACAAAACCAATAAACAACAAATATTAACAAATAAAACTCACACCATAACAGATCTTTTTTTAACCAATTTTAAATTCTGTAAGAAGTTTAAGCCCGCCAAAACTATATCCATTTTTTATTATTAACTTTCAATAATATGAGCCATAACAATCACAAAAAACAAAGTCACTGGTCAATTTTACTGGATTCAACACACCACAAAACCCATAAACAAAAGCAATTCATTTAAAAGTTTTATTAATGGGTCTTGGGCTCTCTAAACTTACTTGAATTTTAAAAATGACAGACTTTGGCTACATAAAATTTTAAGAATAATCCTGTATATTTCAAATAATAAAAAGGGTGATCTGAAATTAAATTTAAACTTAAGATCGATTTTTTCCACTCCATCCAAACCCATTTGGTCCCATTTTTCCAAACCTTCAATAGGGCAAATTTACAAATCCTATTAGACAAGCTCTTGCCTTCGCTAACCCAAAAAATCAGAGCGCTCAAGTTGTAGAATTTCTAACTAAATTACAGCATTACACATCAGCTCAAGCCAAGAAGAATTGCTCAAAGGTCACGACCAAAAGTGCTAAACACTGTCGTAAACAGCTAAAACAAAACAAGGTTAACTTGTCTTGCTTTACCAAAGGTTAAATAACCCTTACATTCCCTTACTACCATTTCTTTTTAAAATCTAATAACTTGGATATTAATATTTTCACAAGGTTATATCTAAGATGAAAAAATCAATTATCGCCATTTCTTTAGCTTCTATTTTTTTAGTTGCATGCAATAAAGCAGAAACACCAAAAACTGATGAACAAACCCCACCTGCAACGAGCACAGAAAGCAGCACTGAGGTTGTTGATAGTGCACACACAGCAGAAAACTCATTAGACTGGAATGGCACATATAAAGGTGCACTCCCTTGCGCAGATTGCGAAGGAATTGAAACCGAGCTTGAACTCAACCAAGATAAAACATTTGAGTTAAAAGAGACTTATCTAGGCAAAGGTGATGGTAAAGCGTTTGAAAGCAAAGGTAGCTTTAAATTCGATAGCCAAAACACCTCAATTATTGAGCTAGACAAAGCTGGCGATGGCCGTAAATACTTTGTTGCTGAAGGCTATTTAAAAGCCCTTGATATGGAAGGCAAAGAGATCACAGGCGAATTAGCTGAAAAATATGAACTAAAGAAAGAAGCTGAATAAATTTTTCAGTCTATAAAAGCCCACTCAATATAGTGGGCTTTTTCTACAGGCAATAAAAAAACCCAGCCATAATGACTGGGTTTTTTAGAAGATACGAATTACTTCGCAGCAGCTTGAGCAGCAGCAACTTCTTCCGCAAAGCTCATTTCAGCTTTCTTCTCAATACCTTCACCCACTTCGAAACGAACGAATTGAGCTACAACAGTACCAGTCGCTTTTAATACATCAGCAACTTTCTTGTCATTGTCGATAACATACATTTGACGATCAAGAGCAACTTCGTTCAAGTATTTTTCAACTGAACCAGTTACCATTTTCTCAACGATGTTTGCAGGCTTACCAGATTCTAATGCTTTCGCTTCAGCAATTTCTTTCTCTTTAGCGATCAAGTCAGCTGGAACAGCTTCAGCATTTACAGCAACTGGGTTGAACGCAGCAACGTGCATTGCAATACCTTTACCAGTGTCAGCATCACCTGTGTATGAAACAACAACACCGATTTTTAAACCGTGTTTGTAAACAGCCAAGTTTTCGCCTTCAACGATTTGAGCACGACGAACTTGAATGTTCTCACCGATTTTTTGAACAAGTGCAACACGAGCTTCTTCTACAGTTGCGCCGTCTTCAAGCTTAAGTTCAGCAATTTTCGCAGCATCAGTTTCGTTTGCAGCAAGTGCAGCAGCAGCAACTTTATCAGAGAAGTTTTTGAAGTTTTCGTCTTTAGCAACGAAGTCAGTTTGACAGTTAACTTCAACAAGAATTGCTTTGTTACCGTTTTGAATAATAGTGATCGCGCCATCAGCAGCAATGTTACCTGCTTTTTTAGCAGCTTTTGCTTGACCTGATTTACGAAGGTTATCAATCGCAAGTTCGATGTCACCGCCTGCTTCTGTTAATGCTTTTTTGCATTCCATCATTGCAAGACCAGTACGGTCACGTAATTCTTTTACCATGCTCGCAGTAACTGCAGTCATGTTGATCTCCTAAAATCGGTAGAAAATAAATCTGTTCAACAAAAACGGCCCAAAGAAACTCTGGGCCGTTTGCACTCTCGACGCTTTAATCTGCCACCATTACATGTCGCAAAAATGACAAGCTTGCGTCAAAACGCATTAAGCCTCAGATGCGTCTTTCGCAGCATCGTCGCCTTTTGCTTGTGCATTAGCTTGTGATTGAGCGTATTCTTTACCAGCAAGAATCGCATCAGCCATAGCTGAAGCATACAAAGTTACTGCACGAATCGCATCGTCGTTACCCGGAATAACGTAATCAACGTTGTCTGGGTTAGAGTTTGTATCAACGATACCGATTACAGGAATACCTAAGTTTTTCGCTTCTTTGATTGCAATCGCTTCGTGATCAACGTCGATTACAAATAATGCGTCAGGTAAACCACCCATGTTCTTAACGCCGCCTAAAGCACGTTCAAGTTTTTCCATCTCACGAGTACGCTCTAAAGCTTCACGTTTAGTAAGCTTTGCAAAAGTACCGTCTTGAGATTGAGTTTGAAGGTCTTTTAAACGGTTGATAGATTGGCGAAGTGTTTTCCAGTTCGTCAACATACCACCTAACCAACGGTGATCTACATATGGTTGACCAGCGCGTTGAGCTTGTTCACGGATGATGTTAGAAGCAGCACGTTTAGTACCAACGAACAATACTTTGTTCTTTTTGCTTGCAAGATTGTTAACAAAGTTCAAAGCATCATTTAACGCAGGAACAGTGTGCTCAAGGTTGATGATGTGAATTTTGTTACGCGCGCCAAAAATGTATTGACGCATTTTTGGGTTCCAGAAACGAGTTTGGTGACCAAAGTGTGCGCCTGCTTGAAGAAGGTCGCGCATGCTTACGTTGTAATCTGCCATTTTCTTTACCTTAAAGTTTGGGTTAGGCCTCCATATATCCGCATTCTCCACCTATTGCTAGGCACCCAGAGTAATGTGTCGATATATGTGCGGATTTTTTACGACTATTGTTATCAGATATTTTCGTAAAATATATTCACGAAAAGCATTTGATAAAATAGGCGGCTATTTATACCATAGACACTTGCAAATTACCAAAAGTTTTTAGAGATCATGAATACAACTTATACAGCCCCACGCCGATTAATCAAAACACCTGAAGAAATTGAAAAGATGCGTGTTGCAGGGAAATTGGCGGCTGAAGTTCTAGACATGATTAAACCGCATATTAAAGCGGGTGTGAGCACACTAGAACTCGATACAATCTGTCGCAATCATATTGAAAATGTTCAACAAGCGATTCCTGCCTGTGTAGGTTACGGTGCTGCACCTGGCCGCCCTGCTTTTCAACATTCTATTTGTACTTCAGTTAACCATGTTGTTTGTCATGGCATCCCATCTGAAAATAAAACATTAAAGAACGGTGATATTCTTAATATTGATGTAACGGTTATTAAAGATGGTTATCACGGCGATACCAACATGATGTACATCGTGGGTGGTGAAACATCTATTCTTGCTAATCGTTTATGTTCAGTGGCGCAGGAAGCGATGTATCGCGGTATGGCAACTGTTAGAGATGGTTCATATCTAGGTGATGTTGGCTATGCCATTCAACAGTATGTTGAATCTGAGCGTTTCAGTGTTGTCCGTGAATATTGTGGTCATGGTATCGGCAATGTTTTCCACGACGAACCACAAGTTCTACACTATGGTCAAAAGGGAACTGGTATGCGCTTAGAAGCAGGCATGACCTTTACTATTGAGCCAATGGTCAATGCAGGTGTTTGGCAAACCAAGCTTTTAGGTGATAAGTGGACGGTTGTCACAAAAGATCACAAGTTATCTGCTCAATATGAACATACGATTTTGGTAACACAAACAGGGATCGAAGTTTTAACTGCTCGACCTGAAGAAGATCTTTCTCGCTTTATGTAATTCATTCACTTTGAATTATTCTTAAAAAGTCACTCCGGTGGCTTTTTTTACGCATCCACATTTTCTTCATCAATTTATTTAAATCAAACAAAAAAATTCATAAGCATAACAATTATAAAATTTAACTAAACAAAGCCTATTTAAAAATAGCGTTATGGTGGGCGCAAGAAAAATCCTAACAAACGTTTTGGACATGGAGTCCCACAATGATGAAGAAATCATTCGCTTGCCTGATTACAGGTGTATGTGCACTACCCACACTTACTTTCGCAGACTCGCCTTATTTCAGTCTGAAAGATGGAGATGGGTTTAAACGTTTTTCTGTTTCCGCAGGCTGGTTACATGCCATGCCGCAAGGATCTGCAAATCCAGTCAATATCAACACGAGTGTTGCTGAGGGTACTAAAGCCAAAGTTGGAGATGTCTCTAAACAAGCTGTACTTGCAGCAGCAGACCGAGACTCCAATAAGCTTCTTTATGATGCGATTAAAATACAACCCTTTGACCCAGTACCAGGCCTGTTAACGGGAACTGCAACTGTCAACGGTTTATCTAACTGGCAAAGCCAAGGAACAGGCTTAGAAGCTGATAATGTCGACACTGTTGGTATTATGGCTAATTACCATTTTACCGATAACATCTCTTTAGAGGTTAAGGCTGGTATTCCACCGAAAGTTGATATCAAAGGTAAAGGTGATATCTATGCACCCTTAACAGGTCAGGCAGAAACAGCATTAGGAACAATTGGTTTAAAACAAGATATCCATATCACTGATCTAACCCAAGGTGACAAAGCTGCAACTGCACGTGCTTGGTTACCCGCTGTAGAACTACATTACCAATTTGGTAAATCTGGGGTGAATAAGTTCCGTCCCTATGTTGGCGCAGGTGTCATGTATGCTTATTTTAATGATTTAAAAATAAACTCAGGGATTGAGTCAGATTTAATCAAAGCAGGTCATATGATTCAAAATATTCATGATGGAAAAGCAGGTGCAGCCTTAGATGGCAAAACATCCTCAGCAGACCCTGTAGTTAAACTCAAAGCAACGGACACCTTTGCCCCGATTGTGACTGTAGGTGCAACCTATGACTTTAACCCAAACTGGTTTGCTGTCGGTTCTGTTTCTTATTCCAAAATGAATAATGAGGCTAAAATCTCTGTGACTGACCGCAACACAGGTAAAGAACTCATCAAAGCAAATACTAAAATTGATATTGATCCACTGATTACCTATGTCGGTGTCGGTTACCGTTTCTAAATTCCACTTAATAAAAAAAGCAGCACTCGCTGCTTTTTTTATTGTGCAATCTTTCAAAGCACCATGATCAAAAATCACGCACTACGAGTAAGCAATTTTCAGGAGATTGTCTGACACAGATACCTCCTTCCGACGACTTCACATTAATAACAATGTTCTTGATTCACTTTGTTCTCTTATAAATACCTTGATGATTAACATTTTAAATTATTCATTTGGTTAATTTATTTTTCTGGCACGGCACTTGCAATATATCAAGCACATTGAATCAACGAAGATTCATAAATATATTTGATGACGGCCAACGGCGTCCGTTCTGTTCGATTTGCTTAATCAGCGTAATGACTAAGCAAAATAAATGACGTGCAGTTCAGGAGAAAGTTATGTCTTCACCAATGAATATTGATGCAAAAAAAGCCACAGAAATAAAATTATTTAGCTTTTCTACACCTGCCATGCGTGCTTTCCATATGACATGGCTGGCATTCTTCGTCTGTTTCTTTGCGTGGTTTGCCTGTGCTCCCCTCATGCCAGTTATCAAAGGCGAGTTCAATTTAACCAAAGACCAGATTGCCAATATCAACATTGCAGCCGTTGCGATTACCATTTTAATTCGACTGATTGTTGGCCCATTGTGTGATAAATACGGTCCACGCAAAACCTATACCGCACTTTTACTCCTCGGCAGTATTCCTGTGTTTGGTGTTGCTGCTGCCAACACCTATGAATCCTTTCTGTTCTTCCGCCTATTGATTGGTGCAATTGGTGCAAGCTTTGTGATTACCCAATACCATACCAGTGTGATGTTTGCACCCAATGTGGTGGGGACGGCCAATGCTGCTTCTGCAGGTTGGGGTAATGCAGGTGGTGGTGCGACACAAGCCATCATGCCTTTGATTCTTGGGGCTATCGTTATGTTCGGCGTAGAACAAGCGATGGGTTGGAGAATTGCGTTACTTGTACCTGGCATTATGATGCTGATCGTAGGTGTGTTGTACTGGAAATTCACTCAAGACTGCCCTCAAGGAAATTTTAAAGAGCTTCGTGAGCAAGGTATCGAAGTTGGTGCTGGCAAAAAAGGCGGTGTTGCGATTCTGATGCAAGCTGCACGTAATTATCGTGTCTGGATTCTATTTGTCTCTTATGCTGCCTGTTTTGGTATCGAGATTTTTATTCATAACATCGCTGCAATGTACTATGTCGATCACTTCAACATGGGGTTAAAGGAAGCTGGCTTAACTGCAGGTATTTTTGGTCTGCTTGCCCTGTTTGCCCGCGCATTAGGTGGTTATCTTTCAGATAAAGTTGCAATGACTAAAGGTTTAGATGGTCGTACTAAAGTCTTGTTTATCATGATCCTATGTGAAGGTTTATTTCTGATTCTCTTCTCACAAATGAATACTTTAACGCTTGCTATTATTAGCATGACCGTTTTTGCCTTGTTTACCCATATGTCTTGCGGTGCAACCTATGCCCTTGTTCCTTTTATTGACCGCAATGCTTTGGGCGGTGTCGCAGGTATCATCGGTGCAGGTGGTAATGTCGGTGCGGTTGCAGCAGGCTTCTTATTGAAAGGCTTACTCGACGTACAAACCTGCTTAATGATTTTAGGTGCGCTGGTAACCGTTGCAGCATTTAGTGTCATCTTGATCCGCTTCTCAGTCGAGCATAAAGCCAAAGAACAACAACTGTTTGAACAGGCCGTACTCGAACGCAATTCTCTTGCTTAATTACATCAATTTCGGTGTGGGATAGCTCATTCCACACCCCTTTTTAAATTAAATACTGATTACTTTTCTTCAGGGGTCTCAATATGAAATTGAATCTTCTTGGCTTTGCCATGCTTGGATGCTTAACCACTACTACTTTTGCAGCACCTACACTTTATGGGGAAATTGATGCAAGTATCGATTACTTGCCAGAAAAAAATGCCCATAGTTCAGATAAAGATGTCTGGGAAGTGAGCTCTAATAGTTCCTATCTTGGTATTAAAGGAGATGAGAAACTAACTGAACGCCTAAGTGCAGTCTATGCAGTTGAATGGGGATTGAGTGCTGACGGTGATGGAACAGACTGGACGCAACGAAACCGCTTTGTCGGATTAAAGGACAGTCAATTCGGTACCATAAAAGTGGGTAAACATGATACGCCAGTCAAACAGCTCTCAAGTACAGTTGATATTTTCAATAACTATGTGGCAAATAAAGCAGATATTGGTGGGATTCTGACTGGAGAGAATCGAATTGATAATGTTGTACTCTATGAGTCACCCGCCATTCAACTTTCTAAAGGTGTTGTTAAACTCAATGCTCTGCTCGCCACTGGAGAATCATCTGGTATTAAAATATCCAACGGTGGTGCAAAAGTTGCAGGTCGCGGCTTAGGAGATGCATGGTCTGCCAGTCTGGTTTATGAACATCCATTTTTTGTCACAGGACTTGGCTATGACAAAGCCATTCCGAGCACTTTTGCAGGACGTGGCTTTCTCAATGTTGCCACAGGACAGGCTTATACAGCCGACACACAAGCTTTTGCCGCAGCAAATACCATACGTGCCATCGGACGTTTAAATCCGATTGAAGGCTTGGCGATTAAAAGCTTGTATCAACGTTCCGATGTTGAAGAAACTAGCTATGCAGACCCAGCTGAAGCAACAAAATGGGCCACAAAAGCCAACAATATTGATGATGCTCAAGGTTGGTTAGTGGGTGCCGAATATATTCTTCCAAAAACAAAAAAATGGATGATCAAAGCACAATATAGCCAGAATGATACCCGCTTTAAAAATACCACTGCTGATTTTAAAGCCAAGCAAATCATGGCTGGCGCTGATTATGCCTTCAATAAGCAGGTAAAGAGCTATGGCTATGTAGGTTATTTAACGCTTGAACAAGAAGATAAAAAAGACAAACAACCAGTTGTAGGTTTAGGCCTGGAACTGAAATTTTAAGGTTGTTAATCAAAAGGCATAGAACAGGAGTAACTTTAAGTTATTTCTGTTTTATTAATTCGTCATTAAAACCCATCCATTCTTATTGATCATCTTATTGATCAAAAATTCATAGTTAATATTGTTCTAATAAGTGACGCTTGACGGTATCAAGTATAGATAATGCCAAAGCATGGTCAACCGATCGAGCCAATGTGAGTGCACCTGATAACAAACTCAACTGAATAATAGCACGCTCAGACATCTGCGCTTGATCTTTAAGATTTAAAGCGTTCAGCCCACTTAAAATAGAAAGCAATGATTCCACACCTTGGTGAAATGTCTGCTTCACAGGCTTATCATTAAGTTCTCTTGCAACATCACTACTTAAAGAAGATAAAGGACAGCTTAATCCAGGATTTTCCAAGTTTCGTTCAGATAAATAAGCCCTAAAAATTTCATGTAATGCTGTTTTTTCATCATCAGCCCCATCTATGATGAGTTCCCACTTACTTACAGATTGCAAAAAAATATCTTTGCATGCGATATCAATCAACTCATCTTTGTTTTGAAAATGTTTGTAAAATCCACCATGTGTTAGACCTGCTGCCTTCATTAGATCGGCAACACTGATTGCAAAACCCTTCTCTCTAATCAATCTCGAAGTCGTATGTTCAATATTCTTTCTATTTTCAATTGCTAAATGTTTGGATACACGTGGCATAAGTCAACCTTTATATTTCAATAGAAAATAAAAAAACAACATTCTATTCTCCATGATAGAAGCTATTTTTGAATTCACAATACACTTTATTATAGATTATGATTATAATCTATTTGGATTCATTAAATCATCACCTAAAAGATCCCCTATATCCAATGATAAATATGGACAGTGTATGGACGGTAAACAAGACTCTAATTTCTCTAAAACCTTAATTATGATGCTGATCGGAAGTGCGCTGATTCTCGCCCTTTCATTGGGTGTACGCCATGGCTTTGGTTTATATCTGGTGCCGATGAGCGATAGTTTTGGTTGGGGTCATCATATTTTTAGTTTTGCAATTGCCATGCAAAACCTGATCTGGGGGGCAGCACAACCCTTTACAGGTGCAATTGCTGACAAGTACGGTACTAAGAAAGTCGTTATGGCGGGGGGCGTACTCTATGCTATTGGATTAGTCCTTATGGCATTTAGCTCTACTGGATTGTTACTGAACCTCAGCTTAGGAGTCGTGATTGGACTCGCATTATCTGCGACCTCTTTTACCGTATTGCTTTCTGCAGTTGGTCGTGCTGCGCCACCAGAGAAACGCAGTATGGTCATGGGGATTGCCAGTGCTGCGGGTTCCTTTGGACAGTTTATTATGCTGCCTTCAACCCTATTGCTACTTAAAACCATCGGTTGGTCTTCTGCGTTACTGGTGAGTGCCTTTGCTATTGCATTCATTGTCCCGTTGGCTTGGTTATTGAAATCCCCTTCCTCTACAACACCGAAAGCGCTGAATCAGCCAAGTCTAAGCTTTAAACAGGTTTTACACATCGCAAGAAAACATAAGCCTTTTTGGTGGTTATCCCTCGGCTTTCTGGTCTGTGGTTTCCAAGTGGTATTTTTAGGCGTACATCTGCCTGGTTATTTAATTGATCATGGCTTTGACGCCACAACAGGTACGATATTCTTGGCACTGGTCGGTCTATTTAATATTGTAGGAACCTATGGTGCTGGCTGGTTAGGTGATCGCTACTCGAAACCAAGATTGCTAATGCTGCTTTATGGTTTACGCGGTATTGCCATTATTGCTTTTCTACTACTTCCACTCAGCACATTGACCGTTTATAGTTTTGGGATCATTATGGGACTCCTCTGGCTATCAACTGTTCCGCTCACCAACGGTATTGTCGCCAACATGTTTGGGGTCAAATATTTATCGATGCTTAGTGGTATTGTATTCTTTACCCATCAAATCGGCTCATTCTTTGGCGGCTGGTTAGGTGGAGTCAATCACGATATTGCAGGCAACTACAATATGATCTGGCTAGCCTGTTTAGTATTGAGTGCTTTTGGTGTTGTCATCCATCTTTTCGTGAATGAAGAGGCTGTGATTCATGACTAATATAGAACGTCATTTTAAGTTGGTATTGTTTGTCACCCTTTTATGTTTGATAAGTCTTTCAATCTTAATCTGGTTTCAAACCCCTGATTTATTTGAGTACTTCAACCAAGCATTTTGTGCACATTGAAGCAGATAGCTCGTGCTTTATCTTTGTCATCTAAACATTAAAGCTCTGTCATCAAACCATCAAATTTCGATGCTTTAATGAAAAATAAAAAAGTCGATAAAATGCAAAAAGCGTGTTGATCAGTCGATCAACACGCTTTTTTTATGACTTCAAATAAATAAAGGCTGCTCATCGACAGCCCTTATTTATCATCAAAGCGACGTTACTGTTGTTGACGCTTAGGCAATGGAATATATTGCGATTGTGCATTCTGCTGCACTTTACGCTCTCCAACCTTAACCTGTAAAGTTTGTTGTTTGCCTTCACGCTCAATCACCACATCAATTAAACTTTCTGGTGCTTGTAATGCAACATAATTAATCAAATGTGATGCTGAAGAGATCTGCTCATTATTCACTTGAATAATCTTATCGCCACGCTTAATACCCGCAGAATCAGATGGTCCGCCACGTAAGACATCTGCAACAGTGACACCAATCGGTTTAGCGGTCAGAACATCTTCATCAAGGTTATTTGGAATTAAGCTAATCCCTAACCAACCACGTACCACACGGCCATCTTTTAGAATAGAGTTCAGAACTTGTTGGCATACTTTGGCAGGGATCGCAAAGCCAATCCCTAATGACCCACCAGACTGAGAGAAAATTGCAGTATTTACACCAATCAAATTACCCGCAACATCAATCAATGCGCCACCAGAGTTACCTGGGTTAATCGCAGCGTCGGTTTGAATAAAGTCTTCATAAGTATTAATACCCAAATCCGAACGTCCGGTTGCTGAGATAATCCCTTGCGTTACGGTTTGACCGACACCGAATGGATTACCAATCGCGAGCACAACATCACCCACTTCATTACCACTTAATTTAAATGGCAATACTGGTAATTTGTCTAATTCAATTTTGATTACTGCTAAATCAGTGTCTGGATCAGTGCCAACCACGGTCGCTTCAGCACGGCGCCCATCTTGTAAAGCCACTACGATATGTTCAGCCTGCGCAATCACATGATTATTTGTTAAAATATAACCATCCGCACGTACAATTACGCCTGAACCCAAACTATTTTCGTTTTGAGGCTGTTGTGGCATTTGATTGCCGAAAAACTCACGAAACACAGGATCATTCAATAATGGATGATTCATCTGTTTCACTTTCTGTGTGGTAAAGATATTCACCACAGCAGGCGCCGCCACTTTGACCGCAGCACTATACGAAACCACCCCACCCGTACGCGTGGTATCAATCAGTGGTTCAACCTTTTCTGCTGGCATTTTTACCCCATCAGCAGCCACCGTTGGTTTCGGTTGATGTGATTTCTGCCAAGCCAGAAAACTAAAAATAACAAGAATGAGTAATACCCAAGGTAACCATGTAAATGCACGGCGCACGTCTATTATCCTCTAGGCGAAATTATGTGATCAACGTAATTTATTGAAGAACTGGAAGTTTCCACCATTGTAAAGTAAATTGCTTAAAATCAATGCAAAAGTTAAAAAAGTTTTGTCTAGCTTTAGTTACATTTGAAAATATGTTCTTATTGTTACCGAGAAAAGATGTAAAACATTTGAGGAATCACATGGCAAATTTGCATGACATTGTGCAATGGTGTAATCAAACTTTAAAAGCCAATGAATTTAAAGACTACGCACCAAACGGCTTACAAATCGAAGGCAAGCCTGAAGTCAATAAGATTGTTTGTGCTGTGACTGCATCAGAAGATGCAATTGATGCTGCAATTGCCCAACAAGCAGATGCCTTACTTGTCCATCATGGCTATTTCTGGAAAGGTGAACCCTACCCAATTACAGGCATGCGCGGCAATCGCATCAAGAAACTTATTCAAAATAATATTTCCCTCATCGCCTACCATTTACCTTTGGATGCACATCCAACTTTGGGCAATAACATCGCTATTGCCGATTTGATCGGTCTAAAAGATTTGGAAGCTTTAGATGCTAGCGAAAAGCACCCGATCGGTAATATCGCCTATTTAGACAACCCACTAAGCCCTGAACAATTTAAGGCAAAGTTACAGACTATTTTTGATTTCAATGTCATTCATTTGCCGAGTGATAAAACTGCAATTAAAAAAGTAGGTTTCTGCACAGGCGGTGCTCAAGATTTTATCAGTAAAGCAGCTCAAGCAGATTGTGATGCTTATATTTCTGGTGAAGTCAGTGAACGTACTTTTTATGAAGCGAAAGAACTTGGGGTACATTATTTTGCATGTGGTCACCATGCAACTGAACGTTATGGTGTCCAACGTTTAGCGCAGGCAATTGCAAATCAGTTTTCAATCAAAACCGAATATTTCGAACTCAACAATCCGATCTAGTTCAAGTCAACCATTTGAAGGAGTGGAATTATTTTCACTCCTTCTCTTCATAGTTTTTAAATGAATCCATTTTCAACTTAAGATTTATGCTAGCATCACCAGCATTGCAACATCGTTACCTTATCTTTGGGCCTATAAAGCCTAGCTCAGGACACATCCCCTTTCTTTCATTGGCAAGTCAATTCAAGACCTAACAGACAAATGATAAATAAAATTTATTTTTTATCTCTTTTTATATAGATAAAAGCAAATTAAAAGATATTGATTCTCATTTACTTTTAAATGAATAATGAAGGCGCTTTAATTTATGCCAATAAAATCATTTTGATTAAAAGGAATCAAACACATGGCTTATTCTTTACCAGCACTTCCTTATGCTTACGATGCACTTGAACCCAATATTGATACCAAAACAATGGAAATTCATCATAGCAAACACCATCAGACCTATATCAATAATATTAATGGCGCAATTGAAGGCACAGAATGGGAAAAACTTCCTGTGGAGGAACTGGTTGCCAAAGTGAATGAAGTTCCAGCAGATCTTAAAAATATGGTGATCAATAATGGTGGCGGACACGCCAATCACTCACTGTTTTGGACAGTCATGAGTCCACAAGGGGGTGGTGAACCTATGGGTGAAATTGCTGAAGCTATTCATCAGCAACTAGGTGGTTTCGATGCTTTTAAAGATGCATTTACCAAAGCAGCAATTAGTCGTTTTGGTAGTGGCTGGGCATGGCTGAGTGTGACACCTGAACACAAATTAGTAGTCGAAAGTAGTGGCAACCAAGACTCGCCACTGATGCACGGCAATACACCTATTTTAGGTTTAGATGTATGGGAACATGCATATTATTTAAAATACCAAAACCGTCGTCCTGAATATATTGCTGCATTTTATAATGTCGTGGATTGGAATGAGGTCAATCGCCGTTATCACCAAGCATTACAAGCAAAAGCGTAATAATTTACGCATCAGCTAGGTCTGATTCAGTACCCCCTAACAAAACTGGTTAGAGTGTTTTAGAACGTTCACTAAACGAGCTAAAAACTCTAATCATTGTTGTATCGTATATGTCTCATAACGAAATTTTTTGCATATTTTGTGTATTAAAAGACTGCCCTATTGTCTATAGAATCATTTACAATAAAGGCACTTAATGTAAAACCCAGCAAATTTGCAAGGAATGAAACATGACAACCATTACTTTACCTGCACTTCCATATGGCTATGATGATTTAGCGCCACACATCACTCGCGAAACTTTAGAATACCATCACGATAAACACCACAATACTTATGTTGTTAACTTAAACAACTTAATCAAAGGTACTGACCTTGAAGGCAAAACTTTAGAAGAAATCATCAAAGCGTCTGCTGGTGATGCATCTAAAGCAGGTATCTTTAACAATGCTGCGCAAGTATGGAACCACACGTTCTACTGGAACAGCATGAAACCAAATGGTGGTGGTAAACCGACTGGCGCGATTGCAGCGAAAATTGAAGAAGCTTTTGGTAGCTACGAAAAGTTTGCAGAGGAATTCACTGCTGCTGCAACAACTCAATTCGGTTCAGGTTGGGCTTGGTTAGTTGCTGATGAAGTAAACGGTAAATTATCGATTACTAAAACTGCCAATGCAGACACTCCACTTGCACATGGCCAAGTTGCAGTATTAACCATCGACGTATGGGAACATGCTTACTACATCGACTTCCGTAACTTACGTCCTAAGTACATCGCAACTTTCTTAGAAAGCTTAGTAAACTGGGACTATGCAAATGCAAAACTTGCAGGTCAACCAGCAGGTGTTGAGAAATAATTGATTATTTCCCAAACTAAAAAGCTGCTCTTTATGAGCAGCTTTTTTATGCTTATTTTTTGATGAAATGATTCATTTCATCCATCTGGTTAATGTACTTTGGTTAGAATTAAATCTGTTTTAACTGTCTTTAGAACAATGAGGATAGCCCCGCTTCTACTCATTGAATAAGTTCTTTAAATAGAAAGGGTCTCATCACTAATAATAAGAAAAGTCAGGATCAGCACTTTATTCAATCAAATACAGTCAGTCTTAACTCTGTATGTTAAAGCAATAAAAAACCCTGCTTTCGCAGGGTTTTCTTTTGAATCAGTTCAGTGCTTAGTGAGCAGCGAATTGGTTCATTGTGTTTTTAGCATCATCGTGTGCTTTAAGAGCGTTGTCACCAGAGAAGATTTCTTTGTGATCATCACCGATGTCAGAACCCGCCATTGCTTGGTGTTTAACACAAGCGATACCACCACGGATTTCTTTACGTTGTACGCCAGCAACATAAGCCAACATACCTTCAGAACCGAAGTAACCTTGTGCAAGCTCATGAGTAGAAAGAGCAGCAGTGTGGTAAGTCGGAAGTGTGATCAAGTGATGGAACACACCAGCTTCACGAGCAGCATCTGCTTGGAATGTACGGATCTTAGCGTCTGCATCAGCAGCTAATTCAGTAGCATCGTACTCAGCGCTCATTAATTTAGCACGGTCGTAAGCAGAAACGTCTTTACCTTCAGCAACCCAACGGTCGTAAGCTTGTTGACGGAAGTTTAAAGTCCAGTTGAATGATGGGCTGTTGTTATAAACAAGCTTTGCATTTGGAACAGTTTCACGTACACGGTTAACCATGTGAGCGATTTCTTCTACGTTTGGAGTCGCAGTTTCGATCCAAAGAAGGTCAGCACCATTTTGAAGGCTAGATACACAGTCAAGTACAACACGGTCAATTTGAGTGTCAGCACGGAACTGATATAAACCAGAAGCTAAACGCTTAGGACGGTGTAATTTACCATTACGTTTGATCAAGATTTCATCTTCTTGAGCATCAGCAATGTCAATTTCAGTTGTGTCTAAGTAGCTAATGTATTGAGAAGCGATGTCGCCTGGCTCTTTAACCACTGGGATTTTTTGAGTCAAGTCAGCGCCTTCAGAGTCAGTACGCGCAACGATGATACCGTCATCAAGACCCATTTCTAAGAATGCATAACGTAATGCATGGATTTTAGAGATGAAGTCTTCATGTGGAACAGTTACTTTACCAGCTTGGTGACCACATTGTTTCGCATCAGATACTTGGTTTTCGATTTGAAGTGCACAAGCACCCGCTTCGATCATCTTACGTGCAAGTAAGTAAGTCGCTTCTTCGTTACCGAAACCAGCGTCGATGTCAGCAATAATTGGTACGATGTGAGTTTGGAAACCATCGATTTGAGCAGTGATTTCAGCAGCTTTAGCAGTGTCACCAGCTTCGTTTGCTTTTTTAAGCGCACGGAATAAATCGTTAAGTTCTTTCGCATCAGCTTGACGTAAGAAAGTGTAGATTTCTTCGATCAAAGCAGGTACAGAAGTTTTTTCATGCATAGATTGGTCAGGAAGTGGACCAAATTCTGAACGAAGTGCAGCAACCATCCAACCAGAAAGGTAGATATAGCGACGTTCAGTTGTACCGAAGTATTTTTTGTTCGCAATCATTTTTTGTTGCGCGATGAAACCGTGCCAGCAACCTAATGATTGAGTATATTTGCTAGAATCAGCATCATAAGCAGCCATATCACGACGCATAATCGCAGCTGTATATTTAGCAATATCTAAACCAGTTTTGAATTGGTTTTGCATTTGCATACGCGCAGCATCTTCTGGGCTAATATCGCGCCAAGTGTCGCCGAATTTTGCTTTTAGTTCGCGGATTGCATCAATCGCTGTTTGATATGTAGACATGATATATTCCTTTTGCGGATTGGCATCGAATGATCGCTAATAAATCCTGATTTTAATTAGTCTAGATTTAAAGCACCTCATCAACATGTCTCACAGCTTAGTCTTTGGCAAGTGTTTTATCCAATATTCTGGCTTAATCTTCAGTATTTTCTAAAAAAATATATGTATAACCATTTTTCAAAAATGCAAAAAATACCACATAAATAACTGTTTTTATTAATCTTATAAAATACACAACTTGAGCCAACCATCAAATTTCAGCCCCATTTTCTAGACTCATCAGTTCAGAAAAAACTAAAATTGGGTTATTAAAACTACAGAAAATGACAATTTTCCAGTCTGTTTTGCCTCAATTTGAATAAAAAATTACACCATAAAAAGCCATCAAAATTAAATAAATCGACAGAATGCGCCAAGTTGAAGCATAAGCATTGAGGCTGTTGCTTTTATGTAGGATTAAGTTACACAAATCCCTTTGGATATGTCATAATTCAAGGCAATTCAAGGATTTTATTTTCGGTATTTTTTTTATGAATCTGGAGCGCGTCGATCTCAATTTATTAATTTATCTTGACGTACTTCTTCGTGAAAAAAATGTCACCCGCGCAGCAGAGCAATTGGGTGTCACCCAGCCTGCGATGAGTAATATTCTGCGTCGTTTACGTAATTTATTTAACGACCCTCTACTCATTCGTTCTTCTGAGGGCATGACGCCAACAGAACGTGCATTAGAATTACAGCCACGTATTCGAGATGCATTGGCTGATCTGTCAATGATCCTTGAACCACGTACTGAATTCCGCCCTTATACCAGTAATCGTGTATTCCGGATTATGACATCCGATTATGCAGAAGCAACTTTAGTTCCACGTTTAGTAAAAGCTTTACGCTCAGAAGCACCCAATGTCGTCTTGGATTTCTTAACCCCAAGTGACGTGTCCTATCGTGATATGGAACAAGGTAAAGTTGATTTAGCCATCAACCGTTTCAACGAAATCCCGCAAAGCTTCCATCAGGTTTTGGTATGGCGTGATAGTTTTAGCTGTATTTTAAATGATAAGCACCCTGCAGTTACTCACCTCAATTTAAAAAGTTATTTAGATGCACAGCATATTTGGGTATCTAAAACAGGTATGGGTGTCGGTTTCGGTGTCAATCCAGAAAAACAAGCTGGATTAGGTTGGATTGATCAAGCTTTAGAGCGTATCGGTCAACGCCGCAAGATCTCTGTATTTACCCGTCATTATCAAATGCCAGCACTGTTGGCGCAAAATGTAGATTTAATCGCGACGCTACCAACACGTATGGCACGCTTACAAACACAGAATCCTAGACTAGTTATAAAGGATCCTCCTTTCTATATTCCAGAATTTGAACTAAAAATGGCTTGGTGTCCGTTATTGCATCATCATCCTGCACATCGTTGGCTCAGACAACTTATTCTATTTGTTGCACGTCAAATGATTGAGGAAGAAAATCGTGAGTATTTGTTGAATAATGGCAATTCACAATTACCACATAGCTTTTTCTAAACAGACACATTAATAAGATGAAATTTCAGCCATATCTTCTGTGTGGCTGATTGTTTTAATAATAATATCAATAAAAATTTATTTCTTTTACTTATTGATAGTTTATATTCTCTTAAAGAATAAGCGAGTGAAATAATGCGTAACAAACAATTATTTGCATAAGCGATTTTATAGGCTGTGTCCTATCAACATAGGTGATGTATGGATATTTTACAAAGCATGATGATTCTAGTCCTTCTAGTCGCATGTTCATTCTTTTTATCCTTATCTGAAATCGCGATTGCTGGATCACGAAAACTCAAACTCAAACTCATTGCTGAAAGCGGTGAGGAAAGAGCAAATAAAGTTATTGAGTTACAAGAAAACTCAGCAGACTTTTTTGCATCCACACAAGTCGGTGTCAATGCTGTGGCGATCTTGGGCGGTATTGTCGGTGAATCATCATTACGTCCCTATTTCCACAATTTGGCGACTGAGCTTTATCCAGGGCCTTGGGCAGATACCATCGGATTCAGCTTATCTTTTTTAACCGTTACCTCCCTATTTATCTTATTTGCTGATTTGATGCCAAAACGTTTGGCCATGATTTTCCCAGAAAAACTAGCCATTAAAGTCATCAATCCAATTACGATCTTTATCAAAATCTGCAGACCATTGGCTTGGTTTATTAATATCATTGCAAATTCAATTTTTAGAATCTTTAAAATTGATACTAAACGCGATGACAGCATGACCTTTGATGATATTTCTGCCATTGTAAATGCCGGTGCACAAGCTGGTGTCTTACAAAAACAAGAACACCATTTCATTGAAAATGTATTTGAGCTTGAAGAACGAACTGTCCCATCCAGCATGACGGCACGAGAAAATATTGTTTATTTCACCTTGAATGAACCTGAACAGAGTATTCGTCAAAAACTGGCCGAATATCCTTATTCAAAATTCTTAGTGTGCAGTGAACATATTGATCAGGTGATTGGTTATGTCGATGCCAAAGATATTCTGGTACGCATCTTAAACAATCAATCCTTTACCCAACTGAATGAATCGACCATCCGTAATGTGCTGATTATTCCAGATTCTTTAACCTTGTCTGAATTACTGGATCGTTTTCGTTCAACCAAAGAAAAATTTGCTGTTGTAATCAACGAGTATGCTTTGGTTGTAGGTGTTATCACGCTCAGCGATATTATGATCACGGTCATGGGCGACTGGGTCACACCGATGGATGAGGAAAAACAGATTATCAAACGCGATAATCATTCTTGGCTGATTGATGGCAGTACACCAATTGAAGATGTAAAACACGCTTTAACCATTGAAGAATTCCCGGAAAATGAAAATTACGAAACGATTGCAGGCTTTATCATGTATCGTTTACGCAAAATTCCGCGCCCTGCCGATGCTGTTGAATATGCAGGTTTCAAATTTGAAGTTGTCGATATTGACCACTATAAAATTGACCAATTGCTAGTGACCCAAGTTTTACCAAATCTCGAAGGCGAATCTCCAGCACCCCAAAATGATTAATCTTGAAAGCTAAAAAAAGCCCATATATGGGCTTTTTTTATTTCACGACAAACCAGATCACGGCAGCCAATATCAATAAAATTAAAATAAAGACTTTAATTCCACCACGACTCCGTTGCGCCAATTGCGCTTGAATCTGCGCCTGTTCTTGTGGATGATCCTGCAAATACTGATCAATTAAATCTTTAGATTCCTTAAGACCTAAACCTGTTTTTTCTCGCGTGATCTTGATTGCATCAATTAGCTGCCCTGCACGAAGCATGGTTAGAGCTTCTGCAGGAATCGTCGGTGGTAAATTCATAAAATTAACAATCCTTGTTATTTTCTATTGGCAACCGCATTGATCAGAACAGGATATTTATAATTCCTTAATTCCCACCATACATTGAGATAAGTTCATCCAAAGTCGCTTGATAGTGAATAGCAATGTCTTCTGCCAATATCTTATAAGCATTATCAAACTGAACCATTGGCCAACCTTCTTTCCAAAATGGGAAAATATTGTGCAGACCTTCAGTCACTATTGCATCTTCGCGGCTAATCGCTTGAGCAACCTGAGCCAAAACCTGAGCGGTTTCTGCACCATCAATCGCTAAATAATCAATACCACGCACTTTTAGAATACGGATACGATCTTTTTTATAGCGAATTTTTTTCGCCTGCCCAGCATTCAAACCTAATGCCAGCGTAACCGCTTCTACAAACTTTTCTTCAAAGTTTGTATTCAGTGCAACCAAAGCTTGTTTATGTGCTTCTTGACGCCCAGCCTTCCCCCCATTACGGATAATCTCATTTGCTTCCGTATCCAGCTTATCTTTTTTCATAGACTGTAAAATGTCTAAAATTTCGATATCGCTTAAAGATTCAGGAGATTGCTCAATCATGGGAGTCCTAATACACAAAAATAAAAAAACATTGTCTCATAAAAGCGATATCAAAGCAGAATAAAATTGAAAATTGGCATTCTATCTGCATCATTTTTTATGTCAGATTTCAGAATTTGCTCTCTAAAAGAATCAGACCTTTTGAAACTTTATTTATTTGCATAATTATTTTTACCCTGATAATATTTTTTACCCGTATAAAATAATCCAAAGAAAATGAATACTCAAACAACAACCTATACTGCCTTTTCAGGGAGCATATTGATCGCAACTGGGCAACCTACTGAACTTGCAATCAAAATTAAACTTATACCCAAGACAACTGAGAATATTTTAATTTTCAATGATCGAACTGGTCTACAAACTGATCTTGATCTTTCAGGCACTGAGCTAGAGATTCAGCAACGTTATAGTGGACCTGAACCAGCTAAGAAAGTTGGGCGACCGAAACTCGGTGTCATTTCTCGTGAAATTACCTTACAGAAAAAGCATTGGGATTGGTTAGATCAACAAAGTTCAAGTGCATCTGCTCTAATTCGCAAGTTGATTGATAAAGAACTAAATGATCCAAGCTCTGAAAGCAATATCATGCTCGCCAAACAATCTACAGACCGCTTTATGTCTGCCATGTTAGGCAATATGCCGAATTACGAAGAAGCAACCCGTGCTTTATATCAAGGTGATCAAACGAAGTTCTTAAAGATGATTCAAGATTATCCTAAAGATATAAAAGAATATTTAGCCTCAAAAACACGTCATATTTTTTAAATGCATTCTTTTTATCATTTGTTAAAATAAATTGCTCTCATCCTTTTAGGTGGTAGAGCATTTTATAACCATCGAGTGAAAATCATAGTTTAGTGATCATATAAAACTGATATTCAAAGACCTAAAAATATAGATATTAAAAAGGATCAGTAAAATGGTCAAACTTAAGAATGAGAATTTCCTTTATATTGGCCTATTTGTTTTGCTTTGGGGTAGCGCTGCCATTTTTACCAAATGGGGACTTCATCATGGTGCTACAATTCCTTTTCTGTTTTTCCGTTTTTTAATTGCTACAGCGTTAATTTTATTCTTTTGTGTAATTTCAAAACAGCCTTTTTACCCACAAAACACCTCTTTTAAATATGTCATCTTTACAGGTTGCTTTTTAATTACGGGTTATACCCTGTTTTATTTTTTATCCCTTGAATTTGGAATTTCACCAGGTCTCCTTTCCACCATCCTTGCATTACAGCCTATTCTGACCTTTTTTATTACTGAGAAAAGTTTTTCCAAAGTTAAGCTTATAGGGTTATTACTTAGTTTTTTTGGAATTATTTGTTTAGTTTATAACAATATGTTTGTCAACAAATTATCTTTATGGGCAACGCTTGCATCAATTATCTGCCTGATATGCATCACGACAGGTGTGATTCTACAGAGAAAAATTTCTGAAAAACCATGGCAGGTTTTACCACTACAATATGCAATTTCTTTGATTTTCATTATCTTAATCACCCCATTTCAATCATTTAATTTTGAGATGAATTGGGGCTTTTGGATTCCAGTTTTATATCAAGGCATCATTGTTTCTGTAATTGCCCAACTTATTTTTTATAAATTATTACAATCAGGGAATTTAGTGAATACAACGAGCTTATTCTATCTTGTTCCCCTTGTGACTTTAATACTCGACTTTATGATTTTTAGTACCCAACTTTCCACTTTCGATTATGTTGGAATTATAGCGATCTTGAGTGGCGTTTATTTAGTGTATAGAAAAGCAGTTAAACCAAGTTGCACGACCTAATATCAAAACTACAACCACATAGAATACAATGAGTAAATATGCAATAGAACCAATTCCAACTTTTTTAGCCCACTCAAATAAAAAAACCCGCTTACGCGGGTTTTTCAAAATCAATTCAGCCGATTAAAGACGAACTAACTCCACCACTTTCTCAGCGGCTTCTTCAACCGTTTCAGCAGCAATCTCTGCATCTGTACCGTCCACAGTCGTTGTGATAACCACAACACCTGTTTCACGCAACAATGCAATTTGCTCAGCAGTTAAATTTCCTTTCGCAATCGCAACTACACCCTGTTGGATCAACAAGCTTTCTAAAGCTTGAGCTTTCTCAATCAACGATGCAGAGACACCAATCACCGCAGGCTTCTGACCTAAACGAGCTGCACGATCTTCCGCAGTCACAGGATTGCTATGTGCATTCCATTCAACCGCCGCTTCAACCATACCCGCACCAACTGTTACGTTGCTTAGACGGTCAATAAAGATAAATGAACCTGTGTAACGGCTGTCTTGGTATTGGTCAAAGACCACTGGTGCATCAAACTCAGCCACAACATCCGCAATCGCATTCAACTCAAGCTCTTCAACTTGCGTATGTTCCAACGTATTGACATTGACACGGAAGTTAATTGCAGTGACTTTAGCTGGAACAGTTTGAGTACCAATTTTTACGTTGTACAGTTTGCCTTTTACCAACGGATGCTCATTCATCCAGACCACTGATGCACGCACACTACGTGAAATCAATGGTTGCTCGCCTGCACGGACCAAAACGTTACCACGAGAAATATCAATTTCATCGTTTAAAGTTAAAGTGACTGCTTGACCTGCAACGGCCTGTTCTAGGTTGCCATCAAAAGTTACGATTTCTTTAACTGTTGATTTTTTGCCAGATGGCAAGGCAATAATTTCATCACCAACATTCACTTGACCAAGCGCAATCGTACCTGCGAAACCACGGAAATCGAGGTTTGGACGATTCACATATTGAACAGGGAAACGGAATTCACGTTTATTTGATTCACGTTTAATTTCCACTGACTCAAGAAGGTTCATCAAGGTTTGACCCTTGTACCACGGCGTACTTACAGATGGATTAACAACGTTATCGCCATTCAGTGCCGAGATCGGTACGAATACAATATTTTCAGGGCGACGATCACCAAGTTGACTCACGAAGGCGTCATATTCAACTTGAATTTCATTGAAACGTGCTTCAGAGAACTCAACCAAATCCATCTTGTTAATCGCAACAACGATATTTTTAATACCGAGCAAGCTTGCGATAAATGAATGACGACGAGTCTGTGTTTGTACACCATAACGCGCATCAATCAAGATAATCGCAAGATCGGCAGTAGATGCACCAGTTGCCATGTTACGCGTGTATTGTTCATGTCCTGGTGTATCGGCAATGATGAACTTACGCTTTTCTGTAGAGAAATAGCGATAAGCCACATCAATAGTAATACCCTGCTCACGTTCAGCCTGTAAACCATCGACCAGTAATGCAAGATCAGGTGCATCGCCAGTGGTACCCACTTTCTTACTGTCACGTGTTACCGCTTGCAATTGATCTTCATAGATCAATTTTGAATCATAAAGTAAACGACCAATTAAGGTACTTTTACCGTCGTCAACATTACCGCAGGTCAAAAAGCGCAATAAATCTTTTTGTTCATGCTGTTTTAAATAACCCAAGATATCTTGGCTAATAAGATCTGATTGATGAGACATTGCTCAAAACTCCACATATTCTTTAGAAATCGGTCTTAATCTCCCTAAATCCCTCTTTAAAAAGAGGGACTTGCTTAAGGAAATTAGAAATAACCTTCTTGCTTTTTCTTTTCCATCGAGCCAGCCTCATCATGGTCAATCATACGACCTTGACGCTCTGAGCTGGTTGCTAAAAGCATTTCTTGGATAATTTCAGGCAAGGTATCTGCTTCAGACTCAACTGCGCCAGTTAACGGGTAGCAACCAAGTGTACGGAAACGTACCGATTTCATTTGTGGAACTTCACCTTCTTTTAAGCGCATACGTTCATCATCGACCATGATTAACGTACCACTACGTTCAACCACAGGTCGAACTGCAGAGAAATAAAGAGGAACGAGTTGAATATTTTCCAAATAGATATATTGCCAGATATCTAACTCAGTCCAGTTAGACAATGGGAATACACGAATACTTTCGCCTTTGTTCACTTTACCGTTGTAAAGGTTCCAAAGTTCTGGACGTTGGTTTTTAGGATCCCAACGATGTTTATTATCACGGAATGAATACACGCGCTCTTTGGCACGAGATTTTTCTTCATCACGGCGCGCACCACCAAAAGCAGCATCAAACTGATACTTATCCAAGGCTTGTTTTAAACCTTGGGTTTTCATGATGTCAGTATATTTTGAACTGCCGTGATCAAACGGGTTAATCCCCGCTTCACGACCTTCTACATTTTGATGCACGATCAGATCGAAGCCATGCGTTTTTGCCATGTTGTCCCGAAAAGCAATCATGTCTTTAAACTTCCAACCCGTATCTACATGCAGTAGTGGGAATGGGAGTTTCGCTGGATAGAATGCTTTTAATGCCAAATGCAACATCACTGCCGAGTCTTTACCAATCGAGTAAAGCATCACAGGGTTTTCAAATTCAGCTGCAACTTCACGAATAATATGAATACTTTCTGCCTCAAGTTGCTTGAGGTGGGTTAATCTATTTTCAGTCATGTACAATTTCCTCCTTATCCATGCTATCCATAAAATCTATAAGCGGTATTACACCACCACTTTGAAGACTGTGTGGAGGAACGAGTGCCATAACAACTCCAATTTTTCATGATATCGAGATTCTTACTGGTGGCAAAAAACCACTCAATAGCGGTTATTCATTATAATAATTTAGATCCAGTTCTTTAGCTTGTTTTTTCATATCAATATGCAAAATTATGATATAAAAATAAGATTATGGAATATCAATACAACCTATTCCTCACCAAAAAATATAAAAAAAGAAGCCAAAAGGCTCCTTTTTTCAAAGATTTAAAACCTATCAGAAACCGAACATTTTCCGTTCTAATGGAATTTCAACACCGACAGAAACACCACCATCACTGCCATTCAAATCAGAATCACTGACCCAACCATTCACTTTTAATGGAATTGTTGGTTTCAAGTAGTGTGTCCAAGTCAAATCAAGCGCTTTTATATTGTCTTCTTTTGGGAATGCAGTATTAACAGCCACATTTGATTGATTCAATTTGGCATAAATTACACGCCCATTTAAACGATTCATCGTATCAAAACGAATATCACCACCAACTGAATACATCTGACTATCACCACCAATTGAATGGCCTAATGAAAAACCATGTTGGTAATAACCTTCTTTATATATATGGTGAGTATAAGAAATGCCTTTTACCTCACCATTGGTACGTGTATCTGCCCATTCTGCATAAAGCTGATATGGCATATTTTTATAGCTCGATGAGAAATCAGCACCCGCTAGGTACATCCATTTTGCGGGTAAATATCCAGCCTCGTCCTCACCAATCATTTGACTATAGATACTAATTGGCTGATTCAATAATGGTTGTAAAGATAAACGTGCATCAAAGCCTGCTAATTGATTTCCACCTTCGTAATCGTTATAGAAATTATCGTTACCTTTAATCGCATCCCATAACGAGCTCAGGCTTTCAGGACGACCTTTTCCGCCCCATTGCATGACACGTGAAGCACCCAACTCTAAATAAGGTAAAGGCTGAGCAGTCAAACGCATCCCAACAAGTTTTGCATCTGGAATAGAAGTATAATCATCTAACTGACCTCCAAATAGCTGATACTGCCAAGGACCAATCCAAGATAACCACTTGGTCTCAAATGCATTTTGGACAGCACGCTGCACCGTAACACCATACACAGGACGGCTTGCATCACCGCGAATCAAACTTCCATCATGCCCAGGGCCCCAATAGGTCGGAATCTGACCTGCGATCACCCATTGATTCCAAAGCTTACCAGCAAGATAAGAACCTTCTACGTTGGCATCATGCCCATTATCAACCAGTGGATCTTTCTCTCCATTGACACGAAGTTTCGCATCCCAATTTTCACCACCTGCATTAAACTCAGCAGCGATCTGATATTGTGATTTTTGGTTGTCACCAAATGTTTGAGGAACAGTTTTAAGATCAGAGCCGGCATGTAAACCAAGTTTAACCGTTTCATTATCTGCTTTCAGTGCATTAACAACTGAATTCACCACCTTTTGCTGAGCATTATTGCTCACTTTCGCTTGGGATAAAGCACGTTGAATTTCATCGCCACTCATTGGCCAAGTCGACGTACTAATTTGAATAACACCTTGCTGGTTCAGCCAATTTAAATCTGTACGTAAATTTGCATCGTTTAAGATGAGACCTTGTGCAAATGTTACAGATGAAAGCGAAGCAAATAATGCGACATAAAGCGATTTTTTTAGAAACATATCTAAACTGTTCTCAAATTTATTTATGTGCACATGATCGTTTTTTTACGATCTCTTTTCAATCATCAAATGCAATAATTATATTTTTTTAATCATGAATATAAAAAGCCACTTCATGGAAGTGGCTTTTGAATGAACGGTAAATTAATCTTTACGGCGCATATGCGGGAACAACAACACGTCACGAATACTTGCTGCATTGGCAAACAACATCACCAAACGATCGATACCGATGCCCTGACCTGCTGTCGGTGGTAAACCGTATTCCAATGCTTCGATAAAGTCAGCATCGTAGTGCATTGCTTCGTCATCACCTGCATCTTTTTCTGCAACCTGTGCTTGGAAGCGCTCAGCCTGATCAATCGGGTCATTTAACTCAGAGAAACCATTTGCCAACTCACGACCACCGATAAAGAACTCGAAACGATCAGTAATATGTGGATTATCATCATTACGACGTGCCAGCGGTGACGTTTCAGCTGGATATTCAGTAATGAACGTCGGCTGACGCAGTTTAGTTTCTACGGTTTCTTCAAATACGATGGTTTGTAATTTACCTAAACCAAAACCAGGTTTCACCTGCTCTTTTAAAACTTCTTTGGTAAATTTGGCCAAGAACTCGCGGTCATTCACATTTTCAGGCGTAAAGTCTGGGTTATTCTCAAGAATTGCATCAAACATTGAGATTTTTTTGAATGGACCTTTGAAGCTATAGACTTCTTCACCATAAGGCACATCGGTAGAACCCAAGATATCAACTGCCAATTTTTCAAGCATGTTTTCAGTCAATACCATCAAGTCTTTATAATCAGCATAGGCTTGATAGAACTCGATCATGGTGAATTCAGGGTTGTGACGTGTTGAAACCCCTTCGTTACGGAAGTTACGGTTAATTTCAAACACACGCTCAAAACCACCCACTACAAGGCGTTTTAAATAGAGTTCTGGTGCAACGCGTAAATACAGCTCCATGTCCAAAGCATTATGATGCGTTACGAATGGCTTCGCGGATGCGCCACCTGGAATGACATGCATCATTGGTGTTTCAACTTCCATGAAGCGTTCATTGGTCAAGAATGCACGAATTCCAGCAACCACTTGGGCACGAATTTCAAACGTTTTACGTGTTTCTTCATTTACGATCAAATCTAAATAACGTTTACGATATTTAGCTTCTGTATCGGTTAAACCATGGAATTTATCTGGAAGTGGGCGAAGTGATTTGGTCAGTAATTCAAAACCTTCAAGGTGTACATATAAGTCACCTTTACCCGAACGGCCAATATAACCTTCAGCAGCGATAATATCGCCAAGGTCTAAACTTTTAATTGTTTCTAAAATATCAGCGGGCAAACCTTTACGGTCAACATAAAGTTGAATACGACCCGTCATATCTTGAATCACCATAAATGATCCACGGTTCAACATCACACGACCAGCAACTTTTACATAAACTTTTTCAGCGCCTTCAATTTGCGCCTTGTCTTGATCTTTAAACTGTTCTTGCAAATCAGCTGCATAATGCTCACGTTTAAACGTGTTTGGCCACGGGCTCTTACCCGTTTGTTTTGCAGTCTCTTGGATTTGCTTTAATTTGGCATGACGCTGTGCGATTAAATCGTTTTCGGAAAGTGTTTGTTCAGAAGTCGATTGAGCGTTTTGTTGCGTCATCTCTGCCTCGATTAAGTAAAAAATGAAGTGACATAGAATAGCAGATCACAACTCATTTTCGTATTGTTTCAATCAGACAATTCAAAAAAATCAAGATTTATCCATTTTTGAATCGAGATAACTCAACAATTTTCCGCTAAAAAATCGATTCGCTGTCGCTTATTTCTCAGCTAAATGCTTCACCATAGCAAGTCCCTGATCAAAGCCTTTATTCATAAATTCTACATGTTCTGGTTGAATATCCACCTCTACATGCAATTGTGTTTCACCATTAAAATCAAACAGCATATATTTTTCCAAAGCACCTGCCCAAGATTTCACAGCCACGCTTTCGAGATCCTCCTTGCCGTTCTCAACCATCCCAAGATGCTTAAAAACAATCTCTTTAGGCTCATCGATACTTTCAATGGTGGAGATCATGCCATTGCCTTTACCATCACCGAAGTAGGTTTTACCACCTACTTTCCAATCCGTGGTCATGGTTGAATCGCAGGCAAAGAATTTTGTCCATGCCTGATAACTTTCTGGGGTCCACAAGACTTCCCAAACTTTCTCAGGGGTCGCATAAATTTTTATATTATAAGATAAGGTTTCCATGTTTTATTCTCCTTGATCATTGTTTTCATCATCATATCTTGATTCTGAATGTTTGTTTTTTATACACACTATATTTATACATTTCGGCTTTTTTTAATTGTATACGCGTTATATTTTTACAAAAAATTAGAGCAATTGCTCAAATAACAAGACTTTCAGATAGAATTGCCATATCACTTTTTGAATAAATGATTAAACTCTTGCATTTACTTTACTTAAATGTCGTTCTGCGTAAAAATCTAACTCCCGATTAGCATAAGTTAGTTCCTATTGCAGCGATCATAGCGACATTACGGAATAGTTTTACTGAAAGGCAACTTGAACATACCTATCAGTTTGGAGAGTCACATGAAAAAATATCAATGTATCGTTTGTGGTTGGATTTACGACGAAGCAGAAGGTTGGCCACAAGACGGCATTGCAGCAGGGACCAAATGGGAAGATATCCCAGATGATTGGACTTGCCCAGATTGCGGCGTTTCAAAAGCTGATTTTGAAATGGTTGAAATCTAAATAGATCGAGAAGGCCGTGACAATGATCATGGTCTTTTTTTTGCTATCGTTTGTTTTTAAATAAGAAAGTATTGGAGAATAGAATGCATCCTATCGTTATCATCGGATCGGGCATGGCAGGTTACACCGTAGCGCGAGAGTTTCGTAAACTAAGTCCTGAACAAGAACTGGTTATGATCTGTGCAGATGATGCGGTAAATTATGCAAAACCAACATTATCTAATGCCTTTGCAGGGAATAAAGCACCAGAACAAATTGCTTTAGGCGATGCGACAAAGATGGCAACCCAATTGAATATGCGCATTGATGCAGACACATGGGTGAAAGCAATCAATGCCGAAAACCATGAACTTACATTAGAAAAAAATGGGCAAACCATTACCCAACCTTATTCAAAGTTAGTATTGGCTGTCGGTGCAAACCCTATCCGCTTAGCGATTGCTGGTGATGGCAGTGACGACATTCATGTTGTGAACTCATTGGTCGACTATCGTATCTTCCGTGAAAACCTTGCAAACCGTAAAGACAAACGCGTGGTTATTTTGGGTGCAGGTCTGATTGGCTGTGAATTTGCCAATGACTTATTGCATAGCCAATATGATGTTACTGTAATTGACTTAGCCCCTCAGCCACTTGGTCGTTTATTACCAAACCATGTCGCTGAAGCTTTTAAGACCAATTTAGAACAAGCAGGCATTAAATTTGCGCTCTCCACTACCGTGGAAAAAGTAACAAAAATTAATAATGGTGAAGACTACGAAGTCACTTTAGCCAATGGTAAAACACTGGTCGCTGATATTGTTCTTTCTGCAATTGGCTTACAACCGAATATCTCGTTAGCAAAAGCAGCAGACATTCAAACCAGTCGTGGCATTATTACCAACACGCTTTTAGAAACCAATCAAGCTGATATCTATGCCGTTGGTGATTGTGCAGAAGTGAATGGCACTTTATTGCCATATGTGATGCCAATTATGCAGCAAGCACGTGCTTTAGCAAAAACGCTCAGTGGTCAAAGCACAGCGGTACACTACCCTGCTATGCCAGTTGCAGTAAAAACACCTGCTGCGCCATTGACGGTTTTACCTGCACCGCTTAATGTGGATGTAAACTGGGAAACTGAAGAGTTTGATGACGGTATGCTTGCCAAAGCAGCTGATGGTGAAGGAACCTTGAGAGGTTTTGTACTGTTAGGCCCAACTGCAGGCAAACAACGTTTAACGCTCACCAAGCTGGTTCCAGACTTGATTCCAGCGCAAGTTTAAGGTTTAAATACGAGAGTTTGTTGAGAAAAGAATTTCCTCCAAACTCTCTATGCAATAAGAAGAATTCAATTTGGAAAGAAGATCATGAACAGTGCCCTCCAATTTAACGTGTCACCATATGCATCTTTTATGCAGGAAACCAAAGTTACTTTGGGTAATGGCATTGAACTACATGTTGAAATGGGTGGGAATCCTGAGCATCCAACCATCTTATTGATCATGGGTTTAGGTGCACAAATGCTGTTTTGGCCTGATTTCTTCTGTAAGGCATTAATCGATCAAGGTTTCCGTGTAGTTCGCTTTGATAATCGCGATATCGGTTTATCTTCTAAAATTCGCAATAAAGGCAAACGACTCAACACCATGAAACTGATGAGTCGCTTCATGTTTGGTCTTCGCAATGAAGGTGCGCCTTATACCTTATATGATATGGCCGATGATGTGGCGATGTTGATTGATCAACTAGGTATCGAGAAAGCCTATATTATTGGTGCTTCAATGGGCGGAATGATTTCACAGATTGTTGCTGCGAAATATCCAGAAAAAGTAGAAAAAATCGGTTTGTTATTTACCAGTAATAATCAGCCGTTTTTACCTCCGCCTTTTCCAAAGCAGCTTTTCAGCTTATTAGGTAAACCTGAAGGGCATGATGAAGAAACAATTATTAATCATAGTTTAAATGTGTTCCGTATTATCGGTTCACCTGGTTATGTCAATCCAGTCGAATCAATTCAAACCATTCGCAAATTATATCGACGTAGTTTTTACCCAGCGGGTGTACTTCAACAATTTTTAGCAATATTATGTACAGGTTCTTTGTTACCATTGAACAAAACAATTACTCAGCCGACTTTGGTTGTACACGGATCAAAAGATCGCCTGTTACCACCAAGTCACGGGAAAGCTGTTGCAAAAGCAATTTCTGGTGCTAAGTTTGAATTAATTCAAGGAATGGGGCATGATATTCCTGCACATTTCATTCCGCAACTTAGTGGTTTGTTTACTCACCACTTTAGATCATCACACTAGGACACTATGGCTGCATTACCCTCATTAAGACAGCTATCATATTTAGTTACGTTGTCAGAAACTTTACATTTTACTGAAGCAGCGCGTCGTTCCTTTGTTACCCAGTCAACACTGTCTGGTGGCATCATGGAATTGGAGCGTTTATTAGGTGGCGTCTTAGTTGAGCGTGATCGTCAAAACGTCCGTTTAACCCCATTAGGTGAGCAAGTAGTGGCGCGAGCGCGGGTGTTGCTTGCCGATGCGCAAGACCTGATGCGTTTAAGTCGAGAGATGAGTGAACCATTAACGGGTGATTTACATCTCGGTATTATTCCAACCATTGCACCTTTTATTCTGACTCAACTCTTAGATGAAGTTCATCAGCAATTGCCAAAGATCCAACTACACTTACATGAAGCACAGAGTGAGAAGATTGTAGAGAAGTTGGAACATGGTAATTTAGACATGATTGTACTTGCGCTTCCGTTTGATACGCGCAGTCTAAAAGTTGCTGAAATTGCCAAAGAACACTTATTCCTTGTGTATAACAAGAAAGATACCAATGCAGCCAATGCAAATTCTCTAGATGATTTGGATCTATCTCGTTTAATGCTGCTTGAGGAAGGTCATTGCTTACGTGACCATGCTTTAAGTGCCTGCCCTGTTGGTGAGCGCAAAAATGATCATCGCTTAAAAGCAAGCTCATTACCAACGTTGGTTGAAATGGTATCGTCTGATTTAGGCTTTACTCTTTTACCTGAGATCGCGCTTAAAAATAGTATGATTCATTTCAATGAAGATATTGATGTGAAAGCGATTGAAGCTGCACCAAGCCGCACATTGGCTTTAGTGACCCGTAAAAGCACACCATTACAAAGTGAATTTGATGTGATTTTGCAAATTCTGCAAAAAATCACGGCTCATTTATCCTAATAAAAAAAGCCTGTAATTCGATTTGAGTTACAGGCTTTTTCAATGCAGTTAAAATAATTATTAAATATCCAATAAATTCACTTGTTCAACTTGTACATCACTCATTCGCAAGCCTTGATCAAGTAATTCATCGAAATATGATTCCACCACTTTAGCCTGAGCCGCTGTACTTTCAACTTTATACATATTCTGACGAAACTCATTACTTGAACGTAAACCTTTGGTATACCAAGCAATATGTTTGCGGGCAATACGACAGCCTGAGTATTCACCATAGAAATCATATAGCTCAGCCAGATGCCCCAATAATACTGCTTTAACTTCAGCAATATCAGGCGCAGCGAGATGTTCACCTGTTTTTAAATAATGGGCAATTTCTCGGAATATCCAAGGTCGGCCTTGGGCTGCACGCCCAATCATAATGGCATCTGCTCCCGTATAATCCAGCACATATTTGGCTTTTTCAGGGCTATCAATATCACCATTGGCAATCAATGGAATATCAATCAATTCTTTAACCTGCTTAATCAACTCATAACGTGCAGTATTCAAATACATATCTTCACGGGTACGACCATGCAAGGCTAAGGCTGCAATTCCGGATTCTTCGGCACGTTTGGCCACACGTAAAATATTTTCATGGCCATTTAGAAAGCCCAGACGGGTTTTTAAAGTAACTGGCACATCAACGGCTGCAACCACGGCATCCAGAATACGCGCAACAAGTTCTTCATCTTGTAATAAAGCCGAACCTGCAAGTTTGTTACATACTTTTTTGGCTGGACAACCCATATTGATATCAACAATCTGCGCACCATTTGCCACCTGATAACGTGCTGCTTCTGCCAGTTGCTCAGGATCAGAACCTGCGATTTGTGCAGAGATTGGTGCAAGCTCACCATCAAAATTAGCTCGATAGAGACTCTTTTTACTCATGCGTAGTGTCTTGTCTGCGGTCATCATTTCACTGACCGCATGCCCTGCACCAAAGTATTTGCACAGCGTTCTAAAAGGTCGGTCAGTGACACCTGCCATCGGAGCAACAATCAAATTATTTGACAGTTGATATGAACCAATATACATATATTTTCTTACAATTTCTGATCAACATAGTATACTTCATTCGCCCGTTCGGCTCATCTTTTTGTGCGGTGTTGTCTTCATTATGAACCAATCGTTTTCGACTCGTCCTCTATTCAAAACATTTAGCCTCTTGGCAATCAGCATAAGCTTAGTGGCTTGTGGTGATAATGCTTGGTGGTCAAATAATAAAGAACCCGAAATGAAGGCAGAACAAATCACCAAAGTGCTGCCACCGCGTGTTAATGATCGCCAGTCTTGGTCGCAAGATATCTTTGATATCATGCAACAACTCAGTATTCCTAAAACCAAGCAAAATGTATGCAGTATTGTGGCTGTGGTCGATCAAGAGTCTAACTTTGTCGCTGACCCTGCTGTACCAAGCTTGGGTGAGAAAGCAGTTCAGGAAATCAATACACGCCTCAAAGAGAAGTTTGAAGCTAAACTAGGTGAAACCATTGGCGGCACTGTGGCAGGTTATTTTGAGGATGTACTCAAAAACCAACCCTCCCCAGAAAATAACTACATGAGCCAAATGCGCAAAGTCAGAACTGAGCGTGAACTCGATTTACTTTATCGTGAAATTTTTGACTATATGTCGAAGCATTATCATGTCAGTGCGCTGACCGGTGCCGCAAAATTAGTTGGACAAGACATTGGCGAGAAAATGAACCCGATTACCACACTGGGTTCTATGCAAGTGCATATTAATTATGCCAAAGAGCATAAGCGCCAAAGTGGGAATATTGCTGAATTACGTAATGATCTTTATACCCAATACGGTGGTCTATATTATGGTATACATCGTTTGATGGAATATTCTGCTGATTACGACAAAGCCATCTACCGATTTGCCGATTACAATTCAGGCATGTATTCAAGTCGCAATGCAGCTTTTCAAAAGATGCTTGAAGTCATACAAGGTAAAGACCTTGATTTAGATGGCGATCTCTTACTTTACAATAAAGATGGAAATCCACAATCAGCCCTGAGCCAATCCGAAAAAGAAGTGATCTCAGCGTTTACCAACAATAAGATTCTGGTCACGCCGCGTCAAATTCGTGCGGATTTAAAGAAAGAAAAAGAGAAGAAGTTCGAAGATACACAAACTTATTTAGCCGTTCAAAAGTTGTATCAAAGTAAAACCAATAAAGAACCTATTTATGCAATTATGCCTGAAGTCGTTATTTCAGGCCCTAAACTGAGTCGTGACTACAATACCAATTGGTTTGCCAGTCGCGTTAATGGACGATATGAAACATGCATGCAAAGAGCGAAACGCATAAAACTCTAAATCTTGCTTTATTTGATTTCGATGGAACACTCTATCCAAGAGACAGTTTCACAGGGTTTATTTTCTTCGCTTTATCAAAACGTCATATTGTTAAAAGAGGCTTGAAAATCCTGCCATGGATTCAAGCCTATTATTTACGCCTCTACCCTGCGCATGCCATGCGACCACGTTTATTCCAGAGTATGTTTAAAGACATTTCTGTAGATGTGGTCGAGCAACTGGCTCAAGAATACGCACAGAAACTGATTAAAAAATTACATCCCGATTTATTCCAGCAGCTTCAACTGCATCAGCAACGTGGTGATCACATTGTTCTGGTATCGGCATCGGTTGATCTTTATTTGGCTCCAATTTGTGAGGTTCTCAATATTGAATTACTGTGCACCCAAACTGAAAGTAAAGATGGACGTTTAACGGGTCGCTATAGTTCAGAAGATTGTAGTTGTGAGCAAAAGAAATTGCGCATTTTACAAACCTACAATTTAGCAAATTATCAAACGATTTATGCCTATGGCAATAGCGAAGAAGATTTAGAAATGCTCTCTTTAGCAGACCATCCTTATATGATGGGATCAGAGAAAGCACTTCCCAACTTAGAGCTGAAACAATTGAACCAAGCAGACATAAAAAAGCCCGCTTAATGCGAGCTTTTTTATTTTAAACAATTTAGTAGATTGCCATATGATCACGATGAATCATTTCTAGCGATCGTGCTTCACCTAAGACCTGATAGACTTTTTCTGATGATAAACCTTTAATCATTTCGGCAGAACGTGAACTAAAATTCACACGACCTACTGCGACACGACCACCGTTTTTATCAACACATTCAACTACATCACCACGATCAAAATGTCCTTCAATCGCTCTGACTCCAACAGGCAATAAACTACGATGTTTGAGCTTAATCGCTTCAACAGCGCCATCATCAATCACTAAACGACCCGCAGTTTGCAAATGCGCAGCCAACCATTGCTGATGTGCTGTCACACGATCATTGTCAGTGGTGAATAAGGTACCCAACATCTCACCCGCCATTAGACGAGCCAGCACATTTTCGCTTTCCCCACTGGCAATCAAGGTTGGACAACCCGACTTTGCCGCTAGACGCGCAGCACGAACCTTAGTCACCATACCACCACGACCAAGCACACCACCGCCTCCAGCCATTTCAAACAAACGATCATCGAGTGCTCGAACAGCAGAGAACAATTTTGCATTTGGATTGCTACGTGGATCTGAATCAAACATACCTTGTTGATCCGTTAAGATAATCAACAATTCTGCCTGTACCTGACCTGCAACCATAGCTGCCAAAGTATCGTTATCACCAAACCGAATTTCATCAGTAGAGACGGTGTCATTTTCATTAATAACTGGAATGACATGCCAATCAATCAAGTTCTGCAAAGCGTCACAAGAGTTGAGATAACGACGACGATCAGCGAGATCATCATGCGTGAGTAAGACTTGTGCAGTTTGGATCCCATGTTGATCCAGTACGCTTGACCATGTATGGATTAAACCCATTTGGCCGATAGCAGCACAAGCTTGTAGACTGGGTAGATCAGTGGGTCGACTCGCAAGTTTCATGCGTACCATCCCTTCTGCAACTGCACCTGAAGACACCAGAATAATCTCATGTCCAGCATTGTGTAGATCTGCAATTTGTTTCGCCCAGTGCGAAATTGCATTTAAATCTAGACCTTGCCCATTTGCAGTGAGTAAAGATGATCCGATTTTAACAACGATTCGTTTACACGCATTGAGCTGACGTTGCCCATCGACCACTTCTATCATTTTTCCCTCGGTTTACTAGTCACGAATGTAGACGCTTTCTACATCGCCTTCGTCTTCATCGTCATCAAAGTCTTCATCATCGTCCAAACCAGCTTCACGCTGTGCTTTACGCAAGGCACGATATGCTTCTTTCGCTGCGATGGTTTGTTCACGTGTCTCAGCTTCAAGCTGCTCACGGAATGCTTTCACTTCTGCTGCATACTCAGGATCTTCAACTTCGCGCTCACGTTGTTGTTCGATTTGATCCATTAAGTAATACACAACTTCTTTGGTTCCTTCCGACATAAGACCAGAAGTTTTAAATACAGGACCTTTCCACTGCAATTCATCGAGAATGTGCTGACACCATTCTTCTCTTGATTCTTCTGCAATTTGATCCAGTTTATTTAATACCAAGACCACTGGCAGTTTTGCCAATGTCGGAGAGAATTTCTCTAACTCACCTAAAATCGCTCTTGCATTATGTGCTGGGTCAGAACCATCAATTGGCTGAACATCAACAATATGCAAAAGAATACGCGTACGCGCCAAATGCTTAAGGAAACGAATTCCTAGACCAGCACCTTCAGCAGCCCCTTCGATTAATCCTGGAATATCTGCCATCACAAATGAACGATGACGATCCGCATCGACCACACCGAGGTTTGGTACCATCGTGGTAAACGGATAATCTGCAACTTTTGGTTTTGCTGCGCTGACTGCACGAATGAACGTTGATTTACCCGCATTTGGCATACCGAGTAAGCCAACATCTGCAAGTACTTTCAACTCTAAACGGACTTCACGATATTCACCTTTGATACCGTGCGTACACTTACGCGGCGAACGGTTGGTTGATGATTTAAAGTGAGTATTACCTAAACCACCATCACCACCATGGGCAACTTTTACGCGCTGACCATCAGCAACCAAGTCACCAATAATGTCACCAGATTCGGTATCTACAATGGTTGTACCGACTGGCACTTTCAAAATAACGTCTTCGCCACCACGACCAGAACAGTTCGCACCCGAACCATTTTTACCACGCTCTGCACGATAACGACGCGTATAACGGTAATCTACCAGTGTGCTGGTATCATCATCGGCTTGAATATATACACTTCCGCCACGTCCCCCATCACCGCCATCTGGGCCACCAAAAGGGACAAATTTTTCACGGCGAAAACTGGCTACGCCATTGCCACCGTCGCCAGCCTCTACGATAATGACTGCTTCATCAACAAAGCGCATGTGCCAATCCTCAAATTCTTAAAAGCGGACTATTTTGCCACATTTTAAGAAAATTCTCGAATAGAAAATTGAATGTAACAACAGTTTTTATTTCAATCTTGATCACATTCAGCAAAAATTTTAGTATTCCATTAATTTTATCAGTATAATTAATCACTTAAAAAAATTACAGGATAAAAATAAGTGTCATCATTATTTTATATTTGGGATGCGAAACAACATCATCCTGAGGTCACAATTGACTCATTGGCACAAGCAGAATATTACGCAACCAATTCTCAATGTACAGGATTCACAGAAAAGTTTAAAAATTGGCTGCTTAATGTGGAGAATATCGTAACCAATCCTGAGCTTGCCGCAAATTTTGATGAAGAAATTATTGGTTCTTTTACCAATGTAACACGCTATTTAGATGCTGCTGACAATGTCTTTAAGATTGAACAAGGTTTATTGGTTAAAAGTAAATATCTCTATAAAATCTTGATTGAGACTTTACGCCAGCATGACCTAGTTGCTTTTGATGCAAGGTCTTATCTCTTTTTTAGTCAGGAACAAATATTCCCAGACCAACACAATATTGAAAGAATGCTGGATACGGTGAGTCCTGTAACTCAAGAGCAACTAGAGCAATTTAAGGCTATTCCACCAAACGAAGATGAATTAATTATCTTTGCTAAGCAATGGCTGAAAAGTCATCTTGAAACATTAAATTTTATTGATCAAAGAAAAATAAATCAATATAACGAATCTATTGGGCGGTACAGAGATGTTGGGGAGAGTATATATGAAAATATTTTAATTATAACTTCACCCAATCCATTTGGTTATAAACATATTTCTTTAACAAGCTATGTTCAGGTTAAACCCAATATCACTATTAGACTTCTTAGAGAACACCCTATAAATAATTATACATTGCAATACGACCCTGTTATACATGGTATAAATAGTAAATTACTACCAATTACGCAGCCAGAACAGCTAAAAAATATTTTTCAACAAATATATGATTTTCTTATTTATGATGCAGAAAAGCATCAAGATATAGAAACATTAAACCAATGGCTCAATCATGGTGATGAAAAAGAATATATTACAGGCTTAGGTGCAATATCACGACTTGTACTGGCGAAATATGTAAATGATCCTTTATATAATCAATTGGTGGCAGAAGCCCTACCTTATGTTAATAGAAATAGATTCTTCAAAAATATGACAGTAGAAAAATTCCATGAGAGACTGGAGCAGGAAATAAAAAATATTCTAGAAAACTAAAATATCTCAAGCCCCCTTCCTCATTATCATTCGACCTTGATCTATCTCAAGGTCTCACATTCTTCAAAGGCAACTCCATTTGCATATCTAAATTGGCTTTGGTCTGTTGTACCGAGTTATACATGATTGCATCAAAAGAAGAAATCTTACTCATATTAATCGCATCATTCATATAAAAGCTCGGCTTAAATTGATGCTTCACTGGCAAATCTACAGTTTCATCAAAAGCAAAATATACAGGCCCATCAAAAACAATTTTTACAGGAACGGTATAAGTACGTTTCAATTGAAATGGGATATCCAACTTTACTGGAATATTCAAACTCAAAGGAAACTTGGGCAATAATTTATTTTGATAGATCAAATCTGTACTGGTCTCAATCGGTACGACTTCATCTACTTTCAGCGTGGTTTCATAGTTGATATCAACTGTAATCGGTGTTTCAACTTCAAAACTTAAATCAGCCAAATACTTCCCTTTTAAAGGCAATTGTAGAGTCCGATCAATGTCCAATACAGTATTCAACTGACCTTCCGACTTCACTCTTAGGTGATCACCTACTTGGATCTTGGTTCCCAAGGATTCAGGCAAACGAATATCCGCCTGTTGTGCAGAAACAATCAAAGATGCCTGAATATTTAAATAAAACCAAAATAGGATCGCCACCAGAGTTGTGACAATCACAAAACTGATGAGTAGGCTTTTTAGTGTTTTGGGCATCTCCATTACTCACCTATTTTTATAGCATTTTGAGCTGTCGGCTCATCTATAGGCTGAGCTTTAACACGATCCAAATACATGGTGGATAACGGAATCTTTAATTCTCCCTGTGCAATTTTGACAGGTAAGGTATTTTTAACATCGACAGTAGCATTAAGCTCAGAAGTGATCGGCACATTCAAATTACCTTGAATTGGAATGTTCGCATTCAGCTGTGCTTTCAAAGGAATATGCAAGTTCTCTTTAAGTTCAGTACGAACCGGTGCATCAAATTTCAAATGTACTTTTTGCTGTAGCGGCACTTGAATATCAATCGGCACATCCAGTTGCAAAGGAATTGAGCCTTTCAATGGTAAGGTGACGTCCTTACCTAAAATTTTAACCTGTACCTTGGTATCAATCGGTAGGCTTTGATTGACCTTAATCGTTTCCTTTACAGGAATGGTGGTACTGATCGGGACAACATTATCAAAATAAACCCGTGGCGTTAGGGTTTGAGTCAGTGGAACATTCAGCTGTTCATTAATTGGAATCTTGGCATCAACACGTCCATTCACATCCACATTGAGCGCATCTTTAACCTTCACACGAACCTGCAATGGCTCTTGTAAGTCGATGGCGACATCTTGATTCTTTAGTGGAATATAAATATTAAAATGCTTAAATACCCACATCGCGATATACACACCACACAAGTTGGCAACCACAATTAAAGCAAATACCACGAACAAACGTCTAAACTGCAACAATGAACGATTCCTTAATTAATTATTTCCCTTTTCCATCATTCTCATCGATTTTTATGTTTTATTCAGCATATATTCTGTACAGTCAATAAAAAAGCCCAGTTAATAAACTGGGCTTTTTTCACTCTGCGAACAAATTATGCATTTGTTTCAGCAGGGATTTTTGTATAGCTTACGCCACACATTTGTTCAGCGATACGTAATACTTGGCAGCTATAACCCACTTCGTTATCGTACCAAACATAAGCAGTTAAACGCGTACCTGAAGCAATTGTTGCTTGCGCATCAAATACACCAGCAGTACGTGAACCAATAAAGTCACTCGATACAACTTCAGTTGAATTGGTATAACCAATTTGACCTTGTAAGCTTGAGTTGATTGAGATTTGACGAATGTATTCGTTCACTTCTTCACGATCAACTTCTTTCTCTAAGTTAAGGTTCAAGATTGCAAGAGATACGTTTGGTGTTGGTACGCGTACAGAGTTACCTGTCAACTTACCTTTAAGACCTGGTAACGCTTTTGCAACTGCTTTTGCAGCACCAGTTTCAGTAATTACCATGTTCAATGTTGCAGCACGGCCACGACGATCAGCTTTATGATAGTTATCAATTAAGTTTTGGTCGTTTGTGAACGAGTGAACTGTTTCAACATGACCATTCAATACTTTGTATTTGTCATCTAAAACTTTTAATACAGGTGTAATTGCATTGGTTGTACAGCTTGCAGCAGAGATGATTTTGTCTTCATCTAAGATGTCAGAGTTGTTCACACCAAATACAACGTTCTTCATCTCACCTTTACTTGGTGCAGTCAATACGACACGTGCAACACCTGCGCATTTCAAGTGTTGGCTCAGGCCTTCAGCATCACGCCATTTACCTGTATTGTCGATAAGAAGTGCATTTTCAATACCGTAAGCAGTGTAATCCACTTCGCTTGGGCTTGATGCATAGATCACTTTAATGAACTGACCATTTGCAATGATTGCTTCGTTTTCTTCATCTACAGAAATCGTACCGTCAAAAGTACCGTGAATAGAGTCACGACGTAATAAAGAAGCACGTTTCGCCAAGTCACCATCAGATGATTTACGAACAACAATTGCTTTAAGGCTTAAACCACGCCCCAAACCAGATTGGCTGATGATTAAACGCGCTAAGATACGACCGATACGACCAAAACCATAAAGAACAACATCTTTAGGCGCGGCAGCAGTCACGTTACCTTGAATTGGAGCAACCGCTTGAGCAACGAAAGCATCAACATCGCCACCTTGGTTCTTATATTCAACAGCGAGTTTACCGATATCAACTTCAGCTGAACCAATGTTCTCAACTTTCATTAACGCTTCCAAAATTGGGAAGGTATTTACAACAGAAAGTTCAACATCAAGCATACGTGTACGGCGATGCGTTTTTAAAATTTGAATAACTGAACGGTTAATTAAAGAACGGCCGTAAACAGAAACAACAATATTTTTCTCACGGTACAATTGACCAATTAAAGTAATCATACGTTCCGCGATTTCTTCACGGTTTTTCCAACGACCTTGGTGTTCTGCGTGTAGGGCAATGATAGTGTCTTTGCTCACTGATACGTCCTCTAATTTATATATACTGGGCGTGAATTTTTAAAACGCCATAATTGTAATAGAATTATCATCAAGATTGAATCAAAAGCTGCTAAACGAGCTAAGATTTTGTCCTAATTGACTATAAATTCATAAAATACCTATAATTATTTTTGTGAATTTTGGTAGAAATCCATTTTTATCATCAAAATAGCTGCAACTTAGTACACTTACATAACAGTTTTATTGATAATTCAGCGGAATAGACAAGCACTTCTAGCTTTTATCATCCAAATCCACCCGTTGTGAATACTGTTTTAAGTTCAATTCTAGATGTTGCTTGCGCTTTCTCTGTTGGTACAAATGCATTGCCCCTTCAACCACCAGTACTAACACAGCCAACCAAATCGGGATATAGGTTAACCACTCATCTGCACCAATTTTTTCACCTATCAACAAAGAAACCAAGGCCAATAAAACAGGTTCTAGATACCCGAGTAAACCAAAAATAATCAAAGGCAAGTAACGGCTAGCAAGAATATAACTACCCAGACCAATGGCACTGAGTAAACCTAGCCCAATCACCACCAAGATCAAACTTGGATATTCTAAGAACTTGAGATAAGGTGTATCCCCTGTTTGTGTAAAGAAAATCGCAACTGGAAGTATCAGTAAAAGATCCCACCAAAACCCACCTAAATTATCAGTGTGAATCTTTTTGCGAAGAATAAAATAAGCTGCGTAGCCCAAAGCAACAAAGACAGTTTCCCAAGCAATACTGCCTAAACGCCATATCTCATGCCCGACACCAAATACAGCGAGTAATACCGCAACGTACTGCAACTTTGAAAGCTTTTCACCATATAGGATACTTCCAGCCAACACCAAAACCAGAGGTAATAGGAAATAACCCAATGAGACTTGTAGCCCACGACCATGCATAGGAGCCCATAAAAACAACCATAACTGCGCAGATGTCAGCACCGAGGTGATCATTAAAAGTAGTAATAATGAGGGCCGAGCAAGAATTCTTTTAAATATTTGTTTGATATGACTTAAATCACCGCTGAACCACATAAATAGCGTTAAAACGGGCAAGGTCGCAATGATGCGCCAACCAAAGGTTTGTTCACTATCAAAGGCACCAAGCAATTGAGTATAAAAGTACAAAACCCCAAAAGTAACTGAAGCCAAAACTGAATAAGCAATTCCTTTAAACATTTTAGGCCTCTAATTTTAGGATATCTTTCAAAATACGTGATTTATCCACTATTCGGAATTAAAAAAACCATGCAAGCATGGTTCTTATTCAGTATATCGTATTTATTTAATGATGTTCAGGGTAAATCACATCACTAATATCATAACCTAATGATTTAGCGTAATTTAAATACTCATGAATAATTTCTTTTTTAGGATTAGGTATTCGTGAAAGTACCCATAAATATTTACGGCGCGGTTCTCCAACCAGTACCGTTTGATAATCAGCATCGAGTTTTAAAATCCAGTAATCACCACGGATCACAGGCACCCAACGCACGACCTCTGGCAAGAAACTTACCCGCAATTTAGTATTAAATGGCGCATTAGCAACAAATGCCTCGCCTAAACTTTGCTGTAAGTTGCCTTCACTGTCATAACACTTGTTATCAACAACAATATTGCCATTTTCATTTAAGGTATAAGTCGCGGTGACGTTATAAGCACACTTACGCTCAAAAAACATTGGTTTTCGCGCGACTTCGTACCAAACGCCCAAATACTTATCGAGTTCAACTTTATCTACTGTCGGTAACGGTTTTGCTTGTGCATAGGCAATGGTTCCAACAGCCAACCCAGTTAAGACCGCCCCACCAATCGCAATCTTTGCAAGGCGCCAACTCGCTTTCGGGAAATTTTTAATAAAAGGCATGAGAAATCCTCAAAACAGTAATTTGTTATCAATAGTCATATAGTTAGCAATTTAAAATAGCTTACTTTGTGAACAAAAACTGTTGCGATATGTATCCCTTTTGAGGATTCCTCTGTTTGATTATGACTGCAACATATGCGCTTTGAGACGGACAATCTCATCGCGTAATCTCGCCGCTTGTTCAAACTGTAACTCTTTCGAGGCTTTTAACATTTCCTTTTCCAGTTTGCCGATATGCTTTGCAAACAATTTTGGATCAGACAACAAATGCTGCTCATCTGCACTGATCGCCTGCGCTTGCTCAAGCACTTTTTCATCAATTTCATCATCACTGAGCACTTCACCCGTATCGATTTCCTTGATAGTTTGGCGCACCGCACTACGTGGTGTAATACCATGTAATTCATTAAATTCAATTTGTTTATTACGACGGCGATCTGTTTCATCCATCGCTTTACGCATCGAATCAGTAATACGATCGGCATATAAAATCGCTTTACCTTTGACATTACGTGCCGCACGACCAATGGTTTGAATCAATGAACGTTCTGAACGCAAGAAACCCTCTTTATCCGCATCTAAGATTGCAACCAAAGACACTTCTGGCATATCTAGACCTTCACGTAGCAAGTTAATCCCGACCAATACATCATGCACACCAGTACGTAGTTCGTGAATAATTTTGACACGCTCAACAGTATCAATATCCGAGTGCAGATAAGCCACTTTAACGCCATATTCTTTAAGATAAGACGTTAAATCCTCAGCCATACGTTTAGTCAAAGTTGTAACAAGCACACGTTCATTCAGTTGCTTACGTATATTGATTTCAGAAAGTACATCATCTACTTGAGTTAATACTGGACGTACTTCAATTTCAGGATCAATCAAACCTGTTGGACGTACCACCTGCTCAACAATTTGCTCTGACTTTTCCAATTCATAATGCGCAGGTGTTGCACTGACAAAGACTGTCGTTGGAACAATCCGCTCCCACTCTTCAAATTTCATTGGGCGGTTATCCAATGCACTTGGTAAGCGGAAACCATAATTCACCAAGTTTTCTTTGCGTGAACGGTCACCTTTATACATCGCTCCAATTTGAGGAACAGTCACATGCGATTCATCAATAATCAGCAAGGCATCTTCAGGGATATAATCAAATAAAGTCGGTGGTGCCTCACCTGCGGTACGACCTGAAAGATGGCGAGAGTAGTTTTCAATACCATTGGTATAACCCAATTGCTGCATCATCTCTAAGTCATAACGCGTACGCTGTTCGATCCGCTGTGCTTCTAATAACTTGTCATGCTCTTTAAAGAATTTAAGCTGATCTTTCAACTCATCTCTAATGGTATCGATAGCACGAGTTAAATGATCTTTCGGAGTCACATAATGACTCTTTGGATAAATGGTCACACGCGGCACTTTGCGTACCAATTTTCCAGTCAAAGGATCAAACCAGCGAATCGAATCGACTTCATCGTCAAATAATTCGACCCGAATCGCATCTTTATCCGATTCTGCTGGGAAAATATCAATAATTTCTCCACGGATACGATAAGTACCACGTAAGAACTCCAGTTCATTACGGGTATATTGCATCTCTACTAGACGACGAATGATCTCATCGCGGCTAATACGATCACCTTGTACGATATGCAATAGCATTTGCATATAGGCATTTGGATCACCCAAACCATAAATCGCAGAAACCGAAGCGACAATAATGGCATCACGACGTTCTAACAACGCACGTGTTGCCGAAAGACGCATTTGGTCAATGTGATCATTAATGGCAGAGTCTTTTTCGATAAAGGTATCGGATGATGGCACATAGGCTTCTGGTTGATAGTAATCGTAATAACTGACGAAATACTCAACCGCATTATTAGGGAAGAATGCCTTAAATTCACCATACAACTGAGCCGCAAGGGTCTTGTTATGTGCCATGACAATCGTTGGACGTTGCGTCTGAGCAATGACATTGGCCATGGTATAGGTTTTACCTGACCCTGTTACCCCAAGCAGTAATTGATTACGAAAACCTTGATCGATACCACTGACCAATTTTTCAATCGCCTGAGGTTGATCTCCCGCAGGTTGATAATTGGTGACTAACTCAAAAGGTTGGTTTTCGCTCATATAGAGATACTCAACTGATTGGATGGCTATTTTTACTTTCTAATGGGGGCAACAGGCTGCTTTTTAAAGTCTAACGATACTTTTGAATTGTTATGCAATTTCCAACACAGTCAAATCAAGAGATTGGCCTGCTCTTTAAAAAAGCTCGCAATTTATACTTATAAACCTAAAAAACTTAACAGAATGGGGTTAAATTTCAATCTAGTTTTGATATCAATTGTTAACTATAACTCCTAGACAACACATCACAGTATCAAAGACTCTGCTAAGTAAAGCCATAATATATATTTTAGTGCTTAGCAATACTTGAATCTAATCGTCATTGGAATATCTTCACTCAGAAACATGTCTTGAATAAATTAATCTCAAGCAAGACTTGACCCGCTACGCAATCAACTGCAACATGGACTTATACTCGATTTCAATGATAAGAATATGGCTTACCAATATCACGATGAAACAATCGTAACGGAACTCCCAGAAGATACGGTCTTTGTTTTTGGTAGTAATTTAGCAGGGATACATGACAGCGGTGCGGCCCGTGTCGCAGCACAACACTTTGCGGCAGTCAAAGGTGTTGGGCGTGGTTGGGCTGGGCAAACCTTCGCAATTCCAACACTGAACGAACATTTACAACAAATGCCATTGGCTCAGATAGAGCATTATGTCGAGGACTTTAAAGTCTACGCAAAACACCACCCTAAAATGAAATACTTCTTAACGGCCTTGGGCTGTGGTATTGCGGGTTATAAAGTATCTGAAATCGCCCCATTATTTAAAGGCATTCACTCCAATGTGATTTTTCCAGAATCTTTTCGTCCCTATATCGAAGAAGATGCCGTTTCGCAATTTCCTGACCTAACTGCTGATGCGGTACATGCTTTTATTTCTGATAAGGTCATTTTCTATTTCGATCATGGCTATGAGTCTTTCGAGGAAGCACTCGATCAGACTCAGTTAACCGCAGCTGAAAAAGCCATTGCTTTGGTTGTTTTAAATGAAGAGTTGTACCCACGTGATCGTTATGGTCGCGGTCGTGAACATGAAATCAACGACATTTTAGGCAAGCTCAATGGCAAAATTTTCAATTTCCATAACAATGCTGAAGGTGCCATGACCTTTGTGAGTGTGATTATTGCCTTGATGGAACTGTATGATATTGATGAGTACGATTTTCTCAAACTTTGGCGCGGTGAACTAAAAATACAACATCCTCTCAACCGCCATTAACAATAAAAAAGCCAATCAAGATGATTGGCTTTTTTATTAACGCTTACCCATCGAACGACGTGTACCGCGTGGTGGCATCCAAGTGCGATCAGCATATTGTTCAGGTTTTGGACGAACCTGATTATGCGTTGCATCCTCAGCATCATCCTGAGCAGATGGCATCGGGAAAGGCAATTTCACCAAAGCTTTTTTGGCTTTAGGTTGTTGGGTACTCATTGGAATTCTCTCGAAATCTAGATTTCTAGCCGCACATTGTAATAGATTTTTGCGCTTTTGATAAAAATAAAATATGTAAAAAAAACACAATGATTCTAATGCTTAAAATTTAGTAACTTTTTATGCGATTCTGGCAAGTTTCAGCCACAAAGAAGTCGATTTAGGCTAAGATAACCTGCTTTTTATTTTTTAATCCCATAAGAAGGAATAATGCCGTGGACGTACGTCTCTCTGATCGTGTCAATGCCATCAAACCGTCCCCTACACTTGCAGTAACCAATAAAGCCGCTGAGCTTAAAGCTGCTGGTAAAAACGTGATTGGTTTAGGTGCAGGCGAACCAGACTTTGATACCCCTCAACACATCAAAGATGCCGCAATTGAAGCGATTAATAAAGGCTTTACAAAATATACAGCTGTAGACGGTACTCCAAGCTTAAAAAAAGCAATTATTGCGAAATTCAAACGCGATAATAATTTAGATTATCAAGCCAACCAGATTCTCGTGTCTTGTGGTGGTAAGCAAAGTTTCTTTAACTTGGCACTTGCTTTGTTAAACAAAGGTGATGAAGTGATCATCCCTGCACCTTTCTGGGTAAGCTATCCAGATATGGTGATTATTGCTGAAGGCACACCCGTGATCGTGAAATGCGGTGAAGAACAACGCTTCAAAATCACACCAGAACAGTTAGAAGCAGCGATCACACCAAATACACGTTTAGTGGTATTAAACAGCCCATCAAATCCAACGGGTATGATCTATACCAAAGCTGAATTAGAAGCTTTGGCAGAAGTGTTACGTCGTCACCCACAAGTATTTGTTGCTTCTGATGACATGTATGAACCAATTCGTTGGGAAGATGAGTTCTACAATATTGCGACTGTTGCACCAGACTTGTATGACCGTACCATTGTTTTAAATGGCGTATCTAAAGCCTACGCAATGACAGGCTGGCGTATCGGTTATGCAGCAGGTCCTGCAAAAATTATTGGTGCGATGAAAAAGATCCAGTCACAATCGACTTCAAACCCAACTTCGATTTCGCAAGTTGCAGCTGAAGCAGCATTGAATGGCCCACAAGATGTACTTGAGCCAATGATTGAAGCCTTTAAACGTCGTCATGACCTCGTTGTGAGTGGCTTGAATGATATCAAAGGGATTTCTTGTCTTCCTGCTGATGGTGCTTTCTATGCCTATGCAAACATCCGTCCATTGATTCGTGCCAAAGGCTTAAAATCTTGCACAGAATTCTCTGAATGGTTACTTGAAGAAACAGGTGTTGCTGTTGTTCCTGGTGATGCATTCGGTTTAGGTGGCTTTATGCGTATCTCTTATGCAACTGCTGACGAAGTTTTAGTTGATGCTTTAGCACGTATTAAAAAAGCAGCTGATTCAATTGAAGGCGTTGATGCCGCAATTGCATCGATTGCAGCAGAAAAAGCTGCGAAATAATTTTCCCGCAATAAAAAAGAAGCTTCTCAACGGAGCTTCTTTTTTTATCTCTTAAATTAAGATCTACAATGCAATTAGAATTTCCTACAAGCTGCACTATTCCGCAGATTCACCACTAAAAAGTGCAATGACCTCAGCTTCAGTCATCTTCTTGGTCGAATTTTGAAAAGCATAGAACTCAGGTTTACAATCAATATAAATCTCCAGATCGAGATTTAAATCTTGTGGTGACTCATTCAATGCAAATGCATTGATATTGCAATAATTCTGATCTTTAGTCCGCCAAAATAAATTGGTGCCACAGGCATTACAGAAGCCCCGCTCACCCCAAGCCGATGAGTTATAAACAGAAAGGTGCTCTTGTTTTAAAAATTTTAAGCTGCCCTGTTTCACATCAATCGTCATAATCACACCACTGGTCTGCCGACGACAAATCGAACAGTGACAGGCATGTACATCATGATTACTTAATTCAACTTCAAATGTGGTTTCACCACAAACACATTGTCCTTTCATTATAAATTTACCTTTTATTCAAAATTGTTATTTATGAATTATCCTTAGCATAAAACAAAGCAAGCATGGCGCAATCAATAATTTGTAAAACATGATATTGATCGATGAACTGTATTGACAGCCTGTAATGGAAAGACTACGTTATACACAAGTTCCTTTTTAGAACTATATAGGAAAAAACATGAAACACCCGAAAGAAATGAATGGACTTGAGTTTTTAACCGCGATGTGTGAAGGGAAAATTCCACCTGCCAGTATTAGTGAAACCATTCCGATGCAACCTGTAGAAGTTGCAGAAGGATTTATCAAATTCGAAGTGCAAGCAGATCAACGCCACCTTAATCCGCTGGGTGGTGTACATGGTGGTTTTGCTGCAACCGTACTTGATTCAGTGACAGGCTGTGCTGTTCATACGCTTTTAGAAGCCGGTGTTGGTTATGGCACCATTGATCTAAATATTAAAATGTGTCGGCCTATTCCTAAAAATCAAAAACTCACAGCGATAGGCAGTATGATCAATATCAGTAAAAATTTAGGAATTTCTGAAGGTAAGATTGTCGATGCAGATGGCAAACTTTATGCCCATGCAACCGCCACCTGCATGATCATTCGCCCATAAGCACAGATTAAGCAAATGGGCTATTTAATCATAGCCCTATGCAATGGCCTTATTCGCTTGAAAGTTTTTTGGTCGAATACATAAATGACTGAATACTGCGTATTGCCAAATGCTTTTCACTTGTACTGAGACAACTTTTTGCTCTGCCACAGACCAAGCCAAAGCAGTGTTTGCGCCTAAAAATAATTCACCACCCAGTTGAAATAAATATAAAGGTGCGTGCTCATCAACAGTCGATGTATTTTTTTGTGTGAGTAGATCTTTAGGTGTTTGAATTTTCCACTTATTACCAAACCATAATTGCAATAAATCGCCTAGATACAAGGCTTGTTGCTTAAACGGAAAAGTATTTATAAATGAATGCTCAACTGGCGTGTAATACTGCTCAGCATCTTGAATAATTTCGAGATAATGCTGTTGATAAAAAGACAAATTTGAAAAAATAGATTGAATATTTAGAATAGTCATTTCGACCTCCAATTTAGCCATTTTAGTGCTGGCAAGTAGGGTTAAATCCACACTGTTTAGATAAATATCTAAACGCTCTTTCTAATTGGAATCTAGCAACAGCCTGTTCAAAGTTCAAGTTATTTTTCCAACTTTATCGCAATTGTGCAAATAAAAAGCATACGATGCAAAAATGAAAGAAACATGACAGTTTTATCTTGACCAATTTTAAAAGCTGCCTATAATGGCACTCAGATTCTCCCATAGCTCAGTCGGTAGAGCGACGGACTGTTAATCCGCAGGTCCCTGGTTCGAGCCCAGGTGGGAGAGCCAAGATTCTAAAAAGCCCAGATCATTGATCTGGGCTTTTTATTTAAAATGAACAAAATATCCTTATAACGACAATTACTATTATTTTGTTCATTTCATGTTGAGTATCGTATAAATTTCGACCTAGCTTATTATTTCAACTATAAAATAAAACTTAACGATGATGTTAAGGAAAACACATAATGAAAAAACTTCTATTCTGTTTAATCGTCTATTGTAGTCCAGCAATGGCCGCCCAAACCACTTGGTATGCTGGTTCTTCTTATAAGGGCACGGTGACTGTGCCAATTGAAAATGGACCCAATGTCGTCTGGAAATGTAATGGTCGTGTATGTAGCATGTCTGGCTCTTGGGGCAATGCTCTCTCCTTAGATTCTTGTCAGAGTCTAGTCTTACGTATTGGTAAGATTAGTTATTATAAAAACTCAGCTGGTGCAATCTGGAATGCCCGCTCCACTGAATTGGCACAATGTAATCAAGTTGCACGTTAATACACAATATTTTGGTTAAGCGATTATTATTCATACTGATTTTACTTGACGGACTACCATTTAAGCCCTAAAATTCGCTCCAGATTCTCCCATAGCTCAGTCGGTAGAGCGACGGACTGTTAATCCGCAGGTCCCTGGTTCGAGCCCAGGTGGGAGAGCCAAGATTCTAAAAACCCACTCTTAATTGAGTGGGTTTTTTATTTGCTCTTTGATAAATACATGTTTGAATCGAATCACTTCTTATTTCTAACGATTGGTTTTATTAGTACAGCTATCTTGCTGTTTAGCTGTATACGCCCTTTCTTTCCCAAACAAAAATTCTTTGCTCGACCTGTCATCACATCATTTGAATCCAGAATGTTTGTACGATTACAACAGGCCTTTCCACAGCATCATGTGCTTGCGCAGGTTGCCTTCAGTGCATTGATTACCAGTGATCATTATAAGATCCGTAGTAAATTCAACCGTAAAGTGACCGACTTTGTGGTTTTAGATCAAGAGATGAATGTGCTGGCGATTATTGAGTTAGATGACCCAAGCCATGTCGGGAAGGAATTAGAAGATAAAAAGCGCGATCAGATGCTGCAAGAAGCAGGCTATTTAGTGCAGCGCTATACACAAATTCCATCTGTAAAACAGTTACAGATGGATCTTCGATAGTCGGCTAATTTAATAAAGATTATTCCGCCTTCGTCGCTTGTTCAGCATTTTTCTGCTGTTCAAATTTCTTTGCCATTTCAGCGCGTTGCTGGTCATATTTTTTCTTGGTTTGTGCATCACTTTTGGCAGCAACAAAGGCCATACCTACAATAAAAATTGGAATCAACAATCCCAAACTCATTAATAACCAAGGGATTGATTTTTTCTCAACAGGTGGCTGGCTCATAAGTGATTTAAACTCAAATTGCATGGCTTTAAACAGTGCAACAATATAACAAAAAAGAGCCTCTATAAAGAGACTCTTTTTACGATTAGGCAAATATCAAAATCATATAAACCTATAAACCAACACCTGTACAATGCGGGCTCTTACTTGCATCTTTCTGAGCATCGGTCAGTACAATGCCAGTACCTGCTGACATATTGGCTTGGATAAAGCCATAAGCATCCGCATTCTTACATACAATTGCTTGAGTATGACTCGCCCCAACAACTGGCAAGAAAGTGACTTTAGTGCCCAATGCAATCAATCCTTTTTGCAAAGAATCTGTCACTGGGTAAGGCACTGCCATATCTAATGTACCCTGAATAATCATCACTGGACTGTTTATTTTCTTGGTCGCAGGTTGATTATCTGTTAGGAATTTTTTCACTGTTGGATTTTCTTGGAAGTTACCCGCTAAACCTGGATAGTCCAAAACAGTTTTAGTGGTATCTTTGCTAATAAAGTCACGAATATCTGCTGCAAATTTATTATGCAAATCATCTAAACATACGCCATTCTCACCTGTAGTACCTTCGGCGAATTCAGCAATTGAGCGAGAACGTTCCTGAAAAATTTCTCGATAATTAAATTTAGGATCATAAGCAGTAATACCAACAGTCGTATATGCAGCATAAGCAAGCAGCTCTGCATAGACTTCAACAGCTGTACCTACTGGTGCAAGACCAGCCTGTTCTTGCTTAAGAATATTTGCAATTGCCTGTGGTGCAACAACAGAGATGATATAACCAAGGCTAGATGCAGGTGCGCCCGCAACCGCACCTTTATAATTTGCATCATTATTTGCAAATTCAGCAGTACCCAATGAAGCATGACCACCTTGAGACTGACCAATAGACATCCATTGTCCGTTGAGTTTCGCCCCATAATGATCTTTTGCTGCTTTTACCGCTGCAATCGCAGATTTAGCTTCACTACCCAAGTTTAGATATGGATGAATTCCTGGAGTCCCCAAGCCTTCATAATCTGGTGCAATCACCACATAACCTGCCGCCAATAAAGTATCAGCGAGGAGTTTAAAGCGAGGATTCACAGTATTATTACTTGGTGCACAGCTATCACCCACCCCAACCGTACCATGCTCCCAGACCACCACTCTATAACCATCAGCAGGCTGAGCAACTTTAGGGAACATCACCAGTGCGGTTGCTTTGGCAGTGCGACCTTGAACATTCTCCATGTTATAAGTCATTACCTTGAGTGATGAGGCATTATCCACTTTATCCTTGGAATAAGTCGTTTCAGACAGATAGGTTTTATTCGAATCTACCCCGGTATAATCATCATCATTGTCATTACACGCTGTTAAAAATAATGCAGAAATCGAGAAAGTAACTGCTAAAGCAATGTTTGACCGTTTCATAAAATATCCTTTTAGTCCTTGTCTTATTTTTGTGCATGAATCTACATGCCGTATTATTAAGGCATAAAAAAAGTGCCCTGCATAGGACACTTTTCAACTATTCAGTCAATTTAAAATATGAATTCTAAAAAAATTCCAAGAAAAATAATCAGTCCCACCCAACGATTGTGACGAAATGCCCAAAAACAAATTTGTGGATCACGATCTTTGGTTTTGAAAGCTTGATAGGCAAAATCTACGGCAACGATCAACAGCGCAATCAATCCAAACGGTAACAACAGATTTTCCAGATATAAAGCCCCACCAATGAGGAGCAAGCTTAAAATTTGAAGTAAGCCAATAATCTGTATATCGTAACGACCAAATAAAATCGCTGTCGATTTCACTCCAATTTTCAAATCATATTCACGATCGGTAATTGCATACTGAGTATCGTAGGCAACCGTCCAAGCCAAATTACCAAAATATAAAAGCCAACAGGTTAAATCTAAGGGCTTACCCATCGCGGTAAAAGACATGGGAATTCCCCATGAAAAAGCCATACCTAAAACCACTTGTGGTAAGTGTGTATAGCGCTTCATAAAAGGGTAAACGAATGCCAGCACTAAACCTGCTAAGGCACAATAAAACGTCGCAATCGGTAGAAAAAATAAAGTACACGCACTTGCTGCAACTAATCCCAAAAAAACATAAACCGCTTCGCGAGGACGAATAATACCTGTGGCTAATGGACGTGTTTTAGTACGCTCTACATGAGCATCGACTTTACGATCAGCAAAGTCATTGATGGCACAACCCGCTGCACGCATAAAAATAGTGCCCAAGACCATCGCAATGAGAATCTGCAAAGGTGGTAAACCGCCCGCAGCAATCCATAATGCCCACATAGTTGGCCAAAAGACCAGTTCTGTACCTACTGGCTTATCAAAACGGCATAGATAGTAATAGGCTTCTAAACGTTGCCGCCATGTTGTGTGTTGCACTGTTTCCATGATGAATCCTTAGAGTCAATGCTGTCGAATAAACTGTTCAAATGCGGGAAGAAATGTTTCTTGCACGATAAATTTGCAGCCATGCCAAGTATAGCAACTTTGTCTGGTCCAACCTTCTTCAAAATAAATCACTCGTCTTTCACAAACTGGATTGGTTCGTTGAAATAGGAACCAACCAATAGGCTTATTACGGATATGCCGAAATAATCGTGCTTTCTTATGTAAGCTTAAAATCGGAAAGATACTCTTTGCTTTTACCCAAGCTTCTGTTTCACTACCATAAAGGTTAGTTTCACGTACCCATGCAATATGGTGTGCTGGCATTTGCATCCACTGGCTATCATTGAAAGTAAGCCGTTGGAAATGCTCTTTTATACGTTCAACATGAAACTCCCCCCCGCCCAAATCAGTCAACTGCTGAGTGAGGGAACCAGATGCATACAACCATTTTTTTAATTCAGCTGGGATCTCTTGCCCCTTAATTCTGTTTGGTCGTAAATTTCGCATGCTTGGCTCACTAAAAACATCGCGATTAGTGTACATGAATTTTTTGGGAAAAAGCGCATGACTTTCAATTGAATCAAAAACATAAAAAAGCTCGCCGAAGCGAGCTTTTTTTAATCTGTATGTATTACAGGCTGTAGTACATATCAAATTCAACTGGGTGAGTCGTCGTATTAAGACGACGCACATCTTCAGTTTTAAGTTCGATATATGCATCAAGCATTTCTTTAGTGAATACACCACCTTTCAACAAGAACTCATGATCCGCTTCAAGTGCAGCAATCGCCATTTCCAAGTTGTGAGCAACTGTTGGGATTTTTGCTTCTTCTTCAGGAGGAAGATCATACAAGTTTTTGTCAGCAGCTTCACCTGGGTGGATCTTGTTTTGAATACCATCAAGACCAGCCATTAACAATGCAGCAAAACCTAAGTATGGGTTCATTAATGGATCAGGGAAACGTGCTTCAATACGCTTGCCTTTAGGGCTAGAAACGTAAGGAATACGGATAGAAGCAGAACGGTTACGTGCTGAGTAAGCAAGCATAATTGGTGCTTCGTAGTGTGGAACTAAACGTTTATAAGAGTTTGTACCTGGGTTAGTAATCGCATTCAACGCACGTGCGTGTTTGATTACACCACCGATGAAGAACAACGCCATTTCTGACAAACCAGCATATTCATCACCAGCAAACAAGTTCTTGCCATCTTTAGAGATTGACATATGAACGTGCATACCAGAACCGTTATCACCAACCATTGGCTTAGGCATGAATGTCGCTGTTTTGCCATATTGGTGAGCAACGTTCCAAACTGCATATTTGAACTGTTGAACTTCGTCCGCTTTACGAACTAAGGTATTGAAGCTCACACCAATTTCTAATTGGCAAGATGCAACTTCATGGTGATGTACTTCTACACGACCAGGACCCATGATATCTTCGATACGTGCACACATTTCAGCACGCATGTCTTGATGAGAGTCAACTGGAGGAACTGGGAAGTAACCGCCTTTAACACGTGGACGGTGACCTGAGTTACCTGCTTCGTAGTCTTTACCTGTAGACCAAGCAGCTTCTTCAGCGATCAATGTGTGGCGCGCGCCAGACATGTCGATGTCCCATTTCACTTCGTCAAAAACGAAGAATTCTGGTTCTGGACCAAAGAATGCTGTATCACCGATACCTGTAGATTTTAAATATTCTTCAGCACGACGAGCAATCGAACGTGGGTCACGCTCGTAACCTTGACCAGTTGAAGGCTCGATTACGTCACAAGTCACAACAACTGTAGGCTCAGCAAAGAACGGGTCAAGAAAACCTGTTTCAGCATCTGGACGTAAGATCATGTCAGAAGCTTCAATACCTTTCCAGCCAGCAATTGAAGAACCATCAAACATTTTACCGTCTTCAAATGTATCTTCATCAATGGTATCAGCTGGGTAAGTTACGTGCTGCTCTTTACCCTTAGTATCAGTAAAGCGAAAATCGACCCATTTTGCGCCACTTTCTTTGATGAGTTGAAGGACCTTGTTCGCCATGCTCATTTGCTCCAATGAAGTTTTTATGCACTTGTTAAGTGCGTGTTAGTTGTTGGTGTATAATTAGCAATTATCATACCAACAATTTCAAAGCATACCTAAAACATTGAAATTCTTTGTAGAAAAAATGCTTTAGGCTCCCTGTCCTATGCCTACTATAATGTCTGCATTTAAAAATGCACCATATTTAAACATTCCTATTTTAGCGCGTCCCCAAAAAAGACATAATGAACCAAAATAGTGCAATACATATAACAAAGAACCAATGTAGTGCCAATTACGCTTTTATTATTTGCGTAAATTGGCTTTTTATATCATTCTTTTCAAGATCATTCCAATCAATTCATTTAGACTTTCGATTCACTTTCAGTTTTTTTTCTCAAGTGTTTCAATTACAAAAATTTATGATCAATTACCTGCTCATTTCAACAAACAAAATTGCCCCTTTATTTAAGTGCTGAGATTTCCGAAATATTCAACATTGGCTATTTGTTTTTGCTATGATTATTCGTCTAAGAATTGTGGTCCATCATTCTCCATTTTTCTTAAAGTGAGTAACAATGTGAGCAATATCAGCACTCATTTGTTAAAACCTTAAATATAATCAATAGGTTGAATATAAAATGCTTCTAATGGTCGATAACTATGACTCATTTACTTACAACATCGTTCAATACTTTGGCGAGTTGAATCAAGAAGTAAAAGTTGTTCGTAATGATCAAGTGACATTAGAGGATATTGAGCGATGGCAGCCGAAATACCTGGTGATTGGCCCTGGTCCATGCTCTCCGAGTGAAGCAGGCATTTCAATTCCAGCCATCAATCACTTTGCAGGGAAAATTCCTTTGCTTGGCGTTTGCTTAGGTCACCAAGCCATTGGACAGGCTTTTGGTGGCAATATTATCCGCGCCAAAACAGTCATGCATGGTCGCCTGTCCGATATGCATCATAGTGACAAAGGAATTTTTAGCAACTTGCCATCGCCTTTTGCTGCAACACGTTATCATTCATTGGTGATTGAGCAAGAAACACTCCCAGAGTGCTTAGAAGTGACGTGTTGGACCAATCAAGCAGATGGCACGATTGAAGAAATTATGGGTGTGAAACATAAAACACTGCCTGTAGAAGGTGTGCAATTTCACCCTGAGTCTATTTTGAGTGAACACGGGCATCAAATTTTCAAAAACTTCTTGGATATTTATGCTTAAATCCTAGAACTTGATTCAATTTAGTTTCCTGACAGCCCATTTTTAATCAATGGGCTGTTTTTATTTTGAACATATAAAAACAATATACAACTCATACATACTGCACAAATTTTCAGCATTAAAATTAATCTGAAAACTTACACTTAAAAACAAGTCATTCTTTTTCAATAATTAATCCACTTTTCACACGTTATAAAAAGTAAGTTCAATCCTCGATTTCTGTTTTGCCTGATTGCATTTTACTTTTTTAGATTAACTATAGTCATAGGAATGATTAAGTTTCAGGGCGGCTGGATGATAGAATCTAAGTCATTGTTCTTAGCATTCCCCCTGAATGATTTATCAGGATAACCTATTGTGAATACCTTGGTTTTATTGAATATTATTGTTTTCGTCCTGCTCATGGCAGGATTGTTTTTTAGCTACCGTAAAGATTGGAGTCTCTCCAAAAAAGTTCTGATCGGTATGATCGTAGGTATCTTTTTTGGTTTAGCACTTAAAGCGATCTATGGTGACAACCCTGTTATTGAGCATTCAATTGCATGGATTAACCTTGTTGGTAATGGTTATGTACAGCTATTACAAATGGTGATCATGCCGCTGATTTTCATTTCAATTTTAAGTGCAGTGGTGAAGTTACACCAAACCACTTCTCTTGGAAAAATCAGTGTACTCGTGATTGGTATCTTGTTAGTGACCACGGCAATTGCCGCACTGGTGGGTGCAGGTATTACCAATTTATTTGGTTTAACGGCGGAGGGACTGGTACAAGGTACTAAAGAAGCAGCACGTCTAGCCGCCATTCAAAGTCAATACATTGGGCAAGTGACAGATTTAGATGTTCCAAAACTCTTGCTTTCTTTATTCCCACAAAACCCCTTTGCAGATTTAACCGGTGTTCGTCCAACAGCGATCATCAGTGTAGTGATTTTCTCTGCATTTTTAGGTGTGGCAGCACTTAAACTGATGGATAAAGACACCGTCAATGGTGAAAGAATCAGACACGGGATTGAAGCACTGCAAGCTTTGGTGATTAGCCTTGTCCGTTTAGTGATGCAATTTACACCTTATGGTGTATTGGCACTGATGACCAAAATGGTGGCAACAGCAAATGTAGCCGACATTGTCAAACTTGGTGAGTTTTTAGTTGCTTCCTATCTTGGACTTGCAATTATGTTCCTCGTACATGCGCTGATTTTACTATTTGTACGTGTCAATCCAATCGACTTTTTCAAGAAAGTTTTCCCGGTTTTAACTTTTGCATTTACCAGTCGTTCAAGTGCAGCCAGTATTCCGCTTAATATCGAAGCACAAACCAAACAATTGGGTGTGCCTGAAGGTATTGCTAGCTTCTCTGCTTCATTTGGTGCAACCATTGGTCAAAATGGTTGTGCAGGTTTATACCCGGCGATGCTGGCGGTGATGGTTGCGCCAACTGTGGGTATCAATCCACTTGATCCATTATGGGTTGCCCAATTGGTTGTGGTAGTGACCCTTAGTTCGATTGGTGTTGCTGGCGTTGGTGGCGGTGCAACCTTCGCTGCTTTAATCGTCCTACCAGCGATGGGCTTACCAATTACTTTAGTTGCGTTACTGATTTCAATTGAGCCATTGATTGATATGGGTCGTACGGCTTTAAACGTCAACGGTTCGATGACTGCAGGCACAGCGACCAGCCAATTACTCGGTGTCAGAAATCCGCAACCAGATAATGATGCTTAAAACACACTGAAAATAAAAAAGCCAACGCATGATCGTTGGCTTTTTTATAACTGAATAAATTACAACTTCAACTGTTGCACAAGCGAACCATCTTGCTTCGCAACTAAGGACTCACACAGTTGAATCCGTTCCTTGGTTTGATTTAAACCGCGCTCAACCCCCACTAGCTCTTTAGTTCTCGATGCAAAGAAAGTGTTTAGCTGTGTTGCTTCCTGTTGTGAACATGCTGCACCACTAAACAATGCGGGGAAACGTCCAGCAGAAGACTTGCCTAAACGATCAAACACCGCCTCATGATTGGTCTTAAACCATGACCAGAGTCCACCTTGTTCACCACTATAGCTATTGATTGAGTTAATCACGGTACGTACTTCACCGACTTTCACACGTGGATCTAAAACTAACTGACGTGCCTGCTGACGTGTTCCCACCTGATTTGCTGAACCTAAGGCAGTGAGAATTGCCAAACGTTGGGTCGGTTGAGTGATGCGTTGTAACTCTCCTGCTAAACGATCAAAGGTAGGTTGGCCTTTTTCTTGGACACGTACTGCCAAAATCGTTGGCAATAATTCTGGGGTGAGCTGGGCAAAGTTCAGTTGCGCCTGTTCAAATAAAACATCAGATTGCTTTAACAGTTTTTGGCGAACTTCTGGTACCTGAATTTCCAATGCAAGAAATTGGGCTAACTCACTCCGCCACAAGCTATCCTCAGCAGACTCACCTGCTTTACTCTCATAACCCAATTGATTCAATTTAGGTAGGTACAAATTCGCGAGCACTTTTCTAAAATGTTCACGTTCTGCTTCTGTCTTCAACACATGGCGTTGAATCGTACTGAGTTGCTGAAACAATGCCGTACTAATTTGCCGGCTATTCGAGCTCGCAAACTTCTTCGCAACATCTACCACCGCCAACAAGTTAATATCACCATGGTTAAATGCCGCTGAAATAGCATAGGCATAAGCCAATTGTTCAGTATTGGACAGTTTTTCCGTAGCGGCAGTCAGACGAGCAAGTTCTGGTTCAGGCAAACTAAATTGGTAATAGCCTGCTGCATCCGCATTTGGAATATACCAACTGTTAATACGTGCACCTTTGAGTTCAATTTTGGCTTCCGCTTGATCAATCAACTCACACTGAACTTTACTTGCCGCATTGGGAACTTCGTAACGTACACACAACGGTACCCCCCAAAGACTGTTGGCATCGCCTTTAGAACCAACGGGTAAATAGCGTGTTTGTTTTACATTTAAAAAGACTTTATTACCTTGTTGCTGCAATGAAGTATTCAGCAACGGTACACCTGGTTGATCAATAAAACTTTTCACTGCTTTGCTAAAACGCTCAGCTTGACCGGATTGTTCTGCGAGGGAGCTAATTAAATCATTGGCAGTAGCAGTGCCATATTGATGCTTGTTAATATAGTTTCTTACCCCTTGTTTGAATTTTTCCTCGCCTAAATAACTTTCAAACATATTTAAAACAGCTGCGCCTTTTTGATAGGTAATACCATCAAAAGCAGTTTGAATATCGGCGTTACTTAAAATTGGCTGACGGATACGGCGTACACTGACCAAACTATCGCTTTTCATCGCGCCGGCAGTATCGACGACACGTTCAAGATCAGCGTTAAATTCAGGATGTAATTGTTGGGTAATTTTACTTTGCATCCAAGTCGCAAAAGATTCATTCAACCACAGATCATCCCACCACGGCATAGTCACTACATCCCCAAACCATTGGTGCGCCAATTCGTGTGCATTGACATTAAATGAACTCTGTACAAAAGACACTGGAGAGTCTTTATCTAGCAGCATCAAATAATCTCTAAATGTAATCAGTCCGGGGTTTTCCATCGCACCCGCAGCAAAGTCAGGTGCAGCAAGTAAATCCAGCTTGTCGAATGGATAACCGAATGCAAAATAATCTTCTAATGTTTTTAAAATCGCGGGGGTTTCAGACAAGGCATGCTGCATTTTTTCAGCCTTAGCATCGGGTGCAAGACCACGTAATTTGATCGCCTCTTTACGCCACTCAGTCGCACCAATATCAGGACCTTGTTGTACTTGCCAAGGGCCAACCGCCAGTGCCAATAGATAGGTTGGCAGTGGTTTGGTCGGTGCAAAGCTTAACGTTTTCCAACCCGATTTTTCGGCCTGTTCAGAGACTTGATTGGTATTGGTAAAACCTGAATATTTGCTTGGTATGGTTAATCGAATATTAAAGGGCGTTTTAAAGCGCGGCTCATCAAATGATGGAAAAGATTGACGTGCACTGATCGCCTCCATTTGAGTCATGACATAAGGTTTACCTTCAAATTCGATTTTATAAATACCATCCAGTTGCTGATCATAGTCTGCATTAAAATCCAATATTAAACGGTATTGCCCTGCGGGTAATGTCTGGGCAAACTTAATCACACTGACACCATCGACCTCTGAAGCTTGCTCATATTTGGCTGTGGTTTTCTGCCCAGCTGCGGATAGGATGTTGGCGTCTTTTACCGATAAAGATTTACCATGAATCCAAACATGATCGGTTGCTTGGGTCAGTTTTAAGTGGATTGTGGTTTTACTGGTATAACTTTTTTGTGCAGGGTCAATTTTAAAATCTAAATCATAAGATTCGGGTATGGCCCATTCAGGTAATTTGCCGATTGGAATTTGTTCATTGCTATTTGATGCAAAAATCTGTGTTGCGGATAAAGAAAGTAATGTTGTCAGTAGCAATTGTTTTTTAAATGAAGGTTTGACCAACATAGGAGATCTGTCCTCTGTAGTTTTTAAAATAAAAAGATGCAGCAAATGGTGTACCACTTCGCTGCATCCACACATCATTGTTAGAATTTATAATTAAACTCCAACCAACCCTGACGGCCGATTGGTGAATATGATCCTACTGGATAATATGGCCATCCGCCTGTGTCATCGTGTTTCACTTTGTCAAATAGGTTATTCACAATGATTGATGCAGAGGCCTTGGGTGAAATTTGATAAGTTCCACTCCAATTGACCAAATAGGTCGGGCTTAAGTAAGCCGTTTGATTACCGTTTGGAATCTTGCCATAGCGATTGACTAATACAGTTGATGCCCAATCACCGAGATTCCAACTGAGACTGGTATTAAAGCGATCTCGCCAATCTGGAATGGTTAAATCTTTTAAATAGTTATCTTTCTCGCCATCTTTTGATTGTTGATATTCACGTTCAAGCACACGGCTATAATTCACCGTCCACAGGAAGTTACCTAAATTTTCTGTTTTCCAGCGCCATTTGCTGGTGAAATCAATCCCGCGAGTATGATCTGAGGCTGCATTGATCGGAACAATATTGATATTATTGATGACATTTGGATCAACCACCGCATTTATAGGGTTACGTTCTACACGCGCCAACGCATCAACACATTGTGCCGAATTGATATCTTGTGCACCCAAACGACAAGCAGCTTCTAAGCGTAGAATTTTATCTGGACTGAGATTGGTCACCAGATTATCAATTTTGATATCCCAATAATCCACCGAGATATCAAACTTATTACTCGGAGACCATACAAAACCTGCGCCATAAGATTTGCCCTCTTCTGGTTTTAAATCTTTGTTGCCCGTTAATGTGTAGTTCGCGCCAGGCGAATAATCTTTAAAGCTACATTTATCTAATGCTTGTCCCGTTTGGCTGCAGCGTAAATAATCGGTAGTACTTGGGAAATACCCTCTTTGTTTATTTAAAAACAGATAGTTCATATCTGGTGCACGGAAACTGGTGGCGTAGTTGCCTCGCACCAATAAAGTTGAATGTGGTCTAAATTCTAAGCCTGAACCAAATGTGAATTTATCAATACTGTTATCTGATAAGGCATAGCGGTCATAGCGTCCAGATAAGGTTAAATTGAGTGGCTTGGCTAAAGGTAAGAATAATTCCGTACCCAAGGCTTGACGGGTACGTGCCCCACCATATTCGCCACTGGAAGTGGCATTATAGAAGTCCCCATTTTCCACCGCCTTATCGGGTTTGATTTTAAAACCTTGGCGTCCAATTTCTGCCACCGCAGCCAGCTTGGCCGTTCCTGCAGGCAATTCAAATACATCACCATTGGCACTCAAGGTTAAGCTTTGTGCCCATGACTTGTCTTTCTCCTCAGTCGTGCCTGAAATGCTTCTAAACTCACTAGCGGTCAGTGGCCGACTGATACGATCTAAATGCGGGGAATAAATTGGAATACCATCTTGGTCTACACCCTGTCGCTGACCTAAAAAATATTCATCAACATTCGAACGAACCAGCCCCTGTTTACGTAATTGACTGGTATAAATCGAGCCATTATAGGCAGCTTCATAACGCCAGCTACTGTCCCCAATATCACCGCGAATACCAAAGTTCAAATTGGAGGAGAGTTCTTTCCATTTTTTATTGGCTTGCTCAACATCACCGAGTTCTTCTGGTGCAAAACGTCGTGTCCAGATTTCATAATTTCCTGTGTCTTGATTGAGGAAATAGCCACTACTTGCGCCTAAAGAAGTCCATGTCGGGCCACGTGTATTGTTTTCAATTTGATTGGCACCAATCAAAACATCTGCGAATAATTGGGTTTTCTCATTCAGCTCATAATCTAAACCGAGATAACCATTTTGACTGCGATTCTTGGTTTGAACGGTCCAATAGGTCGGTCGAGCTAAACCGCTGGCACAATTATCTGCTCCTGCTTTGCCAATATTTGTTACTGAGCCTTTAAATAGATCATCAAATGCATCACAGCCACTCATTGAAAGATACTGGCCTGTCTTGGCATTTTTACGTCCAACGATCGTGTCTGGCTTTTCCCCTCGACGCGTTCGGCTCGTCATAAAGTCACGATCAGCCGCCCAAATCGGTTCACGCCCACTCAGCTCAAGTCCATAAACAAGATTGAGCTTGTCTAATGTTTTACTGCCACTCAATTGTAGACGTAAATTTTCACCACCTTCTTTAGTGCCACCTGCCTTGATATTGAATTGTGTACCATCGGTTTTCTTCTTCAGGATGATATTGACCACACCTGCAATCGCATCCGAACCATAAATCGCGGAAGCACCTCCATTCAAGATTTCAATACGATCAATAATTGCAGTTGGGATATTGGCTAAATTGACAAAATTCACGGCGCCGTCATAAGGCACAGGATAATCGGCAACCCGATGCCCATTAATTAAGGTTAAAGTATGGTTCGGCCCTAAACCACGCAGACTGATGGCATTGGCTGCGGGAGTAAAAGTATTGCCATAATCCGCACCTTGTACAAAACCTGTGTTTTGAGTCAGGTTATTCAAGGCATCAAAGGCATTACTAAAACCCTGTTTTTCAATATCTGCGGCAGTAATGACCGTTACACTGGTTGGGCCATCTTTTTGCGCTTTGGAGATGCGTGAACCTGTCACCGCAACACGTACCACCTTATCCGATACAGCCTCTTTCTGTGGCGTTTCAGTCTTTGTCTCGGCATAGGCTTGCAATGGATGAAAAAGTGCAACGAAAATAAAGACAAACGAATGCTTCTTTTTGCTGACCCCGATATATTTCAAGTAATTTGAATACATATTAATTTATGAATGACATTAAGACCGCCCTAATATATCCACTTTTATTTAGTTGATTTATACACATTTTTATAGGAATATGTGCGAATAAGATATACCAAATGGTTGATTATTTATCATAAAAATTCAAATAATAGGGTTAAAAAATAAAACCTTTTTCATTTAATCAACGAAGATCACAAATTTGTCAAAATATGCAAACAATCTAAATTTTAAAAACTCTCTAGCAACAACCTAAATCTTCGGTTATTTTCTGCTAACATAGCTCCTTAGCAATAGGGTCACACCTTACTAAATGCCAAGCTACCCTTCACCATCAACTAACTTCACTTAAAAATTTTAATCATTAATGCTGTAACTCATGACTATGAATATCCAACAGGCTCTTAATCACATTACTAAAAACATTCATCTTACCCAGCCGCAAATGGAAGATGTCATGCGTAGCATCATGCAAGGCGAAGCAACCGATGCACAAATCGGCGCGCTGATGATGGGCCTACGCATGAAGGGTGAAAGTATTGATGAAATCACTGCCGCAGCACGTATCATGCGTGAGTTTGCAATTAAAATTGATGTCAGTGATATACCTCATCTGGTTGATATCGTGGGTACAGGTGGTGATGGTCAAAACCTGTTTAATGTTTCAACCGCTTCAAGTTTTGTGATTGCCGCAGCTGGTGCAACCATTGCTAAACATGGTAACCGTGGCGTATCAAGTAAGTCAGGATCTTCTGATGTACTTGAAAAAATTGGCATTCAACTTGATCTAGATATGCAACAAACTGAACGCTGCATCCGTGAAATGGGTGTAGGTTTTCTGTTTGCCCCAAATCACCATAAAGCAATGAAATACGCTGTTGCGCCACGCCGTGAGTTAGGTATCCGTAGTATTTTCAATTTACTTGGACCTTTAACCAACCCTGCTGGCGTGAATCGTTTTGTGATTGGCGTATTTTCAGATGAATTGTGCCGTCCTATTGCTGAAGTATTAAAGCAACTCGGTGCCGTACATGTACTGGTTGTACATTCTAAAGATGGCTTAGACGAAATCAGTCTTGCTGCACCAACTGCTGTGGCTGAACTAAAAGATGGTGAAATTACCGAATGGATTCTAACGCCTGATGAAGTCGGCATCCAATCTCAAACACTCACAGGTTTAGTGGTCGACAGTTCAGAAGCAAGCTTAAAGCTGATTAAAGATGCTTTGAGTCGTGACAAATCTGAGATTGGTGAAAAAGCAGCGAATATGATTGCACTGAATGCAGGTGCGGGTATTTATGTCGCAGGTATTACCAAAACCTATAAACAAGCAGTTGAGCTCGCTCAAGATATTCTTTACGGCGGACAAGCCTTAGAAAAAATGAGTATCTTGGCTGAATTTACCAAGACATTGAAACAATATCAGGCAGACTAAGGACTTCTCATGATCAATATTCAAAATACCATTTTAGGTAAAATTGTTGACCGCAAACATGAGGAGCTTGCAGTACGTTTGAAGCAACGTAGCTTGCATGATGTTGAGCAGTGGGCAAATGAAGCAACACCTGTGCGTGGTTTTGCCAATGCTTTACAGCACAAACGTCCTGCTGTGATTGCTGAAATTAAAAAAGCATCACCTTCTAAAGGGGTGATCCGTGCAGACTTTAATCCTGCAGAGATTGCACAACAATATGAACAGGCGGGCGCTGCTTGCTTATCGGTATTGACTGATGTGGATTTCTTCCAAGGTGCAGATGAGAATATTGCGATCGCACGTCAGCATTGTGCCCTACCTGCTTTGCGTAAAGATTTCTTGATTGATCCGTACAATGTTGTTGAAGCACGTGCGCTACATGCCGATTGTATTTTATTGATCGTGGCATGTTTATCTGATCAACAACTGGAAGAAATGTCGAAAACGGCATTTGAACAGCAACTTGATGTGTTGGTTGAAGTGCATGATGAATATGAATTAGAACGTGCGTTAAAACTTTCTGAACAATGTATTTTGGGTGTAAACAACCGTAATCTTAAAACCTTTGATGTGGATTTAAATACATCATTACGTTTAAAGAAATTATTGCCTGCTTCTCGTGTTTTAGTTACTGAAAGTGGTATCGCCACACCTGCGGATGTAGACATGATGCAAGCCAATGATATTCACACTTTCCTTGTGGGTGAAAGCTTTATGAAACAGCCTCGCCCTGATCAAGCATTTAATGCTTTGTTTGGGCAACCTGATCTGATCTAAGCAAATTAAGGTTCAAGGTACAATTCTGCCTTGAACCTTTAAAATAATGCTAGAACTCAATATAAATTCCGAATAAAGAATAAAAAAGTCAGAGTTCGAAAATACTTAAAAATTAAATATTGATGGAACAATATGAGTAATGTTTTATTCATCCTAGGGCTAATCTTTTTAGTTGGCTTTCCTATTTATAGCCATCTATTTTTCTACGATAAAATTCAGAGATTTAAAGATCCAAGAGTTTTTTACTGCTTTACGATCATTCCTGGCTGTATTCTTATTGGCATTGCCGTGTATTTGTCTCCCGCAAAGACCTACATCAAAACTGAAGCGTGTGGCATTGTAAAACAATATAAAATGTTCCCGAAGAAACGAAGTCAAATCGAGCGGCTAGCGATTGTCATGGAGCAATCTGGCTATATTCGTTATTTTGACTTTGATAACACTTTGCCGCGTGTTCAAGTAAATGACCATATATGCTTTGAACTTTATGATCGCTTTAAGAATAAAGGCTTAAACCAGTCACGCATTATCAAAATTATTACTCCTCCTTAAGTAATAAACGCCATTAAACACTTAGTTTTTTAATACAACGATCACAGAGAAGTAAAAACTAAATTAATTTCTCACCTACACATTCAATTCTGTCTAATGATTTAAATTGCATTCCTTTTCCCCATGAATGCAATTCAGTTCAAATCATCACAGTTTCGGACTATAATTTTACATCTCTCGTATCTTGCCTATTTTTCTAAACTTATGAGTAAACATGATTCATCGCTTTCTAAAGATCAGTTTAACTTACTGAAAGCCTTTAAAAAGCAAATCTCTAATCCGCAATCAAGTGCTATTGTCAAACAAGCAGAGTCACAAAAGACTCCAGCCGTTGCTGAAGAGTTGGAAGATACTGAGCTTTTCAAAAAAGCCCTGCTTGGGGTAAAGCCAATCGACAATCAAAATATTGCCGATACTCGCGTTGCACGCAGTAAAAAAGTCGATGCCCAAACCTTGGCAAAACGTGCTGCGGCAGAAGGTGGTGCAGAACAAGAGCTCACAGAGATTTCCGATACTCAAGCGATCTTAAATCCTGTTGCCAGCCAAGCAACTTTAAGCTACCGCATTGCGACCTTACAGCACAAAGTATTTGAAGACTTGAAAGCGGGTAAAATTCGCTGGTTCGAGGCAGTCGATCTACATGGATGTACAGTAGAACAAGCACGTGCTGCGGTTTTACAAGTACTCCAAATGGCAAAAGATGAAAATCAAAATGTCGTTAAAATTGTGCATGGCAAAGGTCCTGAAGCCATTTTAAAAACGTATGTGAATGGCTGGCTCAGACAACATCGAGATGTACTTGCTTTCGTCAGTGCTCCTGAAAATCAAGGCGGTACTGGTGCTGTTTTAGTGCTACTCAAACGCGCCGAAAAGAACCCTAAATACAAGCAATAATCGGCATTTGTATCAAAATTAAGATTTCTAATCGTTTTCTGATACAATTGCCGTTTTTGTTCAACCCACCTAAGTGAACATTGTTATGTCTATGCAGCAATCGTACGCAAATATCTTAACTGCCGTTGGTGAAGACCTAAATCGCCCGGGCTTAAAAGATACGCCAATGCGTGCGGCTAAAGCTTTCTCTTTTTTAACTTCTGGCTATAGCAAAACGCTTGAAGAAGTTACAAATAGCGCGCTCTTCCCTTCCGATAACCATGAAATGGTATTGGTCAAAAATATTGAATTTTATTCACTTTGTGAACATCACCTCCTACCATTCTATGGTCGTGTGCACATTGCTTATTTACCTGAAGGTCAAGTTTTAGGTTTATCTAAGTTTGCGCGTATTACCGAAATGTTTGCACGTCGTCTACAAGTTCAAGAGAACTTGACACAGCAAATTGCAGAAGCAGTTGCTGAAGTGACTCAAGCACGTGGTGTTGCAGTTGTGATTGACTCTGCGCATATGTGCATGATGATGCGCGGTGTAGGCAAACAAGAATCAACCACACGTACGGTTTCTTTTGTTGGTGACTTTAAAACAGACAAAGATGTACGTCGTGAATTCTTAAGCGCTGTTCCTGAAAACTATTAAGCTGGGCAACCTAGAATGTCATCAGTTCAGTTAGCAGGTTTCGGCGATTTAATCGCAAATGAAGCAACTATTGATTATCCTCGTCCCGATCGTTTGGTTCGAGGTAATCCTGAACGTTTAACCTATAGTTTATATGAACATCCACATATGGACTGTGGCATTTGGCAATGTGAAGCTGGTGCCTGGAATATTCAATTTGCTGAAAATAAACAAGAGTTTTTTCAGGTCATTGAAGGAATTGTGCGTATCCACGATGCAAAAACCAATTCTTTTATTGAAGTGACTGCTGGAAATGCAGGAATTATCCCACCCGCATTTGTTGGTACATTTGAAGTCATTGAAGCGGTTAAAAAATACTATGTGATTGTTGAGGTTTGATCTGCCTAGCCTGCACTGATCAAGCTTTCATAACATTTAACAGCTAAAAAAAGCGTACATAACCCAAACCGATTTTATTCCAGTCTTTATGATTCTGCTGTTCAAAATCCCAATTTAAACGTAAAGCATGATTTGTATTCAGACTATATTGAAGCTGTGTAGCTACTCTTAAGTTCCATTGACTCTGATCTTGCCAATACGGTAGTTCTACCTGTACCACGCTGTTGATATTATCAGACCATACGTTCATACAGCCTACAGTTGGTCCAGCTCCAACACGCCAACCTTTATCTAAATTTTTCCCACCTTGAATATGACTTTGTAGTTGGGCATAACACAAATTTCGACGATCATAATCTGCCACGCTATAACCGACTTGCATATTCAGATTCATCACGCCATATTGCGCATCTTCACTAAACTGCCCCTTCTCAATCGCTTCTTGTTTCCAACCAAAATTAAACCCCCAAGTGATTGGCGCTTTAAATGGCTGAATCGGGTTATAGGAATTCACTGACAAAAGGTCTAAATGTTCGAGCTTGAGCTTGTCCTCACGGTATTGCAAACTACCATCTAAAAATAAAAGTTGTGTCCCTGTCCGATAACCACCTTGTGGATCAATCAAATCGTGGTAGGCCTGACGATGACCCAGCTCAACAAACTTCTGCCCTTGCACTTCACCCACATTTACCGACAAGTTACGCGCATGATGTCCTTCTACAGGCTGCTTTTTCGGACGTATCGGTTCTTGACGCTGTTTTTCAATGTCGATTTGACTACGCTGCGCAAGTAACTGACGTAATTGAGGTTGGGCAAAATCCGCATCTACCTTATGGCTAATATATTGTAGGTATAAATCGTCATAAGCCATTTCTAAAATCTTGGCCTGATCTGGTGGCTGATATGCTTTTAAAATGGGTTGAACTTGGTCTATCTCGGTAAAAGCAACCTGATGAGCGACTTTGGCTAAAGCTGTACCATGTTGCTTAGCTTGTGCAAGTAACTGCGTTTCTAAAGCAGGCCGATACACAACTTCTTTAACCAAGTCTTGTTGATCGACAGCCTTCAAGGTTTCAATTGGAATGGCAGCATAGTTAAATTGCTGTTTTAAGTTTAAATTTGGACGTACTAAATCAATTAAGCCGAGTAAACGGTAGGCACAGTTATCGCTAACAAAATAATAGGGAAAACTCACATGCTGCATTTCCCAAATATGCTCAACCAAAAAGCGTGTTTCTTCTGGTGTGAGATTGAGCTCATATTCCCAAAGATCACGGCTTTCAAAATCACCGTATTCTTTTACTTTACGGTAATATGGCATTAAAGAATATTCACCGGGATACTGCCCAGTTAAGCCCTTCCATGCATAAGACCAGTTATCATCGCCTTTGACTGTGGCAGCATAGTTCACGGCATAAGACACTAAATTAAGTTGCTTCTGATCTTTGGGGTCTAGGCGTAGCAAAGTATGTCCAAACATCGAACTAGGATTACCCATAAAATCCGTTGCATAAATCAAAGTCGCTTTATACGGCTTGATTTGATTAATCCAGCCCTCAAATTCAACGCAATTTACTTTTGGAAGCTGTTGATCACTGAGGTTGAGCTGTTGCATCAACCAGCGGCTACGCGCGGGAAATTTACAACGGATGGATTGGTTATCTGGAGCTTCAACAAACAAGGCTTTAATACCCGCCTGTAGTTCATTATTTAAATTGGTCTTACCATCTTTCGCGTAAAAATAACCCGCATAAGTGACTTCGCTATTTTGTTTTTGGTCGGCATACATCAAGCGCTGCCATGTGATGTGTTGATCTAATTGTTTTTGTTTGGCAATGTCCAAATAAGTTTGAAAATCGGATTCAACCGTAGCATGGGCAAAGTGGCACATCAAAGACGCAAATACAAAAGTAGCTAATTTCATTCAATCGCAATTTCTAACAATAATGATAATAGGTATAAGAAAACCCTGTCATCAAGACAGGGTTTTAACATGTAGCAAATTAAACGTATGCTTTAAGCACTGCGTCTTTTGCCATCACACTTTGTAAAGCATCTAAAACTTGAAGCGAGTTTGCATTTTTACTTGAATAAATTTCAGCAAAGTTTGCTTTAGACACAGCAAAGAAACGCGCTTTGTCATTGGCTTTAATTTGCATTAATTCAGCAAGCACATTTAAGCTTTCACCTTGGCCAACTGCCATATCACGCGCTAAAGATTCAGCATTTTCATTGGTGAAGGTCACCACTTGAGCTGTCACAGTACCACCTTGACGGCATCCTAAAGTACCAAAAGTAATACCTAATAATTGGTTGGTAAAAATACCATTGGTTGTCGCAGCAAGAATTTTAGGTGCAACACCTTTTTTACCTGCCCAAATTTGTGTACCAGCACCACAACCGACATCATTATCAGCCATTGCAACTGTTGAACCAGCGGCTAATAGAGCAGCTAATGCAATTTTTTTTAACATAGGAACGATCTCCAGTATCAATTATTCTTCAGTATTTGTTATCACTATTGTGTTGTGTAATTCTTCCTACACAAAAGTTAAAATAGCGAGCTTAGCGCGCTTTAGCAAATAAATTTTGAAATATATCTGAAATATTCATAACAAAAGGAAATCAGATGCCCCTTTTAAATGATCTTCGAATGGCCTAATTTAACTGCCAAGCCCCATTTTTATCTCGCGTCCCCAAGATTTTTAATACCAACACTAAGCTCAGCAATAATAATAAATACCATGAACCTAATTTACCCCACCCCACCATATGCCAAGCATCGACTTGGCTTGGGTACAGCCAAATTTTATAGAAGGTACTAATGTTCTCTGCAATCCAGATCAAGAAGGCAAGCAACAATAAAATCGGCAACATCGGCACCCTAAAACGATGCTGTTGCAATTGAAAATAAAGTTTTGTTTTCCAGAAAATCAAAATGCTCCAAATAAATAATGCAACACGGATATCAGGAATAAAAAACTTGGTCATAAAGTTGAGATAAGACAACACTGCCAAACACAACATATTGCTGAAATTGGGTAGGTTTTCGAATGAAACTTGATACAGCCTCAATGAGCGCGCAAAAAAACTCCCCACTGCTGAATACATAAAACCGGCAAATAATGGCACAGTAAGTAACTTCAATACAGCAGGTTGTGGGTACTGCCATGAGGCAATGGCAGGATGGGTCAGAAATATTTCCATTCCCATCGCCATGATATGAAACAAAGCAATCACTTTGGCTTCTGCCCATGACTCTAGCTTTAAATAGATCAGGCAGACTTGAATGATCAATGCATAGAACAACAAATAGTCATAACGGAAGAAACCATAATATTCATGGCTTCCCATCGGTGCGGTGACTGCAAATGCAATCAAAAGCAACAATCCAAATAAGGCAGCCGAAGCTGCCTTAAAGATAAAGTTGAGCGGTAATACAATCAACTGCACAAAACTGATCCTAGCGTGTTTATTTTGAAATACTTAAAAATATCAACCTAAATATTTAGCACTGTATTCATGTACAGTATCTACAAAAATCTTAGGTTGTGCTGGATCGACCCATTGGGTAATACCATGACCTAAATTTGCGATATAGCCTGTTTTTTCACCATTGGCATAAGCATCATCAATCATGGCTTTCACTGATTTTTCAATTGAAGCGGCTGAACCATAAAGCACAGCTGGATCTAAATTACCTTGCAAGGCTGCTCGTCCTGCAACCACATCACGTGCAGTATAAAGCGGTGTGGTCCAATCTAGACCAAACGCATCAGCACCCGTGGTCAACATCGTCTCCAACCACTGACCGCCACCTTTGGTGAACACAATAATCGGAATACGTTGACCATCTTTTTCACGTTGAAGACCTGCAATAATCTTGGTCATATAGTTCAATGAAAATTCAACATATTCTCTATGCGCGAGCGCACCGCCCCAGCTATCAAAAATCTGAATCGCTTGTGCACCTGCATCAATTTGCGCATTCAGATAATCAATCACTGAATCAGCCAAATGATCGAGCAAAGCATGTAACACTTCTGGCTGCGCGTACATCATATTTTTAATGAAGCGAAACTCTTTACTTGATCCACCTTCAACCATATACGTAGCTAAAGTCCACGGACTTCCAGAGAAACCAATCAAAGGAACTTGGCCATTTAAAGCAGAACGAATGGTGGAAACGGCATTCATGACATAAGCCAGATCAGACTTGGCATTTAATTTAGGTAAATTTGCCACATCTTGTTCAGTACGAACTGTTTTATGAAACTTTGGCCCTTCGCCTGTTTCAAAATACAAACCTAAACCTAAAGCATCGGGAACCGTTAAAATATCTGAAAATAGAATTGCAGCATCAAGCTCATAACGGCGTAATGGTTGTAAAGTCACTTCACAAGCAAAGTCAGTATTTTTACATAGAGATAAGAAATCTCCTGCCTGCGCACGAGTTTCTTTATATTCTGGTAAATAACGCCCAGCTTGACGCATCATCCATACTGGCGTGGTGTCTACAGGCTCACGTAATAAAGCTCGTAAGAAACGATCATTTTTCAACGTTGTCATTACCAATCTCTAAATTGTTTCATGTAGCGCGCATCATAACAAAGTTAGCTTGGAATTTATAATTTCAATAGCATTCAAATTTATGAGCTGAAATAAATTTCGCTTTTACACAAAACTGCTACTGCAAGCTGCATTATTTTCTGTAATACTTGCAATATGTTAGGGGCTGTTGATATTTCAGCCATGCATTGCGTTATAGGCTAAAACAACTCAAACAAGGTATGAAATGCAGGTAATGGCGTTCCCTTATCAAGTTTCATAACGAAGTTTGGAGCAGTTTTAGCCATAACCCTTCGGGACAGGGGCATTTTTTGCCGCTACTGCGTTACGCCTTACTCATTTAGAGTTACTAAATTTAGTAAGTCATGCCTTGTACCGACAAAAAACGCCCTCTGTCGCAAGCATGCATGAAACGTCAACAGCCCCTCTATCCCAATATGAATAATTCTTAAGGTTGAATTACATGTTTGTTCGCTCATTACTCGCTATGAGTTTAAGTTGTATTCTTGCTAATGTTGCTTTTGCTGCGCCAACAACTGAGCAACCATTAAATCCAAAACAAATTACAGGTTCGGTCCAAGATCCGATTGATCCATTAGCGATTGACCGTGCGGCATCAAGTGTTGTTGCTGATCCTGCGTCAAGTGTTGCAGCTCCAGCGGTATCTGAACCTCAAGTCAATACGGGTGCTGCATCAGTCGTATCGCAAAAATTAGAAAATACACCGGATACCACCACGGCAACAACCGCTGCTCCAGTTGCTAAAATTTCATGGACTTTAGACAGTATAAATAATGCTGAATACCCTGAAGCTTTACCAAAAGGACAACTTCCTGCCTACGCACGCGCGCATGTAATGCTCAACAATGCACATGCATCACCAGGCGCTATTGATGGTTCAAATGGTAAAAATACATTAAAAGCGATTGCATCATTCCAGCAAATGAACGGCATTACCCCAACAGGTCAGCTGACCAAAGAAACGTGGGATGCATTGGTTGCGAAACAAACCAAGCCTGCCTATGTTGAATACACTTTGACCGATGCTGATTTCAAAGGTCCATATGCTGACTCAATTCCTTCAGACTATGCACTACAAGCAAAAATGAAAGGTTTGTACTACACCCGCGTTACAGAAATGCTAGGTGAAAAATTCCATATGGATGAAAATTTCTTAAAGAAACTGAATCCAAACGCAACATTTAAAAAAGCAGGTGAAAAGATTATTGTGGCCAATGTCCGCAATGATTTACCTGAAGATATTCATTTGATTGTTGCACATAAAGGTGCAAGACAGCTTTATTTGTTCAATAGTCGTAATCAAATGATTGCATCATTTCCTGCAACAATTGGCAGTACTGATACACCATCTCCAGCTGGTACTTATAAAGTAGTCGGTGTTGCCAAAAATCCTTGGTATAGTTATTCACCATCTAACTTTGTGCAAGGTAAAAACCTTAAACCACTTTCTCTACCACCTGGTCCAAACGCACCAGTCGGTAACATTTGGATTGGTTTAAGCAAAAAATCATTTGGTATTCATGGTACACCAAACCCATCTTTAATCTCTAAGACTGCATCACACGGCTGTATCCGTTTAACCAACTGGGATGCCAATGACTTAGGTGCTAAAGTACGTTCAGGTGTTACTGTAAAATTCTTAGAGTAATCTAGGTATTTTCTACAAAAACCGAATATCAGTGCATGATATTCGGTTTTTTTATTTCAAAGTACTTTCTTCTATATTCGGTAAAGGTTGGTAATAAATCTGATTACGCCCAAGTTGTTTTGCTCGATACAAAGCCTTATCTGCTGTATGAATTAACATATCTTGGCTGATTTTTGGATTGCCGTTAAATACCGTAATCCCCAAACTAATAGTCACATGATTAGACACCAACGATTTATCATGCGGAATCATTAAGCGGTCAATGGCACGATAAATATTGGTCGCAACTGCATAAGCACCTTGTGCAGAGGTTTCAGGCAACAGTACAACAAACTCCTCCCCCCCATAACGAGCAATAAAATCCATATGTCGAATCGAGCTTTTAATGGTTTTCGCAATAGCTGAGATCACCTGATCCCCCATTTGATGCCCATAAAAATCATTATAATTTTTGAAATAATCAATATCGATAAACAGCACAGACAGTGATTTTCGCTCTTTACAGGCTAAATCATAGTAATAGGTACACATCTCTTCAAACGTACGTCGATTTGACACATCTGTCAGTTCGTCATGCTGACTCAGATGTAACAACTCAGATGCTTGTATGCGTAAAATCTGCTCATCAATTTCTGCAATTTTGGACTTTATAAATATTTTTCTTTCTTTTGAAGTCAACATCACACTGATCGAAAAACCCAGCAGTAAGCTTCCTATTAGTGTTCGCCCAATCATGAGAAAATCACTAGGGTTATCAAACCAATATAACAGAAACAAAATCGCAATTGCGGCAAAGGAACCAATCCATAACATATGTAGAGGTCGAATGCCACTCAGGATAAACCCCAACATATACAGGAACGCAATAAGGACCATGGCCTGATTTTGCAGCACTAGATTTGAAACACTCATCATCAAAAATGAGGTGAATACAATGGTCAGGAACACTATCAGGCAAGCAGCAGGATAAAATAAAGGATTGAGTTTTTTAAAGCGTGAAAAAGCCCAAAATAAGAACAGTGCAATCCCCACAACAATTAAGCTGAGAATACTGTAAATAAAATCGAGGACAAAATATGTACTTCCGCGAATCACGAGAAAATTAGATGGCAGAATCAACAGCACAAATATGGTATAGGTAATCACACCCTGCCCGAAGAACTGAATCGCATTGAGACGTGTTCGGTCTACATTAAATTTCCAGAATTCATTTTCTAATTTTTGAGGTAAGGTTTGATGGGTATTCTTAGATTTAGAATGTTGGGCAACAAGCTGCTCTAGGTCTTCTTTCGACCTCCGCAATTGATCAAGATCATAGCCGTTGTCCATCCCAGATACTCTTTTTATGCTGCACTATTTTTGTGCCGCATAAAAAATAACATAAATTATCATTTTGTCATGCGCTTTGCTTAACCACTTATCCGTAATTCTAGTTACCATTTTCACACTTTATGCATTATTATTTGTATTATTTTTAAGTTTGAAGTAGACCTTGAATACTCTTACACTTTTGCAACCTGATGATTGGCACGCACACCTGCGTGATGGTTTAGCTTTAAAACGTACTGTTCCTGATTTAGCCAAACAATTTGCCCGCGCAATTTGTATGCCCAATCTTGTTCCACCCGTTAAAACGGTAGAAGAAGCTTTAGCTTATCGCGAGCGTATTCTTGCTCATGTGCCTGAAGGGTTGAATTTTGATCCACGCATGGTGCTTTATTTTACCGATTACACTTCTCCTGATGAAGTCCGCAAAATTAAAGAGTCTGAATTCGTCAACGCCATCAAACTTTATCCTGCAGGTGCGACCACCAACTCCGATAATGGTGTCAGTGATATTCGCAAAGTGTATGCCGTGATTGAACAACTGGAAGAACATCAGGTTCCATTGTTACTGCATGGAGAAGTGACGCATAATCACGTCGATATTTTTGATCGTGAAAAAAGATTTTTAGATGAAGTGCTATCGCCTTTACTCAAACAGTTCCCAAAATTAAAAGTCGTGTTAGAACACATTACAACAAGTGATGCGGCGAATTTTGTACTCGAACAGGATCGTAATGTTGCTGCAACCATTACCCCGCAACATTTATTATTTAACCGTAACGACATGTTGGTTGGTGGCGTAAAACCGCATTTCTATTGCTTACCAATTTTAAAGCGTCAAACGCATCAAACAACATTGTTGGAAGTCGCAACCAGTGGTAATCCAAAATTTTTCTTAGGTACTGACAGTGCACCCCACTCACAAGATGCCAAAGAAAATGCCTGCGGATGTGCTGGTTGTTATAGCGCACCAAATGCCATTGAACTATATGCACAAGCTTTTGATCAAGTCGGAAAGCTAGAACGCTTAGAAGGCTTCGCAAGCTTATTCGGTGCTGACTTCTATGGTTTGCCACGCAATACCTCAACCATTACCTTGGTCAAGGAAGATATTACAATCGCAGAATCTTTAGACTATCTCGATGACCAAAAAATTATCCCACTTCATGCAGGCAAAACCTTGCATTGGAGAAAAGTGTGACCCAAGAAGAAAATAAATCCCCTGTAATCGGACAGCGTTTTCGTGGATTCTTGCCTGTTGTTGTCGATGTGGAAACAGCAGGTTTTAATTCGCAAACCGATGCCCTACTTGAAATTGCGTGTATTCCGATCATCTATGATGAACATGGGCAATTTATACCTGGTCCTTCATTCCAAGCACATATCAACCCTTTTGAAGGCGCGAATCTTGACCGCCGCTCATTAGATTTTATTGGTATTGATCCTTTCAATCCAATGCGTGTTGCGATGGCTGAAGATGAACGCGGTGCTTTACGTCGTATTTTCAAATCATTGAATGAAGTACGTAAAGCTCAACACTGTACCCATGCTGTGTTAGTGGGTCATAACGCACACTTTGATTTAGGTTTCCTACAAGCAGCGATTGCACGCACAGGAACAAAAAATCAGAACCCGTTTCACAGTTTCTCCGTCTTCGATACTGTTACCTTAAGTGCAGTCATGTTTGGGCAAACCGTGTTAGCACGTGCCTGTATTCAGGCTGGAATCGAGTTTGATGGTAAAGAAGCCCACTCTGCGTTGTACGATACACAGAAGACTGCTGAACTGTTTTGCTATATTTTGAACAAACTGTCTCCTCACCTTCTTGACAGTTTGGTGACAGAACCCTAATATACACCCACCTCAAGAAGTCCCTATCGTCTAGAGGCCTAGGACATCGCCCTTTCACGGCGGTAACCGGGGTTCGAATCCCCGTAGGGACGCCAAATTTGAAAAAGCCACTGCATCTTAAGACAGTGGCTTTTTTATTTGCTTTGAATAATAAAAAGGACTCCGAAGAGCCCTAAAATATATTATGCAGACTTCCGTGAATTCACTCGCCCTTTCACCACCGCTTTGATATTCCCTTTCGCGTAATTTAAGAATACCAACAGTGGTGATAATTTTGGATTCGGCTTTTTACCTTGTCCAATGGCTTTAAACTGCGCTGCATACCAAATGATTTCCATAATTGCCATTTTATCGACAAATGGAATTCCTGTTTTAATTTGATTCACGGCATAACGCACATCATGCCCTGCAATTAAATGATCTGTTAAATCGACTTCAACCGCCAGTGGACGTGCAATTCCAATAAAATCACATGCACCACTTTGCAATGCAGCATTCATTCCTTCTACGGTACGGAAACCACCTGTTACCATCAATTTACAGGCAACATGTTGGCGAATTTTTTCTGCAAATTCCAAGAAATAAGCTTCACGTGCAATGGTACTGGCTTTACGCGATTCTGCTTTTGCACCCGCCATTGCTGGGGCTTCATAGGTTCCCCCAGAAATTTCGATAATATCAATCCCCGCAGCATCAATCGCTTTGAACACGGTAATGACATCTTCTTCTGTGATCCCACCACGCTGGAAATCCGCTGAGTTCAGCTTCACCGAAATGATGAAGTTTTCAGAAGTTGCATCGCGTACCGCCTGATAAGCATCGATCAAGAAACGCATACGGTTCTCAATCGAACCACCCCATTGATCCGTGCGCTTATTGGTCAAAGGCGATAGAAACTGACTAATCAGATAACCATGGGCACCGTGCAGTTGTACGCCTTCAAAACCAGCCTTTTCACATACCGCCGCAGCTGTCGCAAAACGCTGGATAATATCTAAAATTTCGTCATGTTTAAGTTCGCGCGGCGTACCAAACATTGCTGCAAGCATTGGGCTAAAAGGCACAGCTGAAGGTGCAACTGTTTCCTTATTTAGACCCTTTGGACATTGGCGACCAGGATGTGACAACTGAATCAATTGCACCATGCCATGTTTCTTACCCACCGCAGCCCATTGCTTTAATTTTTCCAGATCACGCTCGGTCTCGATTGCAACTACACCTGGTTCATTTTTAGCGCCTACATTCACCATCACGTTACCTGTAATGGCACAGCCCAAACCGCCTTTTGCCCACGCTTCGTATAGACCAATCAATAGATCATTGGGTTGTCCTGCATCATTCGCGAGCGCTTCGCTCATTGCCCCTTTGATAATACGGTTTTTAAATGTGGTGTTGCGAATCTGGATACTGTCTGCAATCTGACTCATGGTCATCCTCTGCTACAATTAGAGTACTTGCTCTAATTTAATCTGATTATTGTTACTGTCAAGCATTCTTCCGACAAACTGACAATAGCATATGTCAATTTAATTACAATGCTAATATTCGCTCGCAGAAATAAGCTGGCGGGTATATTCAGTCTGAGGCTGGCTAAATAAAAGTGCTGTGGCTTGATATTCCAAGGCTTTGCCATGATGCATCACAAGGACTTTTTGGCACAATGCTTTAATGACTTGTAAGTCATGACTGATAAAGATATAGCTGATCTGTTCTTGCTGCTGCAAACGACGTAACAATTGAATGATGGCCAATTGCGTAGTCCGATCCAAGGCGGAGGTCGGTTCATCTAGAATCAGTAGCTTGGGTTTGAGTACCAATGCTCTTGCAAGTGCCACACGTTGCCGTTGCCCACCAGAAAGTTGATGCGGATACTTATCTTTATCCGTTAAAGATAATTCGACTTTTGCCAAAACAGCATTAACTTCAGTTTGGCACTGTTGCTTTGAAATGGGTTGAAGATGAAGCCCTTCTGCAATGATCTGTTCAACTGACATACGAGGATTCAGGCTACCAAAAGGATCCTGAAATACTATCTGAAAATCACGTCGAAGTTGCCGAAGCTGTTTTTGAGTCAAAAGGTTTAAATCTTGTGTCTGAAAATGAATAGAACCTTCACTGCTGATCAATCTAGCGATCGCTAAGGCCAATGATGATTTACCTGAACCACTTTCGCCAACAATGCCTAAAGCCTCTCCCTGAGACAGACTAAACTGAATAGATTCTGCTGCAACCTTATAGGCTTTAACTTGATTGAATAAACCATGCTTAAGCGGATATTTTATCGTGACGTCATTTAATTCAAGCAAGGTTTGCGTCGGCTGTATCGCCAAAGCTTGTCCAAAATCATGATGAAGCAGATTTTGTGTATATGAGGTTTGGGGATGAGTAAATATTTCTGCAGTAGCCCCCTGTTCTTCAACACGCCCTTGATTCAGTACCACGACATGATCTGCATAATGCTTGACTAAATTCAGGTCATGGCTAATCAAAATGATCGCCATCTTTCGCTGCCGCTGTACTCCTTTTAACAACGTTAAAATTTGTGCTTGTAACACCACATCTAAAGCTGTGGTTGGTTCATCGGCAATTAGAATTTCTGGTTCTAAAGCCAAAGCCATTGCCAACATGACCCGTTGCCGCTGTCCACCTGACAACTCATGTGGATAGCATTGCAGAATACGCGCAGGGTCGTCTATGTGAACATCATGCAATAGACCCACAGACCGTTTTCGAATCTCGGTCTTGGCGATACCAAATCGCATTAGACTCTCGCCCAACATCTGCTCTACTTTGTGCAAAGGATTTAAAGCCGTCATTGGCTCTTGAAAAATCATGCCAATACGTTTACCACGTATCTGCTGTAACTGAACCTGCCCCAAAGTCAGCAAGTTTTCTCCATCTAGTTCCACTTTGCCTTGTACTGCAAAATGTTCAGGCAACACACCTAGCACAGCCAACGCACTAATAGTTTTACCAGAGCCACTCTCACCAACAAGCGCAACTGTCTGCTCTGGATATAAATCAAAACTTAAACTCTCGACTAAGCGGTGTCCTGATTCATTGCAAATACTGATCTGCTGAACCCTTAATAACGGTGATTGGTCAAACTGTTTATCGTCTTGGGTCAAATGCATCACGTGCAGCCTCCCCGATATAAATCAATAAAGAAAGTACAATCGCCAATGTAAAAAAGCCAGACAGCACCAACCACGGCGCATCTAGATTATTTTTGCCTTGCAATAATAATTCACCCAATGATGCAGCATCAGGTGGTAAGCCATACCCTAAAAAATCCAGTGCAGTGAGCGCAATAATATTGGCCGTCAGCATAAACGGAAGCTGCGACAAACTTGAACTCATTGCATTCGGTAAAATGTGCTTAAAGATAATTTTATAATCTGTTACGCCTAATGCTTGCGCTGCGCGGACATAATCAAAATTGCGCGCACGCAAGAACTCTGCACGGACTAGCCCAACCAACTCAGTCCAACCAAAGAGCAACATGATCAAAAATAGCCAATAAATACTGGGACTAAACATACTGACCAAGATCATGACAATGAACAACATCGGCAAGCCGCCCCAGACCTCTAAAATCCGCTGCCCGATTAAATCAATCCAGCCACCATAATAGCCCTGTATTGCCCCAACAATAACGCCAATCACAGCAGAACATAGGGTTAAAGCAAACCCAAATAAAAGAGAAATGCGCAGACCATAGAGGATTCGGGCAAACACATCACGGCCTTGGTCATCCGTTCCTAACCAATTTTGCGAACTTGGTGCTGAAGGAACTGGTACTGCCAATGATAGATTTGGCGTTTGATAAGAAAAAGTGATAGGGGGTGAAATCATCCAGCCCTGTTTTTGAATTAGCTGCTTTACCGCAGGATCTTGATAATCTGTCGCTGTTTCAAAGCTACCACCAAAGGTCGTTTCTGGATAATCGTTCAAGATCGGGAAATAAAAGGATTGCTGATAACGAACCAACAGCGGTTTATCATTGGCAATCAATTCAGCAAATAAAGACACAACTAAAATAATTAAAAATAGAATAAAACAACTAAAGCCTAATTTATTCTGTTTAAAGCGAAGAAAACGCGCACGCATCAAGGGGGACATTATTTTCCACCTCTTGATTCAAAATCAATGCGTGGGTCAATCACCTGATACAGCACATCACCGATTAAACGCAATATCATCCCAAATAAGGTAAATAAAAATAAAGTCCCGAAAATAACAGGATAATCACGCTGAGTAATCGCTTCAAAACCTAATAGACCAATCCCATCTAAATTAAAAATGATCTCGATAAATAAATTACCGACAAAGAAAATACCGACCAATGCTTCTGGTAAGGCTGCCACAACCACTAAAATCGCATTGCGAAAGACATGTCCATAAAGAACCTGATTATCATTCATTCCTTTGCTGCGGGCAGTAAGTACATAAGGTTTCTGCAACTCTTCAACAAATGAATACTTCGTCAGATAAGTTAACGCCGCAAAACTGCCCAATACTATACTCAAGATGGGCAAACTCATATGCCATAAATAATCTTGTACTTTTGCCCAGAGGCTCAATTGGGCAAAGTTCTCTGAAACCAGACCTTGTAATGGAAACCATTGCAAATAACTGCCCCCTGCAAAAAAAACAATCAGTACAATGGCAAACACAAAAGATGGAATGGCATAGCTCACGGCTAATAACAATGAGGTAGATTGATCAAACAGCAAGCCATTATTTTTAGCCTTTTTAATACCCAGTGGAATTGCAATCAGATAGATCAGGAAAGTGCTCCACAAGCCCAAAGACAGCGTGACAGGTAGCTTTTCGTATAACAGTTGGGTCACAGGTTTATCTTTAAAAAAACTGCTCCCAAAATCCAGATGCATATAACCTTTAAGCATGAGCCAGAAACGTTCTGCGGCAGGACGATCAAAGCCATACTGGGCTTTGATTTTTTCAATCATTTCGGGACTTAAACCACGTGCACCTTCATATTGTGCCAAGGTGGTCAAGCCTGAGGGTGCACTATTGCCTACCCCTAAGCCTTGCGCATTTTGGATTTGCTGAATCGCTTGTTCGACAGGTCCACCTGGGGCAATTTGCACAATACAAAAATTAATCAATAAAATGAAAAATAATGTCGGGATCATCAATAACATTCTTTTCAGAATATAGTGAACCATTTAATAAGATCCTTAATTCTTTTAATTCAGTGTTTCTGCACGGATTGATCAAGTTTCTTAGCTTTATCTGTATCCACCCACCAATACTCCCATCCTACAGAAAGTTTCGGCTTAACCGAAGGCTGCTGATAGATATCCCAGTAGGCAAACCAACGTTCAGGTTTTCCATAAGTCAAAATTTGGTAGTATCCTGCGCGTAATAAACGATCGAGCACGCGTGTGTATAACACCACTTCTTCACGGGTTTTTGCTGCCACAATTTTCGCAATCATCTGATCAATCGCAGGATTCTTAATCCCTGAATAATTATAATTGCCAGCCTCATCTGCTGCTGCACTTCCCCAGAATTGGGCTTGTTCTTTCCCTGGAGTTAAAGTTTGGGGCAATTTCAACACCATCATATCAAAATCTTGATGTCGAATTCGCTCCATATATTGCGGCACATCCACCTGCCGTAGTTGAACCTGAATGCCTAAACGCTTCAGATTCCGCACAAAAGGCATTAATTCACGCTGTGGGTTTTCCTGTTGCATCAATAATTCAATTCGAATGGCTTTACCGGTTCGATCATATAACTGACCGTTCCGAATCAGATAGCCAGCATCTTTTAAGATGTGTTGTGCAGTCAATAAATTCTGCCGATTGAAACCACTGCTATCAGAAACAGGATAGCGCCAATCAGCCAAAATACCTTGGCGTATCACTGGATTGAACTGGGCCAAAAATGGCTTTAATACGTTTAATTCAGCGGCACTAGGTCGGCCAGTTGCAGCCAAATCAGTATTATCAAAGTAACTTTGTAAACGCTGATTTTGATTAAAGAACAGTGCCTTATTCTGCCACTCAAAATCATAAGCGTAGGTTAATGCCTGACGTAGATAAATATCATTGAGTGGCGAACGGCGGATATTAAACACCAAGCTTTGAATATCTAGAGGAGTAGCTAACTGCACTTTATACTTTTTGACTAAACCTGATTTTACTGCTGGAAAGTTATAGGCTGTAACCCAATTACGGATATTTTTTTCTTCGTACAAATTGAATTGTCGAGATTTAAACCCTTCAAAACTGACATCTAAATTTCGATAATACACATATTTCAGTCGATCAAAATTATAGCGGCCTTTGTTTACTGGCAAATCTTTGCCCCAATAGTTTGGACTGCGCTTATAGGTAATACTACGCCCTGCATCTATACGATCCACCACATAAGGACCTGAACCGACAATCGGTTGAAGGGTGACACGACCAAAGTCCTTATTTTTCCAATCTAATTTTGAGTAGATCGGCAGGCTCGCCACAATCAATGGCATTTCCACATTATTCTTAGACTTAAAAATAAATTTGATTTGATGTTTAGATAACACTTCAGTTTTAGCTAAATCTGACAAATACATTTGAAAGCCTAAATTCGCTTTGGTCTGATAAGTATCGAAGGTAAATTTCACATCTTCAGCAGTTACAGGCTGACCATTATTAAATCGTGCTTGTGGATTCAAGTGGAAGGTCACAGATTGCAGCTGATCAGGATCGTAACTGACCTTTTCTGCAAGTAATGGATACATCACACGCGGCTCGTCCAGCGAACGATCCATCAAACTATCAAATAGATAATTGACACCTTCAGTTGAACTACCCTTGCCGTTCATGCTGTTTAAATTATCAAATGTCCCCAAACTCGATTGACTCAGAATACCGCCTTTAGGTGCATTCGCATTGGCATAAGGCATTACCTTAAGCTGAGTATATTTTGGTTGCACATGCATCGCCAAATACGGCGTGGTTTGCATCGCCGCAAATGAAGACTGAGTAAAAAGGCTTAGTCCAGCATATAGACTAAGCCTTTTGATTAAGCGTAAATGAATCATTTACAATTACAGGTTAGGTACTTTAATCACATCACCGATACGTAACTGGGTACTTGGTGTTAAATCATTCATTTCTGCCAGCGCACCAGTATCTAAACCATAGCGGCTTGCCAAACCAATCAGCGTATCACCACGTTTTACTTTGTATTCACTTACTGTTTTAGGGACTGAAATACTTTGACCACGTTGCAAGCTTGCATTGGCTTTCAGATCATTTAATTCAGCTAATTCACGACCAGACATCCCAAAACGATTAGCAATACTGTTCAAAGATTCACCTGCTTTGACACTATATCTTTCAGTATTACGGCTTGGTGCTGATGCTTTTGGTGTTGTTTTGCTGTTGTCTACCTTTGCGGTTTCAGCTTTCGGTAAATCACCTGTCAATTTGAGCTTTTGACCGATACGAACATTACTGCCGCGCGTTAAACCATTTAAACCAGCAACATAATCGAGCTGTAAATTATGACGACTCGCGATATTGCCTAAAGTATCACCAGATTTAACCGTATAAACATCAGGTGTAGTTTCTTCTCTCGATTTGCTCGTATTGCTTACAGTGGTTTTTGTAGGCACATCACCCGTCAGTTTCAGACGTTGACCAACACGTACGCCCGACGTTCTTTCCAAGCCATTTAGATCGGCCACATAACTCAGTTGCAGGTTGTACTTGGCGGCAATCGCATTCAAACTATCACCCGACTGCACCACATACTGATCAGGTACAGTTGAACCCGCAGGAATCTTGATACTTTGACCCAAACGCACGCCGCTATTTGACTTCAAATTATTTAGCTCAGCCAACTCGCTCAAGCTAATTTTCGACTTGGTTGCAATACTTGATAAAGTGTCGCCACGCTGTACGGTATAACTTTCAGTTTTATAGTTAGTCGATGCACTGACATTTTCGTATTTTACGTTCGTCTTCGTTGGCTCAGGTGTGTCCTGAGTTGAGGAAACTTCGTGTAACGGCACATTAATTTTTTGTCCAACGAACAAGCTACTGCTCGCAGTTAAACCAGAGGTCAAATCAGCCAATTCCTGATTCGATAATGCATAACGATCCGCAATCAGCTTTAAATATTCGCCACGCTTCACCGTATATGATTTGGTTGCAACTTTTTGAGTCGTTGTTGCCTTACTGTCAGTCGCACGTACTGCCTGTTGCGTTGTACGGGTATTATTCTTTGGCTCAATCAATGTTAATTTTTGCCCAACGAACAAACCATCAGTCACAGACAAATTATTATAATCCGCCAACTGTTTCAGAGTTAAATCAAAGCGTGAAGCCAAGTTGGTTAAGCTATCACCCGACTGCACCACATAGCTCTCTGGCTTTTCAGCAGCTTTAGGTGCTTCTGGTTTGGCATCATATAAATATAAGCTTGCACCAACGAATAAGGTACCGTTTGGATCAATCTGGTTCCACTTGGCAACATCACGCCAGTTCACGCCGTTTTTTTGCGCAATCACAGCTAAAGTATCACCAGGCTGTACCACATAGGTGCTGCGCTTGCCTTTTGGTGCAACAACGACAACATCCGTATCGGTTTTAATGTATGGCTTGCCTTGGTTGCGTTTGGCGTCCTCACTGTTTGCAGTGGCAGTATCTTCAACCAAGTTTTTTGGATAAGAGAAGCCTCGGCTCACCTCTTGACCTTTTTCATCAGCAACCGATTGACTGGTTTGAATCGCAGTTAATTTAATTTTGCCATCGAATGGATCAACAATTTCTGTGCCTTTTGGTGCAATTGCCTTAATTTCTGCAACAACTTGATCTTTCTCAGCTTGAGTCGCTTGTGGCTCTAATACCTGTGCAACCGTTTCTTTTTTGTCTTCTTCTTTAATTGCAGCCGTAATTTGCTCACGCTCTTTAGATGAAATCGGCGGCTCAATTTTTACTGGTTTAATATTCGCAGCAGGCGTGATTGCGACAGGAATACGTGGTGCACTTGGCACATCAGCTCCCGCAGCAAATGAAGCCAACGCATCCGAACCTCTAGGCGTATTAACTTTACTGGTACTGATTGAGGAAGTTGTCGGACGTGTTGTATTACTTGCCGTTAAATTGGGCGGCGTTGCTGTCGAAGCAGTAATACTTTGCCCACTATTGGTCGTTGTACGAATCGTTGTTGAGCTACTCAATGGATTGGTATTCATTGGCGGTGGGGTTTTATTGCTTGCCCAGAATCCACCAGAGCTCGCCTTACCAGAACGTAATTTTGTATCAATCGAAGGACTTAAGTCTGCTGGGATTAAAATCCGCATTGGGCTCATTGGGTCGACCGTTTCGCCACGATAAGCAGGGTTCAGTGCATAGAGCTCAGCTCGACTTAACCCCGTAATCGATGCAATCTGGTTGAGATCCATTGGACCAGCCAGACTCACTTCACGGAAGTGAGGACGGTTTGCAATTGGCGGTAAACTCACACCATATGCACCAGGGTTTTTAATAATTTGAGCAACAGCCAAGAACCGAGGAACATAGTTCATGGTTTCTTGTGGAAGTTTCAATGACCAATAATCTGTTGGTAAACCTGCTGCGCGGTTACGGTTAATCGCCTGTTGAATACGACCTGGTCCCGCATTATATGCAGCTAATGCCAGTTCCCATGAACCAAACTGATTATATAAGCTACCAAAGAATTCATACGCAGCACGTGTCGATTCGACGACATCACGACGTCCATCATAGAGGCTGGTCTGTTGCAAACCATAAATACGCCCTGTACTTGGGATGAACTGCCATAGACCTGCTGCTGCCGCACTACTGGTTGCTGCTGGGTCATACGAGCTTTCGATAATCGGCAGTAATGCCAATTCTGTCGGCATACCACGACGTTCAGCTTCTTTTACTGTGTGATATAAATAGCGGCTGGCACGCGCGCTTAAACGATCTAAATACGGTTGACGAGAAATAAACCAGCTACGTTGTGCTTCAATTCGTGAATCCCAATGGTTCAAGTCCATCTTGAATCCAACCGTCATTCGTTTCCACACATCACCATGTTTCAGTACCAACAAACGATCGCCTTCCACAGCACGCATGTCGGTTGCAGACAATAAGTCTTCAAGTGAATCTAAACTGCTTGCATCTAAATAACCTGAACCAGCTTGCTTTGAAGACGAGGTTTTACTTGATTTAGGTGTTGAAGAACAACCTGTGGTGATTCCCAACGCAACGAGAGCAGAAGTGAGTACAGTAATTTTGAATAATGATGTTGCAGATGCTTGCGACACCAATGTGCTCGATTTATACATAAAAACTTCCAGTCAACTCACGCTAGTTTATTTCTTAATTAGGGGCTATTGATGTTTCAACCATGCATACGTTATAGGCTAAACAATTCAAACAAGGCATGGAACAAAGACAATCACCGCTCTTTGTCAAGTTTCACAACGAAGTTTGGAAAAGTTTTAGCCATGACCTGAGCAAGTGCAAAGCACTGCTTTGATCACAGCACAAGGCAAAACTCTTCTGTCATCTGTGAAACGTCAACAGACTTAGCCATTGTAGTAAAGCATGTCACTTAGACAAGGCAATAATTTAACGTGATTTGCATGGAAATGTTACAAGAAATTAAAAAAGATGAGTTTTGTAACGTTCAGACGCCAAATTTAGCTTTACAATAGCTGTTATTGTTATGAGGATGCTAAAATTCCCTGCTTATTTTAGCTCAAGTAAAAGCCTTATTCTTTTGTTATATGCTTAAGTAACACTTGAATATTGACCAGCCTTTTGTGCGATTAAAATATTCAACTTCTTATTCTGCTTATTGTTCAGGTTCAAATATGTCACAAACAATCACACTTTACGTTGATGGCGCATGCAAGGGTAACCCAGGTCTTGGGGGTTGGGGCGCGTATGTCATTACCGAACAAGGTGAACACAAGCTGTTTGGTGGTGAACCTGAAACAACCAATAACCGTATGGAGCTTCAAGCCGCAATCGAAGGCGTTTCTTTTTGCCCCACCGATGCCCGTTTAATTATTTGGACAGACTCCAATTATGTCAAACAAGGTATTACTGAATGGATTCATGGCTGGAAAAAAAAGAATTGGAAAGACGTTAAAAATCCTGATTTATGGCAGAAACTCGATGCGGTCTGTGCCAACCGAGAGATCGAATGGAACTGGATTAAAGGCCATGCTGGACATGCTGGTAATGAAATGGCAGACCAATTGGCAAATTTAGGTGCAGAACAAATCGCGCAACAACTAAAATCGCCAACACAGGCTAACGCTGATACAAAAAAGCCTGAATCCGATTGGCTCTTAAATGACCCTTTCGGATTAGATATTGATATGGATAGCGATGAAATGATCGAAGAATCAGAACTTGAAGAAGTCTTGGATAATATGGATGAAAATGTAGTATCAGATGAAGTGGTAGTCGAAGCTGCCCCATTAAATCAACACCCAAATATTGTCATTACAGAAGCCAAAGTGCATCTCCAAGGCCCTCGCCAGCTCATTCTTGATACGGAAACCACTGGTTTTTACTATCAAGATGGCGACCGTATTATTGAAGTCGGTGCGATTGAAATGATCAATCGTAAACTCACGGGTAGTTCAATTCATATCTATATCAATCCAGAAAAACCCGTCGGTGATTCTGAAAATGTGCATGGTATCAGCGATGACTTTTTAAAAGACAAACCTAAATACGCTGAAATTTCCGATACGCTTTTTGCCTTCTTAAAAGGCGCTGAAATTATCGCGCATAACGCGACCTTCGATATGAACTTCTTGGATATGGAGTTCAAACGTGCTGGCTTACCTTTATTATCTGAGGTTTGTGAGGTTACCGATACCTTGGCACTTGCCAAGAATAAGCATCCTGGCCAAAAGAACTCATTGGATGCTTTGGTACGCCGTTATGAAATTCCAGCGCGAGATCGTACTTTCCACGGTGCCTTACTCGATGCTGAAATCTTAGCCGATGTTTACCTTGCAATGACCGGTGGGCAAGTTTCATTTGATATGGATGCCCTTTCCCAAACAGAACAAAATCAAAATAAATCGACCCGCCCGCGTGTCCAAGTTGACTTACCTGTGATTCAACCTTCTGAACATGAACTAAATGAACATGAGACCTGGGTCAAACAATTTGAACAAAAACATGGAGAGCCTTGCCTTTTCGCAAAATAAATTTTCCAGTCAATGTAATTTTTTGTATTTCAAGCTTCTAAAGTTAAGTTATATTAACCTTTAAAGATTTAGGCCTCCTAAAAAAGGAGGTCCATGGATATAACAACTTAGGAAAGGTGTAGGTCATATGTCTTACCAAACCTCGATTCATTTCGACCCAACGGCATTATTAATAATAAAAAATGAAATCGACAATTCGATTAAATTGGTAGAAACAGCAGTCAATACCCTTGCCGAAGAACAAGCACTACCTTTCGGGATTGATGATGCGCTGAACCAGTTTGAACAATGTACGCAAGTTCTCGCGTTAATTGATATGCCACATTTATCACAAATTACTCAATACTCTGCTGAGCTGATGCGCAAAATTATGGCGCAACCACAGCAAATCCAAACCAATGATGTTATTGCGCTCAGTGAAGGTACCACCATGCTGAAGCGTTATATCGAATTCATTTGTTTACGTGAAGTAAAAGTTCCTCAATTCCTACTCGATACACTGAACCGTTTAGAAAAAGCCTTAGGCAAACCACTGACCAAAGAAGGTCAAACGGTACAGCCATTGCTTGAGTTCATAACTCCGAGTTTTAATTTGCCGCAAGCACCAAGCTTGGAACAATCACAGTATATTCATCAGCTTTATAAATTGTGTTTAAACAAGCTCATTAAGCAATCAGAAACTCCGCTTGATCTACAAGGGATCAAATTGGTCGGCGTTTATCTTGCGGGTTTAGCGACGGGTCAACCAAGTCAACAATACTGGCAGTTGGTCAATGTGGGTCTAAGCCATATTAATGAGCTTTCAATTACCGAAGCACGCTTACGTACGTTGATTCAAATTGAAACCAATATCGGTAAATTCCTCGCTCAATCGGCCAGCTTTAAAAACACCATTGCAGATCTTGCAGACATCTTGTGTATTTGTATTAGCCAAGAAGATGATGTGTCACAGCATATTCGTGATCAACTCAATATTGGTGATGAGTTGCTCAGTGATACGCAACTACAAGTACTAAGCCGTCATTTATATGGCCCTGACTACGAAACTGTGCACACGATTAGCCAGTTAATGACAGATGAGATGGCTCAAATCCGAAATGAGATTGAATACAACCATCAAAATATGTCAGCTGAAAAAACCCAAGAACTGCAACAAAAGCTACATCAGCTTTCGAATGTTTTCAAAGTACTAAATCTAAATGAAGCAGCGCGAGAGTTAACCCAACAAGCGGAAAAATTAAGCCAACCCAATACGTTAACGGATGCGACTTCGGTACAACAGTTAATGAATAGTATTTTGGCTTCAATGAATTCGATTGGGATTTTGGAACGTAATTACACGTCTAGTCGTTTACAGTTACGTGTCAATAACATGCAAATCTCGCTTGATCGTTTAGATGAAGCACATAAAGCGTTATTGACTGAAACGAAAACCCTGATTGATACTTTAACGCAAACATTAAGTCTCTATGTGCAAGATCCTACAGCACATAGCTTAGAAGCTTTACCCGTGTATCTGAAGGAACTTTCAGGTGCTGCCCTGTTCTTAGGTAGTTCAGCTCAACAAACTGCTTTATTGGGTGCAGCGCACTTTGCCCAATATCGTTTAGCGCAAAATCAGCCTCTCGATGCCGAACAAATTAATTGCATCTTAAACGTTGTCGCAGGGCTAGATTTACTGGTTGAGAACTTAAAGAACAAGCAACCTGTATTGCAATCTATGTTTGATGTGGCATTATCAAACAGTCAGCAATTACAAACCATAGCCGCATAATGACTCAACTATCACTTGCTTATATTTTTCAACACCAAAAACTGTTAGTCGACCAAAACCTTCAACTCCCCCAAGTTGAGAAATTAGCAAGTGACTTACCAATCCATCATAATGATCACGTCATCGCACGTGATCTGCTTGAAAATGAATCTATTCCTGAAGGCTATCAATTAGTTCCGATTCGGGAATTGATTCAGTCTTGGTCGAGTAGTGATTTCCTACAAGCCAGTCGAGCGGTTCAATTACTTGAATGGCGACGCAACCACAAATTCTGTAGCCACTGTGGTCATGCGACTGAAATTCACCCTAAAGAATATGCCATGGTTTGCCCAAGTTGTGCTTACCATCAATATCCTCGCGTACAGCCTTGTATCATTACCATTATCACCAAAGGTAACGATGAGATTTTGCTTGCCAAATCAGCGCATAACAAAAGTAATATGCATGGCTTAATTGCTGGTTTTGTTGAAGTGGGTGAAACTTTAGAAGAAGCCGTGCAACGTGAAGCATTTGAAGAAGTTGGACTCAAACTTAAAAATATTCGTTATATGTCTAGCCAACCTTGGCCATTTCCTAGTAATTTAATGATTGCCTTCCATGCTGAATATGATTCAGGTGATATCCAATTGCAGCTCGAGGAAATCAGTGAAGCAGCGTTTTTTAAATTTGATCAACTTCCAGAAATTCCATTTAAAGGCAGTATTGCCCATAGCATGATCATGCAAATTATCGACAATAAAAAAGCATCTTAAACGATGCTTTTTCATTGATTAGGGGTCTAAGGCTTCATCCAAAAAGTGCAGGATCGTCCGTTTGGTTTTGAAATAATGGCTCATCAAACTGGCCAGTGTCGCCACAATGGTAATATGCCCTGTCTTTGGAATCACGGCGATATGACTATGATTGCCTTTTTCTCTTAACGCCTTATCTAGATCAAAACTATTTTCTTTGCCAACCAACTGATCTTGTTCAGCCATCAGCAAATAATGCTTAATTTGATTCGGCTCAATAAAGTAATACGGCATCACTTGTTGATACGATACTTTCTGATCAAAAGCATGTTCAGCTAAAGGATCACCCTTGTAGTCAAAGTGATATGGCCCAGCCATCCCCACAATTGCTCTAATATTTTCTTTGTATTTAAAATTTTGTGAATAGGCAGAATACACCACAGACATCACATTAAACGCACCCGCAGAATGTCCCATTAAAATGATGTTATCTGTCGAGATATTTAGCTTGCTCTGATTCTGATTTAAATAATGAATGGCTTGAGCAATATCATCAATAAAGGTCGGGAAGATATGTTCTGGTGCAAGATGGTAGTTAATCACTGCAACATCATAACCTTCACGGGCAAACGTTTCCCCAATAAACAGATACTCACGTTTGTTACCATGCTGCCAAGACCCGCCATGTACAAATACGATAAGCGGTCTTTGCTTTTTAGGATTTTTAGTTCGATACAGATCCAAACGCTGTCTTGCTTTCAATCCATAGGCAAGATGCTCTTCTTTTTCAAAGGTATCTTTGGGTGTCAGGTAATTGATCGAATAACTGGCAAAATCATAAAGGCGAAACTCCTGATAGAGGTTTTTCGCCTTTATTACATTTTCTTGTACTTGTTGAATAAGTTGCTTCATAAATTAAGGATTAGTTGGAGTAATGGTCGCAGGTTCCGCCTGATCAGGATCAATTGCAACAGGTGTCTCAACTAAAGGCTGTGTAGTCACAGTGCCCACCATTGGTGCTGCTGCTGTTGAACTAGCAACAGTGCCTGAAGGTTGATCCGTATTGTCAATCAGTGTCACAATTTTAGTCACATTTCCAACTTTTTGTAAGACGTCATCTAAATCTCTTGATTCAGCAGTATTTAAACGTCCCATCACATATAACACACCATTTTCAGTATGCACTAATACTTTGCTGTCAGATACTACAGGGGCTTTCATCAACAAACCGCGAGTATTTGCAGTCACCGTTGCATCTTGCATGATGGTGTTATAACCAACCTTGTCACCTACCGTAATATAGTTATGTACGGCTTTTACATCTGACATTGAGCGTAAGTTATCTTCTGCCAGTTGTTTTAAATATGGATCAGGGACTTGTCCTGTCAATAAAACATTGCTGTGGAAGCTTTCAATGTTGATACGAGACTGTTTAAAGCGGTGATCTAATTTGTACAAATTAATATTTGCAGTACGCTTGATCGAAGAATCAATAAAAATCTGCCCAAGACTACGTTCACCACTGTTCGTTCCAACGGGTGAACTTCCTGTGCCACCAGAAATAAAACTAGCACATCCCGATAAACTTGCAGCGCAAAGCAACGTAATCGATAAACGTTTTAACACTTGGCAAGACTCCCTATCTACAAACAAATTTGTTCAATTTTCAATATTTAGCTTTAGATTAGGCTTCTTAATTAATCTAAAGTAAATGCGTGTTCAATCCATTGCTGATCATACTGCAATTTTGAAAAATCTGGTTGTACTGTTTTTGCAATTTTCTGTGGAAAATCAAAACAAATCACATCAAAACGACAATCAAAGTCACCATAATGTGGAGATTTCTGTAAAAAAATTTGTGCTGTCTTAATAATTTTACGTTGCTGAGCAAGTGAAATCACTTCACAAGCCTCGGCATAACTCCCTGCTGATCTGGCTTTGACTTCTACAAAGACCAGTTCATTGTCCCTTTTAACAATTAAGTCAATTTCACCATAACGCGAATGATAGTTTCGATCTACACATAAATAGTGCTGAGACTGCAAAAGAGCAAGCGCTGTTTGTTCAGCCCATTGCCCTAAGTCATGCTTTTGCTGTGACATACCTGCCCGATCTTATTTTAATGCTTGAATACCCTTTTTCTGCTGTTGATAGCAATAAGATTGGCGATAAACTTTCCCGTCTTTCACATCAATTGCCCCAGTTCGACCTTCAAAGGAAAAGTGTCGATCTGGGCTATTTAAAAATTGCTGACTAATACTCCATGCATCACCACCAAAGGCCAATAAGCGTTGAAACGCCATATTTTCTGGTTGTTCTTTATATGCAGCGACTAGGTCTGCCCATTGTCCGTTATATAAAGCTGGTGTATCACAAAAACTAAGCCCCATCGGAATACTCTTGTCTTGCTCAATACTCAACGCAGTAGCATAAATATTTTTTTCAGGTAAAGGTCCTAGTTGCTCTAACCACTGTTGATCGCCCAACAATAACAGCCCGTCTCTACGCGCAAGTTTTTTTGGTAGTTCGTTAACCACATGAATATCAGAACCAAATTCAGACATGAGTGCCATCATAAATAGTTCTGTTGCAGATTCAGTTCCAGCTTGGCGCAATACCAATAAGTTTTTAATTTTGTCTTTCTTCAATAATTGAGTTAATGCAACAGCATCATGCTGTTTTGCCAAACTGAATTGCCATACATTGGTGGTCTGGTTATTCACATCATTTAATGCAATTACAGGAATTGCGGGATTCAGTTGCATCACAGTTTCAATTTCAGGTCGCGCCAATGGCCCAACAATCAGTCGAGTCTTACTGTTGACCCTTTTCTTAAAAATCGTATCGATGTTGTTTTTTGCTGAATCTACAAAAATGATTTTTTCTTTGCTGCCAGATGCTGTATAAGCGCTCAAGAAACCACGTTTGATGCTCTGACCAGCTCGCGCCATCGTACCAGATTCAGGTAGAATCACCAGTACGTCCGCATAAACTGGACTCACACATGCCGCCAAACATAGTAGCAGCCAATATTTTTTGTAATACATTAGGGAGTTACCTTTTATGAGTGCTCAATTATTTGTTGTAGCAACCCCGATTGGGCACTTAGATGACATGACCTTTCGTGCAATTGATATTTTAAAATCTGTATCGGTAGTTGCCGCAGAAGACACTCGTCAATCTGCTCAATTATTCAAACATTATAATATCTCAACTCCACTCACAGCGTGTCATGATCACAACGAAAGTAACAAAATTGATCAACTTCTCCAAAGAATGTTAAAAGGAGAAAATGTTGCATTAATCAGTGATGCTGGTACTCCCCTGATTAGCGACCCAGGTTTTAAGCTGGTTCGTGCCGCTCAAGAACATGGCATTCGTGTCATTCCAGTACCGGGTGCTTGTGCAGCAATTGCGGCATTAAGTGCAGTGGGTTTACCGAGTGACCGCTTTAGCTTTGAGGGTTTTTTACCATCGAAAGCATCGCAACGAATCAGCCAGCTTGAAAAGCTCAAGGATGAAACCCAGACCTTGATTTTCTACGAAGCACCTCATCGTATTTTAGACAGCATCAAAAATATGGTGCAAGTCTTTGGTGAAGACCGACCTGTTGGTTTTGCCCGTGAAATTACCAAAACTTTTGAAACCATCAAGAAGATGACTTTAAAAGAATTGGTTACTTTTATCGAAAATGATCACAACCAAGAAAAGGGTGAAATTGTGGTTGTGGTCGGTGGGGCATCTGCGGAAAAAGATATGGAGCAGGATAAACTGGATGCGTTGTTGAAACGCTTATTACAAGATTTATCGGTAAAAGCGGCGTCACAATTGGCTGCTGATTTGACAGGTATAAAAAAGAAAGTGGCGTACCAACGTGCTTTGGAACTCACCCAACAAGATGAATAAAACCTAAGGGGAGATTAAAAAAAATCTCCCCTTATCATCTCAATTTGAAATAACAACAATGTGACTTAGGCCTTAGTCATGATATTAACCTGATCTAGTTTTCTTTCTATTCTCGCCTGCTTAATCACAGCCAAACCAGAAGAAACACCTAAATACGCAATAATAAAAGCCACAAATAAATCAGGGAACATAGTCCCAGTTCCAAATACACCAACAGCTGCGACGATAATCGCAATATTGGCAATGGCATCATTACGGCTACATAACCATACCGAGCGCATATTGGCATCGCCATCACGGAATGCATAGAGCATCAATGCACAGATAACATTGACAGCCAATGCCAGTACACCAATCACCCCCATGAGCATTGGTTCAGGTGTTACACCTAGCCACCATGACCAGAATACTTTAACAATCACGAAAATACCAAATGCGGCCATGGTAATTCCTTTCAGTAAAGCTGCAGTTGCTCGCCAGTATAGGGTCATGGACAATACAGCTAAAGAGATGGCATAGTTTGCAGCATCACCTGCAAAATCTAGCGCATCTGCCCACAATGACACAGATCGTGCTTGTGATCCTCCAATAATTTCGACAAAGAACATCAATGCATTTAGAACGAGCGCAATCCACAATGCTTTTCTAAATTTTGGACTAATTTGTTTTGCTGGGGCACATGCTGTGTTGCATCCACATCCTGCCATGACTTTTCTCACTTAATCTTTTATAGTGATTTAAAACCCTAGAGTAACTCCAGAGTCAAGCATGATCAGTTTTAGCATTGGGCAATTGGCAAAAAAGTCAGGTGTATCTGTAGATACGATTCGCTATTACGAAAAAATTGGGTTGCTGGACAAAGCCCAACGAACGGCGGGAAATTACCGTCATTATTCGGAACAAATGCTTTCAGAATTGTTATTTTTAAAGCACTGCCGAGAATTAGGCATCACCTTACAGGATATTCAAAAGCTTAAGAGTCTAGCCGAAGATCCGAATCAAACCTGCATGGAGGTCGATCATCTGATTGATCAATATCTTGCCGAAGTTTCTCAGAAGATTAAAAATCTTGAACATCTCAAACAAGATCTAAGCCATTTAAAACAACAATGTTCACAACATCGTACCATTGAACAATGCGGTATTTTAAAAGAGTTACACCAACCACTTGAGTGTGAACATGAATCTCACCAGCACAAAAAAGCACCACAAACGTGATGCTTTTTCTATGTCATAACTGACTTAATCTTGATGCTCACCTGGCGGAACTTCAGTAATGCGCCCACCACGTGCAAGAAACGCAGCCACTTCATCTTCTAAAGCTTGGCGCTGTTTCTGCTTCGCAGTCACGGTTAAAGTTTCCGCTTCAGCAAGATCAGCGTCATTGGCGCTCGATTCTTCACTCTCTGCACCACTTTCTGCCGCTTTCGCCTCTTCGTCGTCTACAGCAGAATCTTCTGTGTTTTCGTCGTAATCATTCATTTCCGTCATCTTCATCTCCCCACAATGACTCAACTCTCATCATCGCTATTTGGCCATCAGAACTAGGTGGAATTTAGCAAGCTCTTCAGATTTAGCAAAGCACAATATTTGTTAAAACGTACTTTTTATGACCAAATTCACTCTGATTTATAAATGATTGTTTAAAAAATATCTACTATTTTTTAACATGCATATTGTGTGTCTTTCAATGTTCCTAATCCATTGGCTTGTTGCATAAAACGATCCTTAAACCAATCGAACTGTTCAACCTGTTTCAAACCAAAATTTCTTGCCCAGACAAAGGGAAATAATTCTGAACTTTCAATCCATCCAATCGCAGACATACTATGCATCATGGCATCGTTTTGACCCTTACGTTGGTGTTCATAACGCAATAAAGTCTGTTCGTTGGCCCACACACCACGTTTTAAATCGTGTAGTAACACATCACACAACACAGCGGCATCTAAACAACCAATATTCACACCCTGTCCAGCCAAAGGATGGATCACGTGCGCGGCATCACCAATCAGTGCTAAGCCTGATTTGATATAGCGTTGCGCTGCACGTGCTTTTAATGGAAATTGTGCTCTAGAACGCACCTCAACCACCTCACCCAACATTTGTAGGCTTTCTTGCGTCAATAGTTGCATAAACGCTTGATCGCTGAGTGCTGAATACTCATCAGCATAATCATCTGGTAAAGTCCAAACAATTGATTGCCAATACCCGTTTTCTTGAGGATCAAGACTTGCCATCGGTAAATAAGCCAATGGTCCTGTCGGTAGGAAAATCTGTCGAGCCACATATTGATTCGGGCACGTGGTTTTAATCGCACAGCTGATCGCGGCCTGCTTATAATCCAGTACATCTAGATCGATATACGCCTGCTCACGTACAAAAGAATTCGCACCATCTGCACCAATCAGCAACTTGGTTTTTAATGTTGTGCCATTTGCCAATTGAATTGACCAGCCTTGTGGAATCTGTTCGATCCGAATGACTTTGACTTGAGTGCGATAGTCTTTAAGTTGTTGCAGCATTTTTTGTTGAATCGCAACATTCAAAACACTTGGCTCAACCATTGAACCTAATGCCTGATCTGATTGAGGTTGCTGCTCTGAAGCATGACCAAAATTAATTTCACCATAGCCATTTTTATTCCAGACTTGCATGCCTGAATAGGGCATTTGGCGTACTAAATCATCCCAGACATCGACTGTTTTAAGCAAATGAATCGTGGCCTGACTGAGTGCCAATACACGAGGATTCATCACAGCCAAAGTTTTGTCTTGATCAAGTACAGGTGCGGCATCCAATACGGTCGCTTGTACCCCACCTTGCGCGAGTAATAAAGCTGTTAAACCGCCAACCAGACCACCACCGATAATGACGACATCTAAGATTTCACTCATGCTTTTAGCCCCATTGCATAGTTAGCAACTAAAGGCTTAACGCCTGGAATCACATCAAATGCAATCAGACCTGTATTGCGTAATAATTTGAGGATTGGATTTTGATTACTGAAACCACGCACCACTGAATCACAGAACTTAATCACACGTTGCTGATCTTTCAAACGTGATTGTTCATAGGCCAGTAATTTTTCAGGCGAGCCAATATCATCTGATTTCGCAAGTTGCTCCATCAAGAAACGAACCAACACATCTGCATCACGCAAGCACAGGTTAAAACCTTGTCCTGCCACTGGATGAATGGTATGTGCCGCATTACCCATCAGTACCACACGCCCTACTGCCTGCTTATGTGCCAAAACCTGAGCCAATGGATAGCTAAAGCGCTTACCTGTTTTTTCAAATTTTCCAGCACGATCACCATAGGTTTCCTGTAAAGCATCGAGGAAGTGCTGATCATTTTCTTCACCCAACCACTCAGCTTCAGTGCCTTTTTTTACAGGCCAAACCACTGAGCGACGGTATTCACCTGGTAATGGTAACAAGGCCAATGGTCCCAATGCGCTAAAGCGTTCAAAGCCAACGTGCTGATGCGGCTTAGAAGTCTGTACAGTGGTCACAATCGCGACTTGGTCATAATCATGCTCATCTACCCCCACCCCAATCGCTTGGCGACAGAAAGAATCACGACCATCAGCTGCAATCACCAACTTGGACTTTAAGGAATGGATATATTCACCATTGCGCATGGCTTCAATTTGGACTTGATCTACGTCTTGGGTCAGTGAAGTTACTTGTACCCCATCAATCAATTCAATCAAAGGCTGCTGACGTACTTGGGTCAGCAATACACGACCTAACCAAGCATTCTCAATCACTTGCCCAAAGCTTTCTACTTTTTCTTGTTCTGCAACTAAGCGGGCCTTACCAAAACTCCCCTGCTCAGTAATATGCACTTGCAGAATTGGTGTGGCATGTTGCTGTAAAGCTTCCCACAAACCTAACTTTTGGTAAATCTGTACGCTGCGGCGTGACAATGCCGTGTTACGTGCATCAAAACTGGAATGATATGGCGCAACGTTTTCGTCATCATAATTCGGATATTTCACAGCTTCTAATAGCTTTACTGCGATATTAGATTTTGCCAACATTAAAGCAAGGCTGAGTCCAACCATACCTCCACCGACAATGATGACTTGTTGCTGCATAATATTATTCCTTATCAGTTTTTCATGACTTGATGTTAAGGGTCTATTGATAGTTCATCTATGCGTTGCGTTATAGGCTAAAACAACTTAAACGAGGCATGAAACGTAGGCAATGGCCACCCCCTTGTCAAGTTTCATAACAAAGTTTAAGGAAGTTTTAGCCATAACCCTACGGGACAGGAACATTTTGTGTCGCTACGGCGTTACGGCTTATTTATTTAGAATGACTAAATTGCATAAGCCATGCCTTGTATCACCTCAAAAATGTCCACTGTCGCAACAAGCATTTGTGAACTATCAATAGCCCCTAGCCTATCTTACTCTAACTCAAATCAGGATTGGAATTTGTACTTTGTTTGGTCTATGTTTTTAAAATATATTCAAAAGTTGTCTTGGTCATCAAACGAAATAAAAAAGGCCTATCTATCGATAAGCCTTTTCTCAATCTCAACTTAATGGCTTGCCATCAAGCTTTCAATCTCTTCAACAGTTTTCACTACATTCTTGGTCAAAACCAATGGACCATTTTCAGTTACCACAATATCATCTTCGATACGAATCCCGATACCCCGCCATTTTGCATCGACGGTTTCATCATCCGGTGCAACATATAAACCTGGTTCAATCGTCACAACCATTCCCGCTTCATAAGCGCGCCAATGTTCGTCAGTCTTGTATGCACCAACATCATGTACATCCATACCGAGCCAATGACCTGTACCATGCATAAAGAACTGACGGAATGCTTCGCTTTCAATCAATTCATCAACATCGCCACTGATCAAACCAAGATCAACTAAACCTTGCGTTAAGATTTTCACTGCAACTTGATGTGGGTATTTATAGTGATTACCAATACGTGTCACATCAATTGCAGCAAGCTGTGCTTCTAACACAATATTATATAAAGCCTTTTGTTCAGGACTAAACTTACCATTGACAGGGAATGTACGCGTAATATCTGACGCATAGAATTCATATTCACACGCTGCATCAATGAGTACTAAATCACCATCTTTGAGTGGCTTGTTGTTTTCAACATAGTGCAAGATACAGGCATTTTCACCGCCACCAACAATACTGTTATATGACGGTACGCAGCCGTTTTTCCCAAAGATATAATTAAGTTCTGCTTCCAGTGCATACTCCATCATATTCGGTTTAACGGTTTGCATAGCACGAGTATGCGCTTCGGCACTGATATTCGAGGCAATCTGCATCAACTCAATTTCTTGTGCTGATTTTTTCAGGCGCATTTCATCAACAATACGATCCAGCTGAATCAACGCAGCAGGTGCAGCACTACCACGACGCTGTTCTGCATCTGCCTTTTGAATCCACTGGCTGACACGTGCATCAAACTCAGCTTGCTGACCAATACGATAGTAAAGACGCTGTTTATTTAGAATTTTTTCGATGATTTCTTCATCTAATAAGTCAATCGCATAAGCTTCATCTGCATCATAAATTTCAATCGCGCCATCAATACCCGCACGATAGCCATGCCAGATTTCCATTTCACGATCACGTTCACGGCAGAACAAACTGTAGCTATACTCCTCACCTTCGGCAAAGGTTTCAATAACCGCAACTGCCTCGGGCTCAGCAAATCCAGTGAGATAATAAAAACTACTGTCGGCACGATATTTATAATCAGCATCGCGATTACGATACATTTCTGCTCGTGTCGCAATAATTGCAATGCTATTGCTACCTATTTTTTCAGCGAGAATATCACGACGTTGTTTAAAATCGGCTTGACTTAATTTCATATAGTCCTTCTGATGAAGATGAATGATTGTAAGTATCTTTATTTATAAGGTGTTAAGGCATCGCCCGAGTTAACTCGGACGATGTGGGGTAAACATTTCTACCACTGTTTGTGGATCAGCTGGATTGTCTTGATTTCTGCTTTTCGCATGAAAGTTTTGTAATAAAGAACTTTCGGCTACAGGAATCTTGGTGCGACCAATCGATAAGCTGACAGGAATCAAGCGTACAAACTCATACAGTTCCTGATAGCTCTCTTCACCTTCTTCATCATTATCCGAGTCTTCAAACTCAACAGCTGCAACATCTTGTAAATGTTCAATCAACTCTTGTTCTTCTGCACGAATATGACCAGAAGCTAAACCAAAACCAAGTACTACGCCTGCACACCAATCTGCCAAGGCTTGAACGCGATCAGCTAGCAAATGGTTGTCATCTGGGAGCATCGGTAAATAATCTAATTCATCATCCGATAAAGCATGTGCCACATCTTCTGCTTCATCGGTTAAACTTTGCAGTGCTTCTGGCTGTAAAGCAGGCACATTCAGGGTGTTTAAGATTTGTGACCATTCATCTTCAGTCGGCGCTTGTGTCACACAAACTATACCAGTTAGTAAACCGTGTAACTCACTTGGACTTGAAATTTCTTCAATCCCATCAAAATGAGCATTCCATTCTGTCCAACCTGAAATATCGTCTTGCATTCGTTTATCCAACCTCTATACTGCTGTATATATTACCTTTGATTGCAACTCTGTGCGACCTTCGTTATGTTAGAACAATTACAGCGTCTACAAGCGCATATTGGTGTTTTAAAAACACGCTTACATCACTTAGAGCGAGAAAATACTTCGCTCACCGAAGCTAAGCAATTAGCTGAAACGGACCAACATGCACAAATTGTGCAGAAAAATAGCATCATCACGCAAAAGCAGGAAGAAGTTGATAACTTAACTGAACAACTGACTCAGTTACAAGATCAATTTAAACAACTGAATCAAGATGCAACAACTTTAGCGGAACGTTATAGCCGCTTAGAGAAAAGCACCACTGATTTGAAAAATCGCTTCCAAGAAATCTTGGCTGAGCGTAATGACCTACGTGTGAATAAAGAAAAATTACAAGCACAGCAACGCCATAGTCAGCAAGAGATTCAAGATTTACAACAAGATCGTGATCGCTTATTACAAAAAAATGAGCTAGCAAAATCTAAAGTCGAGGCTATTATTCAGCGCCTTTCAATTTTAGGCACAGCACAGGATCAGCATGCACAAGAAATTCAGCAGCTTGCTCACCCTAATGCTGAAACCCAAGAGGAGATCTGATCATGAGTGAACCAATCGTTGTCGAACTTCGCTTAATTGAACAGACTTTCCGTCTTAATACGACAGAAGAAAAACGTGAAGAGTTAGAGCGTGCCGCAGAGCTACTTAATCAAAAATTCCATGACATGCGTCGTAGTGCCCCACGAGTTGAACATAATAAGCTTGTGATTATGGTTGCGTTACAGATGGCACAAGAAGTGTTTAGCTTAAATAAATCTTTGCAACAGTACGCTCATTGCGAACGGCTTTTAGAAACTATTCTAGAAGATGTTGAACAAAGTATCTGAATGAAAAAAGCCTGAAATGCAAATTTCAGGCTTTTTTATTAAACAAGCTTTCACACAAAAATAATTTTTCCTTTTTATCTTACTCCCATTGTAATTTTTATCACTTCTCTATCTTTTGACCTCAATCAAAGTATTAACATAGAGTCAATTCATATGTTTATTTTTTAAATGTTATTCAGGAAAAAATGAATAATCCTGCTCTTTTCTTGCATAAATGACCTAAACATAAGCTTACACATTGTTAAGCTATACTTACAAATAATATTAGTGGAGTCCTTGCAACATCGTCAGAGTTCACTATAATGCAATCCATCTCTGGAGTACTCGCCAGCCGGTCTGATTCCCCTGAGCCGTGATATCCTTCTTAATCGGAAAGCGTTTCTGAATATTTAGCGTGTATGCCTACCCTGAGTAGGAAACCCAGACAATATACAGCGCTCTCCACCTTGAACCTTAGTGTTCAAGGGTAAAGACATGCAGCGGTACTTCTGGAGATTATTTTTTAATTAAAAAATCGATTTATTTATTATATTTTTCAATTCAGTCACTTCTATTTAACACCTTAACTGTAAACTTTAACTTACAAATCTCTCTATTTTCTCCCCTTGCGACAGCCCCTAATTTCACTATAATTAAAAACATCTCTGAGGTGTACGCCAGCCGGTCTGATTCCCCTGAGCCGTGATATCCTTCTTAATCGGAAAGCGTTTCTGAATATTTAGCGTGTATGCCTACCCTGAGTAGGAAACCCAGATAATATACAGCGCTCTCCACCTTGAACCTTAGTGTTCAAGGGTAAAGACATGCAGCGGCATTTTGGAGACCCATATTTGATTTCAAATAATGATTTATCCAGTTTTTAGATTTTATAATCTTATTAAACTTAATTTTCTAATTGTTAGTAAAACATACAAATCACAATATTTAACTCTTGTGGTCGTTGTTGATTTAACTATAATAGAAAACATCTCTAGGGTGTTCGCCAGTACGTCTATTCCCCTGCCGATACTTAAATTTATGGATGTGTTCTGTGTATTTTGAGTGTATGCCTGCCTCGAGTAGGAAACCCATTAAGTATGCGTCACCTCCACCTTGAACTCATCGGGTTCAGGGTAACGACCATGCAGCGGCATCTCTGGAGTATCTTTTTTAATATAAAAACAACAACTTACAATCAATAAAACATTTTTAAGAGTTCACCTTTCTACTTCATTTCATCAAAAATAGGCTTATAGTAGGCTGCAAAAATATTGTGCTATATTGCCGTGTATCGTTTCATACTTTTTAAATCGACATGAGCCAAAGATATAAACTTACTAAAACTTTTATCGACAGCATCCCTCTTGAAGAATCTGGCAGTAAATTTTATCGCGACTCCATAACGATCGGCTTTGGCTTAATTGCAACAAAGTCTAAAACCTATTTCGTTGAAACGAGAATGCCAGACGGTCGAAATAAAAGAAAATCTATTGGTAAACATGGCGTCTATACTCTTGAACAAGCCCGCACTGAAGCAAAAAAAATATTGTTGATGATGCACCAGGGTATTGATCCAGTCGCCCAAAAAAGACAATTAAAATCAGATTTTAAATCTAAAAAAGAAGCGAATGATTTGATCCCAACACTAGAAAAAGCTTATGAAATCTATAAAAGTAAAAAAAAGCTAAGTGCTAATACAATAGATGCTTATGATCGATGCGCGAATGATTATTTCAAAGACTGGAAAGATATTAAAATTACTGAAATTTCTCAGAAAATGACTTTACATAAACACATGGATTTATCTGTGCGAAGCTTAGCGCAGGCAAATCTAGCAATGAAGTTTTTATCAGCAGTCTACAACTTTAATGCATCAATTCTTTATAACGATCATGACGAAAAAATTATTACTGAGAAAAGCCCTGTAGGAGTTATTTATAAAGAGAAAAAATGGAACAAGATCAAACGCCGTAAAGGTTACATTCGATCTGACCAGATACATGATTGGTCACTCGCTGTATGTACTACCTGGTGGGCTGGCAATCAAAATGCAAATCATCGTGGATATATAAATCAGGACTTTTTACTTTTATTAATCTTAACTGGTTTCCGCAGAGAGGAAGGCGAAACACTTGAGTGGTCAAATGTTGACTTAAAATATGGAACTATAAAAATCCAAGATCCTAAAAACCACGAGGATCTCCTTCTACCAATGGGAGAAATGCTTTGGTATATCATGGCAGAACGGAAAAAACTCACTGGTAAGAATAAATATGTTTTCCCTGGGGATTCGCTTGATTCACATATCATTGATAAACGTGAAGCTCGTTATACAATAACGGAAACAACTGGCATTCAATTTACATTTCACGACTTGCGAAGAACATTTGGAACGATCGCAAATAGTCTGGCAATCGGTAGTTATACAATCAAAAAACTTATTAATCACACTACCGAAGATGATGATAACGATGTGACCGATGGATATGTCCAAGTAACTTTTGGTGATCTTCGCAAAGCTATGAATATGATTGAAAATGTTGTGCTGTCTGACATTTCCAAGGCTCTAATCAAAAATAGAATTTACTTTGAACAAAATAAATCCATAAGGAATATTCAAGAAAAGTGGATTGAGCATAATAAAATCATTTTAACCAGTTGCCATGAACAAACTTAAAGATTAATATTTCACTAATTTATTTAATTTTAAAGCTATTAAGGAGAACTTAATAGCTTTAATTCATCTATTTACTTTTAGATAATACTGCTGAATAATCTCCATTTATATACTTAAAAATCACATAATTGGTAAAAATTTCTGAGTAACCCTGTTGAATTAGAAAATCATTAATAATTCTTTCATTTAGAGTTTCACCAGTTCTTATTCCTATTCCATTGTAAGCTTGATCCCATTGATTTTCAATAATACCTGTTAAGGTTATAAATGAGGTTTTTTGTTCCCCATTAATAATATATACAAGAACAAAAGGATGATTACCTGAATGCACTATTCCATTAAATGATTTTCGTTGTTTATTAATTATTTTGTATTTACTCTGTATACTAATATTTCTCTTATATGATTTACAAGTTATAAATTTATCAACAGAATCCAACAATATAGTTGCTTCAAAGTAATCAGGTTTAAAATTATCACCATTTACAATTAATCTGCTAAATGGTTTTGTTTTAACGCTTACTGATCCATATGGCTCAATTACCAAAGGTGGATCACATAACTCTAATTCAAGTAACTCGTTATCTTTAAATAGGGCGTATACACCAAAAATTGGTACAGGCTTATCTTTGTAATTCACAAGAACAATATCATCGATTCTTGCAGCTGAAAGTGTATCTGATACTATCTTATAATGTGCAGAGACTTTATTTCCCAGCTTTTTTGAAGATAAAAAGATAGCAATTGCAGTAGAAATAACTATAATTAAAGGTCTAAAATATTGATCAACAACACCAACGATATCTTTTAATTCCATTTCTTATCCAATTAATTTTGTTGTAAGTATATTACACAAAACTTCATAAGTAATTAACACTAATCTACTGCATAGTTAATTTAAAAATTCAGGTCTATTGCTATGTGCGCCAACTACGAACCTATAAGAAAAAGTCGAGCTCAACTATTAAATTTATATGAGCCGACATTCGAGTACAAAGCTGACCTATTCCCTGGTTATGATGGCCCTATCATAATTTCGACTGAGCAAGGGTTAGAATGGCGGGCGGCTAGGTTTGGTCTGGTACCAAACTGGGCTGATGACATCAAAAAAGTTCGAAACACATATAACGCTCGTTCTGAGACCGTTGCATCTAAGCCAAGCTTTCGCCATGCCTGGTCTAAAAATCAATTTTGTTTGATTCCAGTCGAGACAATTTTTGAGCCTAAATATATCGACGGGAAATCACATTGGTACGGGATTTATCGTGAAGATGATATGCCTTTCACAGTGGCGGGAATTTACGAACATGCGACTGTTAACGGCGAACCTGTTATATCAATGAGCATGTTAACGATCAATGCTGATGACCATCCCTTCATGAACCGATTTCATGCGCCTGATGATGAAAAAAGATCAATCGTTGTGATTCCGAAAGGAAGGCGCAATGATTGGCTCACATGTGGACATGATCAAGCAATGGACTTTTTAGTAGATATGCCTGTAGATGAGTACACTGCAGCCCCAAAATCAGAAATGCATAAATTCCGACCAAACACACACTGACTAGCGACAACTTTTGACTTGTCCTTGTTTATCCACAGATAAATAAATTTGAATTTATAGTGGTAAAAATCTTATCCTAAAATGGTAAATCCAAACACGCCCAGTAGCGTAGGAGAAACCAAATGTCTAAGAAGTTGCCTATTTACTTCTCGGAAGGCGCATGGACGAGTCTACAGACTCTCATGGGCCAAGATGGGAAGCCTAGCCCCACTATCAATACCCTGCTAGAACAGATCTCAATGCAAACAGATCTGATCGACAAGCTTGGGCTTACCCCTATCCTGCCTAAATCAAAAACCTCTATTCCAATGGCATTAGAGCGTATTCCTGCTGGCCCTGCTTTCGCAACCAAAGATGATTTAGATACGACCGTAGATCTGAATGAATACCTAATTCATAACCCGATATCGTCATTCATGGCCAGAGTTGACAGTGAGTCAATGCTTGGTGCTGGTCTTGAAATTGATGATCCAATTATCATCGATCGAAGCATTGAAGCAGCGCACCAGGATATCGTTGTTGCGTTAATCGATAACAAAGACTCAACGATTAAGCGCCTTATGATTACAGCGAAAATGTCCAAGAACGACATTAAAGAGATCTTTGGTGATGAGGATTACCCTCTCCCAAAACTCTGGCTAAAAGCTGAAAATCCCGCTTATGAGCATATCATCCCTGCAGATAATCAAACCGTGGTTATATGGGGTGTGGTGACATTCAACTTAAAGCGTATGCATTACCGCTCATAATAAGAAGAATAAACATGAAAAGTAAAACTCGCATATTCGCTTTGGTGGATGTGAATAACATGTACGTTTCGTGCGAACGTGTTTTTAATCCAAAACTCAATGATATTGGATGCCTAGTCCTTTCTAATAACGATGGCTGTGCCGTGGCAAGAAGCCAAGAAGTAAAGGATCTGGGCATCCGTATGGGTGTCCCACTTTTTCAGATTGAGGACATTGTTAAAAAGCACAACGTTCAAGTGCTATCAAGCAATTACGCACTATACGCTGAAATGTCACGCCGTTTTATGAGCCTCCTTGGCCAGTATGTCGCACCAGGAGAGCAAGAGATTTATAGTATTGATGAAAGTTTCTTAGAATTAACTACTTACGCAAAAAACTATGATCTGACGGCATATGCTCAGGAAATGAGATTGAAGGCTTTGCAATGGCTGGGGCTGCCCTGCTGCATTGGAATTGGTCGCTCCAAAACAGAGGCTAAAATCGCAAATCATATTGCGAAGAAGAATAAATATTTTGATGGTGTGTGTAATTTAGCTGAGATGGATCCGTGCTCTGCAGAACAATTGCTCTCGCAGGTGGATGTAGCTGAAGTCTGGGGCGTTGGCCGTCAGAACTGCAAAAAACTAAACTTAATGAACATTAAATCTGTATTGGATCTGATTGAATCAAATCCGAAGGAGATCAAAAAGTCATTTTCAATTGTCATGGAAAAAACAGTACGCGAGCTGCAGGGAGTTTCATGCATCGATATTGAAAATGAGAATCCATCAAAGCAACAAATTATTAGCAGCCGCTCGTATGGCCAGCCTGTCTATGAGAAAGATGACATCAAATCCTCAGTGCGTTTATTTGTGACTCGAGGCGTTGAAAGAATGCGTCATGATGGCTCCATTTGTAAGATGATTGGGGTGTTTATCCAAACTGGCCGCTTTAATAAAGAGGAACGTTATTCCCCTTACATTATTGTGCAAATGCCTGAACATACTGATGATTTGTTAGAGATTACCAGGGCAGCAATGAAAGGAATCGACCAGATCTACAAGAAGGGATTTAAATACAAGAAAGCAGGAATTGTTCTTCTCGAGTTAATTCCTAAATCGAAATTTGTTCCGGATCTATTCACTGACTACACACAACGAAATCAACGCGAAAAGCTTTCGCAAACAATGGAAGCAATCAAAGAGAAGTATGGAAAAGATCATGTCTCCCTTGGCCTGTGTAATGACACTAAGGCTATATGGCAGATGAATCAAAACCGCCGCTCGCCCTCATACCTCACCAACTGGAACGAACTTTTTAGAATCGGGTAACCACTATGCATATTTTTAATTTAACAAACGAACAGCTTGCACAGATCCTTATTCCGAAGCGTTTTGTACCTGAGAAACCACCAGAATTGGAAGGCAAAAACATAGTGTATGTTTTTGATAGTGAAGATAAGTTTGAATTAACTTATGACGAACTAGTAGAGATTATTGCAAAGGCCCGTTTAGCAGGTCCTCAGTTGATACCAATCATTGGGACTGTAGATTAATTTAGATTGCCCTCTTTTGAGGGTTTCTTTTTATCTATCAATATTTAATTTCTCATAATAGCCCAAAGTGATAACAAATAATTCCTATAAAGTTAAATTTATCAATTATTTAAAGTATTTTATATACTATTTTTTTTACATTGATATTATCCCTCAATAACAATTTTAAAATATGAGGGTAATACCGCAATGGAATATATAACGGTTGATTGGCCAACCTCTAGCGGCGGTAAAGTCATCAGTGGAAATAAGAACTTTTTAGTTGTTGGGAAAGCAATCACCTGCGTTGGTGATGAGGCAACCTGTCCACTTCACAATACAATAGCATTCATTGTTACTGGTGACCCAACCTATCATATTGGCGGTAGACCAATAGCACGAGTGGGTGATTCCCTCTCATGTGGATGCAAGCTAGTTAAAGCTGGATAAATTTGAATGATAATTTTCTTAGTAAAAAAGGAGTAAGGCTGTATGCAATGGTGGGAAAAAACAGTTGAATATTTTTTCATAAAAAAATATGTTGCTGATCATTTAGTAGCCCCACTAGATGGGAAACATGAATTAGCTGGAGATGCCATTCTCTCTGATTATCAACAAAAATGGATAATCATCGAATTTAAAGCTCGTGCAGAATCACTGGATACTGAAAAGAAAAAATTTAGATCATATGCAGACGCTTATATGGCTCTAGAAAAATACGACCACCATCATTACCTCATTTACGGTGAAATATTAAATGGTGAGTTTGATCTGGTAGCAAAAACTTATTTTTCTAGACGAGAGCAAAAAGATATAAAAAAAATACTTGAATATGGCAAAGATATAGATAGTTTTCTCAAATATTTAAATTTTTTTATCAAATTGAAAAGTGAGAAAGGTACTTCATCCAGCGGAAATCTAGGTAGTTATGCATTCATTGCTGGAGTAAATAACAACAATGAAATAACTACTTGTATGAGTTTACAAGAGTTTGGTTTAAAGCATGAACTTAATCTTGAATCAACTCCAAAAGAAGAAAAACAAAAGGAAATCACAAGAGAACGTCAGAGAGATAGGGACGGGCCATCACTTGGTTTTTAAATAATTCCCAAAGATGCCAATTTATAAAATTGGCATCTTCTTTGAAAAAACAGCTGAAAATTATTTTCAAAATCGTCTAACACATTTCCCAACATGAATATCGTTGTTGATGGTGTGAGCGGTGCAACCGGGCACAAGACACAAAATTAAAACGCTCAGAATCAATGAAGATAATGAGCGTTTGCATTTAAATTTCTGGATCTGAGATTGCATAATCACCCATCATCAATCGGTACCATCTCAACTGTCTGGCCTGCCAATTCATGGTGACAGTCAGATAAGAATTGAATCTTTCCGTCTGTTAGGAATAGGTGGCATCGGCTTTCAGTATGATGATCATTCACCAGTAAGGATGGTGTGAAAGTTGGTTTATTTACATCACCATTAAAATTCCATTTGCTGCCGTTTGGATGTGCGTTGACATGAAATGGATGTAAATACTTGCAACCAGGGCACTTAAATAAGTACATGCCGCTACTCCAATATTCCAAATATGGAGTTAGTAAAGTTACTGTTTCGCTCATGACAACCAACCTTTGATTTTGCTTAGTTGATTGGTACGATCCGCAAGACCATTGAAACCACCATTGATACGCTTTGTGATGATTTTAATATCATCTTTATCCGCATATTCATTCAATTCATTATCAGACCAGTACTTACATGCCACCAGCATCCCAATACTCGGTAATGCAACGATTTGCGGGTTGTTTTCAAAATCAATGCCAAGAGCTTGACCATACTTACGGTAATTTGCACGGCCAGTTAACTGAATCGGTCCACGGCCTTTATATCGAGTGCCATCCCCCTTTTCAGTGTTGCCTAGATCCTTACGTCCTTCGTAGGCTGCACCACTGGCGATTTCTTCCATATAACGGAAATTACCAGATTCATGTGCCAGCTGGGCAATGAAATGTGCCAGTCGTAAATCATTATCTAAAATATGATATGACTGCATGTGTACATTCGCCGCAAGTGCAAGCTCTTCAGCACGTGCATGTGTTGCACCTAGTTTTTTGAATAAGGCCGTCAGCGTTGCACGGCCAACGATACCGTCGTCTTTAACGCCCAATGCTTTCTGTAAATTTTGAATGCTCATCACTTTTCCTCATGCATAAAAAACCGCCGTGAGGCGGTCATATTGTTTTAAAAATTTAATTACTGATTGGGACTGTCTTTATCTTTTTTCTTTTCTTGCTCTGAACTACCGAAGTAGAATCCGCAAGCGGTGGTCATTGCCCCTGCAATAAAACCCAAGGCCGTGTTTATTAAGTTACTGTTTTCCCGTGGCATATCAACAAAGAATAATGCGATTACCAGGACAAACATTAATGCAACTAATGCAAAGGCCAGATAAGCCCGCGTTTGTTCACTTGTCATCTAAATCACCTTTTAAACGCTCTTTAGTTTGCTCGTATTGTTTCTTTCTCAACTCGTGGATCTCTTCAGCACGCTTGTCATCACGCCGTTTAAAATACAGTGTAGTGAAAAACGAAATCACACCAATAAAAACCGAAAACCATACCGCCCAATCTACACTTGCTGCATACGCTGCCACAGATGCCCCCGCCGACATATAAGATACTTTTGGTGCTGCTGCTGCGATTGTGTTTGTAGCAGCTTCAACCGCGCTTGCTGCCTGTTCTTGCATTTTCTGTCTCCAGAAATAAGAAAGCCTCCGTAAATGGGAGGCTAATTATTTAGATTAAAATCTATGTTTTAAGCTTCAGATGTACTTTGAGTAATCTGATTTGAATAGTTCCAGGTTGTTTCTTTCCATACGTCTCTCGCTGCGACACGAATATAATATGGCGTTGTTGCTTGTAACCCTCCTATAGTGGTTGTTAATGTTGTACCCGTCCAAGACGGCGCTGTTGTTGTAGGGTCGAAGTCTGCAGTCGCACTCAACCAAACTGCATAATCCTTAAGATCAGGAACATCACTTGGCACCCAATTGATCGTGATTGAATTAGCATTGGACGCGGTATAAATATTACTCAATACAGGTGGTACCGGATTACTGATACTCAACTCAGCAAATGTACTTAAGTTCGCCCCGCGCTTGCTGGCTACTCGAATTGTATAAGCACGCTGAACGCCATCAACTTTGGCCTCTTCAATCGAATAGCTGTAATCCGTGTTAGTGGTTTCAACCTCTCGCAACTTCACACCATTGGACCATATCTGAGCAATATAACTATTTGCCCCTGCAGTACTTTGCCATTGGACTTTAAACGATGTCCCCACAAATGGTGATTGTAGTGATAGACCAATCACACCAGATGGCCGTCCACCGTTCAACGTATAGCTATATGCAGTGACTTCATCCAACGTTTGCTCTTTTTGTTCAAGTCCATTAAAGCTGGTGAACTTCAAATAGATCTGTTTTCCAATAAGATTGGTATTAAAGCTATATTCAAAGATAGCCCTGTCCAAACGTATAAAGCTTTCACCTGCATTGTGATTTTGAGCATCATTAAAACGGCCACGCAAAACATCACTTAATGTGTACAGTCCAGATCCATTCAAAGTGGCTTCTTGATAGTTAAAATACTCGTCACCCACTTTGCATATCGTTTGATCTGTTTGAGCATCAAGCAAGGTACCACTGAATAACTGACTTGCTGTATTTAACTGAATCTGCATGGATGTGGCATTATTGGATATTGGTACAACCAACTGACCATATCGAGCTGAACCATAAATCGTTCCAATGAGTTCATACGTGGTGTTATCAAGACTGGCCCAAACATTACAACCACCCCAATTCAAACCACCCGACACCGCCATCCATACTTCATTTTTACCATCAGTCATATCTAGTGGCGGTTCAAATATCGCAGGTGCATTTACATTACCTGGCTCTTCATTACCGCCTTGATAACCATTAGATGCTTGCAGATCATATTCAATTGCAGATCTAGAACCCTCTGCCACTTCCTCTGCAGTAATGGTTAACACCCCATCGTCATCCTCTTCCACCCGAGTAATACGAACCGCAAACTGATCCAGACCTAATGAAACATCCGTGATAGTCACAATATCCATCGGCTCAAGCAGGCAGTACTTCCATCCCAGTTGAAACTCGTATTCATTACGAACATAGAGCAATCGCTGTAAACGTAGTTGGGCCACATGCCTGGCAATCTTTGGCTCACAAAAAAAAGTTAGCTTTTGAGGCTCTTCCGATCGCAATCCAAACATTTCAATATTGGCCTGATCCTTGGCTTCGACCGTTTCCGTGTTGTACTGGTTGTATCGATTGATGTACTCAATCTGCACGTGGTTATAAGCATCAGTATCACGGCTACGGCGAACTTTGACAGGCTCATCTTCACCAAGAAAATCATCATCATTTAAATGGTAAACCGGTGTAAGATCTGGCGTGAACGTTACGCCGTGGCCAGTCATTGCGGCATCGCCAAACGATTTGATTTTTAACCCATCAGGACTTGGTACGACAGCACAATTTACGGACTCAACGATCTCATTAATAATCTCATGTGCTTCACGCTGTTCTGTGAAGGCAGGCGAAATTAAAAGATTTGCAGCTCGGCAATAGGTCCTAAACTCGTTCAAATTAGCGATATTTAAGCTTGGAGCTGCGCCGTAGCGCGGATTACTGATTAAGTCCTCTATCACATCTGCTGGATTGGCATCATGAATAGTTGAAGATAGTGTGATTGTGCTAATCACTTCAAAATTATGATTAGACAGACTAGCACTACCACCCAAGTCATAGTTTGCTGCTGCAACGTAACCAAGAAACGGATAATTCAAAGCTTGGTTGGGGTGAGCACTGGAAATATACCCCCACATCGGATTGTTATTTCCGTCAAACAACTCGAAGCCAAGCTGATCGATCGGCTGAAGGATTACACCACCCTCTTGCTTGGCCACAAGCTGATCTTTGTCCACCCATATCATGCCAATATCTTGAATCTGGTTTTCACATAGACCAAGCATTAATGAGGCGCTATAAGTATAGGTAGTATTCTTGGTTTTGGTCTTGCCGCCTTTACCACCAGATTTTGTCGTTGTGGTATGAGCGATTGCTTTAAAATCGCCATACCAGAACATATTCGCGGCCACACGGGTTTTTCCATAGACCAATGGCTGACACAATCCATAAGCTGATTGTTGGATCCGCATTGAATTAATGCGGGTATCTGACATGCTGATTGTGGTACTACCAAACACTCCACTCATTCTTTCAGCCTCTTCATACGAAAAAAGCCCGCACAACGGCGGGCTAAACTTCCTTTTGTGCCATCCTGCAGGATGACGCCTAAATGAATATAGGAATGGATAATGGTTGGCCATTCCACAACAATTGCACCATGACTGATGCATTTGCCAAAATGATATAAAACCAGATCACCTGGTTGAGGTTCTTCCACTTCATAACACACGCTAAGGACATGTTCTAAATAGCGCTGTCCCATTTGGTGCATATGCCAATCGGGAGGGTATGGCCGAGGATCCAAGTGATCCATCAGCCCTACCTTTTCAAAAACCTCACAAATTAAAGTGCCACAATCAACACCAACACCTTTGATACGGCCTTGGTGATGATATGGCGTGCCGAGCCAGGTCATGGCCTCGTCAACAGCTTCACTTGCTTTGGACATCATAAACTTGAATTCACTGAAATAATGGAATCTGTTTCCCAAACTTCGCCTATAGCTGTTGTATGACGCTCTGTGCCAATAAAGTTTCCAGCTACCGAATAGTAGAATTTGTTGTAGTTAGTTGGGTTCGCGATATAGAAACAAGCGGTCGGATTGTTCGGATGCTTTAGAAACTCTACTGAAGCATCAATACCCGTTGGCCCCCATATCTGGCATGCTGGTAAAGAACCCATTGTTAACGTTCTCTCAAAATCAGCCTCGCCAATATTTTCTATTGCATAAAGCGGTTCGCGGATTGCTTTATCCGTAATCTGCTCACCAGAAGTGTCGTTTTGTTTGCGCTTGATTGGCAACATCGTTAGGTAAGCAGTTTTGATAATAAGAGACATCACCCATTTTACATACTGCTTTAAGCGTAGTTTTCTATTCTCAAAAATTAGATGCTTGGTATGGTCTGCTACTTTAATCTGCGTGTTCATCCGGAACATATCTGACACCTGGATAAGTTCAAACTTCTTGCAGACAAAGCTTTTTGATACGGAAGGATCGATCGGCTTGCCATCAACCATAAACATGAATGAAGTTAAAATCTCATCCCCATGCCAGCCACCCATAAAATCACCTTTACCATCCTCAAGAATCGCGCACTCCATCTCTCCTGCAGTCACAATTTCACGGGTTCGGGTAAAGCCAAAACTGGATTGAGGTTTATCAACTTCATATACCCCTTGGATACGCCAAACATCAACATTACCGAGCTGGTTATTAGGATCAAAAGGTGCCGTTTGCCGGGCAATTCGCCAATCGGTATATTTTGTTGATAAGCGCTTAGACCCTTTCATGTAAATATCTATTGCAGATGCGCCCACAAAAACAACAACATCATTGTCGTCAAGATTGTTATAAGGGATATCCAAATTAACAATAGTTGGTTTCGGGAACCCACCGACCGGATAGTGCTCACCATCTAATGAGGTATTATAAATATAAAATGGCAACTGGTTTGCCAGGTTTTCAAATGATTCCGTTGTCGCGCCACCAGTGTATATACCAACTTTAACCGCCTCCTTAGGAATATTCCCTCCAGCATCTGCTAAATTTAAGTCAATATATGCTGTCTGCAATCCTCCACCAGAAAAAGTAACGCTACCAGCTTCAAGCCGGTACCGACGATTTAGACCACGATTAGGTAAGAAGAATGTACCACTCCATGACAGGGTTCTTGTTGATGCATCAAAATAAACTCTATTCGTGCCATTCTTCAACCAAATATCGCCCACCGGTCGAGCAGTATGCCGATAATGCCCAAAAAGTAAGCCGCCATATCCATATAAGTCGTTTATAAATAGTAATATCTTTCGGCCTTTAAGAAATGCATCTTTACCCTCCGCAAGCGAAAGGTATCCCATATCCCCTGAGGTTACAGTCAATTGAGGTATAAGGCGATTGTTCACAGGCGCACTATCCAAATCTACATAAATAGCCTGCCCAGCAGCCAATGTATAAGTGCCACCGGCTACACGTGCACCACCATTTCCTGCACCTTTAGCAATAGTTAAATCAGTAAAAGCAATCTCAACGGCTTCCGATGCTACTACTCGTTGCTTAATTATAAAACCTGATAGTAGATAGCTTGAGCGTTCAGCCCTTTGATTTACTAAATCCACAGAAGCAACATTCTCAACCAATAATTTTAGTGCATTTTTAAACTGCGCCTCGGTTGTGGATGGATCTATGAATTGATCTGCAGTAGGTAATTCGGCCATTTTATTTTTTCCATAAAAAAAGCACCCTTTCGGGTGCTTGGCTAAAACGAATAAGAAATTATTTAAACGGATGTCTCAGGAACAGGAACAAATGGAGCGCCACGAAAGCGTGTACGGTTGTTAAACCGGTTTTGGCATGTTTCAAGGCGCTTGTCGCAACCTGGGTAAACTTTAATTGCCTCACCAATTGCAGGCATTTCTAAAAGTGGCAAGGTAAGCAGCAAGGCCCCTGACTCATGAAATCGAACCGTACGTTTAATCCCCCGATTAACACCTTGGGTGAACTCGACTACGCCTTGAGTAAACCACCCCTGAGGTTGATTTAAGGTACATATAATACGGCTCGGTGTGCTGTTTGCTTCGATTGCTGTATTGACCACAAATGCTGAACTCAACAAGCCACACCCGCTATCAAATAGCGTATTTAAACAACTCGGTTGGTAAAGATTGCGTGGCATTTTGACATTCAGAATATCGGTATCTGAGGCGGCATTGACGTGGATCTGATTGCGGTCCATTTCTGGTTCAATCAAACTCCCTTCAAATAATGTGATTGCACCAGCACTGGTATCAGTTGGAGTATTCATATCCATAAAGACACGCTCCAGTTTGAACCGCGCCCCATCCAGAATACCATTATGAAATGCTTGGACTATTGGTACATCACTAAACAGCGTATCGTCATTTACCATGATTGTGACCGATAAGCTGTCCACCTCAATACCAAGATTTTGGGTGATGCCTTCACGCTCTATGATGGGACCATCTGAACGATATAACTGCCCTGCTATTGTCAGATCAAAATCATAATTGGTGTATCGGTACACATCACCCTGAATGGTTGTGATGGTATATAGATCAGCCATTAGAAATTGATCCGCATTTAATAGTGCAATAAGTTTTGTTGAGGCCTGTCTCATATCTTATTCCCCAAGGATCCAACAAACTCGACCTTGCTGGCCTTCCAAAGTTTTTTCATAAAATTCACATATTGCTGTTCGTCCTCCTTAAACCGGCAACGATAGTAATAAATGCCTTTGATATTGAGCATCTGGCCAACACCCAAAGGAGTAGATAAAACCACCTTGCCATCGGCAGTTATTTGCGAAGAACTGTTATTCCACATCAATGTTTGATCGTTGGCATTCCACATCAATTGAGAACTATTGGCATTCCACATCAAAGGGTTTGTTGGTTGTGATGTGGCTTTGATGTTTCGGATTGGCAACTGTAAATTATGCATTTGCTTATACAGTTGGAATGTCGTAGTTACGCCATCACCCACAAAAGTACAATCAAACTCAAAATCATCTGGCATTTGGAACAAGAAAGAATCGAAAGCACCACGGCGAGCCAGAAAAAAACTCTCAAGAATCTGGAACTCTTTTCTGTTCTTATTCTCCCTGAGAAAGGCATAAGACATAGAGATCTCATACTTTGGCACTGCTTGATAACTGGCCCGCAGCTCACGACCATTGACGGAGGTCATGATCTTGGTGTTAAAAGTAGGTGTCTTGGTCAGATCCCACTCTAAACCGGGTAATTCTGGAAATAATTCATTCGACATGCTTCATCCTTATTTACCAAAGTTACGGTTATAGCCCTTTAAGCCACCTGCCAATTCACGCCCATGTTTTTTCATGAAACGTTTTAAGTCTCTTGAATCCCATGCTTGAATGTTGATTGGCTGCGGTGCACCGACATCTGCATAAGCCATATCAGGATTTTGACCTCCACCCGCCATTGATCTACCCAATGCACGAATTGTATTGGCATGCTGTTTTGGTAAAACCATTTCCTCTTCATGCAGTTGTGTAACAGGATTGACGCCAGATGGAATGTCATAACCACCACGGGCAGATTTGATTTTGCCTGCAAGACCAGCCACCAAACCAAATGCAGCCGCGCCAGCACCAACAGCGAGAATAGGACCGACATAAGGAATAGCTACCATGGCTTTAAATGCACCCGCCATCGCTTCCCATGCTGACATCATAATTCCCTTAATTGCTTCAGCCGCTTTTAATCCTAAACGAGCGATGCCACCTGCAGCAGTAACACTTGTCCTGGTGGCCTCCCCTGCGATTGTTGCCCCTGTTTGTGCAGCCTGGCCAGATGATTCGGCGGCAGTTTCCGCACCAACAAAACCAAGTTTACGAGCTAATTTAATCGCTTGGATTCTTAGCCACCCTTGAAGCTCCTTAGTAGCTGACTGCAATGCAAATGTACCCATGTCAATCAGTACAGCTTTAGTTGCATTACTCCATGTGAGAGTCCCATTCATCAGAGACTGAATGCCCTTATCCCAAAGGTTAGAAATTCGAGATGTGAAACCACCAAACTTAGCTTCAAAGTCTTTCATTTCCGCATCACTAATTAAGCCATTAGACTTAGTGTCAGCAACATTCTGATCTGTGGCTAAATCAGAAATATTGTTAAGAATCTGATTTTGATTACCTTGCTTTCCAGACTTTCCACTCATCTGGTTTTCAAGCTCAAGACGCTCCTCTAAACCACGCCGTTTTAATTCACGTAACTGATCTTCGAGTTCTTTTTCCAATTTATACTTTTGAACATTGGAAATTTTCTTGGCATCAAAGGCAGCCTGAATCTCCGCTTTGTTAATTTCAAAAATACGCCGGGCTGCGAGTTGCTCATTCTCTATCCTTTGTTCTTGGAGTTTTTTTACCTCCTCAAACTCCTTGACACGCAAAGCTTTGGTTTTATCACTGGCCTCTTTTTCAGCAACAATTCTAAATTTAGCCTTTTCAGCTTCAGCTACTTTTGATTTCTCAATTTCGCCTAGGGCTTTTTGTAGATCCAGCGCAATCTTTTCTTCTTCAGTTGCATACTTATATCGAATGTCAGCAAGGGCCTTAGCTGCCTGTTCAGCTGCTCTCTGTTTAGCCTTAGCATCGGCATCAGCTTTAGCCTTAGCTGAAGATCCACCAGATCCACCTGCATTTTTAACACCGGTACCTATGCCAAAGTTTGGGTTAAACGTTGGTGATGGTGGTGGTGCAACTTTAGGACTATTTGCAGCAGGGAAAAACATATTAGTAAGTTGATCATTGCCTTTTGTAGCTGATTGAACTGATGCGTTTTTAAATGCACTCCAAGAGTCCTGAGTGGTCATTACGCCCGTATTCCATACGGATTTAATATTCGATAAACGAGACTGCATTTGGTTGCTATAACGATCAGTGATTGAACCTATTTGAGATAAACCATTCTCCCAAGATGCTTTTGCTGCCGAAAAGTTAAAGCTAAGTACGTTACTAACGACATTTCCAAATGACTGGAACTTAGCAGACAATACATCTAGCCCATACTGAATGGTTTCACTAAACCCTGCAAAACCATTTATTACTGTACCAAAGGCTATATTGATTGCCTGACATACTGTGGATACAACCGCTCTAATAGCGGCAAATGCAATCTCAATACTGACTCTTAAGCCCACAGCCACGGCAGCAAATCCCTTCATTGCCCCTGAAACTAAGTCCATAAAGCTGATTTGTGAAATTGCTCCGTCACCGATATCTGCTGTTAAATCGTTCCAAATATCAGAAATCAATGTAAATACGGATTGCACAATACCAAGCAGGTTTTCAAATATTGTAATAATTGCCGTTACAGATCCATCAATTCCATTTTTGGACCTCGCAGCAAAATCAAGAAACTTGTTAGCTAGATCAGTCAATATTGGTGCTGCCTGGGCAGCCATGTTATTCAAGACGCCTTGCATAGTTGCCTGAATAATGCCAAGTGCAGAACTAAACTCTTTTGTGGCACGAATGGCCTGCTCATCCATCACCAAGCCTAGATCATGCGCTTGCTGTGAGAAGTCCTTTAATTTATCTGAATTATTTTCTAGTAGTGGTGCTAGCAAAGTCGCATCATCAGCCAAAGACTCCATATAAAATGTCATTTCAGCTTGCGATACATTCGCCTTTTGAAGCGTCTGGTAATATTTTTCTAGGATTTGTGGACCAGATAAGCCTTGAAACTCTTTGGAAGTAACACCAACCTTTGGTGCAATTTTCTCAAAGAAATCGGCCATCTCCCCGCCGCCCGTCTGCATGAAGTCACCAAACTTATCATTCACATCCTTCATGACATCTGAAAGCTTATCTTGCTCAACTGAAACTTTCTTAGCAGCAAATGCCCATTCTTGAAATTCTGTTGTAGTTGCATTCGCCAAACGAGCTTGGTTTTCCAACTCTTTTGAGGCTTCACCAACTTGATTGGTTAAATTTGCCAACCCAATCATTGCAGTTCCTACAGCTGCGGTGATACCTAGCCCCACCATAGCAAAACTACGGGTAAAGCTTGCTGAGATGGATGTTCCGACCTCTTCAAACCTTGTGGTGACAAGTTGAGAAATTGAATCAATGCTACTTCTAAAGCTTGAAAAATCAGGAATAAAATCAATATTTCGTCCTGTATCCTCAATATTGTCCGCAGCATTATCAACGATTTGCTCAGCATCATTCATGCCTTGTTCGAGTTCAGTTGTTCTGGCGCCAACACGCACCTCAACACGATTGTCTGCCATATACATTTCCTCAGGCCTAAAAAAACCTGTCATATGACAGGCATAAAAAAACCGACATGAATGTCGGCTTAATAAAATTTAGTTAATAAGGTATTATTTAATACCTTTAAAAATTTAATCCCAATCTAATCCAGTACTATCAAAGCTAAATTGTCTATCACCAGTTTGAAAAAATGGTAACTCAACAATTAAATTTTCCCCTTTTTTTAATTTTTGAATAAAACTTTTAATTTGCTCTTCATTAGACATATATAGAATTTTAGAATTTTGATCATCACTCATTTTTAAATTAATTTTCTCAATAGAACCATTCCCAAATTTAATGGATCCAGTACAACCATCCATAGAGGCGCAAAAAAACTGACCTTTGTCAATTAAGAATCCCACACCATCAGAGTTGGGTGTTTGCGAATTTTTTCTTAAAGCAATTGTTAACTTTGAACCACCGTTGTAAGGAAATTCAAATTCAACTGTATTATTTGATTCTAATCCTGCAAATTTAAGAGAAATATTTCGCATTTCATCTTTGGATTCCTCATACCTCCAACTTGTTAAAGGTTTTTGATCAGAATTATTTCCTTTCTTTGCTAAATCGTCATTTGATGCTTCTACTTGATTTGTATCTGCTGATTTTTCTTCAATATGTTTGCTACATCCAGCTAGACCAAGAATTAAAAACCCAATAAATAATAATTTTTTCATACTAATGACCAGTTGTTTAATATTGGACTTAATTTATCAAACCAAAATATCTTTGTCACATTTATATAGCTAGGGCGATATTAACCGCCCTGGGGGAAATTATTTAATACCTCCATCAGATCATCTTCATCATCTGTGATATCTGACATAGGGTCACTATCTTCAATCCCCATAAATGCTTCTAAAATACGGCAAAGCCTTTGAACACCAATATTTGTGGGAGGATATTCTCGTTGATACGCATTTAGTGCTTTAAGCCGGATTAAATCCATTTCATTTCTGACATAATCATAATCACGCCCTAATGTAAGCACCAAATGGGTATACAACTCCTCCCAATCTATTCCCCCTGCTGGTCCTCTTTAACCTCTTTGCTTTGCAAACCAGATACCGACATTACAGCACCCATTACATCTTCTAATTGGTCCATATAAATGAGATCTGCAACATCATCACGGGTGATGTCGGGGTAATTGCGTTTCAGTGATTTATGCGCAACATCGATCACCAAACCAACATCAGAGGGCTGAAAACCTTGCAATGCAGGTAAAAGCTTTTCAATTGCACCCAAAGATAACGGTGCAAACATTAATGGTTTGCCGTCGATGGTAATCTCTTGGCCACGAGGGTTATCAACTTGTTTAAATTGCATCTGCTCTTACTCCGACAATGTTGCTTTAAATACGCGGCCTAGATCATCGGCCATGGGTTGAAATTCAAACTCAGGGATATCGTAATCATCCTGCTTTGAACTAAAACCAAGCTTATTACTGACATTACGGAAGAACTCCATACCCATGAACTTGCCTTTGTAGTCTCGTTGCAAGTTCACGGCAAACTCTGGCGTATATCCCATATCCAAGTTAGATACTGTGATCTGCTTGGCACCTGCCACCGTTGCCGAGTATTTAAAGCTGATAAATACCGTTTTGCCCACGTCTGCAGTAGCAAATGTATAAGCGCCTGTTGCAGCATCAACACTGTATTGCCCTGTGGTTGGTGCACTTGCTACGCGCTTCATTGGTACCGCTTTTGAATCTGTAACACCTAGATCCTTAACGTAAGTACCGGCATTTGGCACCACTGGAGTAACCAAGCCACCTGCAGGGATAATTTCGCCGTTAATGGTTTGCGCAATAGTCTCTATACCACCCTCAGCAATTACACCACCAAAGAAAATCGAATTAAGTAATGCGCCATTGATACGGCCAAAACTTGCCTTACACTTAATTGAACCCTTACCACGTGCTGCATCTACAGCAAATTGGCCACGGCCAAAGAGTTCCTTTAAGTCATAACTGATATCGACTGATACCGATTGCAGAACCCCTACCTCAACAGGCGTAGGATTACTGATCGGCTGACCATAAACATCCTGAATAGGTGTGGCAAAGATCTTGCCAGCACCAAATAAATACTGAGCCATTATTTTGACCTCTCAAAAATGACAAAACCGCCAAACGGCGGTCATTGAATGAATTGTGTTTAATTGGTTGTGAGGATCCGGACAGGAATAATTGCAATTGCCTGGTCATCTAGCATATTCTCAACCGCTTCATATACTTCAATTGTTCCGTCAATCCAGCAGTGCTCAACCAATCCCCCTAAAGTCTGGTATTCACACATTTCAGGGAAATCCGGTTTAATTGCAGCACGCACACGATCGACAAAAACATTTAATTGCGCTGATGGTGGTTTTTCCTTATCCGCTTCATGGATATAAAGATATAACTCAGCAGCAAGTTCTATTTTGGCATTTAAGCCCTTTACTGGTCCTTCTTGTTGGTTGCCCTGGGTAATAAACAATGCAGGGCGTTCAATTTGCTGCACGTTATTAAAATGACGTAAACGGCGGCTGACTGTCACCACCCCATCAACATGAGTGCTCAGTCGATCAAACAGCGCTTGATATATTGCTTCACTATCCACCTGCTATACCCCTTTGAATTGCGGCATCAATATTACGTGGCGCAATCCGACCAATCATGTCCAGTGAGTCACGCATAAAACGCAACTCTCTGAATCTGACATTCCTAGAATGCGCTCGGACGCTGATCTGTGTTGGTGATATCGGTTGACCAAAAGCTTGTTTAATCATTCTCAAGTGAGCTTTAACGCCTACGGAACCATTTAAACCAAACTCATGCACAAATGCATAAGGAACCAATGCACCGCCTGCACCAACTGTACCCTCAATCCAGTCTTTATCCTCATCCACTTTGGATGAAACAGATCCACGCAAGCGACCAGATTGGACCTTTAGCCTCTGGCCACTCAACATATCTTCCTGAATGGTTCGCTGCAGTCTTAAAGTAAGAGCGTTAATCGTGCGTCTTATTTCAAATCTAATGCGATCATTCATATTGTCAAAATTGACATGGACATCAACACGAGTATCGCTCATAGCTTTTACTCTTTAGCTGCAGCAGTGGTTTTTTTGGTTTCTACTACTTCAACATAACGCTCAAAACCTAAAGGCTTAAGAAACTGGATAATGTCATCCTGTGATTCAACAACGCCGTTATTAACTTCCAGATCTTGGCCAGCAATTGCTAAGGTAGTTGCTTTATATCCTGGCGGTGCTTGATATTTAAAACGCATATATTTTCTCCTACACAACAAAAGCACCAACACCCAAACGATTAGGGTTTGTGCCTTTATCATCAATTGGAATTGAATTTTTTAAGGCAAGGTAACGCTGGCCATAAATGCTCTGATCAAAGAAGGTTTCTTTTTGCGATCGGGAATAACTCACACTCTGGCCAGCAATGGTCATGCTGGATGCATTTGAAAACGCGCTACCGCCCTTACTGTTTGTTTCAACTTTAAGAATATGTGCTGCATACAGACTTACAGCACGTTCCTTTAATGCGCCAAATTCAAGCTGTGATACGACCAACTCGGCCTCGTCTAACGCATCCTGAATGACAGGATCCGATAGATTGGCTAACGCCGTATCATGGGCAAACTTTTGGCGAAACGTTTGTACGTCCATAACACACCTTATTCCTTGGCTTGAGCCAATTTAGCTTGCAGTTGTTCTAGTGTTTCATCATCACTAAACGTCACATCAAGCTCTTTTAATTCAGCTTTGGCAGCATCTAAGGTGGCTTTCTGCGCATCATCCGCAGCCTTAGCAGCATTTGTGGCTGTATCATTTTGCTTGCCCTTACCACCAGTGCTACGTCCACCCGTTCTACCAGGTGATTTAGGTTCGCCCGGTTCATCAATTTCTTGAACATCAATTTCACCCGATTCAATCAAATGCTGTGCGAATTTGTTGTCTTGAAGCTTCTTATGGATATCAGCATCAATTGATGTTGGAACGCCTGCAGGTAAAACAGCAAGGCCAGAAAAAACAAAAGCGGCCTGAGAGCCGCTATAGGTATATGAATATTTCATGTGGTTTTAATCCTTATACATGGTCCAAGTAACGAAGAGAATCAACACGCTTCAACCAAACGCCTTGATATTTGTAGTGACCAGGAACTAAAACATCCAAGCCTTTAGGTTGTGCCGTTAAAAATTCAACACTGTTCCCCTTAAATTGGATGCACGATGGATCACGGCGATAGATAATCGAACGATCAGCACCCGCTGTGCCTTTATCATTACCCCGTCCAGAACCACGAATCGTCAATGGCTTACCCTGAGTCGCAAAAATATTTTTTTCACTTACCCAATCTAAAAATGTTTTACCACCTGAGTCTGCAACAACTCGTGTTGATAAATTTAGGTACTGATTTGACGCCATAAGATAGGTATCTGGCTGAATCGATGCATCACCATCGAAAAGCTCAGATACTTCTGATAATGAATTGTTGAAATCAGCTAAAACTTGCTCAATGGTTGCAGTAGCCCAGTTGTACTGCGCTGCAACTACAGTTACACCAGTCTGATTCAAAAAGCCATTTACCTGAGTTAAGACACCACTTGCATTGGCTTTGGTATAACCATACCAAGCTACATTTGACATATGCTTTTCAGCCGCCAAATTTGCCGCTTGGACTTTATCAGCTTCTAGTGTGAGATTCATTGCTTGAGCCGTAGCCAATTCAACAACCGAATACTGATATCCAATTGTTCCAATTTTTACTGGCAGATTAACGGTGTCGTATTCCACCTCTGCAAGTGGGATATCATCACCAGTACCAGAATAATCTTTACCGATACCGACACCTTTTTTACGCGATAGGATCTCACCGCCGCCGTATACAGCTTGTACGTTTGTAACAGGGATGTACTTAGCGTAATCCAACACCTGTTCGAGCTGTGGAGTAATGTCGTTTTGCTCTTCAAGCTTAATAAATAGCTGCGCAAGTGCATCCAAATTGAATGCATCACCGATCTGAGCTTGAACTGCATATGAAATAGGCGTTAAACGAGCCTTCATTTTTACTAATTTGCTCATGTTTTATTATGCTCCACGAAGATTGATAAGGGCTAAACCATCTGCCCCTGTTAGAGTTTCCCAAACTGCACCAGGTAATGCGGTACCATCAGTGGCCACACTTGATAATGATCCCAACGGCGCACTTTCAGTACCATTCGCTGTCTTTACATATACAGCTGCTGTTATGTCGGTGACAGGTGCTGTTGGCTTTACCCAAATTGCACCAGAAAACATGACTGGTAGCATGTCGCCGGCTTTGTAAGCTTCTTTGCCTGCTGTATCTTTGCCAGTCTTGCCAACACCATGACGAACTACTACGCCGAAACGTGTTGGCGTTGCAGCTGAAACAGCTTTAACAGATTTTCCATCTGTTGTACGAACGACAACAACGCCGTCATTGACTAAAGTCAAACCTGATAACGGTAGAGATAAGACAGACTCATACGCCGTTAAGCGTCCTCGCTGCCCTACAACTGCATTTAATTGTTGAACCATGATTAAATATCCCCTTTTAGATTTTCTTGTAAGCGTCAGCTTTACTGTAGCCAGGTTGATCGTTATTACCTGATGGTTTACCGTCACCAGCATTAATATGTTGTTGATGGTTGAGGGCATCACCCACGGGATTGGTTGGTACCGTACCTTTTACTGCAGACAGCGCACGGAAAGCAGTATCAATCTGTTCAGGCTTGGCATCACCCACTGAAACAGATCCTAATAATGCACCCACCAAAGCATCACCAGCTTTAGCTGCAATCACATCGCGCTTGATCTGCTCACAACTGCAACCATCAGTTTTGATTGATGGAACCAACGCTTTGGCATCGGCAACTACGGCGGCGCGTTCAGTTGCAGCCTGTTCCAACTTCTCAGGTGTAATCTGGTTTTTTTCTAAATCCCCAACTTTTTGCTCAAGCGTGGCTTTATCGGTATGGAGTTTATCTACAACCGCTTGAACGGCCGTTAATTCATCCCCAATCGAAAATTGTTGATCACCTACTTTCAATTTTGCAGCTTTCATATTCTTCAGCTGCTCTTCTTGAATCTTTAATGCATCTGCCAGGGCTTTATTATCGCCAATGTCAAAACGCATGCCGTTTACCGATACTTCCATTGTTTTATCCTCGTTTGGATGATTGTGATTTTGGTCACCGATACGGCAATCACCACCGCAGCGACCGTATTTAACTAGTGCTACATGATTGCCTAAAAAGTTAATAAATTTGGCCTGATATGGTGTTCCATCAGGCGCCGTTCCTTGCTCAATAACAAGAATGGCTGCGTACCCAAGTGACATCTCGATACGCTCATTACTTTGAATAAGATCGATGCTGATCTTGTCTTTAATGAGTAAATCCCCAACCAGGTAATCACCCTCTTGGCGCACGTTCTCACAGTAGCCAATGTGGTAATCCTTCCAGTTGGATGCGTTAATCTCATTCTTGGGTGGGTGGTAGTCAGTAGCATCAACACCATTAAAGCTTTGGACCGCTTCAGGTTTAAATAGTTCGTCTGCAGGCGTGTAGACATTAATCGTCTGATCAGGGGTGAACCCTTCCAGATTGGAAAATTCATATGCCTGGTACTGGCGTACCTGAGGTGCTTTTGCCAAGCGTACAGTCACACATTTCAAATACCCTTCTTTGGTAAATGAACGTGATGATTCGCTTGGCGCAAAGTCACCAACTTTGAGTTGATAAATTATTTTCATAAATTGCGCCCATAAAAAAACCCACCAAAAGGTGGGTTATCTACTTCATAATTAATTACTTTGTCTTAATTGGTTTGTCATTAGATTTAACAACAAGCTCTGAATTCGGAGGTGGTACATATTCAGGTGGTTTGTTCTCACTCATCTATATTTCCTTAAAATTTGACTGTAGAAAATAATACATTACCAATAAAAAATGAACTAAGAAATATCAAAAGCAATAAACCTGAACATTTGATTTCAGAAAAAGCTCTCTTCAAAAATTCTGTCTTTTTCTCTATTGCACCCTTATAGCTATCTATCAAATTGACGTATTCAATGGACATTGAATAATAGAAGGTACTTAGCTTAACAGAATCGAAATAATCAATACCTTTTTGTGAATATGGAAAGCTTTTAACGCTTACAGGTTTTAAAACCATAAATATAAATCGCCATGAAGCTGAAATGCTTAAAACCAATAAACATAAAATAGAAACTTGAATTGAAGACAAAACGTTAAGCTGAAAATTGTTAATGACTTCTTTGAACAACACTAATAATATTCCCGATAAAACTGATAGTGATGTCAAATATTTAGCAGCTTTATCCTCGACCTTGTAATATTCATTCCTTAAGGCATCATATTCACTTTTATAAAAATCAAATAAAACTTTATATCTCTCTGTTTCAGCCTTTAACTCTTCTTTTTCAAACACACCATTATCAGTCACGTTCTTACCAAATAATTAACGTAATCCAAAAAGTATAAACTATTCGATCAGAATATCCTCATAATTTGGCAACGCCGTACAACGGCACCGAATAGGTTCTCCAGGATGGCCACCAGTTGGAGGATTATCCCATCTAAATGTCTTGCCCTGCTTATGCTGATGGTCTAAACGCACTCGTTCATCCTTAGCAGTTTGCCAGGTGTAAGTTTCAACCCCCATGGATAACTGACGAGCCTTGTTGATCTGGCCATTAATCTTACCCATCTGATCTGCTGCAATTAAACGTGCACGGGAATCAGTCGTTTGACCGAGCTTGGCAATTTCCTTTGCTAACTCTTCATTTGTCTGGCCTGTCTGCAATGCATTATGGACCAGTGCCTCAACTTTATCCGAGTATTGCTGTGGTATCGATTTGATTAAAGCGACATTGGCCTCAATATTGGTATCAACCACATCCTGAATATCAGCAGCACGATAAAACGGCGTTAGGTCCACCCCAATAATAGACTTGGTATGTTCAGCAATTTGCTTATCCACTTCTTTGCTTGTGTCACCAACAACTTTCTGAGCAATTGGCCTAGCAATTTCGATTACATACTTAGTAAGCTTTCCTTTAAACGCAGCAATCATGTCAGAAAACCAAGCATCACCGATATTCTGGCCAACTGTTGGGATAACTAATTCCTTAGTCTGATCTTGACAATATTTAGAAATGGCCAGTAATTGCCGTATATAGTAAAACTCAATACGGCGATTTACTTTTACTGGTCTTAATTTTGTTGCCTTACGCCCCTTTTTACGTTTCTTACTTTCCTGCAGGTGGGGTTTCAGAATCTTGATTATTGTCGTCATCTGGCGTCACCATTAATTCAAGTTGCTTGATATGGGCTTCATCAATCACAGAGTAAACCTCGTCAATTAAAAGCTGACGTGCAATCTGTGGCTCAGTAATAACACCCATATCGAGATATTTAGCATCCCGCTCAGCATTGGCCTTTTCCACTTCGGATCGGACTTTAGCGTCTAGTTGCCATAATGGGTTAAAAACAACCCCAAGCTCTGGTATCAATCGTCCAAAAGTGGTCTGGCAGATCACATCTAAAAGCTGCAACATGAAGGGCTTAAGCATCCATGTTTGCTTTGTGGCTATGCTGTCGTAATAGTTGCGGGTGTCATGTTCACCAGTGGCATTCATGCCAGCAGGTGATTGGCCAAACAAAATCGTATAAGGGATATCAGCTGCACCAGACGCTTGAATAGAGAACTCACGCATCATGTCTGGCAGACCCGCAAAGTTATAGGTCTTAGAGTCGTATTCTTCTTCCTTATCTAAAACGATCATACCGTTAAGGCTCTTTAACAGGCCTACACTCAAGAATCGTTCAGCTACTGCCTTCATATCGTCCCTGATTTTGTCCACTAATCCTGGTGTACTGATCACATCGATTTTTGATTCATGGACCAGACTGGCTGAACCCTTTTTAACTGCAGCATGATCAAGCAAATCTTCGTAGACTTCTTGCAAAATACTTTGCGGCTCTTCATTAACCACATCAGCATGGCAAAGCTTAATCAAACGCGTGTAGTGAATCCTCTGCTCAACTGCTCCATCGAGTTTAAGTTTATAAAACTCAGGTTGTTTTAGCTGGCCACCACATTTGCTTGGAGGTAAATATTTAGTGGTATCGGCTTTAAGATACTTTTTCTTAAGTACAGTAAAGAACTCTAAACGGCCTATTCCCAATTTGTTTAAATCAAAAGGCTGATCTAGGTTGCCTCCATCGACGGTACCTAACAGGATATATGCAACGCCGTACAAGCGAGATAACACCAAACTAGACAACAGGACATTGTCAAAATTAAAACGCTTACAGGCCTCCTCAAGCTTTGCCAAGTCTTTATCCTGAATCCCTTCATAAAACCAACCTGCTCTCAACATGTCACTAGCAGGACGGTTTACAATCCGCTTGGCTAACCAATGTTGATAAACCGCTTCAAGTTGATCATCTGGAATAACTTTGTTTACGAAATGTCCATGTGATGCCTTATCACGCTCTGTACCAATATTGGAAACAAAATTCGTATATGCCCCAGCATCGCCAATAGCATCGGGCTTTTTAGTCTCAGACATATATTTTCCTAATCAAATACTGTGGACGCATGAGCGGTAGGCGCAAAAGTCATTACAACTGCATCTGCAACGTTAGGACTTTCTACACCGCGTTTCTTTAAATCCTTTTTACTCTCTACCTTTACACGTCCATCATCTGCAAATTGTCGCCTTGGCGCTGATAGCTCATCCATTAATTGCTCAAGGTGTGAGCATTCGCTTGAGATACTGATTAATTTATCAATAGGATACTTATGACCTTTCTTAATGGCGTTATAGGTATTTCTAAACCGATCTGCCAATAACCACCAGGACTGTGCTTTCAGGTTGTAGAACATGTCTTTATTTTTAACCTGAGTCCCGTCATAAACGCCTTCCGGATTGTGTACTGCATCAGCCGCATTAAACTTTAGATATTTAATGTGTAAATTCCTTTGAGCGTTTAATTCTTTAAACTTAGATCCTGATGTGGCCCCCACACCAATTGAGTCATAAATTATTCTAGCTTGATGCTTTTCTGCTAACGTATAAGTACGGGTGCAACTTGTTAAGAGCTCATCTTCAAGCCCTTTCCATTCATCTACATCATGCAAGATAGATCCATGACTTAATGCATTAGCACATTTATCATCGCCATCATCAGCAACGTCAAAACCTACTCTCTTGGTACCTAGGCCTTCAAAACCTAATTCTAGATGAGCATCAATACTAGCCAAGATCCAACTACGTTTGATAATGACTGAATCATCATCCTCTTTTGCATAACCTAAATAGATATGGTTGTAGTTATCCTCATCCTCCTCTTTTGCTGCAGCAGCAATAGCAAGAGCTGTTTGAGAAAGGAACGGATTATCTGGATAGTTAATTTTACGGACCACTGTATTAGGCGGCGGATTGGTCACGAAACGGCGATATACAAAATCAGTGGTCAACTTTGGATTAAATACAATCCAAAACTGTGAATGCTCCTTACGGATAGTCGGCTCTAAAATTTCCCACTGCTCCTTTGATATATTGTGCGCCTCTTCCAGCCAACATATATCAACACCCTCTAATGATTTAATCTCATCAATGTTGCGCCATAGACCGTAAAACAAAAACTCAGCGCCAGTGTGAATATTCTCAATTTTGTTATTCAATATTCTGAATCGATCTTTAAGACCAAATCGCTCAATCTGAACCTTAAGAAGTGAATAAACAGACTCCTCTATTTTGTTCTGAAATTGACGAGCACATAGGACGCGCAATTTATAATTATCTGCAAGAAATATTGAGAATCCAGCAGCATCCCATGACTTTGATGAAAACCGCCCGCCGTATAAGACTTTATTACGCGCTGGCTCCAACCAGAAATCCTCAAGAACTGGATTCAGAGTCGGTAGATTTTCTTCCATAGAAATGTCCTAAACCTGATGGATATGAAATTTCATTTTTAATTGAATTTTCAATTTTGTTCGTGAATTGGCCTCCGCTATCCTTTGCAGCTTGCTCCATGATCTTTAATGCCATCGGGATATTTTTTACCTTATTTAGCAACTTGTCATATTGCCTCATGCGGTAATGCTTACTTGCAATTGGTATATCTATAAGCCCATCGTCAAACTTTTTACGTGTTTCATTAAAAAGTTGAACATACTTTTCACTTAAATTCTTTCCAGAATATTTTGTTGGATCATATGCCTGGCATTGGCTACGACTAATTTCGATATCAAATTCTTGTTTGACGTGATCAACTACTTGCTGAGGTGTATCACGGCACGCAAGAGCTTGAACAATAAATATTTTTACTGGCTCTTTTAATGCTGCCATGTGCTCAACCTCGTACAACTAGGTACAACAAAATAGGCAAAAAAAATGAACCTAATGGCTCAATTAATAAGACAAGTCCCACAGCACTTGGAAATATTTACATCTGATACAAACGGCGCTTGCTTTGCGACTTCTACTAGTCGCTTAACATTCTCGCTTGCTCCCCATCGTTTGACCACACCGACAAACTCCTCAACATCGTGGCCAGCCAAATAATGCTTTGGTAACCCTGTCATGTCACTGTAGAGAGGCTCGCCATCCTCATCACGTTCCACGCCGATGTGATATAGCTCATGTTCAATCAAAGCACAAAAATCTCTATCGCTGGATTGCTCGCAAAAACTGGCATCGATAGTGATCAAATAAGATGGTACATAACCGAACCAGTCTCGCATCTGTTGCTCTTGTCGTGCTTTTCGCCATCCACCAACGTTAAACATGACTTTCTCACATTGGCCAGACACCATTTGTTTTTTTACAGTACATGCCTGTGATGCCCATGCAAATGCTAAAAATCCCTCACAATCATGTAATAACTCAGCGATATGATCATGATCAGGATTGTGCAATGGTCCACCTATAGTAAGAAAATTATCAATTACCCACTGCATAAGATCTGGTGCAGGTGCAAGGCGTATTGCTTCCTCACTATCAGCTTGATCGATCAAGTCAGTCGGTGGAAATGGTCTTATTTGGCTCATTAAATGTATGCCTCTTTAAATTTTTAAGCCATTGCTGTGCAAAGCTAGCTTGTATCTGTAATGGCCCCGCTTCATTAATTTTAAATCTTGCGGCTGACTCTAACCGTACGATAGTAAATCCCATTTCATATGCGGTGTATTCACGATCAGCATCATGTGAAAACTGTTTTCTTTTCCGACCTGCAGACCAAGGTCCACCCGCTATTTCAACTAGGATTCGAAACTCAATTAAATGGAAATCAAAGCGCCAATGTTTGGTTGATTTAAACTGGAACAATGTTTCATATTTAATTTCCAAAATCTGTAAGGCTCGCTCCATATCCTCAAAAGCTTCTAAGTATTTTTCATTCGCTTTCGGCAATGGCTTGAAACGTGGCTTTGTTTTATGCTCTCGTTTCCTTGTAAGTTGAAAATATTGATTGGCTTCCATTCAAATACCCTCACATCACGGCGACCTTTAAGCCAGGATAATTTTTTAATGGCCAAAAAAAATCGCTCATCTAGTTGAGCGATCTGTTCGGCTGTTAGGCCCTTGGTTGTACAACTACCTACATGCTTTAATTCTTGCTCGGTTTCCCGAATCTCTTTATCAATATTTCGATCCATGGTTTCTCCAAACAGGAAAAATAAAAAGCCCCGCAGTAACTAGTATGTTAGCGGGGCTTTCATGTGCCGAAATACGCTCGGCTAGTTGACTCGCATTGCGCTACTGCGAGTGAGGGTTGAAAGGGTGGGCAATTTATTCAATATGCTCTTGCCCAAGGTGCATAAGGCCCCGTAGAAAATAAACCCTTCTACGGAGTTCGCTAGGTTATACCAGACATAAAAAAAGCCCGCATATGCGAGCTTTGGAAACCTTTGAGGGCATCTAATTAATAAAACGCCCATTTTAGAAATACTTATACTGAACTGTATACCTTGCTGTCAAGCAAATGATGCAACTTGATTTGAATCGTTAAACTCAAAATGAAATGACTTAGCCAATTTGTCCCGGATCTGATTCTCCCACTCTGCAACTATAGACTCCCCAAGTTGCTCATATTTTTGATAACTCTTGATGTACGCAGTCTTGGTAATTGTTAGATGAGCAATGTCTATTTTTTCTTTAAGTGTATAAGGTCGCTTTCCTGTGCCCTCACATTTTTGGCAAAACTTGGTACTGGCTGGATTATTTTTGCTATCAAAAATTTCTAATTTACCTAAGCCCTGGCACGGCGGGCACATTGCTTTTACAAATAAATGGCCGCGCAAAACAACCTCTGACATAGCTTTGGCCACGTTCTCTAAAGATCCTTGTGGATTATTGGGCTTAAAGTTTTTTTTGATCATTTCCTGGTGAATGATTCTGGCCATCTTGTTGCGGACTTTAAAAAACAAAGCTGATTTGATTTCACCAGTCTTAAACTCCACTTTCCCTGGCTTATCTTCTATACGGCGTTCAACTTGATAGTTAAAGTCATATTTACTGATAAATAACTCGGTCTGTTCCTCTGCGGGTGTGATGATAGCAATCCTCTCAAAATCAACGCGCTCAAGGAGAAGTTCTGCCCACAACTTTGCACCTGGTGATAACAAGGTCATTTCACCAAGTACAACGCTTTTAGTAATTTTTCCTTTACCCTCACTTTGAGCAATAGCAAGACGCAACAACTCCAAAAAATCAAACTTTTCAACTAACATACATTGCGCTCCTACTGCTTAAAAAACTTACATGTGAATTGAGTTCCATTAACCCAATACACCTCTTGACCTTTACAAACTTGAACCGTGTTCCATGTATTTACCGCCACAACAACGATGGCGAATATGATGAATGCAATAATTAACAACCAATCATTATTTTTCTGTCTCATTTCAACCGTCCGAAAATTAACATTGCTGCATCGCGGCTGTGCTCGCTTGTTATGCCTACCCAGCCAGTTATTTTTTTAAAATATGCATCTTTGGTTTTTGTCATGTTTGCTGCTGGATGTACCAAATCAAATTTAATACCCTGCTCTTTACAGAATTGCTCCCAAATACTGCAGTCACGATTAACAGATCCTACGCCCTCACGTACACCAGCCCCCGACTTAGCTTGTCGCGCATCTGCAGATCCGAACCAAGTGCGCAAACGTGCATCCTCAATACGAACAACTAAATCAGGATCTTGACCATGAAGCTCTTTGACCGCTTCCATCGCCTTTGTAATCGTCAATGTCTCAACTCGATTCAAAACACCTTTGGTGGCCACAGCAAAACCTGTCTTAACGCCGCAATCGATACCGACTCGAATCATGCTTTATCTCCCATCACATAAACGTATTGTTCTAAATGCTTGGACCAGTAAACGGTTTTACCTTGCTTGCTTAATTTGCGTTTACGTCTACGAGAAATCGGGCGTTCTTTGGCCCATGAGTGATAAACGCGCTGACCATTTATGGTGCCAAAACCGCAAAACAGGCATGCAACGTCATAACCGTGTTGGCATTTTTCTTGGGTTTGTATTGTGTTCACTGGCTTTTCTCCTCTGGACGTTGCTCAAGAGAATCTTTCCAGTCTCCACGATAATGATTTAAATAATTGCTTCTGCGATCGATATTGAAAAAGGCTGAAAGATGAGACTGGTGTCTCCAAGCATCGCCCATGATTTGTGGCTTCACTAACCAACCACATGCCATGCCATCTTCATCAGTTGCCATGAATTGAACGTGCTCAGGAATTATTGACCAGTTATACTTACTCTTTGGCTGCTCCATCCATTTCTCGAAATGAAAGACAACTGGCTTTTGAATAAATTGGACTAAACCAAAACGGAGTAAGTGGCGAATTTGAGAGCAATCTCGAATTACCTGTACATCACGATAATGAGTTAATAGATCTCGCCATGATTCAAGCGACATTGATCGCTTGTTGTGGTTGCACGGCGTGCATGCAGGCATTAGATTTTCATAAACATCATTTTCAGGCTTAGTAGGCTTTCCTGTAGTTAAATCTCTGACTACTGCAATTAAATGATCTGGATGCCATTTTCCGCCCAATTCATCACCACAATAGGCACAATAACCACCAAACTTTTGCTTTAAATTTTCTCTTTGAGATTTTGATAATTTCATGGTCCATCTCCCAAATATTCAGCCATTTTTTTAACCTGGCTTAAAAGCCCTTTCCTGCGGATCAGCATGTATTGGCTATTTGCTTGTTTTGCCTCAGGTGATCTATTGCCCTGCACATATGCACTGCGCAAAATCATCATTTCTGCATAGCCCTTTGGTTTGTTGGCTACTGCGTCTGGATCTAAGAGATCGACATCAGAAACGAAACAGCAAAATGGTCTGCCATCATCCAATCGACCAAATACACGGCCATCTTCACAACGATCGACAACACCATGGCCCTTGAATCTAATACGGCGCATCCCTTTGTCTGGTACGTGTGAGAAATCAACTTTGATCTGGACCCCTTTGCGCAATTCAGCCGCTTTCACTGCAGCACGTATTTTTTCAATGTCTGCCTCGCATTGGACCAGCGTGTAGTGTTTATCAAAGAAGTAATCGCGCTCGACATACAAACAAGCATCAAACTCTTGAACGATCGCTTTCAGGTTTTGAATACCTGCAGGCGTATTTAAATTAATCATGCTGCAGCTCCTTTGGTCGGTTTAAAGCCCAACTCGAATAAATATGGGATATATGGTTTTTGTTTGACTGGATCTGATAGCAGTGTGGCCATGCGTTTTGCCGCATCCTGCCAATCTTCGCCACGACCACAAAATGAATTTTTGAACTCGGGATGAAAAACCAATTGTCTTGCGAATGTGTACAGCTGCTTGTCAGAGGCAAAATTAATTACCTCAGGTACTGTGTTTTCAGAAAGTGATTGCTGGCCATTGGAATTTTTGTTTTCAGAAAAACGTTGTGCCGGTGTTTTCATCTTCGCGTATTTGGCACGTGCTTTTAGCATCCACTCCGCGAAGAAAGTAACCATCGCCTTATCTGAGTGATTGCGGTTTTCATTGAAGCCAACGAAGTTGTTGTATTCACGGTTAAACCAATCCGCATTAAAAATCTCGTTGGTATCGATTGAGTTGTCGATCGAAAGAATTTCACTTTTCAAATTTTCAAAAATAAACCACTTATTTTTTTTATTTTGATTAGTGTGTTTTGATAGTGTGTTTTGTGTGTTAAACGCTTTAACTAGTAAAGGTAAAACGCTTTTACTAGCAGGGGTTAAACGGTTTAACTGGCTAGGTGATTCAAGGTAGTTAAACGCTTTAACTAGCAAGTTTGATTTATGCGGAAAATTTAAGCGAGGTTTTTTGCTTTTTCTGCCTCTGTTGGATTTTTTTGGAACAAGCTTCTGGTAGTTAAACGTTTTAACTAGCTGACCATTAAATAAGCTGAATGCCTGAACCAATACGCCGCTTTTACCGGGGAAATTAATCAAGGTCCCAACGTTATAATTATCGGTTAATGAAAATACATTTCCATGCTCAGATTTCTTATGTAACTTTACTAGGCCAACCTTAACCAACTCAGTGGTACATTTAACAACTGTAGGGCGACTTTTCCCTGATAGCTTCTCTAATTGAGATATAGATAGTGCATCCTCCTCCTTATTCCAGCCGCGTGTCTTACGGTTAATGATTAGATAAATCTTAACCGCGGGATCTGATATCTTATTCATTGCCTCATCAACAAACGCATTGGTTACCTGGAATGAATTCGGTGTGTATTTGCTCATGCTGCAACCTCCAGCACTGGAATACGTTTTCTGTAAGAGCGCGTATTGGAAAATTTTGAAACTAGATCCTGGTATTCAGTTAAAAGTGAATAATCGGGCTGAATACCGGTTAGATCTGGCAGGGTTCGCATACTTGCGTGTAATGCATATCCTGTGACCTGTTCAATTAGACACATCAATGCGTAGACTTGTGGGTTTTGGCTTGCACCATGGATAAGATCTGCAGCACTGGCCATAATGCAGGTAATGCAACTCAGCCGATCGTTATTCTGATACGCCCAATGCGGTTGTTGGCCATCATCTTGAATAGTCCTAAAAACCATACTCATGCTAAAGTCATGGATCGGCAAATAGTTAAACCATGCACGTCCAGCTTTCCCATTTTCGCCGGTAGGTTTGTAAACTTCTTGCTTTGCTCGGTTGTCAGATTCCTCTGCACGCAACCCCATACAATTAACAATTCGATTAAAACCATGAGCTTTGGCGTAACGGCGAACTTCTCGTTTAATCGGATCTCGTTTCAAGTCACTGGTGCACTGACGATATTTAGGCGCAGGAAAAGATGGAACCTCAGGGCGTTCCTGGAACCGCTTTAGGACCATATCAAGGAAAGACTTTTTAGCTTTGGCCACAATAAAATCAACACCAGCTGCAGCAGCTTGATCGCGGGCCAGTTCCATTGCACCTGGCCACTCCATAAAGCCCAAACTGGCATGCACAACAAGGATTTGATCCTTAGGTACAAACTCAAGTAGTTTTATCATCATGGCTTGGCTGTCTTTGCCTCCGCTATGATTAATCACAAACAAAGCGCCTTGCTGAATTTCAGATTGCGCTGATTCATGTATCATGCTTCACCGCCCTGGTCTGTCACTTGAATGAACCGGCCGAACATGATGATTTTTTCACATCGATGCAGACTAGAAATAATCATCCCAGCATCTTGATATGAAATTCGATGATCTTTACTTAATGCTTCGATTAGCTCATCACGTGTTACTGCAGCATTAGCCTCATCTCGATTAATCTTGCGTAAATTCGCCTTCCGAACATCCAAATAACTGTTTAGAGTTCTTAATGCTGGCTCATGCCAAGATTGGATTATCTGAGTTTGTTTATGCTCTGGAAGTTTAGAGGAATTCATGAGACCTCCTTTTGCGCTGCAAGTGCTTTACTCAAATGGATCTGCACATCATTGGAAATTGATTTGCATTTTGGAGAGATACGATTTTCAATAAATTCATCATCACCCATCACTAGACAGGTACTGCACTGCTCATCTTTAAAACTGGTGCACTTGTTAGCGCATGGGTGTTTTGATATATTTGTCATGTTCTTGATTCCTTCGATTAATGAACACAAAAAGCTTGATGGACCAGATCAGGCTTTTTTTGTTTGTATGGCCGATAAATATTTGCCGCATTCTTTTTTTAGGGCTTGCCTGATTGCCTGAATATTTCTTTCTATTTCTTCCAAAATTAAATCTGCATCATTCAATTCATCAGGGGTGACAACCCCGTCAGCCATAATGTTGTGGACTGATTGGTTTATCTGGCCATTTCCAATATTCATACTGAGTAATGACTCAAGCACTGACATTTGATGCTCATTCTCATTGGTTGTATTAGCCGGCACGCAAAGCAAACCAAATTTATGAGCCCAGGCTTTTATCAAAGCGGTATTTCTTGTGTACGTCATGATTGCCTCAATAGCTTTTAAGCTAGGCATATGCTGGTCCATATTAGGATTGGCATAATTCAGGACAGTTTTATGTGATACACCCAACACTTGGGCAATTTCCTTAGGTTCAATTTCGCCGGATTGGTTAATCATTGCGTTGATTGCAATTTTGGCTTCGCGACTTAAAGTTATTTCACTCATATGTGAATCCTTGTTTTTATTCACGTTTACTAAAAGTTAAATTCCTTCTACATTTGCAGCTGATTGCAATATGTGTAAGTGTGCATTTCTACCTACTTACTGATGCTTTGTTCAGGCTTTGCTTTGTCTTTTAACCAAGAAGCTGTAAAAGCTCCTTGGCTATGTTTTGCTAAGGTTTCTGCGTAATTGGTTTCGCCTGTATATTCCGTTCTAGGTAGTACTTTTCTCTTTTCCATTTTGCTCATTGCCATGTATGAACGATTTAAAAGAGAGGCTGCTTTGGTACGGCCACCAACCATATCAAAGGCATATTTAATGGGATTATCGACCTCAGAGAGATCTGTATTTTCTACTTGGATTCGACTCATGATTTAAATCCTATGGTTAATTCTCAAAAAATTAAACCATAGATTTAATTTCAATACAATCTATGGTTGCTTCAATCTCATTAAATTAACTATTAAAATTTTAAACCAATGGTTTGTTGTGATTATCGTTATGGATCTACTTGTTCAACGAATTAAAAGTGCGTTAGATCATGCTGGCCTTTCATGGTCAGGGGCTGCAGTTAAAATTGGCTATTCAGCCCAAGCTGCAACTAACTGGAAAAATGGAAAGATTGGTCGAGATACCCTAAAGAAGTTAGCAGCATTAACAGGTGTTAATTCTGGATGGCTTTTGGATGGATCTGGTGTAATGCTAGAACCAGAGAAAAGTAATGCAGAAGTTTCTGAAATGCAGGTAATAACATATAGTTATGACGATCCTGTACCGGATGGATATGTGGCAATAGATTATTATGATGATGTTTATGTAAGTGCTGGGAATGGATACTTGAATCTACAATCTCCAAGTACCAAAAAAATGCTTTTCCCTGCTGAACTTGTCCGCGAATGCAATGTTCAACCATCTTCCACCAAGGTAATCCATGTCCGAGGTGAAAGCATGTTTCCAAAATTAAAAGATGGCCAAGCCATATCAGTTGATATGTCTGCTACAACAATTTTCGACGGTGAGATATACGCATTTCAAGTTGGTGATGATACAAAAATCAAATATTTATCAAACTGGAATGAAGAAGGTAAAGGTGGTTTTAAAGCTACCTCAGCCAATCCTGATAAAAATCAATACCCAGATGAATACTATTCTCCTAAACGTATTGAAGCGGAAGGAATATTTATTATCGGTCAATATTGGTGGAAACAAGTTGTAAAGCGAATTAGAAGATAACTTAAGGAATTACTATGAATTTCAACAACTCAGAATTACCAATCAATAAATTACTTGATAAAATCAACCATTATGCATCTAACAATGAACCACTTTTATTAAGCGTAGATGAAGTTAAGTTACTCTCAGAGAGCTGTGGAGATAGTGTCTTTATTCCGATATATACAAATGAACAACTAGTTGAGTTATGCAAACGAGATAAACTACAAAAGTAAATTTAATTTTATCAAAACTGGCATTTTGCCAGTTTTTTTATTCTTAAATTATAGATTTAACAAGTTTTTAAATCTACAGTTTAAACAATAGTTGCAATCGATTTAAATCTAAGGTTTAATAAATCTCATAGACAGCAAAAAGCCCCGAAAAATCTTGGCGGACTAGACGGGGCCTTTCACTTACATGAGGTTCATTATGGAACAAAATGTTTTAAACCACAATCGCAACTATGCAATGGGCAAGAGCTTGTTAAAAAATTGCACAGTTGCAGCCCTTGGTATTGGTGCTTTGACTGGTGCGTATGCACTGGTTACCAAGCCTGTTGAAGTTACCCCTTCTTACAACTATGCAAATACGCAATCAACTTACGGCGTGTTAGCAGTTCAAATCACATCAGAAAGTACAGGCCAAGCGGTCATTAATCTTGATGGCTTCCGAGTTTATACAAGCTTTGACTTTGATTCTTTCCAGGATAGCAATGGCCAGCTTGGTGGTGACTTCACAGCAATTGATATCAAGAATCTAGCAGTTGACCAAGTATTTGATGCCAATGGCAACAATTACGGCGACTTCACAAACGCTGATGATATCCGAAACATGATCTCTATCATCACCGCCCATATCGAAAAAAACAAAATGGTTCGGGGGTGATTATGAGCATTACCAAATTCACTACCCCATTCCGCGAGTTCATTACTCGCGATGACCAGGGGCGTTACCACGTTCGTTTAGGTCCTCAAATATTCTCTTCAAACTGGAAGCTTACGGATATTCGTATCGAAAACGAGAACGGCGGCTCACCAGTTGAACCTGAGTATTTGAAATCTAAGCCATGGATTATGCGCAATCTAAAACAAGAAGTAGCTAAGCAGCGAGACCAAGAGCGTAAAGCTATGTTCGCAAAGGATTGTTTTCAGCGCACCCCATACAGCGCAAACCAAAAAATTGCATATAAAAATGCACGATCTAATTAAGGAGATCTGACATGTCAAATCAAGAAAAAATGCCAAATCTTCATATTTGGAATAGCGTTAAACAAACACCGACTAATTTCTTGAAAAAAATTGAGTTTGGCTATCTGAAAGGTAAATCTGACATCAACCCTCAGTGGCGATTAATGGCAATGACTCAAGCATTTGGTCCTGTGGGTCATGGTTGGACCTATAGGAATGTTCGATTATGGTCAGAGGTCGCAGCTGATGGCACAGTTATGGCTTTTGCAGAGGTCGCTGTAAAAACCAAAATTGATGGTGTATGGGGTGAGGAATTTTTCGGTAATGGTGGTTCAGCTATTGTTGAAATTCAAAAAGGTAAATTGGTTGCAATTGATGAAGGCTACAAAAAAGCTGTAACTGATGCTCTTGGCGTTGCTCTTAAAGCTGTAGGCGTAGCTGCTGATGTTTACCTGGGCAATTTCGATGGCAGCAAATATTTATATAACTATGACTATGCCTATCTTGAGCAAAATTCTCATACACCTGCTCAAAACAATGCCTCAAATAATGCAAAGCAAGGCAGCCAATCTAAACGCTCTATTCATCAGCTTTATCAGGATGCTTTGAAAGCAATTAGCAACACTGAAGATCCTGACGTACTGGTTAAAGCGATAAATCGATTCAAGGACACGCAATACGGGGCAGGAATTAATAATAGTTGCCGAGCTAAATCCGATCTAATGGGCTGGAACATCAATATTCCCGCTCACACCCCATCCCAACAAAATAGCCAAATGCATCACTAGGATCTGATTATGAAAACTTATATCTGGTCCTATGAGGCCACTACCTGTAACGGCGTTGGAACAATCAAAGGACGTGTAGAAGCTCCAAACGGCTATAAGGCGCAGTTGGCTGTTAAAGACAACAATCTAATGATTGAATCGGTAAAAGTTAAGTTGCTTAAAAACCAAAACCAAGCTCGCAAAGAGCGATTTGAAACTGCAGGATTTCATGCATGAACGCAATAATTTTAGATACCGAAACCCACGACATGAATGGTTATCCAATTGAGATTGCTCATGTTCCTGTAAGTTTTCTTGATAGCGGTGAATTAATTGTTGATAAAGATGCTTGTTTTGATGAGTACTTTTCAAGCCCTAAGCCAATTAGCTACGGCGCTATGGCGGTCCACCACATTCTTGAATCAGATATTGAAGGCAAGCCAGGTTATGAAACTTTTCGCTTACCTGCAGGCATTCAATACATCATTGGCCACAATGTTGATTATGACATTCAAGCCATAAAACTGGCTGACAAATCAGTTGATGCAAAAGCAATCTGTACATTGGCCCTATCTCGAATGGTTTGGCCAGATGCTGCACACAATCTTTCAGCATTAATTTACATGTTGGCAAAAGGTTCTGTTAAGTCACGCGAATCTATCCGCAATGCTCACAATGCAAAACAAGATATTTTGCTGACTGCAGTATTACTTAAACAGATCTGCAAATCACTCGGCATCAAAGATATGCAGTCTTTGTATCTATTCTCAGAACAGGCTCGCATACCTACCCGTATGCCTTATGGCAAACATAAGAACACCCTAATTAAAGATCTGCCTGCGGATTATGTGTCATGGTTACTCAGACAAGATGACTTAGATCCATATATCAAGAAAGCATTAGTAAAAGGACAATAACATGAACAATATTTTAAATGCTCAAGATGCTTTCGCGGCTCTGCAAAATGGTAAAAATCTATTATGTCGATATCTTGAATCTGATTTCCTCCCGCTTGACCAGTTCCCTGGTACCGTGTTTGGAAGTCCTGATTATCAGTTCTGCATCGATATTGAAAAGATTGAATTAGCCGGTATTTCATTTACCAAACCGTGCACTATTGAAGAACTCACCCATGGCCAAAAAATCTTTGTTGTTAATTTCTCTCAAGCAACAATTAATGAAATGGCATTTAAATCAAATGTTCCTGATGCAAACAATCTTGTTTATTGCGGCGTTGTGCAGCGAGATTTAGAAAATGCAAAGCTACAGATGAAAGCCTATCATGCATTTTTGGGTTTGGAACTGGCAATAACAATTAGTGATGTCCCCGATGCAGGAAGAAAACAACCTAAGAAACGGGAAAGCAAAAAAGTTGATGTAGATCCACAGGTTGAACACAACAAAGATCTTGTTATTGATGCGATCGCTACTTGTTTGACTGCAGAAGAAGTCGAAACCACTTGTTATGGCCTGGATAGAAACGGTTTCACTGAAGCGCAGCAAGAACAAATAACAGCCGCTAAGCTTGCCAAACTTGAACAGTTGGCACAAGAAAAGGCTGCAGCTGAAAGCGAAGATCATGAGCTATTTAACCAGGATAAATCTGAACCTGAGTTATCTGTTCTTTGTGAAGCATTTATTGGTGAAATTCAGCAAGCCAACTCATCTGCAAAATTAAACACCATTCATGGCCGTATTAATACGAGCAATGGATTGGAAGATTATGAGCATGCGGTTCTGGCCAAGCATTTAGAGGAGAAATCAGCCTCTTTAGTGGCAGATCAGACACCTGCGGATACAGCGAGTGATCAGAAAAAAACTGAACGCAAACCAATTGAGGAGGACGAGGATAAATACCAGGAAAAACTTGCCACACTAAAAAAACATGTAGATGAGGCTCAAACACCTGCGGAGGTAAACGCGGCAGTTAAATATACAAATTCATGGTCTGCTGAACAGCGCCAGCCATTAATCAAATATATGCACAAACGTTTAGAGGAACTTCAAAACGATAAAGCAACTAAACAACCATCATTAATGGTACAGATCCAAAATGCACCAGATTTAACTGCGCTGGATGCACTTGAAATCGATGTGTCAGCTATGGACCCAATAGCTCAACCAGAAATGATGCGTTATGTCCGTTCGCGAAGAGCTGAACTTGAACAAGCCGCCTCTGCAACCTCTATAGATGAGGATCTGCCATGAAATTTAATTACTCCACCCAAACCAGAATACTTTATGTATTCGGTGGAAATATGACTCACATTTTCCAAAATGTGAATGAATCAGAAATAACGGATCTGGTGGCCAACGCCAAGTTTAAAGAATCGATTTGGAGAAAATAATGAAAAATATCGCTCAAAATGGTTTTGTTCTGGTACCAGTTGAATTAAGCCAAGAAGCAGCAACAAAGCGAGCTGAAGAACAATTTATAGAGAATTTAGATTTCTTTAAAAGCATGAACCGATATTGCACTTCACAAGAACTTGAACGCCAAAAAACCCGTTGGATTGAACACCGTGCAGCGCAACTTCAAGAACAATATCGCGCACTGGTTAAAGTAGTTGGGAGAACTCCATGAATACATTAGGTGATTTAAATAAGGCTCTATTTGCCCAACTTGATCGACTTTCTAGTGCAAGTAAAGAAGATCTGGCCACAGAAGTTATTCGTGCTCAAAACATGGAAATCATTAGCGAGCAAATCATTAAAACACATGAAACTCAACTTGAAGCAGTGAAACTAGTTGCTGAATACAAAGGTTTAAGTGAAAACCAATCAGCGCCGCTGCTCGATGTTAAATACGAGGGTTAATATGCCAAGAGGTCAAGCGATTAAATACACGCCTGAGCAATTAGATTTTATCAAGTCTAATTGCAGCCTTGGGCGGAATGAACTCACAGCTAAAGTGAATTTTAAATTCAACGAGAATTTTACTGTTGATCAAATCAAATCACTTTGCACACGTAATCAGTGGAAAACTGGCAGAACCGGTTGTTTTGAAAAAGGTGATAAACCTTGGAATACGGGAACTAAAGGCCTGGTAAAACCCAACACTGGAAACTTTAGATCTGGCCAGGTTGCATGGAATAAAAAGCCAATTGGCTATGAGCGAATTTGCTCTAAAGATGGTTATGTAATTATTAAAATTGCTGAACCAAGTGAATTTGCTCACAAGCATCGTGTTGTATGGGAAAAAGCTAACGGTCCTATTCCAGATGGCCAAGTGGTAGCGTTTAAAAATATGGATAAAACCGACTGCCGCTTAGAGAACCTTATGCTTATGACCAAAGCTGAAATGGTTCGATATAGCCAAAGCTTTTACAAGTTGGCCAACTCAGAAACCAATGAAACCTGTCTACTTATGGCCAAAGTTAAATCTAAAACACACCAAGTAATTAAAGGCGGTGCGTCATGTTAAATATCAAAGTTGAGCAAGCATACTTTACAGACCATGTTAAAGCCTTAGGTGTGCTGAAAATTGATTGGACTGAAAATGGTTCAATTCAATCAATACAAAGAGATACAACCTGTATCTTTAGATTCGATCAAGTTGAAGCTTTGTGGGATACCTGGCTAAAGGCTAAAACCAGTGGGATTGTTCTTTGTGAAAATGATATTGAGAGTGCCATTGCTGTTGAAGGTACCGCTGTTAAAAAAATCCTCTCACATATTGAAATGGCCATCATTCAAAAAGCATTAATTTTCAGCAAAGGCAACCAGCGTCTTGCTGCAGATCAAATAGGCATGAGCCGAACTAAACTCGGGTACCGCGTCAGAGGGGTTAAATCTAATTCAAGTGTGAGGGCTGCAGCATGAGAACATTGAATAGTGAAGAAAAACAAGTGGAAATAGATAAATTCAACACTGCCAGTAATGATGCTTCATTTTCACCAGAAGAAATTGCTGCGGTACTAGATGTGTCACTCTCATGGTTGCAAAAAAAACGATGTGAAGGTGGCGGAATCCCCTTTTCTAAATTGCATTATCGAAAGATCATGTATAAGAAATCTGATGTGCTAGCTTATATAGATAGTCAGCGCATAGAATCAACATCACAAATGGCGGTTTAACCGCCTTTTTTATTGTAAAAAATTAGTAGGCAAAAGATAGGCAAAAAATTTAAAAAAATAGGCAAATTAGGAGAAATAGGCATATAGTAGGCAAATTATATATATTGTCATGCACTTGTATATTGTTTCAGATACTTTTATTTATTATCTTTTAAATACATAAACTTAAATTACTTTATTGTGTGTTCAAATGTTGCCTAATATCGTTTCATATTGCTTAAAAACGCTTTACCACTGAGAACTCATCGGGTTCAGGGTAACGACCATGCAGCGGCACCTCTGGAGTATCTTTTTTAAATATAATTAAAATAATAATTTAACTTCTAATTATATCTTTAATAAAGCATTTATCTCGAATGAACCTTATGCTTTTAACAGTCCCCATTAATTATTTTTATAATAATTCATCACTATCGATTAAATATTGATTTAAAAATGCTGTGAAAGAATCTGCAATTTTTACTTTTTCTGCCCCTCCCACTTGATATACAACACCATCCAAACCAAGCTGATCGAGTTGTACCACATACCCCCAACACCAGACTAGATAGTCCGAAAATACAAAACAGTTCGGATATAAATACTTATCTTTATCATAGTAGCTTGAAATACTTTCGAATAATTGAAAGTCAGCCAGCGACAAAAATGTAAAATAGTTATCATCCATATCTCGGTTAGCTATACCATTAAACTCTAAGAAGTAAGTTCTTAAAATTGGCGATAATTTGACTTGATACTTGTATTCAAAAGCCAAAATTTCCTGCCATGTTGCCGGTGTATTCAAGCTTACATTCTGTTTTTGTAATTTACTTTTAATCTTATTAATCACATCCATGATTTACTCTAATAGATATCAATCTAAATAAAGTAAATCATTTCTGCAGACTCAATGATCAATTCTTTGGATATGACTTATCACTCATCTTTCAAAGCACATTCATAATTGCTTGGATCTTGTGAGCAACGTACCTGTTTCAACAACTTCATCATATCTTTGTCGTAAAAACCTTCTTTGGTCATTTGAATCCTCGCTTCACGCATCAATCGAACATAACCAGGTTTGTCGCTTTCATTCAATTTCAACCAAAATTTATCAGGAATTTTTGCTTCAATCTTGTCGACAAATTCAAATGCAGGATTTAACTGCTTAGAAATGACTTCACGTGCAATCGATCCCATACCTGCTGGAAACTTATTACGGTGCATAATCAGCGTCCCTGTCACCTGAATCACAGGAAATTTAATAATTCCACCGACGGCCTTACCTGATTTATCCGTCATACCCTTTTGTAACTCAAGCGGCTCAAATAAAATGGCCGGTCCCGCCATGATATCAACTTCTTTATTATTAAATTTACCACCTACTGTCACCAAATCGACAGATACAGGTTGTGCACCAACATTCTGCACCAATTTTTTTTGAGTTTCATCAAATTGGAAAACGGCAACCTTCTTACCTGCAGCTTTAGCTAAGGTATTAATATTACGATCAGTCACCATGATATAGGCTGCACCTAACGGTACAATTCCAACCACTTCATAATCATTATTTGTCATCTTTTCATCAAATTTTGGATTAGCCAAAACCTGAATCACTGAACTGAGCTGCTTATAGGTTTGTAATGCACCTATCGCATCGACACTGCCCACAAACTTATTGAACTGTTTTGCGCGCAGGTTACTAATTCCAGCCCCATCACAACGTTTACTACGGAAATCTTCAGTTAATACAGCTTCATTGGTATAGACCTTGAGATTGACCACAGTCGATGCCTGTTTTTTCAATTTTGGGTAATCAAAGTCTAATTTGAATTGTAAATGTGAAGGACGTGTCACGTTCATGTTTACACCAAACTGTTTGGCTACACGGACGATACTTGGAATTTCTGTGATGTAACTGGTTGCTTGCTCAAATGCTTCACTATGCTCACCATTCGGAGAAAACACACATAAAGTGACTTGTTTAGGAATCTGTTGCCAAGTTTTGGGATCGTTTAATAATTGCTTAACTTTATTTTGTGAATGCGGAGAAAGCGTTAAATCTAGTTTCCCTTCGGGCGCAGCATAACTTGGACTTATCACCCCAAATGATGATGCCAAGATACATGACACAGCGAAAGGCCTCAAAAATGTCGTGAATTTATTATTTTGCATCGCCTGTTCCATCCTTAGCTATTTCCCAATAGTTTTATTCAAATTAAGGATAAAGCATAGAAATAGAATTGACTGCTTTTCTTTGGATGGTGTCAATTGAGTCAAAATACAAAAAAATATTGACTGTACGAGAATAAACATCCAAATCACAGAATTGCACTATAAAAATAAGCCATTGAATAATAAAATTTTATGACCATTTTTTCGACTCAGATGCTATTCTTCTCAGCTCAAATAAACGACCAAACTACATTTTCATCTTGTCGCTTTAATAGAAAATTGGTCTGATAATCATCTTCGACCACAATGTGCTGATTCGAGATCATCTTTACTTTTAGTAATGTGTCATTTTCATAAACTAAATCATTTTTGCCTTCTTTGGTGAGGACAAGTATCTGATCGAGTACAATAAGTTCTTTAGAATCCAACATTGTTTTTCCCTCTATAAAACTGCTTTAAAAAATTTGAATATTTTTATCAAGCCAAGAAGTGAAATCACTCTCGTTACTTACCCCACAAATATTCAATCTAATTATTTAAATACATGAAACTGACATCTGAAAATGTTATTTCATGGGGCGCATATTAGATCACTTTTTAAACAAAGTTAGATTAAATTGTAAGACAGTTCACAAAAATTATTATTTATGTAAAATAAAACAATAAAATTAAAAACCGCATAAAATCAATAAATTAAAACAAAAAGTAAGATTAAAAAATAGACAAATATTAATACCACTTATAGCAAAGTACTGAACACCGCTCAAATTAAGGAGAAATTTTTACCATCAGGTATTACTCGGGAATAAAAAAGGCCACCCTTAAGCAGCCATTTCTTATTGAATAAATTTACCAGCTTATATTTACACGTCGATTTGGAGCTAAGCAGCCTACAAGTTGACTATTTGCCCTATGTCCAGCACATTGCTGGTATAGATCCGTTTGGCTATTAGCTTGAATTTGAATGCGATTCGCATCAACACCTTCATTGACCAACAGCTTAGCAACGGTATTGGCACGTTGTGCTGATAATTGATGGTTATAGGCAAATTTACCTAAAGGATCTGCAAAGCCAGCAACAATTACAGGGCTATTCGCTGGCGCTTGTTTGATCCGTTGTGCAATTGCTGCCACTGAACTAGGTCCCTGTTCAATTGCATTGGCATTTGAACGATCAAATGCAAAAAATACACTTGATGAACGTAGACTATTTAAATTGGTATCTGCTGGAACTTGATTATTCGCTCCCCAAGCCATTAAACCTTCACAGGCCTCGCCTTTCCACGATAAGCGTTCTGATAATGCTTGCTTGTCAAAGTCTACACGCAACTGACAACGTAAATAATCTTGGCTATTCGGCTGACGAACATCTAATACGTAGTTCCAAGTTTTAACAAAGAACAGACCCTCACTAAATTGAGGATTTCCCAATACATGTCGGATTTGGTCTTTGGTTAAACCTGTTCCTAAACGAGCAACATTATCGTATTCATAACGTTGTACTTGTTTGAGATAACTCTTTTCAACTGTTGGAAATTTGATTTCCTCTTGTTGAACAGCAACTTCATCATCTGCTGCAAATGTCACCATTGCAAAAGAAGATGTGATCCCGATAACCAATGCTTTTATCATGTTTTTCATATTTTAACTCTCTTTATCTATTGGAGATGAGGAGAGCCTAAGGGCTCTCCTACATAATGAGTCCCTTAGTCAATTACGCCACTGATACCGATACGTACGCTTGGATCACCTTGTGATGCAGCAGCTACACCACCCGTGATTGACCAACGACCATTATCAGCAGTCTTACGTAAAGTTACGCCGACTGCATTTTCACCACCATGATAAGAAGCACCTGCTGAGTACGTATATTTGCCAGCGATATATGGTGCAGCTTCCAATGCCATCGCCGCAGCAATACCGGCATTGGCTTTTTTCTCTACGTCATCAATACGTTGATTGGTTGAGTAGAATGCTTGCTCAAGACGATTACTTACATTGTCAATTTTACTATTCAATGCTTGATCGGCTTTGTTTAAAGCATCAACCGCCCCGCCAACATTGTTGTAATCTTTGCCTCCAACATTGTAAGTTGGATTGGTGAAGCTATTGGTAATGTTGTCATAACCAGCTCCGCCGCCTAAGAATTCAACAACTTTTTTGTTTGTTGCATTCAACTGAGAGCCATTCACCGCATCTTTGGATGTCGCACTAATTGCACCATCTTTAACGCCAGTTACAACACGATCACCATCTTTACCAGCCACATTGACACTTGTACCACCAGTGTCTTTACCAACCGTAATTTCACCATTGGCAGTCTGCTGTTGAACCAGACCAGACTTACCGTTGTTAATGTTACTAATGTTGTTATTAATGTTCTGAATATCAGTTGAGTTTTGATCAACTTGCTTCTGAACATTCCACAATTGACCACCATTGACAGCATCTTTAGAACCCTGAGCAACAGTACCATCTTTCACATTGGTAATCGTGGTGCCATTGGCTCCACCACCCAATGTAACCTTGTCTTTGTTGGCATCGTCGTACTTCACTGCATTATTGGCAAGCTCATTCACAGTGTTATTCACATTGCTGATTGCACTATCCAATTGACCTTTGTTTACTGCATCAGTTGCTTTCGTACCTGCTGCAACATTGATAACTTGCTTATTGCCTGCATCAATGCCTTTAGTCGTCACACTTGGACCACCATCAATGATTAATCCAGTGTTGTTTAACACAACCGTATTATTACCAATTGTGATGCCAGCATTATTCAGAACAGTGTTTCCTGCTTTCACAGAATCAACAGTTAAGTCTTTTGCTGTTGCAACTTCATAGTTATCAGAGCCATCTGCATTTTTGCTCTTATTCACAACAATATTCTGACCATTGGTTACAGTCGTTTTCGATGTTGTTCCTACAGAGCCAATCGCTTTGTCGAGTGCCGTTAATGCATCGCCAACATTGGTTTGATTACCTTGGGCTACATTATAAGTCGGTCCTGTAATTGTACCGTCATTATTAACTTTAGCACCACCACCCAAGCTATCTACAAGCGCAGTTTGAGTCTTGACAACTTGGTTACCCACAGCTTTCAACTGAGCAACATTCACGGCATCGGCATCGGCACTACCTGCTGCAACACCCGTGATTTGACGATAAATACCACTCGCCGCATCACCCACTGCAACTGCACCAGTAGTTGAAGTTGTTTTATCAATTGCTGTCTTATCTGCACTTGTGATAGCAGATAATGCATACCCCGCAACACCCGCACCCGTTGTCGCTGCTGAACCATTACCCAACACAACTGATCCAGCTACTGTTTTGGTTACATTGTTACCAAGGACAAAAGTATCATCTGTAAGTACCTGGTTATTGTTACCCACAGAATAACTGTTTGCACCATCAACAATCGTTGGATCACCGATCGCACCAGAGTGATCACCTTTCACTTTGTTACCAGTACCAATACTGATTGATTGTAAACCTGTTGCCTCAGCACCTTGACCAATTGCAATTGACTCTTTTCCTCCAGCCTTACTGTTATGACCTAAAGCAACTGCACTGTCTGCACCAGTTGAAACAATTGCATTTACACCAATCGCAGTAGAGTTGATACCACCTGCACTTGAGTCATTGGTTGCTCCTAAATCGCCTTTAGAAGTATCCGCATTGGTATGGAAGAATTTAATACCATCGGTATTCATCTTCTGTACTGTTTGACCAATCGTCAGACGATCTGTCGTTTCTTGACCTTGCTTATCATAGGTTAAGAACAATGAATCTTGGTTCTTGTTATCTGGATTTTTATTTACAACTTGGTCAATAATATTCACCTTGTTGCCATTACCATCAACAACTTCAGTGATGTTATTACTGATCGCAACTTTCAATTGCTCTTCAGTTGCAGCTCTACCTTTGGTTGCAAAATCACCCGCCGTAATGTCTTTATTGCTCAAGCCTTCAATTGTATTGCTTGATTTATCAACAACTACACTTCCTACAGTCACTTTGTCGAAGTTTACATCTTTCGCTGTTGCAACTTGATAATTGCTTGAACCATCTGCATTAGTCGTTGGGGTTACAACAACGTTATCCCCAGCAGTTACCGTTGTTTTCGCTTTGGTTGCTGCATCTTTAACGCTGGTGATCGCACCATCAATCGTGTTCGA
>NZ_KE007346.1:582615-589091 GCF_000400715.1 Acinetobacter genomosp. 15BJ | reverse complement strand
TGTAACTGACCACCATTCACCGCATCTTTAGAACCAGATGTTATCGCGCCATTCGCAACATTACTGATCTTATTGTTACCCGCATTGATGCCTGTCTTACTGATACTTGGACTATTGGTAACAGGTGTTGTTCCATCTGCCTGTACAAAACTCAAACCATTGTTGTTAATAACTGTACCACCAGCATTAACACTATCAAATTTTACAGAGTCTGCTGTTGCAACAGTAATGCTAGTTCCTGTCCGAGAAAGCTTAATATTTTTGCCATCAATAAATTTAACTTCTGCGTCTTTACCTACGACTGCAGCAGTATCCGAATTGGTGTTTAACTTCCATGTCTGATTTTCTAAGCTAGTTGTACGATTATCAATATTCGTAATAGCATCACCAACATTCGTTTTTGTAGTACCACCTACATTATAAGTTGGGGTTGTAACTGCCCCCGTCGTTGAATTATAAGTTGAACCACCACCTAAAGCAGCAGCAGTATCAGCACCTTGCTTATCTGTTATTACTTTGAATTGTTTTAATTGCGCAACTGTTACGCCATCAGAGTCTACGGCACCATCTGCCAAATTAGTTAGACGACGTTTAACATTGTTAGTGCCATCACCAACTGAAATTGTTCCTTGTGTTGTTGCCCCTACATTTGTTAAAAATGAAGAGCCTGTTTGTGCGGAAGCAACTGATTTTTGCCCTAATGCAATACTATTATCACCTGTGACTTTTGCCTCTGCTCCAATAGCAACACCTGACGTAACACTACTACCAGCTCCTCGCCCAATAGATACAGCATCCGTTTTTGTTGCAATAGAACCACTACCAATTGCAACAGAACCTTCTCCACTTGCTAACGATGTACTACCTATAGCCAAGGCATTATTTGCTAGTGCAGCTGTTGCAGTACCAATAGCAATCGCACGCTGTCCTAATGTGACTGACCCGCCGTGTCCTAAAGATTGATATAATGCATTCGCTTGTTCAGCGGTTAAAGTTTGTCCGTTGTATGATCCACCAGTAATCGCACCAACTGTACCTGTCGTTGCATTACCAGTTCCAGCAGCCTGATTAATTGTTATTGCAACACCATCCACTGTTCCAGTTAGCGTACCGGCAGTCCCTCCTAGGGTATCTTTTACTGTATTAGAACCATTAAAAACTCGAGAACCGACCGTTTTATTAGTTATTGTACCTTGCCCTAAAGACGTTGCTAATTGAATAGGTGCATTTGTACCGCTTGTAACATTCGTTGCACCATTACCAATAGATAAACTTTGTTGTCCCAATGCGGCACCACGGACACCAACCACTGCTGCACCTTGTTCTGTTGCACCAGAGAAGGCCCCTATAGTCATCCCTTCATCTTTTAACGATTGAGAACCACCACCAAAAGCAATTGCGTCCCGCCCAGATGCTTTCGTTTGCCCAACAGTTTGATATGCTGCCCCAGCTTGGCCAGCAACTACAGAAGCATTATCAATATCAGGTGAACCAATCGCAATACCACGATAACCTGTAGCTGTTGCTGAATGGCCAATAGCAAGAGCACCAGTTCCTGTTGCTGCAGCTACATTACCTATAGCTTGAGCATAATCTGCAGTTGCAGCAGATTGACGACCAATTGATAAAGATGTATTTCCTGTCGATAAAGCCGCGGCACCTATTGCTACTGCAGCAACATTATTTGCAGTTGCGTATGTCCCTATAGCAGTAGCTAATCCCTGATTTGCATTTCCAGCAGAAGCACCTGTACCAATCGCAGTATTACCACCAGATGTAGTATCAAAAGTTACTCTGCTGTTACTAGTACTAGTATTATATGGATTGGATCTATCCGCAATTACAGAGTCCTTTGCTCCAGCAATACTAGAACATCCTATTGCTACTCCATTTGTAGTAGTCGCAGATGCTGTACAAGTATTAATATTGGTAATATTAGACCCACTTTTAGTCGGGGTTCCACTAACCTCAGTACCTGCATAAACCCAATTAGGGGCAACAATAGTAATTACTGCTAATGATAAAGTCTTTAAATTTATTGTTTCGGAATGACTCTTCTCATTAGACTCTTCTACAGTCGAAATTCCCCCAACCTTCCCGTTACTACCTTTTACTTTTCCCTTAGCAAGTTCCGAAACCGCTACCCAAGCACCCAATGAGGCGTTCCATACAACCTTATAAACCTTATTCATAATATTTTTCCAAACGCAGATAAAAGTTACAACGTGTTCACTTATGTGTACAAGTCTGTCTATGAAGTAAAGAAATGTAATTTATTACTATTAAAATAACTTTTTTAAAATGAGATGTAAATAACATTAGTACATGTTGTACATCTATCAATTCACCAATTTAAATTAAAATTTTAATTTCTAAAATTAAATATTACAAATCAATAGTTAATTTTTAACTACAAGTAAAAAGTAAATCGCATAATCTTCACATTATGCAAATTTATATACAAAAAAAGTCGATACATGACGTAAATTGACATTCTCCTCCTAAATTTATGTTCAAATTTCGCATTAATATTTGTATCTAAATGTCAAAAATAAAAAAAGCCAGCATAAATGCTGGCTTTTCTGATTTGAAAAATTTTACCAAGTCACATTAACGCGTCTATTCGGAGCTAAACAGCCAACCAATTGTGCATTTGCCTTATTACCTGTACATTGCTGATATATATCAGTTTGGCTATTGGCTTGAATTTGAATACGATTTGCATCAATACCTTCATTCACCAATAATTTTGCCACTGTATTGGCACGTTGTGATGAAAGTTGCTGATTATAAGCAAACTTACCTAATGGGTCAGCAAAACCTGCAACTAAAATTGGTCCAGTTGAATTACTTTGTTTGATACGCTGTGCAATTGAAGTTACAGAACTAGAACCTTGTTCGATCGCAGCAGTATTAAAACGGTCAAAAGCAAAGAATACACTTCCAGAACGTGTACCATTTACATTTGCATCATTTGGAACTTGGTTATTCGCACCCCAAGCCATTAAGCCCTCACATGCTTCACCTTTCCAAGACAATCTTTCCGAAAGATACTTCTTATCGAAATCGACACGTAATTGGCAACGTAAATAGTCTTGGCTATTTGGCTGACGAATATCTAAAACATAGTTCCAAGTTTTTACAAAGAATACGCCTTCGCTAAATTGAGGATGGCCCAAAATGTGACGAATTTGATCTTTGGTCAGACCTGTGTCTAAACGTGCAACATTATCATATTCATAACGCTGTACTTGTTTTAAATAACTTTTCTCAACCGCTGGAAATTTAATTTCTTCTTGCTGAGCCACAACTTCTTCTTGTGCAAAAGCAGTGGTTGTTGTTAAACCGACAAAAGTTGCCATCATCAAAATTTGAATATTCTTGTTCATTTCTTTACTCACAATATCTGTTGGATAAGGAGAGTCTAGGACTCTCCTTATTGAGGGCAATTAGTCAATAATTGTACTTACACCAATACGTACCAATGGGCTACCTTGGCTGCCTAAAGCAGCACCCGTTGTCAATGACCAGCGACCATTATCTGCAGTACGACGGAACGTCACACCCACTGCATTTTGATCGTTATAGTAAGCCGCGCCGACTGCCATAGTTAACTTACCTGGCACATAAGGTGCTTGCTCAAGTGCAGCTGTCGCAGCAATACCCGCAGACATTTTGTCTTCCAAATTGTCGATACGTTTGTTGGTGTCGTAGAACACTTGTTGTAACTGATCACCAAGGTTGTTGATCTTGTTACCCAACTCTTGATTTGATTGATTCAAAGTTCCAATCGCATCATTGATATTGTTCTTACCTGTACCACCGATATTGTTGGTCGTAATACTGCCATCTTGATTAACAACAGTCTCTCCACCAATGCTGTTCTTTATACTGTTCGAGATGTTATGGATCTGGCCACCATTCACGGCTTGGTTAGAACCCGCTTTGATTTCACCGTCCTTAACACCTTGCACCACACGATCACCATCTTTACCGGCCATATTGATACTTGTACCGCCTGTATCTTTACCAACGGTAATTTCACCATTTGGCGTCTGTTGCTGAACTAGGCCAGACTTACCATTGTTGATGTTATTGATGTTGTTATTGATGTTCTGAATATCATTTGAGTTTTTATCAACTTGCTTCTGAACATCCCATAACTGACCACCATTTACAGCATCTTTAGAGCCTTCTTCAACCTTACCATCAGCAACATTTTTCAGGTTTGTGCCTTTATCACCACCACCTAAAGTCACAGAGTTTTTATCAACATTGCCATCTTTGTCTTTGTCATACTTCACAGCGTTGTCTGACAAGTCACCGATTTCTTTGCCAATTTGATCTTTAACATCATTGATTTGCTTATCAAGCTGACCTTTATTGACCGCATCTTTTGCATCAACACCATCAGCGACATTGATAATTTTCTTACCACCTGCATCAATACCGTTAATTGTGATACTTGGACCACCCTTAATCGTTAAACCATTGTTATTAATAACGGTGTCGCCAGTGGTGATACTGTCGAACTTCGCATCTTTCAACAATTCAACTTTGATACCATCTGCTGTGGTACGGGTAATCACGTTTTCACCGCTGGTCTTGTCTTCTGCTGTTGCAGCATCAGCGCCACCAACAATGTTTAACTTCTCACCCAACTTACGATGAACATCTGCACCTGCATTACCTGCAAAGTTCAGACCTTTATTGGTCAGATCATTAACACCTGTAGTAACTTTGTCATCTACCGACTTGATTGCATCATTGATGTTGTCTTTACCAGTTCCACCAATGTTATTGGTCGTGATGCTACCGTCTTTATTAACAGTCGTATCACCACCAATGCTGTTCTTGATGCTGTCAGAAATATTCTGAATCTGACCGCCATTCACCGCATCTTTAGAACCATTCGCGATTGAACCATCTGCAACATTGGTAATGACTTTATTACCTGCATTGATGCCATCTTTGGTAATACTTGGACCATCTTTAATGGTTAAACCCTTGTCGTTTAATACAGTATCACCAGTCGTGATGCTGTCTAAATTAAGGTCTTTCTTGGTTGAAACTTCGTAGTTGGTACTACCATCTTTATTGGTCGTCTCTTTAACAACGATGTTGTCGCCTTCAGTCACTGTGGTTTTCGCTTTAGTTGCAGCGTCTTTCACATTGCTGATTGCATCATTGATGTTGTTTTTACCTGTACCACCAATATTGTTGGTTACTATACTGCCATCTGGATTAACCGTTGTGTTACCACCAATGCTGTTCTTGATGCTGTCAGAAATATTCTGAATCTGACCACCATTCACTGCATCTTTTGAACCTTTGGCAATTGAACCATCAGCAACATTGCTAATGACTTTATCGCCTGCATTGATGCCATCTTTAGTGATGCTCGGACCATCTTTAATGGTCACACCCTTGTCGTTTACTACCGTGTCGCCAGTGGTGATGCTGTCGAACTTCGCATCTTTCAACAATTCAACTTTGATACCATCTGCTGTGGTACGGGTAATCACGTTTTCACCGCTGGTTTTGTCTTCTGCTGTTGCAGCATCAGCGCCACCAACAATGTTTAACTTCTCACCCAACTTACGATGAACATCTGCACCTGCATTACCTGCAAAGTTCAGACCTTTATTGGTCAGATCATTAACACCTGTAGTAACTTTGTCATCTACCGACTTGATTGCATCATTGATGTTGTCTTTACCAGTTCCACCAATGTTATTGGTCGTGATGCTACCGTCTTTATTAACAGTCGTATCACCACCAATGCTGTTCTTGATGCTGTCAGAAATATTCTGAATCTGACCGCCATTCACCGCATCTTTAGAACCATTCGCGATTGAACCATCTGCAACATTGGTAATGACTTTATTACCTGCATTGATGCCATCTTTGGTAATACTTGGACCATCTTTAATGGTTAAACCCTTGTCGTTTAATACAGTATCACCAGTCGTGATGCTGTCTAAATTAAGGTCTTTCTTGGTTGAAACTTCGTAGTTGGTACTACCATCTTTATTGGTCGTCTCTTTAACAACGATGTTGTCGCCTTCAGTCACTGTGGTTTTCGCTTTAGTTGCAGCGTCTTTCACATTGCTGATTGCATCATTGATGTTGTTTTTACCTGTACCACCAATATTGTTGGTTACTATACTGCCATCTGGATTAACCGTTGTGTTACCACCAATGCTGTTCTTGATGCTGTCAGAAATATTCTGAATCTGACCACCATTCACTGCATCTTTTGAACCTTTGGCAATTGAACCATCAGCAACATTGCTAATGACTTTATCGCCTGCATTGATGCCATCTTTAGTGATGCTCGGACCATCTTTAATGGTCACACCCTTGTCGTTTACTACCGTGTCGCCAGTGGTGATGCTGTCGAACTTCGCATCTTTCAACAATTCAACTTTGATACCATCTGCTGTGGTACGGGTAATCACGTTTTCACCGCTGGT
>NZ_KE007346.1:432727-582255 GCF_000400715.1 Acinetobacter genomosp. 15BJ | reverse complement strand
TTGTCTTCTGCTGTTGCAGCATCAGCGCCACCAACAATGTTTAACTTCTCACCCAATTTACGATGAACATCTACACCAGCATTACCTGCAAAGTTCAAGCCTTTGTTAGTCAGATCATTAACACCTGTAGTGACTTTGTCATCAACTGACTTGATTGCATCATTGATATTGTCTTTACCTGTGCCACCAATGTTGTTGGTGCTGATGCTGCCATCTGGATTAACCGTTGTGTTTCCACCAATGCTGTTCTTGATGCTGTCAGAAATATTCTTGATCTGACCGCCATTCACTGCATCTTTAGAACCATTCGCGATTGAACCATCTGCAACATTGGTAATGACTTTATTACCTGCATTGATGCCATCTTTAGTGATGCTTGGACCATCTTTAATGGTTAAACCTTTGTCGTTTAATACCGTATCAGCAGTCGTGATGCTGTCTAAATTAAGGTCTTTCTTGGTTGAAACTTCGTAGTTAGTACTACCATCTTTATTGGTCGTCTCTTTAACAACAATGTTGTCGCCTTCAGTCACTGTAGTTTTCGCTTTAGTTGCAGCGTCTTTCACATTGCTGATTGCATCATTGATGTTGTTTTCACCTGTACCACCAATGTTGTTGGTGCTGATGCTGCCATCTGGATTAACTGTTGTGTTTCCACCAATGCTGTTCTTGATGCTGTCAGAAATATTCTTGATCTGACCACCATTCACCGCATCTTTTGAACCATTCACAATTGAACCATCAGCAACATTGCTAATGACCTTATTACGAGAACTTTTGATTTGGTTTTTGTTTTGCTTTTTGCGAGTTCTGATGTTGCAACCCATGCGCCAATCGATGCATTCCAAACCACTTTATATACTTTATTCATAAAAATTCTCAGATAATTACTACAGTTATTGATGGTCTAAAAATGCCAATGAGCATTTTTAGTTCGGTGCTAAAAAAAGAGTCGCGGATGCTAATAAAACCAATGAAACTGGTAAAGTATGAATAAACATTTTTATCTATAAAGTGAGATATATTTCTCATATTAACAAAACAAACAATTGATTAAATATTTGATTAAAATAATAAAAATAATTATTTGTTTCATTTTGTTTTTATTGTGTTTTATTTTATAAAGAACATGAAAAATAGAGTAATTACTCTTTAATGTATTAATAAATAATATTCAATACCTCAAACACCCATTAATTATTGGAATAAATAATTAAAACCATATTTGTTAGAATAAATACAGATTGATATATAAGTTATTAATTTTACTTAAAAGTATAAAAAGCTTTGATTTTAGAATTCAGACAGTAAATCAGGTATGATTGCCTTTACCTCAAAACAGTTTTTTTAAACCTTATGAGTCAGACATTAAACACATTAAGAAAACAACTCCGTTCAAAAAGAAGACAACTCTCTCATTACGAACAAAAGAAAGCTGAACAACGTGTTTTGGTTCAACTTAGACAATTTACTCGATTTAAATCCGCATCAAAAATTGGACTTTATTTACATGCCTTTGGTGAAGTACATACCGATCAACTGTTAAAGCTTTGTTTTAGGCAAAATAAACACGTTTACTTGCCCATGATTTGTAATATGAATCAGCATTTAGTTTGGGTAAAAGTGAGCTCGAGACAATATTTAAATAGGAGATTTTCCCATCACCCCCTAGGAATGAAAGAGCCGATGGCAAGTCGTGGCAAACATGTTTCATATTTAGACTTACTCATTATGCCTTTATTGGCTTGTGATCAGTTTGGAACACGTATTGGCATGGGCGGCGGCTATTATGATCGAACCTTGGCATCAGCCAAACATCGTCCTTATCGTCTTGGTCTTGCTCACACATTTCAATATGTTGACACCCCGCTATTAAGGCAGAAATGGGACCAACCATTAAATGCCTTACTTTGCCCTAAAAAGTTTTATTATTTCATGCCTTAGCATGCTTTTTTTCTTATTTCCGCAATGAATCTTGAGTAATTTAGTCTTTTTTTTATATTTTCTAATCCCACCCCCTTGTATTTTTTCAAATGCACATCACTATAAAAAACATGGCAACACCGTTGTCACTCATTAGGAGTGCCCATGTCTGAATATATCTTAAACAATGAAACTAGCTTAGAGCCACAGGTTCCAAGTGTATTACCACTATTAGCGTTACGTGATGTTGTGGTGTATCCACACATGCAAATCGCGCTATTCGTGGGTCGTGAAAAATCGATCAATGCAGTGGATGTGGCTCGTAACAGTGACAATTTAGTATTTGTAGTTGCGCAAAAAGATTCGCTCACAGAAGAAATTGATCACGATAATCTCTATCAATATGGAACCGTGGCTAAGATCGTACAAGTAGTCAATCATGAAAATGATGAAAACTGCATTAAAGTACTTATTGAAGGTCTACATCGTTCTAAGTTAGAACGCATTATTGACGGAGAAGAATACTTAACAGCTGAACATCATTTAAGCCCAATGACATTACCTTTGGACGAAGAGACCCAAGAGACTCGCTTAAATGAATTACGTACCCTATTCGCTCAATATGCAGAAGCGAAACTACGTAATGCACGTGAACTCGTTGCAGCAGCAAACAAAATCGAAGACTTATTGCAATTGATGTTCTTCGTTGCAACTCGTGTACCTTTAAATATTGAAGTGAAACAAAAATTTTTAGAGCACGACGAGTTTGAAGATCACTTACAAGAGTTAATGAGCTATTTGATGAATCAATCTGCTGAACAGCAAATTGAGCAAACGCTGCATGACAGTGTAAAACGCCAAATGGAAAAGAACCAACGTGAATACTTTCTAAATGAAAAAATGAAGGTCATTCAACGTGAACTTTCCGATATGAATGGCGGTGCGGAAGATGACGTTGCAGAAATTGAAAAACGTCTTGCGGAAGCAGATTTACCTGAGCACGTACGTAAAAAAGCTGAAGCTGAGTTTCGTAAGCTGAAAGCGATGCAACCTGCTTCAAGCGAAGCTGCTGTTGTTCGCAACTATCTAGAAGTTATTTTAGATACGCCTTGGAATAAAGCCAGCAAGGTCAGTATTAACCTTGCGAAAGCACAGGAAATTCTTGATACAGATCATTACGGCTTAGATGACGTAAAAGATCGTATTGTTGAATACTTGGCAGTTCAGTCTCGTGTTAAAAAACTCAAAGGTCCGATCCTATGTTTGGTTGGTCCTCCAGGTGTTGGTAAGACTTCACTCGGTGAATCAGTTGCAAAAGCAACAGGTCGTGAGTTTGTCCGTATGGCACTCGGTGGTGTACGTGATGAAGCCGAGATTCGTGGTCACCGTCGTACTTATATTGGTGCGATGCCAGGTAAGATCGTGCAGTCATTGACGAAAGTCGGTGTCAAGAACCCATTGTTCTTACTCGATGAAATCGACAAGATGGCACAAGATTACCGTGGTGATCCTGCTTCAGCGTTGCTTGAAGTACTTGATCCATCACAAAACAGCAAGTTCAATGACCATTATTTAGATCTTGACCTTGACCTTTCAGAAGTGATGTTCATCTGTACTGCAAACAGCATGAATATTCCTGAGGCCTTGCTGGATCGTATGGAAGTCATTCGTCTTCCGGGTTATACCGAAGATGAAAAAGTGAATATTGCTGAACGTTACCTTGTTCCGAAAGCAATCAAGAACAATGGTTTACGTACAAAAGAATTGACTGTTCACGAAGAGGCAATCCGCGACATCGTACAACGTTATACACGTGAAGCGGGTGTTCGTAGTTTAGAGCGTGAAGTGTCTAAAATTGCCCGTAAAGTCGTGAAAGAAGCGGTGAGCAAGAAGTCTAAAAACTTACAGATTGACGTGACTTCAGCCAATCTTCCTGAATACTTAGGTCCACATAAGTTTGACTTCGGTATTGCAGAAGATGAAGCACAAGTGGGTCGTGTTAATGGCTTGGCTTGGACCTCTGTCGGTGGTGAATTACTTACCATTGAAGTTGCAGCAGTCAAAGGTAAAGGTAAATTCATTACTACTGGTTCACTTGGTGATGTAATGAAGGAATCAATTACCGCTGCGATGACTGTAGTACGTACGCGTGCTGATGAATTGGGAATTGAAGCATCACGTTTTGAAGAAACAGATGTGCATGTTCACTTGCCTGAAGGCGCAACGCCAAAAGATGGTCCATCTGCTGGTTTAGCCCTGACCACTGCCCTTGTGTCGGCATTTACAGGTATTCCGATTCGTCCAGATATCGCGATGACAGGTGAAACCAGTTTAGGTGGTCGCGCGATGCGTATTGGTGGCTTAAAAGAGAAACTTCTTGCGGCTCACCGTGGTGGAATCAAACTGGTGTTTATTCCACAAGATAACGTCCGTGATTTGGCTGAAATTCCTGACAATGTCAAAGAAGGATTAGAAATCAAAGCAGTGAAAAGCATTGATGAAATTCTACCTTTAGCACTGACAGATACACCAAAGCCTTTGCCAAAGACACCGATTGTAAAACCAGTCGAAGAAGCAAAAGCAGCACGTCACTAATCAGTAAATGATTGGACATAAAAGAGAGCTTCGGCTCTCTTTTTTTGTTACACAATATGGTTGAAAAATAACCAACATGCGGCATAATAAAATAGAGTCGATAAAAACAAAGGCTAAATTTGACTCATGAACTCATTTTAGCGCCATCCGAACTCCAGACGGATGGCACTTTGATCGCAGCTCATACGCGTTTTGAGCTGCGTTTTTTATGACTATGCTACAACTGCTTTTTGTATTTTTTATGACTAGATAAACCATACTTACCTGCATGTAACAAAGAACAGCGTTTATAATAAGGCTCATTTCCTCAAGCACACACGCCTATGAAAATCCGCATTCTCACCATTGGTCAAAAAATGCCTGCTTGGGTGTTAACTGGATTTGAAGACTATTTCAAACGTATCCAGCCCTTTGTACAAACACAGGTGATTGAGCTTCCAATGGCAAAGCGCGGCAAAAATGACTCTGAGGCAGATATTTTGAAATACTGTCAAATTGAAGGTGAAAGTATTCTAAATGCACTCAAATCCAATGAAACCTTGATTGCTTTAGAAGTAAATGGTCGTGAACTGAGTACGGAAAAGTTAGCTGATACGATGAAACAATGGATGCTTGAAGGCAATGATATTGCGATTGCAATTGGTGGTCCTGATGGGCATTCCGATGCTGTTCGTAAAGCTGCTGCTTGGCATTGGTCATTGTCAAAACTGACCATGCCGCACCCAATGGTACGTATTCTACTGATTGAGCAACTTTATCGTGCCATGAGTATTAATCATAACCACCCGTACCATCGTGCTTAAAACTGTTCTAATTTTAGAACAACATGTTGAAATTTAAGGGCTATCACTGCAGTACTGAATTTGTCAGGATAATGGTGTATTCCCTTTCAGGTGTTTATTTATGGATCTGCAAACTTTACCCGGATTATTTATTTCTCATGGTTCGCCCATGCTGGCACTTGATCCAGAGCAAGTGGGTCCTGCACTGCATCGTCTGGGCAGTAACTTGCCGAAACCACAGGCCATAGTGGTGATGTCAGCGCACTGGGAAAGCCAAGCCTTAGAAGTCAACACTTCAACACGCCCAGAAACGTGGCATGACTTCCGTGGTTTTCCGCCTGAATTATATGACATTCGCTACCCTGCGGCAGGCGCACCAAAACTGGCAGAAGAAATCCTCTCGCGCTTTGCAACAGCGGGTATTTCTGCACATGCCAATAGTACCCGTCCACGCGATCATGGCGTCTGGATGCCGCTTTTGCACATGTATCCAGATGCAGATATCCCTGTGATTGAGATTTCACTCCCCCTTTATATGAGTGCTGACGACATTTACCATGTTGGAGAAGTACTCTCACCGTTACGAGAGCAACAAATTCTGTTGATCGGTTCAGGCAGTATTACTCACAATCTGGCTGAATTGTCATGGCATGCTGATGCCGATGTACCCGCATGGGCCAGTACTTTCCGTAATACAGTGGTCAGTAAACTCAGTCATCAAGATTACGATGCGGTACTAGATTGGCCATCTTTGCCTTATATTGAGCGTAATCACCCGAGCCTTGAGCACCTTGCGCCACTATTCTTTGCAATGGGTACAGGTCATCGTTTCAATATTGTACATAGCAGCTTCTCGATGGGCTCGTTGGGTATGGATATTTATCGTTTTGACTAAATAACCAACTACATCACATAATTATAAAATAGGCTTGAACCAAATAATGGCAAGCCTATAAATCTTCTATATTTTTCCAAAATTTTACAAATAGAAACATTTAACGAACTTAATTCCTAAACGGTTACCATGTTCTCTTTTTAAGAATACTTTAAGCTTATGTCTGTTATTTACTTATCGTTGTTTTGAATATGAAAATCAAATATTTAGTTCTTGCATTACTTCCGCTTTCTTTAATGGCGTGCCAAACTGTGCAAAATGTGACTGATAATGTAATTTCTCAAATTAATACAACTGCTGCAAAAAACCTAACTGAATATAATTGGACTTACCAAGGTTCTAAAGCATCTAAACCTTTAGTGTTAACTTTTAACGCTGACCAAAAACTTGCAATCCAAACTGGCTGTAACAACCAAGGCGGTACTTGGGCAGTTGAAGGCAACAAAATTGTAACGTCTCCACTTGTATCGACCATGATGGCTTGTGCTGATGATTTAATGCAGCAAGAACGTTTATCTGCTGACATCTTCAGCGAGAAAAAAGTACCATTTGAAATCAGCACAGTGAATGGTCAAGCCATCTTGACTGTGACGGATAGTAAAGGTCAAAAACATGTATTTACAGGTGCAAAAGTGACGAATAGTAACGTGTTAACCAACTACACTTGGTCATATCAACCTGCTGATACCAAACGTCCAATCGTATTAAGCTTCTTAGCGAACGATCGTTTATCTGTAGACACAGGTTGCAACCGTTTAAATACATCATGGAAAATTGAAAATGGTTTAATCGCTACGGGCGACGGTGCATCAACCATGATGGCATGTGAACCAGCATTGATGGCACAAGAAAAATTCGCAGGTGATCTTCTACAAAAACGTCAAATCGCGTTTGAAGTAAATGCAACCAACCCAGAGCAACCAACATTGGTAATCGCGGATGCTAAAGGTCAAAAATATACCTTTGTTGGTAAAATGACCCCAGAAGCAAAATACCAGTCTGAAGGTAAAACAGTTTTCTTAGAAATTTCACCTGAAACTAAATCATGCACAGGCGTGGCACCACAAACCTGTATGCAAGTTCTTGAAATCAAATATGATGACAAAGGTTTAAAAACTTACGCAGATAAAAACTGGTCATTGTACTACGGTCAAATCGAAGGTTTTGAGCACAATCCACAACAACGTGTGATTGTACGTGTTAAACGTTTTGACATTAAAAACCCTGCTGCTGACCAATCAAGCATTGCAGACGTACTCGATATGGTTGTTGAGCAAGAGATTGTGAAAAAACCATAATTTCAGTTAGAAATAAAAAATCCGATGCTTTGTCATCGGATTTTTTTATGAAAATTCCCTCTTTATTAAAGAGGGAATCCGTAAGATTGTTAATAAATGCCCTGCGCTAAAATTGCATCAGCAACTTTTACAAAACCTGCAATATTCGCCCCATCAACATAGTTAATTGAGCCATCTTCCTGAGTCCCGTATTTGACACAGTTACGATGAATCTCTTTCATAATCGCATGTAAGCGCTCATCAACCTGTTCAAATGACCAACCCAAGCGATTGGCATTCTGCGACATTTCCAAACCAGAGGTTGCTACCCCACCTGCATTCGATGCTTTACCTGGTGCATATAGGATTTTCGCTGCAATAAATTTTTCAACGGCCTCAAGTGTAGATGGCATATTCGCGCCTTCTGCTACACAAATCACGCCATTGGACAATAACGTTGCTGCATCTTCAGCATTGAGCTCATTTTGCGTTGCACAAGGTAGAGCAATATCTACGGCAATATGCCACGGAGTTTTGCCTTCGAAATATTCAAAACCATGCTTTGATGCGAATTCTGACATCCGACCGCGTTGAACATTTTTCAGTTCCATCACTTCATCGAGCAAAGCCTTAGTAAAGCCATTCTTTAAATAGACCGTACCATTTGAATCAGACAAAGTCACAACTTTAGCGCCTAAGAACATCGCTTTTTCTGCGGCATATTGCGCCACATTGCCTGAACCTGAAATCGATACGGTTTTATTGGCAAAACTATCGCCACGAGTTTTCAGCATTTCCTCTGCAAAATACACTGTGCCATAGCCTGTTGCTTCAGGACGGGCCAATGAACCGCCAAATGAAATCCCTTTACCTGTAAATACGCATGATGTGTCGTTACTTAACTTCTTCATCATACCGGTCATATAGCCAACTTCACGACCACCCACCCCAATATCCCCAGCAGGAATATCGGTATTTGAGCCAAGATGACGGTACAGCTCCAGCATCAAAGCTTGGCAGAAGCGCATGATTTCTGCTTCAGATTTACCTTTCGGGTCAAAATCCGAACCACCTTTACCACCGCCCATTGGCAGAGTAGTTAGCGCATTTTTAAATGTTTGTTCAAAGCCTAAAAACTTTAAAATGGACAAGTTCACAGAAGGATGGAAACGCATTCCCCCTTTGTATGGACCAATTGCAGAGTTGTATTGAACACGGAAACCACGATTGACATGGGTCTGGCCTTGGTCATCCATCCACGATACACGGAATTGAATCGCTCGCTCAGGTTCAACCAGTCGTTCTAGCAAGCCATATTGAGCATATTTCGGATTTTTCTCAATGAATGGCCACAAGCTGGTCATCACTTCTTCGACCGCCTGCAAAAATTCAGGTTGATATGGATCTCTAGCTTTAACATAATCCAGAAAGTCATTTAAGCTATTGTATTTCAACATTCACCCCCGAGCCTGTGATTTATCTTGGTGCTAAAAATGCACCAAAATAGAGTTTTCCACTATTAAATACAGATTACTATTTCATCACAATATTATTTTTAAGCTTAACTATTTTTATTAATTAAAATCATAATCTTAGATCAATAAATATTCATTATTTAGATAATAAATAAAGGTCAAAAATGTAGAAAAAGTCACATTCCAACAGGAAAGTAGATTTATTTAAAAATTTAATTGCACTAAAAAACATCAATAAAAGCACTATTTTTAAGCACAACCTGTTTTCAACGCTATGGATATTTTTCGATTGCTTCGCCGCGATAAATCATTATTTGCTATACTAAGCTCCCTGTTTTTTGCTTCATCTTCGATACATGTCCCCAACTGCACAACATGCGCTTATTGTCCAAATTGACCAACTGTTACCACAAACACAATGTGGTTTATGCGGGCATCGTGATGGCTGCTTACCTTATGCAAAATCAATTGCAGAGGGTGAGGAAGCCAATAAATGTGTGCCTGGTGGACAACCTGTTGCAGATGCACTGGCAGCCTTGTTAGAACGCCCGCAACTCAAAGCTGAACCCAGCGTTTGGGATATTCAACTGGATGGTCGACCGCAACGGATCAAAGCTGTGATTCGTGAAGATGAATGTATTGGCTGTACCAAATGTATTAGTGCCTGCCCTGTCGATGCGATTATTGGTAGTGGCAAATTAATGCACAGTATTTTGACTGACCTGTGTACGGGTTGTGAGTTATGCATTCCACCTTGCCCTGTCGATTGTATTGATTTGGTTGAAGATACCCAACCTTTACCCACCACAATGCAACGTACGGCTGAACAGGATGATTTAAGACATCGTTATTACGCGCATATCCAACGTGAAGAAAAACGTCGCTTGAGCCGTAAAGGGCCGATTGTACGTGCTGAAATTGATGTGGAGTTTTTCGCCCAATTTTCTCAGGCGCTCAATAATGTTCCGGTGATAACCTTGGTAGATAAGCCGAAAGAAAACACCACACTCGATGCAAAAACAACAATCGAACTTGCGAAAGTACGCACCCAGATTAAAAAACTCGAAAAACAACTCAGTGTTCGTGCTGATGAATCAAAGCAAGCTCAATTGATTGCTTTACAACAACGTTTAACTGAATTGCAGGAGGTCTAAATGCCCGTAAAAAATATGACTAAAAAGCAGATTCAGACTTTTTTTGAACGTTTACGTGAACAGAGACCGAATCCTCAGACCGAGCTGAACTACTCCTCTCCTTTTGAGCTATTGATCGCTGTATTGCTGTCTGCTCAAGCAACTGATGTCAGTGTCAACAAAGCCACGGATAAACTGTATCCTGTTGCCAATACCGCTCAAGCCATTTTAGACCTCGGAATTGATGGTTTAAAATCATATATCAAGACCATTGGCTTATATAATTCTAAAGCTGAAAACGTGATTAAAACCTGCCGAATTTTGGTGGATCAATATCAAGGACAAATTCCAGAAACACGTAAAGAACTGGAAGCCCTCCCCGGTGTAGGACGTAAAACAGCGAATGTGGTACTGAATACTGCTTTTGGTCAGCCGACCATGGCCGTTGATACGCACATTTTTCGTGTCGGTAACCGCACTGGTTTAGCTGTTGGAAAAAATGTTTTAGAAGTAGAAGATCGCTTGATTAAAGTAATTCCGAAAGAATTTATTATTGATGCCCATCACTGGCTGATCTTGCATGGGCGTTATTGTTGTATTGCACGTAAACCGAAATGTGGTGAATGTATCGTTGCAGATGTCTGTAACTGGCCAGATCGGTTTGAATTTGGTGCAACCAAACCAATCGCAATAAAAAACCTCAGTTAATCCTGAGGTTTTTTTTGCTGTTGCAGTTTTGGATGTAATTGGCGAGCTTTACCATTTTTTCTATTTTCCAAGGCTTGTTGCTGTTGCACATGACGCAGCATTTTCTGACTTTGGTACAAAAGAAATAATAGTAAAACGATGCTGAAAATGACCACTAAAATCAAAACAACTTTTAGCATGAGCTTCCTCCAAATAAAAAGAGCTCTGTATTCAGAGCTCTTTTAAAATCTGCAACTTAAATTATTTATCTAAGATTGCAAATAAATCAGCTTGAACGTTTTCGATGGCACGTAAACCATCTAGCTTGTCATAAGTTGGTGCATTTTCACCAGAGGCAGCACGACCTTGATAGAAACCAACCAATTGCTCAGTTTCGCTATGGTAAGACCCAAGACGCTTACGAATCGTTTCTTCTTGGTCATCTGGGCGTTGCACAAGGTCTTCACCTGTTTCATCATCTTTACCTTCCACTTTTGGTGGATTGTAAACAATGTGATAAACACGACCCGATGCAGGGTGCTGACGACGACCAGAAAGACGTTGCACGATTTCTTCGTCAGGTACAGCAATCTCAATCACGTGATCAATGCTAATTCCAGCTGTTTCTAATGCTTCAGCTTGTGGAATTGTGCGCGGGAAACCGTCAAAGATACAACCATTTTCACAGTCAGGCTGAGCAATACGTTCTTTAACCAAGCCAATAATCAGTTCATCAGAGACTAAACCACCTGATTCCATGACGCTTTTCGCTTTTAAGCCAAGTTCAGTACCTTCACGAATTGCAGCACGGAGCATATCACCGGTTGAAATTTGTGGGATATTGTAGCGCTTACAGATCAACTGAGCTTGAGTACCTTTGCCTGCCCCAGGTGGTCCGAGTAAAATAATGCGCATAAAAGAACATCCTCATTTAAAAACAATAAATCTTAAATTGAGCAATATCATACAGACTTATCACTCAACCAACATCAAATTAATTATAAGAAAGCAACAAATAAGTGAATTAAACCAGCAAAGAAACCAGTCACCCCACCGAGTACAATTAAGATCCACTCATCTTCTTGGAACGCAGGACGCAATAAGTTTTGGAACTCTTTCGGTGTTAGTTCACGGATGCGGTCTCTAAACATTTGAAAGATCTTCTGCGCACGACTTGCATTCAAAGCTGGGTCACATACTGGTCCCATGGTAATTTCAATTGAGCGATCAATCAAGTCGGTCTTGAGTCTAGCATATTCTCTTGGCCCTAATGAAAGCTGCAATGAGGTTCTGACCAGTGGAGTTTCCATAATTTCATTGATATGACGCTTGACAATACGACGAGTTTTGTCTTTTTTACTACCATACATCATTTCAGTCATGATGGACTTTAAGGTAATTAAATCTTCAGTCACCACACTGGCAAATACATCGGAAACCTCTTCCTGACGCTTCATAAATGCACCTTGAACATTGTAAGTACCAATCTTTAACACAGGTACAATCCAAGGGAATTTGCGGTCTTTGGTCAGACGAAAAATCTGCGGATAACGAATATAGTGTGGTTCAATCGGATTGAAGACCATCCAGATCGCAATCCAGTTGGTTAAAAAGCCCCAGATTGCTGCCCAAAACGGAACCGTCCAGTGCCATGGCACTACAAACCAAACGATCATTTGGAATATACCAAAGAACATCCCTATTAATGCACTGATATGCCAAATAAAATTAATTTCTTTCTGACCCACTTTCAGGAACATGCGTACCATTAAACGGCGGTCACCTTCCATTTGGCTCACCACCATTTCACGCATGTCCACCAGTGACTCAACGTTCATGGTCAGCTCAGTCACAAGTTCCCTAAGTGTCGTGGGTAACTGTTTATGTGCTTGCGCGTAGATACGACGCTTAATCGAATAAGGTAGGTTTTCCCAAAGTACAGCATTACGATCAATCATCACTTCATCAATCAGATGCTCAAGCTCAAACCCTACCTGCTCACCGATGATCATCGCCATATCTTCTGGATCCATTGCTTCTAAAAACTCTCGCAATGAACCCAATTTAGATAGCGTGTTATCAGTGATGATGCCTGAAATACGTCCAGCTTTACGTGGCACAATTCCTTGCCAACCGACAGGTAATGGTCCTAAATGGAAGCCCCAAAAGTTGATTGGGTAAAATACCATTTTCAATGCCATCCATACGTGTGCCCATGTTACAAAGGCGGTCACAGGGATGATACTCAAGACTGCCAGATGGTCAGGTCGATTTAGGAAAATCTGCCACAATTCATTGACGTAATCAAACATGCATGACTCTCTGAATTATTGATACATGATGGCCTATAAAAGGATGAACGTTAATTTCCTCTTACAAACCAAAACTTAAGGTATAAGAAAACTGAAGGACAGGTTCTGATTTTTTCACAGTATTGCCATTCCCATCTTCTATTTTTTCGCGTACTCCTGCGCCTACACTGAATGTGCTGATACGCTCACTATTCAACCAGACATAAGCAAGATCGGCACCAACACCCAAGTTGCCCTTTTGTTTACCCCCATAGTTCTTACTGTCTAAATGTCCTGCATAGACACCAAGGTAATAACCATTTTTATCGGTACCAGTTAAGTAGTACGGGTAACGGAATCCAATTTGTCCACCGGGTTCATTGTCATCATTTAAAAATGCACCCGCTTTGGCGTAGGCAATCCCATACGGATTTACCCATTCAAGGTTGGCATGTAATAATTTCTTAGTAAAACCTGCACCTACATTCCACGTTGAAACGTTTGCATCTTTTAATTTAGGCTCAGGCTTAAACGGATTTTCGTCAGCATGGGCAAAACCAGTAAGTGTTAAAACCGATAATAAAAGGCAAATTTTTCTCATTATTTTCTCCATTTTCCCTAAGAGTGTATTGGAAAATCCTATTTCAAACTGTTTGTGACTTTAACAGAATTATTTTGCTTCTAATATACAAGACCATACAATTTTAATGTCTGCAAAGTCAAAAGCTGTCGCAGCATCATTTGCATGATTTGTTGAAAATTCTACAGTATGATCATGCAACTTACGTTAAAATGCGTAGCCTTTGTATTCTCTCCATCTTGTAATTAAGTCGACACCCTATGAAACAGCACTTTCCTTTAAAAAATATGCAACAAGAAAAGCGCATTTATAAGGGTCGAATCTTTTTTGCAATCTTTGTCGTGGCGATTTTTCTACTTTTATTGATCTGTCGTTATGCATATTTACAGATCGTTCATTACGATGATTTTACAACGGCATCAGATAAGAACCGTATTCGCTTACAGCCCTTAGCACCCGCTCGTGGCTACATCTACGATCGTAACGGCGTGCTATTAGCAGATAACTATCCAGTTTTCACTGCAACACTGAGTCGTGCCGATGTCAGCGATATTGATGACACTATTACCCGTCTCATTCCAATTCTGGGCTTGACCCAAGATGACGTTGATCGCTTTAAAAGCCGTGTCAAAACTGCACGTAAAACTGAACGCCTTGCAATCAAATTGAATTTGACTGAAACCGATATTGCCAAATTCAGTGAAGTGAAATATGCCTTTCCTGGGGTCAAAATTGAAACCCAAATGACCCGCTACTATCCACATGGTGAATTGTTTGCGCATGTGATTGGTTATGTGGGGCGTATCAATGATAAAGAACTCAAGTCTATTGATAAGGATTTATACGCGGGTACCAACCTGATTGGTAAAATTGGGGTTGAAAAAAGCTATGAAGACCTGTTGCATGGTATTCCTGGCTATGAATCTGTCGAAGCCGATGCACACGGCAATGTACTACGTAATTTAGGCCGCCAAAATCCAGCGCGTGGTAATGACCTGTATTTATCACTTGATTACGGTTTACAAACTATTGCCGCAAAACAATTGGCAGATCGCCGTGGTGCAATTGTAGCCATGGACCCACGTACAGGTGAAATCCTCGCATTGGTTTCCAGCCCAAGTTTTAATCCAAACCTCTTCGTGACAGGAATTAGTTCCAAAGACTATAGCGGACTGCGTGACAACCTCGATCAACCGCTTTATAACCGTGCGGTTCAGGGTGCATATCCACCAGGTTCAACCATTAAACCAATGTTTGGTTTAGGTGGTATTCATTATGGTCTCGTCGATTGGAGCACTGCAATTTCCGATCCAGGTTATTTCTCATTGCCTGGTGACAGTCACCGCTTCCGTGACCATAAAAAAACGGGTCATGGTTCAGTGAACATGCATAAAGCTCAAATTGTGTCCTGCGATACCTATTTCTATGTCCTGTCCTATCGCATGGGCATTGAGAAAATGAATGACTGGATGCGCCAATTTGGCTTTGGTGAAAAAACTGGAGTTGATTTACCAAGTGAAAGCACAGGTCTCTACCCGAGTCCTGAATGGAAAATGCGAACGCGTAAATCCAAATGGCTAAAAGGTGAAACCATTTCAGTCAGTATCGGGCAAGGGGCATTTACCTCTACACCTTTACAACTTGCTATGGCAACTGCGATCACAGCCAATAAAGGTTCACATGTCACACCACATGTACTCAGAGAAACCAAAGGTGCCAAAAAATTTAGTGTCCATAACGCGCCTGATGGCAAAATTAATTTCAATGGTACAGAACAAGATTGGATCAACATGCATGATGCAATGGTGGATGTGATTCAATCTGGTACAGGTCGTGGTATTAAAGGTGGTTTGCAATATTCAATCGCAGGTAAAACAGGGACAGCCCAAGTCAAGAGTATTGCTCAAGGTAAACGTTATAACGAAGCAGCACTTTCATCTCGACAATGGGACCATGGCTTATTCGTTGGTTTTGCGCCTGCCGATAATCCTGAAATTGCCATTGCCGTGGTTTGGGAAAATGGTAAACATGGCGGTTCAGCTGCCCAACTAGCACGTCCAATCTTTGACTATTGGCTGGTGACACGTAAAAAGAATCCACTTCGTCCAGCTAGCCATCAAGTCAGTGGAGGCTTAATGACTGCGGGAATTAAACCAGGTGAACTACCAAGCAGCAGTGTTGCAACCACGGCAACACAGAATGGCCAAGCAGCATCTACACCCGTCGCTTCATCCGCTCCAGCTTCTACACCTGTTGCACCAGCAACAGGTGCTCAACCTACGGATGGAGTGACTGAATAATGAAAAATCAATTACGTATCATCGGTGGTAACTGGAAACGCCGTACTTTACCCTTTGCCAGTATTGATGGTTTACGTCCAACACCAGATCGTGTCCGTGAAACACTATTCAACTGGTTGATGTGGGATATTCAAAACGCACAGGTTTTAGACTTGTGCAGTGGCTCTGGTGCATTAGGTTTCGAAGCGCTTTCTCGTGGAGCTGCCAAAGTCGTAATGATTGAACCGAATCCAACACAAGCCAAAGTCTTAAAAGACAATATTCAACTGTTAAAAGCGGAAAATTGCCAACTGCATGTTGCAACGGCACAGCAAACTTTAAAAAAATTAAACTCAAGTTTTGATGTAGTGTTTCTTGATCCGCCCTATAGTCTGGATTTATGGCAAGAGTTGGCTGAACTTGCTGACCCAATGATTGCAAACCATGCTTATATTTATGTAGAAGCAGATCGAGATTTAGCTCAACTCACCCTACCGCCTACTTGGCAGAAAATAAAAGAAACCAAAGCAGGTATGGTCAGAGCCGGTTTATATCAAAAAGTCAGTTAAAAAATCCGTAACCAGAAAAATCGAATCAATTGCCCTCGGTCAAAGGGAAAACTGGAAAGATATTCATAGCCAATTCGATTGGTCTGGTTCAACTGATACATCATGCCATAACCGACTGAAATCGAAAAATCATCCAGTGACAGGCTAGTGGTATCGCCTGTCAACATCTTATGGTTAAACTGATTGGTTTGATAAGCCGTATAGTTATAGACACGCCAACGTTCATTTTGAAAAAATTGGTTATGCAAAACTGAATATGCTGTTTTCATTTCAGGATAAGCAGCATCAAACATATGTTCTGTATCTTCGCTCGGCTCTGCAAAAAAATCATAATCATCCGCATAAGCTCCAGCAGAGAGACCAATCAAAAAACAGAATAAAAAAGGGTGCTTAATGTACATAACAAGATGTGTTGATGACTTTCCTATTTAGCATACCGCTAAAAATCATTTTTTATCAATCAATTGAATGTTTTTATCTACTATTTACAAACTGCTGTTTAAAATAACCACTCCATACGGCGACCATCTGGAATTACATGAAGACTCGCTCCTTCAAAGCTCGTTTCCTTGACCGCCAGCTGCGCTATAAATTAAAGGTACACAAGCATCAACATCATGCTGCTTTGCTTTTCTTACCTTCATTTTTCAATCCGCCCTATTTATTTTGTCCAATCCAATCGTGTGATTGCATAAAAAATATTAATTTTTATCGTGTTAGACATAAATAATGAATTTATAAATTCAATCATATATACAATAATACGTCCTTTAAAATTCTACTCTATCGATCATGAAGCTTTTGTACTTGCTCATTGCCACCGTGAGCTTATCAGGTTGTATCTTTGGGAAATCAAGCGAAGTAAAACGCGCTGAAAAAGTCCTACAGAGTTTTCAATGTAACAATATTGAATCCAATGAGTTAGCAACGTCTTCTATTTCAAACTTTTATCAACAATCACTGGCGGCGAATAAAGACAAAGCAGCATCTTATATTGAACAATATAAGAATGGTGAAGATCTCTTTGACATTCCGCTCGATGAAGTTGTACAACAAAAATATCAATTATATAAGCAAGCATGTCAGGCACTCGGTGGCGTCTCTACAGCCAAAGGAACAATTGCAGTAAAGGCAACTGAGTAACAGCAATAAAACTTGCCTGACTGTATTTAGGATACAGTATGATCGAACAACAACTGAGTTTAAAACATTATATTGCACTGGCGATTGTGCTTCTGGTGGTTGCAATCGCAAGTATTCAGCCGCTTGAGTTTGAGGCTTATCTACTACACCAAGCGGGTACCGTCTTGATGCTGATCGCCCTCATCGTCACGATGAAAAAGATTGGCATCAGTTTTTATAGTTTTTGCCTCTATCTGGGCTTTCTTTTGATCCATATCTTAGGGGCACACTACCTCTACTCTTATGTGCCTTATAATGAATGGATTGAAAGCCTTTTTCACTTTGACTTAAATCAAACCATGGGTTGGTCACGTAATATGTATGATCGACTGGTGCATTTTGCTTACGGTCTATTACTCTATCCTTTTTTCTATCGCTGTTTTCAAGTCTGGTTACCAACTGCCAAACCTTTGACCTTATTTTTACTGGTTATCCAGTTTGTCATGGCATCGAGCATGTTCTATGAACTGATCGAATGGTGGATCGCCATTGGTTTATCACCTGAAGATGCTGAAAACTATAATGGCCAACAAGGCGACGTGTGGGATGCCCACAAAGATATGTTCCTTGCAACCATCGGAGCACTGCTAATCGGTATCATTCAACTGCTCAAACAAAAAACGCCTATGCAAAAATAGGCGCTATTCTCAATATGAATACCAATTAAATAATAGAATGTTGCAATACCGTAAGCTGGTCTAAAGGATCAGCTTTAATGGTCTGAGCATAATCCAGATGGGTTAAATCAGCGTTTCCTGAGCTGTTGATGGTAGCAGATGAGCTTTGCCCTGTAAGCAATTGGTTCAAAACCTCATCCAACTGATTTGATGTCGATTCTGGAGAAGATAATAAGCTGCTTAAGCCCAATTTTTCAGTGTTGGTCGATTCAGAAACAGGTTCGGCGTGTTGGGGGTGTAAGGCACCCAAATCAATTGTATCGGCCAAAGAGGCTTTCACCACAGGTGCGACCACATTAAAACTAAATGCATCACTCGCTTCACTAATATTCCCTGCTGCATCAGTCAAGGTTAAGGTGATTTTATGTGGCCCTAGACTCAAATCCTGCTTGACTTCAAAACTCCATCTGCCATTATCCCCGACTGTTACCGTACCAATCGGTTGACCATTGTCATAAATCGTCAGGACTGCTTTTGCTTCGCCCACACCTGCCAAAGTCGGTTTGCTATCATCGGTATCACCTCCCGCAGCGATCGCCCCTTTTACCGCACCGACATCATCCATGACCGTTTGCAAAATAGGTTTATTCGGCGCAATCGTATCTTTTGTCCCGACCACATCGGAAGCTTCGGAACGGTTCCCTGCAGCATCAATGATATAGACTTTACCTACATTTTTATCGGTTAAAGCTGATGAAAGTGTAATGCTAAATTTTCCATCCGCACCAACAGTACCTGAACCATACAGCGTTTTCCCATCCGCACTTCTAATTTCAATTTTACTATTTGCTTCCGCTGTCCCCACCACCGAATCACCTGCTGCATTGATTTCAGCAACCGCTTTATCTGGCGCAATAGTGTCCTTTCCAGCAGTAATCTCAAGTGGCTTGGACTGGTTCCCCGCAGCATCTTCTACAATGATGGTTGCCTTTTTATCTGTGGCTAATGCGGGTGAAAGTGTAATCTGAAATTTACCCTGCGCATCTGTGACTCCACTGCCAATGATTTTTCCATCCGCATCTTTGATCTGTACCTTGCTATTCGCCTCTGCTCGACCTTGAATTGAGGAACCTTCCTTATTTACATCCACAAAAGGTTGATCAGGAGGCAAAGTATCTTTTCCGGCAATCACTTTAGAAGGTGTCGATTTGTTTCCTGCAGCATCTTCGGCAACCACTGTTCCGCCTATATCACTGGTTAATGCAGGTGAAACTTTTATCGAATACAGTCCTTCTTTATTCGCAATCACGGTACCTAATAGTTTTCCATCAGCATCATAAATGGAAACTTTGGCATTGGCTTCTGCCTTGCCAGTAACAATTGTGCCATCTGCATTGAGTTGTGCTGTCGGCGCATCTGGTGCAATGGTATCTTTATTTCCCGTCACGACAGCTGCTTTAGAGGCATTGCCAGAACTATCGATCGCGGTCACGCTGACCTTGCCACCATTCACCAAAGGCTGATCCAGCTTAATCGTGTAATTTCCTTCGGCATCGGCTTGAGTCGTAGCAATCACTTTCCCCGCAGCATCCTTAATTTCGATTTTGGCCTTCGCTTCGGTTTTACCCGTAATGGTTTGTGTATCTGTACCCAAATTCGCTGTCGGTGTCGCTGGTGGTGTTATATCAATCGGTTGGTTACTACTTTTATTTTTATCGTCATCATCATCTTTTACTGCCCATAAATACACACCTTCTGCGACTAAAGCAGCCAAACCGACTTTCCATAATTGGGATTTACTAATCGCAGAATCATGATCAACATTTTGAGGCTGAGAAACTGGTGTAGTAACTGCATCAGTATATGCAAATTGGGTCAATGAGGTCGCTGGGGCATAACGAACAAATTTACCCGAATCATCAAACTCTGCGACCGCATAAGTACCATCCACTTTTGCGAGTGCTAGGCTGTGTTCGGTTAGATTTTCATTACTATAAAAACCACTAACAACAATCTTTTCACCATTTTTTAGTGTAATGACAAGATCATTACCTTGCTTGATAATTGATTTAATATCTGCTTGATTTACACCAATCTGTACGATCGAAGGCTGGTCTAAAACCACACTTTTTAGTTGTGCATCTTGTAGGATATTCGAGTTTTTCTTTGAAAAAACAACGACTCTTGTCATTATTATGCTCACTTATCAATTATATTTTTAAATAATTCTTCGATTAATGAATAATTAAGTAATTCATCTTGCAAATAAAATATCAAATGATTGATATGACTACAATCTCTTCGATCAGAAGTTTTGTCATGTTTGTTTAATTCACCAAATGTTCAAATCCAACCAAAAATTTTCACAGAAATCACAGGAAGACACATAAAAAAACCAGCCCTATAGGCTGGTTTTTCAAGATCATTTTACAGTTCCGATCATTAAAATTTTGGATCACGCATTTGGACCAATGTGCTATTTGCCTTTGCCAGACTATCGGTAATTTTACTGAGCACAGTTGGAATTAAACTCTCAGCCATTTGTGCAGCTTGCAAACCTAATTTTTCACCGAAAGTTGGACGTTTACGGGTATTAATCACATAAATATCATGCTTTGGTAATAAACTTAATAAATACTCATCCGAGGTCTGTAGCTTATCAACCAAGTTCAGCTCACGCGCGTCCTCACCATACCAGTGCTCACCTGTTGCCACTTTTGTAATATCCAGTTGAGGACGATATTTCTCAACAAAATGTTTAAATAAAGAATGGGTTTGCTGCAATTCTTCTTCAAACTTCGCCTTACCTTCTGGTGTATTTTCACCAAACATAGTCACGGTACGCTTGTATTCACCTGCGGTATATAATTCAAAATCAACATTATGTTGTTTTAACAAACGATTGAAGTTTGGCACTTGTGCGACCACACCAATCGAACCAACCACAGCAAACGGCGCAGAGATAATTTCGCTGGCAATACATGCCATCATATAACCACCACTGGCTGCAACCTTATCTACACAGATGGTGACGTGAAAGCCTGCATCACGTAAACGCACCAATTGAGCTGCTGCAAGACCATAGCCATGCACCATTCCACCAGGACTTTCCAAGCGAACAACAACACGGTCATGCCCTGCTTTGGCAGTCGCTAAAATCAGGGTAATTTCTTCACGAATAGTATCTACGGCAGAAGCTTGGACATCCCCTTTAAAGTCGAGGACATAGATTTTTTGATCATTCTTTTTGCGGATCTTGGCTTCTTTGGAAAGTTGTTGAACAAGTTGTAATAACTCCAAACGAGATGCTGTCGTTTGCGCAATTCTTTTTCTTTGTTCATTCACACGCGCATTTAAATGACTAATACGAATTTCAGCAGGAAACTTAGGTAAATGGAATAACATGAAGTATGTGCTCTATAAGTTCGGCGTTATTGTTCTAAGATGTGGTCTGCTCAATAAAAATTCAATAGCGATTTTGCAAAATAGATTCATTTTCATTTATATATAAAAAAAGAGTCCGAAGACCCTTTTTTATATAACCCTAAAAAATTAACCAAAACGCCCTGTAATATAAGCTTCAGTCAATTGATGATCAGGCTGAGTAAACACTTTTTCAGTCGAGTTCACTTCAATCAGGTCACCCAAATGGAAGTAAGCTGTACGGTCAGAGACACGCGCCGCTTGTTGCATAGAGTGGGTGACGATCGCAATGGTGAATTGTTCTGACAATTCTGAGATCAATTCTTCAATTTTTGCGGTCGCAATTGGATCGAGTGCCGAACATGGTTCATCCATCAAAATCACTTCTGGACTCACCGCAATGGTACGTGCAATACATAAACGCTGTTGCTGACCACCTGATAAACCAGTGCCTGGCTGACTCAAACGATCTTTGACTTCATCCCATAAGCCCGCTTTACGTAAACTGTTTTCCACGATTTCTTCTAAATCATATTTATCACGTGCCAGACCATGTAGTTTCGGGCCATAAGCAACATTGTCAAAAATTGATTTTGGGAATGGGTTTGGCTTTTGGAACACCATGCCTACTTGCGCACGCAATAACACCACATCAAGGTTTGGATCATAGATATCTTGATCATCCAAAGTCACCTTACCTGTCACACGGCAGCTATCAATCGTGTCATTCATACGGTTTAAAGTCCGTAAGAACGTTGATTTACCACAACCCGATGGGCCAATAAATGCAATCACCTCATTCTGGTAAACATCAAGGTCGATGCCTTTGATCGCCTCAGAGTCACCATAATAAACATGAACATCTTTGGTACTGATTTTCACTTCGCTCGTTTTTGGCTTTTTATTTGAAGAAGCCGTTTCAAACTGAGAGACAAATGCAGTATTTGATTGCTGAACTTGCGCTTCAGGTGACGTAAATTCTTTTTGCTGTGGATTCACTGATTTATCCTTTTCTACGGCGTTCATAATATCAATCGTATTCATTGTACTCTCCTCAATTACCAACGCACTTCAAATTTCTTACGGAGCCAAATAGCAAGGCTGTTTAAACCAATCATTAATGCCAGTAAAACAATAATCGCTGCTGCGGTACGTCCTTCGAAGAAGTTACGTAATTCATTACCTTGCCATAAATAAACTTGTACTGGCAATGCTGTCGCTTGATCGAGTGGTGTTGTCGGCACGCTTGCAACGAAAGCACTCATTCCGATTAAAAGTAATGGCGCAGTTTCACCCAGTGCATGTGCAACCCCAATGATCGCACCTGTCATAATGCCCGGTAAGGCCAACGGTAATACATGATGAAAAATGGTTTGTACTTTCGACGCCCCTAGCCCCAACGCGGCTTGACGAATCGAAGGCGGCACTGCTTTTAACGATGCACGTGTGGTGATAATCACGGTTGGTAAAGTCATTAAGCTCAGAACCAAACCACCGACCAGTGGTGCTGATAATGGCAATTGCATCCAGCCAATAAAGATAGCTGCACCCAGTAAACCAAATACAATTGAAGGAACCGCAGCCAAGTTATTAATGTTGACTTCAATAATGTCCGTCATCATGTTCTTTGGTGCAAACTCTTCAAGATAAATTGCACTGGCAACACCAATTGGAATCGAGATCACAATCACGATCATCATCATGAATAATGAACCCATGAATGCACCGGCTAAACCACTTGTTGCAGGTGAACTACGAGAATCCGGACTAAAGAACAAGTTGGTGTTGAAGGTACTTTTAATAATTCCTTCCGCTTTTAACTGATCTGCAAGTTGACGAACTTCTGGTTCGAGTTGTTGCTGATCATCTGGCAAACTACGATCAATATTACCTGCTAACCATACATCTATATTGGCATCCGCTAAGAATTTAATCTCTTCTTTACTTCCAATCAGCGCAGGGTTTTTAAGCACCATATCACGCAAACGGTATGCTTCAGAACTGGTATATAAACTGCTTAGATAATCACGTTGAGACTCTAATGCTTTATTTTTAGCAACAATCCCATTTACGATCAAGGCATCCCAATCCACCATACCCATTTCAGTTTGCCAAGCGACCATGCGCTCTTCAAAGTGAGCTGGGGTTTCACCTGCTGTTTGTTTTGGCTTCGCTCCAACATTGATGATCGCTGGATCAAAATAAACAGGAACTGTAATACTGCTTTGCCAAAAAGAAGGCAAACCTTTCGCCAAGATGCTACCAAATAGTAAGGCAACAAATGCCAGCGCGATCACGACCGCCGAGATACCTGCAAAGCGGAAGGTTTTTTCCTTACGATGACGCTTAGCCAAAGAACTTTGGATCTTTCTTTTACGCTGCTCACGTTGTTCAGCAGCTACTTGAGGATCCAATAGGTTCGGATCCAGAGGAGATGTATTTGATGAACTCATTCGTATTGCTCACGATATTTACGCACGATGTACAGTGCAATAATGTTTAGACCCAAAGTAATCACAAACAGCGTTAAACCAAGGGCAAATGCCACCAGTGCTTGCGGGCTGGCAAAGTCAGTATCCCCCGTTAATTGCTTCACAATCGTGACGGTTACTGTTGAAACTGCTTCAAATGGATTTGCATGCAACAATGGACTGTTCCCTGCTGCAAGCACCACAATCATGGTCTCACCCACTGCACGGGATACGGCAAGCAAAAATGCACCTGTAATCCCTGGTAAAGCAGCAGGCAATACAACTTGACGAATGGTTTCTGATTTCGTTGCACCTAGGCCCAAAGAACCATCACGTAATGCGCGAGGCACCTGAGTAATGATGTCATCAGACAATGAGGAAACAAATGGGATAATCATAATCCCCATCACAAAACCTGCGGTTAGGGCACTGGTCGCATTAATATTGATACCAACACTTTCACCCACCATTTTAAAGAATGGGCCAATCACCATTAAGGCAAATACACCATAAACGATGGTTGGAATCCCTGCCAAAACCTCAATTGCAGGTTTTGCCCAAGAACGCAACCTTGGCGATGCATATTCAGCCAGATAAATCGCAACCAACAAGCCAATCGGTACCGCAACCAATAATGCGATACCACTGACCATTAAGGTTCCCCAAATCAGCGGTAAGATGCCGTAGCTGCCTTCTGCATTTCCTGATGTACTAAAGCCTGGATTCCATTCAGTACCAAAGAAGAAGTCAACTGGACTGACAAAATGGAAAAAGTGCAACGCTTCTCTTAACATCGATAAAACAATACCGATTGTTGTCAAGATTGCGACACCTGAACACAGAATCAAAGCAACATTAATAGTTTTTTCGACTTGGTTACGTGCACGGAATTGTTGGCTCACATGACGTTTTGCCCACACTAAACCAGCCAATCCAGCACTAATCACTACTGCAAGTTTTGCAAAAGAGCCAATGGTCTGAAATTTAGCAAGTTGTTGTGCTGCTGCAACTTCATATGCCGCTGGCTGATCTGTTACCCCGAAACCAGAAGCAATTGCTTGTACTCGACTGGTTAAAACATCACGGCCTGCCGCATCTAAGGTCGAACTTACAGATGCAGGAATATTATTGAAAATAATATGTTGTAAAATACTTGGTTCAACCAAGTTCCAAATAATCAAAATTAAAAAAGCAGGAATACCACACCACAAAGCAACCAACGCCCCATAATATCCTGGACGAGAATGTAGTGTTGCTGAGTTATTTCCCTTACCTGCTAGGTTACGGCTTTTACTCAGCCCGATTTGATATGCAATTGCCACAAGGGCTAATAACACACCGATAAGTAGCAGATTCATGTAATCTCCACTGTTTTCTCAATTTTCATGATTTGAAAAAACTTAGCTAGACAAAAAGGCTGATGATCCAACGTCTCACCAGCCTCCCTTTTAACAATATTACTTAACTGATTTACCCGCTTTGAAATCAGCTAGGATTTTTGCACGCTCTTTGTCGCTTAAAGGAATCAAGCCCGCTTTTTCTAATTTAGAACCTTTACCAGAAATTTTCTTGTTTAAGAAGAATTCTGTGTATTGTGGTAAGCCTTTGATTGATTTCAAGTGCTCGCCTTTCACGTAGAAGAACAATGGACGCGAAACAAGGTAGCTACCATCTAGTACAGTTTTCTCAGATGGAGTCACGCCATTTACAGTCGCTACACGTAATTTATCACGGTTTGAATCATAGAAACCTAGACCAAATACACCTACTGCATTTGGAGAAGTTTTCAAGCGAGCTAGAGTTTCAGTATAGTCACCCGCAATTTCAATCACACGACCATCTTTACGGAAGGTTGAACATGCTTTCTTTTGATCGTCTTTGCTTAAAGCTTTGTAGTAATCAAATGCTTCACAACCGGCATCAACCATTTTCTCTTGGAAAACTTCACGCGTACCGTGGTTAGATGCAGGAATAACTAAAGTGATCGGCTCATTTGGTAATGATTTATCAATTTGGTTCCAAGTTGTATATGGGTTTGGAACTAATTTACCATTTGAAGGAAGCTGTGCAGATAATGCAGTGAATACATGGATTGGTTTTAATTTATATGCTGCTTTTTTAACATTTGATGCAAATACGATACCGTCGTAACCCACTTTAATTTCTTGTACTTGGTTTACGCCAGATTTTTTACATGCATCAAGTTCTGTGTCTTTAATTTGACGAGAAGCATTTGCGATGTCGATGGTGTTATCACCTACACCTTGACAGAATTGTTTCAAACCACCGCCCGTACCACCTGAACCAACAACTGGTGCTTTGAACTGTGGGAATGTGTTGCCAAACTCTTCAGCAACAATACTTGCAAACGGTAATACAGTAGATGAACCAGCAATTTGAATCGTATCACGAGCTGCATTTGCAGTCGTTGCTACAGTTGCCCCAGATACAGCTAATGCAATTGCGATGTGACGTGGATTTAAGCGCATTCTGTTTTCTCTCATTTATGCAATTTGGTTTACAACTCTTTTTAAGTTAAGTGTTGTACTTTGGTTAACTGCATTTTGAGCAGATAATATGACAATTAAGTGACAACTTTATGACGCTTTTGTGATAGCCATTTATTAAGCTCATTTTTTAGAAAATTATTGGTCATAAAGTCATATTTTCTGCTTTATTTTCACAGCCAAAAATTGTGTTACAGCAACAAAAATAGCTTTTAGATATTGAATTTTATGGAATTAAAAAGAACACTCGCGCATTCTGCTTAACAAAAAGCATCTTGGGCAGAGCAGCCAGTTTATATATGTTTTATGACAATTCCCTATCAAAAAGAACAGATACAATGCTAAATCCTGTCATCATTGAAACACAAATGCTGATTCGTAAACCGGCCCACAGCGTTTTTGAAGCATTTATTGATCCAGAAATCACCTCAAAATTTTGGTTTAGTTCGGCAACAGCACCACTTGAACAAGGAAAAACGGTTGAATGGACTTGGGAAAAATACCAAGTTTCGGCAACCGTAAAGGTGACAAAAATCATTGCCAATGAATTGATTCAGATCCAATGGGGCGAGCTGAGCAGTACGGTTGATTTTATCTTTGAAGCGATCAATGACGATCAAACCTATCTCAGAATTCAAAATTATAATATCCCCTTACAAGGTGATGAGCTGATTGCCTTTATTATTGATAATACGGGTGGCTTCACTACCGTTGTCGATAGTCTGAAAGCCTATTTAGAACATGGGATTCAACTCAATCTGGTTCAGGACAAGTTTCCACCCTTCTAGATCAATACAACATCGATGCAATAAAAAAGGCACATTGCTGTGCCTTTTTTGATTTAAAGATTGGACTGCGCTTCGGGCAGAACCAGCATTTTTTTACGATATTTAAAGATATACATCGCCGCTAAAATCGCCAACCAGATCGGTCCATGAATAACAGCCAAACGCATATCAGGGGTCATCGCCATAATAATCAAAATAAAGCAGACAAAGCTGATGGTGAGATAATTACTCCATGGGCTCCAGATGCTTTTAAATTTGGTTTGATGTTGTTTCAGGCGCATTGCTTTATTAAATTTCAAATGGGTGACAGAAATCATTAACCAGTTAATCACCAATGCAGCAACCACCAGCATCATGAATAACTGAAAGGCTTCACCCGGAATTAAATAGTTGACCAACACACATATCGCCGTGACCGAAGCAGAGACAATCGCTGCAGGTACTGGAATTCCTCTCGCATTCACTTTTTTCAATATCGCAGGTGCATTGCCCTGTTCGGCCAAACCATGCAACATACGGCTATTACAATAAATACAACTGTTATAAACAGAAACTGCTGCAATCAGCACCACAAAATTGAGGACATTGGCAACCCCATTACTATTCAAAGACTGGAAGATCAATACAAAAGGGCTGCCCCCTTCCGCCACCATATTCCACGGATAAAGACAGAGTAAAATTCCGATTGCGCCGATATAGAAAATCAAAATACGGTACACAATCTGATTCACCGCCTTAGGAATGGTGGTTTCAGGATTTTTGGTTTCTGCTGCGGCAATTCCGATCAGTTCAAGCCCACCAAAAGCAAACATGATCACGGCAAGCGCCATAATAAAGCCATGCGTGCCATGTGGAAAAAAGCCCCCATATTGCCATAAATTGGCAATACCCGCCTGTGGACCCGCAGAACCTGAAAGCAATAAATAAGCACCAAAACCGATCATACTTAAAATCGCAACAATCTTAATGCAGGAGAACAGAAATTCAGACTCACCAAAGAATCTGACATTGACCAAATTAATGGCATTAATCAGTACAAAGAACACCAAGGCAGTCAGCCATGTGGGTACATCTGGCCACCAAAATTGAATAAAGGTCCCGATGGCGCTCAGTTCAGCCATACTGACCAACACATACAGCACCCAATAATTCCAGCCTGACATAAAGCCTGCCATGCGGCCCCAGTATTTATTGGCAAAATAACTAAATGAACCGCTCACGGGTTCTTCAACCACCATTTCTCCTAAATGGCGCATAATTAAAAATGCAATCACACCAGCAATCGCATAACCCAATAAAATAGAGGGCCCTGCCAGCTTGATGGTTTGCGAAAGACCCAGAAATAATCCTGTCCCAATTGCCCCGCCTAGCGCAATCAGCTGGATATGTCGATTGGACAATCCTTGCTTTAACTCATGTTTATTGTTTACATCCATCATGTTATCTCCAATGTGTGTGTCACATCCTGTACACCTTTTTATACAGCGTATGATTCGAAGCTCAGCATGAAGCTCCGAATCTGATTCGCTCTCTTATCAATTTATAAAGTTGAAGATTTTCCAATTACCTTCTGATCAGAAGGAAATTGCTTTTTTACTGGGTAATGCTTGGGAACGTTGTTTTAAGATTTCATAGCCTCGATCACCATAATCAAAGCGGGCAATCACTGACGCAAATTTTTTCAAACTGGATGGTGCATCCATAGCTGGGAGTTTTAATTCGATAAAGGTCAGACCATCGAACTGGTCGATACCATCCAAGGTTTGTTTAAGTTGACCTGCGGTTTCTACCACACAACTTTTATAATCTTGGCTACCGTTAAAAACATTTGGAATCTCGCTATATTTCCAGTCCTGAACATCGTTATAAGCCGCGTTCTCGCCCATGATTAAACGCTCAATGGTATAGCCACCATTATTGAGTAAGAAAATAATCGGCTTCAGGCCTTGACGGATAATGGTTGAAAGTTCCTGTACGGTGAGCTGGAATGAACCATCACCAATAAACAGGATTTGGCGACGTTCAGGTGCAGCCAACAAACTACCGAGTAATGCTGGCAAGGTATAACCGATCGAACCCCACAATGGTTGAGCAATATATTTCGCCGTTGCAGGTAGCTTAAGCCCCGCCAAGGCTGAGTTAGAAGTCCCGACTTCGCCGATAATCACATCATCATCTTTAAGAAAGCCCGCAATATAACGCCACAAAACATCCTGACTAAGCTTTTGTTGTTCAGGCACCTCACGTATCTGCTGTGCTTGCTGATCCAACATCGGCTGACTTAACTTCCGTGGTGCAACCTTCTTATTCAGCTCCACCAACAATTGCCCAATTTCAATGCCTGGAAAATCCTGTCCAAAAATCGTTAATGCATAAGGTTTGATTTCAATGTAATTTTCAGTGGCAATTTGATGGGTAAACACCCCAGTTCCGACATCAGTAAAACGCACCCCGATGCCCATCAAGCAATCAGACTGCTCAATGGTCTGAAGCACATGCGCTTGGCTTGCGCCACCAACATAGGTTCCCACATAACGCGGTGAACCCTCATCCATAATATTTTTAGCGGTCAACATACTTGCAAAAGGAATCGAGCATTTTTTGGATAAATCATCCAGTAGTGAGGTAATCCCAAATACAGAGGCTTCATTATCAATCAGCAACGCTGGTCGCTTGGCTTGCGCAATCACCTCACACAGTTTAGTGACTGCGCTTTGTAACAGCTCAGGCTCAACCCTCGGGTAAGATAAATCGAGTGAACGATCTGTCACTTCAATTTTGACGTGAGTAATATCCGATGCCAACTGGATATGTACAGGTCGACGTTCAAGGAAACATTGACGTAACACACGGTCAATTTCAGAGGCGGCATTGGCTGGGGTTAGACGGGTCTGTGCAACCGTGAACTCTTTCATGCAGTTCATGATGTTGTCGTAGTTACCATCCACCAGCGTGTGATGAACCAGAGTGCCTTTCTGAACCACATGTAAAGGCGGAATCCCTGAAATATGCACCACTGGCACATTCTCAGCATAAGCACCTGCAATACCATTAATCGCACTTAAGTCACCGACCCCATAGGTCGTTGTCAAAGCAGCAAAACCGTTGATGCGTGCATAACCGTCAGCAGCATAAGCCGCATTTAATTCATTACAATTACCAATAAATTCGAGTTGGGCATCTGCCTCAACTTGTTCGAGATAAGAAAGGTTAAAATCACCAGGTACACCAAACAGATGTTGGATACCCATTTGTTTTAGACGAAGATTTAAAAAATCACCGATTTCTATGAACATTGCTCTACATCCTTTCAAGTCAATTTTTTATTCCATAGAAAAATAATATTTCATCTACCTGTTAAATTTCGTGCATAATAAAAACGCATTTTAATAAAAATACAATATTTGTGTATCATAAAAGGATTTTATGCAATGGATAAGTTCGACTGGCAAATCATTCAGGCCCTACAAAAGAATGGACGGCTCACCAATCAGGAAGTTGGAGATTTAATCGGTTTATCGGCTTCACAATGTTCCAGAAGACGACAATTACTGGAGCAAAAAGGCGTGATCTTGGGTTATGCCGCCCGCATCCACCAACAGGCTTTAGGCTTGGAGGTTACCGCGATGATCCATATTAACTTACGCATTCACGAGGCCAAGTCACAACAGGCTTTTCAGGACTTAATTGAAGCTGAGGATAATATTCAAGATGCTTTTTCAATTAGCGGCGATGCTGATTTTATTTTAAAAGTCGTCGCAGAAAATCTGGAACAGCTGTCCCAATTCGTGATCAGAGCGACTACTGTCTTATGGTTTTATTGGCCATATAAAATCTTACATTGTGTTAAAAAAAATCAAAGAACAGAATCACTTTCTCAGCAAATCCAAGGGCCACAGCTACCATCCAGCCACTTAAACCCCATTTTAAGCAGCCTCATGCATAAAAACAAAAAGGCGGATATTAGATCCGCCTTAAAAATATGAAGGTTTAAATTTTATTGATATGCACAGTTTGTCCTACTGTATTTTCCAGCAAACCTTCCATGCCAAACTCAGCACCCACACCCGACATTTTCCAGCCACCAAACGGCGCATGTGGAACAATCTCTGCATGGGTATTGACCCATGCTGTGCCGCATTGTAGTTGTGAAGCGTAGAACTGTGCGGCTTTCAAATCACTCGACCAGATTGAGCCACCTAATCCAAATTCACTGGCATTGGCTCGCGCAATTGCATCATCAATATCACGATATTTTAGAATCGGTAACACTGGGCCAAACTGTTCCTCTTGTACCACTCGGCAGCTTTCATCCAGTTCAGTTAAAATCGTTGGCGCAATAAAATAGCCTTGCTCAGGTATAATCTGATCACCTGACAACGCCTTGGCGCCTTGCGCAAGTGCATCGGCGATTAAGGCTTTTACTTTTTGATATTGCAGTTGATTTTGCACAGGACCAAAAGTGGTCTCTGTAGCCATGCCATCTCCAACATTCTGAGCATTGGCAATATCAGCCAGTTTTTGTGCTAGCGCGTCATATTGGCTTTCGTGCACATACAACCGTTTTAAAGCAGCACAGGTTTGCCCAGCATTTAAGAATGCCACGTTAAAGATTCGCTTGGCTATTTGATCAAGATCGGCATCAGGTAAAACAATCCCCGCATCATTGCCACCCAGCTCTAGAGTCAGGTGTTTTAAGGTTTTTACTGCACCAGACATAATATGTTGGCCAGTTTTAGTTGAGCCTGTAAAAACCACCTTGGCGATATCAGAGTGAGTTGATAATGCCTCACCGACGTCGCCCTTACCCAGCAAGATTGAGATCACACCCGCAGGTACTTCTTGTTGAATAATTTCACAGAGTTTTAACGTCGCCAAAGGGGTAAATTCAGATGGTTTATTAATCACCACATTGCCCGCACGCAAGGCAGGCATGATATGCCACACCGCAATCATCAACGGCCAGTTCCACGGCGTAATCGAAGCCACCACACCTAAGGGCTGATAATGACGTTCAATTCGTTTCTGTTCACTGTCTTCAATAATATCAACCGGCATGTCTAAACTTGCAGTATAACGTGTCCAGCCAATCGCACCCTGCACTTCCATTTGTGCCAATGCCAAAGGTTTGCCTTGCTCAACTACAATCAACTCTGCCAGAGTTTCGGCATGTTGTTCAATTCCATCCGCAATCTTATTGAGTATGCTTTTGCGCTCCTCATGAGAACTGCGTTGCCAGCTTCCAAAAGCTTGCTTTGCTGCCTCAATTGCTTGATTCACCTGTGCAATCGAAGCCTGCGCACATTTTGCTGCAACAGCAGCTGTTGCAGGATTGATAATCTCAAGTTCGCCTGCTTCACCGAGACAAGATTGACCGTTAATAATCAGTTTAAATTGGTTTTGCATATTTAAGTGTTGCATGCCTTGTTCCTTCTATTCATTGTAATCATGATGTTTTGCCTGATCCGACCTCAGCTCTAGGTCCCAAGTGCAAAAGTGATGACATCTATCCATCAAAATATTGAGCATCTCTCACTACAATATGGAATTTGTGCATCACAGTTTATGCATAATTATTTCTGATTTAGATTAAAGATGCACAGTTTGTGCAGAACAGTGACAATTTTCTACCTTGTCATCATAAAAAACCATCGTAGAGATGCTAGACAGAATGCATATAAAACAGCAAGCCAACTACATACCTTTATGTAATTTCATCTCAACTTCTGTGTTCTAAAAGTTACGACACTTCATTCAATTAATTGAAATTTCTTAGAACAGCTGGTTTCGCTATATTCAATACCAATGAACCAGAAGATAAGAATATGAACAGCAAAGTGATTACAACGTTTAAGCATACGGATTTACCTATACACATGACCTTTTCAGAGCATGATTGGCAGCTACTTGCTCAGCACTGGTATCCGATTGCGCTCGCCCGTGATATTTCAGAGCAGCCAATAGCAGCCATGTTGCTGGATATGCCATTGGTTATTTACAAAATGGGAGATGAACTGATTGTTGCAAAAGATGTTTGCCCACATCGTGGAGTTCCTCTTAGCTTGGGCCGTCATGACGGGCAAGGTATTGTCTGTCGCTATCACGGATTACGCTTTGGGCATGCGGGCAAATGCAACCGTATTCCAGCACATCCGCAGCATAAAATCTCGGAGCGCTTTCATTTGAAAACCTATGCTGCCACTGAAAAGTATGGACTGATCTGGTGTTGCTTAGCAGCTCGCCAAGATGATAAACCTATTATTCCTGACATGCCCTACTGGGATGATCCAGACTACCAGCAACTGGTATGTCCTTTTGTAGACTTAAATTGTTTTGCCGGTCGACAACTGGAAGGATTTATTGATGTCGCCCATTTTGCGTGGGTACATCCTGATACTTTTGGCGACCCTGATGATGTTGAAGTGCCAGACTATATAACCACAGAAACCAGTTATGGTTTCAAGGCGGATTATATCAGCAGTGTCGGACGCTATCCGATTGGCACAGCGCAACGCGGGCAAGACAATTTCAACTGGCTCAGACATTTTGAAATCAGCCTGCCTTTTACTGCAACACTGACCATTCATTTCCCCAATCAAAGCAAACAGGTGATCATGAATGCCGCCTCTCCTGTAAGCGCGCGACAAACTCGCCTGTTTGCACCAATCTGCCGTAATTATGATAAAGATTTACCTGTTGAGGATGCCTATGCATTCAATTTACAGATTTTTGAAGAAGATCGGCTGATTGTCGAAACACAGAAACCTGAATACTTACCACTGGATTTATCGATGGAAGCGCATTTTCCAGCAGACCGTAGCTCAAGTATGTATCGTCGACTTTTAAAAAAAATGGGATTCAATGCTATTTTTGCGGCCTAGCTGATTTATAGATTCAGTTCCAAGACGCAATAAAAAAGAGGTCTGTTCAGACCTCTTTTTTATTTTGATGGATGTGCCAGATTGAAATTAATCAATCGCTGGAACATAAGTTCCTGCAGCAATTGCATCTTTAATACGATCAGCTTCTGCCAACACAAGTGCAAGCAAGTTTTGAACGTTTTCAAGCGTTGCAACTGGGCTTAAAGTAGTCATCTTCAATGATTGAACATTACCCACTTTGGTTACACCAATATTCGCTTCACCACGAGCAAACAATTCATCTGCCACGTTTTGGTTTAAGCTATCGATAAATTCAGCAGGATAAGCTTCTGGTACGACACGGAACAGGACTGAAGCGAATTGTGGTTCAACCAACAATTCAAGGCCCGCTGTTGCTTTAATATAATCTGCAACTTCACGTGTTAATTTCACACCATGATCAATCATTGAACCATAAAGCTCTTCGCCTAATGCTTCAACCGTCATCCATAATTTCAATGCATCAAAACGACGTGTCGTTTGTAATGATTTAGACACAAGGTTAGGTACACCATGTTCTTCATCATAAGCAGAGTTTAAATATTCTGCTTCATAATGCATAAAGCGATAGTTTGCTTCGTCTTTCAACAAGAAAGCACCACAGCTAATGCTTTGGAAATAATGTTTATGGAAATCAAGCGTGATTGAGTCTGATAATTCAATTCCATCTAACATTGAACGATGGTCATTTGAAAGAATCAGTGCACCGCCCCAAGCTGCATCAATATGCATCCATGAACCAAATTTCGTAGTAATTTCACGGATTTTCTTGAGTGGATCAATCGCACCAGCATCTGTCGTACCCGCTGTTGCAACAACGCAGGCCACGATTTTGCCTTCAGACTGAAGATGCGCCATGGTTTTTTCCAGTGCATCAACATCCATCTGTGCATTTTCATTCACAGGAACAGTGACAACAGACTGGAAGCCCATACCCATCATGGCCATGTTCTTTTGCACAGAGAAATGTGCATTTTCAGAACAGATGACTTTTACGTTTTTCATTGCTTCTGCTGGAATACCATCACGCTGAACCGACCATGGCTTGCCATTTTCGTCTTTCCAGTTTTTCGAGATGCACCAGTCACGTGCCAGCAATACACCCATCAAGTTTGACTGTGTACCACCAGACGTGAACACACCTGCTTGACCTGCACCATAGCCCACTTTTTGGCGAAGCCAATCAATGAGTTGAACTTCCATCAAAGAACCCGCTGGGCTTTGATCCCATGAGTCCATCGATTGGTTGGTTGCATTGATCAACACTTCCGCAATCTGGCTCATCACCATGGTTGGGCAGTGTAAGTGTGCAAGTGAATGTGGGTGATGTACTTTTAAGCTTTTGTTGAGGAAAAGCTCAACCATACGTTGTAATGATTGCTGTACACCTAAACCTTGTTTTGAAGGAGCAAAAGAGATCGCTTCACGCAAATCTTTAATGCTGCCGCCAGTGTACATTTTATCATTTTGCAACCATGCTGAAACGGCAGTTACCGCCTCGCCCATTGCTGACTGATAGTCAGCAATAGATTGAGCATCATTGCAGAGTAACGCTTTACGATGTTCTGCAAAATCAACCATGAATTAGCCTCGTACTGCTTTTAATGCTTCAGCAACAGCTTTCTTGAAGCGAGCAACCGCCTCTACGCACTCTTCTTGATTGATAATCAACGGGCAAAGTAAACGGATAACTGTACCGTTACGGCCGCCTTTTTCAAGCAATAATTTATTGTTGAAACAAGCAGTCTGAATTGCAGCAGCCAATTGAGCATCAGCAGGTAATGAACCCATATGATCCGCAGGTTTACGCTCGTCAACGATCTCAACACCGATCATCAAACCACGACCACGTACGTTACCAATACATGGGAATTCTTGAGCAAGTTTCTTGAACTCTGCTTGTAAGAAATCACCACGCTCTTGCGCATTTTGAGCAAGGTTTTGTTCTTTGATCACTTGAAGTGATGCTAAACCTGTACCCATCGCAAGTTGGTTACCACGGAAAGTACCCGTGTGACCCGCAGGCTGCCAAGCATCAAACTTACGTTTAATACCCAATACTGCAAGTGGTAAGCTACCACCTACCGCTTTAGACATCACCACAACATCAGGCTCGATTCCAGCATGTTCAAAGGCAAACATTTTACCTGAACGTGCAAAACCAGCTTGAACTTCGTCCAAGATTAAAACGATGTTGTGCTTTTCAGTCACTTCACGGATTTTTTGCAACCATTTTACTGGTGCAGTAACAACACCACCTTCACCTTGAATCGCTTCAAGGATCACAGCTGCAGGCTTGGTTACACCACTTTCAACATCTTCAATGAAGTTTTCAAAGAAGTAAGTTAAAGCGTCAACACCTGCTTCCCCACCTAAACCAAGTGGGCAACGATATTCATGTGGGTATGGCATAAATTGCACGCCTGGCATTAAGCCATTCACCGCATTCTTCGCTGACAGGTTACCTGTCATTGCAAGCGCGCCGTGCGTCATACCATGGTAGCCACCAGAGAAACTAATCACTGTGCTACGACCCGTATAAGTTTTCGCTAATTTAATCGCTGCTTCTGTACCATCTGCACCAGATGGACCACAGAATTGTAGGCAATATTCTTCTTGACCGCCTGGCAAATAAGCCAAAAGCGCTTCAGTAAACGCATCTTTTAAAGGAGTCGTTAAGTCTAAAGTATGCAATGGCAAACCGCTTGCCAATGTGTCTTGAATACTTTGAATCACCGCAGGATGATTATGGCCCAAAGCCAATGTTCCTGCCCCAGCTAAACAATCAAGGTACTCTGTACCTTCAACATCAGTAACCCAACAGCCTTGTGCTTTTGCTATCGCTAACGGTAATTTACGTGGATAACTACGAACATTCGATTCCATCTGACTTTGGCGAGTCAGATAATATTCGTTAGTTGCATTAGCGGCAGGATTTACGGAAGTAACGCTCATATCGAATTACCATCTCTGATATGGGTAAAAGAAATAAGTCTGGTGACTTGCGGTCGTTTGACTCGGTGCTTTTTAGAATCTAGTGCAGACACTTGTTTATATCTTTCAACTAGGAGCGAGATGATACCTAATTTTGAAATAAAATAAACACTTTTTGTGTCTTACATGCATCTAAATTATTGAAAAAATATTTCATTCCAATAACTATGATGGATTATCATCATACTATGTGACAAGCTAAAGAAAGTAAGCTTTTTTTAATCCCGCCTGCATTTTTAGATAAATGGTCAAATTACTCCACTTAATAAGCTGATTTTAAATATTTTTTGTTTTATTTTCCTGTTGCAAAACACTGCTAATCTCTTACAAAGTCACCACAAAATATGCAGAAGTTCGACATCAGTTCTTTTTAATATCGAACTGGTAAAAATAAATTTTCGATATCAAATTCTAAGGACATTTTTATGCGTACTTTAGCACTTGCTACATTAATGATCGGGGCTGCATTGAGCCCAAGCCTTTTTGCTCACGAGACTGAGAACTTGAACTACAACATTGTGAATATCCAAGCGGATGCATCACGTCAGGTTGCCAATGATGAAATGCGTGCCGTGCTTTATGTCGAGAAAAGCAATAAACAACCTGCAGAACTCTCAAATCAAATCAACCAACTGATGAATCAAGCACAAGCGATTGCGCGTAAATATTCACAGGTCAAAGTCGAAACAGGCGCACAAAGTACCTATCCTGTGTATGACAATGACAGCAATAAGTTGAAAGAATGGCGTGCCCGCGCGGAAATCCAACTGGAAAGTAAAGACTTTAAAACCGCAAGCCAGTTGATCAGCGAATTGCAACAGAGCTTCCAGACCCAATCGATTAACTTTACCGTGTCGGATGAACAGCGTAAAAAAGTTGAAAATGAGCTGATGATTGAAGCATCGAAGAACTTCCAGCAACGTGCGCAAGCCATCACCCAAGCATGGAATAAAGGCCAATACAACCTAGTGAGTTTAAACCTGAATACCAGCAACTACTTTCCGCAACCGATGATGCGCGGTGGCATGGCTAAGTTTGCCATGGCTGAAGCAGCCCCTGCTCAGGATATGGCAGCAGGTGAATCAAAAATCACGGTCAGTGCCAATGGTTCAATCCAATTTAAATAATAGCGCTGACAAACATCCTATGATTTTTAAATATAAAACGCCGAACGTTTAAGTTCGGCGTTTTATCTCTTTCACAGTGAATATCACCCATAAGCTACAATCTAAATGAAATCAAAACTTTGATTCAGTTTATCTGACAACATTTCACCCCTTAACAAAAAAAATTATATATTTTATGTGAAACTTTAATTAGTTTTGCTAAACAATACCTATAAATGAGAATTATAATCAATTAGAATAACAGCGCAAAATAACTCCTCTACCTCATTTCGTTCGGCAATCCACTTATGACATGCTCGATTTCTGCTCCTCTTGATTTCTCCAAATTTAAGCCTTCTGCCCTAAGCTGTGCCATCACAGCACTGATCAGCTGCGTTGCGACAACAACATTTGCAGATGATAGCCAAAGCAATACCACTCAAACGTTGGCAACCATTTCCATCCAAGCTGAAGGCAACTGGTTAGAGCAAGCCAATGCCAAAAAAGTGCTCAACCACCCCGGTGCTCGTACCGTGGTCGATCAACAAAGCTTAGAAGCTCGAGGTATTACCTCAGTCAAAGAAGCACTACGTACTGTTCCTGGTGTACAAGCCTCTGAAAATTCAGGTACGTCAGGCAGTGATGCTTCCTTAAGTATTGGTGTTCGAGGCCTAACCTCAAGATTTTCACCCCGTTCGCAACTGATGATCGATGGCGTCCCTTTAGCGGTAGCGCCCTATGGACAGCCTCAGCTTTCATTGGCCCCAACCACCTTGGGCAATATGGAATCGATTGATGTGGTTCGTGGTGCTGGCTCCGTCCGCTTTGGGCCACAAAACGTCGGTGGCATTATCAATTTTAATACGCGCAGCATTCCAGAGAATTTTGCAGCCAGTGTTGGGATGACCACGGAAGTGGCGGAAAATGGTAATTTAAAAGTCAACCCAAACCTGTTTGTTGGGACTACTTTAGACAATGGCCTAGGTCTGGCTTTGCTCTATTCTGGGGTGAATGGCGATGGTTATCGTGATCAAAATGATTATTCAAACATCAATGATCTGCGTTTGAAAGCAAGCTATGCCCTAGATGATTATTCAAGCATTGAAGCGAATCTACATCGTTATGAAGCCAAGGTGGATATGCCTGGTGGTTTAACCCCTGCGCAGTATGCGCAAAACCCATATCAATCGTTACGCAACTATGACTATATGGAAGGCAATCGTAATGACGTGTCCCTGAAATATAATTATAAAAAAGACAACAATGCCTTTGAAGTTTTGGCCTACCATCTGGATAGTTATCGTGATGCAGGTGTAGAGCGCAGCGGTTCCAGTCTTTATCAGATTGCCCCACGTGATTATAAAGTGACTGCCATTGAACCACGTTATTCACATGCGTTTCAGCTCGGCGATACGCTGAATGAAGTGTCTGTCGGTTATCGTTATTTAAAGGAAACGAGCAGTGAATCCGTTGATCGCGCCAATTATAACCGTGATACAGGCCCAAGTGATTTTTATGGCTGGACCAAAGCGGATGGCGACACCGAAGCGCATGCCGTCTATGTCGATAACCGTACCGATTTAGGCGCATGGTCCTTCACGCCTGGGATTCGTTTCGAGCGAATTAAAACCAATGAAAACATGTATAAGTTAAACCGTGATTATTCAGTTCTGAATGGCGTGAATGCTAGCAAATCCTATGATGCTGTACTGCCAAGCTTTGCGGTGATGTACAAAGCCAATGAGCAATGGAATATTTTTGCCAACTACGGTAAATCATTTGCTCCACTGCAATATAGTCAAATGGCCAATACCAATGCCAGAGGTGCTTATTTGACCATGGATGGCTTGAATCCTGAAAAAGCAGATAATTATGAAATCGGCACACATTATCTGGACGATTATTTATCGCTTGAATTTACCCTGTTCTATATTGATTTCGCCGATCAGTTCAAGCGTGATGATGCCACACAAACCTATTCAAATCTGGGGGCGACCAAGCATAAGGGTGCTGAACTCGGCTTTAAATATAATCTAGGTGCAATTAATGATGACCTAGCCAATGTCTCGATGTATGCCAATACCACCTATACCAAAGCAACAGCATCGGCAGGCCAAGACTCAGGCAATGAACTGGATTTCTATTCAAACTGGGTTGGTAATGCGGGTGTGGACTACAAACGTGATCAATGGACCTTCAACACCAATCTCTATGCACAGTCGCGTCAAACTGCCTCTGGAAATAACAATGATGGTACGGGTCGTTATGGCAATATTCCGGGTTACGGTATTGTTGGTGTTCGCGCCGCTTATGACTTTGCCGATACCTCCCTGTCAGGCTTAAAAGTTGGCTTAGGTGTGAAAAACCTATTCAATCATGACTATTACACCCGTTCCGCAGATCAGGTGGGTGGCATCTACGCAGGCCCTTCTCGTACCTACTATTTACAGACCTCGTTTGATTTCTAACACTCTAAAGCCGAATGTTCACATTCGGCTTTTTATTGATTGATTTCAAAATAATGTGTCAACTCAATGCTATTAGGTAACTCATCAAATTCCGTAAGTTTTTGATGCGTCTCAGCCCAACTGGTTTTGGAGTTCGCACAAAAATTTAACTCAAGCTCTGCAATAAAATCCTCCTGAACCAGTCCCAAAGGAATCCACATCACCTTTGGGTTGATCGTTAGTGCATTGGGGACAGGTGATCCACATTGCCGACAGAAACTACTATTAAAACCGGTATCTTTAATATAAGTCTGAATCAACTGCTCGCCTTGCTGCCATTGAAATGATTCCGTCTGCACAAAGGTGGAGGCATTCGATGCAGCTCCACTCTGCTTGCGGCATAGGCTGCAATAACAACGATACATCATTTTGATTTTTGTCAGATGGAACTGAAAGCTGATTGCCCCACACAAACAAGCCCCTGTAAATTGTATCTTCTGCTGGTTTGCTCTCATCAATAATGATCCTGATTGTTGTTATCTGATTAAGCTTAGCTCAAATGTTGTAATGAATCCCAAGCCGCTTGTGCCAGTATTTCCCGATAAGCCGTCGGACTGGTCAACACTTTTTCAGACAACCAAGCACGGCAATAACTTTCACTGGCACCGATCACCAAAGACATCATCAACTCTGCTGGCACTGATTTTAATACACTGGCATCGGCATAGTTGGAAATATGCGCGATGATGTGTTGATTTCTGAGTTTATTTTTGTCATTTAAGACTTGTCGATATTCACCCTGTCGCACACTCAGATGAGCGAGCAAAAGAAATTGCGCGAACTTGGGCTGATCAGAAACCCAGTCGGTATAACTATAAATCAGTGCATAGAGCAATTCTTTGAGTGTTTTTGCTTGTTGTAAATACTGATCGCGTAGCTGCGCCTGATCGTCCAATGCGGCAAACACCAGTGCTGCAATCACACCTTCTTTGTTTTTAAAATGATGATAAATCGCACCGACACTGCTCTCTGACTTTGCTCGGATCATGTCAATGCTAGTCGTTTCCAGACCATATTCAAGAAAACAGGACAAGGCATCCGATAAAATCTGGCGTTTTAATAAGGATCTACGTTGTGGATATAAACGTTCTAATAATTGCTGAGCTGCCTGCATGCTTTCATCAAAATGACCAATAATCGGAACTATTGTGTATGACTTGACCACAGCTTGTAAACAGAATTATATTCTGCAAAAGAATTTAATTCTGTATCAGGACATTTAAAATGGCAAACACCTTAGATTTATGGAATAAAGTATCAGCCTTACCTACAGGTAAATGGACATTTACTCGAATGCTGTGTGTTAAAGCGCCGTATTTCAGTAGTATTTCCCCGCTGTTTGAAGAACTTAAACCTAATACCTGCAAAATTAGTATCAAGAAAAAACGGAGCGTGTTGAATCATATTGGTACGGTACATGCGATAGCGATGTGTAACATGGCAGAACTTGCAGGTGGAACCATGACTGAAGTGACGGTACCCACAACCCATCGCTGGATTCCCAAAGGCATGACGGTTGAATATTTAAAGAAGGCTGAAACTGATCTGATTGCGATTGCTAGCCCTGTTGATGAGCATTACGATTGGGACAAAGCAGGTGAATATCTGGTGAATGTTGATGTACTCGATCAACATAATGAAAAAGTTTTCCATGCCACCATTACCATGTGGATTTCCAAAAAGAAGAAATAAAATAAAAAAGCCCTGAAGCATATGCATTCAGGGCTTTTCTAGGCGTTATCGCTTACTTTTTAAAAGGCAGTGCATATTTAAAAATACGTCCTACCACTTCACCAAACTGCTTCACAAAGCTGGCATTGTTATAATGCAGGCCATATTTCTCACAAACCGCCTGTACTTTCGGTGCAACTTGACGATAGCGACGTGCAGGAATATCAGGGAATAAATGATGCTCAATTTGATGACTCAAATGTCCCGTTAGAATATGAAAAGCTTCTGAACCAGTCAGATTGGATGAACCACGAATCTGGCGCATATACCAATGACCACGGCTTTCATCTTGCAATACGGCTTTCGGGAATACTTCAACATCTTTGGTAAAGTGACCACAGAAAATAATGCTGAAGGTCCAGACATTGCGAATCCCATTCGCCACCAAGTTACCAGTAAATACGGGAATCGCTGCAGGACCTGCAATCAATGGAAAGAACACATAGTCCTTAAACATTTGCTTGAGGATTTTCTTTTGCGCAGGCTGCCATTCGCGTTTGAATTGTGCCATGGTTTTCCGCTTATACAGCACCTTACCCAATTCAAGATTTTGAACTGCGACCCCCCATTGGAATAACAGACTAAATGGCACGATATAGATTGGCTGAATTAAAGTGAACTTCGACCAGCGTTGTTCAGGGAACAAACGGAAAACGCCATAACCGACATCGTCATCCATGCCTTTTACATTGGTATAGGTATGATGTTTATAGTTATGGGTTTGACGCCAGTTATCTGAAGTCCCCACCGTATCCCATTCATAGGTTTGACCATTAAATTTAGGATCATTCATCCAGTCATACTGACCGTGCATGACATTGTGACCCAACTCCATATTTTCCATGATTTTGGCGAAACCGAGTAAGCCTGTTCCAAGTAACCATGCTGGAGGAAACCAGCCTAGAAATAAACATGCACGTCCAGCCAAACTGCTATATCGAATGGTGGAATAGACACGGCGGATATATTTGGCATCTTTCTCGCCTAAATCGTCTAATACTTCTTGTTTGATTTGATCGAGTTCACGAGCAAAAGCATCTAATTCTGCAGCAGTTAAATCACGATTTTTTGGATTTTTAAAAAATTCCATCTTAACAGGCATGTTCATAATCAATTACTCTCTTATAGATCAATCACAAGATCAGACTGGGCTGAATTGACACAAATTTTTAATAGCTGTGTTGGTTCATTATTGGCAGCACCATTCAATAAGTTTTTGGTTGCGCCTTGTGCTTTATTACAGGCACATTTATTACAAATCCCCATACGGCAACCATGATTTGGCTTGATGCCTTGATGTTCTAAGCTAGACAGAATCGATTGGCCTTTAGGAATGGCGATGGTCTTATTGGATTGGGTCAACGTGACATTCACAAAGCCTGTATCCGCTGCATCCACATCAAATTGGCTCAAGCTAAAAGCTTCGGTTTGCAATGTAGCGGCATCTTGGAACAGACTTTCTGCTGTTGCCGCAAAACCCGATGGTCCACAGGCATAGACCGTGGTTTCAGCTAAATCACGGATTTGATCAGCATGGCTTTGATTTAAACGTTGATCTTGTTCTTGGGTATAAAAAATTTGGGCACTAAAATTTGAAAAATTTTCAGATACTTCTTTCAGATATTCTGCATAAGCTGCATCGGCATGGGTTTTGACCCAATACATCAATTGGACGGATGTTGTATTCAATTGTTTTGACTGACATAACGCTTCAATCAAACTCAGCATCGGGGTGATACCACTCCCCGCTGCCAGCAATACTAAATGCGGTGTTGCAACGGTCTGCTGCATCTCACCATAAGGCTGTCCCAAACGTAAGATATCCCCAGTTTGACTGCCCTCAACCAACCAAGAACTGACTAAACCTTGATCCACTTTTTTCACGGTTAAACAGAGATGATCGGCATCCACCTGCATCAAACTATAAGTACGCTCATAGTGACGACCTGCAATATCAACCGTCACAGGATGATGCTGCCCTGCAACACCACGAGCGACATGTCGGTTGCATTGCAGAATAAGGCTGACTGTGTCTTTTGCTACGATTTGTTTTTTTACAATTTTGGCAAGAGACTGATTAATCGACCACAATGGATTGATTTTCTGTAACCAAAAATTGGCGTCATGGCTGTTCATCACACTGTGAGCCAACGAATTAAATAGAGAATTTCTCTTTTCAATTGCTTGCATGAGCAGGTTTACTCTGGTTGTTTGCTAATTATTATACATATGTATATATATTTGTATATATACTCGTATAATAATTTACATTTCACAAGTCCACAGACAATCGCTATAATCCCGAGTAGCTTACTTATATATTGAAAACAATGGTTCATTCTTCTTTTTTACCACTCAGCCATGACAACTTAAACGAACAAGATGTCATTCCTATGAAATCTCCTGTGCGCTCAGTAGGTAGAAAAGCAACCATTACCAAAGAAGAGTTGTTTCAAGCCACACTCAATCTGATCGGCCCACAAAAAAGTATCGCTTCACTCAGCTTGCGTGAAATTGCGCGTGAAGCAGGTATTGCTCCAAATAGCTTCTATCGCCACTTTAAAGACATTGATGAACTGGCGATTGCCTTGATTGATCAATCGGGTTTGGTACTGCGCCGGATTATTCGTGAAGCACGTTTACAGGCTTCAAAGCAGCAAAGCATTATCCGCAGTTCGGTTGAAGTGTTTATTCAACAATTGAATACCGATGAGGGTAACCTAAGTTTGTTATTACGCGAAGGTTATACGGGTTCAACCTCATATAAAGCAGCGGTTGACCGTCAACTCAACTTCTTTCAGCAAGAGCTTCAAGAAGACCTGATTCGTTTAGAACGTTTGAATAACAGTAAGCTCAGTCATGCTGATCTTGCTGCCAAAGCCATCACCCAATTGGTGTTCAATATGGGTGCAAAAGTGCTGGATTTACCTACAGAGCAACGCACTGAAGTGGCAGAACAAACCATGGTGATGATTCGTATGATTTTAGAAGGCGCGCGCCATATCAATGAAATGGAAATTGATTAATTGTTCGCAGCGCAATAGGATAGATGTCATCAAAATCATATGTTTGTTCTTTAACATAACAACAACTTAAACTAGGCATCTAGATCATGAATCTACTCAGTGACCGTCAAAGCATCATCGCCAGTTTTATCTTAATGGCTTTGTTTTTAATGATGGTCATTCCCCTGCATTTACTTCCGAGTTTTTTTGCAGGTTTTCTGGTCTTTGAAATTATTAACAGTTTAAGTTCGATTGTTGAAAAACATATTGATGGTCAACGCGCACGTATCTTTATTAGTATTATTCTGGGTATTCTAACCACGTTCCTGATTGGCTTTTTTATTACCAGTCTGATTAGCTTTGTGATCTATGATTTAAAAGGTACAGGACTGAATTCCTTTAACTTTAAGATCGATCAAACACTGATTAAATTCCAAGAGGAAATGAGTCATTACCTGCCAGGATATTTGCCGCATAGCGTGGCGGATATCAAAAACCAGATTTTGTCTTTTATCAAAAATAATATTTCGATCGTCAAAAATACAGGCACCGATATTCTGCATAACCTAGCGACAATGGTGATTGGTCTAATTGTCGGGATTTTGGTATCGATCCAGAATTTCAAACAACATGCGCCACAACCTGCGTTTAAAGCGGCTGTGCTGCATCGCATTCAAAAGCTTTCCGTTTCGTTTAAAAATGTGGTCTTTGCTCAAGTGAAAATTTCCCTGATCAATACCGCATTATTTATGATCTTTGTCTTTATCGTTCTACCGATCTTCAATATCCATTTACCTTTTGCCAAAACCCTGACCATTCTGACCTTTATTTTTGGTCTACTACCGATTATTGGTAATCTGATTTCAAATACTTTGATCATTATGGCTGGCTTGACCATTTCCCTGTCTGTGGCAGCCATCGCATTGGCATATCTGGTGATCATTCATAAGCTGGAATACTTCGTCAATGCCAAAATCATTGGCACCAAAATTAATGCCAGTGCTTGGGAAGTGTTATTGGCGATGCTCATTTTTGAATCAATCTTTGGACTCAGCGGTCTGATTGTTGCGCCTATTTTCTATGCTTATATCAAACTGGAATGTAAGGATGCAGGACTGATTTAAGCCATTTTTACAATTCTAAAAGAAGTCTAACAGATGGAAGCATCATTCCATCTGAATCAAAACCAATAAAATCAAAAACAGAATTGATGATAAGCAAACTTACAAAAGCCTAGAAAACGAAAACACTCAAGCCTCGATTCAAGCGATAAGCTAGTCATGAAATGAATGGTTTTTATTCACTATGTTTCATCACATTATAATTGAATGAGGTAACTATGAATTCTTCAACAGCGAAAGCTTTAAAAGTATATACACGTAATAATTTAGACGACTCAATTAAAGAGTCCACGGTAAAAATCTTAAATCAAATCCTTGCCAACCTGATTGATCTTTCCTTATTGACCAAGCAGGCGCATTGGAACATGCGGGGTAGCAACTTCATTGCCGTACATGAAATGTTAGATATGTTCCGTACTTCATTAATCACCCATTTGGACAATGTCGCAGAGCGTGCGGTACAGATCGGTGGAACCGCATTAGGAACAACGCAAACGGTTGCAGAAACATCACATCTCAAGCCATACCCTGTTGCCATTCATGCAGTACAAGACCATCTTAAAGAGTTGGCAGATCGTTATGGTGTAGTCGCCAACCATCTGCGTGATACTATTGATGAAATTCAAGACCCAATTTCTGAAGATATTATCCATGCTGCATTAGAAGATCTGGATCAATATTTATGGTTCTTAGAAGCCAATATCGATCACTAAATCAATAGATAAAAAAAGAGGACGTTAATCGTCCTCTTTTTTTGCTGTTTTAATTATGGTTTAACCACAACCAAAACTTGAATTGCTTCTGGCGTCACAGACAGACCATCTAACAGACCTAAGCCCTCTTTCTGGAATTTCTGTAAACGCTCGATTTCATCTTGGCGAATACTTGGATTAAATTGCTTGAGATAGCTTAAACGGTCAATTTCATACTGCCATTTACCACTGTAATGCTCTTTGGCTTGTTGCATTAATTCTGGCAATGATCCCTTGGCAATCTCTAAGGCTTGTGCATAACGTGACTCAATCACATCACGACGCGCTTTCACCACTTGGCGGCAACTATTGCCATCTAGGTGATGCAGATACGGACGTAGAATGCTTGGGTCAATCTTGGCAGACAAGTCCTGACCATTTTCGCTGAGCAATACACGAATTAATTGTTTCGGTAAGCTTGATGGCAAGTTCAATGCTTTTGGTGCAACCACATCGACCTTGAACCATACTTCCAGTAACACCGAACCTTGTTTCAATGCATTTGATTTCAATAAGGCCACATTGGTACTGCCAAATGATTGTGTGCGGATCATTTCCATCACACTTTCAATAAACGGATGTTCCAAAGTCAAATATTGCGCATCTTCACGGATTTGTGCCTGATCACGATAGAAGGTCGCAGTCATGCCTTCTTCATCTAAGGTAATTCCTTGGACTTGCATTTGATCAGTCGGCTTGATGATCACGGTACCGTTACTTTGCTCATCAAAATCGATATTAGTTGATGACATGAAACGCTTCACAAACATTGGCAAAGTGGTGTTGTCATCATAATCTTCAAGCGCTTGTACAATGCCTTGTGCAACCACTGGGCGGCACGAGTTGTACTCCAGCAAACGGTCACGACCTGCTTGTAATTCAGCTTCCAAAGCTTGACGCTGTACATTGACTTCTTCAAGTAAATCTTCAAACGTTTGGCCTTGATCTGCCAATAAGCAATCTTTTAGTTCAACAATAAAATTCTCTTGTAGCGTTTGCGCCGTTGGAGAAATACTGCTGAAAATATTGAGTGCTTCGTTATACCAACGGAACATACGTTCTTGTGCGGTACCCATCAGATACGGCACATGGATTTGAATACGGTTTTCTTGACCAATACGATCCAGACGACCAATACGTTGTTCCAATACGTCAGGGTTTGCCGGTAGATCAAATAAGATCAAATCACTGGCAAACTGGAAGTTACGCCCTTCTGAACCAATTTCCGAACACAATAGGATTTGAGCGCCATAACTGTCTTCTGCAAAATATGCCGCAGCTTGGTCACGCTCTAATAAACTCATGCCCTCATGGAACATCGCGGTACGGATACCTGCATGTAAACGTAGAACATTTTCCAATGCTTCAACCACTGGGCCGCTGCGTGCAATCAACAACACTTTTTTGTGCTTTAATTCTTTACGCAGCACTTCCATCAACCAAGGCACACGCGGATCATTTTCCATCCACGCACCATCGAGTTGACCTTCTTCTGGCCACATTTGCTCACGCATTTTGCCATCAAATGACCAGTCTTCTGGTGCAGGTAAAGGCGCTGGCTGGCAATCACGACCAGGGAAACCTTGAATTGCTTCACGGGTATTACGGAACAGAATACGGCCTGTGCCATGACGGTCTAATAATTCATGAATCGCACGCATACGCTGTTCAGGCTGATCATCAATACGATGACCCAATAAGCCGTCCAGTGCAGCAAGATGCTCTTCTGTTAAGGCTTGATCTGACATCAACACTTCTGCAATTTTTGCAGTATGTTGATATTGTTCTTCTTCATCAAGGAAACGGTCAAGGCTACTGAAACGTTGCGGATCGAGTAAACGAAGACGGGCAAAATGACTTTCTACACCGAGCTGTTCAGGCGTTGCGGTGAGCAGTAACACACCTTCGGTTTGTTCAGCCAATTCTTCGACCAGATCATAACGATCGTTGCCTCCTTCTTCTTCACTCCACATCAAATGATGAGCTTCATCGACCACCAATAGATCAAAACCTGCTTCCATGGCTTGCTCACGCAAGTCATCGTGGTCAACCATCAAGTCAACGCTGGCAATAATGCATTGCTCAGTCAGGAATGGATTCAAATCAGGATCATGTTCTTTAATCGAAGCGGTACGAGTTAAGTCGAACAGCGAGAATTGCAAATTGAAACGGCGGCGCATTTCAATCATCCACTGATATTGCAGTGAATCAGGCACTAAAATCAGGATACGTTCTGAACGTCCTGTTTTCAGTTGTTGGTGAATGATCAAACCTGCTTCAATGGTTTTACCTAGGCCAACTTCATCGGCCAATAAAACACGCGGGGCAAAACGTTTACCGACTTCATGCGCGATATAAAGTTGGTGTGGAATCAAGCCCACGCGCGCACCAAGAAAACCACGTAAAGGGCTGGTGTGCATTTGTGCTTGCAACAACATCGCTTCAATGCGTAGGTCATACCATTCTTTATAATCGACTTGGCTGGCTAACAGACGTTCTAATGGTTTTGACAGCTGGATCTGTGCACCGATACGGGTTTCGTTCAGTGACTTACGTTCTTGTTCGCCATTTTCAAGGCTACGAACCACATCGTAACGCAGTACACCATGACGATCTTCAATGGATTCAACAGTCCACTTGACGCCTTCTTGGTCTTGTACTTCATCATTAACGTTAAAGATGATGCGAGATAAAGGCGCATTGTTACGTGCATAGACACGAGTTTCATCACTTTTAGGGAATAAAATGCTGATAGAACGTTCATCTACATCAATAAGAACCCCTAAACCGAGTTCAGTTTCAGTATCTGATAACCAACGTTGACCAATAGCAAACTGCTGCAATTTTTCCACCTTTATCTCAAGTTAGCCTACATATTTTATGCCCTGACCCAAATAAAAGTTAAGGCATTTTATGTAGTTTTCAACGATGTATTTTGACACAAAGCGCAATCAAATAGCGTGCATCACATCGTGTTTCATAAAAAAGTTTTTAGACTAAAACGGTACTGCACAATCGAAAGTGAGCTGTGCACCTGTTTTAGGATGCGCAAAGCTTAATTGCGTGGCATGTAAGCACAAACGCGCATAAAGCTGTTGCTGTTCTGGCGTGGCATATAAAGTATCACCCAGAATCGGATGTCCTAAATATTGCATATGCACACGAAGCTGATGTGAACGCCCTGTAATCGGAATCAATTGAACTCGAGTTACAGCTTGTCCTTTAATTTCTAAATGTTCGATCACTTGCCATTCTGTTAATGCCGGCTTGTGATAAGAGGCATCCACAATATGCAAGGGTGGACGGCTTGGGTCATAAATCACAGGAATATCGACTATCCCCTGACCTTCTAAATGTCCTGCAACCAAAGCCTGATAAATTTTTGAGGTTTGACGATCTTGAAATTGACGCGAAATATTGCTCTGTCCAAATTTGGATAAACCAAACACCAAGATGCCAGAAGTATCACGATCTAAACGATGAATCAGTAAAGTTTTTGGTTCTAATTCTAATAAACGATTGATTAAACAATCTTGTAAATCAGGTGTTTTCCCCGGCACTGTGAGTAAGCCTGCAGGTTTATGGATGACCATAAAATCTTCATCACGATGAATCAAATGTTCACTTAGAAAATCATTCAAGGTAGCCTTCCAACGACTGGATGAAAACAAGCGGGCAATCATAAAAAGCTTGGCGCTGAATTACAATGCATGACACGTATTTTTACTGATTTTTTTCGTGTTTCTCTCGATATTTCATCCAGAATCGAATTTAAATGATGATTTAGGTCTGTTGCTCTAGAAATTGTTGAATCGCATGTTGAGCAATTTCTGCATCCTGAAAAGATTGTACACCCGAAACACCAACAGCCCCGACAACCTGCCCTTGATAGACAATTGGCTCACCACCTTCCAACATGCCTTTTGCTGCATTGATCGTTAAAAAGCCGATCTTACCATCACGGATCATATCTTCGGATGCCTTGGTGGTTCTTCGACTGACCGCAGCAGATTGAGCTTTTTCTTGGCAAATCTGTGTCGATAATACCGATGCGCCATCCATACGCTTCATCATTAATAAGGTTCCACCGTCATCGACTACTGCAATGCTGACATTAAAGCTGTGCGCTGTTGCATATTGCAAGGCTGCGTCAACTAAAATTTCCACATCAGCGGATGTTAAATAATGTTTAGTTTTCATGTTTTACTCCATTCCTATGGGTTTCTTATAAAAAGCTTTTAGATATGATACAACTGCTATCTACAGCCCGCGCAAGCCCAAAGCACCGCCTAAGACCAACGCGAATATAGTTTACTATTCAAGCATTATTTCCCCTTACGGTACAGTAAAGATTGTTTATCTTTGTGCTTCGTCGCAGCGGTTTATCGTATAAATAGATAGGAACTCTTTAAGATTCCGTTACGCTGAAGCACTATTGTTAAACCTGTTAAGTTCTCTATTCAGCTCAAGTAAAATGCGTCCATAAAAAAAGCCCGAATAAATCGGGCTTCTATCTGCATTACAAGGTTATTTCATTTCGGCAAAAGTTTCTTTTGCGGCCTGAATGGTCTCTGCAATATCTTGATCTGAATGCATCGATGAAATAAATCCAGCTTCAAATGCAGACGGCGCAAGATAAACTCCACGCTTTAACATGCCGTGGAAGAATTTCTTAAATGCTTCCACATCACAGGCCAACATTGAATCAAAGCTGGTAATGTCCTCTTGATCAGTGAAATACAAACCAAACATGCCACCGACTTGCTGAGTTTTAAATGGAATACCCGCTTCGTCTGCCGCAGCCTGTAAACCTGCGAGTAATTTTGCGAGCTGTGCAGCCAGCTTGTCATAAAACTCTGGGTCACGCAGATGCTTGAACATCGCAATACCAGCACGCATTGCCAATGGATTCCCTGACAAAGTTCCTGCTTGATAAACACCACCTAAAGGTGCGATGCATTCCATGATTTCACGTTTACCACCAAAAGCACCAACTGGTAAGCCCGCACCAATGATTTTACCCAACGTAGTTAAATCAGGTTTAACGTTATACACCGATTGTGCGCCGCCCAAAGCAACACGGAAACCTGTCATTACTTCATCAATAATAAAGACTGATTTGTATTCATCACACACATCACGAATCGCTTGTAAGAAACCATCGATTGGTGTCACTAGGTTCATATTGCCTGCTACAGGTTCAATGATCACCCCCGCAATCTCATGACCGAATTTGCTAAAGCATTCTTTCAATGCTTCGATATTATTATACGGTAGCGTTAAGGTATGTTTGGCAAAATCAGCAGGTACACCTTTCGAGGTCGGCTCACCTTCACCTAAGGTCAGCAAACCTGAACCTGCTTTTACCAATAACGAATCGGAATGACCGTGGTAGCAGCCTTCAAATTTAACAATCTTGTCACGGCCTGTATAACCACGCGCCAAACGAATCGCGGTCATGGTGGCTTCGGTACCCGAACTGGTCATACGTACCAATTCAATTGAAGGCATGATCTCGCAAATGGTGTCTGCCAAAGTGGTTTCATATACCGTTGGTGCACCAAAACTTAGACCATCTTCTGCCGCAGTTTGTACCGCTTGAATAATATCTGGATGCGCGTGACCCAAAATCATTGGCCCCCATGAACCCACATAGTCCACATAACGCTTACCATCGACATCCCACAAATACGCCCCTTTTGCCTTTTCAATAAAGACAGGCGTACCACCAACACCGTTAAATGCACGTACAGGTGAATTTACGCCACCTGGAATATGTTTATTTGCTTGTTTAAATAGCTGTTCTTGCTTTGGAGATAAGCTCATAAAAGACTCAACCTAGAATCGAGGACGAGGAACGTTGTCGTTCCGAGAAACAATAAAAGTTCCGCGAAGCGGATACATATAATTAGTCAAATAACGTTGCCCATGCATTTACACGAGCAGGAATTTCGGCTGTTGATCGGCCTAATATATCACTAATTACTGCACAAAGGCTTGCTCCAGCCTCAATCACCACTTGAGAATTTTCCACAGTCAGACCACCAATCGCACAAATCGGCACAGCAAATTTTTGTTTCGCTTGTTTGATCACTTCAATGCCTACATTGCCTGCTTCTGGTTTGGTTGAAGTCGCATAAACGGCACCAAAGGCCACATAAGTTGCACCATCAGCAATCGCCTTTTCCGCCAACTCTAATGAATTTAAGCAAGTTCGACCAATAATTACACCTTGTGGTAAACGTGCGGCAGCATCACTTATTTCACCATCCGATTGTCCAAGATGCACCCCTAATCCAAATTGTTCTGCCAGTGCCAAATCATCATTAATCACAAATGGAACTTGATGCTTTTCACAAAGTGCTTTGATCTGCTCGACTTCACTTGGCTGATCTGCTTTTGCGACTTTTTTACGACGGTATTGCAGAATGGCAATCTTGCCTGTCGCTAGAGCCACATCTAGTTTTTCTAATAATAATTGGATTGGATCATCATTGGTGATGAGATAAAGACCGCGCATGAACGTTTCGCTATTCACTATAATTACATTAGCTTTAGGGTATATTTTCTTGTTTGAAAATTAAAGATAGCGAGTGTATTTACATCATTAACCGCTGCAAATCAGAACAAATAAAAAAGCTGCAAAAGCAGCTTTTTTATTTGTTCTGATTTTAAGAATCAATTTTATCAAACTGACGATCAATCAGACTTAAACGACCACGTGCAACGTCTGACAACATACGCCAATCCGAGATAAAACTATAAAGCGGCTGTTTAAAGCTAGCAGGCTTATTATGTTCAAAGAAAAAATGCCCAACCCAAGCACACGCATAGCCTGATACCAAACCATACAAAGCATATTTTGCCTGACGTTTACGGATGGCTTTGCTAAAGAAATATAAACCGACCGAGCTGCCTGCGACGTGCAAACGACGGCTGGCAATACTGCGATGTTCTGTTAAATAAAAGTGATAAAATTCATCATAGTTTTTAATGGGTAATGAAAATTCCACTGGCTTGGTAATATTCGCTGGTGCATTCATTTTAAGATCATCCTAATCGTGCAAGACTCTCCACACGTTAATGCATTTTCTGTACAAAATAAAGTCATTGTGTGCCATCCTTTTCAGGCTTAAAACAACTTTACAATGATTTTTGAGATCAACAAGTTATACTAAGTTTTGTTTAAATCATTCTCGGTGGTCAGGAGTCATAACATCATGGAAATAGAGCTAAAATTTCAACTCCCTGAATCTAAGAAAAAAAGTGTGTTACAGGTTTTAAGCAAACAAAAAGCACAAAAAATTCAACTTCAAGCAAAATATTACGATACTACTGACCGTTTACTGGCAAAAAATTATGTTGCTATTCGTCTGCGTCAGGAAGGTGAACATTGGGTGCAAACCTTTAAAGCTGCTAGTAAAAACCATTTACAACGCATTGAAGAAGATATTTATTTAGGCAAATGTGCTGAAGAACCTGAACTGGACTTATCTTTATATAAACATAACCAAACGGTCCAAAGCGTACTCCGTGATGTTTTAGGTGAAGAACCTGCTGAACTACAGTTGCAATTTCAAACTGACGTACATCGTACCTTCCATGTATTCGAGTTTGAGGGGGCTCAAATTGAAGTCTGTTTGGACGATGGCGAAATCCGGACTCCAACCGATCAAGCCAAAATCTGCGAAGTTGAATTTGAGTTAAAACAAGGATCAGCACAATCTCTGGTTAATTTTACCAAAACGTGGGTAGATAAATATCAACTATGGCTCGATGTGCGCAGTAAAGCTGAACGTGGCAATTTATTGGCTATTGGCAAAACGGTATCCCCTGCCACCAAAGCGAAATCACTAAGCCTAGAGAAAAATGTCAGTGCTGAACAAGCAATCAAACTGATTATCGAAAATACGCTTAATCATATCTTACCTAATGCAGCTGCAATTGCCGATGGTGTGGCCGAAGCGGATCATATTCACCAAGCTCGTGTCGGTTTACGTCGTTTACGCTCTGCTTTAAAACATTTTTCTAACTGGTCTACGCGAATTGATCCTACTTGGGAAAGCCAATTGGCTAATATTTTTAGAGCCTTGGGACAATCACGTGATAATGATGCGATTCAAGATTCCATCATTCCCTTAGTAAAAGAGGTTTGTGATTTTGATTTTCCATTCCCTGAGAGTGTTGACAGCACTGTTTCTCAGTTATTAAGCCACACTAAAACCACACAGCTATTTTTAGCATTGTTCAGCTTCACCTATAGTGAGCATGAGTCTAAATCTAAACTTTCTAAACAAGCAGCTAAAAGCTTAACTAAGCTTTACCAAAAGATTCTAAAAGATGCAGCCCAATTTTCTAAGTTAGAAGTCGAGCAACAACATCGTACTCGTAAGCGTGTCAAACAATTGCGTTATTGCATCGACTTTATTGCAGGGATTTATCCTGAAAAACAAGTTCAACAATTCTTAAATAAGTTACAGCCAATTCAGGAATATTTAGGTTTTTATAATGACCTGTTTGTTGCTGAGCAAATCTTTGAGCAACAAACTGCTGAATACCCGCAGTTTTTATTTGCATTAGGTTGGGTTAAGGCTCAGCAACCACATGTGGCAAAAAAAGCGGCGAAAAAGTTACAAGGCTTATCTGCTCAGGACGCTTTTTGGGATGAGAAGCGATAGCTGCATAAGGGAAAATCACCTCACTCTATTATCGTGCTGGCACATGGATGCCGCCACAAATAATCTAAGTCCTACAAAAAGCGGATACTCGGAAACGTCATCAGCAACCTGAGCAAGTCAAAGCGACTAAAGCTTTGACTTAGTGCAAGACAAGCGAAGTGCGTAGTCTATACTCAAGCATAGCTTTCGCCTTGCGGTACGACAAAGATTATTAATCTTTGCGATTCGCACCTCAGGTTTTGCCTACTTTGTCCGAAAACAAAGTAGGAAATCGCCTACGCGAAAACATCCAAACTTTATATAGCTCTTGTGGCTGTGCTATTATTTTTAATGAAAATTAGAGTGTTAAACTATTTATTCCAATTAAATCATTTACGATACTTCCCAAAAATCTTCCACGTTCCATTATCAGCAATCGGATCGCTATAACTATCATTACGCTGCTTCCGCGGCTTATCCCGTGCATCGACCAATTTAAAATGCGGTTCAACACTGAGAATCATGCTATTCATATAAAACCGAGTCCGTGTATATTCACTTTGCCCATGTTGGAAAACATATGTCCTTAAATCAATAAACTCACGATGCGCAACTAAGGCAGCCGTATCATCACTGCCCAACCATTCCTGCATTGCAAAAATCTGATCCGTCTCAAACTGCCCACATTTTTCTAACAAGGCAGCGACGCCACGAAAAGTTTTCGATTCTTTAGCGCGTGTTTTATTAATCCGAATCCGATCGACATGAAAGAAAAACAGCGGCAGATTTAAATGACTTGGTAAATGAATCGCATCCACTACCTCATCTTCCATAAAAGGCTGACACAGCTGTTGTGCTCTTTCAATCAAGGGTTGCCATTGTCGATAATACTCATCCACATCTTGTTGCAACCCATAATAAATCGGCAAGCCTTCAACATTTTCCAAATATTGAGGCGGATAAATATGTTGGCGCAGTAAGGCTATATCTGTTTTTAAGCTTTGAATCGCGATCGCATCTTGCATAGTGATTATTCTAATTGCTTAGGCTATTTTAGATTAAGGCAAAGGTTTAGTTTCGACAAGGCTTTGTCTATAATGAAGTGTCTTAACTTGTCGCTGGAAAATATCATGTCTCAAAAAATTAACGCCACCGATGTGACGGATGAAGAAGCTTTAAATGCGGTGTTTTTTGAGCGTGCAGATGAATTTATTAAACTTGCCAATGATTTCTGCCGACCACCAAAAGGTCAGCAAGCCAAGCCAGAAGAGTTACGTGGCCAAGTAAGTGCAGCCATGTTATTTGCCACTGCCCGTTTTAATACATGGGTCGCAGCCAATAACTTTAAAGATGGCAATGAAATGCGTGATGCCAAAGAACAAGTCATGTCTTATCTACTTCAACAATTCCAAATGATGTTAGAAGATAATTTTGACGAATATTGTGAACAGTTTGAAAACTACTTACGTTTCCGTAAGAACGAAGATTTTCATGCCCACAAACATGATCATTAATCTTTGATGCAAAAAAATAAAGCCACCTCATCGGTGGCTTTATTTTTGATTGCTTATTTCAAGTTTTGAGGCTGACCATATTGATCCGCCATGACTTCTACAAACTGATCAAGCTTGATGTATTTTTTGATGGCCGCATTGACATCTTCTTTGGTCAATTTCGCAAGCTCCTGATCGCGCTCTGCACGATCCAACAGCGTTTTGTTACGCTCTAACTGACCTGTCAGCATGCCATGGATATTACGTTCATCTTCTAAAGCGGTCACACGCTTCTTCATGATATCCGCTTTCGCTGCTTCCACTTCCTGCTCGGTTACACCCTTACTTAAAAGTTCATTTAAGACTTTATGTACAGATTGTGATACTTGTGCAGAACGACCCGATGTGTAGTTTGCGGTAATACTCAAGGTTCCATCATCAATATCTGGATCGAGATCTAAACCACTACCAAATCCATACACCAAAGCATTCTTTTCACGCAACTCTTGAGCCAAACGTGATGAAAGTTGTGAGTTCCCTAAAACATGGCTCAGAATAATTAAAGCTGGCGCATCTTTATGATAAGAACCGACTGGTAGTGCTAATACGCTTTGGTAGCTACCAAATTCACGTTGTTCCGATAAGGCATGAACTTTCTGGGCTTTATAAACCGTATATTGCCCTGTCACTTTTGTGAATGGTTGTTTTGCTTTCCAAGAACCAAAAGCTTTTTGCAAAGTTTTCTGCATTTTCTTGGCATCAAAATCACCCGTCACTGCAATTTGAGCATGGTCTGTCACAAAGAACTGATCATAGAATTGTTTCACTTGCGGCTGGGTTACTTCACTAATCTGTTTTTTCGCAAGCTCTGGTTCAAAGTGATAACGGATATCTCCTGGTTGATAGATTTCCAGAATCTTAGACAAAGTCATCGATGACACAACCGCTGGTTCCGTATATGGGCGATCCAACACCGATAGGCTTTGATTTTTTGCCAGATCAAACTCAGTTTGCGAGAATTTTGGCTGTTTAAGGACATCAACAATAAAGTTAAAGAAGTCTTCAAACTTGTCTTTCTTCGCTTGAACAACGATGGTAAAACCATTGCCATTTGAACTGACCGATGCTCCACCGCTAGCCGCAATCGCCTTATCGGTAATTTCCTGCAAGGTATGCTTTTGAGAACCACGGAGCATTAAATAGCTGGCTAAATCTAAAGTAACCCCTTTACCAAATAATGATTTTTCATCACCAAAATCCAAGCTAATCGTGGCATAAGTTTTATCATCACGTGTAGGCGTTGGGAATAATGCATAGCGAATCCCATTCTTTAATTCACCACGTTGAATTTTCTGCTCATTTTTTTGCAATTGCTGAGCAGATTGTGCCATAAACTGGGTCACTTCCTGCTTGTAAACATTTGCATCTTTTAATGGCTCAGGCTTTTCATCGCTTTGATCTAAAGTTTTCGGCTTCTTTTCTGCTTTCATGGTCATCGCTTTCTTTTGATCTTCAGGCGTCGGTAAAATATCGCCTGAAATACGATGTGAAGAGACTAAAAATTCTTTTAAGGTTTTATTTGCATCATTCAGCTTTAAGTCTTGAACTGCTTGTAAGTCCTTAAAGTATTGATCCCATTGACCATGTGATGAAACTGCATAATCACTCAGGCGTGAACCTAAAGCGACCGCGTCATTGGCAATGGTATCTGCGGTATTTTGCGTAATATTTTTGATCCGCTGCAATTCAGCTTCAGTAAATGGCTGGCTATTTTCAACACCTGTTTTTAGAGCATCATCAACCTTTTTCGCATCATGATTCGGGGCATAAATTGCACCCATAAAGACCACATTAAAGTCTTGATCTAACCATGTGGTTGATTGCACTGCCGTACTGATTCCCGTTTCCACCATACTCTTATACAAAGTACCACTTGGCTGCATGGTATATAAGGCTGGCGCAAGTGCTAAAGTCGGTTGTAATGGGATATTTTTTCCATTCATATAGACATGGAATTTAGCCAAATCACTGCCCTTTTGTACCGTAAACTGACGTTGTTCAATTTTACTTGAATCGAGAACAGGCACTTGAACTTGCGCAGGTACTGGACGTGCTGGAATTGGACTAAAATACTGATCAATTTTAGATAAGACCTCAGTCTTATCAAATTTACCTGAAATCACCATCACTGCGTTATTTGGCGCATACCAAGTTCTATAAAACTGGTTCAATTCATTCAGCTGAATCGACTTTAATTCAGGTAAATCGCCAATTGGCAAACGGCCTAAATATTGATTGCCATACGCCGCTTTCCACATTTGATCCATCAGTACAGCAAACGGCTGATCCATACGGATTTCTCGTTCACGTTTTACGATTTCAATTTCAGAAGGAACAAATTTTTCTTGCAGCACCAATTTATCCATACGCTCTGATTCAAGGTATAGAATTTCATTGAGTGCATTTTTTTCAGGACGAACAATATTTAAATATTTGGTCGCATAATAATCTGTGCTGGCATTGGTCATCAACGTATATTGATCCAGACGACGTTGAAACTCATCACCCTTCACATTTTGAGTGCCTTTAAAGGCCAAATGTTCTAATAGATGTGCGAGGCCGCCTTTACCCTTAGGATCATTCAAGGAACCTGTTAAATAAACTGTATTTACATAAACTTTGTTTTCTTTATCGTTTGGTGCAAGAATAACTCTGAAACCGTTATCTAATTTATATTCTTCGATATTTTTTTCACTTTTTACGAGTACCGTCTGAGACCAAGACGTTGCACTCAACCCAATCAAACAAAGAGAGAGAGTAAGTTGCTTAAACCGCATTAACATAATTTATCCAAGTGTTTTTGATGATTTAAATAAAAACGTCAAGCTATAGTAGAGAACGATTCGCATTTTTAATAGTTATGTTTTGAAAAAAGCTGTTTATTTAAACAGCTTTTATCTTTATTTTTGCACAGTTTAAGCTAAAAATCAGATTGTCAGTTCGGCTTGCATATACAATTTGGCATAGCCTGAAATTTCAATACGTTCTTCAGATGCAATCACACATTCTAAAATTCCACCGCGTTTAGATGCCTGAAAAGCGGTTAATCGAGTCTGATTTAGTTTTCCAGCCCAAAGTGGAACAATCGCAGTATGGATTGAACCCGTTACCGGATCTTCATCAATACCAATCGCTGGTGCAAAATAGCGAGAAACACAATCAAACTGACCTTCACCTCTAGCAGTAATTGCAACATCCGGTTGAGAAGCTGTAATCGCGGTACGAACTTGTCCCAGTTGTTTTAGTTTTTCCAGATCAGGTTGCTCATCCAATACATCCTGCACCGTTTCATATTCAATAATATAGGCTTGGACATTACGATAGACCGCTTTAAACGGTTTGGTGAGCCCTTCACGTAACACTTGAGGATAATCAGTAACTAACTCTGCTTTTCGAATCGGGAAATTCATTTTAATTTTGCCATCAGCCCCTTGGCTGACAATAAAAATACCAAGATCGCGTACATGGAACTGAATGGTTTCTACCGTGGTAAAGTCTTTAAATAAAACGAAAGCACTGGCTAAAGTAGCATGCCCACAAAACGCAACCTCATCGAGTGGAGAAAACCAACGAATCTCATAATTGGTTTCATCAATCCTTTTCACAAAAGCAGTTTCAGACAGATTATTTTCCATCGCAATATTTTGCATCAAACTATCATCTAACCATTCATCGACGACGATTACAGCCGCTGGATTTCCTTTAAATAATTCTTTTGTAAAAGCATCAACTTGGTACATCTTCATGTCACAGCACTCTCTCTATTTTTCAATTATTTTGAACATTTGGTCTATAAAGTATAGATACAGATTTTTCTAAATTTACGATACACCGTGGCATTTCTGATTTAAGCACACTAAATGCTTTAAAATTAAGCAAAAACAATACTCCGCTTGCTAACAGATCGATCTAAATGTCCACTGATTTAGCATAATTCAAAATAAGCCATACAGAATATTCACAAACAAAAAACTCAAGCTCTCTATGGTATTACCCAGATTAAACAAGCGAGAAAAGCAATGCGTATTCCTGTTCATGCCATCGTATTTGAAGATTTTGAAACCCTCGACATTATGGGTCCAGTTGAATTGTTTGGCTTACTGCAAGAACATTATCAAGTCCAGTTTTATAGCCTGAATGGAGGTCTAGTTTCCAATAAGCATGGTGTTTGTATTCAAACCAAATCCTTTAGCGAAATGCACGTGAATGACCAAAGTATTTTGCTTGTTCCAGGCGGCATCGTGACGTTTGAATTAATCAAAAATCAGCAGTTTCTTGAGCAGCTCAAAACTTTAGCGAACCAAAGTGCGCATGTTCTGACCATTTGTACAGGCAGTTCATTACTTGCAGCGACAGGTCTTTTAAATGGTATTAAGGCAACATCGAATAAAATGGCATTTGAATTTGTACAAAAACTCAATGACCAAGTGTTGTGGCAAGCCCAAGCCCGTTGGGTGATTGATGGGAAATTCTATACCTCATCTGGTGTGAGCGCAGGTATGGATATGACCCTTGCTTTCATCCATGACACACAGGGTGAAAAGGTCGCGCAATTATGTGCTGAAGAGGCCGAATATATCTGGAATAGCAATCCAAACGTTGATCCCTTTTGTAAAGTAAAAGCAGGCTGATCAACGCTGCATATGAAGATTTATTTATTATCACTTGCGGTTGGCGTATTGGTCGGTGTGCTGTATTACCTACTTGATGTTAAAGCACCTGCACCACCCATTGTTGCATTACTGGGTTTATTGGGCATCGTGATTGGGTGAGGGACTGTTCTAAATTTTGTGTAAGTACTTAATTTTCATTTATCCTTCAGAGGATAATTACAAAAGGTACTTCACATGGATGAAGCAACAATCAAAAGTATGGCTGCCGAATTGGCTAAAGGTCTAAAAACACCAGAAGACTTAAACCAAATGACAGCAGTCTTTAAAAAATTCATGATTGAAACTGCACTCAATACTGAACTTTCAGACCATCTCGGTTATGAAAAGCATCAGTCCAGGAAAGGCTCAAATAGCCGTAATGGGTTTAGTTCTAAAACCATTACAACTCAAGATGGACAACTGGCTTTAGATATTCCCCGTGATCGAGAAGGTTCATTTGAGCCACAAATTATCAAAAAGCACCAAACACGCATCACCAGTATGGATGACCAAATCCTCTCACTGTATGCAAAAGGAATGACTAATAGGGAAATTGTAGCCTTCTTCAAAGAAATGTACGATGCCGATGTCTCAGCATCTCTCATCAGCAAAGTTACCGATGCTGTGATTGAGCAAGTGACTGAGTGGCAAAATAGAGCCTTAGATAGCCTTTATCCTGTTGTCTATCTTGACTGTATTGTTGTCAAAGTCCGTCAGCACTCCAATGTGATTAACAAGTCCGTATACCTTGCTTTAGGCATCAATATGGATGGACAAAAAGAATTACTGGGTATGTGGATTGCTCAGACAGAAGGTGCCAAATTCTGGCTGTCAGTCATGACAGAGCTAAAAAATCGAGGAGTACAGGATATTCTTGTTGCCTGTGTAGATGGATTAAAAGGCTTTCCTGACGCGATAGCCTCCGTTTACCCTCATACTGATATTCAACTGTGTATCGTGCATGTTGTACGCAATAGCCTGAGATTTGTAAGCTGGAAAGACTACAAGGCTGTTACCTCGGGTCTGAAAGCGATTTATCAGGCAAGTACAGAGGAAAATGCTTTAAAGTCCCTAGACATCTTCTGTGATCAATGGAATCACCAGTATCCCAAAATTGGAGAATCCTGGCGGGCCAATTGGGAAAATATCCGAACGATCTTTAGCTATCCAGCCGAAATACGTCATGCAATTTATACAACAAATGCGATTGAGTCGTTGAATAGCGTAATACGCCATTCAACGAAGAAGAGGAAAATCTTTTCATCTGATGACTCAGTAAAGAAGGTCATTTACTTAGCAACATCAAATGCTGCGAAGAAATGGACGATGCCAATTCAAAATTGGCGTTTAGCAATGAATTGGTTTACGATTCAGTTCGATGATCGATTAAAAGATCATTTATAAAAAATGGAACTTACACAAAATAATTTACAGGCTCTGGGTGAACAATTGGTCCCTTTTATTCGACTCTATCTTTCTTAACAAGATAAGCTTTATTCCATCTCCTATAAAAGTGAGTGGCCTAAAACCACTCACTCATTTCGATCAAACACTTTTCTCAGACTCAATCAATTCTGACATCGAAGCCTAGATTTTCAGCAATCATCAGCGTTTGATCAAGATTGATAATTGCCTCTTTAATTTGAGTCTCTTTCAGATCTAAGGCACTCAAATCACTGCCTCTTAAATCACACTCAGTAAAATCTGCACAATGTAACCATGCACCAGAGAGGTCACTCTCTCGAATCGCACTTCCATGGCAACGTGCCCCAGTCAAATCAGCTTCTCTTAAACGGGTTCTCAAAAAAGAAGCTTTCTCTAAATCGGCACCCGCTAATCCAACAAAAGCCCAATCACTGTCCTCAACCCGCATATGGTGAAATTGACAATCGCTAAACATGCTACCGACCAACTTGCAGTCGGTGAATTTGCTATCAAAGAAATTGCAAAAATGAAAAGTACAATTTAAAAATGCACTACTTTGATGAACCGATGCATTAAAACGTGCTCGTCGAAAAGTACACTCATTAAAAATCGCACCTATGTTTTGGGCTTCTGACAGATCTAAGTCAACAAATAGCGTCCGCTCATATTTTTGATTGCTGAGTACTTGTCCATACCAATCCAAGCTGGTAATAGTTTCTGTTGTTTTCGGTGCTGCTGCACCATATTTTCTTTCCGCCATGATGTTCAGTTTTTTATTTTCGAATACATCAAAATATGTCATGCATTCAATTTTGTACATGTTTTTCTCATGACTTATTTATCTCAATTTTAAATAAAAAAAGAGCGGCAAAACCGCTCTTTCATTTCATACTTAGACTTTAATCTTCCATATGCTGGATTATGGCTTGTCCAAACTCAGAACAACGTAATAAGGTTGCATTTGGCATTAAACGCTCAAAGTCGTATGTTACGGTCTTGGCTGAAATCGCACCCGAAACACCCTGAATAATTAAATCTGCTGCTTCAACCCAGCCCATGTCACGCAGCATCATTTCAGCAGAGAGAATAATCGAACCCGGGTTGACCTTATCTTGCCCCGCATACTTCGGTGCTGTGCCATGTGTTGCTTCATAAACTGCAATTGCACCTCCAATATTCGCACCTGGTGCAATCCCAATGCCGCCCACTTCTGCTGCAAGTGCATCAGAAATATAGTCACCATTTAAGTTCAGTGTCGCAATCACGGAATAATCAGCTGGACGCATTAAAATTTGCTGTAAGAATGCATCGGCAATCACATCTTTAATAATGATGTCTTTACCTGTTTTCGGATTTTTAATTTTTACCCAAGGCCCACCATCTAGCAACCGTCCACCAAAACGTTCCATCGCAAGTTCATAACCCCACTCTTTGAACGCACCTTCGGTGTACTTCATGATGTTGCCTTTGTGTACTAACGTCACAGAAGGCTTGTCATTATCAATCGCGAACTGAATGGCTTTACGCACCAGACGCTGAGTCCCTTCTTTAGAAACAGGTTTAATCCCAATCCCACAATCTTTAGGGAATCGGATTTTGGTCACACCCATTTCTTCTTGCAAAAATTTAATGACTTTTTTTGCTTCTGGAGAATCGGCCTTCCATTCAATCCCTGCATAGATATCTTCTGAGTTTTCACGGAAAATCACCATGTCCGTAAGCTCTGGATGTTGCACAGGTGAAGGAACACCTTCAAACCAGCGTACTGGACGCACACAGACATATAGATCGAGTTCTTGGCGCAATGCAACATTCAAAGAACGAATACCGCCACCAACAGGTGTAGTCAAAGGGCCTTTTATTGATATAATAAACTCGCGTAAAGCATCAAAAGTTTCTTCTGGCATATAATTGCCATAGATTTTATCTGCTTTTTCGCCGCAGTAGACTTCCATCCATTCGATTGAACGTTTGCCACCGTAAGCTTTTAGCACGGCGGCATCTACTACTGCCTTCATTGCTGGTGTAATATCCACACCAATACCATCACCTTCAATAAAAGGGATGATTGGACGATTTGGAACATTCAATGACAGGTCTGCATTTACTGTGATTTTGTCTCCATCTGCAGGAACCACAATCTTCTGATAACCCATTTTGTAGGTTCTCCCTCATGTATTTAGCGATTATCTCTATGCCTTCTATGGCATACTTTCGTTTTTTATTGCATGAAACAGTTTAGTTCAAAACAGGTTTTTTTGAGATTTATACGGGAAATAACAACATTTTCCCATTAAATAGAAACCTTTATTGTTATGATGCCGCCCGTAGCCAAAGTAGTATATCCATATGAAAGTAGTCGTATTTAACAAACCTTTTGACGTTTTGTCACAGTTTCGCGAAGATGAAAAACATTTAACAGTTTCAAGTTTTATTAAAGATCCTGAACTTCGTATTGCAGGACGTCTAGATTTAGACTCTGAAGGTTTAATGTTTCTTACTGATCATGGTGGTTTAAATCAATTCATCACCCATCCTGATAATAAGAAATATAAAACTTATCTTGCTCAAGTTGATGGTGATGTCACAGAAGAAGCAATTGAAAAACTGCAAAAGGGTGTTGAACTTGCAGATGGTATGACTTTACCTGCCAAAGCACGTAAAGTTGATCAACCAGAATGGTTATGGGAGCGTAACCCACCAGTACGTTATCGTGCCAATATTCCAACGACTTGGATCGAACTACAAATCTGCGAAGGTCGTAATCGTCAAGTACGTCGTATGACTGCTGCTGTGGGTTTCCCAACTTTACGTCTGATTCGTACTCAAATTGGTAGCATCGATCTCGTTAAACTGGGTTTACAGCCAGGTGAGCAACTCGAAATCGAACCTTTACTTTATCCAGACTTTAAAGACGTTCCAGCTGATAAGCCTTATGAAGGTCGTTCATTCGCGAAAAAATCAAATAATAAACCGCATTTTTCTCGTGCCAAAGATAAAGCACGCGAAGAAAAAGGCGAAAAACCATTTAAAGGTAAGAAGAAAGCTGGCGGCGGTACAACCCGTATTTGGCAAACTGAAGATGCAGACAAACCACGTCGTAAGACCAATGGTACAACGCGCCCAAATACAAAAGCACCACGTGGACGTAGCCGTAATGGTCGTTAAAATCTAAATTTAGCTCATAAAAAAGCCGATGCTTTCACATCGGCTTTTTTTATATCACCGACAATATTGTCGGTGATATATCAACAATTAAAGTGACGCAAGTGTCGTATTAAACGTTGCGCTTGGACGCATTACTGCATTTACTTTCGCTGGATCAATTGCATAGTAACCACCGATATCAGCAGCTTGACCTTGGACTTGAGCAAGCTCAGCAACAATCTTCTGTTCGTTTTCAGCAAGTGATTTTGCAAGCGGAGCAAATTTCGCTTTTAACTCAGCATCTTCGTCTTGAGCTGCTAATGCTTCTGCCCAGTACAATGCTAAATAGAAGTGGCTGCCACGGTTATCTAACTCACCTGTACGACGTGATGGAGATTTGTCGTTATCCAACAATTTTCCTGTCGCTTGATCAAGTGTCTTGGCAAGTAATTTCGCACGGTCATTACTTTCTTTGATACCAAGCTCTTCCAAAGACACTGCTAACGCAAGGAACTCACCGAGTGAATCCCAACGTAAGTGGTTTTCTTCAACTAGCTGCTGAACATGTTTAGGTGCTGAACCACCCGCACCTGTTTCGTACATGCCACCGCCAGCCATTAACGGCACGATCGACAACATTTTCGCTGAAGTACCCAATTCCATAATCGGGAACAAGTCAGTTAAGTAATCACGTAAAATGTTACCCGTTACAGAAATGGTATCTAAACCACGCGCTACACGCTCAAGCGTATAACGCATTGCACGTACTTGTGACATGATTTGGATATCAAGACCTGCGGTGTCATGATCTTTCAAGTATTTTTCAACTTTTTTGATCAATTCATTTTCGTGTGGACGGTATGGGTCAAGCCAGAAGATCGCCGGCATACCAGAGTTACGTGCACGTGTTACTGCAAGTTTCACCCAGTCACGAATTGGTGCATCTTTCACCTGACACATACGCCAGATATCGCCTTCTTCCACATTTTGTGACATCAACACTTCACCCGTGTCTAAATCAGTAATGTTGGCAATACCCGCTTCTGAAATTTCAAAAGTTTTGTCGTGTGAACCGTATTCTTCTGCTTTTTGTGCCATCAAACCAACGTTAGGCACAGTACCCATCGTACGTGGATCGAAGTTACCGTTCCACTTACAGAAATTGATCATTTCTTGGTAGATACGTGCGAAAGTTGATTCAGGCATCACAGCTTTACAGTCGTAAGGTTTGCCGTCAGCACCCCACATTTTACCGCCACCACGAATCATTGCAGGCATAGAAGCATCTACAATGACGTCATTTGGTGAATGGAAGTTAGTGATGCCTTTTGCCGAATCAACCATTGCAAGCGCAGGACGGTGTTCTTGGCAAGCATGTAAATCTTCAATGATTTCTTCACGTAAAGATGTCGGTAAAGTTGCGATCTTTTCATAAAGACCAGCCATACCGTTGTTTACGTTAATACCGAGTTCATCAAACAATTTACCGTGTTTTTCAAAAGCATCCTTGTAGTAAATTTTCACACAGTGACCGAATACGATCGGGTGTGACACTTTCATCATGGTTGCTTTCACGTGTAATGAGAACAAAATGCCCGCTTCACGACAGTCTTCGAGTTCTTTCTCGTAGAAGTCACACAATGCTTTTTTGCTCATAAACATTGAGTCAATGATTTCGCCATCTTGAAGTGCAACTTTTGGCTTAAGCACAATGGTTTCACCAGACTTAGTGATGAGTTCCATTTTCACATTACGCGCACGGTCTAAAGTCATTGATTTTTCGCCATGGTAGAAGTCACCTTCATCCATGTGAGAAACGTGAGTCTGTGACCACTGCTTCCACTCGCTCATTGAATGCGGGTGTTTTTTCGCATAATTTTTTACCGCAGCTGGTGCACGACGGTCAGAGTTACCTTCACGCAATACTGGGTTTACAGCTGAACCAAGGCATTTACCATAACGCGCCTTGATCTCTTTTTCTTCTTCAGTAGTTGGGTTTTCTGGATAATCAGGAATTGCATAGCCCTTCGACTGGAGCTCTTTAATACATGATACCAACTGAGCAACAGAAGCACTGATGTTCGGAAGTTTAATGATATTGGTATCTGGATCTTGCGTAAGACGACCTAACTCCGCAAGGTTATTGTTTACCTTTTGCTCATCTTTGAGGTAATCTGAAAATTCTGCGAGCACACGAACCGCAACTGAGATGTCACTTTTAACAATCTCAATGCCAGCAGGTTTTGTAAAGGTCTCAATGATCGGTAGTAATGAATAAGTCGCTAATAAAGGCGCCTCATCAGTCAGTGTGTAAATGATTTTTGACTTTCCACCAGCCATATATAGCCCCTTGTGTTGGATTGAGTTATGGAAAACTGCGCTTGTGGCCCAGCTCCTAGAACCGATTTGCTTGAACAAACTTGAGAGTATCAGTGTTCATCACATGCTAGTCAACGCAATATCCTGTGATAACGACATTTCGATAAAAAATACTACAAAATGATATAATAGTAGCATTCTGGTATGTATATATGAGGCCAAGTCATGTCTTTTCAAATACAAACCACTGTCAACTTTAAATGAATGCACTGAGTTGATCATTTAGCAAACAAATATGCATATTGTTTAAGCATGATCCTTATTTTGACAGAGCTTGATGAAGATTACGTTAATTCTTTAGTGGTAAGATCAATTTAAACGCCACCCCTTCAAATCGATTTCGGCTTCGGCTGAACTTGCATAATTGCCTACAGATCAGCTAAGCCAAAACTACTGCTGATCAGCTTGGGCATCAAAAATTTGTTTTTGTCAGATCTTATCTATCATTTATAAAAACAGTATTTATGATTCATTAAATTTAATTTATATTAAAAATCATATCAAATACAAAGATGGATCTTGCCAATATGAATGACTTATTTCAACAAGATGCTGTGATGCAAATGATCGGTGCAAAACTAACAGTCTCAGGTCATCGTTCAGCCTCAGTCTCTTTAACAGTGAAAGAAAATCATACCCAAGGTCATGGAACCTGCCACGGTGCAATTATTTTCGCGATTGCTGACAGCGCATTTGCGATTGCCTGAAATAGTGAACAATCTGCGGTTGGACAGCATTGCAATATTAGTTATATCAAACCCGGAAAAATTGGCGATACTTTAACTGCCACGGCAATCTTTAAGGCACCGAGTGGACGATCTGAAATTTATGATATTACGATCTCTAATCAGCACAATGAAATTATTGCCGAATTTAGAGGGATTTCACGCTTGGTGACAAAACAAAAATAAATACTATTGTCTCATTACCAACAACCATGCGTATTAAAATACTTGAATAAAAAAGGAAGAGACTCAGCTCTTCCTTTTTCTATTTAGATCATGATTATCTTAACCAAAGATCCAACTTATTTTGATCTTCAACTTTGAGCTCAACTGTTGTCAGTGAGTTTTCACCCGCTTGTAGTTGCAGTTGTAACAACTCATCGCGACGGAATGCATAAACTGTAAAGTTGCCTTTTTGCTTCGCATATTTGGCTAAAAGTTTTTCTGATGCCTTAATACCATCAATCGCAATAATGACATCATTCGCCGACAAGCCCGCTTGAGCTGCAGCACTGTCACGGCGCAGCTGTTGCACCACTACACCTTCTGCTTTATCAGCCACTTTTAAGCCAAAAGGCAAAGCCTTCTCATCTTTGATGCTATAACTTAAGCCAAATTCAGGAAATAGTTGATCAAGTGGTAATTCATCCGTGGTATTAATCAAATGATTGATTTGCTCGATCCAGTTATCACCTGTCAGTTCATTACATAATTCAAAAATAGTCCGATCATTGACCTGAACGCCATTTTGGGTATTTTCATACAAACGGCGCATCAATGCATCTAAGTTTGAACCACGTAAGCGCAAACCTAAGTCTAGACAAAGCGCCACTAAACTGCCCTTGTTATAGTAGCTTGTTCCTGCATTATTGGAGTTTTCATCCTGACGATAGAACTTAATCCATGCATCAAAACTAGACTCAGAAACAGATTGAATTAAGCGTCCTGGATTTTGTAAATAACGATCAATTTGCGCTTTTAGTAGCTCTAAATAAGACTTCTGCGAAATCACACCACTACGCAATAAAATCAAATCATCGTAATAAGACGTAAAACCTTCAAAAATCCACAGTAAGCTGGTATAGGCTTCTTTATGCAAATCATAATTGGCAAAATTTTCAGGACGAATAAATTTCACTAACCATGAATGAAAATACTCATGGCTACAAAGACCTAAGAAGCGTTGATAATCTTTAGAAGGTTCTTCTGTTTCATCTACCTTCGGTAAATCATCACGTGGTGTAATTAAGCTGGTACTGTTGCAGTGCTCCAAGCCACCATAACTATTGCCTGTGGCCATGGTCATAAAGGTATAGTTTTGAAATGGTGCTGAACCAAACATATTGATTTCAGTTTGGCAGATCTTTTGAATGTCTGCCTCTAAACGCGACAAGTTGGTGATGTGTTTCCCAGAGATTACAAACTCATGCGGAATACCGTTGGCTTCAAAACTAAAACGACTTTGATCTGCCAACTCAAATGGACTATCAATCAATTGGTCATAGTTTTCCGCTTTTAAGGTGAAACGCCCCTTCACTAAGCTTTTTGATGGCAAACCCGTTGCAATTTGAAAATGTTTTAATTCATCAGGTAGAAACAGTTCAAGCTCACATGCTGCTTGTTCTTGATCTATCAGTCCTAAACAAACACATGCAGGATTAACATATAACCGTGTTTGATCGACATAGGCGCCACGTACAGACAAATCATAGGCATAGACATCGTATTCAACCGTAATCAGTTCGTGATCGGTATTGAATAAACGCCAACGATTTTTTTCTGTTTTTTTAATGCTTAACAAACGCCCTGCTTCATCAGACGCTTTAACCGATTCAATATGTTTTGAAAATTCTCGAATCAAATAACTGCCGGGAATCCAAGTCGGTAGCCAAAGTTCTTGATTGGGATTTGCAAGAAAACGAAGTGTGACATGAATCAGGTGCTGGCGATAATCGTCGAACTCAATTTGGTAGTGCAACATAATTTTTAATCATGAAAATAGGAACAATTTCACACAGCTTAGCATTTTTTTACAAAGTCATGCGTAGATGTCGTAATTGTCAGCAAAAGTTGCTGGATTCTTCAACAAAAAAGTCATAGCATTCTCCTCTCACATTTAAGGCCATCGGATCGGCAATACAAGGTATTCACGTGAAATTTCTCCTCTCCCTCTTTACGTTATTTAGTCTCGTCTGTGCAAACCTTGCGCATGCAAATTTACTGAACATCGCGCCTGAAACAGTTGAAGCACAAGCATGGTCGGTGATTGATGCTCAATCAGGGCAAATCATTGCTGAACACAATAGTCACGTTCAACGTGCGCCAGCTTCTTTAACCAAAATGATGGTGGCTTATATCGCGCTAAAAGAGATCGAAGCGGGTAAATTACGTAAAGAAGAAGTGCTGACAGCTACACCTGTGGTCAGTACAGTGATGTGGGATGAGTCACAGATGTACCTGAAAGCTGGCGAACAGATTTCTGTGGATCAGCTTTTGGCAGGTTTAATTGTGATGTCTGCCAATGATGCGGCCGTCACCCTTGCTGAAAAAATTTCAGGCAGTGTGCCGCAGTTCGTTGCTCGTATGAACCAAGAAGCACAAGCATTGGGCATGAAAGATACACATTTCAGCAATCCTGCTGGAATCACTATGACCGATCATTATTCAACAGCTGCAGATTTAAGCTTACTTGCAAAAGCGATCGTGAAAGAAACGCCTGAATATTTATATTATTCAAAAATGCCAAGTTTTAGTTATAACCAACGTTTCCATCACGCCACTAATCTTGCATTAAAAATGGATCCAACAGCAGATGGTCTAAAAACGGGTTATACCAAAGCAGCAGGTTATAATCTTGCATTAACAGCAGAGCGTCCGACTTTTAACCCTCATGTTGAAAAGCGTCGTTTGATTGTTGTGGTATTAGGTACACCTAGCGCAGTAAAACGTGCTGAAGTGGCACATAAGTTAATGAACTTGGCCTATACCTATACCCGCGATGAAGAAATAATTCCAAAGCAAAGATTGATTGCAGAACTTCCTGTAATTAAATCGACCTTGAAAATGTTTAAAGTAGAAACACAGCAACCGACCATTGTGACCACTTCTTTATATGGTCAAACCACACCGATTGATTTAAATACTTTTGACTTACTCACCCAACGTATTCATTTGACAGATGCCAACCAGCAAGTCACTACCGTTGAACCGCTTCAAACCACAAATACACATATCAATATTGAGCTGAATGAACAGCATTTAACTGCCCCTTTGACTCAAGTCATGAATTTGGCAACGGTATCAATCTATCAAAACAATCAATTGATACGTAGCTTACAGATTGAGAATGATGTGCAGATTGAAGAAGCCAATATTTTTCAGAAAATTATGATCTGGTTTTCTAATTTGTTCAGTTTTTTCTCAACAAATGACACTAAAAACCCAAAACTTTACCCTTTAAACCAAGGTTAAAAAAAACCTACTATTTCTATCAAGATTACCAATACAATATAAAAAAAAGGATGGCATAATCCAGCCATCCTTTCACAAAAAAAATTAGGTTAATCATGAGTAAAACCTTACATCATATCGTGATTGTAGGCGGTGGCGCAGGTGGTTTAGAGCTTGCGACACAACTAGGAGAACGTTTTGGTCGACGCAAGAAAGCCCGAATTACCCTAGTTGATCAAAACCTCACTCACATATGGAAACCTCTCCTTCACGAAATCGCAGCAGGCTCACTTAATCCTCACGAAGAACAAACCAATTATTTTGCTCACGCAGAAAAACATCATTTTGAGTTCGTGCTTGGAACCTTAATCGATGTCGACAAAGATCAAAAACAAATTACGCTTTCTCCCCCACAGCTTTCTAAAGAACACACTCCACTCACCCAGAACCTCAGCTACGATACACTTGTTCTGGCGGTAGGTTCTGTATCGAATGACTTTGGCACAGAAGGTGTCCGCGAACATTGTCATTTCCTTGATAGCCGTCAACAAGCGGACATCTTCCAACAAGATTTGTTTCATCTGTATATCGAAGCACAAAACCAGCCAACTGAACGTGCTTTAAATATTGGTATTGTTGGGGCTGGCGCAACAGGTGTCGAACTAGCAGCTGAACTGATTGAAACCACGAAAAACTTTTATCGCTATGGTTTAAAGAAAATCGATCCTAAGCAGGTCAAAATTACCCTAATTGAAGCCTCTGATCGCATTCTCCCTGCACTGACTGAAAAAACGGCTGCGCATAGTGCCAAGCAACTCAAGAAAATGGGTATTGAAATTCTGACCCAACATAAAGTGCAAAAAGTCGATGAATCAAATGTCTATTTTAGTAATGGGAGTGTCTTGCACTCAGATATTACGGTTTGGGCAGCAGGCGTCAAAGCACCGAAAGTTCTAGAATCATTTACTGATTTTAAACGTGACAAGATTAATCGTTTAATGGTGTATGCAACACTACAGACTTATTCTGACCCAAATGTATTTGCCTTTGGTGATTGCGCCAACTGTCAATTAGATGCGCGTCAGCCGCCTCTAGGTCCACGTGCACAAGTAGCAAGTCAGCAAGCAACATTCTTGGTCGATGCAATGGCAGCACGTTTGTCGGGTTCTCCACAGCCGATGTTTAGCTTTAATGAGAAAGGATCTCTGGTGTCATTAAGCCACAACCAAGCTGTAGGCGAATTGTTAGGCGATGTCAGCGTACAAGGCTTTATTGCAAAAACCATGTATGTATCGTTATATCGACTGCATCAAGCCAATATTCATGGTTATACCCAAGCAGGGATGCTCACCATGAAGGATTTTCTAACACGTCGTGTACGTCCAAAAATTAAGCTGTATTGAGTTGAAATTTGATATTTCGTCTCAATATTTAACTAAATCGTTTCAAAAAGTGGAAAATAGTCAACAAAATCTATTTTTCACTTTATGATATACAGCTAAAACTATTGATGACATGGATTCAAAACATGACTGCTATTGCACTTAACCACGTGGTTTCATTCCACTACACTTTAACAAACGCTGAGGGTGAAACACTTGATCAATCTCAAGGTGAACCACTTGCATATTTGCACGGCGCAGGCAACATCATTCCTGGTTTAGAAAATGCACTTACAGGTAAAACTGTAGGCGAAAAATTCACTGTAAACGTTCCAGCTGCTGAAGGTTATGGCGAATACAACCCAGACCTCGTTCAAGAAGTTCCAGCTCAAATGTTCCAAGGTGTGGATAACATCCAACCTGGTATGCAATTCCAAGCTCAAACTGATGATGGCGTTCAAATCGTGACTGTTAAAGCGATTGAAGGTGACAACATCATCGTTGATGCGAACTTCCCGCTTGCTGGCCAAGATCTTACTTTTGAAGTAGAAATCGTTGAAATCCGTGATGCTTCTCAAGAAGAATTAGATCATGGTCACGTTCATGGTGCAGGTGGTCACCACCACTAATTCATTTTTGAATTAGATAGAAAAAGCAAAGCTTCGGCTTTGCTTTTTTATTGCCAAGTACTTTTCCAAAATCGGAAAATCGCTTAACGTTATCCAACTTTCGATTACAATCCACAGCTATGTCTCAGACCTATCAACTGATTTGGTTTCGCCAAGATTTAAGAATCCATGATCATGCAGCGCTTTGGCATGCGACTCAAGCAGGCCCCACAATTGCACTTATAGTTTTGTCCCCTGCGCAGTGGCAACAACACGACGATGCAGCGATTAAAATCGAATTTTATCTACGTCAATTACAACAACTCAAACAGCAACTTGCAGACCTGAATATTCCCCTACTGGTTCAAACAATTCCATTTTGGCAAGATATCCCTGACTTTTTTTCACTTTTAATTCAAAAACTTAATATTGAAAATATATATGCCAATATCGAACTTGGCAGCAATGAACTCAAACGGGATCAGACTGTACAGCAACAACTCAATCAGCATAAAAAAGAATTGATCCTTTTCCATGATCGAACTTTATTTCCTGTTGCCTCTATCCGCAATCAATCTAACTCTCCGTATCAGGTTTTTGGTGCATTTAAGAAAACCTGCTATCAACGTTTACAGCATGGTTTACCCCAATGTTATCCCTCCCCAACGGAGCAGCAACCACTGTCGCTGGATATATCATCCTTTCACCAAGATGAGATTCAAACATTACAACGGGACTATATAAAACAAATCCAAGATACCAACTTTAGCGAATGGCAAGTTGGAGAAGCACATGCATTCATGCTCTTAGATCAATTTATTGATGAACGCTTAACTGGCTATAAAACAACACGGGACTTACCTGCACTATCTGGCACCAGCCAGCTTTCTGCCTATTTAAATATTGGGATTATTTCGATTCGTCAATGCCTGCAAGCCCTGTTTAGACAGCAACACGGACATTTTGAGATTCAGTCCGAAGGCCAACAAACATGGCTAGATGAACTGCTTTGGCGTGAATTTTATCAACATATCTTGTTTGATTTCCCCAAAGTCTCCAAGCATCACCCCTTTCAATCTCACACCCAAAAGATCTGTTGGCAAGATGATCCAGCTGCTCTAGCAAAATGGCAGCAAGGGCAAACAGGTATTCCCATTATTGATGCAGGTATGCGGCAAATGTTAGCCACTGGTTGGATGCATAATCGCGTGCGTATGATCTGTGCCATGTTCTTAAGCAAGAACCTACTCATCGACTGGCGTAAAGGTGAACAATGGTTTATGCAGCATCTAATTGATGGTGACTTGGCTGCCAATAATGGCGGATGGCAATGGTGCGCATCTACAGGCACGGATGCTGTTCCTTATTTCCGTGTGTTTAATCCGACGACTCAATCACAAAAGTTTGATCCTGAAGGAGAATATATCCGTAAATGGATTCCAGAACTTGCCCATCTTGATAACAAAATGATTCATGAACCTTATGCAAAAAATCAGGCCTTAATACTGGATTATCCTAAGCCAATGGTTGATTTAAAGGCCAGTCGTCTACGCGCCATAGAAGCGTTTAAAACAACCTAACTCAGCTTACATAAATTAAATAAACTTCTAAAATAGGATACTTTTTATTATTTTGAAATACAGACTATACTGTATGTTACTGTTTATAAAATTATTTTACAAAGCTAACAACAGAAAAACTGTCGTCAAAACTGTAAAATAATGCTAACTTCTTCACAAAAGACATTTATTAAAACTAAAATTATTATGCAAAAAAATCCGGCTCCAGCACTCGTCTTATGGATTATCTCAGCTCAAATTTTTATGGGCATCGTTGCGTACGAGTGGCTGCCAGCAAGTTATCGCGGAAGCTGGGTGTTTTTACTTATTTTGTTAATTTCAGGGGCTTTTTTAAATGTTGGTATGGCGTTAGCTCTCGGACTTGTCACATTTGTTGGTGTTGCTGTCTATTTTTTCCTTGACCTTGCCAATCAAACTTATGTCGAACGTCAACTGCTGTTATTGTTTGTGCTACCAATTACACCAATCTTTTTAAGTGCGATACGTCATAATATTCAAAATGCGCTAAAAAGCTTCCGTGACATTCAGAGTTATGATCGTAATTATCAACACGATATTTTGCCACTCACAGCATTGAAACATTTCCAAGGCGAACTCAAAAAGCTGCTTCAGCTCACGCATAAAGACCACTATCGAATCATCAGTACCCGTATTAATAACACCATACTGATTCGTGAAATGCTGGGAGAAGATATTTGGAAAGAAACCCAAAATAAAATTATGTCCATCTTATCCACTGAGCGAGATAGCGTAATTTACCACTTCATTAACGAAGAACTCAGTGAAATTAAAAGTATTGTCATTCACGATCCCAGTAGTGACCAAAATCAAATCTATCCATGCTTTATTCAAGACCTTCAGGAACTAACAGTACTCAAACTACATATTGAACAACATACTGAATACTTAACACCTTCCGATCGAGAGGTGCGCTGATGTCTGTCTTACTTAATATTTGTGGAGTAATTGTTGCAACCAGCCATTTCCCAGATACAACCTTGCAGCAATTTTATCAGCAGTACTACCACTGTCAGATCGAAACAGCAAAAACGGATCTAAGTACTCAAATTCAAACACCTCAAACAGTTGCTGAACTCTTTCCTCAGCCTGCGACATGGTGGCCTGTGTTTACATCTGATCAGTTGGACTCCGAAAGCTTTAAACAATTGATTGAACAAGGTATCAAACCCGGTGTGATTTTACCCAATGAATATTTTAGCGCAGTTAAATATTATAAAATAAAAAAAGCGGTGAATGAGGGTGCTATTCCTGTTGCCTTCTATCAAATGGCTCATGCAAAGTATTTTGCAGCTAAAGCAACTTTCTCAACTGCGATTGGCCTACGTCCCTTAGCGGCACTGATTGAAACCGGTTGGGATGAAAACCTGATTGCTCAACCCGCTGGTAGTTATATTATTCAATCAGACCTCCCCGATGAATTACGTATTCCAGCGCGCAAAATTCAACATCATCAGCACTATTTTTATCAAGCCATTACCGATCCCTCACAAAGCTCAGGTTATCAAGTGGTAATTAACCCACCACGTGGAATGCCCGTAAATACCATTGAGTATCCAAAACTGGGGATCTCATGGGATCTGAATCGCACACAATTTAGCAGCAGTACGGATGGAGTTGAAACCAGTTTATTTGGCTATATTTTGATTGGGTTAAGTACAGTGGTTATTCCACTCGACTACATCTACTCAGCACATTATCCGAGTTTACTCAGTACATTTGGGAGTTCTATTTCCTGGATTTCGTTATTACTTGGCGGTGGATTACTCCTGATCTTGATTATTTCTATCATTCGAAGGAGAAGAATAAATGCCCGCAATTGATATTCTTTTCTTATTTGGCTTTTTAGGCATTTGGATTCCTCAAGCATTTTGGGCTTGGTTAAGTTTCCAGGCATGGAAATATTCTAAAAATGCTGCCAAAGAGCTAGAAAATCTGCCTGTTCCAGAACAGTGGCCTGTTTTAAGTGTCTTGATTCCAGCCTATAACGAAGGTGTGGTCATCGAAGATACTTTACATGCGATTGCACAACAGGACTACCCTGCGCATGCTTATGAAGTGCTGCTGATTAATGATGGTTCGAAAGACAATACGCTAGAAATTGCGGAGCGCATGGCTGCCATTTATCCTTGCATTAAAATTGTTAATGTACCGAAAGGGATGGGAGGGAAAGGTAAGTCACGTACTCTCAATAACGGTTTACCGCATGCCACAGGAGAATTGATCGTCGTCTATGACGCGGATAGTACACCTGAACCAGACTGCGTACGTCTATTAGCCCAAACCTTACTGGCGGATAAAAAATTAGTGGCTGTAAACGGTAAAGTCCGTACCCGTAACTGGCGTGACAGTATTTTGACTCGTTTTATCGCAATTGAATTTATTTTCTTCCAATGGATTTTCCAAGGTGGCCGTTGGCAGCGTTTTGAACTGTCAACCTTAATGGGCACAAATTATGTAATCTGGCGCGATGCTCTAGAAACGCTAGGTGGTTTTGATGAAAAATCTTTGGTAGATGATACCGAGATGAGCTTTAGAATTTTCCTCGGGCAAAGACGGATTAAATGGGTACCCTACGCGGTTGGTTGGCAACAAGACCCTCCTTCTCTAAGTGTATTTGTAAAACAACGCTCACGCTGGACTCCTGTTATGGGCATAGTTATCCGATACTCCAATAGCCGAAAACAGGCTTTGCACCTGCCCTAGATTAACGGCATCCGTTCCTTTGCTTGCGGCAGCGACATTGGTGATACGTTTTTCTGCACCACTACGCCCTACTGATACTGTATTGGCTTCATTGGCTAGAGAATTATTACCGATAGCGGTTGCACCATCAGCTATAGCTTGGCTATTGGTACCAAAAACGCTACTATTCAATTTAGTCGCATTATTATTAAAGCCTACCGCAGCACTAGACTCTCCCAAAGTGAGGTTTTTTACACCTACTGCACTGCTAAATCGGCCTACAGCTATATTTCCACCAATTTCCAAATTTATAAAAAAACGATCCCTTTCAGCAGCACTAACAGCCTGACCGTTAATATGTGTGATCGTCGATCTAGATGCCCCAGTGGCTGTTACAGCAATATCATTTACACTCACCAATACGCCATTTTGTATATTATCTACGAGTGATCGATAATGTTGAGGATTTAAAGCATTCGTTGCTGTTCCAATGGCAGTAGAACCTGGTCCAACACTTGAGTTTAAAAATCCTACCGAGACGGCTCCCTCAGAAGAAACAGTGTTGTTACTACCCAGAGCAGAATTATAGCCTGCGCCACTTACAAAGTTTCCCAATCCAATAGCGTTAGAAGCCACAGATGAGCTCGATATCGTATTATTTATACCACATGCGAAAGCCCCAGACGGTGCCGTACTTCCTCCAGTTCCACCACTACCGTTTACATCACAGACCTCAGCCCAAACATTACTTCCTGTCACCATAGCAATGCTTAAAACTAGCGTTTGCAGACCAAATCCCCGATATATCATCGTATCCGTTGTAACAGTATCCGAAATGCTTACCGCCCCAATGGTATTATCTGTCTTACCAGCACTTCTGGTATTTTCAGATACAACAACCATGCGCCCCAGTGATTTATTCCAAATTTTTTTAAAAATGTGATTCATATCCGTACCTATATTTTTTTAATCAATCGGTACAATTACAAAACATTACACTAAAGCCTGTATATCACTGAAAACTGGTATTTCGATGAAATCGTCACATTTTTAAAATAAGTAAGCTATTAATTTAAATCATCTTAATAATATTTTTTAATTCTAAAAATCCCAAAAAATGCCCACATGTGTGAGCATCTTAAAAACTATTAAATTAAGCTAGCTCAACAAGCTCTACAAAGTTTTCCTCTTTTTCTATTAATTTCTCAACATTCCCCAAATTAACGAGATTAGTAATATCCGAAATAATAATTTTAAAATCGAATTGCTGAGAATTATCCATCATTCCTTTATCTTCGATACCACGTACGGTAAATCTTTCACTATCATTTCCAGCTAATTTTTTTGCATTAATTTGTTGAAAGGCATGTCCAATAGAAGAGATCCAATGATAATGGTTATCCACCCGGCTTTCGAACCAAGTCCCTGTTGTACCCTTAAAAGCAATTAAAGCAGTGAATGGTATTAATAATCGCTGTTTAGTACAGACCAAAGAAGCTCTGTAAATCTTTCCTGCGGGTACAATGCATTTAATTGTTTGCTTGATGGTTTGAGAGCTAGATTCCGTTGTAGACTCTGTTTTTGAAGTCGCATACTGATATTCAAAATTAACTTTTATCGTCTCTTCTACATCCACAAAAACAATTCCAACTTTTGCTTTTACTTCATAGCCAAGACCAAACTTGATTGTATGGCTCTTTGTTGTCGTATGGGTTTTTGCCAAAGTACAAGTATCCGATAACTCTGTTGAAAACTCAGTGCCAATGTTACTTTTAGAGTTGTCAAAATCGCTATGGATAATCGTAACCTGATTTTTTTCAAGTTTTGCCTGATCTTGATGAAAAATGATTTCAACATCATCAGCATCACTCACATCCCCATATAGTCCGCCATCATTTTGTGCCCCCTTTTCATACCACTTACCGTTGGCTGGATCTTTATTGGTATTTAATTCTTTTTTCCAAAAATCTGTTAATAATGAACGTAAATATAATTTATCTAGATGTTTAACTGACATGGTTTTTCTCCATTTATTCAAATAAGTTTTATTGAAACCATATAAAATCATATTAAAATAAATCCAAATATCACTGAAAACTGGTATTTTAAAAAATATTTTTTAATTAGATTTATTTAATAATAAAATCATTAATAGCCATATAATATTTAAAATTAAAATAATAGTTAAAATAATATATATGATCTACAGGTCAGTAATAGAATAGAAAAAAGAAACCTAAAAATATTGCAAAAAAAGATCATACAATACCTAATTTCAGTGATAGTCAAAAAATCAAATCCCCCCTATGATGACAAGTGAAAACAATAATGGTTAAGGATGATTTTTGTGTCTCAGAATGAACTCACTTTACCCGTGCCCGTATTTATTCTGGAAGATGATGCAATCATGCAACAGCGGCTAAAAAGAATCTTGCTGGACATTGGTTATACACAAGAGGCTCTCATTTTTGCGCAAAGCCTCTATCAAGCGAAAGAGATACTTCAACAAAGCCCAATTTCATTTGCATTGGTTGATCTCGGATTGCCCGATGGTAATGGTATTGATTTTATCGAGAGCCTAAGACAGGTCGACGAAAGCTCGCCGGTTCTGGTTATTTCGGCCTGGAGTACCCAAGAAACGATTTTAAAAGCAATCCAAATGGGTGCAACGGGCTATCTGTTAAAAGAGCGAGATGATTTTGAAATCACCTTATCAATTCGTAGTATATTAAGAGGCGGTGCGCCCATAGATCCATTTATAGCCCAACAAATTCTGTCTAAAATTTCATTTGAACCGACAACAAAAGATATTGTAGCCGTAGAACAAAATCATTTACTTTCAGCGCGAGAATTTGAAATTTTAAAACTGGTTTCTCAAGGAATGAGTAATCGAGAAATCGCTGATTTTCTTCATTTATCAAAATATACAATCGAATGTCACATCAAACATATTTATCGAAAACTTTCAGTGGGCAGTCGCTCCAAAGCCATCAATACGGCACGCTCATTAGGTCTTTTATAAAGTACCTCATACTGTGCTGGTCGCTTTGCTTTGCACAAGTAGTGCTGGCAAATTCATTGCCATCTATTGCAAATAGCCACTCAAGCTGTACAGCTCAAATCACCTCAATACAGATTGCAAAAGCAAACCAAGAAAGTCAGACACAACGTCCTCAAACCGACTGGCAAAAGATAACTTTGCCTGATCATTGGCATCAACGTTGGCCTGACTATACCGGCAGTGCATGGTATAAAATTGCTTGGGACTATCATTGTCCACCGCATCAATACGAACCGATTACCTTAGTGATTAATAGTATTAACATGGCAGGAGAGATTTATCTAAATGATGAGCGCCTATGGCAAGATAAATCGCTAGTGGAACCACTTTCTCGTAGTTGGAATATGCCACGCTACTGGGATTTACTGCCCTCGACCTTAAAACAAGGTTCGAACATTTTATGGATACGGGTCGTTGGCGTCGCAACCCAAGACCCAGGCTTGGGACATGTCATTTTAGCGACACCAGAAATCGCAATTCCTCAATATGAAACGTTCAAATATGAACAACGCGTTTTAAATTTTTTTAATCTTTCTTTCTCACTGATCTTGGGCCTGATTGCTTTTCTGGTCTGGCTCTTTCGTCGACAGGAAAAAGCTTTTGGTTGGTTTGCTCTAACCTCCTTCTGCTGGGTGATTATTATGAGCAATATTGCCATCATCAATCCCCCTTTTGGCTTAAATACCTTACAAATTGCACGCATCAATATCGTCATGATTTTTATGCATGCAATTTGTGGTTGTTTATATGCATGGCGTTTTGCGCATCAACGTTTTCCCCATATCGAAAGAATCTTTTTGATTGGCTTTATTGTTGTAGCTCTATCCGCTCTTTTACTCCCAGATACAGCCTTAACATGGTTTTTACTACTCACCTTTATCTGCGCTGTTTTTATTAATATCGCCAACTGTATTTCGTTCCCTTTTATTGCTTATAAAGTAAGACAAATCGAAGCCTATTTATTGGCGAGTGTTTTTGTTTTCTTCTTATTTATTGTACTGCATGACGCGTATCTGATTCTTAGCAAGTCCTCGACCAGAGCAACGGCTGTTGCTTATACAGCGCCTTTAATGACCTTATTTATTGCGATTATTCTTGCTTTAAGGCTTGCCAAAAATGTGAAGAAAATTGAAAAATTTAATCAAACCTTGGCACAGAATATTGTTGAAGCAAGGGATGAATTGGCTGTTTCACTCAACACCCAGCATCAACTCGAATTAGACAATGCCAAGCTACAAGAACGTTTACAACTTGCACATGATTTACACGATGGATTAGGTGGTTCTCTGGTTCGTTCAATGGTGACTGTCGATCAGAGTCAAGTGAATCTGAGCAATCAACAATTTTTATCAATGTTAAAGTTATTACGAGATGACTTACGTCAGGTGATTGATAGCGGCTCAAGTACTGGAGCAAAAGTGCCTGACAGCCCAATATTATGGGGAGCTCCACTTCGTTATCGCTTTAGTCAGTTATTTGATGAACTTGATATTGCATCAAAATGGTCTTTTCCCGAGTCTTGGCAAATCCAGCCAAGTCCGCTCATTTGTTTGACTTTACTACGAGTCGCAGAAGAAGCTTTAACCAATATTTTAAAACATAGCCAAGCAAATTCAGTGCGCTTTATCTTGTCTTTTTCAAATGATGCAAAATTAATTTTAGAGATTGAGGACAACGGAATTGGATTTAATGTTGAAGCGGTCCAAACTGCGGGCATGAGTGTCGGCCTGAGAAGTATGCAAACACGTTTAGAACGTTTAGGCGGAACTTTAATTATTTACTCTAAGGTTGGAAAAACCGCGATAAAAGCATCTCTTCCGATTTAATTTAAATATGTTCCAACAAGTCCTGTTGCCTTGTTGGAACACTTAGGCATTTTTATTTAATTGCATCAAGCAAAGTATGCTGTGCATTGTGTGGCTCTTCACCGTCCGCAGGTCGTGCACGATCCCAAACCCCATCGCCCTGTAACAACCATGCTTGCTGATTATCTTTGAGATAATTCAATAAACCGAGTTGATAGATACGCTTCTTCAATATAGGGTCTTCAATAGGGAAACATGCTTCTACACGATTAAATAAATTGCGATCCATCCAGTCTGCACTTGAACCATAAATACGTGGATTACCGTTATTACTAAAATAATAAACGCGGGTATGTTCCAAGAAACGCCCGACAATCGAACGAACACGGATATTTTCCGACAGATTCGGCAAGCCCGGACGTAAGCAGCAAATTGAACGAATAATCAGGTCAACCTGTACACCGGCTTGCGATGCTTCATACAATTTATTGATTAACTGAACTTCAGTTAAAGCATTCACTTTAATGATAATTTGCGCTGGTCTACCTTCTTTGGCATTGGCAATTTCATCATCAATATAATTAATCAGTTGAGCGTGCAAAGTGAATGGCGCATGCAGTAGCTTTTTCGGCTTCGCCATTTTCCCCATACCGGTTAATTCTTGGAAAATACGATGTACGTCTTCACACAGGTCTTTGTCTGTGGTCATCAAACCATAATCAGTATAGATACGTGCATTGGTGGCATGATAGTTACCCGTCCCCAAATGTACATAACGCACCAATTTATTATTTTCGCGACGCACTACCAGAATCATTTTGGCATGAGTTTTATAACCCACGATGCCATAAACCACTACAGCACCCGCTTCTTGCAAAACGTTGGCCACTTCAATATTCGATTCTTCATCAAAACGAGCACGTAATTCGATGACTGCGGTAACTTCTTTACCATTTCGCGCTGCTTCGGCAAGCACTTGTACGATTTCTGAATCGGCACCACTACGGTACAGGGTTTGCTTAATTGCCAGCACTTGCGGGTCACGTGCAGCTTCACGTAACAACTGAATCACAGGAGCAAATGATTCAAATGGATGATGCAATAAAATGTCCTGCTTCTGCATCGCAGCAAAAATACTTTCCGACTTTTTAAATGCTTTTGGAATCACAGGGGTATGTGAGTCATAACGTAAATGCGGACGCTTAAAGTTCGACAATAAACGCGCCAAGTTCACAGGCCCATCAACGCGATAGAGTTGCTCTTCGTTCAGATCAAACTCATCTAGCAAGTATTCATAAATATGCTTTGGACAGTTATGTGTCACTTCCAAACGTACTGCACGACCAAAACGGCGCGAACTCAACTCACCTTTTAAAGCTTTAGCAAGATCTTCTACATCTTCATTCAGCGCTAAGTCGGCATTACGCGTGACACGGAACTGGTAACAGCCAGTTGCGGTCATGCCGGGGAACAAATCAGAGACATGTTCATGAATGATCGCAGACAACATTACATGATGTTCTTTACCATCGGTAAGTTCATCTGGTAAACGTACTACACGAGGTAATGAGCGCGGTGCTGGGACAACTGCCAAATCAATCTGACGGCCAAACGCATCCTTCCCTTCCAGCGTCACAATAAAGTTTAAACTTTTGTTGACTAAGCGCGGAAATGGATGTGCTGGATCAAGGCTGATCGGAGTCAGTACAGGTGCAACTTGTTCTTGGAAATATTTCTTAATCCATGCCGATTGTGCAGGTGTTAATTCACCACGACGCAAGAAGCAAATATCTTCTTCACGCAACTTAGGCAAAATTTGTTCATTTAAAATTCGGTATTGGCGTTCAATCGCAGCATGTGTTGTTTTTGAAATTTGATCTAAAACTTGTTTAGGTGTTAATCCATCAGGCGTACGGCTTTCATTGCCTAAGGTCAGTTGCTCCATTACCCCTGCAACACGAATTTCAAAGAATTCATCTAAGTTACGTGAAAAAATCAGAAGGAAATTCATCCGTTCTAAAAGTGGGTGAAGTGGATCGACGGCCTGTTCAAGTACACGAAGATGGAAATCGAGAATCGAAAGTTCACGATTAATATAACGGTCGTTGTAACTATATTCTATGGGCGCTGTTGTCGTCACTGCAGTATTCATACCGAACCTTGTCGCATTATCATTCATCAAGTGATGATTTAAGTATGCTGCAAAATTATGTCAATTTGGTAAAAAAGCCCAAAAATATTGGGCTTTTTTAAAATTTATTTAATTATTCTGGAATTTGTATCGCATTCATATATTTCAAGATGACACGTTTACGGAATTGCAGCTTGCGATCATTGCGATTGTCTTGATAATACTTTGGATTTGGCAGTAATGCCGCCAAGAACGCTGCTTGCTCTCGGCTTAAACTTTTTGAACTTTTGCCATAATAGAATTGTGCAGCCGCCTCAACACCATAGATGTTCTGACCAAATTCAACCGAGTTCATATACACTTCTAAAATACGGCGTTTTGACCACATCCGCTCCATCATCCATGTGGCAATTGCTTCTTGGCCCTTACGGATAAACGAACGCTGATTATAAAGAAAGAGATTTTTTGCGAGTTGTTGTGAAACCGTGGAGCCGCCTGCAACCAGTTCCCCTTTTTCACTATTACGCTCTAATGCAAATTGAATTCCCGCCCAGTCAAAACCATGATGATGGATAAACTTGGCATCTTCACCCGCTAATATTGCACGTTTGAAATTATCACTAATTTCATCGTAATCGCGCCATTCCTGTTTGATTGGTTTGAAGTCTGTCAAATAGTCTGCACGCATAAACATTGTCGTTTCAACCGGATGGGTACGCCACCAGACCAAACTACCAAAGATCCATAACTGAATCAGTAGAATGACACCGATAATCAACATTACTGCGCGTGCTAAAAAGGCTTTCATTAAAGTGCATCACTCCATCGTGCAACAAATTCATGCTAAGCTATTTTTTATATCAATAACTAGCGTAAACACATGACTGAAACGACTCCACCACAAATCAATCAAAAATTGCAAATACAAACATGGTGGTTTACTGCGCTACTGATTGCAGTCAATGTCGGATTATTTGGCTGGCAAATTCTTTCAGGTGTGAATATTACCGACCCTGCCCCAGTAGATGCAATCACTTGGGGTGCAGATTTTACCCCACTCACCTTCACAGGTGAACCTGAACGTTTATTCAGCAGCATGTTTTTCCACTTTGGCATGATTCATTTAATGCTCAACATGTGGGCCCTGTATATCTTTGGCAGTGTTGCTGAACAACTATTTGGACGAAGCTACTATATTGGTCTGTATTTTCTAGCTGGCTTAATGGGAAGTGTACTTTCAAGCTATTTAAGTATTCGTGATGGTTATGAACTATTGCAGCAGTTTGATCCTAAACTGCTTCCACACATCAGTGCTGGGGCCTCAGGCGCAGTGATGGGCATTGGTGCCGCGTTGACTGTCGTCTCCTTATTTCCGCCTTTGCCACAACAGCGTTTTTGGCTAGATAAAAAATCATTGCTGATGATTATGGGAATTAACCTTGTCTTTGGTTTTACCGTTTCAGGCATTAATAATGCTGCTCATATCGGCGGTATGATCATGGGAGCTTTATTAGCTGCGACATGGTATTTCAGTCAAAAAATGCAAAATAAAGGCCTATTCCAGATCATTGCTTTAAGTCTTGGGCTGCTGCTACTTGCTGCATTTTATTGGTATTGCACAGTGTTAAGCACAGGACTCAATCCTTTATGGCATGAAATCCTGCGCCAGAATCAGTCAACATTTTAAGACTGATTCATTTCTCTTAGGCTTTGTAAGGGTGGAATATCGCATAAATAGCTCAGGCGATAACGACCGATTAAAGTACAAATGATCATCATACTCAACGGTAAAATCAACCAAATTTCAGGATGCCATTGCACGGCCATTTGCATCCTGTGACTGGCAATCGCACTTATCACTTCTGCAAACAAACACGCCACCACACCTGACAATAACCCAATAAAACCAATCTCAAGACTGAGCATCCGTTTTAACTTATTCTTGGCAACGCCAAATGAACGTAGCAACGCAACTTCTTTACGACGCTCATCCATCAGCACATTTAAACATGCAATCAGTACCAATACGCCAGAGAAGCCGACTAAGGCAGCCAGCACCGTGACAATCTGTACCAGCACATTCACCAAGCGTTTAATTTCATCTAGAATCCGTCCGACATCAATAAAGACTGTATTGGAAAATTGCTGAATCAATTGCACCATTTTCGGCTGATCAGCAGGTGGCAAATAGAAGCTGCCTAAATAACTGCCCGCGTTTTCATCCATCGTTTCGGGTGAGAAAATGAAGAAAAAATTCGGACTAAAGCTTTCCCATTCGACAGTACGTAAGTTCACCACTGTTGCTTCTAATGTCCCTTCAGGCAAACTAAAACTGAGTTGATCACCAATTTGAATGCCAAGCTCATGTGCGGTTTTTTCCTCTACAGAGACTTGTCCTGCTTTGCTAAAGTTTGCAACACCTTGGGTAATCACATTATCTTTAGGATAAAGACTGGCTTGGGTCAGATTTAATTCACGGCGTAATGAATTGTTTTGCTTAACCAACTCAGGTGCAAATGCATGTCCATTTTTAGCCAGTAAACGCCCACGAATATTTGGATATAGTGGCGTTGATTGCCAACCATTTTGCTCGATCTGTTGCTTAAACTGAGGCATATCAAACGGTGGCAAACCATAGACAAATTGGTTCGGGGTGCCCACAGGCAATTGCTGTTGCCAGCGTTGCAATAGATCTGTTCTTAATACACTCAATACCGTAATCAAGCTCAGACCTAAAGCCAGTGCAGTGATCTGCAAAGCGGTTTGATGTGGAATACGAACATAAGCCGCTAGAGGATGTTTCAGTTGTTTAATCGCTTTGAGTAGCAGCCAAATCACGGCATACATCATTGTGCAAAGCAGTAAGATTGCGCTGAGCACCAACAAGCTCAACTGTAGGTTATCACTCAGCACCAAACTAAACAGAATCAAGCTGACAATACCAATTGCGAACATTGCCACATAAGACTTACGCGAACGCTCTTGCTGGCGAATCACCCGAATTGGTGGCGTGTTTAATAATTCCCAAATGCTTGGCAAAATAAAGCCTATCAACACCATCACACTGGTAAAAATCGCAATCGGTAAGGCATAAAGCAGATCGATGACTGCGAAGCTCAATTGCAGTTGTGGAATCAGTTGCAACATTAATTGCAGTAAACCATAACCCAAAGCAATCCCAATCAGACTTCCCAACACAATCGACAAGGCACTGACAATTCCAAGCAAGGCAATATATGCCAATAAAATTTGTCGCTTACTCGCCCCCAAACAACGCATCAATGCAATATGATCTTGGTTCTGTTGGACATAACGCTGACTGGTTAAAGCAATCGCAATACCACAAAGTAAAATGGTCAATAGATTGGCCAGCTGCAAGAAGGTATCCAGATTTTCAATCGGCTTCATTAAACGAGTATTGGATTGACTGGCATCTCTGAGTTTTAGTGAGCTTTGCTCACCTTCCAGTTGTTGATCTGCCTGCTGTTCAGTGTCTTGTTCATTTTTTTGAGATTGCTTAAAAATCTTTTTATAGGCTTTGATTGGCTCAGGCTCACCCGCAAGCAGCAGTCGATATTCAATACGACTTCCAACTTGAACTGCGTTGGTTCTAGCAATATCGGCTTGGTGAATAATCACCGTTGGAGAGAAACCTGAGAATCCAGTCTCTTGATTAGAATCACGCTCGATTATGCCCGTCACCTTAAACTGAGCATCGGCAATTGCCAGTGGTTCACCCAGCTTGGCGTGTAATAAATCCATTGCCCTTTGACTTAACCAGACTTGCCCAGGCTGTATCGCCTGTGCTTGGGGTTGAATTTGCAGTTGGCCACGCAATGGGAAATTTCCATCTACGGCTTTGACATTGACCATCACAAACTGATCTTGGGTATGTGCCATTGAGCTAAATACGGTCACAGGAGCATGCTTTAACTTCAGTTCATCTGCCTGTTGCAGCCAATTCGGCTGAATGGGGTCCTTGTCTGATAAAACCAGATCTCCACCCAACATTTCGGCAGCTTGTAATGCCACCGCATTTTGTACTTGAGTATTACTAAACTTAAGAGCCGTGGTTGCACTGATTGCCAAAGACAATGCGATAATCAGCAGATATAAGCCCCCAGTACGAAAACTTTGCAGCAATAAAGGTTTCAGGACTGAACTCATACCCCCTCCTGCAACTTGACGATTTCCTGAATTTGACCATCAGCCAGTTTGACATGGCGTTGGCAAAGTGCAGCCAAGTTTTGATCATGGGTGACTAGCACTAAGGTTGTACCGAGTTCTTTATTTAAATCAAATAACAGTTGCTCAACCTCTTCCGCAGTTTGCCCATCTAGATTCCCTGTGGGTTCATCTGCAAAAATGATTTTTGGCTCGGCAATCAAAGCTCGTGCAATTGCGACGCGTTGCTGCTCTCCACCTGAAAGCACTTTCGGCATTTGCTGTGCTTGTCGAATCAGTCCAACCCGTTCCAACCATGCCAATGCTTTTTGTTCTGCCTGCTTGAAATTAAAATCCGGTTGTAACCGCAACGGTAACATCACATTTTCCAAAGCGCTTAACTGCGGCAACAACTGAAAAGATTGAAAGACAAAGCCAATATTTTCTAAACGGACACGGGCACGTTGTTCTTCAGTAAGCTGATGAACAGCTTCTCCACAGACCCATAATTCCCCTAGACTCGGTCGATCCAATGTCGCGAGGATACCTAATAAAGTTGATTTCCCTGAGCCCGAACGGCCAGTAATGGCAATCTGTTCACCTTGATAGATGTCTAAATCAATGTCTTTTAAAATGCTCAGACTTTGCTGATTGATTTGAATGTTTTGTGTAACTTTTTGGGCAGAGATAATCGGTTGTGGCATGATGTCACGTATCCTTTAGGACAAATTTGAAATACGATGCAAAAATCTAAAGTTATCTGGTCACTATCAAAAGCAGTTGGAATCATCGCCATTGGCTTAATTCCAACACTGGTTTCAGCAAAGACTATTTTAATTTTGGGTGATAGCCTGAGCGCAGGTTATGGCATCGATGTAAAGCAAGGTTGGGTGCAATTATTACAACAACGCCTAGACCAACAGTATCCGAAACAACACAAAGTGGTCAATGCAAGTGTCAGCGGCGAAACCACTAGCGGTGCATTGGCAAGACTTCCGAAGTTATTACAAACCTACAAGCCTGAAATCGTGGTCATTGAGCTTGGTGGCAATGATGGCCTACGTGGCCAACCACCACAAATGATTCAAAAGAATCTCGCTCAATTGGTACAGCTGAGCCAAAAACAGAAAGCCAATGTTTTACTGTTTGGTATGAAAATACCACCGAATTATGGGACAGCCTATAGCACGGCTTTTGAAAATAATTACAAAATTGTAAGCCAGCAATATAAAGTAAAACTCTTGCCGTTCTTCCTTGAGGGCGTGGCTGGGCATAAGAATTTAATTCAGAATGATCAAATCCATCCCAATGCCAAAGCGCAACCGATTATGCTAAATGTGGCTTATCCTTATATTAAAGGCGCCTTATAAGCGCCTATTGAATAGCTAAAACTGCTTAGCCGATATTTTTCTTAAAGTACACCACGCGTTCAGTTTCATGAAAACCCAAAGCCCGATGCATTGCATGACTGATCGTATTTTCAAGCGCTGCATCTGAAGCGAACTCTGTACATGCAAATTGTTTCGCCCATTCCTCTACGCACTGAACCAACTGGGTCGCAATGCCTGAACGTCGATATTCAGGCAATACATAAATCCCTTCAAGAAAAGCCACGGGTGAGGTTTGTGTACCATTCACATATTCATGTCGGATCGATGCTTCCAACATTGCTATCGCAAGTTGCGTTTCCGAATACACCAATAACTGTAAAGTATCGGTTTGTTTAAGTAGCTGGCGCATTTCCAATAAATGCGCATCTTCATGATCAGGCCAGAGTAAGCTTCTTAATGCTAGCCAATCTGATAATTGTGATTCAGATATCGGCATAATATTCATAGTAAAGCTGCTCTTTAATTGAAACATCCAAATTTTATCAACGATGGATATAAAGCATTAATGATAAAATAATGGCGAGTTTCTCAACTCGCCATCTGCTTTAAAAATCAAAAAAAGTTACTTCACCCGTTTCAAGCGAATATTCTGCCCCAACCACAATCATTTTACCTTTTTCAATCAGGCTTTCCAGCACGGCAGAACCATGACGAAGTTGATTCACTGAAGCAAATACATTTGAACGAACTGCATGCGCAGAAAGCTTTTTCAAATCATTTTTCAATTCAGTTTGCATCAAAATTTCAACCGAAGGGCGAACACGGTTCACGATCGACATTAAATTCGATGAAGGCGGGTGATCAGGATGCATCAAAGTATCAATCGTGGCCTGAATCGCACCACAATGACTATGACCAAGTACTACCACAACTGCACAATCATAACGCTCTGCAGCGAACTCAACACTTCCAACCTGTGAAGGTGCAACAATATTTCCTGCAACACGAATCACGAACAAGTCACCCAAACCTTGGTCAAACACCATTTCTGCAGGTACACGTGAATCAGAACAACCTAAAACAATTGCAAAAGGATTTTGATCACTTGCCATCTCGGCACGTTCTTGGTGAGACAACAATTTTTGTTGAACTGCTTCTCCTTTTACAAAACGGGCATTACCAGCTTTTAAACGTTCTAATGCTTCTTGTGCGGTGAGCATGCGTGTATCCATTTGTGATTGAGCTAGGCAAACAGTTTAATGTGCACCTGTTTGAAAGTCACTGACAAAAACAGAAACTCTCACTCAAACTCGCACTCTTTTCATTGAGAAAATCGTAGAAAATTGATGATTTCATTGGCAAGAATTTCCATACATCTGTAAATTATGCAAATGACTCCTCTAGCGTCTTCCCTAATAATCAATAGTGTTTAAAAATAAATCAAGGACAGAACAATGAACATGAGAAATCGATTTTCCTTCCCCTTTCGTAAGACCTTAACCGCCGCATTACTTGCATGTAGTTTCACAACAGTTGCGATGAGCACGACGCAAGCTGCGGAAATTGAGATGAGCTTTCAGAATGTTCTGCAACAAGAGCGTGCATGGGCTGGGCTGCAAACAAAGACTTTAAAAGTGGGTGATATCACATGGTCATATAGTGAAGGTGGACAAGCAGGAAAACCTATCGTCATTTTGATACATGGTTTAGCAGGAAGTCGCGACAACTGGAACCGTGTCGCACGTGCGCTCACAGCAAATTATCATGTGGTTATTCCAGATCTTCCAGCCAGCGGAGAAACACACGTTCCGAAAGACTTTGATTATTCAGTTCCAAACGTGACAGAAAAATTGCGTCGTTTTGTCGAAGCGGCTAATCTCACAGGACCAGCGCATGTTGCAGGTCATTCATTGGGTGGCTCAATTGCAATGCTGTATGCAGGTCAATATCCATTTGAAACCAAAAGTTTGTTCTTGATTGATGCAGCTGGTGTTTATAAGTCTGCCACTACCCCTTACCTAAAAGATCCAAATCAATTGAAAAACATGATTGTGAGCAAGAAAGGTGACTTTAATTTCTTAATGCAACAAGCCATGTACACACCACCATTTATTCCAAAGGAAATTGCTCAAGCCCAAGAGAAAATGATGATTGGCCAAGTTGAGCAAACTCAAAAGATGGTCGATCAAATCATTGCTCTCAATAAATTATATACACCAGATTCATTTGCTTTACTTGCGCGATCAATTGATGCACCAACGCTCATTTTATGGGGCAAACAAGATAAAATTATCAATGTTGAAGTTGCACCTGAGTTAAAATCACTGATGAAAAATGCGCAAACACCTGTGATCTTGGATAATGTTGGACATATGCCAATCTTGGAAGCAGATCAATTGGTGGTTCAGCAATATTTACCATTTTTAAGCAAGATTCAGGCACAAAAACCTGCAACTGCACCATCACCATAAATTTGATTAATAATTTGAGATTTTATGTCTAAACAACCCATGATAGAACAACTGATTGATGCTCAACTTGATTTTCTTGACGCTGAGTTTGCACACGCAGAAACCATTCAACTTGAGTTTAAGCAGTTCTATCATTGGTTGCGTTTACAACAGCTACAGCATATTTGGTCATTTGAACAAATCTTTGAGCTTATCGAAAAACAAATTTTAGCTACACCTGCCAGTGCATTCTTAGTCGAACAAATTGCGGAACATATTCGCTTTGCCTTGATTCACCCCATCAATGATCAAACCACCATTGAAGATGTTATCCCTGTACTGACCATCGATTCAATCGCCCAGTATGTGGCGAGCAAGAGTGGACATCGGCAGCGTTTGATCAGAACAGTGGTGAACAACCCCGCCTTTTCTGCATTGATTACCCAATTGATTCAACATTCTATTCAAGATTATTTAGATAACTCTATGATGTCTAAACGTGTTCCAGGTGTTGGACATTTTATGAAAATGGGTAAATCGGTTTTAGAATCAGTGACTGATTCCAATCTAAATGAAACAATTGGACATTACCTGCAAAAGAATATTTTAAAAATCAGTCAAATGAGTGAAAAAGTCTTAAATCAGCATTTTAATGATGACAAGCTTTACCATTTTCAGGCCAACCTTTGGCATAAAATTAAACTTATGCCTTTATCGGTTTTGCGTAATTATGTCGAAGTACAAGATTTGCCTAAAACAGTGGGCATGGGACATGAAATTTGGGAACATATCCGTCAAACACCTTATCTCAAACAACAAGTGCATGATGGTGTCTATGCATGGTATGCCCGTAATCAGGAGCGAACTTTTGACCTTTTATTACGTGATCTGAATATCGATGAAGCCTTAATTGAAAATGAACTGAGCCATTTACTCAGCCCTGTTTTACAGCAAGTCATCCAGACAGGTTATTTAAGACAACGCGCACGCGCGTATTTAGAGAAGTTTTATTATTCTGAAGCAGTCAATCAAATCTTAAATAAACAAGGATAAGGCATTTGCTGCCCTATCCTTTCCTTATTGTCATTTAGAAGCTATACGTCACGCCAAGATTGTAACGGCGACCATCTAATACATAATTATAGGTTGCTGTATCAATCTCTTTATCAAATAAGTTATAGATCCCCGCTGCAACAGCGATATTTTGTGTTGGCTTATAGTTTACGCCTACATCCACCATGGTATACGCAGGTTTACCTTTCGCCATCGCAGTACGGCTCAAGTAATCAGAGGTTTTACTACGATAGTTAACTCGTCCCCAACTTGAGAACTGATCATTAATCTCCCAGTCTGCTGTGGTGTTAAACATGTGCTTTGGCATTTCATTTAAAGGTTTGCCTTTATTCACGCCACTCTTTTGTTCTGTATCCGTAAAGGTATAGTTCGCACTCAAATTCACATTAGGGAGTACTTTCCAACCAAAGGTTGCTTCCGCACCACGCATACTAGCCTTATCAACGTTCTCACGTAAGCTAACAAAGTCGAACTTCTCACCCAACCAATCACATTCTAAGGCACCAACATTTTCACCTTGGCAGGTTCTCACTTCTGTAATTTTGTCCTTAAACTCACTATTAAACAGCGTTAATCCAGCAGTCAAGTTATCCAAATTATCCCAGTTGAAAGAAACTTCATAGTTCACACTTTTTTCAGGTTTTAGATCAGGGTTCCCCACAATCACCCCTTTACTCTGACCACCACCCGTTGCTTGACCCCACTCTGCGACTGTGGCACGCAGTGCTGGAGTTTTATAACCTGTAGACACACCGCCTTTGATCACCCAGTTGTCATTTAAACCCCAAACACCATAAACCTTCGGGCTCCAGTGGTCGCCAAACTTTTCATCTTTATCTAAACGAAGTGATGTGGTTAAAGTGAAATCATCCACAATGTTCCAAGCATTTTCAGCAAATAATGCCCAACTGTAACGATCAAGGTTTGAAACAGGTTTCGCCCCACCCACGCTTAACTGGTTGCCTTTATCATCTAATTCTTCTTTTAAATACATACCACCAAAGCTCAAGCTATGACGATCAAAATTAATTTTATTGATGGTATTAAAAGTGGTGTTCGTCGCTTCCATATTACGTGATGGATTTTCATTTTCCTCACGTTGAATATATGAGTGCGTCTCTACAGCACCAATCTTGCCACGATGGGTTAAGCTATATTCAGTACGATAATAATCAGTAAGCGAATTAGCAGGTTTGTTTCGTCCAGTTTGTACTGGAGAAATGCTCTTTCCAACCGTTGCATCTCGATTTTGAATTGAACGTTGATATTCTAAATCGATGGTGTGATCATCGTTCGGTGTCAGGCTAAATGCAGCCCCACCCGCACGAATTTTTTGCTTGCTATAGCCACCATAAATTTCATCTTCATCACGCTGTGAATACAAGCCATTAGCTTTAAAAGACAAGAGATTGGCGATCAAAGGACCTGCAATATACGCATTAGTTTGGTATTGATTACCTGAGTCAGAATTTTCCTGTAATGTGGTATCAAGCTTGATTGATCCAGTCCACTCAGTAACATTTTTCTTGGTAATGATATTAATCACACCACCCATCGCGTCTGAGCCATATAAACCAGACATTGGGCCACGGATGACTTCAATACGTTCGATCGCGCCAATATTTGGCAACCAACCCTGCTCAATCCCCGAATTATCACTATTTGGTCGTACAGAGCGGGTATTTACTTTTTTACCATCAACCATAATTACGGTATAAGCACTGCCCATACCACGGATGCTAATATCGCTTGAACTGCCCCCACCTGTTACAACAACCCCTGGCACGTCTTTAAGTGCATCAGTCACATCACGATAAGCTTTTTTATTGATTTGTTCTTGTGTCAGTACCGAAATCGAGGCTGCCGCTTTTTTAATATCTTGTTCAAAGCCGCTTGCAGTCACAACAATCTTGTCTAATTGCACTGCATCTTTATTCGTTTGAGTTTCTGCTGCATGTGCAACGGTCATCATACCGCTCAACACAGAAATTGTGAGTAGTGATTGACGTACTATTGTATTGGACATATTCCCACCTGATTCAGAAAAAATCTTAAGATTTGCTTAAAAATTCATGAGAATTCTAACAAAAAACAAATAAAACTCAATAAAAATGATAATTATTATTATTTATAAATTCACTTTGTTTTGCATACATCTATTTATAGAATAAAGAAAAATCATCTCAGTTTTGATTAAACAATAAAAAAAGCCCTCGAAAGGGCTTTTAAAAAATACAGTAAATTTCCAGCGATTATTTAAAATAAGCGCCTTCTGCTTGCGTATGATCAGTTTGATCCACTACACGTTGTAATTCAGGCACATGCTGTCTTAAAGTGGTTTCTACACCTTGCTTCAAGGTAACATCAATCGCAGAACAACCTTGGCAACCACCACCAAATTTCAACACAGCAGTCAGACCGTGTTCTGGATCATTATTTACTTCTACCAAACTACAATTACCGCCATGTCCTTCTAGACCTGGATTAATTTCAGATTGCAGTACATAGGTAATACGTTCTTCAATTGAAGCATCTGGGCCGACACGCGGTACTTTCGAGTTTGGTGCACGGAAGGTTAATTGACCACCAAAACGATCTTTGTTGTAGTCAATTACGGCGTCAACCAAATACGGAATTGAAGGTGCATCAACATAAGCAGGAAAATTAGGATAATCCTGTTTATAGTCTGTCGGCACCACTTCTTCAGGTGCGCTATATGCCATACAACATTCAGCACGTGGAGTACCTGGATGCTCTACAAAAACACGAACGCCAATTCCTGGGGTATTTTGCTTTGCTAATAAATCACCTAAATACTCTTGTGCAGATGGAGTAATTAAAAGGTTTGGAATTTCTTCTGCGACAGCAGTGTTGGTGTTCTCAGTCGACATAACAATAATCCTCAAGCTGATGTCGTTATATTAACCGAAGATGGAGGGTAATAAAAAAAAATCAACCATTTTTGTAGGAATTCTATGCAAGAACATTGTTTATTAAGTTTTTAATGGCATTATTGCTTAGACACTGATCAATTTAAAACCTATATGTTACATCTACCCTTTGGTCACACTGTGACTCTGATCATTATTACTGTTGCAATCTCCTTATTGGCCTTCTCCAATCAGGCGGTGATGAACCGTTTGATCTTTTGGCCTCCTGCAATGCAACGTGGGCAATATGACCGTTTTATCACGCATGGTTTCATTCATGCCGATGGCACGCATCTATTGTTCAATATGATCACGCTGTTTTTCTTCGGCAATATTATCGAAAGCTTCTATCGTCAGTTTTTCTATGACATGGGCTTTGTTTTGTTCTATTTGGGCGGACTGATTGTAGCCATTTTACCGAGCTATCTGAAACATCGTCATGATGCACGATGGGCGAGCTTAGGTGCTTCTGGTGCAGTTTCAGCGGTACTGTTTGCCTATATCCTGTTCCAGCCATGGAACTTGATCTTCGTATTCTTTATTCCTGTCCCTGCGATTATTTTTGCCATTTTATATGTGGCCTATAGCATCTGGTCAGGTAAACGCGGCAATAGCAATATCAATCATAGTGCGCATCTCTGGGGTGCTGCCTATGGCGTGGTAGTGACCATCATCTTGGAGCCAAGGGTTGTTCCACATTTCTTGAATCAACTCACCAAAATCCCATTTTAAATCATCTTAGAAATAAGCCCCTGCATTGGGGCTTTTCTTTTTTTTAGATTAACAATCAAATTTTAATTATTTTTATCATAAAAATCATCTCTCTAAACTCACCCTAATTCTTCTATAAAATTAAGTCAATTCTCATGTCTCGTAACAGCCTCCTGAGCACGCTTTCAATTGCATTATTTAGCCTTTCAATTTCAGCTTGCAGCAATAATGATTCTGATGATTCAAACACCGTGGTTGAAACCAAGAAACAACCCAACATTTTATTCATCATGGCAGATGACTTAGGCTATTCAGACTTAGGTGCTTTTGGTGGAGAAATTCACACCCCGAATATTGATGAATTGACCCGAGCAGGTCGCATTTTAACGGATTATCATACTGCGCCAACCTGCTCGCCAACACGCTCACAATTGATTTCGGGGACTGATCATCATTTAGCGGGGATTGGTGCAATGGCTGAACTCACACCTGAGCATCTAAAAGGGCAACCCGGTTATGAGGGCTATTTGAATGAACGTTCACTCTCCATTGCCGAAGTCCTCAAAGACAACGGTTACCGAACTTATATCAGTGGTAAATGGCACTTAGGTTTAACCGATGCAACCAACGCACATGCCAAAGGTTTTGATCATTCATTTACGCTATTACAGGGCTTAGACCTACATTTCAAACAAGCACCGGCTGCCTATAAGCGTAATGCCACTTATACCGAAGATGGTAAACCAGTTCCGATTTCATCCTTACCCGATGATTTCTTCTCTACCAATTACTTCACAGACAAATTGATCAGTTATCTCGAGTCAGGTAAAAGCTCAGGCAAGCCATTCTTTGCCTATGCCGCTTACACCGCACCGCATTGGCCCTTACAAGCACCAGCTGAATATCGTGACCGTTATCGTGGTGTTTATGATGCTGGCTATGATGTGATTCGTGATGCACGCATAGCCCGCCAAAAACAACTCGGATTAATTCCAGCAAACTTTAAAGCAGCTGAACCAATCACCACACAAAATGCACCGCAAAAATATGGTAAATGGAATGAGCTTTCGACCGAGCAAAAAGCGCTGGAAGCACGCAGAATGGAAATCTATGCAGGCATGGTCGAAAATCTGGATGCCAATATTGGTCGAGTGATTCAATATTTAAAACGCAATAATTTATATGACAATACCTTAATCTTCTTTGTCTCAGATAATGGCGCAGAAGGCTTTATTCGTGGCAATTACGGTGCCGAAGCAGGTTTTGATAACGGCGTTAATAACGTGGGGACATCAAGCTCTTATCACTATGTTGGACCACGTTGGGCAGAAGTCAGCGCTGCACCTTTCCACCTCTGGAAAGATACTGCGGGTGAAGGTGCAACCACCGCACCGGCAATTGTGAAACTCCCTTATCAAAGCAAAGCCCAAGCCACGCATCATGGTTTTGCCTCAGTATTGGATGTGTTCCCAACCGTGCTCGACTATGCCAATATTGCCGTCCCACAAGGTCAATACAAAGGTCGTCAAATCAATACGCCAAGCGGCTATTCTTGGAAACCTGTGCTCGACAATAAAGCGCAAGCCATTCGCCCAGTTAACTTTAGTTTTGCAGATGAACTGCATGGCAGTAAATATGCACGCCAAGGCGACTGGAAAATTGCATTACAAGGCAAATCAGAACTTGGCACAGGTACTTGGGAATTATATAACCTCAAGAATGATCGCGGTGAAACTCAGAATTTAGCGCAAGATAATCCTGCCAAGTTACAAGAACTTGTCGATGTCTATAACAAATATACTCAACAAAATGGCGTTCAGGAATATTTCCGCAAATGAAGTGGATTTGCTTTTTAGTTTCAATCAGCAGCCTGTCCCTCGTGACAGGCTGTAGCAAAGCGAAGCCTGATCCTAACAGTCACGTGCCTATGCAAAGTAGCTCAGTGCTACAACTGGGCTCGTTGTCTCAATGCCAACAGTATTCAGGCTTACCTGAAGCATGGCAAAAGAGTAAAACCGCGGGCATGGTCCAGATTCCCAAAGGTTCATTTCAACTGGGTTCAAACTTAGCCTATCCTGATGAATTGAATTTTGGTCAAGCACAACGCCAAGTAGCAAGTTTTTGGATTGATCAAACCGAGGTGACGGTTGCCCAATTCTCCAGTTTTGTCAAAGCAACCGGCTATATCACCGATGCAGAAAAACAAAAGCAGGCGGCGGTATTTTCGCCTGATGCGAACAACCCCAAACAATGGTGGCAACTGAAAGCAGATTACACATGGAAAAAACCCAATGGTATAGCAGGTCAAGCCCCTCTTCCTTCTGAGCCAGTTCGCTATGTCACCAAAAATGATGCAGAACATTATGCCGTTTGGTTGGGTCGGGATTTACCAACAGAGCAAGAATGGGAATATGCCGCCAAAGCAGGTTCGAAAACCGATACCCCTTTACATCAAGCACCACAAGATGCCCATCAACATCCACAAGCCAATTATTGGCAGGGCGAATTTCCTTTCAACAATAGCGTTGAAGATCATTTTGAAAACGTAGCGCCTGTTGGCTGTTACCCTGCCAATGCCTTTAAGCTGTTCGATATGATTGGCAATGTCTGGGAATGGACGTCCTCTGTTTATCAGGGTGCACATGATCAGCACATGGGCAATTATGCAGAGCTGCGCCAAAAAAATAGCACCGCAACGCAATATGTGCTTAAAGGCGGTTCTTTTCTATGTGCCTCCAATTTTTGTGCCCGTTACCGAAACAGTAGCCGCTATCCACAAGAATTTGATTTGGCAGCAACCCATGTCGGATTTAGAACTGTTTTACGCACAGCCGAATGATACCAATCTCTGTTAAAAAACCAGCATCATCTCGCTAGCCGAAACATATTGATCGTTTTAAAGTGAAAGTAATAACGATAGGATGCAATGATGAAAATAATATTGCTCTGCTTCAGTACGTTACTGACCTTCGGTTTATCCGCCGGTGCAGTACATCCTCCTCATGGCAGTGTGGTTATTGATCCAGATAATCATCATGAGGGTCATGGTGATTTTTGCCCATCTGGGCAAGCTAAAAAAGGACGCTGTTGAATTCCAATATGCCTAGACTGCTATCCAGTTTAGGCATATTCATGTTTAGTCTCCCCTTAAAATGGTTTAACCCAAAACACCTATTTCGTCAGTTCATTGCATAACAAGTCACATTTTTTTCATTTAGTAATTTCATTTATCTAAAACCCATATAAACTATATGGAAATTTATTCTATTCTTTTAATGGGGTTTTTAGATGAATTTAACTCAGCATCGCCCTGTCATGGACATCTTGAATAAAGTTCAGCATGCTGATGATTGGATTATTTTTCTAGAGCAATTAAATCATTATTTTAATATTCAAGCCTCACAACTTTTGGCCGTTGATCTCGAAGTTCAAGCGCTTTCATTTAGTGTTCACCACGGCGTCAATTTTGATGCACATCAGCTCGAACAAGCGGCTCTCACTCAAATTCGTTTAGATATTGATGACGATCCTCGTTTAAAGAAAATGCTCATCGCACCAATGATGGGCTGGATGCATTGTGCACAACATTTTCATGAACAGGAAATTACCCACACCCAAGTCTATCAACGTGTTTTACAGCCTTTAGATCTACGTTTTTGTTCAGCCATTCAAATTATTTATGATCAAAAAGTCTGTGTATTATTGGCCTTTCTGACCAGCCCTGATCGGGGTGCTTTAAGTTGTACCGAACTCCAGCCAATTTATGAAATTTTGCCGATCGTACAACAAAAAATTCAACAATATCGTCATCATTTTGAATACTCCACCATGACCTTACTCGGGTCACAGTTAATTCAAAAAATGAACCAACCCATTGCCATTATTAATCTCAATGGGGATATTTTAGAGATCAATTCCGAAGCTCAGCAATTATTACAAGATCACCAACAGATTCAAATCAAACAGCGTCGTTTTATTTTTAATGAACAACATCAGCAACAATTTGACCAGAATCTGATTGAATTGGAGCGTCATTATAAAAACAATTCTGAACATTCGAGTCATGAAAGTTCAAAGATCATGCTACTCGATCAACATTTATTCTTAACGCTAGATTTACTCAGCCCAGAAAAAACCCATAAGATTTTTGGCCTTCGTCCAGTCTTACTTGCCACCTTTTCTGGACTCAAACAAAAACCTAAATATCAGAAAGACATCTGCACCCAACTTTTTATGTTCACTCCTGTAGAACATAAAATATGTGAGCAACTTCTGGAAGGAAAAACCACCAAAGAAATTGCTCTTTCACATGAAATTCAAGCGGATACTGTGAAAAAGCATCTGCAATCAATTTTCAAAAAAACCCGAACACATCGCCAAAGTGAGTTGATGCAGCTATTAATGCAACTTCTGTAAAGACTGAAAATAAAAGCCCTAGGCAATCTCTGCTGGGAATGCAATGACCTGATCAATTTTGAGTTGATTCATGGCAACCATGAGTAAACGATCAATACCCAAAGCAATACCAGAACATTCAGGCATATGGGGTAAAGCTGCCAATAAATACTGATCAGTTGGAATCACTGCTAAGCCCTGCTTCGCACGTTCAGCATTATCCGCCTCAAAACGTGATGCTAAAACCTCAGCATCTAATAACTCATCATAGGCATTGGCCAGCTCTAAACCTTCGATATACACCTCAAAACGAGCTGCAACGGATTCACCATCTTCATCCTGTTTCACTTTTGCCAATGATGCCATTTCAGGTGGGAAATCGGTCAAAAATACAGGTGCATCGAAGCCCAGACTAGGCTCGACAAAATGCGAAAATAATAAGTCCATATACGCTAGACGATCATCACCCAAATCAAGATTAAGCCCAACACGATTGGCTGTATCTTTGAGTTGTTTCACCGTCGCTTGCAAAGGATTAATATCCAAACGATCCTGAAAAGCATGCTTATAACTGAGAACAACTGGACGAATGTCACCAAAACGATGCACCAGACAGGTTTCTAGCAGATCCGCAGTCTCATGCATCAAGCCCTTTAAGTCTAATCCCGGTCGATACCATTCCAACATCGTAAATTCACTGTTGTGCTTACGCCCATGCTCATCATCACGGAAGACTTTGCAAATTTGATAGATTGCCCCACTGCCACTAGCCAATAAACGTTTCATTGGAAATTCAGGAGAGGTCTGTAAATACTGGGTATTTAATTTGCCGTGAATATGACGCTGTACTTGAACAGAAGCCAAATGTACATCAGTCACACCTGCCTGCGATAAAATCGGGGTTTCAACCTCAAGTACTTGCCGCTGAACAAAGAACTGACGAATCTTGCTGTACATCTCTGCACGCGCTTTTAAGGCATCAATTGAACAGGTCGGTTGGTAAGTTTTCATTGCTTGACTCATGCTTTTGGTCCACCGTGGGCAGCCCACTCACGGCGTAAAGGATAATTTTTTCGGAGTAGATCAAATGCTGTTTGCTCAACCTTGCCCGCTTGTACACAAGCACGGAGTTGCTGATCATCGGCAGCAATATCATAAATCTGAGTCAGATGTTGTTTCAGCGTAGCTTTTAAATCCTGCTGCCAGAAATATTGTTCCACCTGAGGCAATTGACTCTCAAAATGCTTCGAGGCTTCATAAGAGAATTTATCGCAAAAAGCTTGATAGATCATCTGTGTGCCTCTGGCCTTCCCTTCCAGACTATAACCCGCAATATGTGGCGTTGCTAAGGCCAATAAATCCAACAGTTGCTCAGAAATTTCTGGTTCAAACTCAAATACATCGAGAACGACTTGACGTTTAGTATCCAAAATATCTACCATTAATGCAGCCTGTTCAATCACAGGTCCACGCGCACTATTGATTAAAACAGCAGAGGGTTTCATAGCAGTCAAAGCAGCTGCATCAAATAAATGCTGCGTCGGGAAATCACCCGATAAGGTTAAAGGCACATGAATTGAAATGGCATCGGCACGTTTTAACAGCTCGTCAAAAGAGACATTTTCAATACCGCCTAATTGCACATAAGGATCATAGCCAATTACATTCCAACCAAGCAATTGTGCCATCACGGCAAGACGACTACCGACATTCCCTAAACCAACAATGGCTAAAGTGAAGGCTTTATTTTTTTCCAAAAGATTGATATCTAAATACAGTAACGCGGTAATCACATATTCTGCGACTGCTTGTGCATTACAACCTGCAGCATTACTCCACGTAATATGTTGTTGCTCTAAGGCTTGGATATCAAGGTGGTCTGTTCCAATGGTGGCACTGCCTACAAACTTAATTTTACTCTGATCAATTAAGGCATGGTTCACTTTAGTCACAGAGCGAACTAAAAGTGCATCGGCATCCTGTACATCCGCATGGGTTAAGGTACGCCCTGCTCGGTGCTGTATTTCTGCAAATTCCGCAAAGAAATAATCGGTAAATGCCAAATTTTCATCTGCGATAATTTTCATGCAGCGCTTTCCTTCAATAATTCTGTGCTTATTATCCTTAGCACAGCACAAATTGACAATTTATAAATGCAAGCTTTATAGAGATTAATGGCAGAAAGCTGCGGCTCATGCTACACGCATGCGACATATTGCCAATTTACTGCAACATCTTTGCTCTTATAATAAGCCTTTCTCTCATTCCTCGATCGTAATGACGCAATACTCTCCCTATAAAGGCAAAAGTGGCATTAAGCGGATTTTAAATGCCACAGGCTATTCAATCGCAGGATTTAAAGCCGCTTTTAGTCATGAAGCTGCCTTCCGACAAATCCTATTACTGAATGTGATCTTGATCCCGATGAGCTTCTTTGTACATGTGTCAGCCGTTGAACAGGCACTTATGGTTGCTGTCTGTTTATTGGCGATTATTGTAGAGCTGTTTAATTCGGCCATTGAAGCTGTAGTGGACCGCGTTTCGCTAGAAAAGAATCCGCTATCTAAGAATGCAAAAGATATGGGCAGTGCTGCGCAATTTGTTTCTTTGGCAATTATCTTTTTTACCTGGATGATTATTTTATTTCGTTAAATCCCCAAAATGGTCAATAAAAAAAACCCTGCATATGCAGTAATGCTAAACAGTTAAGGCTAAAACTTAAAAAAATGTAGTAAAAATGAGTGTACATAAATACGCTCATTTTTTATGAGTTTAGATTTCACGTTTCAACAAACAAATACATCCCTCTCAAATTTCTCTGAATTTATCAAGTTAAACTGGATCGAGCACTCTGTACAACAAACAGGTAAATACGTCGATTTGGTACAACGAATATTCATTTAGTTGGCGTATAAGTAATTTCGCCTGCAAAAAACCACCAGAAATAAGCACAAATCAAAAAAATAAAATAAAAAGTTACCCTCGCAGTGCAACTGCCAATATAACTACAAAACCACAAACCACTCTATTAACCTGTGACTTTATTATAGTTTTTTTATTTTTTAAATAAATTTAAAAAAGCAATACTTACTAGTAAGTTAATTTACATTAAAACAATCGAATAAAATAAGTTGTTAATAATATAATAAGCCCAATCGACAAAGGTCGTCTTAATGATTTTGGAGCAAAAATACTCCTAAGATAATAATGATAGGCGTAACAAAAATACTTATAACCTGAATCGTATTCAATTGATCAAACATATATTACTCCTATCACTACTCTTGTCATCTTCAAAATTATAGTTGCTTCCCACCATGATCAAGCAAAAGCTTTACAAGCTCATCTTGTTTATCATCAGCAATAGGAAGGAGATATATTTTTTTATTACCTTCAATCCCTACACAATTAAAATATTCTTTCTTAAAGCCATTCCAGTGTCCAATACTATACTTGTCTAAAACAAAATTAAATTCACTAAACTGAACGCTTTTAAACTCAAAGATATTAAGCACCAGAAAATTACCTTTAAAATAAAAATGAAATACAGTACGACTATAATATTTAAAAACCCTTCCAAATACATATAATAAACAGAGAAACCCAACAAAAACAGGATAAAGATAATACAATGAAATATTAAAATTAAAAACCATTACAACCCATCGATCAGAATCAAAAACCGCAGGTATCAGTATCCACAAACAGACCAGTGAAAAAATTAAAAAAATAAGTTCACCCTTTACAACCTTAATAAAAGCAGGATTTATAAAATGATCATATTTCGTTAACTCATAAGACTCCATTATTTTTTCTCCGCTTTTTCTTTTCCATCTTTTCTCTATTCCTAGACCAATTATTAGCGATATCAGTTAATGCTGTAGATGCAAATGATTCCCTACTCTCTCTGATCAATAAGATCCTCCAACGACTCCAAACACATCTGATTTTGTAATTAATTCAGGTCAACTATATGATCGAATTAATAGTGATCCATGAATTAAAAAGGTCACAAATAAAATTTGCGACCTTTTTGTAACAAACTCAAATGTGAGTAACATCGTGAGTAAGTTAAAAATTTATAGCTTAAATTATAATAATTTAAACTATATATGAGCAGTTTACATCATGCCGCCCATACCACCCATACCGCCCATATCTGGACCAGCTGGTTTATCTTCTGGGATATCAGTAATCATACATTCAGTCGTCAACATCAAACCAGCAACAGAAGCTGCATGTTCAAGTGCAGAACGCGTTACTTTAGCAGGGTCAAGAATACCCATCTCTAACATATCGCCATATTCACCAGTTGCAGCGTTATAACCGAAGTTACCTTCACCCGCTTTAACTGCATTGATTACAACTGAAGGCTCATCACCTGCGTTTGAAACGATTTGACGAAGTGGCGCTTCAATCGCACGACGTAAAATGTTGATACCTGCAGTTTGATCTTCGTTCGCGCCTTTTAAGCCATCCAAGACGTTTACAGCACGTACCAGTGCAACACCACCACCTGCAACAACACCTTCTTCTACTGCCGCACGAGTTGCGTGAAGAGCATCGTCAACACGATCTTTCTTCTCTTTCATTTCAACTTCAGTTGCTGCACCAATTTTAATAACTGCAACACCGCCAGCTAATTTAGCAACACGTTCTTGAAGTTTTTCTTTGTCGTATTCAGAAGTAGATTCTTCGATTTGCGCACGGATCTGTTGAACACGTTCAGCGATTTGTGCAGCATTACCAGCACCATCAACAATGACTGTATTTTCTTTAGATACAGTGATTTTGTGTGCAGTACCTAGATCTTGAAGAGAAGCTTGCTCTAAAGACATGCCTACTTCTTCAGAAATCACAGTCGCGCCAGTCAAGATCGCGATGTCTTGAAGCATTGCTTTACGACGGTCACCAAAACCAGGTGCTTTAACTGCACATACTTTGATAATACCGCGCATATTGTTCACAACAAGTGTTGCAAGCGCTTCGCCTTCAACATCTTCAGCGATAATAAGAAGTGGTTTACCCGTTTTAGCAACAGCTTCTAATACAGCGATCAATTCACGGATATTGCCGATTTTTTTATCAACAAGAAGGATGAACGGATTTTCAAGTTCAGCAGTTAAGGTATCTTGCTTGTTCGCGAAGTATGGAGAGATATAACCACGGTCGAACTGCATACCTTCTACAACGTCTAATGCGTCTTCGAAACCAGAACCTTCTTCTACAGTAATAACACCTTCTTTACCTACTTTTTCCATCGCTTGAGCGATAAGTTTACCAACAGTTGTATCAGAGTTCGCAGAGATTGAACCTACTTGTTCAATTGCTTTGAAATCATCAGCAGGTTTTGCATTGGTACGGATATTTTCAACAACAGTTTTCACTGCGATGTCGATACCACGTTTTAAATCCATTGGGTTCATACCTGCAGTTACAGATTTGATCCCTTCATTTAAGATTGCTTGAGCAAGTACAGTTGCAGTTGTTGTACCGTCACCCGCGATGTCATTTGTTTTAGAAGAAACTTCGCGAACAAGTTGAGCACCCATGTTTTCAAACTTGTCTTTTAAAGAAATTTCTTTCGCAACGGTTACACCATCTTTAGTGATGTGCGGTGCACCGAAAGAACGGTCGATGACAACGTTACGGCCTTTAGGGCCTAAAGTAACTTTTACTGCATCTGCAAGAGTGTTTACGCCTGCAATCATTTTTGAGCGAGCTGAATCACCAAATTTTACGTCTTTAGCTGACATGTGAAACTCCGAATCTTTTTAAATACTGTATCTGATTAATTTGTGAGTTATGTATCGATTAGCCTTCAAGTACAGCTAAGATATCTGACTCTTTCATGATCAAGAGCTCTTCACCGCTTACTTTTACTGTTGTACCTGCATAAGTACCGAACAATACTTTATCGCCAACTTTAACGTCTAAAGCGCGAACACCATTGTCAGTGATTTGACCATTACCTACTGCAATTACTTCACCTTGAGATGGTTTTTCAGCAGCAGAACCTGGAAGTAAAATACCACCAGCCGTTTTAGTTTCTTCTTCTACGCGACGAATCACAACACGATCATGTAATGGACGAATGTTGCTCATAGTTAACTCCATCAGACTTAGTCTTTTTGATTAATTCGTATCGCCAATTCATGGCAATACATAAAATTTTGATATGCCACTTTTGTGGGGTTAAAAAAAATAGCTTCAAGGGGAGAATTAAAAAAAACTCGACTTTTTTAGTATTTTTTCTTCAAACTGATTTTGATTGAACAAATTGTCTACAGCCAAGAAAAAGAGCTGTCATTGACAGCTCTTAGATTTTTATAAAAAACGTTTAAAAAATAATTTGGTGATTGCCCAATAATTCACTCAATGTTGTATTGACATTGTTGAGTAGCACTAACTGAACACTGTTCTCAGCAGACGCTTCACCATCTCGATCAATACTTACAATAGTATTTTCGCCTTCTTGATTGACATGAATGAATTTTTCCAGAGATGCAGTCGAGCCATCCCCAGTATAATCCGTCAATAATTGACTAAGATCAATTTTGTCTGCTTGCAAATCTGTCCAGACATTACCGACATGAAAATCTTGCCATCGATCAACAAGTCCATCACTATAATTCAATATGTTATAAATCACCGTATCTGAACCAGCACCCCCAATATAGTTATCATGACCACCACGGCCGTCCAGAATATTGTTTCCAACATTTCCAGTAATCACATTATCCAATCCATTACCTGTGGCATTGATATTTGCACTACCAACTAGCTCAAGATCTTCAATATAACGCCCGCATTCTAAATGTCTTTCTATACTTTCTGGGTCATTTACCCAGTCATAATTCCCCATCAGACTATAACTTACAGAACTCAAAACCTTATCATGCCCACCAAAGTCTACATCTCGGTAACCAGATTCGATTAGTTGATTTTCCCAATAACCACTGCTTATTAAAATATTTTCATAGCCACTCGTATCAATCCATTCCTTTTCATAATGGCTTGTATCGACCCATTGATCTTCGTAGTGACTTGTATCCACCCAGATTGTTTTTTGATAATGATTGGTCTCAACCCATTGTGACTCATAATAACTGGTATCAACCCAAACATTTTTTGATTCAGCCAAGGTTAGCTCATATCCAGCCTGCCAAACCTTTGTTTTTGCATCATAGTATTGTGTCAAATATTTATAATAGTCGCTGGTCGGTGAATGATCATCGACATAAATCACCCCTACTTGGTCTTTATAAATTTTTTGTGTTTCAAAATGACCTTGCTCAACTAAAACCTGTTCTGTATACCCTTCAACCACCTCTATCTGATCATAATATCCGCTTTCAACCCAAACAGATCCATTATGTCCGTCAACAATCAAATTTTCACGTTCATAACCACTTTCAACCCATTGTGACTCATAATAGCTGTTATCAACCCAGACCTTATCGAAGACTTCATAATATTGAATACTATACTCTTGTACAAAATCAGAAGGATGATTGACATAGTAAATATTATCAACATCACTCCCCTTAAATTGATCAATAGATAAATCATCTAATGCTTTTAAAAAGTGAACATCTAAAAAATTATGAACCTTTGATACGACCTTATATAGCGATTCATTTAAAAAACTAAAAAATTGATCTACATCATGAATCTTTGTAATGCTAGTTAAATTATTTTCAGCTCTCACTTTAGGGATTAAATTAAATAACCTTTCATTATCTCGTTCAACATTTACAATAGATTCTTTATCTTTATAAAATAAAACGCTGTTCTTGGCTTGATTTGTTGTGTAATCAGAAAAAGTTCCCTTATTCAAATTAAAAATTTCAGATGTCGTATGATCCTTTGGCTCCTGAGATTGACCTAAGACATCATACTGTCTTCGTATTGTTTTCATTTCCCCACCATTTATTAAATTAATTTTTATTTTCTTAAAACTTAAGAATATTGAATATATTTTAAAAGAAAAAAACTTTCAAACAAAAAAATAAATAAAATCAATTATTAAGAAAAGAAAAACTATTCTTTTATTTTAACCTAAGAAACTTCTCTTACGAACTATTTGACCAACTAAAGCAAGGAGGCCTTAAATGTATTTTCATGTTCATCAAACCAATAATGTTCAATCTTGCCATCATCCGAAATTACATTAAAACTATTGGTTAACCCAAAGCGTAATCTGTTTGAAACCGCTGTGCCTGCATGGATATCAAAGATTGGATGATCAAATCCCAATTGAAAAATTTGATTTAAATCATGTACAGCGACTTTATGTAAATGTCCGTGCAATAAACCAAACAACCCTGTTTCGCCCCAACGCTCTAAAGCGATTTTCCCTAGCACAGGACAATCTTTATCACCATGCTCATTTGGAAAGGTATAAAAGGGCTGATGAAAAACCACCAGTTTGATTTTATTAGATGGCGCTTTTTTTAACTGCTCATAAGCCTCATGAATTTGCTCAAGAGAAATATGCCCTCTTGTATGATATCGCCGACGAATACTATTCATCCCAACAATATAAAAATGCTCCGTTTCCAGCGTTGTTTCCAAACGCCCAAAGAATGCCTGATAACGAACAAAAGGAGAAAAGAAGCGATTCCAGACATGATACAGCGGAATATCGTGATTGCCTGGTACCACCAGATAAGGAAGATTAAGCGCATCTAGAAATTGTCGACATGCATAAAACTGCTTAAAGCGCGCGCGTTGGGTCAGATCACCACTCACGATCACAGCTTCAGGACGATGTTGCTGGCAAAATTGCTTGATTGCTTCAATACAAACGCCACGTTCCGTTCCAAAATGCAGATCAGACAGGTGTAATAACATTCGGAACCATCACTTTTAACGCTGACTTTTTCACTGAAAATTTTAATGGAGTTTGCATCTCCATAAGCTCTCCATCTACCGCAACTGTTAATTTTGGCTTTTTACAATCGACCTGTATATGTTCGGCACAAAATGAATACACATCGGAAGCCTGATCAATTTTTCCCTGAATCAACTTCCATAACATTTTTAATAGACTGAGACGATCACTTTTAGCGACTACGACCCCTGCAAGCTTTCCATTGACAGCACATTCGGCAATTCTTAATTTCATATCGCTGAGCTGTAATTGATTATTGCCAAAAAAAATCAACGGTGTAGCCACTGGATACTTTTGACCATCCACAGTCACTGCCAACTTTAAAGATTTAGATTCCCGTAGTAACACATCCAAACCCGATGTATAGGCATTTAAAGGAAAACGCCCAAGTCGCTGATTGTATAATTCACGTTTTTTTATAAATAAAGGATACAGCCCTAAACTGGCATTGTTGAGATAAATTTGATCATTTATTCCCGCAACGTGTACTGCCTGTATCTTACCTGTTGCAATTACTTCTGCCGCTTGTGCAACATCAATCGGGATATTCAACGCTCGTGCGACATAATTAAACGTACCCAGCGGTATAATTCCCATCGGAATATCGGTATGAATCAACTTCTTTGCAACGGCATTCAGCGTTCCATCTCCCCCAGCGGCAACAACCACACCACGTGAATCTGCCTGTTGATGCCGAGCAAATACAGCCTGCATCATTTCATCAAAATTAACCTGCTGATTTAATTCAAAAACCTGAATTTCAAACCCATATTGCGTCCAATACGTCATGAGGCGTTCATATTCATCATCTTGCTGCGTGGCATGAAAGCCTGATTTTTGATTATAAATAATAGATAAAGGCTGTAAATTTCGACTCATTCGCATCAACCTTGAGGCTTTAGATAAGCCTATTTTTGTTTACAAAATCAACAAATAAAAGCAAGTTTATGTAAATTTTGAATGAACATTATTCATATAATCAATAACAATTCTCAAAAAATTAAAAATAAATTAAAATATTGATTAACAAAGAAATTTATAAAAAAAATATTACATATAAAAAAACAAAATAATAAATCATAGAATAATAAAGTTATTAAAAAACAATATTATAATCACAAACCTACATTTCCCATCTTACACACCCACCTATTCTTTAGTCTTATATTTTTTATGATTTTATGCTTTAATACAGCCACTTTTTTTACTTCATCTGTCTCACTGCCATCCAGTGGATAGAATTTGTACGTCGTACACACTTTAAAAAGGCATCACCATGACCCAAGTGAACGCACCAGAATTCGTTCGTCACCCTAAGCTGATTGCATGGGTGGAAGAAATTGCAAAATTGACCAAACCAGCAAAAATCGAATGGTGTGACGGAAGCGAAGAAGAATATCAACGTCTCATGGACTTGATGATCGCTAACGGCACCATGCAAAAACTTAACCAAGAAAAACATCCTGGTTCTTATCTTGCAAATTCTGATCCTTCTGACGTTGCTCGTGTTGAAGACCGTACTTATATCTGCTCGCAAAATGAAGAAGATGCTGGCGCAACAAACAACTGGGTTGCTCCTGCAGAAATGCGCGAAAAATTAAATGGATTATTTGACGGTGCAATGGAAGGCCGTACCATGTATGTGGTTCCCTTCTCGATGGGTCCTTTAGGAAGCCACATTGCTCACATTGGTATCGAGTTAACAGATTCACCTTACGTTGCAGTCAGCATGACTAAAATGGCACGTATGGGTAAAGCAGTTTATGACGTGTTAGGTACAGATGGTGAGTTTATCCCATGCGTACACACTGTTGCTGCACCATTAAAAGATGGTCAAAAAGATGTTGCTTGGCCATGTAACAACGAAAAATATATCGTTCACTATCCAGAAACTCGTGAAATCTGGTCTTACGGTTCTGGTTACGGCGGTAATGCATTGCTTGGTAAAAAATGCCTAGCATTACGTATTGCTTCTGCAATGGGTCGCGAGCAAGGCTGGTTAGCTGAACACATGCTAATTTTAGGTGTAACTAACCCACAAGGTGAAAAACACTACATCGCAGCAGCATTCCCTTCTGCATGTGGTAAAACAAACTTTGCGATGTTAATTCCACCAGCAGGTTACGAAGGCTGGAAAATTGAAACTGTAGGTGACGATATTGCTTGGATCAAACCAGGTGAAGATGGTCGCTTGTATGCAATCAATCCAGAAGCTGGTTTCTTCGGTGTTGCGCCTGGTACAAATACCAAAACCAACCCGAACTGTATCGCAACGATGCATAAAGATGTGATTTATACCAACGTTGCAGTAACCAAAGATGGCGAAGTATGGTGGGAAGGTCTAACTAAAGAAGTTCCAGCTGACCTGATCACTTGGAAAGGCCAACCATACGTTGAAGGCGAAAAAGCAGCGCATCCAAACTCGCGCTTTACTGTTTCTGCTGGTCAATGTCCTTCGATTGACGCTGACTGGGAAAATCCAGCAGGCGTACCAATCTCTGCATTCATCTTCGGTGGTCGTCGTGCAGATACAGTGCCTTTAGTATCTGAAGCATTTGACTGGGTTGATGGTGTTTATAAAGCAGCAACGATGGGCTCTGAAACAACTGCAGCAGCGGTTGGTCAACAAGGTATCGTTCGTCGTGACCCATTCGCAATGCTTCCATTTGCGGGTTATAACATGGCTGACTACTTCGGTCACTGGTTACAACTTGGTCAAGAAGTTGGTGCAAAAGCTGAAGCTGCTGGTAATAAACTACCAAAAATCTTCAACGTAAACTGGTTCCGTCGTGATGCTGAAGGCAACTTCGTATGGCCTGGTTTCGGTCAAAACATGCGTGTTCTTGAATGGATCATTGATCGTTGTGAAGGCCGCGCTGAAGCGACTGAAACACCAATCGGTTATGTTCCAACTTACGAACAGTTGAACTGGACTGGTATTGATTTCTCTAAAGAGCAATTCAACACTGTTACAGCTCAAGATAAAGATCAATGGATCAAAGAACTTGAAAGCCACACTGAGTTATTCACTAAACTTGGTGCTCGCTTACCTCAAGCACTTAAAGATCGTCAAAATGAATTATTAGCAGCTGTTAAATCTGCTTAATCACCTTAGTTTCCCTCTTTAATAAAGAGAGATTCAGGGAGATTAAAAAAGGTCGCTACGGCGGCCTTTTTTGTCATCTTAAATTGCAAAACGATAATAAACTAACAGCCTGATAAGCAATTTTCATCCATCGAAGATGAACAAGTTAAGACTTTGATGTGCCAGCAAAAGTCAGTTAAAAAATATAAAGAGATCCGTATTTTATCGATTTAAACAGGAAAAGCTATGCAACAAGACATTACAATTGCACAAGATTTTTTAAAATTACTCCCAGACTCAGACACTGTTTTTGAAGCCAAAGACGCCTTTCTCGCAAAACATTTACTCCCCCTCATTTCGATTGACCTTACCCAGATCAATCCTGAATGGCAAGGTTGGATTCATTTAGTCAATCCAATTGAGCCTTATGAATGCTACATCGGCTCAGAAACTGCTGAGTTTTATAACGAATTTGCGCATGAAAATTGGTTTATTTTACAGCTGGATGAGCAGTCTCAATATCATTGGCTGGCTGATCAACACTATTTTATTTTAGAAAATAAAAGCCATCCTTCATACACTGAGGTTTTGACTCACAGTCAAGAAATGCATGAATATTTTCAACAGGTTAAACAACGCTTCTTAGAACAAAAAAGAGTGATTAGCACATCTGATGTCAATTATCAAAATGACAAACCCACCATTTTACTCAATCAACTGGGTGGCGATGCTGAATATGGTAACTGGTGCTACCCGATTGAAGAACAACTTCAATTGAAAAATATGGAACAAGATGACCATTATTTTGTACACATCTTTGACCAACAGCAACGACGTTATTATTTTATTGCCTCCGCATCCGGTTGGGAGTATTGCAATCATGGCGCCGACAACATCTTGATGTTTTACCAACCCGAAACTCGACGTGTCCTATTTACATTTGACTGGACATAACTGATCACAGGTCGCCACAGCGACCTTTTTTAATGCCCAATTTTCGAAAATTCCTATCAACCCTCCACCCCACACTAGGTATTCCCATTAAGCTTTGGACGAAATAAATTGCAAAGTTAACGAATATTAACAATAATTGTAATAATAATATTTCTCATTTACATGGTTGTAGGTATGAGTTCTTCTTCGCTGTTCAAACGCACTCCCCTTTTTCTAGCAATCTCCACATTAGTCAGTATCAGCTCATATAGTCATGCACTTGAGGAAGGTTCACAACAACTCCCAACCATCAAAGTTCAAGCCTCGCAAGATAGCAATGCCAGTGAAAAAACCAAAGCATATACCATTAAAAATAGTTCAAGCGCCACCAAACTCGATATTGAAGCCAAAGAAACCCCACAAACCATTAATGTGGTGACACGACAACAAATCGAAGATTTTGGCCTCACCAGTTCTAGAGATGTGCTCAACAACACCCCAGGTGTGACCGTTAACTCACTTGAAACTGAGCGTTCAGTGTATATGGCACGCGGTTTTGAAATTTCAAACATTTTGGTTGATGGAGTTGGTTTTCCATCAAGTGAATGGAATTATAACGATACCAATCCAGACAGCTATTTTTACGATCGCATTGAAGTCATTAAAGGTGCGGATGCACTGACCAATGCTTTTGGTGATCCAAGCGCAACCATTAACTATATCCGTAAACGCCCTACCAAAGAGTTTCAAGCCAATGCGGGATTAAGCTATGGCTCATGGGATACACAACGTTATGAGGCAGATGCCTCAGGTAGCCTATCACCAAACGGTGCTGTTCGCGGCCGCGTTTCTGGTTTTCAACAAACGGGGGATTCAAACTTAGACCGCTATAGTTCCGAGAAAAATGGCATTGCAGGAATTTTAGAAGCTGATCTTGGTGATAGCACTTTACTGACTGTGGGTGCCAGCCAAGAAAAAAATAAGCCCAATGCCAATAACTGAGGTGCTTTACCGTTGATGGATTCTACGGGTAAACAAATCAGCTATGATCGTTCCTATAACCCTAATCCAGATTGGACCTATTGGGATAATACCTCACGTAATGCATTTTTTGAGTTAAAACAAAAATTATCAGAAACTTGGTCTGCTAACCTAAGCTATAACTACAATGAGAAGGATCGTAAAAGCCAGCTGCTCTACTACTATGGCTATCCAAATGCGGATGGTTCAGGTATTTCCCTAACACCAAGCGGCTTTTTAGAAAATAATAAACTACATACTGCCGATTTAAATCTACAAGGCAAATTTGACCTGTTCAATCGAGAGCATGAAGCAATCATCGGCTATACTTTCTCAAACAGCCATCAAAATGACCATGCAAAAAACGGGACCTTGCATGATAGTAATATTAACTATGCCAATAATGTCCCTTACACCACAGATTGGGCAAGCTGGACCCCCAACAATGTCACTTGGTCTGATTTTTCTCAGACCGCAGACTATACACAACGCAACCAATCGGTTTATGCAGCAACACGCCTTCACCTTAACGATGATCTAAAAGTTACCTTGGGGGCAAACTATGTAAAAGCCAAAAGCGAAGGTACAAGTTACGATGCGCCAATGGTTTATGATGAAAGTAAAGTCTCCCCTTATGCAGGTATTACCTACAACTTCACCCCTGAATATACTGGTTATATGAGTTATACCTCGATTTTCCGACCGCAAACTGCAGTCGATGAAAAAACAGGAAAAGTTGCCGACCCAATTAAAGGTAAAAGCTATGAGCTCGGCTTTAAGAGTTCGTGGTTAGATAATAAACTCACTGGAACACTGGCTGTTTTTAGAACAGAGGAAAATAATTACCCGCTACGCCCAACAGATAGCCATCCTCTCAACCGTACTTCAGCTATCAGTGATTTACGCTCACAAGGCGTAGAAGTTGGTTTGGCTGGACAATTAACAGATCAGGTCAATGTTTCACTCGGTTATACCCAGTTTAGCTTGCAAGATTTAAAAAATGGCGGTGCTGCAAGAACCTATAACCCAACGCAAAGCTTCAATCTACTCACCACCTACTCTCCTACACAATTGCCAAAACTGAAAGTAGGTGCAGGTGTGAAATGGCAAAGTAAGATCACCCGTTTTGACCCAAGCTTTAATACTTATCTCAAACAAAGTGATTATGCACTGCTCAATTTGATGGCAAGCTATGACCTTAGTCCAAACCTCAGTATTCAGGCCAATGCCAATAACGTGACTGATAAAAAATATTTAAACAGCTTTACCGATGGACAAGCCTTCTACGGAGCACCTGCAAATTACACCGTTGCATTCCGCTTCAAGTACTGATTAAAACCCATTAAAAAAGCCCCTTAAAAAGGGGCTTTTTTATTGAGAGCTTTTAAGCAGCAACTGTGGTATTTGGTTTATTTGCTAAATACACATCTAAGCTTTCGATTTCGCTTGGCGCAAAATTAAGACCTAGCTTTGAACGTCTCCATAAAATATCTTGGCTGGTCGTTACCCACTCAAAGCGGCATAAATAATCCACTTCTTTCGCATACAAACCTTGACCAAAATGCTGACCTAACTGCTCAACCGAAGTTGCTTCACCCAAGATATTCCAAATACGTGAACCATAAGCAGATGCCCAACGTTTTGCCAAAGACTCTGAAGCATCGGTTATTTGCGCACGAATTTCGTTTGCCAACTGTTCAGCTGATGCCATGTTTTCACCACCAGGTAAAGCCTCAGTTGCTGTCCAACTACCCTTCATTTCAGGGAAAAACGCTTTTAACTGCTGCATAGCTGACTCAGCCAACTTACGATATGTGGTTAACTTACCGCCAAAAACTGAAAGTAAAGGTGCCTGATCTTCCGATTCTTGAGATAAAGCCAACGTATAGTCACGGGTAATTGCCGACGGATTATCCGATTCATCGTCACATAATGGACGTACACCAGCAAAAGTTGAAATAATATCAGCTTGGGTTAACTGATTTTTGAAGTGTGCATTGCTGACTTCAATCAGGTAAGCAATTTCTTCTTGAGTGATTTTCACTTGTGCTGGATCACCTTGATATTCACGATCCGTAGTTCCAATCATGGTGTATTGATCCAAATATGGAATCGCGAACACAATACGACGGTCATCATTCTGCATGATAAATGCCTTATCACCTTCATAAAGCTTAGGCACAATGATATGACTACCTTGAATCAAACGAATACCATACGGCGATTTGAGCTGTAAATCTTGCTTAATGAATTGTGCAACCCAAGGACCAGCAGCATTCACTAAAGCCTTGGCTTTAATCTGGAATTGACCTTTTTCATTTTCCAAATCCACAACCCAATATTGCCCTTCGCGCTGTGCTGATAGGCAACGGGTGCGCGTTACAATGTCAGCCCCTTTTTCACGGGCATGCATGGCATTCAACACCACCAAGCGAGAGTCATCTACCGCACAGTCTGAATATTCAAAACCACGAGTAATTGCAGCATTTAATGGGCTGTCTTCTTTAAAATAAACGTTATTCGAACCCAATAACTTTTCACGTTTGCCCAAGTGATCGTAAAAGAATAAACCTGTACGAATCAACCATGCTGGGCGCAGATGTGGGCGATGCGGCATGATAAAACGCATTGGACGGATAATGTGTGGTGCTTTTGCCAACAATACTTCACGTTCAGCCAGCGCTTCGCGTACTAAGCGAAACTCTTTATGTTCAAGGTAACGTAAACCACCATGAATCAACTTACTGCTTGCAGAAGAGGTATGGCTGGCCAAATCATCTTTTTCACATAGGAATACAGATAAGCCACGACCCGAAGCATCTGCTGCGATACCAACACCGTTGATACCACCACCAATGACAGCAAGGTCATAAATTTTGTCGTTTGACTGAGGAGAAGTTTGCATAAATCACCGCAAATTTTCATTATTGTTCAATAACGAACATTTAAACATGTAAAATGAAAACAAACAATAAAAACTCGTCAAAAAAATGCCAATTTATAGACATTTTTAGATAAATGGTCAAAATCGAAAATGTATAGTTGAAAAAGAGGATCTTCTGGCAATACAAAGACTGCTCATCGTTACAGCATTATTCTTATTTAAATATTCTTGAGTCAAATAATCTCAACTCAAGAAAATTAACAATTTTTCGGAAATGAAGATTTATTGGGCAACAATTAGCCCAACATCTAAATCTCGAATGGTTTTCATAAATTCATCATTCGGCTGTTGATCTGTAAAAATACAATCAACTTGCTTAAGCGAACCCAAACGAATCATCGCATTACGACCAAACTTACTACTATCCGCCGCAAGGAACACTTGTCGGGCACTCGATACAATTTCCTGAGAGACACACACTTCTTGGAAATCAAAATCCAGCAGAGTGCCATCTTCTTCAATTCCACTAATGCCGACTAAAGCATAATCCGCTTTAAACTGTTTAAAGAAGTCTGCCGTCGCCTGACCAATCACGCCACCATCTGGACGCACACGCCCACTGGCAATCAAAACTTCAAAATCTTCTTTGGTACTGAGAATTTTCGCCACATTGAGATTATTGGTAATGATCCGCAAACCCGTATGATTCAATAATGCATGCGCGATTGCTTCAGTTGTGGTCCCAATATTAATAAATAAAGAGGCATAATCAGGAACAGCAGCAGCCACAGCAGCTGCAATCGTTCTTTTTTGTTCCAACATATGGCCAACACGCATCGTATATTCAGTGTTTTCCACACTTGAATCATGCGCTGCACCACCGTGATAACGTCTCAACAACCCCTCATCCGCCAATTGATTAATATCACGACGGATGGTTTGCGGGGTAACATCAAAATGTTGAGCAAGTTCTTCAATACTGATATAGCCACGCTCTCTCACTAGTTCGAGGGTTTTTTGTTGGCGTAGTATCAAGCTCATGCTCATCCATCCTATGTTGTTTTAAGTCATACTAAACGGTCTATTTTAGCTTAGTCTTCCGCCCAATCACGAGTGCGTCCGACTGCTTTTAACCAACCTTTGTAGAGTTTTTCAGTCACATCCTGACTACACTCTGGCACAAAGGTATTTTCGATGGTCATTCTACTCTTCAATTCGTTTAAATCCGACCAGAAACCGACAGCCAAACCAGCCAAGAATGCTGCACCCATGCCCGTTGTTTCTTTCATCGCAGGACGTTCTACTGAAGTCCCCATGATATCGGCTTGGAATTGCATCAAGAAATTATTGGCAGTTACACCACCATCGACACGTAAGGTACGCAATTTCTCACCCGAGTCTTGCTGCATAGCATCCAAAACATCACGGGTTTGGTAAGCAATCGATTCCAATGTGGCACGAATAATATGTTCGATACTTACACCACGGGTAATCCCCAAGATCGCACCGCGTGCTGTTGGATCCCAATATGGCGCACCTAAGCCTGTAAATGCAGGCACCACATAGACACCGTTACTGTCTTTTACTTTGGTTGCATAGTATTCAGAATCATGTGAATCATTGATCGCCTTAAGTTCATCACGCAACCATTGCACACATGAACCACCATTGAACACCGCACCTTCCAATGCATAGTTCACTTCACCACGTGGACCACATGCAATCGTGGTCAATAAACCATGATCAGATTGCACAATTCGCTTGCCTGTATTCATGAGCAAGAAGCAACCTGTACCATAGGTATTTTTTGCCTGACCCGCTTCAACACACATTTGTCCAAACAATGCGGCTTGTTGATCTCCTGCAATACCTGCAATTGGGATCCCAATTTCTTGACCACTAATGGTATGTGTATAACCATAGACTTCAGAAGAACCACGAACTTCAGGCAACATCGCTTTAGGAATGTTTAAAGCTTCAAGCAGTTTATCGTCCCATTCAAGCGTTTCGATGTTGAATAACATGGTGCGAGATGCATTGGTATAGTCAGTCACATGAACTTGGCCATTGGTCAATTTCCAAAGCAACCATGTATCGATGGTACCAAATAAAAGCTCGCCACGTTCTGCACGTTCACGACTACCTTCAACGCGATCCAGAATCCACTTAATTTTAGTCGCAGAGAAATACGGATCAAGAACCAGACCAGTCACTTTATGAACGTAATCTTGCCAACCATCTTGACGCAGCTGATTACAAATCTCATTGCTTTGGCGACTTTGCCATACAATTGCATTGTAAATAGGTTTACCTGTCTTTTTATCCCAGATGACAGTGGTTTCACGCTGATTGGTGATTCCAATCGCTGCGATTTGCTCGCTAGAAATACTTGCTTGCGCTAAAGCTTCGACCCATACGGCACTTTGCGTCGCCCAGATTTCCATTGGATCATGTTCAACCCAACCCGGTTGTGGGTAAATTTGCGTAAATTCACGCTGAGCAATACTGATGACATTCGCATCGTGATCCAATACGATCGCACGTGAACTGGTTGTACCTTGGTCAAATGCAACCACGTATTTCTTTTGACTATCTGTAGAGATCATGACATACCTATCCAGACTTGCTTATGTATAGTGCAATAAATTAAATGCCCGTTAAAAAACGGGCTCAAATACTACAAAAAAGCAATGACTTCTGTATTAAATAAAAAACTTGGCAGATTATATGCAAAATTGTTCGAAAACGAAAATTCTTTCTTTATATTTGAAGCTAAAAAACGATGAATAGCCTGTATTTTAAAGATTCCTCACAATAAAAAACTTATTTTATGCGATACTAAAACCAGAAATAACAGGATCATTGATATGAAAAAAACCAATTTATTATTAATTATGAGCGGTGCTCTTGTTCTTGCAGCCTGTCAAAGTAGTCCACATCAATACAATGGCACAACAGGTTATCAAATCGAAAATAAAACTGCCACTTCCGCGACTGTTGCCTATACCCTCGCGGCACGTAGCAATAGCGATCTAGATGAGAAAAAATTACAACATGCCTGCAAGCAAATTTTAGGTGCAGACAAAACCTATAAACTTGCAGTGCTCAGTGTTAATGAAATCGTCAATCCAACCCAACAAGAGCAATATGGCGTAAAAATCGGTAATAGCCGTGCAACATTTGGCTTATCTAATTCACCAGATTTGAATAATAGTGAAGGCTATGCAACCCGTCAGGCACTTGAAACGCGTCCTAGCACACTCAAAGTGGTTCGTTATACTTGTTCTTGATTTTATGTCTTGATCAATGAAAATGGATGTATTCCATCATTTGGAAGACATCCAACTCAGCCTAGCCTTTCAATACGTCATGAATCGAAAGATCCTTATCAAACACCGATTTTGCAAACGGACACAAAGGAATGACTTTCACCTGACGTTCACGTACAAAAGCAATCAACTCCTTTAACAACTTATGCCCGACACCTTGTCCACGAAATTGATCACTCACATCGGTATGATCAATAATGAGCATACTGTCCCCCGCCCAGGTATAAGCCATTTCACCAGCAAGTATCTCGCCTTCAAACAACTTAAATGCGCCATGTTTCCCATCATCAATCTGCTGGATACTCATACACCTTCCTTTTTAAACATTCTTCTATATAACAGCCTAAAGGCCATCTGTTTATTTCATCTGAATGTTTTAGCATGCATAGTCAGGAGATTGTGTTGAGATTTGATAAAGAGTATTTATTTGGTGCGGTAAAAACTGACGTTTCTAAATTCTTTGGCTTCATCTAGATCTGGCCAAGTGCTTGCGCTACGTTCATCAATTTTTAGATATTGAGGATGGCTAAAATTTTTGACTCGACTATCCGCAACCCACACTTCAGGTGCAAACTTAAGGAACTCATCCAGAAAGAAACGATTGGATTGGTCATACAGTACATCTGCCGCAAGCAATACATCGACCTGCTCTGATTGATACAAATCATCCAAATACTCTAGCTCAACATCATTCAACAACGCATTTTCACGACATGATGCCAGACTGATTGGATCGATATCACAACAAATCACACGCCTAGCGCCTGCCATTTTTGCCGCAATCGCAACCACACCAGAACCAGCACCAAAATCTAAAACAACCTTATCTTTAACATGATGCGGCTCAGCCAATAGCCATTGCGCCATCGCCAGACCAGAAGCCCAACAAAAAATCCAATACGGCGTTTCATTCCAAATCCTTCGAATCACTTCATCATCTAAGCGATCGGTTGGAAATACTGGTGGAATTAACCAAAGCGAAATTGGTGTTTCAGGCAACTGCTGTGCGAGTAAATCAGTATTGGGAATCACCTGATGCAAAGCATCAAGCAAATGTTCAGGTGCTTTGGCAAATTGAAAAGTACAACTCATATTTGTTTAATTCTAAAAAAACCCCTCTTAACGAGGGGTTATTAATCGTTACGCTAATGCTTTTTCAGCAGCTTCTACAGTTTGACGAATCAAAGTCGTAATCGTCATCGGCCCTACACCACCCGGTACTGGTGTATAAGCTGAAGCAATCTCTTCAATACCGACCAATTGGATATCGCCAACACCACCGCCATCACGTGGATGGAAACCTGCATCAACCACAACCGCACCTTGCTTGATCCAGTCTTTTTGGATCAACTCAGCTTTGCCCACCGCACCAACGATAATATCGGCTTGTTTAACCAATTCTGGCAGATTTTGAGTACGTGAATGGCAAATGGTCACAGTAGCATTGGCTTGTAATAACATCATCGCCATTGGTTTACCCAAAATAGCAGAACGCCCAACCACAACCGCATGCTTACCAGCGATTTCAATTTTGTTTTCTTGCAAAATGGTCATGATGCCAGCTGGAGTTGCTGAACCATATGCCGCTTCACCCATTGCCATACGACCAAAACCTAAGCACGTTACGCCATCGACATCTTTTGCCAATGAAATCGCATCGAAACATGCTCTTTCATCAATTTGTTCAGGCACTGGATGTTGCAACAAGATGCCATGTACATCTGGATTAGCATTTAATTTTTCAATTTCAGCCAATAATTGTTCAGTTGTGGTTTCTTTTGGAAGCTCAACTTTAAGCGAGTCCATGCCAACACGGCGGCAAGCATTCCCTTTCATACGCACATAAGTGGCAGATGCACCATCATCACCAACCAAAATGGTTGCCAAGATTGGGGTACGCCCCGATTTTGCTTTTAATGCTTCTACACGTACCAACAAATCCGTTTCAATTTGTTTTGCTAATGCACGACCGTCTAAAACCAATGCCACAGCGCATCTCCAAAGTGGGTATGAATCAATTGCGTAAATAATACATGATAATTTGAGCAATATTCTTTTAGATGTTGTTTTTATGTGCATATTCGCAATAAACACTATTGTTTTTTTTTTAAAGATTGCTAATATGTGCATCACCAAGAGATGGCGGGGTGGCAGAGTGGTCATGCAGCGGACTGCAACTCCGTGTACGCCGGTTCGATTCCGACCTCCGCCTCCATTGGTAAAGCCCGAGTGGTGAAATCGGTAGACACAGGGGATTTAAAATCCCCCGCCCACAAAGCGTGCCAGTTCGAGTCTGGCCTCGGGCACCATCTTTCAGCTACTGAAATATGGTGCAAATAAAAATCCAGCGTAAGCTGGTTTTTTTATGCCTAAAATTTAAGGACAGATAATAAAAAGCCAAGTTCATTGACTTGGCTTCCTACCATCTTTGAAACTTAAGCCACTTGCTGCCCTGTTTTCACTGGCAATAAGTTTTTATCCAAACTCAATTGATAGCCCCGTGATTTATCAATCACATATTCAGGCTTTTTGATCGAATCGACATAAATCCACTGCGATTGAACCTGCGCAGCATCAAATTGAACAATCAAATAGCCTCTTTGATTTAAATTGCAGTAATTTAACTCATCAATCAAAGTCGTGAATGCAAATTCAAACTGTTGCAGTTGTGCCAATGGAATATTTAAGTATTTTTCCAAACCTGGCGAAGAAACCGAACTGGTTGCCAACTCTACCCCGACAAAAGCACCATCTTTACTGTATAAATTCGATGACCATGCATTATGGGTATCCCCTGCTAACACCACGACTTTTTTCTTCAATTGCGCCAAAGCAGCATACACAATCTCACGCTCAGCAAAATAACCATCCCATGCATCCAAGTTATAGGGTGCAACTGTCAAAACACGCGCTTTTTCTTGTGCTGTTAAACTAGGATCACCTTGTAATAATCGAATTTTCAATTTTACTAATTCAGTGATTTGGGCATTCATCTTATTTAAGGTATCTGTACTTGGATTACCCGCAGTAATTTCAGCCAAAGCAAGCAGCAGCTCAGCAGGAACCAACATCTTAGTCATTAGAATTTGCTGACCAAGCACATTCCAGTTTGCTGTCGACTGTTGCAGTTTTCCAATCAGCCAATCACGTTGGGTATAGCCCATTAGAGTACGTGCTGGATTGGTCAAATCTGCCTGGAACTTTGCAATATCCAAACCATTCGCTGTCATATAGTTGGCATAGTCCAACTGTTCATCACGCGCAATAATTCGCGTATCCAACATCGTTAATTGAACCAGATTACCAAAATCGAACTGGCGATAAATCTTGGTATGTTGATCATCGACAGGACGAATTGGCATCCACTCAAAATAAGCCTGTAGAGCTGCCAATTTACGATCAAGGAAAGGTCCTTCGTTCGGCTGATGATTTTCCGCCCCTTCTCGCCATGCATCATTAGCTAACTCATGATCGTCCCAAATCACAATAAATGGGTGGCGATGATGCAAAGCCTGCAAGTCTTTGTCTTTACGATAGAGCGCATAACGCTTGCGATAATCATCCAACTTAATAATTTCTTTACTATTATCTGCCGCGAGACTTCGCCCAAGTTTAGCCGCATCTTCTGCCGCGTAACCATCTGCACCATACTCATAAATATAGTCACCTAAATGGATCACCACATCGACATTTTGCTTGGCCATTTCGCGATATACATAGAAATAACCTGCTGGATAGTTTGAACATGAACACACCGCAAAACTGACTTTTGTCGCACTGCTTGGCAAAGTCTTGGTTTGACCCACAGGTGAAACCTTATCCCCGAAGATAAAACGGTAGAAATAGCTTTGATCTGGTTTTAGACCTGTTGCATCCACCTTCACAGTAAAATCTTGTGAAGCTGTTGTCGTGACTTTATCGGTTTTAATGATTTGTTTGAATTGCTGATCTAAAGCAATTTCCCATGTCACTTGCAGACGTGCACTACTCTCACTTGGCGTCAAACGTGTCCACAAGATCACGCGATCCTGTAAAGGATCACCACTGGCAACCCCATGTTCAAAATTCACTTGTAGTGTTGCTGTCTCTTGATCTGAACTGTCGTTACATCCTGTAAAACCCGCAGATAAAGACAACGCCCCGAAACCGAATAGACTTTTTTGAATAAGTTCCCGTCGTGAAATTTTTGCTGTCATTTGGATAGCTACCTTAACTTTTATCACTATAAATAAATGACTTAAATTAATTGGCTTAAATGAAGCTTTGATCTCAGTTTGATGAAAGAATCATGAAAGTTATATGACAGTGCTTAATTTTCATCAGATAAGCACATGAATTGCTTGAAAAGAAAGCAAATAGCTTGTTTTGCTCTTGCCAAGTTTTAAAGTGTCCTCTATTATTGCGCACATGCCCGAGTGGTGAAATCGGTAGACACAGGGGATTTAAAATCCCCCGCCCACAAAGCGTGCCAGTTCGAGTCTGGCCTCGGGCACCATCTTCCAACTAGTGAAAGATGGTGCAAATAAAAATCCAGCGTAAGCTGGTTTTTTTATGTCTGAAATTTAAGACCAGATAATAAAAAATGCCTTAATCATAAAAGACCAAGGCATTTGATATCGTCTATTGAGAACAATAAAAACTATTCTACTCGAATGATTTTACCATTTTCATCATGATGAACGATGCTGACTTTCTGCTGACGTCCAACCTGAATTTCTTGCTCAGCTAATTCAAAATAACGTGCATAATCAGGAAGTGTCTTTTCAACAGCATGCTTTTTATGCACACGTTTTGCAGGTAACAAACTCCAAAGCAATAATGCAACCGCACACATAAACAATGCTGTTACACCATGCTCAATGCCATCACCAAATGCGGACATTAAACGCTGTGCGATATGGGTCTTTTGTAATTCAACCAACACCCACACCAAAATAAATGGACGCCATAACAATAACCACCCTGCCCACATCATTGCGGTGGTAGTGGTCGAGAAGTAGCGTTTATGCCATGGGAGTTGGCGACGTACATCAATAATCAAGCTGTCTGCTTTCATTGCTTTTTACTCAGCAAAATGAATCTTTACGATTCAACGAATTCCACGATCTGGGCTAATCCAACGGGCACGCTTCTCATCATTACGCAACAGCACCTTTGGAAAGGCGACGATTGTAGCAGTAATTGTGATCAACCAAAACACAAACGGGTACCAAATCATCCAATAATAATTTTTCCCAAGGTTTGGTTCATAACGACTATCCATCCATTTGCTTAAAGCAAACTGAATTAAACAGGTCGCCCCCAATAAAATTCCACTACCGTAAGGTAAAAATGGCGAGCTCACGACCGCCAGTGCTGGAATTGCAAAGATAAAATGCAATAACCAGATGATCGCCATAATAAGCATCAAATATGACCAAACAAGTGTCAAACACAGTTCAAACATCAAAGGCCATAAAAAATTAAGTTTAGGCTTTAAAAATACATCAATATTTTTAACCAAGACCTGTGCACCACCCATGGCCCAACGTAGACGCTGCTTCCATAAACCATTTAAGGTTTCCGGCATCAAGATCCAGACCAAGGCATTTGGCTCAAAACGTACATCCCAACCTGCACGTTGTAGTTTCCAAGTGATGTCGATGTCTTCAGTCAACATGTTCGGTGACCAATAATCAACTTGATGTACTGCACTTTTACGGAAAGCGGTAATTACGCCCGATACGGTAAATAAACGACCAAAGGTTCGTTGTGCGCGCTTGATCATACCGACAATCGAAGAGAACTCACCAACCTGAATACGTCCAAGCAAAGTCGAACGTGTCCGAATACGTGGATTCCCAGTTACCGCGGCCACTGTTGGATCTTCCAAGAAATGGCGCATCATCCATTTGGCCGCATGTGGATCGAGCAGAGCATCACCATCAATCCCAATCAGGAATTCTGCATCAGTCATCAAGCTACCCGCTTGCAGCCCCATCGCTTTGCCTTGGTTCTGTGCCAGATGCACTACGCGTAATTTTTCATACTGCGTGGCTAATCGATCTAGTACTTCACCGGTATTGTCAGAACTACCATCATTAATCGCGATCACTTCAAAATTGGGATAATCCAATTTCAGTGCATGGCTAATGGTTTCTTCGGCATTATCCCCTTCATTAAAGCACGGTACTAAGACCGCAACTTTAGGATATTCAGGTAAAGCCGCAGGTTGCTGATAAGGAGGATCTTGACGCTCTCTCCAATAGAAAATAAGTGCCCCCACCATCCACAAATACGACATAAATAATGGATAGTAAAAAACAAACTTAATGGCATATGACCACAATAAAGCAATCCAACTCATCTACATTACTCGACTATGGTACTAATTGAGATGATTTTAGACCAAAAGCCTTACGCATGGTTTCAACATCTGGATGTCCTTTGATCGGATCATCTGGATAGTATGCCACATGCATTGCACCTTGTTCATATAAGGACTTAATCGTAGCTGCCATTTCTTCAGACGGTACTTTTTGGTCATTGCGCCAGTTTACCGCCTGTAACTCCATCACGGTCTTTTTAATGCCGTTTGGATACTGCTTCACGCGATTCATGATATCGGAATAGAACTTAGCTGGATTGTCCGATTGCTCCATATACGGCATCGCCATAATCGCAGTAAAATCATAGCGATTTAGTGATTGCTCTAGAGATTGTGCATACCAGTTTTCTGCATAAGCATTTAAAGCCACCTGCGCATAAAGATTACGAGCAGTCACTAGGAATGGTTGATATTGACGAACCTCCCCCGCAAGCTCCATGGCAAAATCATCTAAATAATTGGTTTTATAAGCCGTCCATTTTTGCAAGTCAGCATCATTGTCACGAATTTTAGCAAGGTCAGTTGGTAAGCCTTGTTTGGCATACGCCGCCAACGCATCAGGACTGGCATCTTCATAATCTGACAAAGTCACATCGTCATGGAATAACAAACCATCGAACGGCGTTGATTTAGCCAAATCCTGGTAAATCTCTTTAATAGTCTGACGAGCTTCTGGCGAGAAGGGACTGAGACGGATATAGCCCATATTCAAATGCTCACCCACTTTTGCTTGCTGTGTTTCCACTAAATCTTTCGACACTGGGTCAGTTTTAGGTAATTCCCAAGCCAAAAGTGGCATCCATGCATATAGACGCTGCACAGGCGTACGAGTTTGGATTTGCCAAGCAACGCGGTTAAATAAGTCTGCGCGCATTGGAATATGACGATTTGGGAAATACACCATATCGGCAGAACCATTAGCATCAGGATCAGAAAAGGCTTGTAAATACACTGTATTTACACCCATCCCATTAATACGATCAATCAGATGATCGAGATTACGTTCTTGCTGCTTGGTATCTGGATCATAAATATAATCTAAATCGACATGCATAATTTTTTGCGGTCGATTGTTATCATTCAAATTCAATTCACGGTTCTTAATCTCTTGCGCCAATGCACTGGTCGACATATTGCCCTGAATCAAAATACGGCTCATATTTTGTAGCGATTGCTTGGCATGATCTGCCCCATCGTCCAAAGTAATAGTAATTGGCATCCCCAACTGTTTGGAGGTTTGTACCAACTGCATATTATAGCGACCATACGGCCAGACCATCACGCGTGGCGAACGTAAACCATGTGATTTTAATAGGTCATTGTTCTTTTTTAAATCTTGATAAACACGGGCCTGATAAGCTGCATCACTTTCATAGCTCTTGGTTTTAGGGTCATAAATACGCGTAATCGCAGCAGGTTCCAGATTGCCCTGCGGATTGCCATTAATGCCTTGATGTAAATGGTAACTGTGGCTGGCGATTTCAACCAAACCACTGTTCTGCATTTCCTTGAGTTCATCCCAACTCAGAATTTTATTGCGCTCAATCAGCTCACCACCAAAATCAACTTTCTGATCGGCTTTAGGCTCTAACCAAGATCCGACGACAGCCAATACCACTGGAATTTTTTTCGCGCGAATAATCGGATAGGCATTTTGATAAAACGACTGATAGCCATCATCCACCGTCAGCAAAATAGGTTTCGTTGGTAATTTATATTTACCTTGGTGTGCTTTGATCAGTTGGTCGACATTAATAAAGTGATAGCCATTCTTTTTTAGCCAATCAATATGTTCACCAAATTGTTTGGCTGTCACAGCATAACTTGGAATCAAGGCATCTTTACGTTCTGTGATTTCGTGATACCCAATGACCGTCAATGTGGTTGCATCAATTTTTGGATTTGCCGCAAAAGTTGTGGTGCAGGCAACCACCCCAAATACAAGACCTAAAACAGTTTTTAAAGTTGGGGACACTAAACGTGTTGTCATAGAGATATCGTCTCAAGATTAGAAATTCGCTGATCGCAGATCATGCCTGCATCATCTTACAATTTTATGGACAAATAAGATGTTTTTGATGGTCAGCTGGAAGTACGGATTGTATTTATAATTTTAAAAGCTGAAAATAAACTTAAATGTATTTTTTATGAAATCAATCACATTTTAATTGAATATTTTTTGGTAAGCACGCCAGCCCCTATTTCAAGATTTGAATTAGGGGCATTTAAGCATCGTGATACGAGATTAATACTGTATTAATTGAAAGTTGGGATGATCTGCAAGCTGCTGTAAATAGTGGCGCTCTTTTTGATAAAAATATTTATTCAGACGGTTTACCCATTCACCGCGACGAAAGGTCTGAATTTTTTTATGCACCCCATCATAGTCCAATAACACCACATTACTGTCATTTTCCCCTACTGTCAAACGCGTGATTTTGTAGTCATGTGGCGCATACTGATGCGAAGGCTGTAAAGATCTGAGGATTTCAACCTTATAGTCGCCATCCATCCAGTAGTGCTTGTCTGTCAGCGCTTTTTCATTGACCCAAAAACCAGTCTGGGCGCCATCATGGGTATCAATCAGAAAAAAATGATCTAACTCTCTTAATAGTTCTGATGCAGTGATATCCAAATAATCATTCATATCGACCTCTACTCACTCAAATTCTTATCATTACTTTTTGCGACATTTTTTATCATTGATGAACTATAGCTGACTTACCCCCATCAACTTTGAGTCACCTGAAGCACAATATTTCATACCCTGAAAATACAGATTTATGCTTTAACAATAAGGGCCATAGAAAAATTGCTCTTTTAACTCAAAGATATACAGGACTGTATACAGAATCAATATATTTTTCTTGGGCTGTAATAAAATTCAGATGAAAGAAATGTTTTTAAAATCAAAATCTTATTATACAATTATCAATATTATTTTATCTTTATGATTTTAAAGCGATTTAGTCTAAAAATAAACCAAACCGCTGCAATTTACTCAATCAAAACTGGTTATTCGTCGCGTGTTTTTACGTCAAATAGTTCAATTTCAAAAGTCAGATTGGCATTGGCTGGAATGATCTTGCCCATTTTACGTGAACCATAGGCCAAATGTGCAGGCACAATCAGCTTACGCTTTCCACCTACACGCATGCCCATAATACCCTGATCCCAACCTTTAATCACACGACCTGTACCAATCACGGTTTCAAAGTAGTTGCCACGATCTAAAGACGAGTCAAACTTGGTTCCATCTTCCAACCAACCGGTATAATGAGTCGTGATCAAAGCACCACGAACCGCTTCTTTGCCTTCACCTACTTTCAAGTCAATAATTTCTAATTCCGCGCTCATTTCTATCTCTCCACATCACTCAAACTAAAATTATTGCAATTGTTGCCACTGAATGTCGACTTGACCTTTATCGCTTAACAAAGTCCATTCACCATCCATAATATTCAACTGCAATTGCATGGTACGTTCGCATAAACCCTCAAGTGCCTGCGTAGTTTGTGGGTCCAATTGCCACACTTGCACATTGCTCAAGGTTTTAATCTTAGTATTTTTCTGCCACCAATCATCTGACTGAGAACCATAGGTCACCACAGCAACATTCTTACAACGTGCACTGGCCTTTTTCACTTTATCTTCAGATGGACAACCCACTTCGATCCATTTCTCTAACAGTCCAGTCAGGTCTTTTTGCCATAGCGCTGGCTCATCTGTTTCAAATAAGTCTTTGGTGAATTCTAAACGTTCATCGGCAAAACGCGCATAAGCCAAAATACGAACCATTAAACGTTCAATGGTTTCAGAAGGATGCTGAGCAAGCGTGAGCTGATAATCTGCATAGATATGCTCATCCATATTGGCAATATTGAGGTCTGCCTTATATATTGTTGCTTTTAACGCCATAAACTAAACTCTTAAATACAGTGTTCTCAAATTTGGCGCTAAGCATACTCTATTTTACCGAGAAGCATGTGCGATTTGATCATGTTGATCATCAATCGGATCGATACGGCACTGCAATAATTGTGTTTCAAAAGCCAACCAGTCACGTGTTGACTGACAAATGACTTCAATGCGATTATCGATGCTCTCCTCGGCTGACTTATAGTTAAACTGCTGCGGATTAAAATTAAAACTTTTCCAACCTTGATCAGTATTAAAAATTCCTTTAATTCGTACCCAGTCTTGTTGCGCACACAACACATCTAATAAATCATGAAAATTAAATTGCCAGCGTTTCGGTAATTTCCAACCCGCGACCGTATAGCCTTGAGCCGATTCAACATAATGATAAGGGAGCTGCTTTATTTCTGGTATCTGTTCAACAGCTTGTTTTTGCTGCAATCTTAATAAGGGTTGGATCTTACGTTGTAATGGTTGCTGCTGAATATCCAATTGCTGAATATCCACCTGCCCATTTTCAGCTTCAATCCAATACTGGACATAGGTTTCATATTCTTGTTTTAAAGCCACATAGGCTTGATGATCTGCTGCTGTCATACAGTCGATATGCGACAACACCACAATTTGAGCCACTTTTAATTGATCGGTATATAAATTCTGTTTGACCCAATCCTGATCATGTAGACGACTTCCATCTACAACAATCACCAAAGCACGCATTGCCAAACTCGTTTGCCAATGCGGTTCAGTCAATTGCTCCAATAATTGTGCTGGATGCCCTAAACCCGTTGGTTCAATAAACAATCGATCAGGTTTGCTTTCAGTGAGTAAGCGAGAAAGTGCAATCTGCATCGGCAATTGACTGCTACAACACAAACAACCACCTAACAGCTCTTTCACCGCATAACCTTGCTGCTGGGTAATCAGTTGTTGGTCAACCCCAATTTGCCCAAACTCATTCATCAGAATCGCCCAAACTTCATGCTCAGGTTTTTGAGTGAGTAAATGCTGCAATAATGTGGTCTTACCTGCCCCTAAAAAGCCAGAAATAATATGAGTGGGAACTGTTTTGGGAGCAATAACCTTCACGATCGACTCGCATTGAAAATTTATTTCATTCTAAAGCGAAAAATTGATGAAATAAAATAAAGAATGATTTGCCCTATAATTAGACTCAAAAGCTATTAAATAACAATAAGGAGATATTCATCACACATGAAATCTAAAATTCTTATTTAAAAATAAGATATAAATGGTTTATTCAATTAATAACTTTTTATAAAACTAAGGCTAGTGTTTAAAACACGTAAAATAATAGATTATTTTTTAATCACAAAAACATATTTACATACATTTTAATCCTTAATTTCTTCATGATGTTTTACATAGCAACTACATAAGGCGATTCAATATTTCATATTGTTAAGATAGACGTAATAGATTGTTAAGAATATTGCCGCAACTAAGTTTGGCACATAGCATGAACCTCATGCCGAAATTGAGATTTGGATTAACCGAATCATCGTATTGAGGTTGATATTTAATTAATTAAGGATGCCAAACATGAAACTTATCAAAACTCTTCTTGCAACAACAATTACTCTTGCAGCAGCGTCTACATTTGCAGCGCCTGCAAATGAACAACAAACTGAAGAAAGAGTTGTTGTTTCAACTCAGGAACAGCCTGAAACTCAAGGTCAACCTGCTGCTGATGCGACAACAACTGAAGCACCTGCGTCTACACCTGCACCAACAAACTAATCAGATCTCAAGGTTCCTCCAGACCTTTAGACCAACATTTGTAATGATTTAAATTTTATTTCATTACAAATGTAAAAAAAGATCGAACCATGCTGCGGTTCGATCTTTTATTTTTGCATCAGCACTATATTAAAAACTGACTACGATGTCGTTTTCTTAAAAACACTGCATGAAGGTTGATGAACTTCTTGCAAACGTATCGCCTTACGTTGCTCTGCGGCTTCAAAACGACAACGCTTCCATTCTGTATCTAGGTTTAGCTGTGGTACTTCTTTTGGCTTACGCTGTTCATCCACGGCAACCATGGTGAAATAACAAGTATTGGTGTGCCGAATAGTTCGTTTCTGAATATTCTGTGCTTCAACACGAATGCCGATTTCCATTGAAGTACGGCCGACATGATTCACACTGGCAAGAAAAGTCACCAACTCACCTACATAAATGGGTTCTTTAAAATTGACGCGATCAACCGACATTGTGACTACATAGCTACCTGAATATCGACTGGCACACGCATAGGCGACTTGATCGAGCAACTTGAGAATAGTTCCACCATGAACATTACCTGAAAAGTTGGCCATATCAGGTGTCATTAAAACCGTCATCGTCAACTCTGACTGGTCATCAGGTGCTTGGTTTGCTTGATCTAATTGATACATGAGAGCTCATTGAGAAATACAACGTCTTTATTATCGTTCATTCATGAGCCTAAAAGTATGTGTAAAGCAATAAAACATCATCAATTCTTTTTATGATCTTGTTATTGTTTAATTCAAAATAATGACATCTCAAGTATTTTGATTCAGTACCTTTGCAAAAGAAAGAGAATACTTGGACAAAATACTTGAAATGAGAAAATCTGGGCTTTATGCCATTCAACTCAGATTGGCCGAACGAATCAGCCCAATGATACCGTTTACAATCATATCAATTGCAATCGTGCCAATCAGTAAAGCAGATAAACGTCCAACAATATCAAAATAGCGATCGATATATTTTGCATGTTTATAGCGTAAATGATCATGACCAAACTTCATCAGGATCAAAATACTACAGGTTAAAATTAAGGTAATTGCAATAACAGCCATTGCACCCGTAAAAGGTACACTTACCCCTGTCACTACCGCCGCACTAATTGTGCCTGGACCGATCATAAATGGCATTGCGATGGTACCGGCCAAATGCTCAGGCGCACCACGCATTTCTCCGATCGTTTCCGCACCTTGGAATACATAACGGTAACCAATCACCAAGAAAATTAAGCCACCAAAAATTTGAAAAGACTCGAAACGAACATTCAAATAGCGACTAAAAATATTCTCACCGCCCCAGGCAAATAGAATAAACACCCCAAAGGCGATCAAACTCCCCTGTATCAAGGCTTTACTAAATACCTTTGCATCGGTATTACGGATCATCCCGACCATGTAAACACTCATCAGGAAGGGATTGAGCAATGAGAAAAATAATGCAAACGCATGAATATAAGGAGAAAACATAACGGTCTCTTTAATCTGCGGAAAATTTTAAATGCCTGCAATCACAGGCAAGGTTTAGAATCGCAATACAAAATTAATTTAGGGCTTGCTTACAACTTACAGTGGCATTCTTTAACGAATCATCTTTATTCAGATCAAGATTCACCCCTAACCCCAATAAACTCATGTGAATGTTGGCCTTGCTGTTATTCAACGCTTTGACTTTAAACTTGACCCCTTTATCACTGTATAGGGTGTTATCAACCAACTTTACCTGATAAGACATGACTTCCTTACGGTCATCCATACACAGCATGCCACTACCTTGACGGTTCAGGCTTAACGCGACTGATGCAGTACCCGCTTCACCCGTCCAATTTCCTGAGAATGGAATCTGTGTTGTACTGAGTTGGTTAAATTGAGCAGGAGACATAGTCGTGATCGAAGTACAACCAACCAAACCCAATACCAAAATCGCGGGTAATAAAATATTCTTCACAACTATCACCTAAAACGATCAAAATCAAATAATTGTTACCATTTTCCCATATTAAGGTCTTTTTTGATTTGTACAGCATGTATATGACTAGTATCGGAAATGTAAAAAAAATTAAATAAATCTGTGATACCACCGCTATATTCAACTTTTGTAGAGATATAAAACTAAATCTGCCAATAAAACATTTAACTATCTAAAAAAATAACCTGAATCATTACATAAATAATTAATCATAAAAAATAATAAATTTTTCTTGATTTTTAGTTCAATCATCTGTAGATTTTCTTTTTGAGCGAGTAATTCAAATGAATTTCCAATCTATATTTGAAACGTTTCAAACTCTTCCAAATGGAACGGACGCCTACCAACAATTAAAAAATCAATGTGAACAAGCTATTGTTGCTGCTGAGCACCCGCTTGAATACAACGCTTTATTTCTCATTTATGGTTTTGCAAAAAACTATGTCCTACTCTATGAAGATCAAGCTGTCACGCCAGTTTTCGCAGATAAAGTAAAAGAACAAATTGTAGCTTATATGCATGAGCTGAATGAAGCATTAAGCACGAAAGATGCTAGCCGTATATTAATCGCCTTAAATAATGTCTCTAAACAATATATTGGAAGTTCTAGGATTTTCTAATCTTTGTCGTCCAATAAAATATTCAGACTTGATTTAGTTTCGACATTGCTTCTAAAAGTTTATTAGGTTTTATTATGCTAATGAAATGATTTAGAAGCAGTGTTAACTACATGCAGTTAAAATGCTTATGCAATACACGATATAATAATTTTTTATTGTTATTCTCTCATCTCAGGCCAAAATTAATCGAGCGTGATTGACAATATGCTCAGTTAAAAGCTGTAATGGCTTTGATTGTTGATCCCAATGATGCCAATACAGTGGAATATCAACGCTAAGATCAGGCAATAATCCAACCAATACTTCTGCTTTATTTTCAATATTCATTTGCAGCTCAGGCACCATGCCATAACCTAACCCCAATTTAATTGCGGTCACAAAAGACTCTGACGATGGAATTAAGTGACAAGGATAAGTACCTTTCATCAATCCATAGTTTTTTTCAAGAAGATCAAAATGCATGCGATCTTTTTCATTAAATATAATCGCTGGTGCAGCACGTAAAGTTTCTCGATGAACACCTTCAGCAAACCATTTCTGTCTAAATTGCGCTGTCGCCATCATTTGATAACGCATCAAACCTAAATATTGCGCACGGCAACCGCGCATGGGTTGATCTTCGATCGAAATACAAGCACTCACCGTACCCTTTTCTAACAATGAATAGGTATGAGACTGGTCATCCGTTCTCAGCTCAATCACAATCTTTTCTTTCAGTAACACATCCTTTAATGCAGGAAGTAACCATGTCGCCAATGAGTCCTCATTTGAGCCGATCACGGTCTTAAAAAAATGTGACTCTCCAGCACCCGTCAAGCCGTGTAATAAATTTTGTTCTAAACGTTTTATATGCTGCAAATGTTCAAACAATTGCTGACCCGCTTGCGTGAGTGCACAGGGGCGACCACGAATCAGCAATAATTGACCCAATTCCTTTTCCAGTGCCTGCACCCTCAATGTTACTGCTGAAGCAGTAATATAAAGCTTCACGCCTGCCTGTTCGAAACTTCCATTTTCAGCAACTGCAAAGAAGGCTTCACATTGTTTATTGTCCAGCATAAATACCTTAAAAAATTTTAGGAAAATCAAAATAACATTAATCTTACTAAATTTTAAAAATAAAAAAAGATGATCATAACCAGTCAATCTTCTATCTGAAAAAATCTCCAATTCTGTTCGGCAATGAATCTGCGTACCCTCAGGCACAATTCTGATTTATCTTGGCGTCACTAGATTTTCTAATGCCGTTGTTGATGACTTCTGATTAAGACCATCACAAAATGCCTCTGTCTGGTTGATGTAGATCAAACCAGTCTTTTTCTCAAATAAATAATACTGAGTAAGGCAAATCCCAAACCGATAAACGACGGCGTATAACCAAAAGGCGTTGCTAGCAGCCCAACGATGACCGCACCTGCTACTGCGCCCCCATAATTAAAAATATTAACACGAGCAATAATTTCATCGCGTCGACTTTCATCTAAACGACCTACGGCAGAATAGGTCAGTGGAACCAAAGCGCCTACAGCAACACCAGCCAATGCAAAACCCAAAATAACGGTCACTAATGAATGACTTATTCCAGACAATACACACCCAAATGCTCCAATCAGGAGCGTGACCAAAGCAATCCATGTCGCTGTTTTAAATTGCAGCAAATAATCAAGACTTAAGCGTGTGAGTAAAATTCCAATTTGATAGGCTGCATACCCTAAAGGAGCAATCGTTGCCGAGCTTGCCAAAACATCTTTGAGATACATTGAACTCCATGTACTGATTGCAGAATCGACAGTGAACACAATCAAAATAATCAGCCCAAAAATAAGAAGTTGTTGATATGGAATTGCAGGTTTCTCTTGTGGATGTATGTCTGAGCATTGTTTTTGCTGAAATAACCAGTGTCTAGAGAGTTGCGAGGTGATGAAGGCAATCGCCACTGCAATCCATAATGCTGTCGTTGCTCCAAGTGCCGTTGAAACAGTGGCTGACATAATTAATGCACCTAAAAATGCAGCCGCGGTATAACAAGCAAAGAAACCACCAAATACACTTTTACCAAGCCGTTGCTCCATCATAACTGCTTGCATATTCAGTGCTGCATCTAAACAGCCTAGTCCAAGCCCATAAAGTAAAAAGCTCGCAATCATGAGAATCACATTTGGACTAAATGCAGCAATTACTATTCCTATCGCTTCAAAAATAAAACCAGTCACAACGGCAAGTCGTGAACCAAGCTTGACTGCGATACGATCAGCTAAAATTGAACCGAGCGCTGCTGCAATGCATACCCCAAGAATAATCAGCGATAACTGATCATCTGAAAGCCTGAATCGACCTTTTATTGTGGGGAGTGCTGTCATCACGGTCGCGTAGCCAAGGCCTTGTGTGGCAAAACCGAGCGCAATCACTTTTCTTGTTTTGTTGAGCATTTGGTTGTTTACACCTTGAATATTATGATTGAGGTCCATGCCTGACTCACTTCATTATTTTTAAATATGTGCTTGGATATTGCCTCGAACACTTCCTGTGTCGATTGTTTTTAATTTTGATCTAAAACGATTCTGAAAATAAGGGCAATAATTGAAAAACAAGGGGGGTAATTCGGACAACAAGATTAAGCAGCTTTGTTACATTACCCGACCTCTAAACACTGATTCAGTCATATCCATCTCAGATATAGAAAGCTATAGCTAAAATCTAAGGTACAACCCATTAGCCTTTACTCTGAATGCCTCATAACAACCTACCCAAAACACCCCTTTTCAACGACAGCAAAAAATACTTCACCTTGTTTTGTGTTCAGCATCAAACCTTAAAAAAAATTTAGCCAAACCAAAACAATCTTAATTTTACTGACTTTTATAAATAAAAAAAGATAATAGCAAACAGTAAATTTTTAATGGAAAAAAAGCATCTAACACTTGATCTAAGCGTTAGACGAACTGCTTTTGCCTAAGCATCTGCACGTTCTTTTCCATCCAGAGCCAGCACAGACCACCCTATATGATTGAGGAACCAAAATATGACTGCATTTTTCTATGGGCTTGGTATTGGCTTTTCTTTAATTTTAGCCATTGGCGCGCAAAATGCTTTTGTTCTAAAACAAGGCTTAAAACAGCAGCATGTTTTTTGGGTCTGTTTGATCTGTGCACTTTCAGATTCTATCCTGATTTACTTAGGGGTCATGGGCTTTTCAAAAATCGTGATTGACTTCCCTTTGATCGTCACCATTGCCAAATACTTTGGTGCTGCTTTTTTATTTTTATATGGACTTAGAAACTTTTACTCAGCCATAAACAATAGCTCATCACTCAACCCCAGTGAAATTGAAAAAGACTCGCTATTTAAGATTATTGGTATGTGCTTGGCCTTCACATGGCTGAATCCACATGTCTATCTAGACACCGTGATTCTGGTTGGTTCGATTTCAGTTCAGTTTGCAGATCATCTGTACTTGTTTGCAGCCGGAACCATACTTTCTTCATGGATCTTCTTTTTCGCTTTAGGCTATGGCGCAAGAATCTTATTGCCTTGGTTTAAAAAGGCCAGTTCGTGGAGAATTCTAGATGTTGTCGTTGGGCTTATGATGTGGGCAATTGCAACGAAGTTGCTAATCTAGAACACAGAGAAATAAAAAAGCCCTTATTTTCATAAGGGCTTTTTCGTATTTGGCGGAAGCGGTGACAGTCAAATTAAAGAAATAAATTATTAATAAATAACAATTAAATATTTAACTTTTAATTTTTTACTACTATTTTTACCGCACTGTGATTTCTTTGTTTCAATCTATTTCAAAACAGTAGTTTGTCTATTTAAGGTAACTAGAGTTCGATTTCCTATTATATCACATCCGTTTTCGAACTCTAACAGGAGAGCAATACTCACTATCTGTAATACAAATAGCTTAGGCTATTATTGCCCCGAAACAAAATCGGATAGTTACTACGCATGCCTTCTGTTCCACATTCCGTGACTGGTCAGCAGACAAAACTGATTATTCTCGTGAGGTGTGTGAGCATGTAATTGCGCATAAGCTACTAGATGAAGTTGAAGTAGCTTATTTACGATGCCCTTATCTTGAGATAACGTAAAGCGCTAACGGCTGATTGGGCAGAATTTTTCTATGAAAAAATTATCTAATGATGAATTCAACCTAAATATTTTATATAGAGTGTTTTTTTCAATTTATTTGTTAATTATCATAAGAGTATTTGTAAAGCTCTAAATGAGAAGTAGGCGCTTTACCATTAGGAGCGTGATAACTATGTGGATTTCTCATTCTTTCCGCTATTAAATGCAAATTTTTTCTGGCTCTAGATGCAAGAACATAAAGCATCTTTTTGGAATTTAACTCACCCTTTGGATCACTAAAATGCGGGACAAAGCCATCAAGTAGAGCGAAACCTATTACAGCATCATATTCCTCTCCTTTAACTCCATGAATAGTTGATACCGATATTCCTCCTTTTTGTTTAAAAACTTTCTTGAAATTTTCAAGAGTCTCTACACCACTCAATCCCTCTGCAGAAAGTTTTTCTATTCGTTGATAAGAACTTGCGAAAAATGAATCGTAATGGCTTTTAAGAGTAGGAATTATTTCCCAATCAATATTTAACAATTCAAAAAGTATTGAAAAAAATTTACTCAAATATACTAGCCCATCATTTTCATTTATTGTGATTGAATTACAAATTTTAAGTAGATCCTTATTTGATATGTCTATAATATTAACTCCAAATAATTCAAGATCTTTTAAGATTTCACCACTCCATCTCAACCTTCTTATATATATGTCTGGCGATGGCTCAGTTAAAATAATTTTTGAAACCTTATACCAAAAATTATCAATATCTCTAGAAAATGGTGCCATACCTGGTCCATTGAAGTTCAAATCAGGATGCTTAATCATAAGTTTCCTAGTAATAACACCTATATGAACCCAATGAGGTGCAACAATACATATTTCATCAGGGGAAATATTATGATCTCTTATATTCAATAAAATTAAATGAGAAATTTCATCAATTAAATCATCAAGTGCTACTGAGTTATTGTAAGTTATTAAGCTCTTATATTCTGAATTATCACCTGAAGCAATAATAGTATTATTATCTACTTTATAAAAGTCGAAATATTTTACAATTCTATCTGATGATCTATAATTTTTCTCAAGACTGAGACAAACCAAATTAAATCCTAATAAAATTTCTAAATCGGCTTTCGGCATTGGAAAGCCTCCTAAAGAATCATAAATAGCCTGATTAGGATCACCCACGATAAGAGTTTTAGTATCGCCATTGTTTGATTTTAATATTTCAGAAATTATATAATACTGAATTTCTTTTGTATCCTGATACTCATCAACAAGTATTGTTGAAAAAATTTTACTAAGTGACTTACTAATTATATTTTTTTTAGAAATCAAATCCCATGAATATTTTAAAATTTGTTCAAAATCAATCTGATTATTTATTTGCAATATTTCATAATATTCACTGATTATTTTTAACAATGATGATTGCTTATTAGGATCACTACAAGTTAGATAAATACCATTTGGCTTTGCTATTACACCACAATCCCAAAATTTAATTTTTTCATTTTTATATGGTTCACATAATTTTGTTATAATTTCTTCAGAATCATATGAATTAACTACTGTAAAGCCATTTTTTAGATTATCCAAATATAAGTAATATGGCCTAAGTATCCAATGTAAACAAAATGAATGAATCGTTCCTATCCAAAGCTGAGTAGTGTCAACACCAAGTATTTCCACTCTTTCTTTAATTTCTTCAGCTGCTGTATTTGTATAAGTAATAGCTATAACAAATTGTTTAGATGAGGTCATCTTACTCAATTCATAAGCAATTTTATAAATGAGAGTTCTAGTTTTACCACTACCAGGACATGCAATCAATAACACATTTTCATTTGTGTATATAGCAGCTTTTTGCTCCTGGTTTAAAGACTCATCCGATAATATATACATATTTACTTTCTTATAATCTATCTAAAAAAATTAAAATCTGATCATCTTCGATCACAGATTGTATTTCCTCAATCACAGAATTTAATGATAATCCTGAAAACTTATACTCTTCTAAAGTTTCTCTTAATGGAGAGAAATCTATATCACAATCATCTTCCGCTTCATACCTACCTATTCTATATTCAATCATATCTGCTAATAAGAATTTAGAATAATCTTCTTTAGAAAAAATTAGTGCATCCATTATATAGTCGGGTATTTCTGTTTGATATGTAATATGCCCTCCTAGTAAAATAGCAAACCAACCTTTACCAGCACTGTTAGCCATCGTCAAGACTCTACGGCCAAAAACTGCTACATTGCCATCACTTATATCTTCTTTAGCTTTAATACAAGTTGCTGGATCAGTATAAATATCTTTAACTATCCGTTTAATTTCAAAACCATTACCTGCAGCAATGAAATCAACTTCAAAGGTATAATTCGCATAAAAACTTTTTACCCAATCATTATCTTTTTCAAGTTCATCTAATTTTATTTTACGTTCCGCACCACTTTTTGCAGATCTAGCAACTTTTTCTTTATATTTTTTAACTTTATCACTATCTATTGGTAATACATTGGTATCACAAATAGCACTGTCAAGATCTGTTAAAATTGAACAGTATCTGCGAATACGACTGTCATGAAAAAGTTGGGAAACATTTTCAAACCCAGTACTTCGAATATTAATTAAGCTTATACCTAATTCATCTAAACTTACACCAAATACATTTTTAATTAAGATTGGAATTAGGATTTCTTCTGCATCCCCCTCCACCAAAATAACCCCTTTTGCAAACAGTAGATTTGTGCGAACTGCATCCAAATAACGCTGAATCTGATTAATACTTTTAGAGCTTAAACCTGTTGAAGGCTGATATACCTCAGAATTGTTTGTTTTCTTACTTACAATGTTAATATTTTCAACATTACTCACTTCTGATATTTGAGTTGAATGTGTTGAGTAAATAATCTGTGTGTTTTCATAATCCAATTTATCAAATAAAGTTTTTTGTATGTGATTGTGAATATGTGCTTCAGGTTCTTCAATAATTAAAAAATTTGCAAACGTATCTTTTGATTTTCTATATTTAAACTCAAGTAATTTCAAAGTTAAAAAAATTAAATTTGCACTACCTAAACTTAACTCATGAACCCCTCCCTCATACTCCTCATCTGGTTCACTCATAAAAATTTTTAATGATTGTAGTAATTTTTCAGCCTCATTTGGAACGCTAGACTTTATTGACAAGGAAGATGGCGAGTAAGTACGACCAATTGTACCTAAAAGCGTATTTTTAATATCATTTCTAATTTCTTGGACATCAGATAGATTTTCTATAGCACCATTTAAAGTCAAGACCAATTCACTAATAGGTTGATATTCCTCTTGCTTAATTTCATCACTTTTTCTTTTTAATAATGTTAATAATGGGTTAGTTCTATTGTTTTTGAATTCACTAACTACATCTCTCAAAGCCTGTATAAATGTGAAAGAAATTTCTTTAGATACTGATAGCTGATGAGGGACCCTCACTCCAAATTTTGAAGCATCAATATCTCTAGGAAATTTAACATCTGTAAAATTACCAACTAAACTTTCGTAGATGCTCGGATCATTATAATTAGCTGAACTTTTTCCATGGAATACAGTTTCATAGTCATCCTGAATATTTATTTTTTCTAGTACCTCTTGCAACCCAACTATATCCCCTTCATTCAAATCAGCAAGTTTATGTCTAATGTGAATTTTAGGTCTAAAGAAAAGTGTGTAGCACGCCTTTGTTGCAGATTCTGATTCGAGTAATCCCGCACCGTGGACAAAAAGAGACTGTATAGCCTCATTACTATCCAACTTATCAAAATCAATACTAATAATTATCCAATGCCCTTTCCAATCCCCACCGAGCTCTCTATTAAAATCATTTTCATTTAGTTTATATGCATATTGAATACAAGAGTCATCTAAGAGTAACCTTATTGCGTTAAATAAATTTGTCTTACCAGATCCATTTTCTCCAATTACTGTATTAACTCCTTCATTAAATAGAAAAGAAGAATTTTTAAAATTTCTATAATTAACTAAGCTGACTTTTGAAATATGCATATGTTCTGTAATTTACTAAGTGTAGTTTTAAATCAATAGAGTCCTATTGATCACCTTATGGGATTTTTTAAATATACATTTAAAATTTAAAATTTCATACATTTACTTGACTGAATAGCCACCGATTTTTTAGACACCTTTTAGTTAGATAATGGACTGCCACCACTCTCCTAGACAAATATGGTCTATTCATTTTGCATAGGAGAAAATATTATGAGTGGACAACGTTATACCCCAGAATTTAAAGATGAAGCTGTAAAATTGATTACTAAACACGGATATTCTGTCACTCATGTTGCAGAACTTTTAGGTGTATCCCAACACAGTATTTATAGCCAATCAAAGAATCTAAATGTGACAACAGTAGCCGAGCCATTGTCATATGGAAGCGATCATTTTTTAGATCGTTTAAGTTCATTGGCCTTGGAATCGTCAATCTTAAACACCGTTGATTATTAAATTCTTCCCAATCTGGTCCAGCTACTTGTCCAGCCCGTTCCAACATTTTGCGAGACTGCTTATTTTTTGCATTAACTATCGCAATGGCTACCTTTCCATTTTGATAATTTAAATTTTGGGAAAGCTTCTTCATCCAACTATTCAATTTATCTAAAGTAGGATTAGGGCATTAAAGATTTATGAGAAACATAATCAAGCCAATACTATTGATTTCATCAATTATGTGATATACAAATTTCCTTTCCATATTCATACCATTCAGACTGATAATGGTCATGAGTTTAAGTCTAAATTCCATTGTCATCTGAATGATCTGGCCGTTCATCATCGCTATATTAACCCACGAACACCTAAACATAACGGTGAGGTCGAACGAACTCATTAGACTGATAAAATGGACTTCTGCCAGCTCTTAGACTACACATATGATGTGGATTTATAAGCCAAGCTGGCCGAATGGGAGGCATTTTACAATTATGCCGGACCTCATGCAGTTATGAATGGCGTAACACCCTATGAGCGATTAAAAGAAAAGTTATGCTTAAATCTTGTTGTCAGTGGAAGTCCTATTATTGACTATTAAAACTTACAAAAAATAATTTACTGGCTTTTATAATTGGAATATTTTATCCACTTAATTTACGAAAATTTACTCTAAAAAAACACCCTCCAAATTACAACTATCAAACCAGAGAAGAAGCCAAAGCAGATATTATAAAATACATTGAATTATTTTATAATCATCGAAGAATTCAAAAGGGTTTGGGTTTTAAGACACCAAGGGACTGTTCTAAATTTTGTGTAAGTACTTAATTTTCATTTATCCTTCAGAGGATAATTACAAAAGGTACTTCACATGGATGAAGCAACAATCAAAAGTATGGCTGCCGAATTGGCTAAAGGTCTAAAAACACCAGAAGACTTAAACCAAATGACAGCAGTCTTTAAAAAATTCATGATTGAAACTGCACTCAATACTGAACTTTCAGACCATCTCGGTTATGAAAAGCATCAGTCCAGGAAAGGCTCAAATAGCCGTAATGGGTTTAGTTCTAAAACCATTACAACTCAAGATGGACAACTGGCTTTAGATATTCCCCGTGATCGAGAAGGTTCATTTGAGCCACAAATTATCAAAAAGCACCAAACACGCATCACCAGTATGGATGACCAAATCCTCTCACTGTATGCAAAAGGAATGACTAATAGGGAAATTGTAGCCTTCTTCAAAGAAATGTACGATGCCGATGTCTCAGCATCTCTCATCAGCAAAGTTACCGATGCTGTGATTGAGCAAGTGACTGAGTGGCAAAATAGAGCCTTAGATAGCCTTTATCCTGTTGTCTATCTTGACTGTATTGTTGTCAAAGTCCGTCAGCACTCCAATGTGATTAACAAGTCCGTATACCTTGCTTTAGGCATCAATATGGATGGACAAAAAGAATTACTGGGTATGTGGATTGCTCAGACAGAAGGTGCCAAATTCTGGCTGTCAGTCATGACAGAGCTAAAAAATCGAGGAGTACAGGATATTCTTGTTGCCTGTGTAGATGGATTAAAAGGCTTTCCTGACGCGATAGCCTCCGTTTACCCTCATACTGATATTCAACTGTGTATCGTGCATGTTGTACGCAATAGCCTGAGATTTGTAAGCTGGAAAGACTACAAGGCTGTTACCTCGGGTCTGAAAGCGATTTATCAGGCAAGTACAGAGGAAAATGCTTTAAAGTCCCTAGACATCTTCTGTGATCAATGGAATCACCAGTATCCCAAAATTGGAGAATCCTGGCGGGCCAATTGGGAAAATATCCGAACGATCTTTAGCTATCCAGCCGAAATACGTCATGCAATTTATACAACAAATGCGATTGAGTCGTTGAATAGCGTAATACGCCATTCAACGAAGAAGAGGAAAATCTTTTCATCTGATGACTCAGTAAAGAAGGTCATTTACTTAGCAACATCAAATGCTGCGAAGAAATGGACGATGCCAATTCAAAATTGGCGTTTAGCAATGAATTGGTTTACGATTCAGTTCGATGATCGATTAAAAGATCATTTATAAAAAATGGAACTTACACAAAATAATTTACAGGCTCGACACCAAATCAAATGGCCGAAGACTTTTATAAGTTGGCTGCCTAGAATCTCCCAAGGGAAAGTCTCCTGATAATTCAGCGTATATCATACGTTG
>NZ_KE007346.1:364534-432717 GCF_000400715.1 Acinetobacter genomosp. 15BJ | reverse complement strand
TGGGTTTTAAGACACCAAATCAAATGGCCGAAGACTTTTATAAGTTGGCTGCCTAGAATCTCCCAAGGGAAAGTCTCCTGATAATTCAGCGTATATCATACGTTGACGTTTTCCCTGCTTTGTATCCACTTGTATATAAGTACTTAAATACTCTTTTAATACAACGCTAATGAGCCATAAAGTAGTAAAGCGCTGTTGCCCATCGATCAAATCGAAATATCGTATACCCTCAAGTTCATTGACAGCTCGTTCAATAACTAAAGTACCACCTAAATAAAAATCGTTTTTAGCTTCCAACCATGCTGCAACAATATCGTCCAGTAAAGTATAGATTTGCTCTTTACCCCAAACATAAAGACGCTGATAAATTGGAATGTTAAAAAAATATTGTTGGTTGATTACATCATTCAAAGTAATTAAGTTAGATTGAAACTCAGACATAAGTAATTCCTTTGAACCTTGAATCGATTTGTTTCATTTGGTTAGCCAACTGACCTTCCGCAGTAAGCTCAATATACTCTGCCGTTTTCTTTTCTAGACTTTCAATACGGTAATATTTGGAAACTGCAGTGATATAACGCTCTTGTACAAGTCTGTTACCTCCAATTTTCATTATCCATCCATTATTTAATGTGTAAGTTGTACTTACATCCTTTTGTTTTAGGAAATCAATTACATCATCACATTCATATGCATTGGCAATAACATCAAGCAAATTTCGCTTAGAATCTCTTAAAAATTTAATTGGGGTCTCGCGCCTAATATCTGATTGAGATAAACGAATTTCACCAATTCGATGATCAAGCCATAAAGTAAAACGCAATAATCCTTTACTACCCAAACGATCAAAATAGACCAACAAACATAAACGGAATAGACTTTGCAAGTAATGAGAAAGAGTTTTCACTACTTGATTGTAAAATTGCTGCACTGCTTGGATTTCAAGATCTCTACTTGGCTTGTGTACTAACAAGTTAAGTATCGCTGCATATTTTTCCGCATATAAGAAAAAACCCACACCACGACTGATTGGTTGGCGTAGTGAGAATGGCAAATATGCAGATTGCAATCCAAGTTGCTGACGAGTTGGGTTTAAGTAAAAGTCATTATCATGGGTAAGATTAAGTGATTGCCCCCATTGGTTTGCACCAGCAGGATACAGTTTGACTTCGCCCAATTCAGTATTTTTGGTCCGATTCCCAAAATGCGAGAACATTTCATCTTTACTTTCTAACTCAACAACTTGATTTCCCGTCCAATTGCGCGCACGCCATAGATAATAATGAAAGAGCTCAGGTGCAAAATCGTGAGTAGGACTAAGTTTACTAAACGTTCCTTGTAACTGCACACTCTCCCAACGATAAGCACAGTGGCTTTGCAATAGCTCATCTAAGTGAGCATCAGCACTTTTAATTGCACGCAAATGGAATGCTTTGAGTAAATCTGTACTACCTAAAGGCACACCTCGATTGTTTTGTGTATCAAAAAATGTAAATGCTAGATCTTCTTTGGTTACTTTGATCACAGTAAAAAGAAGACGATCATATACTTCAATTAGCTTAGCGCACTCTAAATTGTTCTTATCAAGCCAATTTTTTATTGTCAGTTTCGCTTGCTGGATATTGACCTTTGAACGAGATGAACGAAAAGAGAATTGAATATGTGTAGGTAATCTCTCATTTAACAGCCAATATAATACTGCAAGCGAAGTCAGGCGTTGCTGCCCATCAATGACGCATAAGTTGCTCTGCTTTTCATCTACTTCCCGATGTAACAATATGGTGCCCATGTAATAGGCTTTCTCATGACTATCTTGAATAAAAGACACTAAATCATTTAAAAGTTGGATAACCTTATCAGCCCCCCAAACATAAGCACGCTGATAGTTATCCAGTGTAAGAGGACATTTCAGATTGGCTAAATTTTTAAAGCTCAATAGTTCTACTAACACATCTTTTTGATCTGATATTGTTAAATCATTAGACGTTGTTATAGCTTGTTTAATTACCACATAATCCTCTTTTACTTAGAGTAGTTTTGAGAAACTAGGCTTCTTGTAGCAAGGGATGAATAAGCCCCCGAGTACGCCATCTATTTCCATTTACTAATGATTCAAACTCAACTCGATTGTCTAAAGTAAGGTTATCTGCATGATCCGTCACAATAATTTGTGGACAAAATCCGTTATTCAATTCGAGCTCATTACAATATGTTGATAGCTGACTGAATAAGTTTTCAACGGCCTTAATATCTTCATCAATATTTTGGCTAATATTAAGTGATATACGCTGCTCTGCTTCTTGCGTTTTTTGCTCTTCAAAAGTTGTGGAGTTGTCACGGTTAAAATTTGGAAAATACACTTGGGTCGGCTGATCCAAAAACAATACCGAGGGAATGGCACATTTTTCACCTAACTCAGCAAAATACTTATGCATGGCTAAAAATAAGGTTACGTGGCAGTAAAGCCAGTTTGCACCACTTCCCATTGATCTTAGATAGATTTTTTCGCCATCAGGGGTTAAATGATAAAGATCAAATGTTTCAAATGAGAACTGGAGATTAATTGGTTTATAACTGGCTTCGAACTCAAAATGACTGCCTATTTCAGCCATGTATTCGTTTACCTTGTTCGATGCTTCTGCTAAACCTTTTTTTACATCGTACTCATTAAGTGCATCAGTAATCGTTTTAAGTTGTTTTTTTAACTCTTTAATTGCTTTTTCAAGCTCAATATCATCAGCCATATTAAGGGTATCGAGAAGTACAAATAGCTTAACTTTTTGCATCAAAACACTTTCATATAGACTCTTTTGTTTCGCAAGCTGTTCATCTGTATTCTCAATTTCTGTTATTTGTTGGTTTAACTCTGTCAATGTATTACTTACACCCTCAATGTTACGCTGTACTTCAACTAATGACGATTCAAATTTTGCTTTCATTGGGCGAGCTTGAGCAAGATTACCCGATACTTTAGTAATCGCCTGCTTTAATTTTTCCGCACTTTGTCTCAAGCTGTCTTTTTCAGTATGGCAAAATGGGCATACTGATGTGGAAATATGAACATGCTCAGGTAAGTTAAACTGTTTTATATTAACAACAAATCTTTCTTCTTCTTGAATATGCTTATGAATGGATGAAGCTTGGCGTTGCAACTTTCGTAACTCAGCAGTTTTTTGATTACGTGCCAGTTTCAACTGTTCATAGCGTTGTGTCATAGCATCGGAATTATGATCTATTTTTTCAGTAACTATGATTTCATCAAGTTGATCTTTGGCACTTTGCGGATGGCGAAGTACCTTATCAAGTGTTAATGGTTCACTTTTAAATCCCATCAAAGCATACAGTTGGCTTAAAACCGGACCAACTTTTTGTTTATAATTTTCAGAAGTACGCTTATTAGTCTCTTTCTGACGCTCTAAACTTCTAACCTCTGTACTTAATCGCTCTTTTTCTTGTGATAGATGAAAGAATTTTTGATCGACAAGCCCTAGAAATATCTTTGTATGCTCAATAGTCTGATCTCGTTTTTCTTTCTCATCGAATCGATAAAATAGTGCATGCTTATTGGCAACAAGATTTTGATGTTGGAGCATAAATGATGAAAAGCTACGAATAGATGGTGTAGGTGCTTTCCGATTACCTCTATAGGCTTTTGCTACCAATGACTCATCAACATCATCGATATCTAAGAAAAAGTCTCTTAAGTGCTTTTTAAACTCACCCAATGGACGAAAATAGCTAACATTAAAGTAGTCACTGTCAATTTCTTTAGTGTTGAAAATCTCAACACGACGAAAAAATGCTTTTGTAGGAATATCAGGATCACGCGCAAGCACCATATCTTGTTCGCTAACCCTAAGCGCTACATAATAAATTGACGCGCTTGTTGTAATAACACCTTTAGGAATCGTGTTTTCCCCACTTCCAAAGCAATAATCAAAGATTTCAATTAAGGCACTCTTACCTGTTGAGGACTTACCCGTCACAATGTTAAGCCCTGTTCTAAAATTAACAGGATGCTTAAATCCTTGTTTATCAATAACACCAATTTCATGAATGAGTGTTCTCATCGTGGTTTTACCCCTAAAAATGCATAAATCTCTACGATAGAGTGTCCACTGAATAATCTCCCTAACTTTTCTGCACTTTTTTGAGTGAGAAAAGTTGATCTAACCTCATCACATTTCGCTAAGGATAGTTGTTGTTCATTAACCGATAGCCAATCATTGACTAAACAATACTGAATACACTGCTCCGTTAAAGTTTGAAAACTGTCAATTCGATCCTGTAAATTATAGAGTTGGGAGCGGTCGTTAAAGATCGACCAAATAGTGCTTCGCTTATTTGAGTTAAATAACTTTTGATTAAAAAAAGGATGGCTACACAGTGGAATGACTAACTGGGCTAATAAAATATTATTCTCGGACTTATCTACGGCACAATAAAAAGATGCTAAGTAAGGTCCATACTCAAATGGATTGTACTTTATCTCATACATAGCTTCGACAATACTACTCACGGTTCAATTTTCCATTTCAAATTTCGTTCCTCATCATCCATGGCATCGTGTATTAAACCATTTTTATATTCGATAGGCGGCGTATCGTTGCCCATATTCAATGGATGTTCACCCATGATTTTGTTATAAAGTAGCTTCGAGCTTTTTATCGGGTCAATTATCTCAAGTTTTGCACTCGAATGAGCAAGTTTATATTTTTTAACTAATTGGTTCTGATAGGCAATTGTTTTATCTTTATAAAGTATGGACCCATCAAGCTCTTCCATCAAAGAGTTTTGCAACTCAAGCCAGTTACCTACAGCTTCAGGTATCATCTCATGATGCTCAATTTCAGCAATTTTTTGCACGAATGGTCGATCTTGATGTAATTCAACTTCAAGCTCAGATGCTTCAAATCCTAAAAAGAATGGAAATGTGAATTCTTTTTTACAAAGAAGTGCCGTTAACTCTTCGCACTTCGTAGCAAAAGCCTTCTGGCTAATGCTCCATGACTGTTGCGTTGCTTGAGCATATACAAATCCAACTAAGCCATGAAGATAACTATTTAAGTTATTCCTCGGTATACCAACTGGTTTAGCCAGAATCTGCTTTTCTAATTCTTGTACATTATCAGCCTCAGTAAACAAGGTAACTTTTCCAAGCACACTTTTAAGCAAAGCCTCATCACAAGCCATTACAGCTATCTGCAATTTGATTATATCAGATGGTTTTTCAGCATTAATCTGCTCATCCGTACGCTCGGCAAATACAGCCTGTAGCACAGCCAAACGTTGCTCAGCGGTTTGTATATTCCAATCCCTTAACCGCGTGGTTGCACCAAAAGCTTGAGTAGTGTGCAAAACCAAAATACCATATTGGGCATGGTTAAATTCTGGAGCTAACCAGTTCTTGAGTGTTTTCCAGAAGTTTTCGTGATGGTCAGTAAGCGGAGCTGCGTAGTCTTTAACTTCGGTTTGAGTCGAGGCTAAAGCATTTGGTGACATCAAGCTAACGTCACCATCTTTTTCAAACCAAACTGATTGCCCCTCTTCAAGTGCAAAGCACTTGTCCAAGCCAATCAGAACTTGGTAATGAAAGGCTAAGGCAGTTGTTAATGCAGCATTTTTGGTTTGACCACCACTCATACTCCCTCCTTAGAGCTCGCCTTTGAAGGCGGAATCGAGAATTGATGCTTTGAGTTGCTGCATCATTGTTATTTTTTCAGAAATTTCGAATTTAACCTTTGTAGCTAGTCGGTCAATTTCGTTGATTTGTCTAACAATACTTTTTTGTTCATCCTGAGTGGGAACTGGGATTTTTATTTCAGAGAGAATTTTCAGATTAATATTTTTCTGAGCTGCCGCATTCGCTTTGCTATCAAGCTGTTGCTGTAGTGTTGTCAGAAAATAATAAAGATAATCTGTCTCTAATTCCAAGGAAGATATACCAACAACACTGTCTGGGAAACAAGCATCCATCCCCAAAATTGCCACATCACCGATGTTTGCCGCGATTGTTAAACAGATGGTATCCTTTGACCATAGCTTGCTCTGCTGTAAGCCTTTTTCATTGTATGTTGCTGAATAGTTTGTGATGTATTTTTTAGCATTACGTACATCCCCTGTTTGAATAAAAGGATACTCACCACCAAATAATGACTTATCGTTTCTAGGTCGGTGTTTGGACTTGCCTCGCGCTACTTCAGCAACTTCATTTAACTCTCTTAATGGCCATTTGTCTTGACCTGAACCAAATACACAAGCCAATTCACTTGCATACAATGCATTAGCCAGTGTAATGCTTTCCTGCAAATGCTCAATAGCAGTATTGATGCGGGTGAGTAATGCATCGAGTTTTTCGACGATGCGTTTTTGTTTTTCTAATGGAGCTATCGGAATATTAAAGTTTTTTATAGTTCTTAGAACAATTCGCTTGATTGCAGCACCCGTCTTGCTTCCAATTGCGAAATCTTGAAACTCAGGTGACATAAGAAAATATTTCAAGTATTCAGGTAAAAGCAACTGTTTATCTGGAACGATAATTGCCAAAGATGATAGTACAACAAATTCATCATAATCACTTGTTACTTGAGCAACCTTCCCAACAGTACCATCTTTGGAAAGTAATAATGAATCAACAGGTGGTAAGCAATTCCCTTTCTTAAGAGACAGAAAGTCCTCTTCTGAGATTCGCTTACAATTAATTGTATCTATATACCCTTTATTATCTATATCCCTAACCGTCACATAAGGGAAACCATCTTCAACTGTTTTAGGTGATGCATGAGCTCCGTCAGTAATTTTTGTACAAACTTCATTAAATGTCTGCCATTCCCAACCTTCTGGTAATTGATATAAAACCTGCTCCATGCTTATTTCCCCACCAGCAGATCTTCAATTTCATCAAGCAAGCCAGATACCAATTTTTCTTTAGTTCGGATATGCTTAAGGATGTCACTTGGTGCTAAATGCTGGGCTTCCTTCTGTTTGGAGGGATTTTTGGCAGATAGATCATAATCTTCAGCCAATTTTCTAGCCGATACCGTCCATGAACGGTCAGTTGTTTCACGACTACTATAAAGCTCGACAAATTCTTTTAGGTGATCATCGGTGATAGGTTTATTTTTGGTAAGCTTTTGATCAGGCTCACATTCATAGTACCAGACATCACTGGTGCCACCGCTGCGCTCAAAAAACAGCACATTGGTTTTAACGCCTGAATATGGCAAGAACACTCCAGCAGGCAAACTTAAAATCGTGTGTAAGTTAAAATTTTCCAGTAGTTCCTGTTTCACCTGTTTAAAGGCACTGTTGGTTTGAAACAAAACACCTTCTGGCACCACAATAGCTGCTTTACCACCACTTTTTAGCGTTTTCATAAAGTGCTGTAAGAACAACAATTCGGTGGCATTACTTTGGATAGGGAAGTTTTGCTGAATCTGCGACTTCTCTTTCCCTCCAAATGGTGGGTTAGCCAAAATGATGTTGTAACGGTCTTTTTCCTGAATATCACGGATATTTTGAGTAAGCGTATTACCACGGAATAAGTTGGGCGATTCGATACCATGCAGAATCATATTCATCATGCCCATGACATAGGCTAATGAAGTCTTCTCATAGCCGAAAAAGGTATCACGCTGAATAAAATCCCATTGCTCCGTGGATAGTTTGTTCTTTTTGCTCTTCAGATGTTCAAAGGCTTCCACCAAAAATCCGCAAGAACCTGCTGCTGCATCATAAATGGTTTGCCCAGCTTGTGGATCAATTGCCTGCACCATCGCACGTACGACTGGACGAGGAGTATAAAACTCACCTGCATAACCACCAGCATCGCCCATATTTTGCAACAAACCCTCATAAACCAAAGAAAGTTCAAATAGGGCGGCCTCTGATTGGAAATTTAAGCTATCGACAATATCCAATACTTCACGCAAGGTATGACCTGAAGCTACTTTATTATCTAAATACTGGAAAATAGCACCAATTTTATAAGCAAATGAGTGCTGGTCATTACTTGAAAAAGCGGAATTTGCAAAACCCTTCAAATAAGGGAATAATTTTTTATTTACATAATCAGTAAGATCATCCCCTGTACGGGCTTTATTAATATCTAGTTTACCTTCTTTGTTTTTAGGACAAGCCCAATTTGACCACCTGTGTTCTTCATCTAGAACAGATTGATAGTCTTTACCTGAGAGAACTGACTCATCCTCTTTTTCTGACTCGTAATCATCTAAGAACTTTAAAAACAGCACCCACGAAGTTTGCTCCGTATAGTGCATAGCGCCGCTAATACCATCATCGCGGCGTAAAATGTCGGTAATACGGTCAATTTTCTGTTGCAGTGACATGGTTTAAAGTTTTCCAATAATAAAATTATACATGTTGGTAATATCTTCACTGATTTCTTGAGGTGGAATCAGGTCTATATAAGCTTGTAGTTTATCAGGATCTAGACCTAAACCTTCAGTATTGATTAACGGATCAATAACCTCTTTTGCATTTAAACGTCGTATATCATCGTTATCAGCAGAATTGTTAGGTTGTAAATAGTTGCGTTGGGCAATATCATTATTGTTGATTTGATGAAGGACACCGTAATGTGATAGTGCCGTATGCGAAAGCAAATAATTTTTTATTTCGCGGCGTTTCCAAGCCAACAAATAAGGCGATATATGAGTGCCATGCGGCCATGGAATTGCAGCCAATAAATCACGATAAGTGCGGCCATTAACTTGTACACCATCATTTACATGCCACTCTAGAGCTGCTTCGTCTCTATCGCAAATCAGAAAAATCTTGGTGGTGATTAGTGGCGATTCGATCTTACTCAGACCATGTAGCCAATCTATTTTCCCCTTACCAAAGGTCTCGCTTGCCGTTGCATAGCTAGATGATTTCTTCATAGCATGCACAGGAGCTAGCCTGCTTATATCCCAGCCAGCACGTATTACAAGTTTGGTGAAAATAATCCAATCGTTGTAATCGTCTAATAAAGCAATATTTGGTAATTTTCCACATACTTCAAATTCAACCGATTTGGCACGGGATAGCACACTAAGGCGGCTGATCAATTGTTTGATTTTATTCTCTTCATTGATACGACCATGCTCGACGACTTTCAGGTGTTCAATACGGTTTTCTTTTGCTGAAATAGAGTCCAATAGATGCGTCGTTGTAATAGAATTGCCTTGTATGCTGTGTAGCAACGACCATAGTTTTTCTACGTTTTTGTAATGTAGGTGTGAGTCTGCTTCGTCAAACAAAAATAAGGTATTCGGTGCATCAAAAAGGTCGATCAATGCATAAAGAAATAACAGTTGGTATTCACCGTCGCTTAGATGATCAAGCTCTATACCACCTTTGAAAATGAGCTTACAGCCCTGTTTATTAATAAAGTAATCATTGTCTGCCGCTTGGGTAAAAAAACTTACTTCAGGATCAAAAGTTATATTTTGCGCTTGAGCGTTTACTTCACCAGCTTCTACATCGTCTTCACCAGCTTGTGGCTGCCTTGGATAGTCAAATGAAACATCTATTAAGCAGTTCGCTGATATTTCAATATTTCTCTTACGTAGTGGTTGCTCGAACTCATAATCTCTAGAGTGAAAAGTGCTAATAAAACTGTCTAGCGAACGGAAATAAGGTGTATTTCTAAGCGTATTAACTTCGCCATTTTCTTCTCGCTTCAATGCATCTTGTATGCGACTGACATAGTTCTTATCTATTTTGAATGCACATTTTAAGCGAGTAGATTGGTCATCCCCTTCAGTCGTAGACTCATTGATATAGTCTCGCTCACGTAAGAATGAACGAACTTTACCTGTACGCTTAGTTGCTGTTGCAAGGAAAATTAGCAACTTAGACCAAGATTTATCAAAATATAGACACTCCAAACCCAATCCTCTACCTGCTTGGCGTTCGCGTTTTAGGTAAATACCAAATTTTTCAGAGTAATTTTCATTCTGACCTGAAGAAAAGCACACCACATTTAAATGTCGATGTGCGCGCTTATTTAACCTCTCTTCAAATAACGATTGTAAAATACTGGATTTTCCACTGCCGTTCTCACCAATTAAGGTTGCTACTTTATTGATATATAGAGTTTGCGGTTGGTCGTGTAGCGGGTTAGGAGATAATGTTAGTTGCATTTCAATTCACGTGATAAAGCTGATGTTGTAATTGTTTAAAGGCTGTCAAGAGATAGGCAGATTTACCACCAAAAACCATAGAAGCATCTTTTATAGTGCCAAGACCAGACAACTGAATCAAGATTGGTAAACGTTCACGCGCCAATTCTGTAGCACCAGTTTGTTCATAGCGGTTTAAAACAAAATGTAGGAATTGCTTAGCCTTTTCTTGTTCATATTTATCAAAGAAAGTACTACTCTTCCGTACAGCATCTGCTCTAGATTTTCGGGTAGCCATAGGTTGTTCAAATGCTAAAAATGCCAATAAGTCAAATATATCGCATTCATCAGCATCAAAGATGCGGCACAAGGTTGATAGCTGTTCTCTATTAAAACCAACTTGCACTAGCTTGACCAACAATTGTTCACGTAGGTCAGGATCAGACCAGATGTCCCTCAGTTCATCAACGCTTTTGAATAGACCTGGCAATTGTTGGATTAATTTTTCAACAAATTCCTGAATGGTTAGAGGTTTGCCATTTTCATCGATATAACGGATTTCCACATCGATTACTTTAAGTTCTCGATGCTGTCCTAGCTTAACTTTTAAACGAGGTTTAGGTTCATCTGATCCAGTTCCCCCTCCCTCATCTCCTTCTGGCTGCTCTGAAACATATGGTTCTGGTGTTATATCACCACCAGTATCTTTAGGTCGTAGTGTTTCAGGTTCGCCATCCCACTCCTCATCATAGAACTTATTCGTTGCTCCCCGAAAATCAATAATAGTAAAGTAGTCCTTTCCATCAAAGATACGTGTACCACGACCGACAATTTGTTTAAATTCCACCATTGAACCAACAGTTCTATCAAGCACAACATTGCGAACATTCCGAGCATCAACTCCTGTTGTTAGCATTTGAGATGAAGTGATAATGGTTGGAATGTCTTTGTCGTTATCTTGGAATTTTTCTAGTAGTTCACGACCAATTTTGCCTTCATCACTGGTCACCCGTACACAGTAATGTGGGTCTCGTATGGTTTTATATTTGTTAATCATGTCACGCATAGTCAATGCATGATTTTGGTTTTCACAGAAGACTATAGTTTTTTCAAGCAGATTAATATTATCTAAAATAGCTTTCGCAACTAGTTCTGTACGCTCATCAACGATGATCTTACGGTCATAATCTGCTACCTGATATAGATCCTGACTAGCCTCACCTTCAATGATAACATCACCATTAGTTAAGACTAGCTCATCTAAATTAGTTCTAACGCGTTTAACACGATATGGTGTTAAGAAACCATCATTAATACCTTCTTTCAATGAGTAAACATAAGCGGGTTTACCAAAATATTCATAAGTATCTACATTGTCTGTGCGTTTGGGTGTAGCCGTTAACCCCAAATGGACGGCACTATTAAAATGATCAAGAATGGCTCGCCAAGAACCTGCTTCATTAGCAGCGCCGCGATGACATTCATCAATCATCACTAAGTCAAAAAAATCCCTAGGATAAGCTTTGTAATACCCATCAATATTTTCCCTTTCAGCAATCGCCTGATAGATTGCGAAAAAAATATGTGCATTTGTTGGTACCACACCATTACGCTTACGAACTTCATCTCCATTAATTTTGATCAAGTCCTTTTCATACGGATTAAAGGTATTAATTGCTTGGTCAGCTAGGATGTTTCGATCTGCTAAAAAAAGAATGCGTGGTCGTCGTAAACCTAGATTGTTGCTGTTCCATCGAGCTTGAAATAGTTTATGCACTATTTGGAAAGCAATAAACGTCTTACCAGTACCTGTAGCTAGAGTAAGTAAAATTCGAGATTTACCTTGACCTATAGCATCAGTAGCAGCATTTACTGCTAGCTCTTGATAATAACGAGGTTGCATCACTCCTTCCAATAAAAAAGGGATACTCCTTAACTCTTGACCAATATCGGATGAAACATCATCATAACGTCGGCTTAACTCAAAAGGAGTTGGGTACTGATTTATGTAATCACCCCGTCCTGTTTCTAAGTCCAACTCATAAATTTGCTTACCATTACTTGAATAGACAAATCTCACATTCAGCTTTTTCGCATACTCAATAGCTTGCTGTAATCCCTTAGTTGGATGTTCTGATTCTTTTTTTGCTTCAATAACGGCTAAATAACGATTATCTTTATACAAAAGATAATCGACAAAACAACGCCTGCCACGAGTACCGCCTGTTAATTTACGACCATCTGTAAAATAATGCTCACGAATAATGTTTCCTGCTTGCCAAGATGCCTTCACAAGTGCAGGATCTATATAGTTCGCTCTAGTATCTGCCTCTGATCTCATTATCTTTTATACAATTATTTGATTTATTAAATAATATTACACAAAAAAAATTGACTAACAAGCAAAAAAGAGAATCCTACAAATCGGATTCTCTTCTACACCTAATTCACCGCCCTCACACTCCCCTGTAATCCTTTTTGTATATCCTGCACAAAGTCTTGCCCTTGCTGCAATTTAGGCTTTGATTTCGCCCTTACCTTTGATTTAGCCTGAACATGCTCAACCTGTTGATGTTCTTCTTCAGAATTCTTATCCGTATAAAACTCCTCCACCAAATCCAAGCCCTCTTCAGAATTCACCTCAAACTTAGCATTGCCATAACCCTGTCGTGCTATTTGATCTAAAGCATGTTGATTAAATCCTGAAGCCTTGCTTTGTTGGTCAATCTCCTTAGCCGTTTGAATGGCTTGTTCAAGATTGACACCATCTCTTAAAGTTAAATCGACGTAATACACTGGCGTTCGATAGCTTTGTGTGGTGCTCTTTCCCCTCAAGGTCAATTGCAATGGTAGACATGAAAGTAAGCCATTGGATGCTGCATGGTAGTAAGACAAGCGAGCTGCCAAAGTACGGATACTATTAAAACCAGTGGTTCTAAAAATAAACGTCCCTAATTCATCCGACTCATTTAGATTGACATGTAATCGACCAAAGGGTTTACAGTTCCCTCCTTGTGCCAATGCACATAAATCAGGTGATGGGCATGGATGTTGTTCAATGCCTTTGTTGGTTTGCCTTTGACAAGTCTCACCATTACCAATACATACAGGGCGTCCCGTTTGTCGATCAAACAAACTGTATTCTGCTCGTAGGTTCAATTCAGGATCATTAAAGATCATTCTGACTGGAATTGAGCGCAATTTGGGTGTTTGATTTTGATTCTGTTGATGGTTTTGATTCGCTCGTAGTTGCTCATCCAATGGATGTTTTACCCACCCGTCCTTGTTTTGGATTTGAGAGGTAATGGTGAATTGATCATCCTTTTCAGGGATGCGTTTGCCGTTCTTTTCGACAATCTTACCAATGCTGATTCGTCCAAGTATCGGTGGTGTAATGGCTAAGCCTTTAATCATGTTGTTGTCCTCTTCAGTTATTTGTTACCAATGTTCGGTTGATATGTAGAAATCAATCATTTTTAAATGCATATTAAACTTCGCAATTCAGTCCATTTTGTTCTCTGTAAGTACTTCGGTGCTTACAGAGAACGGGGGCTGTTTTGCGATTTTTTGCAGATATGCGCTAAATTGGGTTTGGGCTTGAGTTAGGATGAATTTTTATTTATTCATCATCTTTGCTATAGATATTGAAACGTCGTGAACCTTGTTTCGTTTGTGGGAACTGGTTGAGATATTCAGGGTGTAGTTTGAGTAGCGCCTTACTGTCTAAGCTGATTGAGTCCTTTGATCTCTTCCACGTCACTGAACCTGTGCTAAATACTGCCCGTTCAGCATTCTGCATCTTGGCTTGTAATTGATGTTTGAGTTGATCGAAGTTTTCTTGACTGGTTTCAATTTGATGTCGTGCTTGAAGCAATTGTTTAAACTGTTGATTGGCTTGTTCGTCCTCGGATAAGTCTGTGGTACTCAGTGGTATATGTTCGGGATAAAGCAGTTGTAGGGCTTTGGCTGCGGATTCGGATGCATCCGCATCAGGTGGGGTGTCCTTTTCCACACATTCCCAGAAGTAGCGTTCGACATTGACGATGTGCTGGATCACCGATTCACTCCGTGTCACTTTGAAGATACGGGTTTCATGCCCACAGATCAGCACACAGATATGTGCTGCCTTTTTACCTGTGACTGCCAGTTGATGTTGAACTTGGCATAGCACGTATAAAGGTACGCCATCTCGCCACAGTTTTGCGCCGTACTCCCCAGCGGTTTTGCATTCTAAAACTTGAACGTCTTCGCTTCCTACAACTGAGTAATCTAAGTTTGCCAACATAAAATGCTTATCTTCGTCAGGATGTTGCAATACAGCATTGACGCGACGGACTTTGTTGTTGGTGTGCATGCTGTAGTATTCAGCGACTAAGGGTTCGAGACGTTTGCCCCAATACAGGGGTGCATGTCCTTCGCTTTCATCTTCAATATTTTGTTGGATGCGTCCTGTTTTAATCATCCATAGTTCTAGCATCGACATATAGGGATTGAGTCCACAGGCTGCTGCACAATCGCTACTGCCGATGCCTTGTCTGCGTATTTCTAACCATTCGGCTTGACTAAGTTTTTTGGTCTCAACGAAGCGTTTGGCTGTAAATAGTTTGCGACGATCTGTTGTTATCGGTTTTGAGGGTATGGTTTGAGGTGGGAATAATGGCGGTGTGGTGGGTCTATTGACTGTTGTTTTGTAATGACTGGGTTGTGATCTATTCATGGGTATTTCCTCTAATTGATAAATTTAGGGCATAAAAAAACCACATCCGTAGATGTGGTTTTTTGAGATAAAATGGGTTGAATTTTGATATTTTATTTGCTGATGCTTAGTCTAAATAATTTACAGGCTCTTGAAACTTTGCATATAAAGCTTAAGTAATCATTCTTAAAGCCTGTTCTAATCCTCGTTGCTTTAAACCAGCCCCTGCACCAAACCAAGCTGAATCCAGTCGATGATCTTGACTCATAGAGCGACGCTCATGGTCTGAAAATTCGGTGATGGAACAGAGTAAGCCATAGGCAGTTTCCTTAGCTGAGGAGAGCTCTGCGCCACGTCCATGCCCATTGAACATGGTCATCACTTTCGACATTGCACGGCCATTGGGTTCTGCTTTTGTTTTTGTTACGCTCGTTTTAATTGACTCAACTTGATTGTTAGCCACATTGCGATAGAACTGAATGATGCCTTCATCCTGTTCTGTTTGGCTGAGGGTCGTATTGTTAAACACAGCATCGAAATAAGCAGCCGCTTCTTGTTGAGTCACTTTACGTTGACTGAGCTGTTTCATTTCATACATGTGTTCATCCCATGCACGCACTGAAATACCCAATTGCTGTTTGATCTTGTCTGCATCAAACTTGGTACTGTGAGGTACTTTAACCACACCTCGACTGGCGTCTTGCCCTTTGAGCGCTATGGCTAAGGTGTTGTTACACACAACACGGATTGAAGTGAATTGTGCGGTAGTGGCAAGTGTCCCATCACAGGCAGTGGCGAGGAGTATGTAGCCATTACTGACATCTTTGCCTTTGAGTGCTGTCGTTTGCCCTGTGCGTGCCAATGCCCAGAATTTCTTACCCCCTTTGAGGACGCCTGCGGTTTCCAATTCAAAGCCTGATTGTTCGGTTAAATCTTTGTAGAAGTGTAGAATCTCTTTAGGTTGAACTTCTTGATAGCGTTGACTGACCACAGATAAAGGGGCATGGGTATCGGAACGGTATAAGACACGTTGTTCTTCATAGGGCATGATAATGCTTTGCCCACGTTGATTTTGTGCCATGTAGCTAACATCAGATGATTCTATACGCCAGTCCATGCCTGCTTGTTGTGCCCAGACTTCAATCGGTTGGTTTTGAGAAAGCTTATTGCCCAAGCCATGCCAAGGGGTTGTACCCACATATGCCATTTGTTCGATAAGATGTGCCATAAAATATAGTCCTAATTTAAGATAATTAATTTTTTGAATTTAAAAATGAATATGCTATTTACGATCGTAGTGATTGCGTTGAATGCTTGCTGAACAAGCTATTTGCTAAAAGGTGATCGTGCGTTATTTGGCGTTTGTTCGGCAATGACTAGAATCACACCACCCAACATGGCACCTGCAACCCCACCAATAAAAGGTGAATAGCCCAAGGAACGTGCCAGTGACATCCCCAATAGGGCTAAAGTGGTCGGTGAATTGGTTAAACCTAAACCTTGCATCATGGGCTTCATCGTTCCACGTTGCGGAAACATTCCTTCTTCTTCTTGATCAAAATCTCGATACGGCATAAAAAACTCCTGATAGTGAATAACAATGTTGCTGTTCCTTGACCTTGTTGTAAGGTAAACAAACGCGCTTTCTTCACTGAGGTGTTATGTATCTGAAATTATTTACATTCTATTTTTGATTGTTTTTAGCTCGTTATCACAGTTTAGTACGTAAATGAAATTGACCCCAATCAGGCTTGGCATTATGATGTGTTTGCTGGTCTACATCGCCAGTCGGTTTTAGCAGACCGTTCAGCCAAAGCACACTAAAAAGTCTAACTTTTTGGTGGGCGACCCTGCGTGCCCCCTCTGCGGTGGAACGGGAGGGGGACACCTTCAGGTGTGCTGATCCTTTGGCTATCAGTCTGCTAACCCCCTTTCGTTCTGCCACCATTATTTAGCAGTAATTGGTAGAACTTCTTTATAGCCAAAGGAGTCAATCATGACTGTTTCTTTATTTTTAAAATTTCGCTTTATTCTCATTTTATCTCGCCTCACTCAGCTGAATCGTATCTCTACATTGCTTCAGTAATGAAGATCATTGTACGTCTGATTTTAATCGTCGCTGTATTGATCTGGTTGGGACCTGCTGTCATTGGATTTTTGCTGATGATGTTGCTGTTTTGGCTATTGGTTGAACTGGCTGGCTGCAATAAGCCTCTTCAGTAAATCATTTCATTTCTACGCCTTTTGAAGTCAGACACCATTCATGCTCTATTTATGGCGAGAATCATCATGTCTGTTTTTTATCATCTGCCCATTCTTGGGATCACGCTGTTCACGGCTGTTGTATTAGCAGGTTGTGAAAGCAAATCTAAACGTGACTTTAATGCAGGTTGTCAATCGGGAGGTACAGATCGTTCTACCTGTTCCTGTGTCTATGACAAGCTCGAAGCACATTATTCCCCTGCTGTGATGGAGAAGCTGGCTCAACAAAATGTCAGTCGTCTTGATCTACCGCAAGATTTTGGCGAGCAAATGTATCGCGCTGCACAAACTTGTCAAACATCTTAGGAGGGAGGTCATGCAAATCAAACACTATCTGATTGGAATTTATATCGTGATTGCCCTGCTATTTTCTGTTTATTTAAAGGGATGCAGTGCCACAGCCGATCGAAGCTATGCCTATAACTTAGGCAAAGCCGTGGTATGGCCGATCTCGATGTTTAATTAATATCACTCAATTAAAAATGTATCGAACAACAATAATCAGGATTCAATTTTATGAATAATCGAATCAAATGCTTTTTACGGTCAGGTGCTGTTTTTACCTCCCTTTCTATAACCTCAGTCTGTCATGCAGATATGAATCAGGTCATGGCATTGATCAATACACCAGCCAATGCGCCCGTCGTGAAACGCTGTGAGGGTAATATTAACTGCAATGCTTTTGTTGCGATTAGCAAACAATGGCAAATCATCCCCAAAGGTGATCGACTCCGTTATTTTATATATAGCGCTGATCTGAATGCCATGATTAGAGAAGGCAAAGACCTAAAAGAGCCAAAGTTAATGGATATTGATGACTTTGCTTATCAAGTCTTTGATTATCATGCTGAGAATGGCAATGACCGATGGTTATACGTCAAAGGTTTAGCGGTGCTGAAGTATGTGCAACGTACTCAGTTTTCGTCACAGTAAGAGGATTCCATTATGAAAAAATTAATCCTAGTAACTTTGATTATGTCGACACTCTCTGCCTGCCAAAAGAAACCTGATGAGCATTCCTCAGCAGTATCCTCGGAGGCACAAGCATCTATAGATACCCAAACTCAAACTGAATCTAATCTACAAGTAAAAGAGCAAGAAGCCGAAGCTATTGCCCATGATCGTTATGATCCTGATAGTACTTACACAGGGGCTGATAATATTGATATTCCACCACCTCAGCTTAAACGTGAGTTATTGGCAGGTGAAGCACTCGAAGTCAAATACCGCCCTGTGGATGCTTACCCAAACTTTCAAGTCATCACAAGTACTGTTTATGAAACCACTCGCCTAAAGGTAGTGTCTGAAGTGAACGATGTGATTGATAAAGTCGAAATGGACAATCCAAACTGTAAAGTCGTAGGGCTAGAGCCATTTACCACTAAATTTCCGAGTGTGTCTTATTACGGTGCAATATTTAACATTGTTTTAAAAGGCTGTTCTGCTGAGGAAATTAAGGAAGTCTATCTGTATACCACACATGGCAAAATCACCTATCGTGCTATTGTTGAGCAATAAGTGTTTAAAATCAATACAAATAAATCTCCACTTTTTTTGTTTCGGCTCAGTACCCAACATTGAATCAGTACAAATATTCATGTCGAAGCTGAGTTGAAACCGCAATATCTTTCAGAGAAAAATATGTCTAATACTTCACTCATTTTACCTGTGTTGTTATCATTTACACTTCTCGGTGCTTGTAGTCCAGCAAAGACAAAGCACAAGCAACCGAACCCGCTCAAACTCCTAAAACTGATCCAAGTGAACAAAAAACACCTCATGATGAAGTTCCAGTTTTATCTGAAGCAGAATCAAATCCAGTCCCTCAGGAAAATGAATCCCTCAATACTGAACAAGCTGAAGCTGAAACACCAGCACAGGTCGAAGAACAGTTTGATATTCGGGTCTATCGTGCTGAATCTCAAGGTTCAATGACGGGTTATATTGATAAGATTGATATCACGTCGCTCAATGACCAAGCCACCACGATTACAGGCATCCAAATCAATCGGGGCAACTGTGGCGTTACTCGTATGTACGATTACCAAAATATGCGCTATGGCTCAGTGGCTTTGGCTTATCCACGTTGTAAGGTGAAATACATTCGTGAGGTGAGGATCAGTACAGCAAATGGAACTTATGCTTATCGGATTGAGTAAAACTTTGACACTAATTTTAAGATTTTAGCTTATTGATTCGAGTGTTTAATAGAAATAAATAAAAGCACTAAATGGTGATCAATGAGTAGGTGTCTGCTGGAACTTGAATAATCATGAAAATCAGTTCAAGTGCGCTAAACCCTAGAACTAGTTACTTTAAGATATTGATGGTAAAGAGGAAAATTCAAGCATTACGCATTAGCTGTATTCTACTTTTGTTAGGGAAGCTCTTAGACAGTTGACTTTATAAACTAATATAAAGGAAGATATATGTCCCCATGTCAAAACAAATAGTAAAAATAACAGCTTATAGTTTAACTACGGATATTCATGAAATTAAAACTTAGATACCTAACTATATTTAATCGCATATTTAATGCTGAAAGCGGATATCTTCTAGATTTTAGTGATAGAACCCTTACACAGTTCTTTGATGAAGAACTCAATATCGACATTGATGATGAGCAATACAAAGAAGATGGGACAAGTAAAGCTAAACGCGTACGCTGCCTTCTAAAAAAAGTCGATGCAGATACTGCTTTGCGTATTTTAGATAAATTATGGTTATATCGAATGGCTCTAGATGCATCTGGGGCGACTCAATATCTAGCTGAATACCATGCTTTGCTAACAAGTATAAAGTCTTTAAACAAAAATTTATCCGCTGGTTTACCACCCAAAAACTCATTTATTGGAATTGATTACAGTCATTTAATATCAGAAATGGATAGGATTAAACTTTTACTTCCTCATCCTCGTGGATATGCATTTGAACTATGGTTAAATGAGCTATTTAAAGTGTTTCAAATGGCGCCTAAAGGGAGCTTTAGAAATACTGGGGAACAAATAGACGGTAGTTTCAGAATGGATGGAGCTTACTATTTAATGGAAGCAAAATGGCACAGTAAAGAAACTCCTGCTAGTGATCTACACGCATTTCAAGGGAAACTCAATGGAAAGGCTTCGTGGACTAGAGGTGTTTTTATCAGTTGGCAAGGATTTAGTAGTGATGGTTTAATTGCTTTTGGAAATGGTAATAGAATCGTTTGTATTTCAGGAAAAGACATATATCAATGCTTGAAGTCAAACATACCTTTTCCTGTCTTATTAGAAGCAAAGTTAAGACATGCATCTGAAACAGGTGAATGTTACATTGCATATGAAGATATTAAGAACCTCCCTAAAACTTAGATATAAGACGAGCAATAATAACATTTTTATTATCTGACATAAAATTTCTTATGCGAAATTTAGATGTTAAAATCCAATTAAAAATTATTTATAAAATCTAAGTTTTACTAGCTTAAATCTGATCAGACAGTTACCCATTATTTAATGTGCGTGTTAGATTAAATTTGAATTAATTATATTAGCCCTCGCTAAATTTAACGACCTAAATTCTTCAAGAGGGGGATTTCATTTTTAATTCAGTAAGTGGATAATTGCAATTGAAATCGATCATCCATTCAACTTTAGCATATAAAAACTAAATACTATACTTGACTCAAAAAAATCTTAGGCATTTCTACTTATGAAAACCAGAATTAAAATGTAAGAAGAAAATATTGACAACAAGTTGTTGAAATTGTTATTTTATTGTTATAATTTTGATTAATTTACTGATAAATATTTAAAAATGTCTGAATTAAATAATTTAAAACTTGCTGTCCTAATAGATGCTGACAATGCTCAAGCTTCCGTTTGTGAAAACTTATTGAAAGAAATCGCCCGTTTCGGCACAGCGCACATTAAAAGAATCTATGGCGACTGGACTAAACCAAATCTAAAGTCTTGGAAAGAAGAGTTACATAAACATGCAATTCAACCTGTTCAACAATTTAGCTATACTTCAGGGAAAAATGCGACAGACTCTGCCTTAATTATTGATGCAATGGACTTACTGCATCAAAGTCATTTAGATGGATTTTGTTTAATTTCTTCAGATAGTGATTTTACAAGACTAGCAACAAGAATTCGGGAGAATGGTTTAGTTGTATATGGATTTGGTGAAAAAAAGACTCCAAATGCCTTTATTGTTGCATGTGATCAATTTATTTTTGTTGAAAATTTGACGCCTAAAGTTGAAGAAGTAACATCTATTATCGGACTAGAAGATCAGAAACAGCCAAAAACGACGAAAAAAGTTGAACTATCTAAAGATAAAAAGTTAAAGGAGGCTCTGAGAGTTGCTATTAATGCATCCTCTAAAGATTCAGATTGGGCTGCTTTATCTGGAGTAGGAGGATATATGATTAAAAGTGATCCTTCCTTTGACCCTCGCAATTATGGTTATGAGAAATTAGGTGCATTAGTTGAAAATCTCAATTATCTTGAGATAGATAAACGTAAGCCTAATGACTCATCCCATATAAATCATATATATATCCGATTTAAATGATTTTCTAATTTCTGCCATTCAACATTTAGCATCGATCAGCACTGCAATTTTCTGTAAACTGAAGTAGATGATTTAACCTCTCTATCGCACTTATTTGATTGATTCACTCCCCATAAGATGTGTAATGCTGTAATACATTACACATCCCTTCCCATATCAATCGTAGTAATCTGTACACAACCTAAAGCCTTTCGCTACTGATAAAGTGGAAGCAACACAGCTTCTGCGCTTTTCGATCTCATACTGTCCTTTACCAAAGCTCCTCATTCTAGCCACTTTAGCTCTCAGATACTGATTCTCCTTTTCAGGATTCACTAAATAAATGGCTGCATTGACCGCATTCTCAACTTGCTGAGGATTATTACGATGGATCATACCGATGCCCAATGTCCCCTTTTGTTGAAATTGCGCCTTGTACTCAGGTGCGTTACAGATAAAGACATACCCTTTGTTCGCCGTGATTTCACTCCAACACTGTCCTACCTGTATCGCCATACCAAAATCTTTCTGATGCTTATGTCCGTCATAGATCAGTAACACATGACAGTGGTAGCCCTTTTTGCCTCCTTGTTCTATCGCCCATGCATAACCTTGTAGGTCTTTGAAACAAGTATCTTGATTCTGCATTCGATTTATAAAGGTACGTAAATATTCATAGAATTGCTCAATACCAATCTGATGTTGATACTTTAGCTCAATACTTAAATCTATCCGTATAAACAGCAATTTAGAATAATGCTGTGTCAGTTGTTTTATATACTCTTCTAAACCATTCTTATTTTTATTTTCTTGTAACTTAAACGATATCAATTCATCTTGAATATCACGATAAGCCTCTAGAGCAATGGTTGTCAGGTAACGTAACTGAAATTCTTTTAAATCATCAATAGTGGTGATTGATGATGAGCTTAAATATTCATCAAATGCATGTACCATTCTTCGAAATACATTAATACTTATACTATACTTTAAATGCACTTGATATATGGTTTTAAACAAAGAAGATAATTCAACGAATTCAGAACTAAACTGCTGTGGATTAAATTCTTTGATGCTGATTGATTGTATAAATTGATCTATCCTAATCAGCACTTCTGACTCATTTACAATTGTTGGTAATATACACATATCAATATCCTAGTGATGGTTTAACTCATATCACTAGGGAGTTAGTTATCTTTTACTTAAAAGCTCATAGTATGTAATCAATTGAGATTAATAGAATATTAATTAGATACAAATGATATATATATATTCATTATATTAATAACCGATTAAGCAATATTTAATCAATCCCTGTCTCACACATCAAATTTTAAAACTCTTCATCCTGTCAATAGGCAGATTCTTAGAATTTAGAACAAGCTAAAGTTAAGTCAGGATTTTCATTCCTAATTCTGAAAAGACAACTTCATCCTTTCTCAATTCATCTAAAACCTATAGAACAAGTTTATCTGTTACAAAGCAATACTTAAAACCATAAAATTCGATTACATAAAATACTAAGTATTTGTTTTTTATATTTAATAAACTATTAAAATCTTCAATATATCGCTAATATTTCATGAGTATAACGCTTATTTTTCTCTCGTATATATCTAGTTTTTCACTTATAATTCCACTAAAGATTCTACATAGTGATAACAAAATGCTCCAAGGAAATGATGCCAAGCCTTTTAAAGATGATCGAGGCTTTACCGATAGAGATATAAATTGGATTTGGAATTTTAATAAACTTTATCAATATCACCCTTATGTCCAATCTAGCTCTATTTTAGAAAAGAGAAAAATCGTACATAATCTATTCAATAATGAGAGAGATGGAGCGTACTTTCTAGAGAGAACACTTAGGGAAAAAGACAATTTCTTAATTAATGAAAAAGACTTAGCATGGATTAAAACCTCAAGCGAAAGAATGATAATATTTACCATCAATACATTAATTAAAATGAATAATTTATATGTATTTAATTTAATTCAAACTAATGATCGCAACTACCTTATAGAATTAATTGATAGTATAAATTTAAGTAAGGATTTAAAAATAAACCAAATAAATCAAATAAAATCGCTTTGGGCTAATTTCGAAAGTAAAGATAAGGATATTAAATGGCTAAATGATAAAAACATTGAACAGGTGAGTTGGGCTTGGGACTATCTAAAAAAAACAAATAACTTAGTTTTTTTACCTAACCAGCCAACAGAATCTTTACATCGTTATTTTTATGTTCTTGCTTCTCTTGACTTTATGGGTTTCTTAAAAAACTCTGATGCCAAACAATTATTTTTGAATAACATGAAAAAAACGTGGTCTCAAAAAAAATATAGAGATTCTGGTAAAATTAAAAAGCCTCACCATCTCCCATTAACTAAAAATAGACATGAACAATTAAAAAACTTAGCAGAGTATTTCAATAAATCTATTCCAGATGTATTAGATTTTGTCATTGATAAAGTTTACACCGAATGCATGACTGATGCTGAGGGGAAACCCAAGAAATACTAAAAGATATTTTTTCCTCAAAAGTATTATTTTTGTGGTTTTTTCAGGATCTTTGCCAGCAGATCAGTTTCTTTTCTTAACAAGTTTTTGATGACTTCTGGCTGATAGGCTGTATTGAACGGAAGTTGTTTTTTTAGCAATATTGATGGATCTTGCATATTTAAGGCTTTGTTTAGTTCACTACATTCGACACGGATTTCTCTAATTTTATTGGTATAGGTTTGTGCCCGAGTGGCTGTCATTATTTTGGCTGAGCCAAGTTTATAACGTGGAAGATTCTGTTTAAAGTGATCAAACTCTTGCTGGAGTTTTACTAGATTTTTAGTTTTTTCTGCTAATTGTGTTGCAATCCATTCCTTGTCAAATTGCTTTAGGAGAATATCTAATTCAGATAAAACACTATCTACAGCAGCGTTCAAGTTTTGCCATTTCCCCTGCTCTTTGGCTTTATTCAACATAAAATCAAAAATAACTTGATGCTTTTTATAGAGCACATCTTGATAGCGTTTCTGTGCTCCACGAATCCCTCGAATCCTTGTATGAATTTTTCGGCTATATAAAATATCAACATTCATACTGGCATACTTACTCAGTATACTTTTGTACTGTATTTTGATCTGTTTATCAGTAAGTTGTTCCAGTTCGTCTATTAAGTTAACAAGCCCATCTAAAACCTCAAAAAAGTCATGGCTTGAATAAATTGTGTTATATCTTTGAACCGTAATCGGCTGTTGCATAAGTTGAATGATTGTTTGAACTTCATCCACGTTGGAAAAACTGCGGATTTCTAGCAATGCATTGAGATTTAGTTCGTCTCGATCAGGCGCTTCAATTTCATGCTCATATTTTGATTTTGTACAGTAGTTAAGAAAGCCTTGGCACACTTCAAATACGAAGACACGTAACTCTTCTTGTTCAACATAAGCCATAAACCAAACATTCCAATTATTTATTATTTATCAAATATATTTTATATCATTATAGTGCAGTAATTCTTTACTTTACCAGTATTATTTTAATCCTTAATATGAATCAATATGATTGTGGCATAGCGAGTCAGATAGGATCCAGTGAATGAGATTCTTGACTTAAATACAAATTAATTTCTGGGAGCATATGCCATGCTAGAACACCGTTATCGTGTTAAAGATTTAGTCAATTATCCTGAGCGTACAGCCAAGGATTATATCGATCGTGGTGGTCGCCATCGTCGATTATCGTATAAGCCTGCAACAAAGGGGCTATTAAATATTGCAGAATCTACCTTTTGGAAAATGATCCGTCGAGGTGATTTTCCTGAACCGACTTATTTAACGGCAAGTATGCCCACTTGGGCTGAAAGTCAAATTAATGGTTGGCTTGAACAGAAAGTACCCAAAGTTGCATAAAAGCTTAAATGCCTGTCATAGACAGGCTTTTTTATTCTTTTATTTGTATGAGATCAAATCTTTTTACAAACTCTGTGCTGAAACATCTAGCAGAGATTCCAAATAATCCGCCCACTCCTGCATCATCTCTCGACGATTGTTTAGGAATTTGGTGCGGTTGTAGGCTGTACCATTGTTGTCTTTCACCTTATGTGCTAATTGGTGCTCAATATAATCTACACGCTGTTCCAATATTTCATCCAACATGGTTCGTGCTGTAGCTCTTAAGCCATGTGCCGTCTGTTTACCCCCATAGCCCAAGCGTTTCAATGCCGTATTAATCGTATTGTCTGATAGATAAGTTTTTGCATCACGTCCAACAAATAGATATTCACTGTGTGGATGCAGATCAATGATTGACTGCACCAATTCAAATGCTTGATCGGACAAAGGAACCACATGCTGTTGTTTGGTTTTACTGGTAATGAATTTAAAGCAGCGCTCTTCTGGATAGTAATAAGCCTTTTTAAGCTTACGGATTTCTCCGGGTCGTTGAAAGGTCAAGACTGATAACTTTAAGGCAACTTGAGTGGTGATCAAGCAACGTGCATGTAATTTTGAATAATTCCAGATTTTATTCAGCATCGGTGTGAGGTCTTGTTCTTCAGTTACCGCTGCAAAATTTCCTCCTTGAGGATTAGGCAAATCAATATCTTCTATTGGGTTGTATTGAATCAGTTTCTTTTTTCGTGCTGATTTAAAGATTTGATTTAAATCTGACTTTAATCGTTTAGCAACAGATAAAGCTTCACGATCAATAATTCGTTGGAATACTTTGACTTCTAATACGTCTACAGTCAGTTGCGGAAAGCTCATCTCACCAATGTAAGGATAAGCATCATGATTTAATCGGCGTAAGGTTTCTTCATCTTGTTTGCCTTCTAGTTCTCTCTTTTTAAGCCACTCTGTACTGACCACACGAAAGGTATGCTCAGCTTCTTTCTGTTTTTGATTTTTGGTTTCTAAACGTACTGTGGCTGGATCAATGCCCTGCTTGATTAATTTCTTGTATTCATCACGAACTGTACGTGCTTCTTCGAGCGTCACTTCAGGATAAGTACCTAAAGACAAATCATTGCGTTTTGCGATATAGGGACGGGTATAGTTAAATATCCAGTATTTGCTGCCATTCGAATCGATACGTAAATAAAGATTACCTCCATCTGGAAGCTTATACATTTTATCAGGGTTCGCTTTGGCTTTTTTAACCTGTAAAGCAGTCAGTTTATTAATTCCACGTGCAGTCATAGCGTATAAACAAAAAAAAATGCAGTAAGAGATTATCTTACTGCATTTTTTACTACTTTATAACCGCTCATTGACGTACTGTGTCATAGCCTGCTATATCGTTTGTTTCTAACTTTAACCTTATAAGTCAATTACTTATATAGTGTTAAACAGTGTCAGAAACTTCAATGTGGCGGAAGCGGTGAGATTCGAACTCACGGAGGACTCACACCCTCGTCGGTTTTCAAGACCGGTGCATTAAACCGCTCTGCCACGCTTCCAATGGCGGCTATCATATAAATAAAAGTTCAACTTGGCAAATCTTTTATTCAAAATAATGCATCAACCGCTCAAAATAAAATCAACACCCTGTAATTTTAAACATTTTCAAGTTTTTCATAGCGAATTGAGTTGATATACCACAGTTTTTTGCCCAATGGAGTATGTACTTCAACTTCATCATCCACTTGTTTACCCAGTAAAGCTCGAGCCATGGGTGACTCAATCGAAATATGTTGTGGATGGTGATCATAGATTTCGTCGACACCCACGAGACGCAATTTTTTTTGCTCCCCTGCATCATTTTCTATTTCAACCCAAGCACCAAAGTAGACTTTTCCCTCCTGCTCAGGCACATAATCGACAATTTTTAATTCTTCTAAACGTTTTCCTAAGTAGCGAACCCGACGATCTATTTTTCTAAGTATTTGTTTATTATATTGATAATCAGCATTTTCGGAGCGATCGCCAAGGCTTGCCGCCCAGTTTACTTTTTTAGTGATTTCAGGACGTTCGTCATGCCAAAGCTTTTTTAGCTCAGCGACCAATAAATCATGTCCAGTACGCGTAATTAAATTCGATTTCATAAGCCCAAATACGTTAATACAACAGTCCATTTACAAGTTTTTGCATTGTATGCCTTATTTCGCCACGACTAAAGTGTATAAATTTTATTCTTTTCCAAATCATAGGTTTGTGATGTAACTCTCAATTTTTTATTGTGCAAAATTTGACATTCTTGGTTTTGCCGCTTAATATGCGCCCCTAAGTTTGTTTTTGTTTATTTTTTATACACTTTGTAAATGTTGTGAAACATTTGCACCATCTTTCCCTTTAACTCAATGTCATTACTGAATGACGTTCATGACTTGCCCACCCTTATTGAATTTATCAACTTTTAAAAGTTAAGGCAGTGTTTTGCTGAACTTTTTGGGCATAAATTACCTGTAGCGGAGACAACATGCACAGTAATTCAAGTTCTGGGTCGAGGCCTAGCCTTAACTCTTTATCTTCCAAACGACCTTTTCAAGCTTTAGCGTTAGGAGCTGCAATCCTTCCTTTCAATAGCTTGAATGCTGAAAAATCACATCAATACAATACGGTTGTGAATACCAACGTTTTAACTGTAGTTGCAGTTGAAAGTCCAACCACAGTCTTTAAAGACGGCCAATTCCAACATGGTTTTGGTTATGACTTAGTGCGTAACTATGCACAAAGCTTAAATGTAAAGCTTGATTTCAAAACCGTTCCAGACAATGCCACGGCATTGAAATGGGTTGCTCAAGGTAAAGCGAACATTGCCATGACAACAGCCAATCTGGCTGCGATTGAAAATAAACAACTGGTTTCATTTTCGGCAAGTTGTGGCGATCAAGCAAGCTTAAGCAAAAATGGTTTAAATCCTCAGTTAAACTGGGTGTTTAAGCAAGCTGATGATCCCCTCACACTCACGGCGAGTGGTTTTATCTGTCAAAGTAAGCAATCGGGTACAACCCAGCAATTGGCCTCATTCTATAACCGCAATGTGGTTAAACCAGAGTCTTGGTCTACGATTCAAAGAGATTTGAATCAGCGCTTACCGATTTATAAGGCAAGCTTTAAACAAAGCGCATCTAAATACAATCTAGATTGGCACTTACTCGCAGCAATTGGCTATCAAGAGTCTTATCTTAAACCGAGCTCAGTTTCTCCCACTGGCGTACGTGGTTTAATGATGTTGACCAACAGCACAGCCAAAGCGATGGGCGTAAGTAATCGCTCAGATCCACTGCAAAGTATTCAAGGTGGTGCGAAATATTTTGATCTCATGTTAGATCAATTTGACAATGTGCCTTATCCAGACCGTAATTGGTATGCTTTGGTTGCATACAATATGGGTCCTGGTGCAGTCAGCCAGATTCAGAAACGTATTCGTGCACAAGGTAAAGACCCAAATCAGTGGGTCAATTTATATGACTATTTACAGCGTAACCAAGCACGAAATGGTCGATATAAACAAGCCGTACAATATGTGACGCGTATTCGTACCTATTTAGAACATCTCAAAACCAATAGCCGTATTGATGTATAACTGAATAGATATAAAAAAAGCTTACCTCTGGGTAAGCTTTTTTATTCAGAAAGAATTAAGCAGTAAGCTCAAGTACTTTCTTAAATAAATCTTTTTGCTCTTGGCTTGGCTTCGCTGTTTGTAAAGCCATAAGCTGAGACATATCGCCTTGAACTTTGATTTTACCAGTCATGAATGCTTGCATTGCAGCAGCCATATCAAATTCCAAGAATACTTTACGTAAAGTTTCAGCATCCATGTTCAAAGTTGTTTTAGCATTTGAAGATAAACCCTTTTGGATTTTACCAGCATCTAAAGCCAACTCTGTATTACCAGCTGCATCTGTTACAACCAAGTTAATCGCTAAATTCGCAAGTGCTGGTGGCAAGTTTAAATCACCTGCTTCAGCAGTAAGTTTTTCAACAGTTGCAAACCAATCATCAGTTAAAAATGCAGCCATGATTATTCCTCAAATGTATTTGTTCAATTTCTTGTGCCATCTATCCAGACGACATCTCATGAAGCAATTTGCTCGTGCCCTGTTATAGCATGTAATTTTTATTTTAGGCTATGATTTTTTGTACGCGTGATTCAATTTTTAAATTTTTTATAAAAAAAGGTACTTAACAAGTACCTTTTCAAAAACTTTTACACTTTACTCAGCAGCAAAACTGAGATTGACCACATCTAAGCGATTTTTCAACTCTTCTGGGTCTTTCATATCAAACTCACGCTGAGCATCCAACGCTTCAAAATCGAATAACTCACGATCCGCCAGTTGCGATGGAGACACATTCTGTAAGGCACCAAAAATACTGTGTAAACGTTTTGGATGCTGCTTATCCCATTCACGCAACATGTCATTAATAATGGCACGTTGTAAATTTTCTTGTGAGCCACACAAATTACACGGAATAATCGGGAACTGGCGTAAATCTGCATATTTGATAATGTCTTTCTCTTCGACATAAGCCAAAGGACGAATCAGGATATTCTTTTTATCCGATGAAAGTAATTTTGGCGGCATCGCCTTTAAACTACCACCATGGAATAAGTTCAAAAAGAAGGTCGCCATGATGTCATCACGGTGATGGCCCAATGCAACCTTGGTTGCACCAATTTCTTGAGCGAAGCCATACAGTGAACCACGGCGTAAACGAGAGCATACTGCGCAGTAGGTCTTGCCTTCAGGTGTTAAACGCTTGGTAATAGTGTAAGTATCTTTTTCAAGGATGTAATATGGAATATTGTTCTCTTCCATATAGCGCGGCAAGATATCTTCTGGAAAGCCAGGTTGCTTTTGATCCAGATTCACAGCCACAACATCAAAATTGATGGGTGCAATCCGTTTAAACTGCAACAAGATATCCAATAAGGTATAGCTGTCTTTACCACCAGACACACAAACCATGACCTTATCACCATCTTCGATCATGTTGTAATCACGAATTGCATGCCCAACCTGACGACGAAGCTTTTTCAACAGGCGATAATACGCTGAACTTGTCGGAAGTTCTGGCTTGAAATTAAATCCTTGGTTGGATTCCACTGGCGCGTACATAGACGTGATTTACTCATAAACAAAAATACCCGCAAGATTTTATCTCATTCCGAAAAAATGCGCATCTAAAGAATTTTTCAATTTCTTCCAATCGTCATATTTGAGTTTCATACTGGTAAAATTCTGACCAAAAAAATTTAGATTCGGCTGGATTGCTTATATTTCAAACTTTTCCACAGTTGTCCACAAAAGCTGTGGATAAATTTGTGGATTTCTTCGCTATTGACAAACTCTTTTTATCTTAAAATAAGGCTTTTGATTAGATTGATCATTTTTTAACCAATGATTTTATAAAAATAAAATCAATGACTTACATAAGTCAAGACTTAGTTTTTAAAATTTTTTTTTAATTTTTTTTGCTGAACATTCGAACAAAATGACTTGATTTTTGTCTGACAGTCGAAAATAAAAAAATTGTAGCGAAAGTTCTTTTTTTACTTTTTTTTGTTACACTGCTGTGAAGAACTTATGCTCATCCTTTCGTGAATATTATAATGATGAACAAAACAACATATTTTTTTACCCTTTGCTTGGGGACAATCGGTTTTTTTAATGGCGTAGCACCAAGCTATGCTGGGCAGACGATTTATCAATTTAAAGACAACAATGGTACAACGTTGCTGACCAATAAGAAGAAAGCAGAATATAGCCATTTAAAAGTGGTGAAAGCGACTTATTATCCAGACAGTAATATCCATAGCTATAGTAACTGGGGTGCAAGCGAGGCTTCAGTGCTTCCGAGTTATAGTCGTAATAAAAATGCATTTGATCCATTGATTCGCCAAGCGGCACAGCAACATGGCATTTCTGAGGGATTAATCAAAGCCGTGATGCATACTGAATCAGGCTTTAATATCAATGCCCGCTCTCCAGTAGGAGCGCAAGGTTTAATGCAACTGATGCCAGCAACAGCGCGCCGCTTTAACGTGAATAATGCCTATGACCCACAACAAAACATTTTTGCTGGTGCAAAATATTTAAGTTGGTTACTGAAGCGGTTTAATGGCAATACACAACTTGCAATCGCCGCATATAACGCAGGTGAAGGTAATGTCGATAAATATGGTGGTATTCCTCCATTTCGTGAAACCCAAGACTATGTCCGTCGCGTCACTAGCCGTTATCAAAATCTTTATGCATCAAGCATCGGCTCATCATCGAGCTCAACTACACAAGTGATTGCACAATCGGCCAATTACACTACACCATCAACCGAAGCAGCAGAAGTTGCACCGACCCCGAAACAATATAATCGTCAAATTATTACCCTTGCAGATGGTACCTTTACCGATGCGCCATCAGGTACATATACCACCACAAATGCCACTGCATCTGCTCGAATCCGTCTGAGTGATTAACAATTCAAGAATGCTATTCTCACAGCGTGATTTTAGCTGATTGTTTTCATACAGAAATTGTTTTAAGTCACTGTTTATCAGCCAGTTCATCGTTTTATAGGCTAAATGTATCTATGCCTATTTTTTGCTTGAATTTTTACAATTCGCCCTGCATATTAGGGCTATGATTTATAATTTATAAATCAGATCACTTTTTCTCTATAAGAGGGTTTTCTCAATGATGCGGATTGGTTTGTTCTTGCTAACCAACCTCGCGGTACTGGTTGTAGCTGGCATTATCTTGTCACTCTTCGGTGTCGGTAGTTACCATGGCGCAGGGGGCTTGAATCTAGGCAACCTTTTAGTCGTCTGTTTTGTCTTTGGTATGGTGGGTTCTATTATTTCCCTGTTCATGTCGAAGTGGATGGCTAAAAAAACCACTGGGACTGAATTAATTGACCCAAATGCACCCCGTAGTCAAGCAGAAGCTTGGTTATTACAAGAAGTGGCGCAATTATCTCAACGTGCAGGTATTAACATGCCTGAAGTGGGTATTTTCCCTTCTTACCAATCCAATGCATTTGCGACAGGTTGGAATAAAAATGACGCATTAGTAGCTGTTTCAACAGGGCTATTAGAGCGTATGAACAAAGATGAACTGCGTGCAGTACTCGCGCACGAAATCGGTCACGTTGCAAACGGTGACATGGTGACCCTTGCGCTGATTCAAGGTGTAGTTAACGCCTTTGTCATGTTCTTTGCACGTATTGCTGGTGATTTCATCGACCGTAATGTATTTGGTCGTGAAGAAGGTGAAGCACCTGGTCTTGCTTATTTTGCCATTACGATCGTACTCGACATCGTATTCGGTATTATGGCCTCTGCCATCGTGATGTGGTTCTCTCGTCAACGTGAATATCGCGCAGATGAAGCCGGCGCACGTTTAGCAGGTAAACAAGCGATGATCTCTGCTCTACTTCGTTTACAAGCAGAATCAGAAATGCCAGATCAAATGCCGAAAGAAATGAAAGCATTTGCGATTGCGGAAGGTAAGGAACAAGGCTTTAGCTTAGCTGCTTTATTCCAAACTCACCCAACCATTGAACAACGTGTTGCTGCATTACAGCAATTAAATGTTCAATAATCAGTATCAGATAAACGATAAAGCCTCCATCACGGAGGCTTTATTTTTGCTTAAGAATCTAGTGTGCTTGGAAAGATTGATAAAACTGCCACAGAAAACTCAAACCTGCCCACAGTGCCACAACGAGTAAAAGCAGTACTGCAATTCCAAGTAAATCTGGGATACGCAACCAAATCCAACTCACGATCGGATTACGCCAAAACACCGAGGTCTTTTGCTTCTGCTCTAGCGATTCATGTAAGAATGGATGGACCACATGAATATCACTGTGCACTTGATATTCCTCACGGATATGCTCATGTACAATTTCAAGCGTCTTGCGACTCGGACGAATAAATACGTCAAATAATGTGCCAACAATCGGTACAAAACCGACCAACATATCCATAATTGCCAGTTTGACCACACCTTTCAGTTTATGTTGTGGTACACCGACCTCCCTCGCCTTTTTAAACGCATACAGCGTTAAAATAAAACCTGCGATATCACCTGCAAAAGGAATGGTGCTCAGTGCAGCATCGGCTCCGACACCTTGTTTGGTGAAAGGAATCCGAACCAAACTGTCCATGGTATTGGCAAATTTTGCTAAATCCCGTTCGACAGCAATCGCTTGCTGTTGAGTTAATTTTTTTTGTTCTGTTGGAGCCGTCATTCACGCAACCTAAAAACCATGTTTATGCTTGAGAATAAAGCAGATTTTCCATTTTGTCGGTACAATTATTATTACCAATCAGAATAAAATCATCGACGCGATGAATAAATACACCAATACCCCTGTCGCATCACAGATCGAGGTGACCAATGGCGCAGAAGCACTGGCAGGGTCAAGTCCAGCCTTATTTAAGATAAACGGCAAGCTCATACCAATCAGACAACCCATCAGTACAATGCCCATCATACTCAAGGCCAGTACCAAGGCCACCATCTCATCGCCACGGAAATAGCCCAGCAATGACACCGCAACTGCCATAGTTCCACCTAAGCATAAAGCCACTAAGCTTTCTCGCCCTAATAGGTGAAACCAGTCTTTGAATTGCACGTCGCCTGTGGCTAAGGCACGCACCATCAAGGTTGAAGATTGCGAACCAGCATTCCCGCCACTACCCACCAATAAGGGCAAAAAGAACACCAATACCAGATTTTTCGCAATCACATCTTCATAGTGAGCAATACCAATACCCGACAGTAAACTACCGAACACTAGAAAGACCAACCAAAATACCCGTTTCTGATAGAGTTGCAGAATCGGCGCCGATTTAATACTGAGCTTAGAAGATGCATTGACCGCACCGACTTTTAAGAAGTCTTCGGTTGCCTCTTCGCTGGCCACATCCATCGCATCATCGTAGGTGACGATCCCGACCATCATCCGTTGATGATCAATAATCGGCAATGCAAGCAAGTCATAACGGGCAATGGTTTTTGCCACTTCATCTTGGTCGGTATCCACATACGCGGTTAAGACATTGGTCTCCATCAACTCATTAATGTTTTGCTCTTCAGGCGCAAGAATCAGCTGTTTTAAAGACAATACGCCCAGAATTTTACGCGCTTCATCCAACACATAAGCAAAATAGATCATTTCGGTATCTGGTGCTTCAAGACGCAACATTTTAATTGCATCATTGACCGCCATATTCGGTTTTAAGGTCGCATATTCCGAGCTCATGATTGCCCCTGCTGTTCCCTCTAAATAGGAGGACAGTTGACGGATATCTTCTCTCTCCGCCTGTGCTAAAGCTGGTAATAGCGCATTTTGTTGTTCTTCATCTAAACACTTAAACACGTCAGCACGTTTATCCGATGACATTTCCCCAATAATCTCTGCCAGAACATTTCTGGGCATCGCTTGGGCGAGTTTGACTTGTTCATTGGGTGGAAGATATGAAAATACATAGGCACGATCAGGTAAATGCGTGAGCAACAATTGACTTTGTTCAGCCGAAAGCTGTGTCAAAACATCTGCAATATCGACTGCTTGAAATGTTTCAACTGATGCAAGTGCCAGTTCAATATGATTATTTTTAAGTGCGTCGCTTAATAAATATAAAAAGTTGTTGTAGCTCATAATCGCCTCTTCACTACAAAGTATCTGCAATGAAGGACTAAACGCGGCGTATTATTTTACGATCGAATAGAAAACTTCATTCAGATTCTGATTAATATAAAAATGTGTAATTAGAAATAAACTACAACTCTGCGTGTCCATTTAGGGAATCAAACCTCATTAGGCCGCTTATACGGCACGGCAATACTACAAATATTTTTTTATATTCTCAACTTAGACAACAAAAATGAACAATTCGAACCCTTATTGGAGGAACGAATTATTCATGTCTGCCACTAATTTATAGTGTTCTTATTTAGCCAACTCAACGTTATCTTTAGGCTTAAACAACGTTCTGACCAGTACATACATAAATGGAATAAAGATCAGCACAAGGATCGTACCAAACACGACTCCACCAAACACACTATAGCCAATCGCTTGTCGGCTCAATGCGCCCGCACCACTGGAGAACATCAATGGAATCACGCCTGCACCAAATGCAATTGAAGTCATTAAAATTGGTCTGAGGCGAAGCCCAGCTGCATGTAATGCGGCCTCTAATGCTGTTCGACCTTGCTGCTGCAAACTTGCTGCAAACTCAACCATCAAAATCGCATTTTTACAAGACAGACCAATGGTGGTCAGCAGCGCAATCTGGAAATAAATATCGTTGGCGAAACCAAACCAATAACTAAATAGAATCGTACCACCAATCCCAAGTGGAATCGCCGCCATGACCACTGAAGGAATTGACCAGCTTTCATAAAGTGCGGCAAGACAAAGGAAAATAAAGGCAACAGACACCAAATATAACCAAATCGCCTGATTACTGGATTCCTGTTCTTGATAAGACAATCCACTCCATTCCAAACCGACGTCAGGCATTTGATCCACCAGACCACGAATGGCCTGCATCCCCTGCCCACTACTAAAGCCATTAGCTGCATCTGCTTCTAAGCTGATGGCAGGATAGCCCATAAAGCGTTCCAACATCGGTGGTGCACCTTGCCAAGCAATCTGACTAAATTGCGAGAAGGGTACCATCTGCCCATTGGCATTTTTGACATACCAATAATTCAGATCTTCTGGCTTAGAACGATAAGGTGCATCACCTTGTAAATAAACACGCTTAATACGCCCACGATCAATAAAGTCATTGATATAGCTACCACTCCACGCTGTCGAGAGAGTGCGGTTAATTTCACTGACATTAAGACCATGAATCATCGCAGCTTTATGATCAATCTTGATATTCAATACGGCCTGATCATCATTGCCTTTTTTATCAAGGTTTTCGACCGAAGGCAGTGCATTGCCTTGTTGTTGCAAACTTCGGAAAGAGTTCAATAAACTTTCTCGACCTAAGCCTTTGGTGTCCTGTAACCAAAACTCCATTTTGTCAGAGTTCCCCAGTCCACGAATCACCGAAGGCATCAGTACCATAATACGCGCTTGATTATTTTGGGAGAAATACTTCATTGCACGCGCACGAATCTGCTGTGCGCTATTTTCTGTGCCTTTGCGATCATTCCAATGTTTTAATGAAACAAAAGCCTGCCCCAGATTCTGCCCTGTTCCTGAAAAGTTACGTCCATGAATCACCATCACGCCATTCAGGTTGGCCTTTTCATGTTCAAGGAAATAATCTGAAATTTGTTTTCCGACCTCTTCGGTCTTGCTCATCGGTGTCCCTTCAGGTAAACGGAATTGCACCCCTAACAAGCCTTGGTCTTCTTGTGGTAGAAAACTGGTTGGTAGATCACGATAGACCCAAATAAAACTGGCAATCAACAATACAATGCCGAGCAATGAAATGGTTTTTAAGTTAATGACTTTTTGGGAAACATTGAGATAACGCGTTTTAATATAGTCCAAGCCCTGATTGAACTTGATTGCCCAACGTGCCTGTTTCTGTTGAGGCTTCAATAGAATGGCACAGAGAGCAGGAGTTAAAATCAATGCCACCATTAATGAAAGCCCCATTGCGACCACAAGCGTGATCGAGAACTGCCGATAAATGATGCCTGTTGCACCACTAAAGAAAGACATTGGAATAAACACGGCAGTGAGAACCAACGTAATCCCAACTAAGGCACCACTAATCTCATGCATGGACTGAATTGAGGCTTCCTTGGCACTGAGTTGCTGTTCATGCATAAGCCGCTCAACGTTCTCCACCACCACAATCGCATCATCGACCAACAAACCAATCGCCAACACCATCGCAAACAAAGTCAATGTATTGATGCTCATCCCTAAAACCGCTAAAACTGCGAAGGTTCCGAGAATCACCACGGGAACGGTGACTGCGGGAATTAAGGTAGCCCGCCAGTTTTGCAGGAAGATAAACATCACCAAGACCACCAGTCCAATGGCTTCGATCAAGGTTGACACCACTTGCGACATGGATTCTTTTACGAAAGGTGTGTCATCTCGTGGATAGACCACAAAATAACCTTCAGGTAGGGCTTTTTCTAAGCGTGCCACTTCCTTATACACTGCATCGGCAACTTGCATCACATTGGCTCCAACCGTCAAGGACAGTGAAAGCCCTGATGCGGGATAGCCATTTAAACGGTTAAAGACCTGATAATTCTCTGCACCAACTTCAACACGAGCGACATCTTTTAAGTAAACAAAGCTGCCATCTGTATTGGCTTTGACAATGATATTTTCAAACTGTTCAGGTGTCCGTAATAAAGAACCCGATGTGACTTTGGCATTTAAATATTGATCTTGAGCGGCAGGTAAATCACCAATCGCACCTGCTGCTACCTGTGCATTCTGGTTTTCCAAGGCAGAGCGCACATCACTCACTTGTAATTGGTAACGTTCTAGGCGTTGTGGATCGAGCCAAATACGCATGGCATATTGCGATCCGAATACGCTGACCTCGCCAATGCCTTCGATTCGACTGAGATTTAACTCGAAGTTATTGGTTAAATAATCTGAAATATCTAAATTGGTTGAACGCCCTGATTTATCTCCCAGACCGATCACCATAAACGAATCGCTCAGCGACTTGCGAACATTGACGCCTTGTCGTTGTACATCTTCGGGTAGGCGGTTAATCGCGCCATTAATCGCATTTTGTACCTGAACTTGTGCTTGATCTGGATCTGTACCTTGGTCGAAGAATAGACTGATTCGGCTATTACCACTGGCATCACTGCTAGAGTTGAAATACAGCAGATGGTCAATGCCTTTAATTTGTTGTTCTAAAACTTGGGTAACGCTGTCTTCAACTGCTTGTGCATCTGCACCACTATAATTTGCCGCAACAGTAATTCGTGGTGGTGCAATATCGGGATAACGCTCCACCGGTAACTTTAGAATTGAAAAGAGACCCACAGCCATGACTATGATTGCCAGTACACCAGCAAAGATCGGGCGATGAATAAAAAACTTAGATAACATGGCTGTTTATTCCATTCTAGAAACAGTCAATTTTTCAAAAAGATAGAGAGAATACGAGTACGTTCAAACTATGATCATTACCGAGCTTTCAGGCAAACACCATCCCTATTAACATATCATTTCAAAAAGCAGAAATTGAGGAGAAATAATGGATTTTGAGACACTTCTGCATAACTTCATGCACAACCTTTGCACTAATTTAACAGTTTAGCTGTGCTAATTAATTTAATTTACTGTGCAATCAAATACTTCTTAATTTAGAATTGACACATTCCCCCGTTAAACCGATATTAGCCGCTTAACTTCTCTCCCCCACAGTACTAGGCATATATGAAGGCCAGCTTAAAAAACTTGAATATCTTGCTGCTGATTTTGCTGCCCGCATTGATCACCGGTGGCTTGCTCATTGCTGCAGGTAACTTATCTGATGGTTTAAGGCTCGGCTTTTTATCTCTCCCTGGCGTATTATTTGTCTATTTGGCAATTACACGTCAGAAAACATATTGGTATGTCCTGACCGTTGCTTGGTGGTTTATTGCTTGGTTAGATGCCTTGCTACGTTCAAGTACTTGGTTTTTATTTAATAGTGATAATGAAGCCTATTTTGTTATTGAAGCGATAGCCAATACCAACCAACAAGAAATTTGGGGATTCTTACAACTGCATCTGGTCACGATTGCTGCGGTAATTTTTGCTTTACTCAGTGTGTTGACTATCTATAGTTTTTCTGTATTTAAACTGGTTAAGCCTGCCCATTTTAGTCAACTCTGGCACAGTCGCATTTATCGCAGTTGCATTATTTTATTGATGTTATTGACCGTGACCAGCTATTTGATGAAACCTTCACGAAAAGTCCACCCCATTATTTTTTGGACTGAGTTTGAGGCTAAAATTGAAGATTTCCAAAATAGAATTAAGCAACATAAAGATGTCCATCAGCAATGGGATGTCAGTGCTAAACAAAATCTCTCACTGACCCAACAAGCAGCAGGTAAACAAACCCATGTACTGGTACTTTCTGAAAGTCTCACCAGTTTGAATCTGGGGGTTTGTGGTTATGCACGCGATACCACGCCTGAATTAGCCAAACGACTGGCTGACATCAAAGTCTTCTGTAATGCCTTCTCACCGTCACCATCTACAATTAATGCATTACGAGTCTTGTTGACTGAAAGTCCTGCACCTGAACATGATACATATTCGCCTGAGAGTGTGCTGGCTTACGCACGTGCTGCAGGTTATAAGATTTACTGGCTCAGTAATCAGGATGATACTTATTTGTCTTCTTTATTTGGCTCCTATGCCGATAAAGCAGTGTATAAAAACACCCGCTCCGGACGGAGCAGCACCTCTTTAGATGAAAGTTTACTGCCTGATTACCAACAAGCACTGGCTGACCCAGATCCGAAAAAGTTAATTATTCTTCATCTGATTGGTGTACATCCGAATTATAAAGAGCGCTATTCTGCTGCCTTCAATAAATTCAGTAGTGAAAGTAATGATACCGTAGAGACTGAACTGAAGAATCGAGATATTGACCCTTGGATTCGTTCCTTGCGTAATGATTATGACAATGCCGTGCTATACGAAGACTCTCTATTGGCTCAATTTTTAGATACGTTGAGAGCCGATACAATCCCGGATTTTAGATCATTCACCGTTGTGTCAGATCATGGCAATGAAGTGGGACATGAGATTGACTATGCTGGACATAGTCCCAATACTAAAGCAGGCTATCAGGTTCCTGTGATCATGTGGGCAGATAAAATGCTCGCCACTGGTGTCAACAAAGACAGAACCATCAATACCGCCGAACTTGATAATAACCTGATGCACATTATGGGACTGAAAGATAAATCATCACTTGGACAGTCTTATTGGCAAGATAAAAACTACCAATTTATCCCAGAGATCAATTGGCCCTATTGGAAACATAAATCCTAAAATCATGAGCAAACATCCGGTTGTGCTCAATTGCCCAACTGGATGTTTGCTATAAATCACACCGACATTTTAAAATTCTTGATAATTTCATAAAAGCATCATGCAACTGTCATTTATTTGATAACTTTAGCTTTCAAACTAGCCGCTTAAATAAAAACTGATGAGTTTGTTCATGTTTAAAAAAGCTGTGCTTTGTCTCTGCCTGATCAGTCTTGCAGGCTGTAATGATGACAATAATAATCAAAGTAATACCACCCCACCTGAATATCAACTGCCAAAAATTTTAGTGATTGGACATCGTGGTGCCAGTGCACTTCGACCAGAACATACCCTCGCCTCTTATCAAAAAGCCATTGACGACGGCGCTGATTTTATCGAACCTGATTTGGTTTCAACCAAAGATGGCATCTTGGTCGCACGCCATGAAAATGAAATTGGTGGGACCACCAATGTGTCCACCCTACCTCAATTTGCAGATCGTAAAAAAAGTAAAGTCATTGATGGGGTAACTTTAGAAGGCTGGTTTACCGAAGACTTCACTTTAAAAGAGTTACAACAACTTAAAGCCCGTGAACGTATTCCACAATTCCGACCAGACAACCAGAAATATAATGATCTCTATGCCATTCCAACCTTAGAACAAATCATTGAACTGGCAGAAGCACATTATAAAAAAACAGGCAAAATCATTGGTCTATATATTGAAACTAAACATCCGACCTACTTCCAGCAACAGAATTTGGCGATGGAAGATGCTTTACTAAAAACCTTATCAAAGTATCAATACAGCCGAGATATTGCGCCTATTTATTTACAGTCTTTTGAAGTTGGAAATTTAAAATACTTAAAGAGCCAACTCGACTTACACAAGAGTGTTAAGCATGCACAATTAATTCAGCTCTATGATGCACCAGAAGCAAGACCGGCAGATTATGTTGTTCAAAACAATCCTAAAACCTATGCGGATCTGGCAACGGCACAGGGCCTCAAAGACGTTTCGGCCTACGCCAATGGTGTCGGTCCATGGAAAGTCTATGTCTTTAAAGATGCTGGAATGACACAGACCACCTCTTTTATTGCAGATGCACATAAAGTGAATTTAAAAGTACATCCTTATACCTTCCGTCCAGAAAACAACTTCCTACCCGATACGCTGAAATGTAGTGCTGATGTTGCAAAAGCAGCTGAGCGTTGCAGCACAGGGTCCATTAAAGAAATGCAGCTTTATTTTAAAGCGGGGGTCGATGGCGTATTTACCGATGATCCAGCCTTAGGCCGTCAAGCTGTACAGACCTATCAGGCAACGACGAAATAATCTTTATCCACAATAACAAGGGCAGCTCAGCTGCCCTGGTTATTTATAGTTGAAACTGTTGTTTTTGTTTGACCTGTTGCCATTGCCACCAACCATAGGCTGCCAATCCAACAAAAGCAGCATATAGTCCTGCGGTCAGGAAAACCTCTTTGTAAATAAACATACCGACATAGATAATGTTGACAAAAATCCAGAGAATCCAAGTGGCAATATGCTTACGACTGGTCCAGTAGGTAGCAAGTAAACTAAATGCCACCAATTGTGAATCTAACATCGGTACAGCAGCATCGGTAAAGTGTTTAAGAATCAAGCCAAACAACAAACCAAAAATCAGCGCCAAGCACATTTGCGCCAATACAGTGGTCTTGGCAATCGGTTCAATCCGAATATCATGGTCTTGACGTTTGCCTTTGAGCCAGTAATAGAATCCATAAACATTCATCGCAATAAAGAAAAACTGCAGGATCGTTTCGCCATATAACTTGATGGTAAAGAAAAAATAGGCATACAAACTACACGCCAGAAAGTTAAACCACCAGCACCACATATTGCGTCGAATGGTCAAGGTCACACCAATCAGACTAATCACTACCGCAAAAATTTCAAAGGCAGACAAGAGCAAACTTCTTTCAGAATTTGATGGCAACATTATGGAAAAATCTGCAATTTTAGCAATGCCCAATTGTTTATTTACTTTGCTTATATTTTTATCTTTATTTGAGAAAACGACTATTTTTTCACCCAAAGCCTATGTTATAAAAATCTCAAGCTTATTTCAGAATATTGATATGTTCAGCAACAAAGTGTCTTCAATATCCCTCATCGTAATTTCGCATGCTATTGCTGTCCATGCGGCATGGCGACGCGTCTGCATTTTTATGCGAGGAGACTTTGTACAGCTTCATCCGATGACCCTTTAAAAAAAGCATCATTTGAATCCCAAGGTCGCCTCAACAGCGACCTTTTTTGTTGCCTAAATTTTTTAACCCAATCTACCATTGTTATAACAGGAGCCTCAACATGAGCCAGTTACCAGAAAAGAATTTTATATCCAGTACACAGATGCAACCGGCTGTGGTCCTCGTTTCCCCTCGCCTTGCCACAGTCGGTCAATTTATTGCAGTCGTGCTGATCTGGTCATTCACGCCATTGGCCGCGGTTTTGACTGTGCACGAAATTCATTGGGCTTGGGGACTGTTTTTCCGATTCAGTATCGCCATTCCATTGGCATTGATTTGCCTATTTTATTTTCGACAAAAGCTTATTCTGACACCTCAGGCCTTGATCAGTTATGGCGCAGGTGCGGTTGGTTTATTTGGTTCTATGACTTTTTGTTATATGGGCGCAACCCGTGTTTCATCGGGTATGATTTCAATTATTTATGGTACAGCGCCACTCTGGTCAGGTTTGATTGCGGTATTTATTCTAAAACGTGAACGCTTTTTAAAACGCCAATGGTAGAGTGTATTTTACCACTCTCGATTGGCAATCAATTCTTCCATTTCAACATCTAGATAGCCGACATCTTGCACCACCATCATCATGGCTTCAGCAATATAGTCTGCGGCGGTGTCATCCAAGCTTGATTCCAAATCTTCAAACTGCGGCTTCATTTCGTTAATTTCAATCATGGTCTGATGTGCATAACGATAGATTTCCGTTTCAGATAGGTCGGTACGGCTGACCTTTTTGGAAAACTGCTGGATATGCTGTTTCACTTCGGCAACGAGAATATCGGGATAATATTCATCGTCAAACATGGGGAGGAGTAAATTTTCAAACATAAAAAATAATATGCCAATAAAACGCCATGCTTATAACATAATCTGGCCAAAATCACGATATTAAGTCATAAAAAAAGCGGTTTTTTCTGACCGCTTTTTTTAAATGATGTCTAATCTTTTTTGGCGCTTAAGCTTTTGGCAATCTTCGCCAGCTCCACAAACTCTTCTCGCATTTGATAAGGATCTGGTTTTGCTGATTGCTGTGCCAACTGAATAATTTGATCCCAACCCATGGCACCATTATATTGGCCACCTTTTAGTTGCTGCGCATAGGAAACCACTGCAATCGCAAAACGGGTATCGTTATTGGCCTGTGCAAGGGTTTTACTTTCTGCCTTTACTGCTTGATTGAGCAAAATACTTTTTTCTTGGTTTGGTAATTTATAGCGCAAGTTTACAAAAGCATATTCAGACTTTTTCGCTGTATCTGTTTTCGCAGACTCCTGATAACGTGAATCATTGAGCCAGCCCTGTTGACCAACTGGAATGATTTCATAAATTGCTGTGACATTATGGCCTGCCCCGATATCACCTGCATCCACTTTATCATTATTGAAATCTTCCTGCTTTAACATCCGATTTTCATAACCGACTAAACGATATTCTTTCACTGTAGCTGGGTTAAACTCCACCTGAATTTTGACATCCTGAGCGACCGTGGCCAGAGTTGAGGAAAGCTGACGCTGCACCACTTTTTTCGCTTCATTTTTATTATCGATATAACTGTAGTTTCCATCCCCAGCATCTGCCAGTTGCTCCATCAACTGCTCATTGTAATTGCCTGTACCAAAACCTAAAGTCGTTAACGAGATCCCGCTTTTTCGTTTCTCAGCCACCATGCCTTTTAAGGTATTAAAATCGGTAATACCGACATTAAAGTCACCATCTGTCGCCAATAAAATTCGGTTAATCCCGTTTTTCACCAAAGCTTTTTCAGCTTGTTTATAGGCCAGTTGAATCGCTTGTTCACCTGCGGTTGCCCCGCTTGCCTGCAAGGCATTAATCACGGCTAAAATCTTGTCTCTTTCATTTCCAGAGGTTGGTTCTAGAACCAGTTTTTCACCGCTGGCATAAGTAATAATGGTGACTTTGTCTTGAGGGCGTAATTGCTCAGTGAGTAACCGCAAAGTTTGTTTAACCAAAGGCAATTTGTCTGCTGCATCCATACTACCTGAGACATCCACCAAAAATACCAGATTGGCAGGAGGTAATTGTTTGGTGGTGAGATCTTTAGCCTGAATACCAATTTTGATCAGTTTGGCATTTTCTTTCCAAGGTGAATCTACGGTTTCCGTGGTCACTGAAAATGGATGAATACTATTTGGCTGTGGATATTGATAATCAAAGTAGTTAATCATCTCCTCGGCACGAACTGCATCCACAGGCGGTAAACGACCATCATTCAAGAAACGACGTGTGTTGGTATAGCTTCCCGTATCGACATCAATACTAAAAGTTGAAACAGCTTGATCCGCAACACGGTAAACAGGATTGACCTCATTTTTTTGATACTTTTCCGTATTCTGTTCTAATCGCGGTCTTTCCATCGTCGGCATGACAGCAATATAAGATGCAGGTGCAATCATCTTGCGAGTTTGTGCCAATCCCTGATTTGACATGGTCATTGGTGCAGGTGACACTGGCATTGTTGTTTCAACTGCTACGCGACTCTGTTCTTTGACTGGATTACTACAAGCCATGATCATACAGCTGAGCAAACTCAGTGTTAATATTTTTGTGGATTGGTGCATACTTAAATTCCTAAATTCTATTTTGTCTTTTCAAATGAAGGTGATAATCAAAGATTGTATGCAAAAAAAGAAAGATACATGGTATTTGTATGTATCTTTCCTTCGATCTATTTAGAGCATCTTGACTTAACGCAAGGCTGAAAAGTTATTCAATCGCATAATTGATGGTCACCACCACACGGGCAATTTTATTGATGGTGGCTTTGTCATAAGCACCCCCATAATCACTGTCATCATCTGAACCACTTTCAGGCAGAATATAGAATGCGCCTTGACTGGCTGAACGCATCATTCCCACTTTCACACCACCAACTTTTGCAAACTCATTGGCACGGCTATAGGCATTCTTGGTGGCATTGGCAATCAACGACATTTTGATTTCTTCTAAATTAGAAACCAAATATTCAGGCTTCTGTTCAATTGCAATGCCCTTTTCATCCAACATATAAGCATCTTTTGCCGCCTGTTCAATTTTCTTAATATCTCGACTACTAATGACCAAAGACTGCAAGGCGATATAGCCTTTAAACTCACGCTTGGTTCGTCCCTCGCCTGTATCAACTTCCTCATAATAAGATTGAGAACTCTTATTACCGAGCTGCATATCCGCTGCTTTAAAACCATGTTCAACAAAGAATGCTTGTAATGCTTTCATTTGTTGATCAAGCAATTGATAGGCTTGTGGAATCGTGTCTGAAGTGTGGTTGGTTTGTAAGTTGATTTCCCAGCGTGCAGAATCCGCTTGAATCGGTTTTTCTGCTAACCCCTTGACCGTAATTGAATTTTTAGTACTATTGAACTGTTTAAGCGAATACCCCATCACGGCAGCAGAAACAATAAAACCAAGACTCAGAATAAGGGCAAACACCCATAAACTTTTATATGTAATTGTTTTATTTTCCATTTTTAATATCACTTATCTTATTTTATAGCTTTGTTATATTTAATCTGATCAAGCAAGTCAATAGAGCCCTTAAGCTCTACTGACACATCAAGAACGTTTAAGCTTGCATCATGTTCCAGACTTTTATCGCATCGCTGGTGGCTTTAACATCATGTGCCCGAACAATACTCGCACCCTGCTGTATACTTAAGAGATGTCCTGTCACACTACCAACCGCTCGCTCTTGAGCAGGTACACCATTTAAGGCTTCACCAATAAAACGTTTCCGTGATAATCCAGATAAAATCGGATAGCCCATTCGATTGAGTTTCCAGAACTCATTCAATAACTGAAAGTTTTGTTGGGCATTTTTAGCGAAGCCAAAACCAGGATCAATAATAATATGTTCAGCTTTAACACCAACAGCAATGGCTTGATCTAAGCGTTGTTGCAATTCATAGATCACATCTTCAGTCACATCATTATATTGATCAAGCTGATTCATATTAGTCGGTTCACCACGCATATGCATCAGCACCACAGGGATATTTAATTCAGCAGCCGTTTCTAATGCCTTTGGGCGGGTTAATGCACGCACATCATTCCAGATATGTGCTCCTGCCTGAACGGCTGCACGCATCACTTCTGGCTGACTGGTATCAATCGATATAATCACATCGTATTTAGATAATGCTTCAACCACAGGAATCACACGACGAATTTCTTCTTCCAATGCAACTGCTGAAGCATTCGGACGAGTCGACTCACCACCGATATCAATAATGCTGGCCCCATCTTGCATCATCTGCAACGCATGTTGAATGGCTTGGTCTTTTTGATGATGTTGCCCACCATCACTAAATGAATCAGGTGTGACATTTAAAATCCCCATCACTTGGGGTTGGGAGAGGTCTAACCTAAAACGGCCGCACTGTAACTTACATTGTGCTAAGGGCATCAACTGCATCAAAACGCTCCACATTGGAATATGTTTATTTTAACAAGACAGAGCTTGGTGCATAGCTGATTTATTTTCAGTTTAGGCCAAAATCGAGACAAAAAAAGAGCGACCGAAGTCGCTCTTTTTATTTTATCTTTGATTAGCCCATTGCTGGTAATGGTGGTGGAGTAGATGGACCATCTTTCGGCGGTTCAAATGCAGCCACAGGATTTTCAGCAACATAAACTTTAGGTGGTTGCGGCTCACGACCTTCCATGATGTCACGGATTTGATCACGATCGATTGTTTCCCAATCCATCAACGCTTTCACCATTGCATGTGCGATATCTTTGTTATTTTCCAAGATGTCGCGCGCAACTTTATACTGTTCATCCAAGATACGACGTACTTCTTCATCAACTTTTTGTTGAGTTGCTTCAGAAATCGTACGGCTACCCACATTACCGAAGAAACCACTTTGGTTTTCGTCTTCATAAACCATGACACCAAGGCGATCTGACATACCGTACTTGGTTACCATTGCACGTGCCATTTTGGTTGCACGTTCAAAGTCGTTAGATGCACCTGTCGACATTTGGTTAATGAATACTTCTTCTGCGATACGACCACCAAACAAGATAGAAAGTTCATTCAACATCTTATCTTTATAGTGGCTGGTCTGATCTTGTTCAGGCAACTGCCAAGTCACACCCAATGCCCAACCACGTGGCATGATTGTCACTTTATGCACAGGGTCTGTACCTGGCAAAATTTCAGCAACAATGGCATGGCCAGCTTCATGGTAAGCCGTCGCACGACGTTCTTCTTCACGAATCACCATCGATTTACGTTCTGGACCCATGTAGATCTTGTCTTTTGCATCTTCAAAGTCATGCATATCTACCGTGTTTTTATTACGGCGAGCAGCAAACAATGCAGCTTCATTGACTAAGTTTGCAAGTTGCGCACCTGAGAATCCTGGCGTACCACGTGCAAGAACTTTAAGATCTACACCTGTAACAGAAGGAAGTTTCTTCAAGTGAACATTCAAGATTTGTTCACGACCACGAATGTCTGGTAAACCAACCATCACTTGACGGTCAAAACGACCTGGACGAAGCAATGCTTTATCCAAGACATCAACACGGTTGGTTGCAGCAATAACGATAACGCCTTCATTGCCTTCAAAACCATCCATTTCAACAAGCATCTGGTTCAGGGTCTGTTCACGCTCATCATGACCACCACCTGTACCCGAACCACGATGACGACCAACTGCATCAATCTCATCAATAAAGATGATACATGGCGCATGGCGTTTTGCTTGCTCGAACATGTCACGGACACGAGATGCACCGACACCAACAAACATTTCAACAAAGTCAGAACCAGAGATACTAAAGAATGGAACCTTAGCTTCACCAGCAATGGCTTTCGCCAATAATGTTTTACCAGTACCTGGAGGACCAACCATGAGTACACCACGTGGAATGGTTGCACCAAGGCGTTTGAATTTAGCAGGGTCTTTTAAGAAATCAACGATTTCAACCACTTCTTGTTTTGCTTCGTCACAGCCTGCAACATCACTAAATGTTAACTTGATTTGATCTTCAGATAACATTTTTGCTTTTGACTTACCAAAACTCATAGGACCGTTTTTGCCACCTGCACCACCGCCCATATTACGCATGAAGAACATGAATAATAAGATGATGAGCAATACAGGGAAACTCGCAATGAGAAGTTGCATCAAAATGCCTTGACGTTGTGGCGCTGTGCCTTCAACAACTACATTTTGTTTATTCAAGCTTGGTAGCAACTCAGTGTCTTCTACTTGAGGACGAACCGTCTCAAAGGCAGAGCCATTGGTTTTTTCACCATTAATATTTAAACCGTCAATTGTGACTTGTTTAATTTGCCCAGCATTCACCGCTGCAACGAAATCAGAATATTTCATCGCTGCAGGCTTATTGCGGTCACTGACGTTGCTAAAAATCAAAACACCGAGTATGATGAGCCACAATACGGCATTCTTGAAGTAATCGCTCAAGGCTTTATTCCCATATCAATCTAATTTGATCATACCTAATCTTGGCTGACCTTCACAAAAACAGCAATGAATTTGCGTTGCAAAAAACTTAAAAGGTACAAAATGCACAATTTTTAACAACTTGGCAAGTACACTTTTATTGCAATGCCTTTTTACGACCTTGGCCAATCAAAAAAACTTCTTTCGATCGAGCACGTGAAGCCGCAGGTTTGGCTGTTTTTAATACATCAAAACCATCGACCACTTGTTTTCTGAACTCATCAAATCCTGAACCTTGGAACACTTTAACAAGAAACTGTCCGTTGGGTCCGAGTACTTTCTGAGCAAAATCCAAAGCCAATTCACATAAGTAAATTTGACGCGGTTGATCAACAGCCCTATTACCTGATGTATTGGGGGCCATATCTGAAATTACAACGTCTACTTGACGTCCATTTAAAATATTTAACAATTTTTCGAAAACTTCTTCCTCGCGAAAGTCACCTTGCAAGAAGGTCACATCTGGAAGAGCATCCATTGCCAAAATATCTGAAGCAATCACTAAACCATTTGATCCGACCAATTTACCTGCAATTTGCGACCAGCTACCTGGCGCCGCGCCTAAGTCGACAACCGTCATCCCAGGTTTGATCATTTTATATTTTTCTTGGATTTCAAGTAACTTATATGCCGCGCGTGCGCGATAACCTTCCTTTTGTGCTTTCTTCACAAAATGGTCATCTAAGTGCTCTCGCATCCACACACGACTGCTTTTAGACAATTTTTGATTGGTAATGCGTGTCGCCATAACTCACTAAATTTCAAAAAACTTCTGATGAGTCATTGTACGTGAAAATTACTCTCATTACAGTACGGATGTACTTCATTCACACGAACTTTTACAGATTTTTTTCGATCATCATCATTGGATATTTCAGCAATTTTCACATATTTGTTTCAAGTGCTTGTCTTCTGAATCTATCTTAGAATCGGGATGCAAGTTATACTAGGTCGTTTTTCCAATCAGGTATTTTTAATGGCGGCTTTATCTATCCATGAACGTAAACGTTTACGTCAAATTGGTCATGCACTTAATCCAGTGGTAATGGTTGGTGGCCAAGGTCTTACAGAAAACGTCATTGAAGAAACAAATCGTGCGCTAAATGATCACGAATTGATTAAAGTGAAAATTGCGGGTGAAGACCGTGATGCGCGTGCTGCAGTGATTGATGCCATTGTTGAAGCAACAGGTGCAGAATCTGTACAGAAAATTGGTAAAATTGTTTTGCTTTATAAAAAAGCAGCAAAGCAAAACCAACACCTGTCTAACTTGGTTCGTTTTGCTCATTTAAATAATAAGTAATTACGATGGCAAGTTATGAGCTGTCTGCCTTTGATCGCTTTAGTGCCATTACGGTCGTTGGAGCGATTGAGCAACAAACACCAGCAACCTTAAATGTTGGTTTTTGGGTTCGTGACCCAAATCAATTTCTGATTTACCCGAATCAAGTCACGGCACATCCACGTCAAGACTTTTTATGGGAACACACTTGCTTTGAAATTTTTGTCGGCGTGAAAGATCAAGATCTCTACCGTGAAATTAATCTATCACCTTCTCAGGCTTGGCAAGTTTATCAATTTGAAGAATACCGTTTTCCTGAAAATATGCCGCCGATTGCAGCATATGACATTGAATTGAATCATTTACAGCGCACCCATTATGGCTTAAATGTCAGTTTAGATTTGTCGCAATTTATGCGCGAGCATGAATTAAAATGGGCTGACGTATATCTTGGTTTGACTGCTGTTCTGGAAACTACGCAAGGTATGCAGTATTTTGCGATGCAACACAGTAGTCCTCAAGCTGACTTTCATAACAAACGTGATTGGTTACATCAGTTTTAAATTTAAAAAATAAAAAAAGCGAGAAAAATTCTCGCTTTTTTTATGCCTGCAATTAATTAGCTAGCACGTACTTTATTCCAAGCTTCAACCGCTTGTTCTTTAGTGCGTTTAAAGCTACCTACCAATGTATCTTTGTGCTTCACTGAAATCTGGCTAATGTCATCTTTCAGTTCTTTGCTTACTTTGGTCAGGTCTTCAATCAATGCATTTAATTCAATTTTCAATGCATTTTTAAGTTCAAGTAAGTTACCTTGCGATGAATTAAGTTGAGTCTTAATCACTTCAATACGCTCTAGAAGATCTTGCTTGATTTGAGTCAGCTGGTTTTGAATGTTTTGATTCAATTCTTTCGCTTCAGCCTCAATTTTTTCTTGAGTTTCAGCTAAAGCTTCTTTTACTTGACCTTGAGTTTCAGCGATCACTTCTTTGGCTTGCTCTTGAGTTTCTGCAATCACTTCTTTCGCCTTCGCAGTTTTTTCTGCAACAACCTCTTTTGCTTTTGCAGTTTTTTCAGCAACCACTTCTTTGACTTCAGCAGTCTTTTCAGCAACAGCTTCTTTCGCTTTCGTGGTTTTTTCAACTACAGCAGTTTTTACTTCTTCAGCAGTTGCAGGTGTGGTTTGATTCTCAGCCATTTTGATTACCCTCTTTATTGATTGTTGATTTTTTGGCTAGATATAAGATAAAACGGCCACATCCCAAACACAAAAAAAATTGTCTAACAATTTGCATAATATCTCATGATATCGATAGAAGGATGATTGATTTTGCAATAGACACTGCCCTGCGAATGCTTATAAAAGAAATTGGTAAATTCTGACTTTAATAAATAAAACACATAGACTTTTCACCGACTCATGCGTATAATGCGCTGTTAAGTTACAAGCGAGCAGACTGGAAGGAGGGGCATGTTTTTTTAAAGACGGCCTGCCTTTTTTTATGTCTTCTCGCTTTTTTACAGCCCTATTTTTGTGGTCTTAGTTCAGGAGCTTTGGTTTGAGCACCCCCGCCATTTTAGCCCTCGCAGATGGAACGATCTTTAAAGGAACGTCTATCGGTGCATCGGGTAGTACGACTGGTGAAGTCGTTTTTAACACTGCCATGACTGGTTATCAAGAAATTTTGACTGACCCAAGCTACGCACAACAAATTGTGACGTTGACTTATCCTCATATTGGAAATACTGGCTGTAATAGTGAAGACGTTGAATCAGGTCGCATCCATAAAGTATGGGCGAATGGTTTAATTATTCGTGATCTGCCTTTATTACATAGTAATTTCCGTGCTGAGCAATCACTGAGTGAATATTTAGAACAACATAATGTTGTTGCGATTGCTGATATTGATACGCGTAAATTGACGCGTATTCTACGCGACAAAGGTGCACAAAATGGTTGCATCCTTGCTGGCGAAAATATTACAGAAGAAGAAGCAATTGCAAAAGCACGTGCATTTGGTGGTTTAAACGGTCTAGATCTTGCGAAAGAATGCTGTGATCCGACAGGTTTTGAATGGACTGAAGGCTCTTGGACTTTGGGCGAAGGTTTCACCCAACCAGAATTAAAATTTCATGTTGTTGCATACGATTACGGTGTCAAAACCAACATCTTACGTATGCTTGCAGACCGTGGTTGTAAATTAACTGTTGTTCCTGCACAAACCCCTGCTGAAAAAGTGCTCACACTCAATCCAGATGGCGTGTTCTTATCGAATGGTCCTGGCGATCCAGCAGCATGTGATTATGCAATTGAAGCAGTGAAAACTATTGTTGATACAACCAACCTACCTGTATTCGGTATTTGCTTGGGTCACCAAATTTTGGCGCTCGCTTCTGGCGCGAAAACCATGAAAATGAATCATGGTCATCACGGCGCTAACCATCCTGTACAAAACCTTGAGAAAGGTACAGTGATGATTACTTCTCAAAACCACGGCTTTGCTGTTGACGAGAGTACTTTACCTGCAAACTTAAAAGTGACACATCGCTCACTGTTTGATGGTACAAACCAAGGTATTCATCGCACTGACAAACCAGCATTCAGTTTTCAGGGTCACCCTGAAGCCAGCCCTGGTCCACATGACTGTGCCCCATTGTTCGATCATTTCATCGAACTTATCGAAGCAGCTAAGAAGTAATTACGGAGCGAATAATGCCTAAACGTACGGATATTAAAAGCATCTTAATTATTGGTGCTGGTCCTATTGTCATTGGTCAAGCCTGCGAATTTGACTATTCAGGTGCGCAAGCATGTAAAGCGCTTCGTGAAGAAGGTTATCGCGTTATTTTGGTGAACTCTAACCCAGCGACCATTATGACTGACCCTGCAATGGCGGATGCGACGTATATCGAGCCAATCACTTGGCAGACAGTTGCACAAATCATTGAAAAAGAACGTCCAGATGCAGTTCTGCCAACCATGGGTGGCCAAACTGCATTGAACTGTGCCCTTGCTTTAGATGAGCACGGTGTTCTTGAAAAATATAATGTTGAATTGATTGGTGCATCAAAAGAAGCGATTGAAAAAGCAGAAGATCGTAAACTGTTTGATATCGCGATGCGTAAAATTGGTTTGGAATGTCCAAAAGCTGCCATTGCTGAAACAATGGAAGAAGCATTGGCGATTCAAGCAGGCTTCGGTTTCCCTGTGATCATTCGTCCATCATTCACGATGGGTGGTTCAGGTGGCGGTATCGCGTATAACCGCGAAGAATTCCTAGAAATCTGTGAACGTGGTTTCGATCTTTCTCCAACCAAACAATTATTGATTGATGAATCTTTGATTGGTTGGAAAGAATACGAGATGGAAGTTGTTCGTGACAAAAACGACAACTGCATCATCGTCTGTGCGATCGAAAACTTCGACCCAATGGGCGTTCACACAGGTGACTCAATCACCGTTGCGCCTGCTCAAACATTGACAGACAAAGAATATCAATTGATGCGTAATGCATCTGTTGCAGTTCTTCGTGAAATTGGTGTAGAGACTGGTGGTTCGAACGTTCAATTCGGTATTAACCCGAAAGACGGTCGTATGGTTGTGATCGAGATGAACCCACGTGTTTCTCGCTCATCTGCACTTGCATCTAAAGCAACAGGTTTCCCGATTGCTAAAATCGCGGCGAAACTTGCAGTAGGTTATACCCTTGATGAATTGAAAAATGACATCACTGGCGGTATTACACCTGCATCTTTCGAACCATCGATTGACTATGTTGTCACTAAGATTCCACGTTTTAACTTCGAAAAATTCCCACAAGCTGAGCCAGTACTAACGACTCAGATGAAATCTGTGGGCGAAGTGATGGCGATTGGTCGTAACTTCCAAGAATCTGTACAAAAAGCACTTCGTGGTCTTGAAGTGGGCGTAAGCGGCTTTGACGAGAAAGTTGAAGCTGGTACAGCCAATGCCAAAGACATCATCTTAAAAGAGCTTAAAGTTCCTGGTCCAGAGCGTATCTGGTACGTTGCTGATGCATTCCGTCATGGTTTCTCTCTAGATGACGTATTTGAAGCAACCAAGATCGACCGTTGGTTCTTGATCCAAATCGAAGACATCATTAAAACTGAAGCTCAAGTGAAAGCATTAGGTTTTGGTGACTTAAATGCTGACAATATCCGTTCATTCAAGCGCAAAGGTTTATCTGACCTGCGTATTGCTGACTTGATGGGTATTTCACAAAAGCAATTCCGTAAACAACGTTGGAACTTGGGTGTATATCCAGTTTACAAACGTGTTGATACCTGTGCAGCAGAGTTTGAATCTGGTACTGCTTACATGTATTCAACTTACGATGAAGAATGTGAAGCAAATCCATCAAACCGTGACAAGATCATGGTGATTGGTGGTGGTCCTAACCGTATTGGTCAAGGGATCGAGTTTGACTACTGCTGTGTACACGCTGCGCTTGCAATGCGTGAAGACGGTTATGAAACGATCATGGTGAACTGTAACCCTGAAACTGTTTCAACCGACTATGACACATCTGACCGTTTATACTTCGAGCCAGTAACACTTGAAGATGTACTTGAAATCGTACGTACCGAGAAGCCTAAAGGCGTGATCGTACAGTACGGTGGTCAAACACCTTTGAAATTGGCACGTGCTTTGGAAGAAGCAGGTACACCAATCATTGGTACATCTCCTGATGCAATTGACCGTGCAGAAGACCGTGAACGTTTCCAGCAAATGATTCAACGTCTACAACTTCGTCAACCAAACAACAGCATTGTAAAATCTGCTGAAGAAGGTATTTCTGAAGCGGCTAAAGTGGGTTATCCACTAGTTGTTCGCCCATCTTATGTATTGGGTGGTCGTGCAATGGAAATCGTCTATAACGAAGAGGAACTTAAACGTTACCTTCGTGAAGCAGTACAAGCGTCGAATGAAGCCCCTGTCCTACTTGACCGTTTCCTTGACGATGCAACTGAAGTTGACGTGGACTGCGTATCTGACGGTAAAGATGTTGTGATCGGCGGTATCATGCAGCACATTGAACAAGCCGGTATTCACTCAGGTGACTCAGCATGTTCAATTCCTCCTTACTCGCTTTCACAAGAAGTTCAGGATGAGATGCGTCGTCAAACGGTTGCGATGGCAAAAGAGCTTGGCGTTATTGGCTTGATGAACGTTCAGTTTGCGGTGAAAGGCGACGACATTTATATCCTTGAAGTGAACCCACGTGCATCACGTACCGTTCCTTTCGTTTCTAAATGTATTGGTGACTCTTTAGCAAAAGTGGCTGCTCGCTGTATGGCTGGCCAATCTTTGGAATCACAAGGTTTCACCAAAGAAATCATTCCAACACATTTTGCTGTTAAAGAAGCGGTGTTCCCATTTGCCAAATTCCCTGGCGTAGATCCAATGCTTGGGCCTGAGATGAAATCTACAGGTGAAGTGATGGGCGTTGGTAAAACATTTGGTGAAGCATTCTACAAAGCAGTGCTTGGTTCAAATGAACGTTTACCGGGCTTACCAACCGAAGGCGAAGTCAAACATGCATTCTTATCTGTTCGTGAATCAGATAAGAAATACATTGCCGACATTGCAAAACAGTTAATCGCTTATGGCTTTAAGCTTGTTGCAACCAATGGTACGCATCGTGTCCTAAAAGAAGCAGGCATTGAGTGCGAAGCAGTCAATAAAGTGACCGAAGGTCGCCCACATATTGTTGACCGCTTGAAAAATGGTGAAATTCATCTTATTGTCAACACAACTGAAGGCAAACAAGCTCAGTATGATTCTGCCATGATTCGTCGTGCTGCCCTCCAAGGCAAGGTGTATTACACCACGACAATTAACGGTGCTGAAGCAGTTTGCCAAGCATTTGCTGTGAAATTGCCAATGGATGTATACCGCTTGCAAGATTTACAAACTGTAGGTTAATTCTCTACCGATAAAGTCCCGTCACCTTATCGGTGGCGGGCTTTTTCTTTTTTTAATCCTGTATTTTCCCAACCAATTTAGAGGGGACCAGAATGCAACGTTATCCTATGACTCCCGAAGGCAAGGTTGCCTTAGAGAAAGAATTACAACAGCTCAAGACAGTGGATCGCCCACGTATTATCCAAGCGATTGCTGAAGCTCGTGAACACGGTGATTTAAAGGAAAATGCTGAATATCATGCTGCGCGTGAACAGCAAGGTTTCTGCGAAGGTCGTATTCAGGATATCGAAGGTAAACTGGGCGCAGTACAAGAAATTGATGTCAAAACACTTGAGCAAAATGGCCGTGTTGTCTTTGGCGTGACTGTAACGATTGAAAATCTTGATACCGAAGAACGTAAGACTTATAAAATTGTTGGTGATGACGAAGCAGATTTTAAAATCAATAAAATCTCAGTGAACTCACCGATTGCACGTGGTCTTTTAGGTAAGAACGAAGGCGACGAAGCAAAAATTCAAACACCACAAGGTGAAGTTGAATACGAAATCGTGAGTGTGGAATATATTTAATATTCTATATGCAATTAACCCCTCATTTTGAGGGGTTTTTTATATTTCAGATGCTGGATCAAAATATAATTAGCTATATATTTTTCAAAAAACCTGATGCGAAAATTTGAAAAGCATTTAAGGCTTCAGGAAGTAACTGTTCAGGATTTTCGCTAGAGGCCACCCATAATGCAGCATTCATGGCCGCGCCATTTAAAAATACTGCTGCAGCTTCTGGATCTACCATTTTAATTCGATCTGCCGCCAAAAGTTGCTCAACGCACTCACGCGTAGACTGCAGGCATCTGCTTTGACTTGGCCAATGCGCTGGATCACCCAGCACAGCAGGTCCATCACGTAACACAATACGCTGAAACTCAGGATTTAAAGCATTTTTAATATAAGTCTGCCCTTCAAGCAATAATCCTTCCCAAAGATCATCAGGTTGCTCCAAATGCTGCTGAGCATATTCAGCCATCTGCGAGTCAATCTGATCAACAACTGCTGCAAACAAACCACGCTTATCACCAAAATGATGGTATAGCGCTCCACGAGTTAGTCCTGCTTCTGCCGTGAGTTTATCCATTGAAGTATCGGCATAGCCATATTCAGCAAATGCACGACGTGCTACTTCAATCAGTTTTGTACGGGTTTCCGCCATCTTTCGTTCACGAACAGACATGTATGTCACCAATCAATCATCACAAAAATTTTAATTGACATACGCCTCGTATGTCAATTATGTTTACATACGAGGCGTATGTGAAAGTTAAACAACTTTCGGATTGCGGCTTTAAATTTTAAATATTGAAGGAGAACAGACATGACCAGAACTGCGATATTTCCCCAAGACCGCCACGCTTTATATGAACAGCATGGTTATTCAGCTGCAATTCAATCTAAAGATTTACTCTTTGTTTCAGGGCAAGTAGGTAGCCGTAAAGATGGCTCGCCAGAACCCGATTTCGAACAACAGGTAGAACAAGCTTTCAAAAATTTAGCGGCGACATTAGCAGCGGCTGGCTGCACTTTCGATGATATTGTTGATGTCACCACTTTTCATACTGATCCTGAACAACAATTCGATAAAATCATGAAAGTTAAAAATCAGATATTTACACAAAAACCTTATCCCAACTGGACTGCTATTGGCGTAACCTGGTTGGCAGGTTTTGACTTTGAGATTAAAGTCATTGCGCGTATTCCTCACAGTACTTAGCCGCCGGCTCACAGGCTGAATTGAGATTATTGGTTCAGCTTGAATTACAATTCGGTATAATGGCGAATTCCCTATTTTTTATATCTCCTTTATGTCCGAAAAGTTAATCAACTCCCCTATTAAACATTGGTGTGAGTTCGAATTTATTGCTAAAACGGTAAACAATCCGAATATCCATATCAAAGGCAATTACTCTTATTATTCGGCTTATTGGGATCAGGGTTTTGAACGCTGTGTGGTGCGTTATCTACATGACAAAGCCTCGACAGCTGAAAAACCAATTGACCAACTACATATTGGCAACTTTGTCTGCTTTGGCGCGGAATGTGTGATCATGATGGGTGGCAACCAATTGCACCGCCCTGATTGGATTTCAACCTTCCCTTTTGATACACGTAGCTTTCAACCTGCGGGTGATACAATCATTGCCGATGGTTGCTGGATTGGTAGCCGTGCCATGATCATGCAAGGTGTGAAACTGGGTGAAGGTGCTGTGGTGGCGACAGGTGCTGTGGTCACCCAAGATGTACCACCCTATGCGATTGTCGGTGGTGTCCCAGCCAAAGTCATCAAATACCGCTTTCCTGAACAAGACATTGAAAAACTGCTTTCCCTTAAACTTTATGACTTAGATGAAAAACAGATTTTGAAAATGCGTGAACAATTGCAGACGGATAATGTTGATGCACTGATTCAATTCTTTGAGCGTGATTAAGACTGCTTTTATAGATAAATCATGATGATACATGCTTTTATTTTTATGGAAATTTCATCTATTCTTAAACTCTTTCAAGCTTAACCATAATGCTATAAATAATAACTATCCCTATAAAAATGCTAGGTTTTATTTATCTCCAAAGAGGTTTACTATAACAATATAGCTTGTAATTTAAACAATTTTTAAATACCTAATTCAATGCAAAATCATAAATATAAGGAGTATCCCTCATGGCTTATCAAAAAATCTTAGTGGCGATCGATGACTCTGAAATTGCGGCAAATGTCATTCGAGAAGCAGCTCAACTCGCAAAGGCTTTAAACAGTGAAATCACGGTTGCTGAAGTAATGACCTTAGATCCCTATCTCGCCGATGCCTATGTGCGTATGGGACAAAGCAATGATTTGATTGAACGTGTCAGAGGCTATGTTCAAGAGAATTTAACTAAAGCTGAGCAAAAGTTTGAAGAACATGGGCTTACCGTCGCCACTCAAGTCTTAGAAGGCTTTTCAGTCCATCAGGAAATTATTGGTGCGGCGCAAAACCTAGGTGCAGATCTGATTATTATGGGTTCTCATGGACGAACAGGCTTTAAACAATTTGTACTCGGTAGTGTGGCACAGAAAGTTTTAGCGGAAAGTCACATTCCAGTATTAATTGTACGTTGATAATTTATATTAATCATTTAGAAATATTAAAAAAGCATGATAAATATTTAGCATGCTTTTTTATTGTTTTATTACTAAGCTTTTTATTGAATTGGTTTTGCTTTTTCTAAAACTTCTTCAGAAAGCACATTCGTAGAAACAATTGTTAATGATTGAGCATTGGCTTGAAGATTTTCTTTCTTTAAGTCATTTAGAACAACGTTGGTATCTTTTGTATTTAAACTATACATCGCCCCAGTCGCAGGATCGATAATTAACAAGCCAATTACCCCACCAAATAAAATATTCCCGATATACCAACCATTCATGCTCGAAGTAACTTTGATTTCTTTCTTTTCATAACCTTCTTTTTCAAAGATAACCGTATATCTTTCAGGAACAAAGAAACCAGCCCCACGATTCAGACTTACGGTTATAGGTGCTTTTCCAACATGAATTTTCTTGCCATCACGATTTAAAATTGTAATATCACTAAGTTCTGGCGTACTTTGGAATGTCATGGTTTGGGTTTTACCCGATATAATACTTGCACACCCAGATAAACTTAGTGCGACAACCCCGAAAATAACAGACAGTTTTTTCATTTAAATACCAAAATTATTTCAATGTAACTTTATGTATCTGGATTGTAAATAAACCGTAAGCTAATTTCAATATTAATTCTGATTCGTCCAAAACTATTTAAGGCTGCCAAGCAAAGATTTTTAAACTGACCTTACCATTTAACAAATAGACCCCTTCTTGTTCCAACAACGCCTGTTGAACATTTTCCCCTTTCTCATTGATTCGAGTCACGCTGATCTTGCCTTGTGAATTAATCACACGATACCAAGGAATCTCACTATCTTTATCTAAATGCTTGAGTACATAACCCACTAAACGTGGATGTTTAGGCAAACCTGCCAACTTGGCAATTTGTCCATAACTTGCTACTTTTCCATAAGGAATCAAGGCAATCACTTCTAAAATTTGCCGATGTAGTTCATTGGTATCTTGCACCATACAAGCTCCAAAAATCTGCTAAGATAATAAAAATCATGCGAAAAGCTAGCTTTACAATAATTAAAACGCGACCATTTGAGAGAACAAAAAATGCGGTTAAAAATCACTGCCCTGACGCTATTATGTCTGATCTTTAGTGCATCTTGTACCACTCAAAAAGCCCCGATAAAAAAATTACCCTATCAGTATCCGCTAGATGTAGACCATTTACCTGTAGTCAATGTCAGTTTTATTGTGACTAGCAATCGTCCAGAAGTAAAAGCCCTAGATCGTAAAGCACAAATGTATAAAGAACTGGCAATTTTGAACCGATACTTTGTCGATGAAAATAATCAAAAAATCTTTAAGTTTAAAATTCATCGTTACTATTCCTATCAAGATTTTAGTAAACGTAAATGTGATCTCGCCAATCAACTAAGCCAATCCAAAGCCATCGTTCCAGACAATTTACCTAGTGCGGTCAGAACCTGCTTCCCTCGCCGAAAGAGCAAGGAAGTGCTGTTTATTATTTATGATTCTTATGGCGAAAAATTAAAAGATGCCGATATCACCAGTTGGGGATTCCGCAATCAAGGGCAACCTTTTATTTTGATTGATTGGGAACGGCTCAATTACCAAACCCAAGCTGCCAGTATCCATGAAATGGGACATGCTTTCGGTCTCAGTCATGTTTGTTCACCTAAAGCGACCAAAACCACACCGACCAATATTATGAGCAGTTATGATTGTCGCTTAGGCAGTGGTGGCTTACGCAATCTGGGATTTAACAAAGAACAACTGAACATCATGCTCAACAATTACAACCAATATCCTTAAAAGTTAAGCTGAAGATAATGACCTAAATCATCCTGCCCCACAATGTAATTTGCTGGATCTAATTGATGGGTCAATAATGATTTTGCCTGTTCAAATTGCATCTCATCAACAACGTGAGGTTGCCAAAAGGTCTTCTGATTATGGGTATAAATTGGATACAGCTTTAATTGCGATTGGCTTAAATTGATTCGAACAACAGCCCCATAAGGCAAGGCCTGATATTTTTCAAAATGACCATTGCTATTAAATACCCCATTGCCAATGCCAAAAATAACAGGCTTTTGATGAATCGTTTGAATTGGCTGAATGGTATGAGCGCCATGACCAATCACCACATCAGCCCCAATCTGAGTCAGTACCTTGGACAGTTTTTCTTGCTCAGGATGGATCAATTTAAAATCCACACCCCAATGACAAATCACCATAATTTTATGGGTTGGATGCGCTAAACGATATTGCATCAGCTGTTCGAATAAAATCGCATTGAGACAGGCCACCCCAGCACTGTTACCGAGTGCATAAAAATCATACGCTTGATAGGCAGCTCTTCTATGCCAATAGCCATTAAAAATAGCCAAGCATTGCCCCTGATTATTTTTAATTTCTAGACATTGATGTGCCTGTTGTTGATTCTCACCCGCCCCAATAAAGTCAATATTAGCGAGTTCTAACTGACCTAAAGTATATTTTAGACTGGCTTCACCATAGTCTTTTAAATGATTATTGGCCAAACACAAAGTATTGAGATGAACACGTTTAAATTCAGCTAAGGTTTCCTGAGCTTTTGCTCCCAAAATATAGTCTTTTCTTCCTGCTAAAATTGAATTTTCTTCAAGATTGAAAACTGCTTCTAAATTAGCAATATTAATATCATCAGACCCAAAAAATTGTTTAATTGCTTCAAAAGAATGGCTATAACCATAACGTTGTAAAGCATCATCTATGCCTTTGTTTTTTCTTTTTTCGGTATAAAACTCACCCAAATAGGTATCACCAAGAATATTGATCCATTCAGTTTTGGCTTGTAGTTGTTTAGTTTGTAATAGACCTTGTTGGAAAAAATGATAGTACGGCACCAAATGATCAATACGATGCAACTGATCTAAGAGCAGAAAAATACCGAGTGTCTGATTTTGATGACGATAAGAAAAAAAGTAATCGTGTTTTTGATCAGTGAGATAAATCACTGCATCAAGTTGTGTGCAGGTCAATAATGAATGAATAGAAGCAATCTCCTGTTCATTAATCTTGAGTCCTTTCACAAAAACCTGCTTCAGCAATTCAATCGGTAGATTAAAGATGGATTCGGCTAAACCATAGAGTTTTTGCAGGGTATTTTTGTTCGCAGTAGATTGATGCTGAATGTTCAATCCAAACTGCCCTGCTTTATTGGCGATTTCAATTTCTGCTTGTTGCCAATTTCCAAACAGATGGCAACCTAGTAACTGTTGGGCAGCATGGCTTTGAGTAAAGCTGAGATATTGCAATAACTGTAAAACTGAATTGCTTGGGTTCCAGATCAAATCAGAGGAATCCATTTGCTTCGCTTGGAGAGTTGAATCAACAACTATCAGATCTTCAAGTTGTAACTGACCGTCAACAACTGCCTCTAAAGCCATATACAATAGAATCCAAGCTGAACAATCCCCTGAAATTTCTGTCTGCCAAACAGGAGATTGAAAGTCTTGGTTGCCTATCTGGCTAATAATTTTGATTTCTTGAGGCGTACTCATTGATTCCATCCTCAAGCTTCCGTTTCAAAGTGCTGAACATAAGCAACATAGCCAGAAAGATTATGTTCTTGGTCATCAATCCGTACACGAAAACGATCATGCCGCACATAGAAGGCATTCAAGATTTTATCTGGCCGTGCCATATACATGGCGACTTCTGGATAGAAAAATCCTGTGCGCTGAAACTCAGCCCGAAACTCAATCAGCTTTTTTAAATCATCGAATTGTGCCTTCTCAAACAAATGTTCTAAACCAAGTGCCCGAATCCGAAGAACCATTTGATAGGCTGCCATCATCATTTCCAACAAAGTGGCATAAGCTGTTTTACGGTTGCGGATAAACACCAGATGCCTTAAATAATTATTCAGACCAAACTGGAAATATTTTTCTTCGGGGCAGATTTTGGTCAGTTCATTGCTGCAGTAGCTGAGCCAATGGTCATGATAACGGTCATATTTTTTTTCTATGAAGCGTTCAAACATACATTTGACGGTTTGAAGTAATTTTTGATCTGCTTGAAGCTGGTAAAGACGTAATAAGGCCAAGGTTGCTTCGCCATCATAATAAATGATGCGGAATTTCTCTTTAATCTCATAACTTGGGTAATGCAATACATGCGTGGTTTCGCCTGCATCATTGACCATTGATAAAATACCATTGGCTAAAGCCTGTGCATAAACTAGATAGCGATCATCTCCTGTGATTTCTTGGTATTTGCTGAGCATTAAAATCGCTGCGGCATTGGCACCTAACTTGATTTCATCTAGACCTGTCGCTTCATTACCATCCAGCATATACGCCAATTTCGTCTGTTTCTCGATATAGAAATGCTGCAAAGCATAAGCAATCGCCGCCTGAATTTTTTCGATATAAGCCTGATGTGATTGAATTGCTAAAGTTTCGAGCAAGGCATAAACCGACGTACAGTGCCGAACCGTATTATAGCTTCGGATTTCACGATCATAGGCAGGGAAAAAACCATAAGCGAATCGCCCATCACTTTGGATTTGCTGATAGAGAAATTGGGCATTCCCTTCAATCATCTTTTTAAAATGCTGTTTTTTCGGTTCCAGTAGATAACGCACGCCATTTTCAGTGAACTGACTCTGCAAAGGAATCAACTGCCCTGCTTCATAAAACACAGCATGAGTATCAAACGTCCAGAGTTGTTGAAGCTCTTCAATTTTTATAGTGCGGTGCTGATTTGGATATTTTTTTAAAAGGCTACTATTTAGGTTTTTCTCATCAATAAAGTTAGGCGTGTTATAGCTCAGCGCACGAATCATGGCTTTGCCGTATAGCTCTTGCTCCAAGAAACAACAGTTAAAATCTGCATCAAAACTGATTCCTTTCCGGTAATGATTATTATGGAATTGGTTTTTTAAAGTCTGTTCAATGTCTTGCCAATTTTCTTGTTGGATATTAAAAGCAACATCAAATTTCATAAATATAGGCAGCTTTTCAGTTACAGCGAATTGTTGCTCTAAGAAATCAAATAATTGTTGTTGACTATCAGCAAAATCTGAACAGGTTGAATGCCAAACTTGGCAACGTTGTGTCTGTTCTCCATAAGAACAGAAGATCACTGCTTTAGGCACATCAATATGCGGCTGTACCTGTTTAAAAAATTGCTCACTCAGCAAATGTATCAATTGTTCGAGTGCTGAAATCGTTGTAATGCTCATATCTTCAATTTTTAGAATTTTTAAGTGTTTTAAACACCATAGCATATATTTATATGTACTTCACAAAATGAAAAAGAGAACCCGAAGGTTCTCTTTTTAAAGTAAAGGATTTGGATTAGTAAATGATTTGTCCATTATTCAGTAAATCATTCAGTGTTAACGATGCTGTCGGTTCATCAACATGCAGTGTCAACAACTGTGTACTTGAATAAGTGAGACCTAAACCATCACGATCTACACTAATCGTGGCATTTTGAGTTGCCGCATCGTAGTTAACCGAGACATACAGACCAAGCGTTAAGCTTGTTGGATCACCAAGTAATAAATTACTTAGATCAATCTTATCAGCTTGACTATCCGTCGCGACATTGCCCACATGGAAGTCAGTCCAAGTATCTACCCCATTACCACCAGTTGCACTGTTAACGCTTGCAGCTGTCAAAGTGTTATAAATCAAGGTATCAGAGCCATTACCAAGCGTGAAGGTATCATTTGCAGAAGTACTGACTGCAAGGCTATTCAACTCTTGACTTAAGTTAATGGTCAATGTACTGGTAGACTCAGCACCAGTCACAGAGACCAGTTTGTAGTTAATTGAGTCAAAGGTTGCATTCGCTGCACTATCAAGTGCTTTGTAGTAATACGAACCATCATTGTAAAGATACAATGTACCTTCACCCGTATTAATCGCTTGGCCTGCCGCAATTTGATAATTGCCCGGTGAGACTTCAACCAACAACTGAGAAGCATCTTTTGTATCTGCCACTCCACCAGCAGTATCACCTAACAAGATATTGCCGTGAATCCAATCTGTTAAGCTATCTGGTGTATAGGTGTTCAAGTGTGTGGCTTTGGTTGTCACTACAGAATCAAGTGTAAGTGCTCCAACGCTCACTCCTGCTAGGCTAAACTCGACTCTATATGTGCCAGCTGATAAATGTGCGATATCGGCAGAGAATGCTGAAGCACCAAGACCACCAAGTATAGTTGTCGCAGATCCGGTATAAACAGTATTTACCCACGAACCACCAACGAATTGTTGAATGGTATAACCAGCAGTTGGTAAGACTGATACACCTGCTGTCGTATAATTCAATGCAACATGTACATCACTCACCGAATTTGCAGCAATAACAAATTGGTTCGATGTAACCGTACTACTCAATACAGGAAGTGGAGGGAAACCAGCTAAATTACCGATGGTTACGTTACCACTTGCTACATCGACAGCCGCATCAGTGACTGGCTTCATACTAATTGTTGCATCATTAGTATCTGCGTTTGCTACTGGTGCAGGGATAACAGCATCTGCGCCTGGGTTAGCAACATTCCAATTAACATCCACATCTGGCGAACCGATTTGGATATGTAAGTTGGCTGTATCAGTTCTACCAGTGACAGGATCGACCACGGTATAAGTAAAGCTATCTACTTTACCAATATTCAAGGTATTTGCTGTCGCTTGATAGCTATAACTACCATCTGAATTAATGGTTAAGCTACCGTATGCACCCACAATAATGGTTGCTAAGCCTGTGCTTACACCTGCTGTATTACCATTTTCAGCTGTCACCGAAGTCACAACCGTTGTGGTCGTAATATAGTCTGGCGTATAACCTGGGCCGTATATACCTGAATTGTTATCTGCAAGCACATTACCTATGACTGGATCTACAACCAATGTCGGTACTTGAGTAATGTCACCATGATTCAAGGTGATATCCGCAGTAACATTACCAAGAGCAGTCAGAAGTGTGTTGCTCTCCATGAACAACTCATAAGTGCCTGCACCTAGATTATCCACTTTGAATTTCACTTCAGAGCCAAAAATACCGAGTAAATCAAGGATACCCGCATTAGAACTATCCGCAACTACCGTACGCGTACCGTCTGGGTTAACTCGGGTTAACACCACATGTAAACCATCAACAACCGTCGCAACTGAACCAAAGTTCACCGCGAAAATTGCTTCTGTAATATGTCCTGGAGCAACAGTGAAGGTTGCTGTGCCCTCTTTGGTTCCGATCACAATACCACCGACACCGAGTAACCAGTTGTAGCTGATTGCATTATCAAAGAACTGTGTCGTTGTTGGATAAACCAGATCAATCTCAGCTGACGCAACGTTATCCATTGCATCTACAGGCACTGGACCTGTAATCACAGCAGGTTGAGATGGGTCCGCTGGATTCCAAGTCATATCGACACCACTACTATCCAAGTGAATATAGAGAACAGCTTGCGAAGTATTGCCTGTTACTGGATCTTTTAAGGTATAGGTAAATTCATCAACTTTACCGAGATTCAGTCCATTGGCATTTGGTGTGTAAGTATAGTTACCATGTTGATCGATTACCAAAGTGCCGTAAGTACCTACAACGGTTGTTGTTCCTGTTGCACTTACTGGATTGCTATTCACCATTGAGATAATGGCATTGTGACTTGCTGCATCAACCGCACCATTCAGACCAACATCTTTAATGACGTTACCAGAGATAGGATCAACTGAATATCCAGCCACAACATATGGATTATAAACATCCATTGTACCTGTCAATGTTCCACCTAAACCAACACCCAACAAGCCTTCATAACCAATGAAGGCACGATATTGGCCTGCTTCCAAACCTTCCACCACCGCAGTTGCAACCCCACCAATGAGGGATAAATCAACCAATGTCGCTTGTGGATTAGTACCACCAATAGAGATCCATTGTTGTGTTGTTGCATCATATTTTTGAAGAACCAATGTATAGTCGCTCAATACATTCGCAGTCAGTAATCCGCTGAATGTAAATGTTGCAGTTCCTTCACGATCGGCATCAACATTAAATGCAATTGTGGCATTTCCTAACAATTGCAAGTTCAATCCAGCCAGAGAAACGGCAGCCAGATAACTCGCACTACCAAGAGCAAGATCATCAGTAACAAGCAAGGCTTCTGGATTAATTTCTGCGACAGCAAGGTTATCGGCTGCTTTCACAGAGCTTAATTGGATGTTCAGTGTCGCTTGAGCCAGATCACCCGTTGCTGAATCTCTTAAGACATAAGTAAAGTGATCGACTTGACCAATCCCTGCCGCTGCTGAGTTCGGTGTGTAGACATATGAACCATCAAGATTGATGACCAAGTTACCATAGGTACCAATAATCACCGTACCATCTGTTAACACGGGTTGACCATTGACGCCAATAAACCACTGCCCGGTACGCTCACACTCCA
>NZ_KE007346.1:0-361961 GCF_000400715.1 Acinetobacter genomosp. 15BJ | reverse complement strand
GATTCTGCCGCATTCAAAACGTTATCTGCAGTGACTGGATCAATATTAAATTTTACGCCATCCGTATTTGGTGGTGTGGTATCTGTATTGTTGTCGTTATTGCCCCCACCTCCACCGCCGCCACTTGCTGCTGCGGCTATCCCGCCAATAGCAAGTACAGGTAAAGCCCACAACCATGGACTAAAACCACTCGATGCCTCACCTGCATAAAGCAATGGTTCTACTGCCTGAATTGGCTGCAATGTTGCTGCTTCAACAGGTGCCGCCGCCGCTTCTGGTACTACTGCTGGTGTTTCTTCTAAAAAAACAGCCCCTTCATGATCATCATCATCCGAGTCAGCATCAGCATCCGCATCTGCGTCAGCGTCAGCGTCAGCGTCACTTTCCATATCTTTAAAGTGTGCCCAGACTAATTGATTATCCTCGCCCTGCAGTACAAGGCTGTTATCTGCTACCTCACTATTATTAAAGAAATTATGAATAACGATTGTTTCGCCATTTTTTAATACTACAACCGCATTTACACCATCTCTCTTAACAACTGAAATATCATTTGCAGAGACCTTAATTAATACAACTGAAGGTTCAGAGGGTAATGTTGCTGTTTTTCCCGTCGTATTTACAAGGGTTTGATGACTTTCCTTGGAAATAATCTGTATTTGAGACATGGTTATATTCCTCATTATAAATTATTAATTCTTAATCAATTCTTAATTACATTATTAACTTAAGTTTAAATTATTGTTTCTAAGTGATAGAGTTCACAGCACCACTTTAAATCAAACAAAATAAATGTTAAATAGCGCACAAAATAAAAAAACAAACTTACATTGTAATTTTTTTTCACAACAAAATAAGATCATGATTTAAAAGATTAAAAAATAAAATAGCTTTTCCTAGCAATCATAAAAATTACACTTCTAAACAAATATAAAAAATTTAATAACTAGATTCCCAAAAGGTATTTAAATTTAATTTAACAAACTTTTTAAATAAATTATTTAAATAAAAAATAAAACTTTTAAATTACTATTTAATTAAAATTCAAAAACAGTTTAATTTTTATTTTATTGGCTAAATAAAAAGCCTTTTTTAAAAAAGGCTTTTTTAACAAAAAACAAAAATATGCAATTAAAAATTATCAGGATTCTCTAATCGCTTAACTTCTTCTCTCTTATTTGGATGATGCATTGTTGCAACACCGTCTTCAGTTTTCTGATCCAATAAAATTTCAGGATTATAGATGGTAATCGTTTCTCTACCCAAGCTATCCTCATCAACGATATATTTAAAACCACGACGATTCATCTTATTGCACATACGTTGGTAGAAGCCCTTCAACCCTTGGGTCTCTTCACTCGGATTGTAATAGAATGCATTCATCACAGCGGGTAAGCCTAGACCACAGACCACCCCAGAGAGCAAGACACTAATAAAAGTGTAACCAATCAGGATACTACTGTATTGGCTCAATTCTGGAATATTTGCCACCGCAAGGATCAACGCCAATGAAATCCCTCCGCGGACACCACCCCACGAAAGAATAGCTAAACTTCCGTTATAGCTTTTATTACGGAATGACGGAAATAATGCGAAAGCAGCAAAATTTGCTGCAAAACGTGATAAATGCAGGATAATAAAGGCAATGATTCCGCCAATAATTAAATTGGCACTCAAATCAAGGATAAACAGCTCTAAACCGATCAAAGTAAACAGGAATGAATTGATAATACCCTCAACTGTATGCCAAAAATGATTCACTTCTCGAATTTCTCGCTGCTCGCGAATTTCCTGCCATTTATTACCAACAATCAAACCGCCAATGACACAGGCAATCGGTGCAGATGCATGTGCAAAGAGAGCAACTAAATACGAACCACTTGCAAGCAAAGCCGTAGTGAGAATAAGGGACTCCATCTCATGTTTACCACGCAGTAAACGTAAGATCGCAAAACCAAAAGCAAAACCAATAATCACTGCAACAAAGATTTCATATAATAGAGTTTCTATGGTTGCCAATAATGAAAAATGCTCCCCCTGTAAAACTTTTAATAGCGTCATAAATAAGGCAATACACATTGCATCATTAAATAAAGACTCACCTTCTAGTTTTACAATCAAATGGTGTGGTGCCCGAATAGAACTTAATACACCTTTAACGCCAATTGGATCTGTTGCTCCAAGTGCCGCTCCCAATAATAATAAAACACCAATTGGGACTGGATAACCAACTAACCATTGAAATAAGTACAATAATCCGGCATAAAATCCTGCACACAACACCAATGCTATTGTGGCTAAAATACTAATCGGCTTCCAATAATTTCTCAGGTCTGAAATTTTAAATTTTAGTGCGGATGAAGTTAAAATAAAACAAATAACACCATTGATTAGAAAATCATAAAAATCAATACTTCTTACAGCTGCTTCAATATTATGAATATTAATTGTAATAAACTGATTGCCATTTAATAAGCTGGCGCCCCACTGCAAAATAAAGACAAAAATAGCTGAGACAATTGGAACACCAATGGCCTGAGGGAAACCCAAAATTCATTTATTAAAAATGGTCGTCGCAATGGATAAAGCAAAAATGACCGTCAATGCTTGCAAAAGAAAAAAGTTACCCATACGACCTCTTTATTTATTCAATTTTAACAACATAAACTTTATTTAAATTTTATGATTTCAATAAATGATAAAATTTAAAATACTTTGCAATTGAATAAAGAGTGAAGGCCTATGCTGTAATTCATCCATCTTATTATTTAATTTATATTAACAAATGGTTTAGGCACAACAATAAACCAATCATCCTCAATTCAGCATAGACGCTCTTATTTTACGTTAATTCTTCTTCTCATTCGTATATCTTCCGTATAAAAATCAAGGAGCAATGCTCCTTTTTTATCCTATTTAAAAGTATTACACTGATTCATATCACCTGATTTTAAACCGATCTGGAACCACTGCATCCGTTGTTCACTGGTACCATGAGTAAAACTATCTGGCACAACTTGTCCAGTCGCACGACGCTGTAAATAGTCATCTCCAATTTTTTCTGCTGCATCCATTGCTTCTTCAATATCACCTTGTTCAAGGAACTGCGTACGTTTTTGATTCTGATGTGCCCAAATTCCTGCAAAACAATCTGCCTGTAATTCTAAGCGTACAGAGAGTTGATTACCTTGTGCTTGACTTGCCTGTGCTCGTGCTTGTTGCACCTGACCAGAGATTCCTAATAGATTCTGGATATGATGTCCAACTTCATGCGCAATAACATAAGCCTGAGCAAAATCCCCCGCCTGATCTTGACGAGAAAGTTCAGTTTGATTTTGTTCCCCAGAAATACCCATTTGCTGACGCATTTCTTTAAAGAATGAGGTATCAATATAAACTTTCTGATCAGCCGGACAATAAAAAGGTCCCATTGCAGCCTGCGCTGTACCACACCCTGATCGAACCACACCACTGAAGAGTACTAAGCTTGGCGGCTTATAAGTCATCCCCATCTGCTGAAAGATTGGTGTCCATGTATCTTCTGTATCAGCCAAAACTGTACCAACAAAATCACTGGCTTCTTTTTGTTCAGCAGTCAAATTCTGTGGTGCACTGCCTTGCTGAGAAGACTGTGCTGTTACAGCTTGTGTCGCTTGATAGGCTTGCTGAGGGTCAACCCCAAAAAACTTCCAAGCCACGAAAGCAACCACTAGTCCAATAATACTAATACCACCTGCTTTCGCACCGCCACCACCACGGCGGTCTTCTACATTGGTACTGACTCGACGACCTTTCCAACGCATAATTACCTCACATAATTCTGATGATGACGACCTAGGTTTAAGTAGATGTTTTGGCTTTCGACCAAACCTTCTGAATGAGTGTAACAATGATCAGAACAACAGCACCTGCAAGCAAACCAATGCCTAAGTTAATCAAGGTTGGTGTTAAAGCACCAATGATTGAACCAACACTTGGAATGAGCTCTAAATGATCAACCGTTTCTTCAGTAAAATGATGCAATAAAGGAATGGTATGCGAAATAATACCCCCGCCTACTAAAAACATTGCAACCGTTCCAACAATTGAAAGTGTTTTCATTAAAATTGGAGCAAAACCAAGTAAACCACGACCGATTTTATTTTTTAATTCAGAAGCTTGTTGTGTAAGATATAAACCTAAATCGTCAATTTTTACGATCATTGCAACTAGGCCATATACCCCGACAGTCATGACGATTGCAATAATACTTAATACTGTCACTTTAGTCATAAATGCAGCTGTTGCAACTGTACCTAACGAAATCACCACAATTTCAGCGGAAAGAATAAAGTCTGTTCGTATCGCTCCCTTTACTTTTTCTTTTTCAAATTTGGCTAAATCGACCTCGACTTGTTGTAGGTTTTCACTGGCCTCCTCTACTGTTTTGGCTTTTTTGTGAAACAGCATATGCACGACTTTCTCTACCCCTTCATAACAGAGGAATAGACCACCAAGCATAAGTAATGGATTAATCAACCAAGGGGCAACCACACTAATCATTAAGGCCAATGGAACGAGAATTAATTTATTAACGAATGAACCTTTAGCAACACTCCAAACCACAGGTAACTCACGATCTGAACGAACACCACTGACTTGTTGTGCATTAAGGGCTAAATCATCACCCAACACGCCTGCTGTCTTCTTTGCTGCCATTTTACTCATGACTGCTACATCATCTAAAATTGTTGCAATATCATCAAGTAATAGTAATAAACCACTCGCCATTTTTATTTCCTAGTTTGTATTTATAAGGCTATTGTAGAATCACGCGGTGAAATCACAATATGATTTTAAGAAAAAGTTAAAATAATCGCTGACGAAAAAAATTTATTTCTCGTACAATAATATCAATCTTATATCTATGAAATTACTGAATCTTGGAACATATCATGAGTAATATTGATCAACGTCCCATCATTTTGACAGGCGACCGTCCAACGGGACAACTCCACCTTGGACATTTTGTCGGTTCATTACGTTCTCGTGTAGGTCTGCAAGATAGCCATCATCAACATCTGTTATTAGCAGATGCTCAAGCAATGACAGACAATGCTGATAATCCAGATAAAGTTCGCAACAACATCCTGCAAGTTGCACTCGATTATCTTGCTGTCGGGATTGACCCAAGCAAAACCACAATTTGTGTACAGTCTTGCTTACCTGCGCTGAATGAATTGACCATGATTTACCTCAATTACGTGACTGTTGCACGTTTAGAGCGTAACCCTACTGTAAAAGCTGAAATTCAATTACGTAATTTTGAGCGTGATATTCCAGCAGGCTTCCTGTGCTACCCAATTGCACAGGCAGCAGACATTACTGCATTTAAAGCGACTGTAGTTCCTGTTGGTGAAGATCAACTCCCAATGATCGAACAAACCAACGAAGTGGTACGTCGTATTAACCGTCAAATTGGCCATGATCTATTACCAGAATGTAAAGCCCTACTGTCAAATATGGCACGCTTACCTGGTTTTGACGGCAAAGCGAAGATGTCAAAATCTTTGGGCAATACCATTGTGTTGAATGCTACGGATAAAGACATCAAAAAAGCTGTCAATGCAATGTATACCGATCCGAATCATCTTCGTATTGAAGACCCGGGTCAGGTTGAAGGTAACATCGTATTTACTTATCTTGATGCTTTCGATCCAAACAAAGAAGAAGTGGAAGAGTTAAAAGCACATTATCGTCGTGGTGGTCTCGGTGACGGTACTGTCAAAAAGCGCTTGGAAGGTGTCTTACAAGAGTTGATTGCACCGATTCGTGAACGTCGTGCCGAGTTAGAAAAAGATCCAGATTACATTATGGATGTACTCAAACAAGGAACTGAAAAGTGCCGTATCATTACTCAACAAACACTGGATGAAGTGAAAGCGGGAATTGGATTATTTAAATTCTAATTTACGTTACTTTTCATATAAAAAGCCCATATTTGGGCTTTTTTATTTTAAACCTTTGATTTAAGTTTAATTTTAGAACTTCATTAAAAAATAAAAAACTAACAATTTTCGTCACTTATTAACATCAATTAACAGTAGTTAACATGAATACCGATGAACTTAGTCAGGTTTTTTCATACTATGAGTCCGTAGGTTAGTTAACACTAATCTTATGACATTTCTCCTTTCAACCGAAACTGTTTTAAACAGATTCGTTGTTCAACGCATTGATCACCCCAATCATTGCGTTTTTTTTCGTCTGCAAGAATGTGGTCAATTTGGGTTGAAATTTAGGCGTATTGGCTTTACTCTTATAACTGTTTTATTTTTATAAAAAATTTGTTAATTAACGCTAAAAGAAATAAGAGTAATCGCGATGATCTGGGATCTTTTAACACATCCTTCTAACCTGATTTTTAGCATTGCTTTAATGCTGTGCCTGTTTATTGGCCTGCTCGAATTCATTCTATTATTATTCGGCGGTAGTTCTAGCTTTTTGGAACAATTTTTACCAGATAGTCTTACCGATATTGATCATGCAGATATCTCTGTAGAACAACCTGATTCTGTTCTGACTCAGTTTTTGGAATGGCTGTATTTGGGTAAAGTTCCCTTACTCATCTGGCTGATCATCTTTTTAACCGTGTATGCACTCACAGGTTTAATCATCCAAGACCTATTCTATCAATTTACCGAACATTACCTCTCTGCTTGGATCATTGCACCTGCCTGCTTATTTCTCTGTATGCCACTGGTACGTTATAGCGCTGCCTTAGTGGCCAAAATAATTCCTAAAGATGAAACTACTGCAATTCAGGCAGATGATTTAATTGGCAGAACTGCACACATCATTTTAGGGGATGCTAAACCCAACTCCCCTGCACAGGCCAAAGTTAAAGACCAATTTGGCCAAACCCACTACGTCTTGGTTGAACCCGAACTTGATCTGGTTTTTCATCAAGGACAAGACGTGATTTTAACGCAAAGAACCAAAATTGGATTCCAAGCGATTGCTGCTTAATTTTTATATTTATGACTACATGAGGGTGTTTACATGTTGAATTCAGCATTGACTGAAATTTTAATTATTACTGGTGTTATTTTTGCAGCACTGATTTTTATTGGCATTATTATCGCCCGTCTCTATACCCGCTCAAGTAAAGAGGTCTCCTTTGTCCGCACCGGTTTTGGTGGCGAGAAAGTGATTCTAAACGGTGGTGCGATTGTTCTTCCCGTATTACACGAAATTATTCCCGTGAATATGAATACCTTACGTTTAGAGGTAAAGCGTGCTGCGGATCAAGCGTTGATTACCCGTGATCGTATGCGTGTTGATGTCATGGCTGAGTTCTATGTTCGCGTAAAACCGATTGCAGAGTCGATTGCAACCGCAGCCCAAACGCTGGGGCGTAAAACTATGTCTCCACCAGAGCTTAAAGATCTAGTCGAAGGTAAATTTGTCGATTCGTTGCGTGCTGTTGCCGCTGAAATGGCGATGGAAGAACTACATGAAAAGCGTGTCGATTTTGTACAAAAAGTTCAACAAGTCGTCTCAGAAGATTTATCCAAAAATGGTTTAGAGCTTGAAACTGTATCCTTAACGGGGCTAGATCAAACTAGCTTTAAATTCTTTAACCCACAAAATGCCTTCGATGCAGAAGGTTTAACCAAGCTGACTGAAACCATTGAAGACCGTCGCAAGAAACGTAATGATATTGAACAAGATGCTGATCTTGCGATTCGTGCCAAGAACTTACAAGCAGAACGTGCTCGTTTAGAAATTTCGCGTGAAGAAGAATATGCAAAGTTGCAACAAGAGCGTGAAATCTCGATTCGTAAAGCTGAACAAACCGCAGAAATCGCCTCTCAAGAAGCTGGTAAAAAACGTGAGGCTGAAGAAGCTCAAATTGCTGCTGAGCGTGAAGTGGAGCTAAAGCGAATTGCTTCTGCTCGTGATGTAGAGAATGAAAATATCCAAAAAGCACAGCTCATTCAAAAAGCACAGGTCGAACAGAAGAAAACGATTGAATTGGCTGAGCAAGACCGCGCCATTGCGATTGCTGAAAAATCACGTGCTGAATCAGAAGCCAAAGCGCAAGCTGACAAGGCCCGTGCCGAAGCGGTAAAAGCAGAGGAAGAAGTTGTGACGGTACGTGAAACACAACGTGCTGAGCGTCAAAAAGCAGTCGAGTTGGTTGCAGCTAAACAAACGGCAGAGAAAGAAGCGATTGCGATTACAGTGGCTGCTGATGCTGGTAAAAAAGCCGCTGCCGATGAAGCAGAAGCAGTACGTATTGCAGCAGAAGCAGATGCTGAAAAAATTCGTTTAAAAGCGAAAGGTGAGGCGGATGCAAAAATCCTACTTGCTCAAGCATTGGAAAAACAATATCAAGTCGATGCGGAAGGTGCGCGTGCGGTGAATGAAGCAGCCAATACCTTGTCTGCTGAACAGGTAGAAATGCAAGTGCGCTTGGCACTATTAAAGCATTTACCAGAGATCATTCGTGAAAGTGTTAAACCAATGGAAAATATTGATGACATCAAGATTTTACAAGTGAATGGTCTAAGTAGCTTTGCAGGTGGCGGTACTGTCGGTAGTGATACGGTTGAAAATAGTCAAACCTCTTTATCTGATCAAGTGGTAAATAGTGCCCTACGCTACCGTTCACAAGCACCCTTAATTGATAGCCTGATGAATGAACTTGGTCTGCAAGGTGGTGATATCAATGGCTTGACTCAAGGGTTAAAACCAAAAGCTGAGTAAGTTTTTTTGATCTATAAAGAGTCTTAGCCATAAGGCTCTTTTTTTATACAAAATAAGGAATAAAAATGAATACACATGGTTTTTGTGCAGGGACATTAGTACATACCGATAAGGGTTTAGTACCGATTCAAGATATTAAAATTGGGGATATGGTTTTATCTAGCCCTGAACATGGGGATGGTTCAATTCTTGAACATAAACGGGTTATTAATACCTTTAAGGCTGAATCAGAAGAAATCTATGAACTGATTATTAGAAAACGTATTTATCCCGATGATGAGGAAAATGATATTTGTCGAGATATATATGAGATGATTTATCTCACTGGTGGACATCCTATTTACGTAGAAAATAGTGTATTTATTGAGGGTTGGGACAATGTCAGTAATATTGACCAAATCAATGCACGGAGCAAAAATTGGCAAATCGCAAGAGACTTAAGGATATATGATCAAATTATAGTATCTAATCTCGAATATGGCGATGGAGCAGGTTATGAAGTAGTTAGTATTGCACCTGTACAAGATATTAATCGTGATTATGGTTTTGTGAGTGGGTCTTCAATAGATGATAATAAACCATTTGATACGATCATATATTTCAATAAAGATGATTATCTAGTTGCTGGTGGAGATATAGAAAGTGATTATGGCCTAAATATTTCTAAAGATATTTTCTTAGGAAATTATAGGCATATAGATTATCCAGATGATTATCCGCTTTACAAAGATTTTCAGGAAAATTATGAAAATATACGTGCTAAGGTGAGTAGTAATCTCGAAAAAATTCCTACATTCCGTTGCCCTGTTTATAATTTTGAAGTAGAAGATTACCGTACCTATTTTGTAGGTGAACAAGGTCTTTGGGTACACCAATAATCATATTCAATAAAAAAACCCCAATGTTTCCATTGGGGTTTTTTAAAGATTAAAATCTAACGTATTACGCTAAACCTTTCTCTTTTAAAACTTGCAACATAGTAGAACCAAGCTCAGCGGGGCTACGAGTGTAAGCCATTCCCGCACGTTCAAATGCAGCGAATTTCTCTTCAGCAGTACCTTGACCACCAGAAATGATCGCACCAGCGTGACCCATACGCTTACCTTTAGGCGCAGTTACACCCGCGATGTAACCGACTACAGGCTTAGTCACGTTAGATTTGATGAATTCAGCAGCTTCTTCTTCCGCTGTACCACCGATCTCACCGATCATGATGATTGCATCAGTATCTGGATCGTCTTGGAACAATTGAAGTGCTTCAATCTGGTTCATACCTGGGATTGGGTCACCACCAATACCGATACAAGTAGACTGACCTAAACCAAGCTTAGTTGTTTGAGCAACAGCTTCATAAGTCAATGTACCTGAACGTGAGATGATACCAATACGACCTGGTTGGTGGATGTGACCAGGCATAATACCGATCTTACATTCACCTGGAGTGATCACGCCTGGGCAGTTAGGACCAACTAAACGAGTACCGTTACCGTTAGTTTCTAAGTAGCGTTTAGCTTTAAGCATGTCGATTGTTGGAACACCTTCAGTGATCACAACGATCAGGCCAACACCTGAATCAACTGCTTCAACAATTGAGTCTAAAACAAATGGAGCTGGTACATAGATTACAGATGCATCAGCATTTGTTTCACGTACAGCTTCTTTCATTGTGTTGAATACTGGTAGGTCAAGGTGAGTTGTACCACCTTTACCTGGAGTAACACCACCAACAACTTTTGTACCGTAGTCTAAAGCTTGTGCAGAGTGGAAAGTACCGTTTTTACCAGTAAAACCTTGTACCAATACTTTAGTGTCTTTATTAATTAATACGCTCATGATTGATACTCCTTACGCTTTAACTGCAGCTACAACTTTTTCTGCGGCATCAGATAAACCGTTCGCAGAAATTAATTTCAAACCTGATTCATCAAGTAATTTAGCACCTAACTCAGCGTTGTTACCTTCTAAACGAACAACAACTGGTACAGTTACATTTACTTCTTGAACCGCTGCAATAATTGCTTCAGCAATCATGTCACAACGTACGATACCACCGAAGATGTTGATTAAAACACCTTGAACAGAAGTATCAGCAAGGATGATTTTGAACGCTTCGATTACACGCTCTTTCGTTGCACCGCCACCAACGTCAAGGAAGTTTGCAGGCTGACCACCATAAAGTTTGATGATGTCCATAGTTGCCATTGCAAGACCTGCACCGTTAACCATACAACCGATGTTACCTTCTAAAGCAACATAGTTAAGATCAAATTCAGATGCTTTTAATTCACGCTCATTCTCTTGAGACTTGTCACGTAAAGCAGCAACTTTAGGTAAACGGTAAAGCGCGTTAGAGTCGATACCTACTTTCGCATCTACACATAAAATATCGCCATTTTCACGAACTGAAAGTGGGTTAATTTCGAATAATGCAAAGTCATTTTCAACAAATGCTTGGTAAGCAGCAGCCATAATTTTTACGAATTGGCTGATTTGCTTGTCTTTCAAACCTAAAGCAAACGCAACTTCACGCGCTTGGAATGGTTGTAAACCAACTAAAGGATCAACTTCAACTTTGATAATTTTTTCAGGCGTTTCTTCTGCAACTTTCTCGATTTCTACACCACCTTCGGTAGAAGCCATGAAAGTAATACGACGGCTAGAACGGTCTACAACCGCGCCCAAGTAAAGCTCACGCTCAACTGGATAAACGTCTTCAGCAACGATAATGCTGTTAACTGGTTGACCGTTTGCATCTGTTTGATACGTTACAAGACGAGTACCAATGATATTGTTTGCAAATTCGATAACATCTTCTTTAGATTTTGCAACTTTAACGCCACCAGCCTTACCACGACCACCAGCATGAACTTGCGCTTTCATTACAGCGAATTTACCACCAAGCTGTTCAAATGCAGCAACTGCTTCGTCTGCATTTGTTGCCAAGATACCTTCTTGTACTGGCATGCCATATTCTTTCAATAACGCTTTAGCTTGATACTCATGTAAGTTCATTTAGTTACCTACTATGTTGTTTGTAGTGATACAGCCTTGATCTTCTTAAAATCAGACTGCTACATATTGAATAAATGATTGTCTAAATAAGACAATCATCATCATTCAAAAAAAGTGTGGTGAACCACACTTTATATTTACTTACGCTTACGTTGAATCGCGTGGATTGCACGACCGTCAACAGAAAGCGCTGCTTCATGTACAACTTCAGAGAAAGTCGGGTGACCGAAAGTCATCAATTGTAAATCTTCAACAGAAGAAACAAATTCAAGCGCGATCATACCTTGGTGTACGATATCAGATGCATTAGGACCCACAACGTGCATACCTAAAAGACGATCTGTTTTCGCATCAGCAACGAATTTCACAAAACCTGCAGTATCACCAGCAGCCAACGCACGACCATTCACCGCAAATGGGAATTGACCTGCTTTAACTTCGTGACCTTTTTCAGCTGCTTGTTCTTCAGTTAAACCAACCCAAGCTGCTTCTGGATGTGTATAAATAACGCTAATGATCGTGTCATAGTTCACTTGAGCTGCGTGACCGTGAATACGCTCTACAGCCATTACGCCCTCTTCCATTGCTTTATGTGCAAGCATTGGACCGCGTACCAAGTCACCAATCGCGTAAACACCATCTACAGATGTTTGACATTGGTCATTTACATCAACCAAACCACGCTCAGTCAATTTAATGCCTGAATCTTCAGCCAATAAACCTTCTGCATATGCTTTACGGCCTACACAAACGATAAGCTTGTCAAAAACTTGTTCTTTGTCTTCGCCAGCTTGGTTGTATTTAACCGTTACTTCTTGACCATTGGTTTCAGCACCAGAAACTTTTGCACCAATACGGATATCTAAACCTTGTTTTTTCAAGATTTTTTGATATTCCTTCGCCAACGCCTTGTCTGCCATTGGTAAGAATGCATCTAATGCTTCAAACACAACAACTTCTGAACCAAGACGACGCCATACAGAGCCAAGTTCTAGACCGATAACACCAGCACCAATTACACCTAGACGCTTAGGAACTTCTGAGAATTTCAATGCGCCAGTTGAATCAACAATTAAGTCTTCATCAACAGGTGCTACAGGAATATTTACAGGTACAGAACCCGTCGCAAGAATGACGTACTTCGGTTCTAAAACTTGTACTTCACCTTCAAACGGTGTGAATTCTACTTTTTTACCTGCAAGTAATTTACCAGTACCTTGTAACCACTCGATACCATTACCTTTAAGTAATTGAGCAACACCACCAGTCAATTGATCTACAACTTTGTCTTTACGTGCCAACAAAGTGTCTAAATCAAATTTAACTTCACCTGTCGTGATACCGTGTTCAGCAAGTTCATGAATAGTTGCTTCGTAACGGTGAGAAGAGTCAAGCAATGCTTTAGAAGGGATACAACCAACGTTTAAACATGTACCACCTAAAGATGGCTTACCATTGTGAATACGTTTTTCGATACAAGCGACTTTGAAACCAAGTTGAGCTGCACGAATCGCCGCTTCATAACCACCAGGCCCACCGCCAATGACAACAAGATCAAACTGTTGAGACATTTTTATCTCCAAAATCCCATATAAAGGATCACTTTATATGGGAGGCAATATTTGTAGTATTAAAGATCAAGAATGAGTTTAGCTGGTTCTTCTAACAATTCTTTGATTGTTACCAAGAAACCTACAGCTTCTTTACCATCGATTAAACGGTGGTCATAAGAAAGCGCTAAGTACATCATTGGCAAGATTTCAACTTGACCATTGACCGCCATAGGACGTTCTTGGATTTTATGCATACCCAAGATCGCTGTTTGCGGCGTATTCAAAATTGGCGTAGATAATAATGAACCGAAAGTACCACCATTGGTAATCGTGAACGTACCGCCAGTCATGTCTTCGATACCTAATTTACCGTCACGCGCTTTAAAAGCGTAATCACGGATACCGTTTTCCACTTCTGCATAGTTCATACGGTCAGTATCACGAAGGATTGGCACAACTAAACCACGGTCAGAAGAAACAGCAACACCGATGTCATAGTAACCGTGATAAACAATATCATCACCATCAATAGAGCCATTCACTGCTGGGTAGCGTTTTAATGCTTCAGTCGCTGCTTTAACAAAGAAAGACATAAAGCCTAAACGAGCACCATGACGCTTTTCGAAAGCATCTTTATATTGCTTACGCATTTCCATGATTGGCTTCATGTTAACTTCGTTGAACGTTGTTAACATTGCAGTTTGTTGTGTCGCAGCCAATAAACGCTCAGCAACACGCTTACGTAAACGTGTCATCGGAACACGTTTCTCGATACGCTCGCCGACAGCAACGCTTAATGGTTGAACTGATGCAGCAGGTTTAGCTTGATGGCTAGCAACATCTTCTTTAGTGATGCGACCACCACGGCCTGTACCTTGTACGTCAGCAGCATTGATACCTGTTTCAGACAATGCTTTACGAACTGCAGGTGCTTGGTTTGAATCAACAGCTTGAGTTGATGCAGCTGCTGGCGCAGATGCAGCAGGAGCAGCCGCGGCTGGAGCAGCAGCTTCAGGAGCAGCTGCAGAAACAGCACCAGCTTCGAATTGAGCAATCACTTCGTCAGAAAGAACTGTATCGCCTTCACCTTTGATGATTGCAACTAAGCTACCATCAGCTGGAGCAACCACTTCTAAAACAACTTTATCGGTTTCAATGTCACAGATCACTTCATCACGTGATACAGGTTCACCTACTTTCTTGTGCCAAGTTGCGATCGTACCGTCAGCAACTGACTCTGGAAATACCGGTGCTTTAATTTCGGTTGCCATTATTTAGAATCTCCTGATTGTTCAACTTCAATCGCAAGTGCGTCATTGATAAGCTGAGCTTGTTGTTTTGCATGCAAGTATGGCGAGCCACAAGCAGGTGCGGCAGATGCTTCACGACCAGCATAGCTAATACGGATTTGTTTACCAGATTTAAGAACATCTTCATACAAACGAGGAACGATGAATAACCAAGCGCCTTGGTTCTTCGGCTCTTCTTGTGTCCAAACAAGTTCTTGAATGTTTGGATAAGCTGCCATCACTTCAGCTAAGCGTTGTTCTGGGTATGGATATAACTGCTCGATACGAACAATCGCGATATGGTTTAAACCAAGCTCACGACGTTTTTCGAGTAAATCGTAATAAACCTTACCGCCACAAAGCACTAAGCGAGTTACGTCAGCTTTGTTGATTTGATCAACTTCATCGATCACAGTTTGGAATGAACCATTTGCTAATTCATCTAAAGTTGAAGTCGCAAGTTTATGACGCAATAAAGATTTTGGCGACATCACGATCATCGGCTTACGAATCGGACGAACTGCCTGACGACGTAATGCATGGAAAATCTGTGCAGGCGTCGTTGGTGTCATCACTTGCATGTTGTCTTCAGCACAGAGCTGTAAGAAACGCTCTAAACGTGCAGATGAATGCTCTGGACCTTGACCTTCATAACCGTGTGGTAACAACATTGTTAGACCACAAACACGCTCCCACTTGGTTTCACCCGAAGCGATAAACTGGTCAATTACAACTTGTGCACAGTTAGCGAAGTCACCAAATTGAGCTTCCCAAACGATCAAGCTTTTTGGCAATGTCGTTGAATAGCCGTATTCAAATGCAAGAACCGCTTCTTCTGACAATAAAGAGTCATAAACCGCAGTACGTGGCTGATTTTCTTTGATATGGCAAAGTGGAATATAAACAGAACCATCGACTTGGTTATGTAATTTGGCGTGACGGTGTGAGAATGTACCACGACCCACGTCTTCACCCGTAATACGAACCAAGAAACCATCATCAAGTAAAGTCGCATACGCTAAAGTTTCTGCAGCACCCCAGTTGAGTGGCATTTCACCTGTTTGCATTTTCACACGATCATCAATGACTTTTTGAACTTGACGCTGTAATACAAAACCTTCTGGTAATGTATTCATGGTTAAACCAAGTTCTTTCAAACGATCGATGCTGAATGTTGTGTCCCAAAGGTCTGTATATTCATGACCCAAATATGGTGTCCAATCGACAAACATTTTTTTGTTTGGTTCACGAACTAAAGCATTGGCAACATGGTTACCCGCTTCCAAATCAGAACGGTAGCCTTCAACCATTGCATCGGCGCTTGCGCGATCGAGCACTTTTTCTTGAACCAATTGATCAGCATACAAGGTACGTGTAGTCGCTTTCTTGTTGATCACTTGATACATCAATGGCTGAGTTGCAGATGGTTCATCCGCCTCGTTATGACCGCGACGACGGTAGCAGAACAAGTCTAAAATGACATCTTTACGGAAAGTATGACGGAAATCATGTGCAAGCTGAGTTACGAAAATCACAGCTTCAGGATCATCACCATTCACATGGAAAATCGGTGATTGGATCATTTTAGCAACGTCAGTACAGTATTCTGTAGAACGTGTATCGCGTGGGTCAGATGTCGTGAAACCAACTTGGTTGTTAATCACGATATGGACTGTACCGCCCACTGTATAGCCACGTGTTTGTGACATTTGGAAGGTTTCTTGGTTTACACCTTGACCCGCAAATGCAGCATCACCATGTACAATCACTGGAAGAACGTCATCACCGCCAATGTCTTTACGACGAACTTGACGCGCACGAACCGAACCTTCAACTACAGGGCCAACGATCTCTAAGTGTGATGGGTTAAACGCTAATGCTAAGTGAACTTCGCCACCTGGAGTCATTACGTTTGAAGAGAAACCTTGGTGATACTTAACGTCACCAGAACCTTTCTTATGTAGGCTTTTACCTTCAAACTCACCAAAAAGGTCAGCTGGGTTTTTACCCATAATGTTAACAAGAAGGTTGAGACGACCACGGTGTGGCATACCAATCACAACTTCTTTACAACCGACGCTACCTGCACGTTGAATGATTTCGTTCATCATTGGAATAAAAGACTCACCGCCTTCTACACCAAAACGTTTCGCGCCAACGAATTTATTACCAAGATACTTTTCTAAGCCTTCTGCAGCAGTTAAACGCTCAAGGAAGCCTTTCTTCTGATCACTGGTATAGTTAAATTTACCGCGAACACTTTCCAAACGTTGTTGAATCCAACGTTTCTCTTTAGTGTCAACGATATGCATATATTCAACGCCAACTGAACTACAGTAAGTCGCTTCCATTGCCTCAACCATCTCAGACAATGTTGCTTCTGCTTTTCCAATTGCGAGGTTGCCTGTATTAAATACAGTATCAAGATCTGACTTGGTTAAACCGTGTGCGGATAAATCGAGGTCAGGAACGTCTTCGCGTTTCGCAAGACCTAATGGATCGAGTTTAGCTTTTTGATGACCACGGTTACGGTAAGCAGCGATGAGTTGTAATACACCAATTTGACGACGCTCATGTTCTGTACTTACAGTGCTTTGTACGACAGGCTGAACTCGGCTTGCATTACGTCCCAAAAGGAGGAATTGCTCGCGCACACTGCCGTGTGGTTGATCACCTTTAGGGAATTTATCGAAATATTCACGCCAATCCTCTGACACTGAGGTTGGAGAAGTTAGGTACTGCTCGTATAGCTCTTCAATATACGCTGCACTATCAGCGGAAAGTTCAGTGTCAAGACGCGATGCGTCAGCAACTTCTTGCATTTTTGGACCCATTTCCTATTGCAAAAAATAATACAGGCTGCCTTTTAAGCACACCCATGATTCATAGTGTCAAATTGGTAAACACGACACTACTACTCAAGATCATCCAACCCTGAGACATTATTACTACACATCAGGAGTATTCCCTTTGATGTAACAAATGAGCTATACGCCTTCAATTCAAGGCATATAACTCATTTTTCATACTCGATGAAATCGAGCAATTTTTTGCAAATCATTTTAGAAAAATTAACTAGATTTTTAACTTTTCTAAATTGACTTTTTCCATGAAATCTGTACAAATCTCTAAGGCATTATCGATCGATAACATCCAGAATCTGTTTATTTTTTGATTTCATTTGTGGCAGAAATCCTATCATGTTCTCAAGCAGGGATTGATTTTTTTGACACATACCATCTATAAAGCAGCGAAATACACATATCAAATTATATTCTAATATACCGCCCTTTTGATAAAAGTTGCACTCCAATCGATCAAAAATAAACATTCTCTACAAATCTTGCACAAACCTTATTCAGTTTGATGAAAAATAAACCAATATTTTAAATATATCGATTCTCATGATTTGTCTTAACAGCAAAATCTATAAATTATTTAAGGTCGAATTACTGAAATTCAAGCCTTATTTTGCCAAGTAAACACTTTTTAACCAAGCTCAGTCATGGATCAAATCCCAATAAAAAAAGAAGCCCCTTTTGGGGCTCCTTTTTTGCATTAGAAAAAGTGGATTAACCCGCTTGATCTAACAACATATTACGAATGTGACCAATTGCCTTTGTCGGGTTCAAACCTTTAGGACATACAGAGACACAGTTCATGATTCCCTTACAACGGAACAAAGAGAATGGATCGTCTAAACGAGCCAAACGCTCTTGTGTTGCTGTATCACGAGAGTCAATGATGAAGCGGTATGCATTTAACAATGCAGACGGTCCAAGGAACTTATCAGGGTTCCACCAGAATGATGGGCATGACGTTGAACAACATGCACAAAGAATACATTCATATAGACCATCTAAATGTTCACGTTCTGCTTGAGACTGTAAACGTTCTTTCGCAGGTGCAGGCTGATTGTTGATCAAGAACGGTTGAATCTTGTCATATTGATCATAGAACTGGTTCATGTCTACAACCAAGTCTTTTACCACTGGTAAACCAGGTAAAGGACGGATCACAATCTTCTCTGGTAAATCGTTCAAGTTCCACAAGCACGCTAAACCATTTTTACCATTGATGTTCACACCATCCGAACCACAAATACCTTCACGGCAAGAGCGACGGAATGTTAATGTCTCATCTTGTACTTTCAACGCAAGTAACGCATCAAGCAACATACGATGCTTATCGGTCAACTCAAGCTTGAAAGTTTGCATGTACGGCGCTTTATCCTTATCAGGATCATAGCGGTAGATTTCGAATGTACGAGTGCCTCTACTCATCTTTGTTCTCCCGATTAGAATGTACGTGGCTTAGGTTCAATTGCTTCAACCGTTAACGGGCTGAAACGTACCGGCTTATATTCAAGACGGTTGTCTGATGAATACCATAAAGTATGCTTCATCCATTCATCATCACGGCGACCGTAAGAATAAGTTGGATGATCAGGTGCTAACTCATAGTCAACAACTGTATGCGCACCACGACATTCTTTACGTGCAGCAGCAGAAATCAGAGTCGCCTTCGCAACTTCATACAAGTTTTCAACTTCTAATGCTTCAACACGCGCAGTGTTAAATACTTTAGATTTGTCTTTCAAATGAATGTTACGAACACGTGGCTCAATCGCAAGAATTTCTTTTACACCTTTATCAAGCAATGCTTGAGTACGGAATACACCGGCGTGATCTTGTACGATGTCACGGATTGCATCAGCAACTTCTTGCGCGTTTTCACCCGTAGTTGAATCATCTAACTTACGAATACGCTCTAATGTATTTACCAATACATCAGTCGGAAGCGGTTGATAATCATCACCATGATGTTTAGTTACATAGTCAATGATGTGCTCACCCGCTGCTTTACCGAATACCACAAGGTCAAGCAATGAGTTGGTACCTAAACGGTTTGCACCATGTACTGATACGCAAGAACATTCACCAATTGCATAGAACCCTTTCACAGGTTTTACGTAATCACGAGTACCGACATAATGATACTCTTTGGTGTCTTTGTTGTAGCTTGCAGAGAACTCACCTTCTTCCACACCATGTGGTACAACCACTTGGCCATGAATATTGGTCGGAATACCACCCATTTGATAATGGATTGTTGGTACTACAGGAATTGGCTCTTTCGTACAGTCAACGTTCGCAAACTTCTTACCGATCTCAAATACAGACGGAAGACGTTTCATGATGGTTTCAGCACCTAAGTGAGTCATATCCAATAAGATATAATCCGCCTTAGGACCACAACCACGACCTTCTTTAATTTCTTGGTCCATAGAGCGTGATACGAAGTCACGTGGCGCCAAGTCTTTTAAAGTTGGTGCATAACGTTCCATGAATGGTTCGCCGTCTTTGTTACGAAGGATACCACCTTCACCACGACAACCTTCAGTTAACAATACGCCTGCGCCCGCAACACCTGTAGGGTGGAATTGCCAGAATTCCATATCTTGTAATGGAATACCTGCACGAGCAGCCATACCAAGGCCGTCACCAGTATTGATATAAGCATTGGTAGATGCACGGTACACACGACCCGCACCGCCTGTAGCAAATAATGTTGCTTTCGCTTGGAATACTGCGATGTTACCCGTTTCTTGGTCAATCGCCGTTACACCGAGTACATCACCTGCTTCGTTACGGATTAAATCTAATGCAATCCATTCAACGTAGAACTGAGTACCCATTTTCACGTTGCTTTGATACAACGTATGAAGTAACGCATGGCCTGTACGGTCAGCGGCAGCACACGCACGTGGAACTGCTTTTTCACCATAGTTTGCAGAGTGACCACCAAATGGACGCTGATAAATCGTACCATCTTCGTTACGGTCAAAAGGCATCCCTAAGTGTTCAAGTTCATACACAACTTTTGGCGCTTCACGTGTCATGAACTCGATTGCGTCCTGATCGCCTAACCAGTCAGAACCTTTAACCGTGTCATAGAAGTGATAATGCCAATTATCTTCTTGCATGTTACCTAACGACGCACCAATACCACCTTGAGCGGCAACTGTATGCGAACGTGTTGGGAACACTTTGGTTAATACTGCAACTTTTAAACCTGCTTGAGCAAGTTGATAAGCAGCACGCATACCAGAACCACCACCACCAACGATAACTGCATCGAAAGTGAGGTTTTGAATATTTGAATAATCTTCTTTAGGGTTAATTGCGCCCATGATCTCTTCCTATCAATTTGCCCAGAAAATCTGGATACCCCAGATTGCGTACACGAACACTGAAATAATGACAGCAGAAGTGAGTACAAGGCGTAAACCTGAAGCTGAAGGGCCCATTTGACGAGTCGTTACATAATCAGTAAAGACTTGCCACATACCAATCCAAGCGTGTGCAACGAGCGCTAACACTGCTAATAAAGAGAAAATCTTCATCGGCAAAGTCAGCATAAAGCCAGCCCACTGTTCATAGCCAAATCCGCTATTGCAAAGGATCCAGCCAAACAAAACCACAGTGTATGCAGCTAACACTACAGCACTGACACGTTGGATATACCAATCGCGAGAACCTGAACCTGTTAAACCTGTAGCACTTTTCATCAGAACATAATCCATACGAATGCTGCGACAATACCAACCGCAGACAAGATCAATGAAACTGTAGCAGCAATACGACCGCTTTGAAGTTCTTCAGCAAAACCGAGGTCAGCAAGTAAATGCTTCACACCTGCGATAAAGTGGAAAATCAAGCCAGCTACAAATACCCATACGATGAAACGTACAATGATATTTCCGAAAACGACATTTTTAACGTAGTCAAATCCTTCTGGAGAAGATAAAGACTTATCCAAAATCCATAAAAGAACTGCAACTAATACGAAAACGATTACACCTGATAGACGGTGTAGAATTGAGGCAATAGCCACGGGTGAGCGTAAATTTACCGCTAATACCTGACCCATGGACAAATTGACAGGTCTGTTGCTTTTCACAGCGGGCATCCTGTAGGTAGAAACTCCATCTGGAGTTTGTTTGACTTAATTCAAAGGAAAGCTGGCATTGTTAGGCAAGCACAGCACATGCCTAACCTATATAACGACACCGAATTATAAAACGTGAAATATCAAAATACAAACAATCAACTTTCGCTTTAGTCGAAAAAAACTTTAAATAAGAATCATTCACACGCATAATAACGGCGATAAATACGCCAAGCTTTACTAAAAACAACTATCTATTTGTTTTGTAATGATAAAAATAAAATACTATTTTTTATAGATACTTTTTAATTTTATAAATTCTTTTCTTGTTATTTCACAAATAAGCACCCCTTTCAACGTTAAAGCAGCCGATTTTTTCAGCTTTATATATAGTTAAAAATAATACCCCTCATTTATATATTAAATATAATCAATTAATAATATATTTTCATCAATCGATTAACTAAAATTAATCAGTCATTTTTTATACAGTTAATCGCACCATAATGAATCAATTATCTCTCCACAGTGAGCGCTTTTAGATGATTTTTGAATGAACAGTTTACTTCAAACCTTAATAAACAGAAGCATCACAAGCGTGATAAGTATTTATTTTATAAGCAGCAACATCTGACCCAAATAAAAATTTACTTACAATTGGACTGATGCTTCATTTTTTTTATGCACCTGAAACTTGATTTGACATATTATACTCGACCGGTGCTGTGATTTTACTCAGTTTTTTCTTCGATACTGAATGACTAATTGACTGTAGCAACGTCATTTTTTATCCCTAAGTATAATTGACAAAATTTTAGTAACCACTAATCTTATAGCAAATTTTGACACCGTCTGATTCGCACATGACAAGATTAGTATTTCGAGTCAGATAATCATTCACCAGGACAGGAGATCTATTGAATGTCTGCAGCAACTGGCAAAAAAGCCGTATTACAGCTTGATGGCAAAGAAATTGAATTACCAATTTACAGCGGCACATTAGGCCCAGATGTAATTGACGTTAAAGATGTATTAGCATCAGGTCACTTTACTTTCGATCCTGGTTTTATGGCGACAGCGGCTTGCGAATCTAAGATCACATTCATTGATGGTGACAAAGGTGTGTTATTACACCGTGGCTATCCAATTGATCAATTAGCGACTCAAGCAGACTACTTAGAAACTTGCTACTTATTACTTAATGGCGAGCTTCCAAATGCTGAACAGAAAGCAGAATTTGATGCGAAAGTACGTAACCATACGATGGTTCACGATCAAGTAAGCCGCTTCTTCAATGGTTTCCGTCGTGACGCTCACCCTATGGCAATCATGGTTGGTGTTGTTGGTGCATTATCTGCGTTCTATCACAATGGCTTAGACATCGAAGATGTTAACCACCGTGAAATTACTGCAATTCGTTTAATCGCGAAAATCCCTACACTTGCAGCGTGGAGCTACAAGTACACTGTAGGTCAACCATTCATTTACCCACGTAATGACCTTGGTTATGCAGAAAACTTCTTACACATGATGTTTGCTACTCCTGCTGACCGTGATTACAAAGTAAATCCTGTTCTTGCTCGTGCAATGGATCGTATTTTCACGCTTCATGCTGACCATGAACAAAATGCTTCTACTTCTACAGTTCGTCTTGCTGGTTCTACTGGTGCGAATCCATATGCATGTATCTCTGCTGGTATCTCTGCACTTTGGGGACCTGCTCACGGTGGCGCAAACGAAGCTGTACTTAAAATGTTAGATGAAATTGGTAGCGTAGAAAACGTTGCTGAATTCATGGAAAAAGTAAAACGCAAAGAAGTTAAACTCATGGGCTTCGGTCACCGTGTTTATAAAAACTTTGACCCACGTGCGAAAGTCATGAAAGAAACTTGTGACGAAGTACTGGCTGCATTAGGCATCAACGATCCACAATTGCAACTTGCAATGGAACTTGAGCGCATTGCGCTTAACGACCCGTACTTCGTTGAACGTAAGCTTTACCCGAACGTAGACTTCTACTCAGGTATCATCTTAAAAGCGATTGGTATCCCAACAGGTATGTTTACGGTGATCTTCGCGCTTGCACGTACAGTTGGTTGGATCAGCCACTGGTTAGAAATGCACAGCGGTCCTTACAAGATCGGTCGTCCACGTCAGCTTTATACAGGCTCGACACAGCGCGACATCAAACGTTAATTTCGATTAGCGTTAATAAAAAAGGATGCTTCTGCATCCTTTTTTTTGTTTTATCGGTTATGCTCAAAAAAGAAAACGTAAACAACATTCATTTTGCATAACTAATTTTAATGAGCCAATGATCAAAAAATCCTCTATTTTAGTGCAGGTCACACTGCCCATCTTTCAAATGAAAATTGCATCTTTTACGCTGTTTTTATTGATGATCATACTGACTTGGCTCTTACTCGTTTACTTTAGTTATGATTTAAGCCTGTACTATCTTTATCAATTCCTGCCCTTCTTTGCCCAGCTCATCAGTATTGCTTTGATGTTCGGCTTACTAGTACCCATTCTTTACCTCTATAACCTGCTATATCAGAAGTACTATAGACACCCAATCACATTTAAGCTGTATCAACAAGGAATCTCAGTAGACCGCTCAAATCAAGTTGATTTTTTCACTTGGCAAGATCTGATTCAAATACAGCTCCGGCAGCAGCAGGCGCAAATTCACAGCCTTAATCTCCTGAGCAAAGCCAAACCCTATCGACAGTATTTTTATTTCAATTCATTGATATGGCCAGTCAAGTTAACTCAAGCACACAATGATTTTTTACAGTTTTGGAAAAAGCTGGAATCTCAGGCTAAACAACAGCAATTTCAACGGATCAACAAAACTGGTATTCTCAAGGAAACTCATATTGATATTACCTTGGTTATAGATCAACGAGCCCAGACCAGGATCCAACGTAAACAGAGATGGATCACTATAGGATTGATCCTTGCAATTTTAGTCAGTTTCAGTTCTTTTATCGGTCAGCTGTTGTGGTATAAATTTAATGATGGTAGCGTCAATTTGCCAGATAAACAAAAGCAGGCAATACTTGGGACAAATTTTGAAACCTTTCAAAATCAAGTTTATATTTTTAAACAGGGCCAAGGTACTTTTTTACTTCCTCAGGTCAAGGCTGATCAATTTACAGGTTTAGCTTTAAATAATCTTCCTGATCGTGCAGATGAACTGTATAGCAATGTCGGCAAAACATCACAGCATGTTTACTGGCAAGACCACATTCTACCCCAATTAAATCCAGCACAGACTCTTTATTTAGGTAATGATTTTACCAAAGACAATCTACAGGTTTACTTTCAAAATCAGCGTTTAATCAACATAAATGCCGCTCACTTTACTGCGGTATTACATCCCATCTTCAATGCACTGATTTATTTTTATGCCAGAGATGATCAACAGGTTTATTACAAAACGCATGTCTTAACAGATTTAAACCCTCAACAAAGCCAAGCATTTTCAAATAGTAACCAATATATTCACGACCAAAATATTGTCTATTATCAAGATAAAAAACTTCAAGGACTCAATGCACAACAGACCCAAATTCTTAGTAGTAGTAATCGGTTTAGTCGGGATCTGAATTTAGCAACAGATGGCCATGCTTATTATTTAAATGAACAGCCACTACCACATATTGCTGAGCATAAATTTTGGGGGACAGTACCTGTTGACGTGACACAATTACAACTCCTTGGCCACCAAAGTAATGAACCCTACCCCGGAAATTTCAGCTATCTTTTTGCAGACCAGCAACAGGTTTATGTTTATGACGAGTTTTATCAACAACTCAAAGTGCTGTACCGTTTTAAGCATCCTGTACAACTCAAAGTTTTAAGTGATCGACGTTTTAGTGATGGGCAGCATATTTACAATATCAGTGAAAAACTCTACCGTACCAAAGGAGCACGTTCTTATGGCGCCACCACCCATGGCTTCCAAATCAGCCTGATTCGGGAGAGCGACCACAAAGTAATGGCTCAATATTTTGCACGAACCCCAAACGCCATACGCCTTTCTAGCCTTTTTAATTATGTTAAAACAGCACTCCCCAATAAGCACCATTAGGTCAACATTGAACAACTTATTTATAATAAGAAATGAAATTTTCGACACCATCTGATTTCTTAAATCTCATCTTCTTCTAGTTCTAACGCGCGCAACAAGGTATTGCTGATGCCATCGGCACGCAACCAAGCCAATTCATAACTGGCCTTTGCCAGAGCCAGTACACGACGCTCAAATTCATCCCAAATCGGTTTAACTTGCGCATCACTAATCCCCAGCCCACTATCATGCGCCAAATGTTTATTCTTCTCGCAAATTTTCAAAGCATGGTAAAGCTTACGCCCTTTACTGGCACTGTCTAAGACACGGGTTCGCTTATTCTGAATAAAGCCCTCGATATGCTGTATATTTGCATGAGGCAATAAAGGCACCAAGATCTGATCCAGTTGCGCATCTAAGCGCTTCCACACCATCAAACGCTGCTCTGCAGTATAAGTATTCCACTGAATCACTTCATGATTAAAACGGCGACAGCCACGGCAGACCAGATCACCAAATACCGTTGAACAACGCCCTGCACATGGGGTCAATGAAGGGATTCGACGATCATTACTCAAAACCAACTCCTCTAAAACCATATTTATTTTATGGTTTTCTCGCTTATTTTCAGATTTCGCGCTAAAATGTGCGCCTCATTTTTCTATCTTAATACATTTGGAGTTATCCATGAACGCTACTGTAGAACAGCTTGCACCTGTAGAACAGCAAGCGACCAATAATTGGGTTGTTGCGGCACTATATCAATTTAAAGAAGTTTCAGATGCAGCGGATCTGCAACAACGTCTTTTGGACTTAGTGAATAGCATCAATTTATGTGGAACTCTGATTGTAGCGTCTGAAGGGATTAATGGAACTGTTGCTGGCGACCGTGCAGCCATTGATGCAGTTCATCAATTCCTTTTGAACGAAGGTTTTAATACAATGGAATATAAAGAGTCTGAAAGCTCTGAAAAGCCATTCCGTAAAATGAAAATTAAACTAAAAAATGAAATTGTAACTTTAGGTGTAGAAGTCAAGCCACGTGATTTAGTTGGCCACTATCTTGATCCTAAAGAATGGAATGAACTAATTAACCGTGATGATGTGATCCTGATCGACACCCGTAACGATTATGAATATAAAGCAGGCACATTTAAGGGTGCAATTGACCCTAAAACAGAATCATTCCGTGAGTTTCCAGAATACGTAAAACAAAATCTTGAGCAGCATAAAGACAAAAAAATTGCGATGTTCTGTACTGGTGGTATTCGTTGTGAAAAATCAACCTCCCTCCTGCTTCAAGAAGGTTTCAATGAAGTCTATCACCTGAAAGGCGGTATTTTAAAATACCTAGAAGAAACCCCTGCTGAAGAAAGCATGTGGGAAGGTGAATGCTTCGTGTTTGATGGCCGTACTGCGGTGACCCATGGTGTTGAAGAAGGTGAAAACATCAAGTGTCATGCTTGCGGTTGGCCACTAACCAAAGTTGAAGCTGAACTACCAAGCTATGAACATGGCGTATCTTGTGTTTACTGTATTGATAAAACCACAGACAAGCAAAAAGCGGGCTTCCGTATGCGTCAGTCACAAATTGCAGCAGCAAAGCGCAAACGTCTGTAAGCTTAACAAGTCGATTAAAAGCCATAGTTCAACTATGGCTTTTTTATTGTCGTGATAAAAATCATGTAACGATTCACCCCTTGAGCATTGTCCTCCACCTCTCTATGCTAAAAAAAATAATCAAATGAACTATATAAGGGCATTATGGGACTTGAAGAGTGGGTCTTATCAATCATGGAAAAACTGGGGTATTTAGGCATCGCATTTTTAATGTTCCTAGATAATATCTTCCCGCCTATTCCCTCAGAAATCATTATGCCTTCGGCTGGCTATACCGCTTCAAAAGGTGAACTCACCCTGATCGGCGTCATTATTGCAGGAAGTGCTGGTTCAATTTTAGCTGCGATGTTGTTCTATTGGGTCGGTCGAAAAGTACCACAACAACGACTGTTTCAGTTTATCGAACGTTATGGCAAATATTTACGGATTCAGGTCGCGGATTTAGACAAAGCACTGACATGGTTTAACAAACATGGGCATCGGATTGTTTTCTTTGGACGAATGATTCCTGCAGTTCGTTCCTTGATTAGTATCCCCGCAGGGATCAGTCGAATGCCTTTTAGTAAATTTATGCTCTACAGTTGCGCTGGAACCCTCATTTGGACCAGTTTTCTTGCCTATCTGGGCTATCATTTTAGTGAAAATCAGGCACTCATGCTGGCGATTCTACAACGCATCAGCTATCTGATCTTCGCCCTAATCGCCTTATATATCATCTGGTGGGCAATTAAAAAGTTTTACCGATCTAAATCAAATCAGAACCAATAACACCAACAAAGCTTAGGCCAGAGATGAAACTGTGTTAAATCCCAATTGGCTTTTATGCATTTCATCTCTCAACCAGTCTCTCAGCAACAACTTGCGAATATCCTCTTCAAAAGGCTGGGCGGATAATAAATGATAGGCCGAACCATCCGCATAGGCCGTGGTGAGTGGCTCCAGCATCTGATATTTCATTTCTCGTTCAACCATGTAGGCCGAAACCACAGTTGCGCCTAAACCCGCCAAGCAAGCCTCGATGCAGAGATAAAAATGCTCAAGCGAAGATCGTTTTAAATCACTGAATTGCTCTGGATGTCGACGTTTAAACTGTTGCGATAGCTGAGGTCTAGACTTAGAAATAAACAGCTGTGTCATTGCTGCATGATCATTCTTCGCCCGCACTGCAAGCATCTGTTCATCCGCAATTTTTTCACTATACAAGGCTGCGCCCCAATCAAAATCATCTCTTCTCAGCGCCACGTCGATATGCTGTGCAGTAAAATCCACCGCCCCACCACCGGTTAACAGACTCACCTCAAACTCTGGGTAAAATTGCTTAAATTGCGCTAAACGAGGAATCAGCCATTTCATGGCCAAGGTAGGTTCACAAGAAAGTATCAGGTTCTTCTGCGCTTTACTGTGTTGCTGTATTTGCAATACGCACTGTTCGATCTGTTGAAAGACTTGCTGACAGCAATCAAACAGCGCCTCACCTTCCGAAGTTAAACTTAACTTTCTGGCTTCGCGCACAAACAACACCAAACCTAAACTTTCTTCCAAGTTTTTTAGCTGCTTGCTCACCGCACTTTGAGTAATAAATAGTTTTTCCGCAGCAACCGTCACACTTTCATAATGGGCCACGTAATAAAAAAACTTGAGTGAATTCAAAGACAATCGCTCAATCATTCCAAAAACTCATGCATAATAAGAATTAACTTCAATTTTAAATATAGCAAGAATATGAAAAATATAAAAAATCTTTAATGAGTCAGTTTAGGAATAGATGAGTGAATGAAATCATTGCTGTCGGCATCGTCACCCTGCTTGCGGTCATCAGCCCTGGTGCAGACTTCGCCCTTGTGACACGAAACAGTTATCTCTATGGTCGCCATTTGGGGATGTGTACCGCCTACGGCATTGCAATGGGTGTCTGGGTACATATTAGCTATAGCTTGATTGGACTCACTTTTTTACAGCAACACCTCCCCAGTTTAATTCACCTAATTCAATATATTGGTGCAGCTTATTTGATCTATATTGGCTACAAAACCTTTACCCAAGCCCCAATTCTATTTGATGAGAACAGCAATGATATTACTCAGTGGCAGGCTATTAGACATGGTTTTCTCACCAACAGCCTCAACCCCAAAACCACACTTTTTGTCATGAGTATTTATGCACAACTCATGACCACCACCAACAGTCTGCACACGTTAATCAGCTATGGTATTTTTATTTCTGGCAGTCATTTGGCTTGGTTTTGCCTTGTAGCACTTTTTTGTTCTACGCCTTTCATTCGAAATAAAATTCTCTCTCGACAAATCAGTATTAATCGAGTGATTGGTTGTATCTTGAGTACTTTAGGGCTGAGTCTGCTTTTCGCTCATTTTTAAATATTGATCTTTAAACGATCTAAATGTAAAGCAACAACGCCAATAATCGGCCATAAAAAAACGCCTTCTAGAGGCGTTTTAATATTCTATTTGTTTGTCATTCATCAACCGCGATGATCGCAGTATCCGAAGCATCCTTATGCTGGTGTATGGTACATCAAATAAAGTTCATTTAAATTATTTGGAATTTCTTCCGCTAATTCATCCATCAACTGGCCATTACGACGGAAAGATTCCATTTGTGGATCTTCTTCATCAATTCCGCTAAACACCATAATTGGTAATGTTAAATCGATAAGCTGTTCTTCAAACTCAGGCGCAAACCACGCATCTTCATTAAGGAACATGGCGTCAACAAAACCAACACTCCAATCACCTAAGCTCGATTCAACGTCTGCTTCTTCGATTTCAAATGGAAATTCGATTCCATTTTCATTGGCTAAATCTTGACGAATAGACTCCAACCAAAGCTTAACCTGCTCAAGTACTTCAGCAGGAAGTTTCTTTTGATTACTCTCGAAAAGCTCATCTAACCAACGATCGAATTGTGGACCAACTGCAATCGCACACAAAAAGCCATGAGTCGCTGCAAAATCTAGACCATATTCATTTTGATCGCCGTCAAGATAGTTACTTAATAAGTCTAAATCTAACGTGCTCATTCTTTAATCCAATTTTAAAAATACATCGTCAACAGCATAACATTTTCGGACATAAAGTCTTAGCAATTTTGCTTAGTCTTCGTCATCAAGATCATCGTCGTCGAAATCGTAATCAAAATCTTTGAGTTCTCGCTCTAAACGACGTTGCGCCAGAAGCTCATCAATCAAACGGCGCTTTTCTAATGATTCTTTGGCAGTAATTTTTCCAGATGACTCATCAAAACCTGCATCATCTTCACCATAGTTATCATCATCTAATTCAAAATCTGTAGAAGACACTAAGTACCTCTAATGAAAAAATATAAATGGGTCTAGCCGCTATTTATCGGTCTTAGCCAGCCTTGTCAAGTTTTATTTGTTTTTTTTGTGATAAAATGATGTTTTGTACTTTTTTTCGTCAGTTTTTTTGTGTATTTATAATCTAAGAACAATTGTAATTAAAAAACATCTTTAATCAGGATTGACTGCTTGAAAATTTATGACTCAACCCCATATTCAAGAAACGAACGTGAAATCAAAGCTATTTTTTATTTAAAGCAAACGGATCAAATCCAAAACATTCGTCGTGAATTGTGCTATCATGCACGGTTTTTCACCGCCCCAGATTCAACAAAAGAGTAAGCAAAGATGAGCGATATGAATTCCCCTACTTCGCAAGTAGCGGCTCTGATTAGCCGAGGCAAAGAGCAAGGTTATTTAACTTACGCTGAGGTTAACGATCATCTACCAGACTCAATTACGGAAAGTGAGCAGATTGAAGACATCATTCAGATGCTTCAAGACGTTGGTATTCCAGTGCATGAACGTGCACCAGAAACTGATGACACCATGTTTGGTGAATCAACTGAAGCGGCTGACGAAGTTGCCGAAGAAGAAGCTGCTGCCGTATTAGCATCGGTTGAAAGTGAGCCTGGTCGTACCACAGACCCTGTACGTATGTACATGCGTGAAATGGGTACGGTTGAACTTCTTACACGCGAAGGCGAAATTAGCATTGCAAAACGCATCGAAGAAGGTATTCGTGACGTTTTACATTCGATTGCTTACTGGCCAAATGCTGTTGAAGTTGTTTTACAAGAATATAATGACTTTTTAACAGGCGAGCGTCGTCTTGCCGATATTCTCTCTGGTTATTTAGACCCAGAAACTGACGAAGATATTCCAGAAGTTCTTGAAGAAGAAGCTGAGCTTGAAGAAGACGAAGATTCTTCACCTAAAGCGAAAGACGTCAAACTCGATGATGATGACGAAGAAGAAGAATCTGAAGGTGATGATGATTCTGAAGGTGAGTCAGGTCCAGACCCTGAAGTTGCTAAAGTTCGTTTCTCTGAATTAGAAGCTGCTTGGAATGAAACTAAAACGGTTGTAGCGAAGCATGGTCGTGATAGTGATGAAGCAAAAGCTGCGCTTGAAGCGCTTGCTGCTGTGTTCATGATGTTCAAATTTACACCACGTTTATTCGAAATCATTTCAGAAATGATTCGTGGTACACACGACCAAATTCGTTCAAATGAACGTGAAATTATGCGTTATGCAGTACGTCGTGGTCGTATGGATCGTACCCAGTTCCGTACAACTTTCCCTGAGCAAGAATCAAATCCAGCTTGGTTAGACGAACAAATTGCAAAAGCACCTGCTGAAACCAAAGCGCATTTAGAGAAAGTACGTCCTGACGTATTGGCTTTCCAGCAAAAAATTGCAGATATTGAGAAAGATCTTGGTTTAAACGTTAAAGATATCAAAGATATCTCTAAACGTATGGCGGTTGGTGAAGCGAAAGCACGTCGTGCCAAGAAAGAAATGGTTGAAGCGAACTTACGTTTGGTTATTTCGATTGCGAAAAAATATACCAACCGTGGCTTACAGTTCCTCGACTTGATTCAAGAAGGTAACATCGGTTTGATGAAAGCCGTGGACAAGTTTGAATATCGTCGTGGTTATAAATTCTCGACTTATGCGACGTGGTGGATCCGTCAGGCGATCACGCGTTCGATTGCTGACCAAGCACGTACCATTCGTATTCCTGTACACATGATTGAGACCATCAACAAGATCAACCGTGTATCTCGTCAACTTCTTCAAGAAATGGGCCGTGAACCGACTCCTGAAGAATTAGGTGAGCGTCTGGAAATGGACGAAGTTAAAGTTCGTAAAGTACTTAAAATCGCAAAAGAACCGATTTCGATGGAAACACCGATCGGTGATGATGAAGATTCGCATCTTGGTGACTTCATTGAGGACTCAAACATCACTTCACCAGTGGATGCTGCGACCTCAGAAGGCTTAAAAGAAGCGACCCGCGAAGTACTTGAAAACTTGACTGAACGTGAAGCGAAAGTATTGAAAATGCGTTTTGGTATTGATATGCCAACCGACCACACTTTAGAAGAAGTAGGTAAACAGTTTGACGTAACACGTGAACGTATTCGTCAGATTGAAGCGAAAGCGTTACGTAAGCTTCGTCACCCTTCTCGTTCAGAACACTTACGTTCATTCTTAGAAAACGACTAATATTTGGGAAATCTTGTGCTAGACCAATGCATTGTATTGGTTTAGCGCAGGACTTGAAGTTCAACACTTCATCCCCATCTATGTATTAGATCAAAAGCGCCTGCACTGATGCAGGCGTTTCAAATTAAGAGGTTGCTCATGTTAGACCGCACTCCTTCTCGTGAATTGCAAGAACATCTTTGGGTTTTCCCGATGGACTATCCAATCAAATTGATTGGTAATGCAGGGGATGAACTTCGAGTGGCTGTTGTTGATATTTTGCAGAAGCACTTCCCTGAATTTGATGGTGAGACAGTAAAAGTACAGCCGTCACGCACAGGTAAATACCACTCTTTAACTGCTCAACTGCGCTTTGAAGAGTTGGAACAAGTTCATGCCTTATACGCTGACCTTGCAGCCTGTCCTTTAATTAAGACAGCGCTTTAATTAAAAAGTCCAAAATGCGAAAGTGTTTTGGATTTTTTTTGTGAGAATAAAATAAAATGCAAAATATTGATGATGAATTCTATGAGCGAGCGGATCAACACATTCAGTTATCCAATCAGCAAATTACGGAAGAGATAGGAAAAGGGAAAGTAAGTGCCTCTATGCTTTTTGCAACATCCCGTTTTAATGCTTGGATCAGCGCAAGTGGATGGGAAACAGCTGAAGAGCTCGCGAATGCAAAACAAGAAACTATCGAATACTTTCTTGCTGAATATCGCAAAATGCTTGAAGAAAATTTAGATGAATACATCGAAAATTTTGAAGAATACATGTTTATCCCACCTAAATAATGACTTAACTCAAACACTAATCAATTCAAAGCTGCAAAGGAAATCCTGTTGTAATGAATGCTGCAAAACCGACTTTAATCATTCGTTGTTTCAATGATCTACAAGATTACACAACTCGTTTTGAAGCAATGAAAGACTTCACAACCAATCGTGATGAAACCACACCTGATGAGGTTTGGCTGCTTCAACATCAAGATGTCCTAACCCAAGGACAAGCAGGCAAGCCTGAACACATTCTGCTGCACAGTAACCTACCGATTGTACATACCGATCGTGGTGGTCAAGTCACTTGGCATGGCAAAGGTCAGTTGGTTGCCTATTTCCTATTAGACTTGAATCGCTTGAAATGGCATGTGCGTACCTTGGTCAGCTTTGCAGAACAAGCCATGATTGATCTGCTCAAAAAATATAATATCAATGCCTATGCCAAACCAGATGCCCCAGGTGTCTATGTGGATGAACGTAAAATTGGTTCATTAGGCTTTAAAATTCGTCGTGGCCGTAGTTATCATGGTCTTGCCCTGAATATCGACTGTGATCTCACTGGTTTTCAAACCATTAATCCATGTGGTTATGCGGGCTTAGAAATGGTGCGCTTACAGGACTTACTGGCAGATTACCCAAGCTTTCAACAACTCTGTGCCGATTTTGTCCACTATCTGCAAAATATAGATTTCTTTAATGACCTTGTAGTCAAATCTGAATAATTTACTTTTCAATTCAAATAAAATAAATTAGAGTAAATACTCTAAATTAGCTTTTGCATAATTTTAACAAGGGATACGCAAGTGATTTCAACCAAAGCAGTGAAGCCCACGTTGCAATTTGCCTACGTCAAACTCATGATGGATGTTGTGGGTCGTGGCCTCGTGATGGCAAGCCAAGTGGATGATGAAGTACAACAGGAAGTGTCGAAGTTTCCTGTAGGTTTTATCCTTTCAATGAATGTTTTCCCCAATGGACCTGCATTTGTTGCTCGAGTAACCGAAGAAAAACAATTAGAGCTATTGTCCAATTACAAAGGCAAGCCTGATTTAACCATTACCTTCAAGCATTTAACCCATGCATTTTTGGTATTTTCTTTCCAAGAAAGTACGGCACAAGCCTTTGCCAATGACCGTATGATTGCCGATGGTGATGTTTCAAGTGCCATTCGTCTGGTGCGTTGCTTGAATAAAATGGAAGCCCTGATCTTACCTAAGCTAATCGCTTCACTTGCAGTCAAACGCTACCCGGCTGAATTAACATTAAAAGAAAAATTCACGGGTGCAAAAAATATTTATCTTAAAGTCGCAAAATCATATCTCAAACGGAGCGCATAACATGGCTAAGCCTTATTACGAGTTTTTCTGTCCTGTAAAAGTCATTGCTGGTAACGCTGCCTTAGAGCATATCCCATTTGAACTTGCGACACTTGGCGCAAAACGCCCAATGATCATTACTGATAAAGGTGTACGTGCCAATGGTTTACTTAGCCCAATCGAAGCGGCGTTCAGTACCACCGATGCAGTAATTGGTGCGATCTTTGATGATGTTCCACCCGATTCAAGCTTGGAAGTGGTACGCTTAGCAGCAGAACTTTACCGCAAGCAAAAATGTGATGCGATCATTGCGATTGGTGGCGGTTCAGTGATTGACACCTCTAAAGCGACCAATATCTTGGTCTCTGAAGGTGGTGACGATTTATTGCAATATTCAGGTGCACATAACCTACCAAAACCACTGAAACCTTTCTTTGTGATTCCAACCACGTCTGGTACAGGTTCGGAAGCCACCATGGTTGCTGTCGTTTCGGATACGCAACGCAATGTAAAATTGGCTTTTGCTTCTTATTACTTGATGCCACATGCGGCGATTCTTGATCCACGCATGACGCAAACATTGCCACCGCATCTTACAGCCATGACAGGTATGGATGCATTGACGCACTGTGTCGAAGCCTATACCTGCTTAGCTGCTAATCCACTCAGTGATGCCTATGCCAGCGCAGGGATTAAAAAGATCAGCGAAAATCTGTTCAAAGTTTTAGACAATCCAAGCGATGCACAAGGTCGTTTAGAGCTTGCACAAGCATCCACTATGGCGGGGATTGCCTTCTCTAATTCAATGGTGGGCTTAGTTCACTCATTGGGTCATGCGCTCGGCGCAGTTGCACATCTTCCCCACGGCTTATGCATGAACTTATTCCTGCCATACGTACTTGAATACAACAAAGAGATTAATGGCGACAAGATTGGTGAGTTACTGTTGCCACTCGCGGGTGCTGATATTTATGCCCAAACGCCAGCCAGCTTACGTGCTGACAAAGCGATTGCCACGATTCTGGCGATGCGTGATCGTTTATTCAGCTTGACTAAATTGCCACGTACTTTACGTGAAACAGGTAAAATCACTGAAGCACAACTGGATGAAGTGGCAGACAAGGCATTGAATGATGGTTCTATCATTTACAATCCAAAAGAAGCAAACTTGCAAGACATTCGTGCAATCTTACAAAAAGCATGGTAATACATTGAGTTAAATCAAGTATTCCTGCTTAAAGGCCCCGATATTGATTGGATATCGGGGCTTTTTAATTTTAAGTGAATCTTTATTCATCTATTTATTTGCCCAATTGGCAAAAAACTTGCTAAAAAAAGCATAAAAGTACTGACAATTTATAGCGTTTTAGGATAGATTGGCGCACTTATTTTGTTCTGTAGGGGGGATCGTTTCGTCTCAAACGATCCTTAACACTGTAGCTGATCCTTGATCAACGATAATGAGGATAACGCCGTTGACAAATATCTCTGGGACTCAATCGGCAGCTAAACTGCAAAAAACACTTGGTCTCTGGCACATTATTATTATTGGTTTGGCATACATCCAACCAATGACCTTATTCGACACTTTCGGTCTCGTATCAGAAGAAAGTCATCATCATGTTCCAACGTCTTACATTGTGGCACTCATTGCCATTTTGTTCACGTCGTTAAGCTATGGGCACATGATCCGTCGTTACCCTTCTTCGGGTTCCGCATACACCTACGCTCAGAAATCCATCCACCCTAATGTTGGGTTTATGGTGGGCTGGTCATCTTGGCTAGATTATTTACTTTCTCCGATGGTAAATATCATATTAGCAGTCATCTATTTGGAAGCATTATTTCCAAATGTGAATCACTGGATTTGGGTGGTGGTGCTTACTGCATTTATGACGGGTGTTAATTTACGTGGGGCTCGTTTTGTTGCGAACTTTAATAGTCTCATTGTTTTAGTTCAACTTATTGTAATTGCTGTATTTACTTATCTTGTTTATAGCAAGCTGCAAATGGGTTACAACGCTGAAGGTCCGATTACAGCTGAAACGCGCTATCAGCTTTGGAGCTTGCAACCGTTCTGGAATGAATTAACCTCTGTTGGTGCATTAATTACGGGTGCAACCTTACTGTGCTTCTCATTTACAGGTTTTGACTCACTGAGTTCACTCGCAGAAGAAACCAAAGACACAGAGAAAACTTTACCTAAAGCGATTTTCCTGACTGCTTTATTTGCTGGTGTGATCTTTATTATTAGCACCTACTTTATGCAAATTTACTTTCCAAATGACCCAAAAAGCTACTTCCAAGATGTTGCAGCGACTCAACCCGATATTTTGTTATTAGTCGGTGGTTCATTATTCCAGTCTTATGTACTTGCATTTGCAATTGTGACTGTGATGGCATCTGGTATCTCAGCTCACGCTGGTGTATCTCGCTTGATGTATGTTATGGGACGTGATGGTGTTATTAACAAGAAAATTTTTGGTCATATTAGTCCTAAAAATTTCACGCCTTCCTATAACATTATCATTGTCGGTATCGTCGCTCTCGCTGCAGGAAAAATGAGTCTGGATATCGTAATCTCAATGATCAGTTTTGGTGCATTAATTGCCTTTACCTTTGTAAATCTTTCGGTCATTTCACGTTATGCCTTACGTGACGGAAGGACGAAGAATTTCAAAGATATCCTTAACTTTGTCATCATTCCCTTACTGGGTTTCCTCAGTGTCTTTGCCATGTGGTTAGAAATTGAAGATACAGCCTTGAAATACGGTTTGTGGTGGGCAATGTTTGGTATTTTATACCTTGGGTATAAAACCAAAGGCTTCAAATACAATGCTCCACAGCATAATGAATTTGATGATCGTTAAACCGATTAAAAATAAAAAAAGGCGCTGAATGCGCCTTTTTTTATTTTCTATAAATTTTAACCATGCAGCTTTTCAACAATGGCTTTCACACGTTGTGCATAAAGCTTCGCTGTTTCCAAGTCCCCTGTTGGGATCTCATCAGTACTTGCATCTGATGGCGATTGAACCAACAAACCTACAGAGCCACCTAAATTGTTCACATCTTCACGTTTCGCATTTTTGGTATTAGCTGGCAATAATCCCAAGCTCACCCAAATACCACCATGCTGAGACGCCAAAGTTTGTAATTGAATCAAAGTGACTTGCTTATCACCATTCAAACTCGCGCTATTGGTAAAGCCTGCAAAGACTTTATCTTGCCAACCACGGGTAAACCAGATTTTTGAAGAAGCATCAGCAAACTTTTTAAACTGCCAAGGGGTTGCCGCCATGTAAGTTGGCGCTCCAAAAACAATACCTTGTGCCTCATTTAAAGTCTGCCAGTCTTGCTCTGTAATCTCACCATTCTGATCAATTTCAATTAAAGATGCGTCAATCGCACCTGCAAAAGTTTCAGCAACAACTTTGGTATGGCCATAGCCTGAGAAATAAACAACTGCAATTTGTGTCATGAGATAATCCAAAATTTTTCAAAAGTTCGATTTAATGATATATTTTAGAAACTAGGTGTCAATTAGTTACCAGCAGGTAACTAGGGACATGCGATTAGAAGTATGAGGTTTTTAGCTATGAATCAGGCATTAAAATATGATATTTATCAACAACATTGCCCTGCTCGTTTATTTTTTGAAAAAATTGCAGATAAATGGGTATTGCTAATTATCAACACACTTGCAAAGGAAACCCAACATTTTAATCTACTCAAAAAGAGTATTCAGGGTATCTCACCAAAAGTTCTGTCACAAAAACTAAAAATGCTGGAACGAGATGGCTTTATTGAGCGCCAAGTACAAGATACTGCGCCGATTCGGGTGGATTATTCACTCACGACACTCGGTTTAGAGGTGGCAGAAATGGCGTATCAACTCAAAGACTGGGCAGAAAGTAATATTGAGCAAGTGATTTACGCTCAACGACGTTTTGATACGATACAGGAACAAGAACTCCAATAATTCCCTGAGGTGTGTATGTACCCACAACCTTTAATTGCTGTTGCCGATGTCGAGAAAACCAGTCAGTGGTATCAAACTGTGCTGGGCTTAGAAAGTGGGCATGGTGGCAGAGAATATGAACAGTTACTGTTTGAGCAAAGCATGGCGCTGCAACTGCACCAATGGCAAGCCCATGACCACTCAAATATCGGAGACCCGAAACGGGTGATTGGTAACGGCGTTTTGCTTTGGTTTGAAAGTGATCAATTTGATGAGATTGTTAAAAAGCTACAAACTCATCAAGTTGAAATTTTGGAAGGCCCTAAATACAACCCCAACGCGCATCATCGTGAAATCTGGTTTAAAGACCTGAATGGCTATACGCTGGTTGTGGCAAGTCCATACGGCGATATCTAAAGTACGATAAATCAGAGTTGTTTAAAGCCCTGCTGTCTCCACGCTTCATAGACAATCACGGCAGTTGCATTCGAGAGGTTTAAGCTTCTTGAATTTTCAGCCATTGGCAAACGAATCCATTGCTCTTGCGGAAACATCATACGCACTTGCTCAGGCAGGCCTCGGGTTTCAGGTCCCATCAACAAGGCAACTGGACGATTCAGATCAACCGTATGCGGTGTTGCTGTGCCTTTAGTCGTGAGCGGAAAAACATGCTCAACACCTTTTGCTTTTAAGTCAGCAAGACAAAGTTCGATATTGTCCCAAATTTGCATTCTCGCCCATTCGTGATAATCCAAACCTGCACGTTTCAACTTTTTATCATCCAACTCAAAGCCTAAAGGTTTGACTAGATGTAGTTGCGCACCTGTATTGGCACAAAGACGAATGATATTACCTGTATTCGCTGGAATCTCAGGTTCGTATAGGACGACATGAATCACAAATTTTCTCTACTTTTAAATCTCCCCTAACCCCTCTTTTAGAAAGAGGGGGACTCCTCCCTTTTCTAAAGGGAGGTCGGGAGGGATTGCCATTTTAACTGTTCACGTAGACTGACCACTTCACCAATAATGGTTAAAGTCGGTGCTACGATCTGATGTTCTGATACTTTGGTTGCGATATCCGCTAATGTACCCACCACCACTTTTTGCTCAGGGGTGGTGCCTTTGGAAATTAAGGCCACAGGCATGGTTGGACGCTGGCCATGTGCAATTAATTGTTCACAAATACGTTCCAAACCGACCAAGCCCATGTATAACACCAAAGTTTGGTTTTCATAGACCAGTTCCTTCCAAGGTAACTCAGGTGAGCCTTCTTTTAAATGTCCTGTCAAGAAACGTACACTTTGCGCATAATCACGATGCGTCAGTGGAATACCTGCATAGGCCGAACAGCCTGAAGCTGCGGTAATACCTGGTACAACTTGAAAGGTCACATTGGCTTCAACCAATTCCTGAATCTCTTCTCCACCACGGCCAAAGATAAAAGGATCGCCGCCTTTTAAACGACAAACACGCTTACCTTGCTGTGCATATTCCACCAATAAGGCGTTGATACCATCTTGTGGAACCGAATGATTGGAGCGTGCTTTACCCACATAAATCTTTTCAGCATCACGGCGGCACAAATCTAGAATCGGTGCCGATACTAAACGATCGTAAATCACCACATCAGCTTGCTGCATCAAACGCAAGGCTTTTAAAGTCAGCAGTTCTGGATCACCCGGCCCTGCCCCGACCAAATACACCTCACCTTTCGGTGCAGTCCATTCTGTTAAGGCCTGCTCAATCAGATCATTGGCCACATCAATATTGTCATTGAAAACCTGTTCTTTCAACGGACTGGCGTACAAGTTTTCCCAGAAGATACGACGCTCATCTGGATTGGCAATTTTGGCTTTCACTTTTTTACGCCATTGCCCCGAAAACTCAGCCAATTTACCCATACCATGCGGCACAATGGTTTCGATCTGAGTACGTAGCTGTCTGGATAACACTGGCGATGCGCCATTGGAGGCCACAGAAATTACCAATGGTGAGCGATCAATAATCGCAGGCACCATAAAGCGGCAATGTGGAATATCATCGACACTGTTGACTAGCAGATTACGCTGTTCACACTGTTCAAATACGCTTTTATTGACGGCAGGTTGATCTGTTGCCGCAATCACTAAGCGATAAGGCGTTGCCAGAACCGTTTCAGAAAAAGAGGCTTGAATATATTGCCCTGTTGATTGCTCAACCAGTTGGCGCAATTCAGAAATGATGTCTGGTGCAATCACATCAACGATTGCACCAGCTTTGACGAGCAGGTTTGCTTTGCGGTAGGCAATATGCCCACCACCCACAATCAGACAGCGTTGCTGCTGCAACTTTAAAGAGATTGGGAAAATTTCCACGTCACGCCTCTATATTTTCAATCTGATTGAGCTAAAGCAAAAACTATGCACAAATTCGATGCAAAGTTTAGTCGATGTAGCTAAGACCGCCCATATATGGACGTAAAACTTCTGGAATCTCGATTGAACCGTCAGCGCGTTGATAGTTTTCCATCACTGCAAGTAAGGTACGACCAACTGCCAAACCTGAACCATTCAAGGTATGCACCAATTCAATCTTCTTCTGATCGACACGGTAGCGTGCTTTCATACGGCGTGCTTGGAAATCGCCCACATTTGAGCAGCTTGAGATTTCACGATAAGTATCTTGGCTTGGTACCCATACTTCTAAGTCATACGTTTTAACTGCACCAAAGCCCATGTCACCACCACAGAGCAAAATCTTACGGTACGGTAAGCCTAATGCCTGCAAAATGCCCTCTGCATGTGCAGTCAACTCTTCAAGTGCCTGCATAGAGTGCTCTGGTTTCACGATTTGCACCATTTCGACTTTGTCGAATTGATGTTGACGAATCAAACCACGGGTATCACGACCATAAGAACCTGCTTCGCTGCGGAAACATGGCGTGTGTGCAGAATATTTCAGTGGTAAACGATCCGCATCAATAATTTCGTCACGAACGAAATTCGTTACTGGCACTTCGGCGGTTGGAATCAGGTAATACTCTTTTTCACCTTGTAGCTTGAATAAGTCTTCTTCAAACTTAGGCAATTGACCTGTACCACGTAAGCTGTCTGCATTGACCAAATACGGTACATAAGCTTCGGTATAGCCATTTTTAAGCGTGTGTGTATCCAACATGAACTGGGCTAAAGCACGTTGTAAACGCGCCAAAGGTCCTTTCAATACGCTGAAACGTGAACCTGTTAATTTAGTCGCTGTTTCAAATTCCAGACCACCCATCATTTCACCAAGATCGGTATGATCTTTGATCTCAAAATCAAACTGACGTGGTGTACCCCACTTTAAGATTTCAAGGTTATCGCTTTCATCTTTACCAAAGGGAACAGATTCATCTGGCAAGTTTGGAATCGCCAATGACTTTTGCTCAAGCTCAGTTTGCAACTCAGCCAAAGCCACTTCCGCAGCTTTGATCTCATCACCAATGGCCGCCATACGCGCCATGATCTCAGAAGCATCTCCACCCGACTTTTTGATTTGACCGACTTGCTTGGCACCAGCATTACGCTCTGCCTGTAAGTTTTCAGCTTTGGATTGCAAATCTTTACGGCGAGCTTCTAAATCAGCCCACTCTTGTACATTTAGCTGAATACCACGTTTTGCCAAAGCAGCATTGACTGCTTCAATATTATTTCTGAGTAATTTTGGGTCGATCATAATCAATCATGAATAGAGAAAAAACTGGCTATAGTGTAAGGCTTTAACCTAAAAAAATACAGCGCTTGCGCAGCATCTACACATCATATGTAAATGCTGCATCGAAACTAGTTCGGATCTTTTGGCAAGCTCGGTAAATATTCAGCTTTTACAAACTGCTTGGCTGCGTAGTACGGCAAGGTCAACTCACTCATCCCTTCCGCATAAGACGCCAATTCATACAGTGGATAGACGAAGACAATGCCGTTCACCCCATAGTAATAGTTATCACTGACCTGTAATTGTTCTTTTTTAATGCTGTGGTCTTCCAACCAGTTTTGATTGGATGCATAGAGTTCGTCACGCAGTTTGGTATTCATATCAGGCTTCAACAATTCACTGACCGTGATATGTTTTTTATTGGTCAAGTCAAAATTCACAAACTCTTGATGTGACATGCCATGGGCTGCACCCGCAGAATATGAATAGGTCTGAATTGCAAAAGTCGCTAAGTTATAGTTTTGCCCAACAAAGCGCACATAGGTACTGCTTTCACTTTGTGATGCTTCATCCGCAGGAACTTTTACTTTTTGATCTGCAATATTCGAAAACGCATTCGGCTCCGCTTTTTTCATCCGATTGACAAAATACTCATCAATCCATTTCTGATTAGTTTCAACCGTTTGTAAATCATAATTGGTACAACCATCTTCCAAACAGACTTTTTGCTTTGGAATTTTAACTGCCACCACTTTTGCATGAATTAATGGAATATCAACTTTTTCAGTTGTCGCAGTGCTCTCTTTTTTAGGTTGGCAACCTGCAAGTGCAACGACAGTCAGGATGGGAAGAAGTGGAATAATTTTTGATAATTGTGAAGTATTCATCGTCATGCAAGTCTCTGATGTTTTTCTTCACTATACAAAGCCTTGTGGAAATATAAAATTAAGAAATGTATCGTGATTAAAAAACCAGTATAACGATCAGGTTACAAAGAGATAAGTTAGGAGGACAAAATGGGGTTATATCCAGAAGATATCGACTGTATCTGGATTGCAATGGATCAAAACGGTGCATTGGCGGCCTTCGTAACAGCAGGTGTCGCTCCAATCCCCAATTTTGTTCTCAATTCATCTCTGATAAAGTTAGAAAATATTGAACAAATTCTTATTGAGCAATTTCCAGTGACTGGCGAAGCAAATTTAAAGGTTGATCTGCCTCGCCCAGATGATTTCATTGCAATTTCAAAACGAGGATTCTTTGTTTACGATTGGGATGACAATGAACAGCAATATGTGCTCATTTCAACACCTACATATTTAAAAAAATATGCACACTTAGCTCAGAGCTTAAAAACCTATATTCAAACATTGGTTCTAAACAGCTATGATTTTTCTAAATCAAATAAAATCAATGTATATAAAGATCTAATCTGCGCCATTGCAGATTAGATCTTATACTTCAATTAAGAAATAACATTATTCAATCATTACTGATCAATAATATCTGTGCCTTTAGGCGGCGTGAAATTAAACACTGAGGCTGGAATCGCTTGATTCACTTTAATATTATTGAAACGGACATAAGTGGTTTGACCCAAAGAGTCTTGTAATACCATCAAATTCGGTGCTTTATTGCCACCAAAACTAATGGTCAAGCTTTGGAATGCTCCATCTTCCTGTTTCGGATACAAGGTGTAATACAGTTTGGTACGGTCTGGTTGAGTCACACGATAAGACTGCATGATCTGGTTGGTATTACCCGATAACAATAATGCTGGGGTATTGGCAATTTGATCATCTAAGCTTTGACGCACGGCTTGCTGCAAGTCTGGATCATAAATCCACACCACTTTACCTGTAGTCACAATGGTTTGTTTGGCTGGACTGGTGGTTTCCCAATAAAATTTCCCAGGACGCTCAACTTTCATGGTTCCTTTAAAGGTCTGATTCATGTGTTGAGCGGTTAAGCTTTTTTTTTGTATTGCTTTATTACTGGTTGCCACTTTTGTGGTTTGTTCAAAATCTGCGGTGAATCGTTGCAAGCCGGATAACTGTTGAACCAAACTTGTGGTCGCTTGCTGAGCCGATGCAGCTACAGGTGCAGCGAATACCTGACTACTCACAACAGGAGCAAGTGTCATTGCACTTAACGTTGCAGCATAAGCCATTTTTTTTACGAAATTCATAAAAACAACCTTCTATCAGATTTCTACTGGTATGACGACATCTTACTGTTTTTGATCATTAAAAAAATGAAGAAAAGCAACGGTTTTGTGTAATTCGTGTCGCAAAGTTCTGCATTATGTATGAAGTTGCAGCCTTTATGTAGAGATTGTAATGATGAAAATCAACTTTTCGACCATTCACCGATTAAGGACTTCAATGTCAGATCAGAGAAATTATTCATCAACAATGCTCTAGACGAAAAATAAGAGTTTGGTAACCTAAAACCAATAATTTTAAAAAGCACCGCCCATGAAAAGCCTTGCCTTTATCCACCGTAATGACACGCGATTTGCGATTGGTGATTTTTATCCTGCCCTGTCCGTCTTTTCTTATCAGGAACTGGGGAATACCACCTCGCCCTTTCTATTATTAGATCATCTAGGGCCAGGACGCTTGTCGCCAAAAAGTACTAAAAAAGGTGTCAATGAACATCCACACAGAGGCTTTGAAACAGTGACCTTTGTTTTTGCTGGTGAATTACAACACCAAGATTCTACGGGTCAAAGCGGCATCATTACGCAAGGCGATGTGCAATGGATGACGGCAGCTTCTGGTATTCAACATACAGAACATTTTAGTCCAGAGTTTCGTGAACGCGGTGGATACTTTGAAATGGTGCAATTGTGGGTCAACCTTCCCTCAAAAGATAAAATGTCTGCACCTCGCTACCAAAGCTTACTCAATAATCGTATTCCCAAAATCTTACTCGAAAATGATGCAGGTTATGTCCGTATCGTGGCCGGACAATTTCAGAGTACACAGGGTATCGCCCAAACATTTAGCCCGATGAATGTATTTGATATCCATTTAGCTAAAGGACATCAACTCACCCTGCCTGCCAACCATGGGGACACGACTTTAATTTATTTACGTAAAGGCAAGCTTCAGTTCGCAGCGCATGAAGACGTGCTAGAAGAACAAGCCTTAGCGGTGATGTCGAGCTTTGATACGAATGTTGTGATCACTGCCTTAGAGGATTGTGATCTGCTATTTTTATCTGCACCGCCCTTGCAAGAGCCGATCAATGGACATGGTTTCTTTGTGATGAACAGTTACGAGGAAATTTTACAGGCCTATGAAGACTTAAAAACAGGAAACTTTGGAAAAGCTTCAGACTAAACCACAATTCAAAATCTGATAGACATAAAAAAACCCGCTAAAAGCGGGTTTTTTCGAACTATTAAAACTTAAGCTTCAACAGTTACATAGCGACGGCCAAATTGACCCTTCACTTCAAATTTTACTACGCCGTCAGCAGTAGCAAATAAAGTATGGTCACGACCCATACCAACATTTGCACCAGCGTGGAACTCAGTACCACGTTGACGAACGATGATGTTACCAGCAGTTACAGTTTGACCACCGTAAACTTTAACACCTAACATCTTAGGATTCGAATCACGACCGTTTTTCGTCGATCCACCGGCTTTTTTAGTTGCCATGTCTATTTACTCCTCGTGTTAGCCTGCGATACCAGTAATTTTCAACTCGGTAAACCATTGACGGTGACCTTGTTGCTTACGGTAATGTTTACGACGACGCATTTTAATGATGCGGATTTTGTCGTGACGACCATGGCCAACTACTTCTGCAGTTACTTTTGCGCCAGCTACAACTGGAGCACCGATTTGAATGTTGTCACCGTTAACAACCATTAATACGTCATCAAACGTAATAGTCGCGCCAGTTTCAGCTTTCAATAATTCTACTTTAAGGGTTTCACCCTCAACAACACGGTGCTGTTTACCACCGCTTTGGATTACTGCGTACATAATGTACTCCAACTTGCCCGTGTCTTCGTGCCGATAAAGGGATATATCGATCTTAAGACGAACGCCACTGGGGTTATACAAGGGGACAAATTTTAAGTGAAAATTGATCAAACGACAAGTGATTTTACATAAACACATGTATATCGATAACTTGCTTGGATTTTTAAGCAAAATCAATTAGATTGATGGCGAACTGTTTTGATTGATTCTGATCAAAATTTGAAATACATTTTTGAAAACAAATTGTGACAATAACAAACTGTGTTTTTACAGTGCCATAAGTAAAGTAATGGCGCTTGGTGGGAAGTTCCCTTTTTTCTGTCTAATTTAAGACCAAAGAGCGCATCATCGTGTTTTAAATGACAGATTACGCAGTCTGTATAACTGTTTAGTCACAGATTAATTGATACACTTGGCAACACTACCCACCTATACGAGGTTTTTCTTCATATGGTTATCGATTTTAAGCAAGACATTCTCTCCCCTGTTGCGACAGATTTTGCTGCGATGGATCGCCTGATTAATGAAGGAATTAGCTCAAAAGTCGGCCTCGTCATGAGTGTCAGCAAACACGTGGTAGAAGCAGGTGGAAAACGCATGCGTCCCATTATGTGTTTATTGGCAGCACGCGCTTGTGGACTCGCCGATATGCAACAGGCACAGCATTTGGCGGCGGTGATCGAAATGCTGCACACCGCAACTTTGGTTCATGATGACGTGGTAGATGAATCGAACTTGCGCCGTGGTCGCCCAACAGCAAATGCAACATGGAACAACCAAACTGCGGTTTTGGTCGGTGACTTTCTGATTTCACGTGCGTTTGATCTATTGGTCGATTTAAATAATATGACCTTATTAAAAGACTTTTCAACAGGTACCTGTGAAATTGCAGAAGGTGAAGTATTACAGCTTCAATCGCAGCACCAACCAGAAACCACAGAAGAAACCTATTTAAGAATTATCCACGGTAAAACCTCTCGTTTATTCGAACTTGCCACCGAAGGTGCAGCTATTCTGGCTGGAACAGAAGAATACCGTGAACCTTTGCGTCGCTTCGCTGGTCATTTTGGTAATGCCTTTCAAATTATCGACGATATTTTAGATTACACTTCTGATGCTGAAACATTAGGTAAAAATATTGGTGATGATTTAATGGAAGGAAAACCAACTTTACCGTTAATTTCGGCATTAGCTCATTCAACTGGCGAGGATCACGAGATCATTCGTCGCAGTATTGCAACGGGTGGTGTTGAGCATTTAGATAAAGTGATTGAAATTGTTCATCACTCGGGTGGCCTAGATTACTGTCAAAAACGTGCCCAACAGGAAACGGATGCCGCTTTAGAAGCGTTAAAAGCGCTACCAGATAATGAATATCGCCAAGCACTGATCAATTTGACCTTAATGGCTTTACATCGACTACAATAATTTTCTGACTGCCTATGCATTTAACGTTATCTGATCTTTTTCTAAAAATGCAGGAACAGCTTGACCAACCTCAGGCTATTCTTGACGAACAACTGCTGATTGAACTGGTCAATCGGATCCGTCCCAAAAATTCAAATGATGCGGATGAAGTCAAACAACGTATTCATGCGCTGATCAAAATATTATTACTGACTCCAACCTCAGCAATCCTACTGCAAAATTTCTTGCTTAAGCTCATTAGCCAATATAAACAGTTAAGCTTATATGCTGACAGTGGAATTTTATCGCTGGATGGTTTCTGGAACCAGTTGGGACAACGTTTAGGTGCACATTTCCTCCCTTTGGTCGAAGATGGACAACAACTCAAAACCTTGATTGGAAAAGTGTTCCATCAAGAAAATGACGGTGAATGGCTCGATCTGATTGAGAATCAGGACTGGATTACGCTATTTAATCTATTGGGTGAAAGTCAAAGCAATACAAAAGAAAAGCAAGTTTCAAAAAATGAGCTGATTAAAGCGATTACGGTATTGTCCTATCGAATTAGCGGTATCGGCTTATATCCTGAATTTATTAATGCACAACCCGAAATTACCGAGTATGAATCACCTTTTCTAGTTCAAAACCGAGAAATCGTAGAATTCATTGAGAAATATAAAAAGCAGATAGATGATCAAGATGCGGTTGCAGTTTTGCCACCACCTGATGCCTCGCAAGCCTTTGTGATGCTGGATCAATGTCGTGAAGTGGTGCTAAAAATTCGCCGTGCCACCAAACGGATTGGGGTTAGTATCAGCCTGACCTATTTATTGTCGCTATTAGAGCAGGCGATTGACCGTATTGAACTGCTGCTGACCTTGTTAGCCAGTAAAAATGATGCACGTTATACCGCATTGGGTGAGTTGATCGTCGATTTGACCAAAGCACATTACAATGAAAAAAGTGTTCGTCACTTATTGACCTCAACCAGTGAGTTAATTGCCTTACAGGTGACTGAAAACGCCAGCAAAACAGGCGAACATTATGTAAGTACCGACAAAGCTGGCTTCTTTGGTATGTATAAGGCAGCTGCGGGTGCAGGTGCAATCATTGCCACCATGGCAACGCTGAAAATTTTAACTGCACGCTTGGTACTCGCACCGTTTGGTCACGCCTTTCTATATAGTATGAACTATGCGCTTGGTTTTATGCTGATCCATGTATTGCATTTTACCGTGGCGACAAAACAACCCGCCATGACTGCAGCAGCATTGGCGTCAACCGTGCAGCAGCAAAAAGGCAGCAAGACCGCACAAATTGCCGAACTGGCCGCATTGATTATTAATATTATCCGAACCCAGTTCATTGCGATTCTAGGGAATATCTCGATTGCAATCCCAACTGCAGCACTGATTACCTTTTTATGGCAATACAATCTCGGTGAACCATTGCTCAATCATGCTAAGTCAGCCGCATTGCTACATAGTCTCAACCCCTTTACCTCACTAGCCGTCCCACATGCTGCAATTGCAGGTGTTTGTTTATTTTTCTCAGGCTTGATTGCGGGTTATTTCGACAACTTGGCGGTTTACCGTAAAGTTGGTCCGCGCTTAAAGCAGCATCGACGTTTAAAACGCTGGATGGGACAACAACGGTTGGATAAATTTTCCAACTATATTGAGACCAATCTCGGTGCATTGGCGGGTAACTTCTTATTCGGGATCATGCTCGGTAGTATGGGAACCATCGGGTTTATTTTAGGCTTGCCTTTAGATATCCGTCATATTGCCTTTGCTTCTGCCAACTTTATCCAAGGTTTAATGACCATTGGTGGCCCTGACATTGGTTTAATTTTAGTGTCATTCTTAGGTGTGATGCTGATCGGCTTAACCAACTTATTTGTGAGCTTTACCTTGACGATTATTGTTGCTCTACGCGCACGCCGTGTTCGTTTTGCACAATGGAAGCCTTTAGCTAAGTTAGTGACAACACATTTCTTAACTCGACCAAGTGATTTTTTCTGGCCACCTAAGCAACCCGTAGAAGTTGAAGAGCAAACCAAAAATCCCTCTTCACATCACTAACTTTGTACAGAAAAAACAGCGAAGTACAAGTCTAACATTTGAACTATTTTTACGTATAATCAATCTACCAAAAATAGTTCAAATGGGTTGGTATTCCCAACGTCTATTGTTCAATAGACCACTTCTCAGCCATGGTATCCCCTTTACCCTAAGGAGATACGATGACGTGAGTCCGTATCTCGATTTGAATGATAGAGATCAAAAAATGCTTCTACATCACTAACTATGGTAAGAATTTTATGATGTATTTTGAATAAGTGGTTGGTTTTTTCACTTTCATCTAATCATGTTATATACCAGATATTGTGATTTGCATGATGAAGAGAATGCGTTAAAAAACAGCTTCTTTCAATAAATGCTGATATCAATTGAAAATGAGATATACATCAAATTTTGTTATGTTTTTTTACTAGACCTTAAAAAAACACAAAAATGAAATTATCATAAAATTTCAAGACTTGACCAAAAGTGTACTCGCGAGTACACTTTCTAACACTCAACAACCCTGAACAATGGTTAAGCAAATAATGAGTAGCGCATGCCATACCTACTGCTTTGTATTGGTTGCTTTTTTTTAGGACTCGGTGTGATTGGGTTAATGAATTCCAACGCATCAACTTTAGACCTTTTTAGTGTTCAAGCTTTTTTTGAACACCGTTCATTTACGCTTAATCATGTGACAGTTCTGCTCTCTCGGCTTGGTGGAATGCCTTTTTTACTATTTTTAACAACATTTTTGTGTATTTACCAAACGTGGATTAAAAATTATAAGAATGTGATGTTTATCGCTTTAAGTGTCAGTGGCAGCATTGTGATTGGTTGGCTTCTGAAATGGAGCATTGATCGGCCAAGACCAATGGAGTTTTATCACTTGGTTCAAAGTTATGGTGCATCCTTCCCAAGTGCCCATAGCCTTTATGCTGCAACCCTTGCGAGTCTAGCTATGTTGTTGTGTCAACAACATAAATATCGCACCAGTGTCATTTTAGTATCTACTTTATGGTTTATCTTCATGGGGATATCTAGAGTTTATGCGGGGGTTCACTACCCAACTGACGTACTTGCCGGTTGGGGAATTGGGTTGATTTGGACTTCGTTGCTTTGGTTTGGGCTGTATCAAAGCACTTTCAGCAACAATTTGTTTTTAGATAAAAAATCTAAATTGAGGTGGAATAATGATGTCGGCTAAGCTTTGGGCTCCTGCCCTAACTGCTTGCGCATTAGCAACAAGCATTGCGCTTGTTGGTTGTAGCAAAGATCCTAAAGATGCACAGCAAGCTGCTGCTGCTCAAAAAATGCCACCTCCAGAAGTTGGTGTCATTGTTGCGCAACCACAAAGCGTTGAACAAAACGTCGAACTGTCAGGACGAACCTCTGCATATCAAATTTCGGAAGTACGCCCTCAAACAGGTGGCGTGATCTTAAAACGATTATTTGCTGAAGGAAGTTACGTTCAAGCAGGTCAAGCACTTTATCAAATTGATGCAAACACCAACCGCGCAACTGCAGACAGTGCACGTGCAACGTTATTGCGTCAACAAGCAAACTTAAATGCATTACGCGTGAAAGAAGGCCGTTATCGTCAGCTTGTTGGAACAAATGCTGTTTCTAAACAAGAATATGATGATATCAATGCTCAAGTAAAATTAGCTGAAGCTGATGTCGCTGCGTCTGAAGCTGCATTAAAAAATGCTGAAATTACACTGGGTTACTCAACTGTTCGCGCACCAATTTCTGGTCAATCTAGCCGTTCTTCGGTGACACCAGGTGCGTTGGTAACTGCAAACCAAGCCGATCCATTGGTCACGATTCAACAACTAGATCCAATCTATGTTGATATCAATCAATCGAGTGCTGAATTATTGCGTTTACGCCAACAACTCAGCAAAGGCAGCTTGAATAACAGCAACAATACCCGTGTCAAAATCACGTTGGAAGATGGTTCTGAATACCCTGTCGAAGGTCAACTCGCTTTCTCCGATGCAAGCGTGAACCCAGATACAGGTACTGTGACTTTACGTGCAGTCTTCTCAAATCCAAACCATTTGTTATTACCAGGCATGTATGCAACGGCTAAAATTTCGCAAGGAGTTTTGCCAAATGCTTATCTGATCCCTCAAGCAGCTGTGTCGCGTTTACCAACAGGACAAGCAATTGCTTTAGTGGTAAATGCGAAAGGTACGATCGAAACACGCCCAGTTAAAACTGTGGGTGTCAAAGGTCAAGACTGGATTGTAACTGAAGGCTTACAGGCTGGTGATAAAGTTGTTGTTGATGGTGTTGCCAAGGTAAAAGAAGGACAAGAAGTGTCTGCTAAACCTTATCAACCAAAAGCAGCTGAAGGTCAAAATGCAGCACCAAAAGCTGCTGAACAACAAAAGCAAGCCAATTCACCAAAAGCTGAACAAAAAGCAACTTCAGAAGCTTAAGGGGTAGATTGCATGGCTCAATTTTTTATCCATCGCCCAATTTTCGCTTGGGTGATTGCACTGGTCATTATGTTGGCGGGTATTATCACGCTTACAAAAATGCCAGTTGCACAATATCCGACAATTGCTCCCCCCACGGTAACCATTTCTGCAACTTATCCTGGGGCTTCTGCTCAAACTGTTGAAAATACCGTCACCCAAATCATTGAACAACAAATGAATGGTTTGGATGGCTTACGTTACATTTCATCGAACAGTGCGGGTAATGGTCAAGCATCGATTAACTTAAACTTCGCACAAGGTATCGATCCAGATATCGCACAGGTTCAAGTTCAAAACAAACTGCAATCAGCAACAGCGCTTTTACCTGCTGACGTACAACGTCAAGGTGTAAAAGTGACTAAGTCTGGCGCAAGCTTCTTGCAAGTTATTGCTTTTTACTCACCAGATAACAGCCTTTCTGCATCTGACATTAAAGACTATGTGAACTCAAATATTTCTGAGCCACTGAGTCGTGTGGCGGGTGTAGGTGAACTACAAGTATTTGGTGGTTCATATGCAATGCGTATCTGGTTAGATCCAGCAAAGCTCACTAGCTTTAACCTAACGCCAAATGATGTTGCAACAGCCATTCGTGCACAAAACTCTCAAGTTGCAGTTGGTCAGCTCGGTGGTGCGCCATCGACTGCGGGTCAAGTACTCAATGCAACCGTGAATGCACAGACTATGTTGCAAACACCTGAACAGTTCAAAAACATCTTCCTGAAAAATACTTCAGGTGGTGCTCAAGTTCGTTTAGGTGACGTTGCACGTGTCGAACTTGGTTCTGATAACTACCAATTCGACTCGAAATTTAATGGTAGCCCAGCAGGTGGTGTTGCAATCAAACTTGCAACAGGTGCCAATGCACTGGATACCGCTGCCGCAGTTGAAAAGCGTTTATCTGAGTTACGTCATAACTATCCGAGCGGTTTAAAAGACAAGCTTGCGTATGACACGACGCCATTTATTCGTCTATCAATTGAAAGTGTTGTCCATACCCTGATCGAAGCAGTGGTCTTGGTATTTATCGTGATGTTCTTGTTCTTACAGAACTGGCGCGCAACGATTATTCCGACATTGGCTGTACTGATGTGTGCTGAGAAAACAGGAGGTTTTAACTTGGTAAACTATAGACACTCATCAGGAGTTTACCATGAGCAAGAAACAGAAGACTTACACCGCAGAATTTAAAGTTGAAGCAATAAAATTGATTGAAGCCAATCAAGGCAATGTATCGGAAACAGCCAGACAACTTGGCATTTCAATGCAAACTCTTTCAAATTGGAATAATAAAGCAAAGACTGGCACCTTAGCAGGCACTAAACAATATTCACCTGATCTAAATGCCTTACTCGAAGAAAATAAAAAGCTCAAACAACAGCTCAAAACAGCTGAAATGGAACGTGAATTTCTAAAAAAGGCAGCAGCGTACTTTGCGAAAGAAAGTCAGTAAGGTACGCCTATATGAAACAGCAAAGACATTTATTCCCGATTAGCTTTATGGCTAGATTACTTCACGTTTCAGTGTCACGATTTTATGATTGGCTAAAACGAGGCATGAATAAAAGATTGGTTCAGCGAAATCAACAGACAATTTTGGTCAAAATAGCTCATGAGGAAACTAAACAAAGCTATGGCTATATTCGATTAACTAAGCATTTACAAGCGCAAGGTATCAAAATCAGTACGTATGCTGTACGTCAAATAAAAAAGCTCAACCAGCTGTATTGTAAGCGTCATAAGCGTTTCAAAAGAACTACGAAGAGTGATCATAATCGAGCGATCTACGCAAATTTACTAGAGCAACAGTTTTCAATGACTAAGCCCAATCTTGCATGGTCAAGCGATATTACATACATTTGGACTGCTGAAGGTTGGTTATACTTGGCAGCAGTAAAAGACCTGTACACGAAACAAGTGGTTGGCTATAGCTTAAATGAGCGTATGACCGCACAACTTGTTTGCAATGCACTGACTATGGCGATTCGTAATCAAAAACCAACGAAAGGCTTAATTGTTCATTCGGACAGAGGCAGCCAATATTGCAGCCATGAATATCGAAAGATACTGGAAAAATGTGATTTTCAAGGTTCAATGAGCAAACGTGGGGACTGTTACGATAATGCACCGATTGAAAGTTTCTGGGGCATACTCAAGAATGAATTAGTGCATCATTGCAACTATAAAACCAGAGATGAAGCTAAAGCAGATATTACAAAATACATTGTGTTATTTTATAATCAGCGAAGAATTCAAAAGAGTTTGGATTTTAAAACGCCAAATCAAATAGCAGAGAACTTTTATCGGTTAGCTGCCTAGCATATCCCAAGTGAAAGTCTCCTGCTAATTCAGCACATATCAGTACCTGTGGTAGTACTCGGTACATTTGCCGTGATTAATATCTTCGGCTTCTCAATCAACACCCTCACCATGTTCGCAATGGTATTGGCCATCGGTCTGTTAGTGGATGACGCCATCGTTGTGGTCGAGAACGTTGAACGGGTGATGCAGGAAGAGCATCTCGAACCTGTCCCTGCGACTGAAAAGTCGATGAGTCAGATTTCGGGCGCCTTAGTCGGTATTACCAGTGTATTAACAGCGGTATTCGTACCAATGGCTTTCTTTAGTGGAACCACTGGGGTTATTTATCGTCAGTTCTCAATCACGCTCGTTACGGCGATGATCCTGTCATTACTTGTAGCATTAACCTTTACCCCTGCCCTGTGTGCGACCTTGTTAAAACAACATGATCCAAACAAGCAGGAAAGCAACAATATTTTCGCGCGTTTCTTCCGTTGGTTTAACCGTAGCTTTGAAAAACTTTCAGAGAAATACCAAGGCGGCGTCAATCGTATGACCCACCACAAGTTATTCTCTGGTGTTCTTTATATTGTTGTAATCGCAGCTTTGGTTGGCATTTACAAAGTATTGCCGTCTTCTTTCTTACCAGAAGAGGACCAAGGTGTGGTGATGACATTGGTTCAGTTACCACCGAGCGCGAGCTTGGAACGTACTGATAAAGTCATTGATACCATGACGGGTTACTTCTTGAATAAGGAAAAAGAAAATGTAGAGTCGATCTTTACAGTTGCTGGTTTCTCATTCACAGGGGTTGGTCAAAACGCGGGTCTTGCCTTTATTAAATTAAAAGACTGGAGCGAGCGTACGACACCAGAGTCACAGATCGGTGCCATCATTCAACGTGGTATGGCATTGAACATGATTGTGAAAGATGCGTCCTACATCATGCCATTGCAGTTACCAGCAATGCCTGAATTGGGTGTCGCTTCTGGTTTCGATATTCAATTGAAAGATGCAAGCGGTCAAGGGCATGCAAAACTGATTGCAGCACGTAATGCGATTTTAGGTATGGCATCTCAGGACAAACGCCTTGCGGGTGTACGTCCAAATGGTCAAGAAGATACACCTCAGTACCAGATCACCATTGATCAAGCGCAAGCAGGTGCAATGGGTGTCAGTATCGCTGATATTAATAGCACCATGAGCATGGCTTGGGGTGGTTCGTATATCAATGACTTCGTTGACCGTGGTCGTGTGAAGAAGGTTTATGTCCAAGGTGAAGCGGATACACGCATGATGCCTGAAGACTTGAACAAATGGTATGTTCGTAACAACAAAGGCGAAATGGTTCCTTTCTCTGGCTTTGCCAAAGGTGAATGGACCTATGGTTCACCACGTTTAGAGCGTTATAACGGCGTATCATCTGTTAACATTCAAGGTACCCCTGCACCGGGTGTCAGCTCTGGTGATGCGATGTTGGCGATGGAAGAAATCATTGGTAAGTTACCATCTATGGGCTTAACAGGTTTCGACTATGAATGGACAGGTTTATCTTTAGAAGAACGTGATTCTGGTAGCCAAACAGCTCCTCTCTTGGTTCTTTCATTATTAATCGTGTTCCTGTGTCTTGCTGCACTCTATGAAAGCTGGTCAGTACCTGTTTCGGTATTGCTGGTTGTACCTTTAGGTATCGTGGGTGCATTTACATTGACATGGTTAGGTATGCTGATTAAAGGTGATCCAAACTTATCCTTTAACATTTACTTCCAGGTTGCGATTGTTGCCGTAATTGGTCTTTCAGCGAAGAATGCGATCTTGATCGTCGAATTTGCGAAAGAATTACAGGAACAAGGCGAAGAACTATTTGAAGCAACATTACATGCTGCAAAAATGCGTTTACGCCCAATTATCATGACCACGCTTGCATTCGGTTTCGGTGTTTTACCACTTGCTCTTGCAAGCGGTGCTGGCGCGGGTAGCCAACACTCGGTTGGTTATGGTGTACTTGGTGGTGTAATTTCTTCAACACTTTTAGGTATCTTCTTTATCCCTGTATTCTTCGTGTGGATTCGTAGTATCTTTAAGTACAAACCTAAAACTTTAAATACTCAGGAGCATTGATCGTGATGCAAACTGTATGGTCTATTTCCAGTCGCGGCATTGCAATCTCTGCACTCGCACTGTCTTTGGCTGCCTGCCAAAGCATGCGCGGGCCAGAGCCAGTGGTAAGCTCAGATGTTCCTGAAAGCTTCGCGTCTTACGGCAATGCTTCTGGAACATCAATCGCGGAACAAGGTTACAAAGATTTCTTTGCTGACCAACGTTTATTACAAGTGATTGATCTGGCGCTTGCCAATAACCGTGATTTACGTACTGCGGCTTTAAATATTCAAAAAGCGCAACAGCAATACCAAATCTCGGAAAACAACCAATTGCCAACCATTGGGGCAAGTGGTAGCGCGGTTCGTCAAGTCACCCCTACCCGTGATCCAAATAATCCTTATTCAACTTATCAAGTTGGCTTAGGTCTAACCGCATATGAGTTAGATTTTTGGGGACGTGTACGTAGCTTGAAAGATGCAGCTTTAGATAGCTACCTCGCAACACAAAGCTCTCGTGATGCAACGCAAATTAGTTTGATCAGCCAAGTGACTCAAGCATGGCTAAACTACTCATATGCGAATGCACAATTGAAATTGGCGGATCAAACGCTGAAAGCCCAACAAGACTCGTTTAACTTGAACAAGAAACGTTTTGATGTGGGTATTGATAGCGAAATCCCTGTACGCCAAGCACAAATTTCGGTTGAAACTGCACGTAATGATGTCGCGAACTACAAGACTCAAGTTGCTCAAGCACAAAACTTGTTGAACTTGCTTGTTGGTCAGCCAGTTCCTCAGAACTTGCTCCCTCAACAACAAGTTGCACGCATCACGCAACAAAGTGTGTTTAGCGCTGGCTTACCAAGTGACTTGCTCAACAACCGTCCAGATGTGAAAGCATCTGAATACCAGTTAAGTGCTGCGGGTGCGAATATTGGAGCTGCTAAAGCCCAACTCTTCCCAACCATCAGCCTGACCGGTTCTGCGGGTTATGCATCAACTGATTTGAGTGACTTATTCAAATCTGGGAATGCGTTATGGTCAATTGGTCCAAGCTTGAATATCCCAATTTTTGACTGGGGTACACGCAAGGCCAATATCAAAATCTCTGAAACCGATCAGAAAATTGCACTTGCTAACTATGAGAAGTCAGTACAATCCGCTTTCCGTGAAGTGAATGACGCTTTGGCGACTCGTGCCAACATTGGCGACCGTTTAACAGCGCAACGTCGTTTGGTTGATGCAACCAATACCACTTATAAACTTTCAAATGCCCGCTTCCGTGCTGGTATTGATAGCTATTTGACCGTATTGGATGCACAGCGTTCTGCTTATTCAGCTGAACAAGGTTTATTGTTGCTTCAACAAGCCAACCTCAACAACCAAGTTGAACTGTATAAAACTTTAGGTGGTGGTCTCAAAGCCTCAAGCAGCGAAAAGGTAACGCATCAGCCATCTAGCTCAGAACAACACTACGCAAAAAAATAATTTCATCTTTTGCGAATAAAAAAGCTCACTTCGGTGAGCTTTTTTATTGCAACCATTGCTAATATTTCTTATCTTCAAACTGAATATATTGATGATTTAGAAAATACAATGTTACTAAGCAGTTTAGAGTCTGTACCGGGTCATGAAATCTTACGTCAGCTAGATGTAGTGTATGGCAGCACCGTTCGTAGTAAACATGTTGGCCGTGATTTGATGGCGGGTTTAAAGAATATTGTGGGTGGTGAATTGACCGGTTATACCGAGTTGCTGGAAGAATCACGCCAAGAAGCCACACAGCGAATGATTGATAAGGCACAAGCTTTAGGTGCCAATGCAATTGTCGGTATTCGTTTCTCGACTTCAAATATTGCCCAAGGTGCATCTGAGTTATTTGTCTATGGTACAGCGGTGGTGGTGCAGCCTGTTGCGTCGAAACTTCCTGATCCATTCGGCGCATAGGCAGAATTATGGATGGATTAATTTTTCAGATTGTCCTGTTTCTGATTCTGTTTTCAATCGGTTGGGGTTTTGGTCGTCATATCGAACAAAAGCACTTGCGTGAGCTGGACCAGAAAGAAAAGCAATTTTCCCATATCCGTATTGATACCAATCGTTTTGTCGAAACATCAGCGTATGGACAAATGGTCAGTAGTAATGTGGTGATCTCCCACGATTATTTTAAATATGTACTGGCAACCATTCGCAACTTCTTTGGTGGGCGCTTGGTCAGCTATGAAAGTGTGGTAGAACGTGCGCGTCGTGAAGCCGTGGTTCGACTCAAGCAAGAAGCGCATGCCATGGGCGCCAACCATATTATGGGGGTTAGACTCAGTACCACTGAATTAGGCATGCAAGGTGGGATGGTTGAAGTATTTGCCTATGGAACGGCAATCATCAATACACATTAAAAAAAATCCTGTGCCATGCACAGGATATTTGCCCTACTCAGCAAAAATTGCTTGCCAATAGTGATAGGTTTTTTCTTCCCCGCTCTCTAACTTAAACTCGTATGACATCTGACGGGTTTCAGCAATTTCAAATTCAACAGGATGTTTGAATAAACCACCTGCATAAGCAAAGGTATGGTACTCGCCGTTTTCACCACAGACATCGACTCCGCTTGGCATCCGTTCTATCAAATTTGCATCGATATCTTGGCCAATAAACGACTCATCTAACTTACTGGCATCGGTCACGATGATTTTGGTTTGAATGCCTGAATCCAAGAAATCCTGCATCACTTCAACCGAGTTTAGGTTCCAGATTGGCTCAACCACTTCAATGCCTAAAGGATGCAAACGGTCTTCACGATATTTGCGCACATCGCTGAGGTAGATATCACCAAAGATAAAGTGCTCAACACCCTGTGCCTTAAAATGATAGGCCGCATCGAGCATACGCTGTTCATAGACAGGCAGATTCTTAGGTAGAAATACAGGATGGAGTGGAATACCAATACTTTTAGCCTGCTTTTCAAGCAATGCATGAGGAATGGCATGCATGGACGACAACGCTGTTTCTTCATTGACCGTGGTTAATAGCGCAATAACCTCAAACTCATTTTGCTGTAAGACTTTATACAGTGCCAATGAAGAGTCTTTACCACCACTCCAATTAAAAACGGCTTTCTTGCGATTATTCACACTCATTTCACTTTCATTTTGCGAATCATCTTATACAACAAGTTTGGTGACAATCGAGAGACCAACACACCCAATTGTTCTTTTTTCCCACCAACTACAATATATTGCTCGCCAGCCATCAACGACTCCACCACCCGTTCCGCAAATACATCAGCATCTAAACCATTTTCAATAGCTTCATCCTGATGCCCTTGAGGTTTACCCTCTCCATTTAGAGCATTGAAAGAGACATTGGTTTTAACAAAACCAGGAAAGACCACTGAAACCTCAACCCCTGCTGGGGCAACTTCGGCACGCAGACTATTGGCCCACATATGAATCGCAGCCTTAGCCGCAGAATACGTGGCACGATATTGGGTTCCCAATAAGCCCGCTACACTGGAAACAAATACGATTCGGCCCGATTTTTGTTTTAACAAGGTTGGCAGTACTGTTTTGGTAAAAAAGACCTGTGAGAAATAATCCACTTCCATAATGGCACGTTCGGTTTGCATGGTGGTGTCTTGAATCAAGGCGCGTTGACTCAAACCTGCATTATTGATCAGCCAATCAATACGTCCTTTACAGGCCAAAACTTGTTCATGGGCATGACGGACTTGGGCTTCATCGGTAATGTCCGCTGCAATCGAAAGATGCTGTTCAGGTTTAAGTAAGCCTACTCGTACCGCTTCTAATTCATCATAACGACGCGAGGTCAGCACCACTTGTGCGCCTTGCAACGCGCATTCTCGAGCTAAAGCTTTACCTAAGCCAGATGAAGCACCCGTAATCCAGACCACTTTATTTTCAAGAGTTTTGAGTTTTGCCATTTCCATGTCCTACCTATGCTTGATGACGCATAAATTTCAGGAAGTAATCTACATATGTTGCCGCTACTTGCTGATCAATTTGCGTGCCTAATTTTTCCAAACGCTTATAACCCAAATGTGTGGTCATATTAATGACCCCATTGAGAGTTTTATCGACCACAAAATTAAATTTAAGGCATTTCTTTGGCTCACGAATCAAATGAGTCACACCTGCATCAATCACTTCAGTGAGAAGTTTGAGCGCATTTGAAATTTCTCGATGATCTCCATCCGTCAGCTTTTGACTAGATGCAACGACTTTCTGAGCCAAATACTGTTCCACAGGATAGGTCATGTACACCTGTTCATCTTCAATCTGTAGAGTTTTTGAGAGATATTCCACCAAAGGGATTAAACGGTCATTGCCAAAAAAAGAAATCGACCATGGCATATATTTACGAATCGCTTCTAAAATTTGCTGAATCACTTTTTCAGATTCGCCCGTTTGTGAGTAATGCTGATTTTCTTGTAATAGCACCATAAACACTTGTTCAATCACTTCACAAGCCATTTCAGACAATACGCTGCCTAAGGCACTGGCCTGACTTTCTTTATGTCCTTGCAATAATTGCGCTCGAATATGTGCAAACCTTGCATAAGTATCCGCATGAATATTTAAAAAAACGGCGGTGTTCATTTTAATAACCCTAATTGTAAGATTCCATAAAAAAAGAGCTTGTTAAACAAGCCCTTTTATCAAATCTATTTTTCTATCATTTTTGGCGTTGTACACGCCGAATTTAGCACACTCTATTCTGTATCAACATGCATAAATGCTAAAAAATGGTTGACGCAATCGGTTGCTGCATTGCTATCCACTTGATTACCCATTTTCTCTAAACGCTTATAGCTTAAATGTGCAGTCATATTGATCACCCCATTTAAGGTTTTATCGACCACGGTATTAAAGTTCAAGCATTTCTTCGGTTCACGAATCAGGCTGGTCACACCCAAATCCACGATTTGAATCAAGGTTTGAAACACATCGACCATATCACTGATTTCATTATTCTTGAGTTGCGTGACCAAACTATGTGCCTGCTGCACCAGTTGTCGATCAATCGGATAAGACACATAAACCTGCTCATCGTGATACTTGATCATATTGGAAAAATAATTGGCAAAGGGACACAGACGCTCATTGCCAAATAAAGCAATCGACCACGGCATATATTTACGCACCGCACCAATAATCTGTTGAATAATTTTTTCAGATTCAGCGGTATTTTTCTGGGTGAGCTGCGTCGGCTGACGATTTTGAATCAAGAGTACTGAAAACACTTGCTCGACAATATCACAGGCAATTTCGGATAATACCTCACCCAAGATACGGGATTGGCTCTCATGCGTACCAGCATTGAGCTGCTGACGGATGGTTTCAAATTGTCCATGTGTGACGTCATTAATTTTCAACAGGATTGAATAACTCATGAGAAGCATCCCTTTTTTAGTTTTTCGCATTCTTATATTGTTGTTTTGAGCATCAATATTTTTAAGTTATGTGATGCATTACACAAATCTAATCCTATTTGTATAAAAATCCAACGCCTTTCATCGGCTTTTGAGAAAAAAATGAAATCTATAAGGCATTTATCTTGATTGAGCTGTCGATCATCAGTCATAAAAGCCACATTATGAAGCTGTACTAAACATCTGCTCTATAAAAGCTCAAAAAACGGCAATTCAGACATTATTTAAGCAGCTTTTCGCATTAACACTTGGCATGGCTGAAATGCCTACAGAAGCGAGGATTTTTTGCTACAATAGATCTAATTTTTTATTCAATTTTAATCTTCTGTACTATGACTGACGCTCAATCTGCTCAAAATATTGCAACCACTTACGATCCAACCGAGATCGAAAAGAAATGGTATCAAATCTGGGAACAACAAGGTTATTTCAAACCATCAGGTCAAGGTGAATCATTCTGTATCATGATTCCACCACCGAACGTCACTGGTAGCTTGCACATGGGACATGGCTTTAACAATGCCATCATGGATGCACTGACCCGTTACAATCGTATGATGGGTAAAAATACCTTATGGCAACCAGGAACTGACCATGCGGGGATTGCAACGCAGATGGTGGTCGAGCGTCAATTGGGTGCACAAGGTGTCAGTCGTCATGACTTAGGTCGTGAAAAATTCATCGAAAAAATCTGGGAATGGAAAGAGCAATCAGGCGATACCATCACCCGTCAGATCCGTCGTTTAGGTTCTTCAGTGGACTGGTCGCGCGAACGCTTTACTATGGATGAAGGTTTATCCAATGCAGTAAAAGAAGTTTTCGTAAAACTGCATGAAGATGGCTTGATCTATCGCGGTAAACGTCTCGTCAACTGGGATCCGAAACTACAAACGGCGCTATCAGACCTAGAAGTTGAATCAGATAAAGAAGAAGCAGGTTCATTGTGGCACTTCAAATATTTCTTTGAAGATAAAAACCTCCGTACCCATGATGGTAAAGACCACATCGTTGTCGCGACCACTCGTCCTGAAACCTTGTTAGGTGATACTGCGGTTGCTGTTGCACTGGATGATGAACGCTATACGCATCTTGTGGGTCAGAACATTATCCTGCCAATTACAGGTCGTGCTGTTCCAATCGTTAAAGATGAATATGTAGATAAAGAATTCGGTACAGGCTGTGTAAAAATCACCCCTGCACACGACTTTAACGACTATGAAGTCGGTAAGCGTTGTGAATTGCCAATCATCAATATCTTCAACAAAAATGCAGAAGTGTTGGCTGAGTTTGAATACATCGCCAAAGCAGGCGAGCAAATTTCTAAAACCATCCCTGCCCCTACGGACTATATTGGTTTAGAACGTTTTGAAGCACGTAAAAAATTGGTTGAACAAGCGGAAGCTGAAGGCTGGTTAGATCAAATCCAACCTTATACGTTGAAGCCACCTCGCGGTGACCGTTCAGGTGTAATCGTTGAACCGTTATTAACAGACCAATGGTATGTAAAAATTGCACCATTGGCGCAACCTGCAATTGAAGCGGTTCAAGATGGCCGTATCAAATTTGTTCCTGAACAGTACAGCAACATGTACATGGCGTGGATGAACAACATCCAAGACTGGTGTATCTCTCGTCAGCTTTGGTGGGGTCATCGTATCCCAGCTTGGTACGATGCTGAAGGCAATATCTATGTGGGTCGTGATGAAGCTGAAGTCCGTGCCAAAAACAACATCCCTGCTGATGTTGTATTAAACCAAGATGAAGACGTATTAGACACTTGGTTCTCTTCCGCACTGTGGACCTTCTCAACTTTAGGTTGGACTGGCGATGCCAAGAAAGATGCGGAAAACTATTTCCTTAATACGTTCCACCCAACTGATGTATTGGTGACTGGTTTTGACATCATCTTCTTCTGGGTTGCTCGTATGATCATGTTTACGATGCACTTCATGAAGAATGAAGATGGTACGCCACAAGTACCGTTTAAAACGGTTTATGTTCACGGTCTCGTCCGTGATGGCGAAGGTCAAAAAATGTCGAAGTCTAAGGGTAACGTGCTTGACCCACTAGATTTGATTGATGGCGTAGACCTTGAGACCTTGGTACAAAAACGTACGACGGGTCTGATGAACCCGAAACAAGCGGCGAAGATTGAAAAATCAACCCGTAAAGAATTCCCAGAAGGCATTCAAGCTTATGGTACTGACGCAGTTCGCTTCACTTTCTGTGCGCTTGCCAATACAGGTCGTGACATCAAGTTCGACATGAAACGTGTTGAAGGCTACCGTAACTTTGCCAACAAAATCTGGAACGCTACCCGTTTCGTGTTGATGAATGTTGAAGGTCAAACGGTTGCTCAAGAAGCACGTCCAGAGCTTTGGGAACTTCCAGAAAAATGGATCATGAGCCGTCTACAAAAAGCGGAAGCTGCGGTACATCAAGCATTCGCTACCTATCGTTTAGATCTTGCTGCACAAGCGATCTATGACTTTATCTGGAATGAATACTGCGACTGGTATGTTGAGTTAACTAAACCAGTGCTTAACGATGCCAATGTTTCTGAAGAGCGTAAAGCAGAAGTTCGCCGTGTGTTACTTGCGGTAATGGAAGCATCTTTACGTTTGGCACACCCGTTGATGCCGTATTTGACAGAAGAAATCTGGCAAACGCTTGCGCCAATGTTAGGCAAAGGTGGTGCAACGATTATGACTGCACAATACCCTGTGCCTGATCAAGCCAAGGTGAATGATCAAGCTGAAGCAGACATGCAGTGGTTACAAGGTTTGATTGGTGCAGTACGTAATATTCGTGGTGAAATGGGCTTAGGTAATGCGCGTTTATTGCCTGTATTGCTCAAGAACATTTCTGATGCTGAGCGTGAGCAAATCATCCGTATCGAAGCTTTATTCAAAGCACTCGCTAAAGTTGAAAGCATTGAGTTCTTGAGTAATGAGCAAGAACCACCGTTGTCTTGCTCTAGTGTTGTCAGCCATGCTTCGGTATTTGTACCAATGAAAGGCTTGATTGACCCGAAAGCTGAATTGGGTCGTTTGCAGAAGGACTTGGATAAAGTTCAAAAGCAACATGATCAAATTGCCAATAAACTTTCGAATGAAGGTTTCGTAGCGAAAGCACCAGCAGCGGTTGTTGAAGGTGAAAAGGTTAAATTGGCTGAGTTTGCTGATCAGTTAGTGAAGATTAAGCAAAGTATGGAACAAATTGCTGCGCTTTAAGCCGTATTTTGATCTAATTTGTGCATAAAGGGCTGATCATTCAGCCCTTTTTATTTGTATTAACTTTATAAAATAGCTTCTCTAATCAGATTAGCTAATTTTGTTCTAGACTGCTCATTTGAGCCAAAAAATTCAGAAGTCATCTGCACACCACCCGAATCTGGTGAATCTAAAAAATCTTTTAACTTTTGAAATTCTTCAATGAAGAAATCTTCCCTGAGATCTTTATGTTCAAATCCATACTTTAAATATAGAGGTAAATGCTTCAAAAGCGCCCCATAACCAATCGGTTTAGATAAAATATATTTTTCTGGATTATTCCATTGCTCATAAAAAACTTCACTAATAGCTCCAAAATAATTTAAAAGCACCTTCAGAATCAGCTCATCTTTTTCTTCAATGAAATACTTTCTAAACAATAGAGAGTCATCATATTTTAGAGGTTTATGGTTTTTAATATCGATTGAATCTTTGTCTGGATTTTTACTAATTAATGGAAGTAAATAATTAATAAAAGCAGCTTGAGATAGTGATGCTTTCTCTTGTCCAACCTCTTTTTTTCCGAGCATTTTTATTCGATTATAAAACGGAGAATCCACATTTCTGTTTAAAGTTTTCACAATATCATGGCATGTTTTATATGGACTACGATATGGATTTAATGCAAATAAGTCATATATTTTAGACATTGGAACTCGTGTTTGCTTACTATTAATAATAGAAAAAACATAACCCTTCTGATAGCTATCCAGATCAAACATAAAAACAACTGGTAAATCAAATTTAGAACTTAGACCAGACTTTTCAATACCTAATAACCGATGCTGTCCATCGATAATCTCACCAATTGACACATTGTCTTTAAACACTAAATATTCATCATCTATGGAGATAAAATTTTCTTGATATACCGAGATAATAACTGCTGTAGGAAAAGTTGCATCAGGATCTGTACAATAATTTGCTATCGCATTAATACGCTCAGGTACTGATTCCCTTTGCACATTATCTTGTTCAACTATTGTTCTAGCCAAAGTATCTGTAATACCAATTAAATCAGAGGCATTAATAACGGATAGATAAAATGTACCTATTGGCTGATTAACTACAAAATACTTGAGCTTCAAAATCTTTCTCCATCAGGGCCAACTTGAGCTTGCTCTGCACTTTCCATCATAATTTTGGCTTTATCATCAGACTTCTTATGGTAAAGATCATCTAACTCTTTATGAATACTGTTTTTAAAATCTAATCTCAGTAAACAAGCCGCATAGATAGAAACAAATATTGCTATAAAATACCCCAAGACTTGAAATATATATATTGGGATAAAAAGATTAACACTATCATCAGTATTTAATTGAATTAGCGCATGAACTAGAGCACAAATAGCAATTCCACTACCTAAAAATAGCATTGTAAAAAACTTTAATGATTTAAATCTAGATTTTTCATCATATAAAAAGCTGACAACTAGTGCACATAGGGAAGATGCCATTAGCGAAATAGAAAATATATAAAAATTTCCATTTATAAAATCTGACTTAAGAGCTAATAAAAAATTAATTACCAAACCATCAATCAGACTCTTACTTTTAAAAAATATCTGTAAAAAGTAATTTAAAAAAATACCTATCTGTCCCAAAAAAATTACACATATGACCCAAATAAATGACTCTCTTTTATAATTTCTGATTACTTGAAAAGGTACTTTTATATGCTTTGGTGTTAACTCATTCAAATAACCAAACATGTAGATAACTTCTCTTCCGCTCACATATATGAAATATGTGATAGTTAAAAAATAATATAAATAAATTTTATTCATAATAAAAATGATTGTTCATATTATACACGATAATTTTTCAACCAATTGCATGGCGCAGATAGTTTTCAATAAAAAATCCTCGTCAAATATTTTAAGGCTATTAAATTAAGTCGCACAAAAAGATTATTGATTAAGTTTTATATATCTGTGGCATTGCTCCACATGGTCTTGGCGAATTATACTAGTTTTGGATCTAATTTCATTTTTTATTTTTCATTTTAATTACCCTTCCCCTACGAAACAGGGCAGAGTAAAACTTGAAGTGCGACATAAACCACCTAATTAATTTAAAGGGTTTATGGAGTATATAAAATTGTCATACCATCATCTTAACTTTGAAGATCGTACTGCATTAATGCTTGAGTCAAGAAAAGAAGGCTTTTCAGCCAGAAAATTTGCTGAACTCATTAAAAGACATCCTAGTACGATCTATCGTGAGCTTAAAAGAAATAGCATCAATGACGTTTATCAAGCTCGATATGCTTCTGATAACACCTTCGCTAGACGTAGACGTGGTCACAGAAAACTCAAAATCGATTCAATCCTCTGGAAATTTATTGTTGAAGCGATCCGTTGTTTATGGTCTCCTCAGCAAATAGCAAAGCGTTTAAAGACATTTCCTGATTTGGATCAAACAATGAATGTAAGCCATACAACGATTTATTCAACGATACGAGCATTACCAAAGGGTGAGTTGAAAAAAGACTTATTATCCTGTCTGCGTCATGAAAATAAAAAGCGAAAAGCTAACGGTGAACCTAAAAAAGATTCTATATTACAGGATATTAAAACTATTCATGAGCGCCCAGCCGAAGTTCAAGAAAGAAAAATACCGGGTCATTGGGAAGCTGATTTAATTAAAGGTAAAGACAATAAAAGTTCGATAGCAACACTTATTGAACGAAATACACGGCTCTGTATCTTGGCAACATTACCTGATGCAAAGGCAGAATCAGTGCGCAAGGCTTTAACTGAAGCTCTGAAATATTTACCTGCAGAACTGCGTAAAACGTTGACCTATGACCGTGGACGCGAGATGGCAGAACATAAAATACTTGAAGAAGATTTAGGCATAGATGTATATTTCTGTGACCCACATTCACCCTGGCAAAAAGGCACATGCGAAAATATGAATGGTTTAATTAGGCAATATTTACCTAAAGGGATTGATTTAAATCAGGCAGATCAGCATTATTTAAATCAAGTTGCCATGTCACTGAATACTCGTCCTAGAAAAGCGTTAGATTGGCTTACACCATTAGAGAAATTTGCTCAGCTTGTTGATTATCATAAGACTTTTCAAACTGTCGCACCTCATGTTTGAATTCGCCCAGTGTTTCTCATGCCGAAGGGAGAGGTAGCTATAAAACCCCATACCCCAACAACATCTCTACCCCACTCACCTTCTTCATATGCTTTAAACGCTCTTTTTCCCACTTCAACTGCTGCTTTAACTCAGCACAATCGGCATCTATGGCTTTATACACATCACTAATATGCAGATGCTCAACTTTTACTTTCTTCGCCAACTGAAAAGAATCTAAAATCTCCTCAATTTGACTGTCAAGCTGCTGACTCTGTGCATCTAAAGCCAGTTTATAAAACTTGACTTGCTCAGCCGATAACTCTTTAGCGCCTACACCTTTATTCTGTTCCAACTGTAATTGAAGCTTGAGCAAATAAAATAAATCCTGCTGTTCATAGGCCTGACTCGCCTGCTGAAACAACTCGGTTTTTTCTTCTTTCTTGGTCTCGTCTTGCTCACGGTCAGGATGAATCATGGCAGCAATTTTTAAATAGACCGTTTTCAGCGACTGCGCTGCCATCTGCTCTGCTTGTTCACGTTTCTGTTGCTGTCGAAGTTGCTTGGCTTTTTCCCGTGCCTCTTGTTGCTCGGCAGCATACTGCTCAAAATCATCTTCTTCTGATGCCGTACTGTGCTCAGGACTTTCCTCATGCTCAAACTTGGCTGACTGTACTTTTTTATTCTTTTTAAGCGATTGCTGTGCATGTTGCTGATAAAAGGTATCGATCTGCTTGACCAACATTAACTGTTCATCCTTCAACATCTTGGAACGCTTTAACAACTGGGCAAGCTGGGCAATTTTTTCATCCAGTTGCTGCATATCCACTTTAGAAAACTCATGTTGTTGTAACAGTGTCCAAAGTTGATCTAACTGCTGAAACAAGATTTCATGCAACTCACTATACACAGGCATCAGTTTTTGCCGTGTGTGCTGTTGAATCTCGGCTTGCGCATTCTGCCATGTGGCAAGGCTGATTTTTTGCTGTTCTATTTGATCAATCAGGCGATTCAGCTTTTTCTGCTGTGAGGAAGGTTCAGCCCTTTGCTTTAAACTGACTTTGAGATCAAAGGACATAACACATCCGCCTAAAAATAAAAAAGTGTAGCAATAATCAGACGGCGAAAGTAGCGGCACTCGAATAGAATCAGCTCCATAAAAAATAAAGCCACTCTAATGAGCGGCTTTTTCAATCACATAAATGGATTATTGTGCGGTATAACCACCATCCATCACCACCGCCTGTCCTGTAATCCCTGCGCCTTTACTACTGGCTAAGAAAATCGCATAGTCGGCAATTTCTTCAACACTGAGTAAACGCTTCTGTGGCACCATGGCTAAAATCACATCTTCCAAAGCGCTTTCCAGACTCACATTACGGGTTTTGGCCAAGTCGGCAATTTGCCCACGCACCAATGGCGTATCCACATAACCCGGACATAATGCATTCACGGTAATGCCATCACGCGCACATTCCAAAGCCGCCACTTTGGTCAAGCCGATCACGCCATGCTTGGCACTGTTATACCCCGCCTTCCCTGCAAAACCAATCAGACCATTGATCGAAGACATATTGATAATACGACCATATTGTTGCGCTTTCATAATTGGAAATGCATGTTTAATCCCGATAAATGAACCAGTCAGCATCACCTGAACCAGTTTCTGATAAATATCTGTTGAGAAGTCTTCAATCGCTGCAACATGCTGAAAACCCGCATTATTGATCAGGATATCCAGACGCCCAAAAGTTTGTGTAGTCAAATCAATTGCCGCTTTATAAGCTTGTTCATCAGTTACGTCACAAGGCGCTGACAGGGCTTCAAAACCCTGCTGTTTTAACTGCTCCACGGCTAGCTGGCATTTCTCTGCATTGACATCAGAAATCACCACTTTGGCACCTTCCTGTGCAAATTTTTTCGCAATTTCCAAACCAATACCGCTCGCAGAACCAGTAATAAAGGCCACTTTGGCTTCGAGTTGTTGAATCACTCTGCTACTCCTGTTCTTGATCATTTTGATTGCTCACCTGTCAAAACAGGCAAGCTGAATTTAAAATTTGCTTTACACAATACCAAACCATGTAAATGCAGCAATCACCACAAATACCGCCAAGGTTTTAATAATCGTCACTGCGAAAATATCTTTATAGGATTGTTTATGGGTTAAACCTGTCACGGCAAGTAAGGTAATCACTGCGCCATTATGCGGCAGCGTGTCCATACCGCCCGATGCCATCGCCACCACACGATGCATCACTTCAGGGGGGATACCCGCTGCTAAAATCGCTGCATTGTAGGTTTCGGCCATCGCACTCAAAGCAATACTCATCCCACCCGATGCGGAACCTGTAATCCCTGCTAGCACCGTCGTGGTCACTGCACCATTGACCAAAGGATTGGTAAAGGTCGTCCCCAGTGCATGGCTAATCAAAGCAAAGCCCGGTAATGCCGCAATAATCGCTCCAAAACCATACTCCGATGCAGTATTCATCACCGCCAATAATGAACCACTGATACTGGCATTGACGCCTTCTTTAAAGTTGGTCACCACGCGCTGATAATCAAATAAAATTGCCGCAATAATCCCGACAATCAAGGCCAAACCGACTGCCCAAATCGCCCCAGTTTTTGCCACATCAACAGTGTAATTGGCTAGACCAATTGCATTAAAATCAAAGCCATTTGGGTACCATTCTTTGATTGCCGTAGACAGATAACGGTTCATCACTGCAACTAGAATCAACGGCACAAAAGCCATACATTGACGTAGCACTGAACTATTGTTTTGGGTTGATGACTCAATATCGACTGCCGTTTGCGAGACTGCATCTTCAGCAGCAAAACCTGCATAGCCTTCACCTGCACGAGCCGCAGCTTTACGACATGATTCCAAATACAGTAGACCCATGCTCAAGACGAAGATCGCCCCAATGACACCCAAAAACGGCGCTGCATAAATATTGGTGCCAAAGAATGTGGTTGGAATCACGTTTTGAATTTGTGGTGTGCCCGGCAAGGCATCCATGGTGAATGTAAACGCACCTAGGGCAATAGTGCCGGGAATCAAACGTTTTGGAATATTGGCTTGTTGGAACAACTGATTGGCAAATGGATAAATCGCAAACACCGCCACAAATAGACTAACACCGCTATAGGTCAGAATGGCACCGAGCAACACCACGGTTAAAATGGCTTTTTTTGCGCCAATTAAATTAACAATGGTACGGGCAATCGACTCGGCAATGCCCGACATTTCTACCACTTTGCCAAAGATCGCACCAAGCAAGAACACCAAGAAATAGTCTTTAATGAAATTGACCATCTTCGGCATGAAAACGCCCGAATAAAATGGCAGCACATTGGCGGGGTTAATCAGAAAAACCGCCAGCAATGCACATAACGGCGCCATGAGAATCACTGAAAAACCGCGATAGGCCGTGTACATCAGCAAGCCTAAAGACAGCAGAATGACAAATAAGTCCCACATATTCTTTTACTCCATTCCAAAGAATATATGTCAGGGTCAACCAAATTATTTTTTTTATACTGTGTGGTGGTTATCCTAACCATAAATAAAAATCAAAATACTGCCGATTACAGTACATAATCTAAAACAATGACGCATGCTAAAACGTATTTTAAAATAGCATTAAATTCACAAAAAACAAGATGATTAAAACAAAATAAATAATTTTAATTATCATTAAAAATCAATATGTTATAATAATAAACACCAAGAAATTTAATTGATTAATAAAATAAATTAACTATTGAAAAATACTCATCAATCCCATTAAGTTATATTTAGCTTATTCTTTTTAAAATCCATTTTTCGATATTGAGATAAAATAAATCAATAATCGCATGTGGGATTTTTAAAAATAAACGGCTTACCTCTCGCCACCGAATTAACAAAAATGCCAGTCACAATGTGCTGTTTTTTTTATAAATTACAGCATATAAATCAAAAACTTTCCGCATAGGTCGTCCACCATGACTTTAAAGCAACTCAAAGCATTTCTGGCTTTGACCCGTACCCTGAATTATGCAAATGCCTCTGCTGAATTGCATCTCAGTCAATCTGCTTTAAGTCTAAGTATCAAATCACTGGAAGAAGAACTAGGTGGTAAGCTGTTTAAACGCAATACCCGTCGGGTTGAACTAACACAAGAAGGAAAATCATTGATTCCCTATGCCAAGAAATTACTGGCCAATTGGGAAGATATGGAAAAGGACGTCAAACAACGTTTTAAACTCAATCGCGGCACCCTGAATATTGCCTCGATGCCCTTTGTCACACATGCAATTTTGCCGCAAGTGATTCATAGCTTTTTAGCCAAGCATCCCAATATCAGCTTTTCTATTCATGACATTCCCAATGAAAAAGTACTGGAGAATGTTCAGGATGGCATTTTTGAAATTGGTATCTGCTTTGAACCACCGCGCAATGATCAACTGGAATTTAGACCTTTATTTGAGGAAGATTTTCTTGCGCTCTTACCAAAAACGCATCCTTCGGCAAGTGCGGATTCGATCAGTTGGAAACAGCTCTGCGCCAATCCCTTTGTGACCTTGCAACATCCCTCGATCGTTCGACACCTGATTGAAGAAAACTGTCTTAAAAACCATCTGACTTTAGATTTAAAAGTTGAATGCCATCAGATCAGTTCCCTCTCCAGCTTTGTGGCATTGGATATGGGGGTCAGTGCCATCCCCCGTCATTTTCAAAACTTTATCGACAAGGAACACAACGTTTTGATTGAAATTGAGGATGGTAAACTGCCGCAAGCGATTGGCATTGTCTATAAAAAAGACTTTGAGCTTTCCAATATTTCAGCCGAGTTTATCGAGATCTTGCTACAACATGATTTTGGCTAACTCTTATTGAGTGCTACAGCAAGACAGACTCGCCCCGTCATCCTGCCCTTTTGAGTGAAATAGATGAAATTTATTGTATTAATGAGTTTCCCTCATTAATCCTTTAAAAATTTAAACTTCTGTAAATAATCCCTGAGTGCTAAAACTATTAGAAACCAAGGAATTTACAGGTGAAAAAAATGAATAAAGTCTATTCAACCGCAGCACTGGCACTGCAAGATGTGGTGCAAGATCAACAAACATTTGCGGTTGGCGGTTTTGGCCTATGTGGTATTCCTGAGGCATTGATCCAAGCACTGAAAGAAACAGGGGTAACAGGCCTAACTTGTATTTCAAATAATGCAGGTATCGATGATTTTGGCTTAGGTGTCTTGCTTAAAACCCGACAAATTAAAAAAATGATCTCGTCTTATGTGGGTGAAAATAAAGAATTTGAACGCCAATACCTGAATGGCGAACTCGAGGTTGAGCTCACGCCTCAAGGCACATTGGCAGAAAAACTACGCGCGGGCGGTGCAGGTATTCCTGCTTTTTATACCGCAACAGGTGCAGGCACCTTGGTGGCTGAAGGTAAGGAACAACGCGAATTTAATGGTCGTACCTATATCCTTGAACCATCACTGACCGCAGATGTGGCCTTGGTCAAAGCTTATAAAGCGGATAAAGCCGGCAATCTGGTATTCCGTAAAACCGCTCAAAATTTCAATCCTGAATGTGCAATGGCTGGGAAAATTACCATTGCTGAAGTCGAGCAGATTGTTGAAATTGGCGAACTTGATCCAGATGAAATCCATTTGGCTGGCATTTATGTTAATCGTGTTGTGTTGAATGCCACGCCAGAAAAACGGATCGAACAAAAAACCCTCAAAGCACAGGACGCATAATCATGGCATGGACACGTGAACAAATGGCACAACGTGCCGCGCAAGAATTACAAGATGGTTTCTACGTCAATCTCGGTATTGGTCTTCCAACACTGGTTGCCAACTACATCCCTGAGGATATGGATGTGTGGTTGCAATCGGAAAATGGTCTGCTCGGCATTGGCGAATTTCCTACAGAACAGCAACTCGACCCTGATTTAATCAACGCAGGGAAACAAACCGTCACTGCTCGTGCAGGTGCGGCATTTTTCTCAAGCAGCGAATCCTTTGCCATGATCCGTGGTGGCCACGTCAATATCGCCATTCTGGGTGCTATGGAAGTCTCTGAACAGGGTGACCTCGCAAACTGGATGATTCCGGGCAAAAAAGTCAAAGGCATGGGCGGCGCGATGGATTTGGTTGCAGGCGTTCAACGTGTGGTGGTGCTGATGGAACACAATGCCAAAGACGGTACCGCTAAAATCGTTAAACAGTGTAGCTTACCGCTCACAGGTCAAAAAGTCGTACATCGTATCATTACCGACTTGGGTGTTTTAGATGTTGTCGCAGAAGGCATCAAACTGGTGGAGTTAGCACCGGATGTCACTGAACAACAAATTCAAGATGCCACAGGTATTGAGCTTTTGATTGAAGCCAAAGCTTAATTCTACACACGCTTTTATTTTTCTCATTGAAGTGATGCTGTAATGGCATCACTTTTCGCTGTTTTCATAACAGCAAAAATTCATTTAGGACAAATGAATCAGATACAACAAAATTAAAAATGGATGCTCAAGATGAATAAACAACCTGCCTTGTTAGAACGGTTTGCCCTGCATATTAGTAACTGGTCGGAAAAATGGTTTCCTGACTCCTATATTTTTGCCCTGCTCGGTGTGATTATCGTTTCCTTTGCTGCCATCGGCATTGGTGCATCGGTACAAGATGTTGCCAGCTCATTTGGTAACGGTTTCTGGAGTCTAATCCCCTTCACCTTACAAATGACCATGCTGATTATTGTTGGCTATGTGGTTTCTGTTTCTGCACCTGTGAAAAAACTGATTCAAAAGATGGCACGTATCCCTCATTCGGGACGCAGTGCCATCGTCTTGGTAGCCACAGTTAGTTTATTGATTTCTTTGGTCAATTGGGCAGTCAGTACCATTTTGACCGCGTTATTGGTGATTGCGCTAGCCAAACGTAAAGAGCTACAGATGGACTATCGTGCTGCCGCCGCTGCTGCCATTATTGGCATGGGGGCGACGTGGGCACTCGGCATCAGTTCTTCTGCAGCACAATTACAGGCCAATAAAGCCAGTCTACCTGAGTCAATCTATAATTTAACTGGTGTGATTCCATTTACAGAAACCATCTTCCTGTGGCAATCCATGTTAATGACTTTGATTTTGGTGATTGTCTCGATTGCAATTGCCTATTGGTCTGCACCGAAAGGCGATAATGTCAAAACCATGCAGGATTTTGAACTCAACTTTGAAGAAGAGGAAAAAGCTGAGGTCAAATCGACCCGAGCGGGAGATTGGTTGGAGAACTCACCGCTTTTGACCATTATTGTGGTGGCATTAGGCTTGATCTGGATGTTTATCGAATTTTCTAAAACCAATCCAATCATTGCCATTTCCAGTCTCAATACCTATAACTTTGTATTCTTGATGCTGGGTCTTGCGCTACATCGCACCCCGCGTAATTTTCTCAATGCAGTGAGTCAGGCGGTGCCTGCTGTCTCGGGTATTCTGATTCAGTTCCCACTCTACGGCAGTATTGCCTTTATTATGACCCAAGCGCTAAATAGTCAGGATTTTTCACTGTCGCATTATATTGCTGAATTCTTTGTCTCGATTGCATCCAAAGAAACCTTTGCGATTGTGATGGGCATCTACTCTGCGGTACTGGGTTTCTTTGTCCCCTCTGGCGGAGGCAAATGGATTATTGAAGCGCCTTATGTGATGCAGGCAGCCAATGATTTACAAGTGCATTTAGGTTGGTCAGTGCAGATTTATAATGCGGCTGAAGCTTTACCAAATCTGATCAACCCCTTCTTTATGCTGCCAATGTTGGGGATTTTAAAACTCAAAGCCAAAGACGTGATTGGTTTTACCGTCACTCAATTGGTGTTCCATCTGCCTTTAGTACTGTTCTTATTGTGGATTTTAGGACGCACCCTCAGCTATAGCCCACCTGTGATGTAAAACCAACAACAATCACGCAACGCTACTTTTTGTATCCAGCAATACGGATATGAAAAGTGGCGTGAGCTATTCTTGAACACAGTAAAGAACCCTCTACCGATTTTCATTTAAATCACCCACAGCCTTTCATTCAGAAGTGCCCAGAACTGTGCTATTTTTAGGTAAATTGCACCACTTTTCATCAAAATTACAATTTAATTTCTAAATTGGTGCGTTTTTTGCTTTATAAATTCCATCAAATTGAGTTGTTTCAATACAGCTTGAGTATTTAGATTTACTAAATCCATTTTGGTGCATAAAACGAATCAAATATTTGCACCAAAATAAAATTTAGCACTTTTTTTGAGCACCACTATGCAAAACGTAGATCTATTTTTCTTACTGCTCGGGGCAGTACTGGTATTAGCAATGCACGCTGGCTTTGCATTCTTGGAATTGGGCACAGTACGCCATAAGAACCAAGTCAATGCACTGAGTAAAATCCTCACCGATTTTGCCATTTCAGCGATTGCCTATTTCTTTGTAGGCTATTGGATTGCATATGGTCAAAACTTTTTCCATGCTGGCAGCACCTTAGCAGCCGATCATGGCTATAACCTGATGCGCTGTTTCTTCTTGCTGACCTTTGCTGCTGCAATTCCTGCGATTATTTCGGGCGGGATTGCTGAACGTGCCAAGATGCGTGCTCAAGCCATTGCCACACTGATCTTGGTTGCACTGATCTATCCTTTCTTCGAAGGCATGATCTGGAATGGTAACTATGGTCTGCAAAAGTGGTTAGAGAACTCTTTTGGTGCAAGTTTTCATGACTTTGCCGGTTCAGTTGTGGTGCATGCCATGGGCGGCTGGATTGCTCTCGCCGCAGTGATTTTACTCGGTGCCCGTCATGGTCGTTATAAAAATGATGGTCGTGTCAGTGCCCATCCACCGTCATCTATTCCATTCCTTGCTTTAGGTTCATGGATTCTGATCGTGGGCTGGTTTGGCTTTAACGTGATGAGCGCACAACGGGTTGAAGCGATTTCAGGTCTAGTGGCAATTAACTCATTGATGGCAATGGTTGGTGGTACTTTGGCAGCCAACTTTATGGGTCGTAATGACCCAGGATTCTTACATAATGGCCCATTGGCTGGTTTAGTCGCAATCTGTGCGGGTTCCGATATTGTGCACCCAATTGGTGCACTATTAATTGGCGGTACAGCAGGTGCACTGTTTGTTTACCTATTCACCTACACCCAAAACAAACTTAAAATTGATGATGTGCTTGGGGTATGGCCTTTACATGGTGTTTGCGGTGCATTGGGTGGAATTGCAGCAGGCATCTTTGGTCAACAAGCTTTAGGTGGCTTAGGTGGTGTCTCCATCATCTCACAAATCATTGGTACAGGCCTTGGCATTATCATTGCCTTGGTTGGCGGTTTTATTGTTTATGGTCTGTTAAAAGCCACTATGGGTATTCGCCTGTCACAAGAAGATGAATATCGTGGTGCGGACCTTTCGATTCACAAAATTTCAGCCAATTCTGAAGAATCTATGTTCTAATTTTTCAAACTTTTTTAAGCGACGGAAACGTCGCTTTTTTTATTTCAATGACACAGATATTAGCTTTTATTTTTCTCTTCTCATCGATGCTATCGATAAATAGCGGTTTTAATACTGAAATAAAACACCTGTATAACCGATTCTGCCCTAAAGAGTGCCAAGCGATCATGGCACATATCATGCTTTATATTTCTTGCAATTTTTACTGTAATTTACAGCTTTTAAATTACGCCACTCATCCACTATTACGATTAACAAAACCGTAAAGAATATCGCTTGAGCATGTGTATTGAACTCTATTAAGATGAAAAATAATGTTTTTTAATACATCAAAAAGAACACATTATTTTTCATAAAAATGAACGGTTAAACCGCAACAATGACGCATGCGATCATAACGATACAAAAGGAGTTTTGTACATGATTTATAAACGCACCATGACCTCTCTGCTTTGTGCAGGCACATTGGTATTCGGACTCAGTGCTTGTAGTGACAACAAAGCGCCGGCTGCTGGCGACAAAGCGACTGAAGCTGGTGCCTCCACTTCGGGAACATTAAACAAAATCAAAAGCTCTGGCACGATTGTGTTGGGTTATCGAGATTCATCAATTCCCTTTTCTTATATTGCATCTACCCCAAACCAACCTGTCGGTTATGCGCATGATCTGCAACTTAAAGTTGTTGAGGCCGTGAAGCAGAAACTGAATATGCCTGACCTAAAAATTCGCTATAACCTAGTCACCAGTCAGAACCGTATTCCACTGGTCTCGAATGGCACCGTCGATCTGGAATGTGGCTCAACCACCAACAATAAAGAACGACAGCAGCAAGTCGATTTCTCTGTCGGTTTCTTTGAAGTGGGTTCTCGGCTGCTGACTGCTAAAAATTCGGGCATTAAAGACTTCGCCGATTTAAAAGGCAAAAAGCTGGTCACTACAGCCGGAACCACCTCTGAACGCTATATTCGTCAACACCAGCAAGAACTTGGCATTGGCGAAATTATTTCCGCCAAAGACCATGCTGAATCATTCTTAATGCTGCAAAATGGCCGTGCTGTCGCTTTTATGATGGATGATATTCTGCTTGCAGGTGAAAAATCCAAAGCCAAAGACCCGAATCAATGGGATATCGTCGGCACAGCACCAATCCATGAAATTTATGGTTGTATGCTGCGTAAAGGTGATACAGGCTTTAAACAAGTGGTTGACGATGCGATTAAAGCAACCTATGCCTCTGGTGAAATCAACAAGATGTATGAAAAATGGTTCCAGCAACCGATTCCACCGAAAAATATTAATTTGAATTTTGCCATGTCGGATCAGCTCAAAGCCTTAATCAGCAATCCACATGATCGCGATCAGTAATTCGCTCCCCTTATAGCAAGCATAGTATTGTGGGATCGGGAAACAGTGGATGTTATCCCGATTCTACTCAGGAGTTGTTATGAATTATAGCTGGAACTGGGGAGTTTTGTGGCAATCAACAGGTATCGGAGATACCACCTACCTGAACTGGATCGTCACAGGTCTGGGTTGGCTGGTTGTGATTGCTGTGATCGCATGGAGTATTGCCCTGCTGCTGGGCAGTATCCTCGGAATTATGCGCACACTCCCCAATAAAACCGCCAGAGCCATTGGTACCGCTTACGTCACCCTGTTCAGAAATGTACCGTTACTGGTTCAATTATTTATCTGGTTTTATGTGGTTCCCAACTTTCTGCCAGCACCGATTAAAAGCTGGTGGATGAATGATCTAGGGGCCAATACCACCGCCCTGATTTCGGCCAGTATTGGACTCGGACTGTTCACTGCTGCTCGGGTGTGTGAGCAGGTTCGAACAGGGATTGAAGCCCTACCTAAGGGACAAATTAATGCAGGTTATGCCATGGGCTTTTCCACGGCGCAACTGTATCGCTATGTCATTCTGCCGCAGTCATTTCGCACTATTTTACCGCCACTAAGTTCAGAGTTGACCAACTGTGTCAAAAACACCTCAGTCGCCTCTCTGGTCGGTGTTGCAGAAATTATTTCGCAGATGAAAACCATCAGTGAATACACCCAGAATACCATCGAAATTTACACCTATGTCACGCTCATTTTTATTCTGATTAACATCTGTCTTATTTTTAGCATGAACCTGTTGGAAAAACGTCTGCGTATTCCTGGTTTAATATCAGGAGGAAAATAGTATGGAATGGCTAACGTCTTTTCTCAGTGACTTACAGCAGTCTGGACCTGCACTCTGGTATGGATTCAGCATTACCTTAAAAGTCGTGGTAATTGCAACCATTGGCGGTATTGCGATTGGTACCCTAGTGGCCCTGATGCGCCTGTCATCAATCAAAATTTTAAATTGGATCGCTCAGGCCTATGTCGATCTGTTTCGCTCCATTCCCCTGCTGCTGGTATTGATGTGGTTCTATTTTGCTGTGCCATTTTTTTATACCGCAATCACAGGACAATATCTGACCATTGATACCGCTTTGGTTTCAAGTATTGTGGCCTTCATGCTGTTTGAAGCAGCCTATTTTTCTGAAATTGTCCGTGCAGGGATTCAGTCCATTCCCAAAGGGCAAGCTGCTGCTGCTTCTGCATTGGGCATGAGCTATGGTCAATCCATGCGACTGATTATTTTGCCGCAGGCATTCAGAAAAATGACTCCGTTACTGCTTCAGCAGACGATTATCCTATTTCAAGACTCAACCATGGTTTATGCTATTGGTTTGCTTGACTTTTTTAGAACAAATTATGTTCGTGGCGATTTAATGTCTCTACTCACCCAATATATTTTATTTGCAGGGCTGGTGTATTTTACCATCAGTACTTTAGCGACATTCGCAGTGAAACGTTTACAAAGGAGGTTAAGTGTATGAGCGACAATAAAGTAATGATTGACCTCCAAAATGTCAGTAAATGGTACGATCAATTTCAGGTACTGACCGACTGCAGTACTCAAATTTGTCAAGGCGAAGTGGTGGTGGTATGTGGTCCATCAGGTTCAGGAAAATCAACCCTAATTAAAACCGTAAATGGGCTAGAACCATTTCAACAAGGTAAGATCTTTGTCGATGATGTGCCAGTTCACGAACCCAAAACCGATATGACTAAACTACGCAGCCGTGTCGGTATGGTGTTCCAGCACTTTGAATTGTTTCCTCATCTCAGCATTACCGAAAACCTCACGATTGCACAAATCAAAGTGCTTGGACGTTCAGAAGCGGAAGCCAATAAAAAAGGACTAGCCTATCTGGATCGGGTTGGGCTCAGTGCCCATGCCAATAAATATCCCGCCCAGCTTTCAGGGGGACAACAACAGCGAGTTGCAATTGCGCGTGCCCTCAGTATGGACCCGATTGCGATGCTATTTGATGAGCCAACTTCTGCGCTTGACCCTGAAATGATCAATGAGGTCCTCGATGTGATGGTGGGATTGGCTAAAGAAGGCATGACCATGATGTGTGTGACCCATGAAATGGGCTTCGCTCGTCAGGTAGCCAATCGGATTATTTTTATGGATCAAGGAAAAATTGTAGAAGACTGTTCTAAAGATGAATTCTTTGGTACACCGCGCGGAGAACGTGCACAGCAATTCCTGAATAAAATCCTGCACTAATCAGTTCTGGTTTACAGCAGAAATAAAGCAGCCAAATGGCTGCTTTATGCTGAAATGGAACAACCAAAAATCATAAAATATACTTAAATAAAAAATAAAATAAATAATTTCAAATGCTTGAAAAAATAAGTTTGCGCTTATTTTTAACTACTCTCCACTAACACTTTTTTATGATGATTTAAGAGCCAATTAAGCTTATTCACATTAAATAACACAATTGTCATCTGATTTTAATAATACGTTCCATGATTTTGAAAACACCTTTCTTCGTATTGATGAGCTTTCTATTATTGGTCAGCTTTTTCATCTTGTTGTTCGTGTTTCCAGTCGGTGGAACCATTGACTTGCAACTGATTCAACCTTGGGTCAGTCAACATGGTGGCTTTCCTTATAAAAATGATTGGTTTCTCGATAAACTTAACCATACTTACGTTAAACAACTGTTAACACTTGTTTATGTGATTTTTTTCTTTTTATGGTGTGCCTCTTTTAAAGTTGAAAAGCTAAAATCGCAACGTTGGCAATATGGTTATATGTTTTGGGTCAGCATGCTCTGTACTGGTATCGTTGGTCTACTCAAAGCTCACTCTTATCATGCCTGTCCATGGTATATGACCCATGAAACCCCAACAGGCTTTATCTGGGATTTCTCTGCAACCGCTGGACACTGCTTTCCGGGCGGACATGCCAGTACTGGTTTCGCATTGGTCACAGGCTACTTTGTCTATCGTTTGCATCAAACACAACGTGCTTGGTTTTATCTAGTTGCAGCGATGATCATTGGCTTTGCGATGGGTTGGGCACAGATGATGCGCGGCGCTCATTTTCTGAGTCATAACTTGTGGACTGCATGGGTTTGTGTTGCTGTGAACCTTGTGTTGTATGCACTCACTTATAAGCGCCACCAAGCCATTACAAATCGTAATTCTATACCTTTATCGACAATTGATGTGGTAAAGTGAACGCCCGTACTCAAAGAACGAGTACGTTTGACGCTCACACTAGGATTATTTTTGCTGCCGTATGTCTGACTATCAAACTTTTTTGGAATCCACTTTAGCAACGCAATCCGACTCTATTCAGTCTTATGAACTAGATTCACGTAAAGTATGGCTTAAAAAAGCATCTGAACGTCATGGTTTGTGGTTATATACGCCTCTAAAATGGCTAGCAAAAATATTTAATCTCGGTTCAATTACCCCAGTTCCAAATCAAGGTGGATCAGCTGCGATTCAATGTGAATTCAAACGTATTCAGCAGCTCAAAGCATTAGGGATTTCAACACCGAATGTATTGGCGCTCTCAAAAAAAGGCATTTTGCTCGAAGATGTCGGCTCACAACGTCAAAGCCATGTCAGCCAACTAGACCAGAAAATTGCAAGCCTTAAAGATCATCCAGAACAACAATTCGGCTTATTTCATCAAGCCATTCAGGCCATTCGCAAGTTGCATGCGAATGATGGTTATTTAAGTGAAGCCTTTGCGCGGAACATTCTTGTCGATGAACAAAATCAGTTTACTTTTATTGATTTTGAAACGGATCCGCGAGATGTGCTCAGCCTGCATGATTGTTTTGTTCGTGACTGGTTACTGTTTATCTTCTCGACAGCCTATCATTTTGAATTTGAACGACTTGAGCCAGCCAGCCAACTGCTTTATCAAGCTCTACTGGATGAACCTCAAGTCTATAAAGATATTTGTAAAGTTGGTAAACGTTTAAACTGGGTATTACGCTTGAATGTCAGCAAAGTCGGCAATGATGGTAAACGCATCCAGAAATGTGTGTTATTCCTGCGCGACCTGAAACAGCACTCAGAAATCCATACTGAACCCCATTAATTTGAAAATCTTTCATCTATGTTCAATGCTGTTCATGATGCGCAAGTTTCTTTGGTAATCTGACCAATACGCTCAAACCACCTAATTCAATACTCCGAGATAAAGTCAAAACCCCACCTAAACGTTGGGTGGCTTTATCCACAATTGAAAGTCCAAGTCCACTGCCCACTTCTAAGTGATGATGTACGCGATAAAAACGCTTCAGGACTTTGTCGTATTGTTCAGGATCAATCCCATTACCACTGTCTTCGATTTGAATATAGGCAAAATCATCCGCATCGCTATACACTGAAATATTAATAATGCCCTGATTTGGCGTGTATTTAATTGCATTATCAATCAAGTTGAAAATAATTGAATGTACCGTTGATTCAAGACTCTGCATTTCAATCGGATCATTACGCTCAAAACCTAAATCAATCTCCTTTTGCATAGCTAAATTCACCAATTGCTCAACACAATTAAGCGCAACATCGTTCAATCTGAAATTAGTATTAGGTTCAATCAGACTCAGTGCAACATCCTGTTTAGCCAATGCCAAAAGCTGGGTGACTAAATGTTGAATACGGGCTAAGCCTTTACTCAGATTTTGCAAAGCCTCATGTTCTGGAAACTGACTGATCAAGATTCGCGTTTGTAAATTTAGCGCAGTCACAGGTGTTCTAAGTTCATGTGCAGCATCGGCAATAAATTGTTTTTGTTCAGTCTGTGCATGCTGAATCCGTTCGAATAAACGATTCATTTCTTCAATGGTGGGCAACAGTTCTTGTGGATAGTCTTTCACATCTATAGGCGATAATCCATCCGAATCACGCTGGGTCAGTTCTGTTTTAAAGTCATCTAAAGGTTTTAAGCTCAGACTGATAATAAACGCCAAAACCAGAATCGCAATCGGCAATAACAGCAGATAAGGGACAAACATACTCCCAGCCAACTCCCACGCAAACGCATGGCGAACCTCTTCTTGCTGACTAACTTGAATCTGATAGTCTTTTAATGGAATCACATAAACACGCCACTTTCCTTGCGGTGTGTTTTGGGTATAAAAACCTGCTTGTTTCACAGGTGGAACCAAAAGATGGGTCTGATGCCACAAATGGCTTTGATCTTTATAAGCCCAAATATCAATCAGCAAATCTTCTTCGTGATACGCTCGATGTAATTCCACTCGACTTGCCATTGGCGTTACAGGATGAGAGCTTGAACGTTCCGCCATATACTGCATTTGGGTATCTAAAATTTCATCGACTTCATGTAATGAAATTTTATATGCGGCTAAAATCAAGAAACAACCCAGCACAATACTGAAAATAGAGGTTCCCCAAATCAGTCTTTTCTTGAGTGAATAATGCTGAGTTTTTTTCATAAGTTTAAGCTTGCCCCAAACGATAACCTAGACCACGAATGGTTCGAATAAAGTCTTTTCCAAGTTTGGCTCGCAAATGATGCACATAGACTTCAATGGTATTACTGGTCACTTCACTGTCAAAATCATAAAGTTTGTCTTCCAAATTAGCTTTCGAGAAAATTTTGTTTGGATGAGAAACCATCGGGATCAGAATGGCCCATTCCCGATTAGAAAGTTCAATCTGTTGTCCTTTAAATGTCGCCAAGTGCTGTTCAACATCGAGAGTCAACTCACCACTTTTTAACAATTGTGACTGACTTTTCAACTGTGCTGTTTCTACACTGCCACGGCGTAATAAAGCATTGATCCTCGCAAGTAGTTCATCAAACTCATACGGTTTAATCAGATAATCATCTGCCCCTTGGTTGAGACCATCCACACGATTTTGTAGCTGATCTCGTGCAGAAATGATCAACACAGGTATCGAACTACGTTGACGAATCTGTCTAAGGATTTGCATCCCATCCATTAAAGGTAGGCCTAAATCCAACAAGATTAAATCAAACGGCTGTTTGGTTAACAAAGCTAGCCCATCAACCCCGTTGTTAACCCACTCCACCTCAAACTGATGATATCGCAATAAAGTCAATGTTGACTCCGCAATCATAAAATCATCTTCTATCATCAAGATCTTAGTCATGATTTCACTTCACCTTATGGGTTAGGACATGTCTGCAACATGTCATTTTTAGCATTAATTACCTTGGTTTTGATATCAAGCAAACTCAGCATGGTTGGGAACAAGTTATCTTGGCTCAGCTTATTTTTACTTTGTTGTGCCAAACATTTTATTTGCTTCGCGGCTTGTTGCTGCCATGTCTGAGAGAACCACATCACCATGGGTACATGGGTTTGTTGCGTGGGTGCAATCGCATAAGGCGCACCATGCAAATACATCCCACTCTCACCTGTTGATTCACCATGATCAGACAAATACCACAAACCAGTTTGATATTTCGTTGTATTTTTTAATGTTTCAATCAATGAATCTAAAACATAATCGGTATAAAGCAAAGTATTATCATAGCTATTCACGAGTGCTTCTTGAGTACAGCCCTGAATCGCATTGGTATCACAAGTTGGTTTAAATACACGGTATTCAGCAGGTACCCGCTTATAATAGGCTGGTCCATGACTGCCCATTTGATGCAATACAACTAGATGTGGACGAGTATCATCTTTCGGAATCGTTTCGATATAAGCTTTGAGGCTGTCAATCAAAATATCATCCAGACACTCACCATCCTTACACCATTTCTGTTGAATTGGTTCAGGAATTTTAAATTGCTCAACACGGTCACAAGTCCCTTTACAACCTGAATTATTATCAATCCAAGTCACTTGATAACCCGCTCGCTTTGCAATATCTAGTAGGCCTTCTCGATGACTCGCGAGACGTTCATCGTAATCTTCTCTTGGCATACCAGAAAACATACATGGGACTGAAACTGCCGTTGCTGTACCACACGAACTCACCTGAGAGAAATTTAAAATATCTTGTTTGGATAACTTAGGATTGGTGTCCTTTGCATAACCATTCAAAGAAAAATTTTCTGCACGCGCTGTTTCACCAACCACTAACACCATCAACTTTGGTACACCTGTTGATAATTGAGTTGCTTGAGCATCTTCTCCATAAGTCACCAGAGGAAGATTTTCCTTAGGTGCTTTCTTTTTATAATACGATACAAATGAAGCAATCATATTTTGAGGAGAAATCATGCCCTTTAAATCGCGGTTTTCACGAAAGATTGCAGCAAAATCGACATAAAAGACAAATAGCAAACCACCAACCATAGCTAAAGAAACAAGTGAAGCCAGCACTTTTTTCCAAATTTGTCGAATAACAGGTTCAGGTTTTAATTTAATCAGCAAAATTACAATAATCGGCACAATCACCATACCAATGATCCAAACCAGCAAATGCCAAGACCATGTATCTTTTGCTTCAGCGATATCCGTTTGCATCAGGTTTTGAATTTGGTCTGAGGTGATCCAGACCCCTAGAGTATTGACCGCATAAGAAGCAAAACCACCAATAAAGACTAAGGCGATTGCAATTGGTTTTGCTGTCCATTTCCAGTTCAAAACTTGAAAAAGAAAAGTATAGAATGCAGTTACCACACCGACTGATGCTAAAACAAATAGTCCTGCTTTAAAACCTGTATAAGGGGTCAGTGTCTGCATCTTTTCATAGAATGCAAAATTGAGAAAAACCCCTAACCAAACTGCGAGTAACACATTGAAGGTGAGTAATGAAATGGTCTTGGTTTTGAGTCTTTTTAGCAACATAAGCATCACAATCTAAAAATAAATTTCTTAGCTTTTTTTAAGATAAGAATAAAAACTTAAAAATGACTTAAACAAAACAATAGCAACCCAACAAAATGACAGGTTAAAAATTGAGTTAATTAAGAATTGAATTAATTAATGTATGAATAACGTCCTATTTTTATAGATCCTTGTTGAAGCAACCCTCCATCCTTGTAGCCTAGCGTTTTATGAAAATAAATGATTCTATTTAAAGAAAAAACAATATAAACAAAAATGCCCTTTAAGCAAACTTAAAGGGCATTTTTTTAAATAAAAGCAGATTAGAATTTGAACTCTAAACCTAAGCCTGCCACAGGTTGTTTATCCTTTTTACTTGCTTGCTCAAGCGTTAGATAACCTGCATAACCATAAGTCTTAACTTGTTTGTTAAATGCATAATCTGCCCCAGCGATAATTTGTTTTGCTTTAAAGTCAGCAGTATTAGTTTTAAAACTTGTATCATTCTGGCTATATTGACCTTTCACCGTCCAGTTCTTCGCTTGAGGGATATTATATTCTGCACCCAACAACCAACCTTGTGTATCATCAATATTTTCTGAACCAACCGCATTACCTGCCGCCGCTTCTACTTCAGAAGTCTGATAAAGTGCTTTTAATGCCAAACCTTCAAGTGGTGTGACTTTACCAATCGCACGTACCGTATTTGCCGCAGCAAAAAGACTACCACCCGAAATTGCAGGTTCAGCAGCATTCAAGAAACCACGACCAAGGAAGGTACTTGGAATCGCTTTGTCATAACCAATACCAGCAGTTACCAGTGGATTTTCATAAGTTACTGAAGCTGACCATGCATCACCTAAACCACGACCCGCGGTTTTAACAACGCCTTTATCTGATTTAATACCACTTGACTCGCCAGTTGCGAGTAAGGCATTCAACTTAAAGGCACCATCAAGTAATTTCACCGCTGGAGATTCATACACAATAACATTGGATACACGGTTTTCACCTGTGAAAATGCCTGCGATATCCGCTTTGTTAGCAATATAGTTATTGAATGTATCTACGGTACTTGATAATTGCTTTAATGGCGTATCATGCGCACCAATTTTCACTGTCCCTAATTGCGTATCTTTTAAGCCGACAAAACGATTACGCTTATTCCAGTCATCACCATCACCATCTGCATTAAATGCCCATTCAATTGCATAGACAGCGCTTAAACGCTCAGTCAGTTTTTCATCACCTTTAATCCCAAGGAATGAATTGTTTGAGCTAATTTCCCAAACATCTTTATTTGATTTAGTTGCATTTTTTTCTGGTAAATAATCAACACTGGCATCAATCTCGCCATAAAGTGTTGGTGCAGCAAAAGTGGTTGTTGCAAGTAAACTAAGCACTGCTGCTGTTACAATTTTGATTTTCATTGTTTACATCCTGGTTAAATTTGTAACAAATCCTACACATTAACTCTATATGACAAAACGATTAAAATCTTATTAATTTATTCCTATTTCGACTAAAGTTTAATTTTTATACACATACTTATTGTTTTTACTGAAGCCTTGGACGCTTTTATTTATGATTAAATTAATTTAAATATCAATTAACTATCGTAATATTTCTTTATTTTTATTCACAAACTTCTCTATATTCAGAAAATGATAAAATCCGATGAAAATCATTCCATTCCTATATAAGCTGAGTCATGTACCCAGATTATTTGTTTCAACATGCATCGTTTAAACACAAAAATTGTAATAAAAAGTGACCCTTATCTTGCTTTATTTTTCCAATAAAAGATCGGACTCAAACACAGGATTGAAATGACGCAGATCACCAGTAAATAATCCGCATAGCCCAGCCAGTCGCCCACCACACCACTGAATAAATACAATAAACCACTCACCGTTGCCATGATCGATACCTGAAAGGTAAAGTCCGTTCCTGCAAATTGTTTACGGCTATATTGCATGACCAGTGTCAGCATCACCACCAGCAGCATTGCAGAACAGGCATCTTCAACAGCATTTACTACATACAACCAAAGTGGAGCAATTTGATAATGAGATTCATAGGCATAGCCTAAAACGGCATAAGCACCCAAACTTATAATTTTCAGAAACGAGAATACGATTAAACAATATGTTCTCGAGAAGTATTTTAATAATAGTCCAGCGACAGCCGCCCCCAATAATGCAGCAACCGCTCCAAACATGGTAATAAATACCCCAATCTGGGTAAAGTTCAATCCCATATCCACCATTAAAGGTTTTAATAAAGGTCCAGCTAAACCATCCGCCACTTTAAAACTGATCAATACCAACAGCCATGCTTTTAATTCTGAAGAAGACTGGAAATAATCTAAATAGCTTGTGACCGCCTGCATAAAGGATTGTGAGGTTGCATTCTTCAGTACAGTTTTACTTGCATGTTGTGGTTCACGATAAAACAAAACAGGCAGCGTATTGATCAATACCAAACCTGCCAAAGCCAGAAATGTGCTTTGCCAATCTAGCCAATCCAAACACCAAAGTACAGCTCCGCCACCGACAATAAAACCCAAGCGTGATCCGATCACTTGGAAGGTATTGCCCCAATGCTGCTGATCACTTTTGAGTAAATTGACTGCCAAACCATCTGTAGCAATATCTTGGGTTGCACCAGTTAAATTCATCAGCAAGAGTAAGCTAAAGAAAATCAGTAGATAATTGGGTTGATCCAAGGCATGAATAGGAAAAAAAGATAAAACGATCAGAATAACAACGCTGCAAAGTTGCGTCGGAATGATCCAGCTACGGTAGTGCCCGAATCTAGATAAGGCAAACCGATCCACATAAGCTGCCCAAAAAATCTTAATCGACCAAGGCAACATCAATAAGCCGAAACCACCAATATGCGCCAACGACACTCCCTGTGCCCTTAAAATCACAGGCAATGCATGCGTCATAAAGCCTACAGGCAAGCCTTGTGCCCAATACAAAGAAAACAATAAAATGTAAATCTGTCGAAGATTAGGCATTCCGCGTTTTCCATGGCAGCACAATAAGGTCGATCAAGTATCCAATCCTTTCATCTGTAAGGCAATAAAATCTTATTTTTTGCCAATGCAGGCGCTGTCATGAGTGTTTAACATAATTGTAGTTGTCATTACATATCGTGATTTATGCCACAGCATTTTCCAGATTTACCTCCGCTGGTTCCACAACGTGGTACAGCTTATAGTCGTGCATTGTGTAAAAAACTTTTTCTCGGCCAAGGCTGGACTGTTGTTGGTGAAATTCCCAATTTACCTAAAGCTGTTGCCATTATCTCACCACATACGTCCAACATTGATGGTTGGTATGGTTTTCTCGCTATCGGTGGCTTGGGTTTAAAAATTACGGTTCTAGGTAAAGATACTTTATTTAAACCAGCTTTGAAGCCACTTTTAAACTGGGCAGGACTCATTCCTGTTCATCGTGATAGTGCTCATGGTTTGACTGAACAAGTCGTTGCCACGATTCATGCGCACGATAAAATCTGGATCGGGATGGCGCCTGAAGGAACACGTAAAAAAGCAGAGAAAATGAAAAGTGGTTTCTATCATATTGCCCATGCCGCTGGGATTCCCATCGTCATGTTTGCTTTTGATTACGACCACAAAACCATTTACTGCTTAGGTGCTTTTACCCCAACAGGTCACTATCAACAAGACTTAGAGCATATCATGCAACGTTATGTCGGGCACTTCTCGCCCAAGAACCCTGATTGGCTGGCAGAACCCTTACAAAAACTTGTGAAAAAAAACTAGAAAGTTAAGGGCAAATCTGCTCTGATGTGCCCATCTTTTTGTACATTTTATCTGCACCTGATATGAAAATTGCTCGACTGTCTTGCTTGGCTGTTCTAAGTCTCGCTTTATTTGGTTGTGATCAAACAGCAAAGAAAACACCTCAAACTACGGCGATTAAAGCACGTGAACCCGTCATTGCACTCGCGTTGGGTGGTGGTGGCGCCAAAGGCTTTGCCCATATTGGTGTCATCAAGGTGTTAGAGTCGCATGGCATTAAAGCCAAAATCGTGACGGGCACCAGTGCAGGGAGCTTCGTGGGCAGTATTTATGCCAGTGGTCAAACCCCTTATCAAATGCAGAATCTGGCTTTAAAACTGCAAGAATCTGATTTACGTGATTTAACTTTAAATAGTCAAGGTATTATCCTTGGCCAAAAGCTACAAAACTATGTAAATACGCAAGTGAGCAATAAACCGATTGAGCAATTCCCAATTCGTTTTGCTGCGGTCGCAACCCGCTTAGATAATGGAAAAAAAGCAGAGTTTATTAAAGGCAATGCAGGTCAAGCCGTACGTGCTTCTTGTAGTATTCCAAACGTGTTTGTGCCTGCGGTGATTGGCAATACCAAATATGTAGATGGTGGCTTAGTCAGCCCTATTCCCGTGAAAACAGCCAAAGATATGGGAGCCGATATTGTGATTGCAGTGGATATCTCTGCACGTCCAGTCGGTGGTAAACCTTTAAGCATGTGGGGCTTATTGGATCAGACCATTAATATTATGGGACAACAAAGTATAAATGAAGAGCTCAATCAAGCCACTGTCGTGATTCAACCTAAAGTCGGTCATCTCGGTGCACTTGATCTTAAATCAAGTAATGAAGCAATTTTGGAAGGTGAAAAAGCTGCTCAAGCCAAGATCACTGCGATTCGAAATGCGATTACTACATTTAAAAACTCCCCTGCTGCCCTTAAGCCTGCGCCAAAGTCTAAATTCTAAAAATTCTCCTCAGGGGCTGTTGATCTGCGTAACGACTTGCAATCTAAGCAAGATTTCTCATGACCATCAGCCCCAAATTCTAAAAAAACAATCTTTGTATATTCATAAAGATAATGATCTGCTAGAGTGCTAAAGGTGAATATTTTTTCACCTCCACTCCGTTTAATGATGCGAGCAAATCTATGGAATTTGTAGTTGAACCTTGGCACTGGTTTGTATTAGGGATTTTACTGATTCTTTCAGAGTTAATTTTGCCTGCTTTTGCTGCATTATGGTTTGGCATAGCAGCAGTCATGGTCTGTATTTTACTGTGGCTTTTCCCGATGATGGGCTTTACGACCCAAGTCATTACTTGGGGAATTTTATCTATTTTATGCACGATTCTTTGGTTCAAATTTATCAAACCGCTTTCCATTGATAAAACCAAAGCAGGACTTCCTCGTGAAGCAACCATTGGTCAAGTCGGGATGGTGATCCAGACTGGTCTTGAGCATGGACAAATCATTGTACGCTTTTCGATGCCTGTTTTAGGTTCTGATGAATGGAATTGTCGTTGTACCGTACCTGTACAAGTCGGCGATCGCGTTCGAGTAGTTGATATTTTGGGTAATGATTTAGTCGTTCAACCGCATAGCACGTCATAAACACAAAAGAGGGTTTTCAATGTCTGTCGGTACTATTGTTGTTTTAGCATTTTTAGCTTTTATCGCTATAACCATCTTTAAAGGGGTTCGCATTGTTCCCCAAGGTTATAAATGGATTGTTCAACGTTTAGGTAAATACCATACCACGTTGAATCCTGGTCTCAATTTCGTTATCCCCTATGTAGACGAAGTTGCTTATAAAATTACCACTAAAGATATTGTTTTAGATATTCCTTCACAAGAAGTAATTACCCGAGACAATGCGGTACTGGTGATGAATGCCGTAGCTTATATCAACCTGACAACACCAGAAAAAGCGGTGTACGGGATTGAAAACTATACTTGGGCCATTCAAAACCTTGTTCAAACTTCACTCCGTTCAATCGTTGGTGAAATGGACTTGGATGATGCACTTTCATCTCGTGATCATATCAAAGCGAAGTTAAAAGCAGCCATTTCTGATGATATTTCAGATTGGGGGATTACCCTAAAAACGGTTGAAATCCAAGATATTCAACCATCTCACACCATGCAAGCTGCAATGGAAGCACAGGCAGCGGCTGAACGTCAACGTCGTGCGACTGTGACCAAAGCAGATGGTGAAAAGCAAGCTGCGATTTTAGAAGCGGATGGTCGTTTGGAAGCTTCGCGTCGTGATGCAGAAGCACAGGTGGTCCTTGCTGAATCTTCACAACGTGCGATTGAAATGGTCACCACTGCTGTAGGTGATAAAGAAATCCCTGTTGCTTACTTACTCGGTGAGCAATATGTGAAAGCAATGCAGGATCTTTCTAAATCAAGCAATGCAAAAACTGTGGTACTTCCAGCGGACGTACTCAATGCCATTCGTGGAATTATGGGCAAACACTAAGTCCACTTTCCAGTAAAAATAAAGCAGCGTTAACGCTGCTTTATTTTTTTAAACATTCTGAATCCGTTTTCGATCTTTAACGGGCAGTTTTCCTACCACCAAATCATAAGAATCTTTAATCAGGTCTTGTAGCAAATCTGCGGTGATCTCTGGACTACTTGCAATCGAAATCCAGTGTTTCTTATTCATATGGTAGCCTGCCGAAATTGAAGGATACAGCTCCTGATATTCCAAACTTTTCTCAGGCTCGCATTTAATCGTCACTAGCGGCTTACCTGAATAAGCACCAATCAACATGAATACCTTGTCAAAGATCTTAAAGACCTCACAGTCTGGCCCAAAAGGTTGTGACTGGATTGAAAAAGCCAGTTGTTGTCCATATTCAAGCGCGAGTTGTTCTAATTGATCGTCATTCATAAAGCGATGCTCTGTTGTTATTTCTATGATCATCTATTTATCTTAGATTCACTTTTATATTAAAACAATGATTTATAAACCGCTTAAATCTATTCTGTTGATCGTATTAAGGCGTATATCCACTAATAATAAAGACCATACAAGGATGGTCTTTTATAACATTTAATCATTGATCAAAGTTGACGAAAGATTAACTTTTCCGTGCTAGTAAAAACTGGGAAATTTTGACCAGCTCTTTGGCATCATCACCAAAATAAGCCAAGGCTTCAAAGGCTTGATCATGTAAAGTTTGTGCATAGGCCTGTGCTTGCGTTAAACCCATCAACGATGGATAAGTCGATTTCTGTACTTGTTCATCTTTACCAGCAGTCTTGCCTAAGGTCTCAGTGCTTGAAGTCACATCCAGAATGTCATCTTGAACTTGGAATGCTAAACCAATCGTTTGCCCAAATTGGCGTAATTTAGGAATTGCTTGATCGGTCCCATTAAAAATGGTCACCGCACCCATCATAATTGCTGCTTGAATCAAAGCACCTGTTTTATTGCGGTGAATATTTTCCAGTTCAGCTTGATCAACTTGTTTCCCTTCCCCTTCAGCCTGTAAATCCAATACCTGCCCACAAACCATTCTTGAACTTGCTGTTGCTAAGATTTGCACTTGTTTTAAGACAATAGCCGCTTCAGTTCCTTGCCCTTGCTCATCAAACAAACGGCTGCTCAATATTTCAAAAGCCATCGACTGCAAAATATCACCAGCTAATAACGCTGTATCTTCACCAAATGCGACATGGCAAGTGGGTTGCCCACGACGCAGTAAATCATTGTCCATACATGGCAAATCATCATGTGCCAACGAATAACAGTGAATCAATTCAACTGCAACTGCGGCACGGCGCGCTGCTGCAAAGTTTTGATTCGGCTGTAATGACGCTGCTGCATAACAGAGTGCAGGACGAACCCGTTTACCACCTAACATCACGGTATGATGAACGGCTGCTTTTAAAGGTTCTGGAATTGAAAATGCAGCCAATGCTGTCAATAAATCTTGTTGAATACGTTGTTGAGCTTGTTTTAAAACATCCGCATTAACTTGAGAGATAGATGACACAGTTGTTGCCTCAGGAAATCTGAATGGAAGAGTAAAATGACAAGACTTGTCAGAATCTCAACATCATAACATTATTTATCTCATCAAATTGTGTTTGTATTTTTAATAGACCCAAAATAATAAGGCCTTCAAATGAAGGCCTTACCTATAAAATTCAAAAATAAAATAAACTAGAAGGTATCACCTGGTACACGGACCCAGCCTTCCATCAGTACACGCGCGCTACGACTCATAATGGCTTTTTTCACAGACCATTTACCATCAATCAATTCAGCTTGAGCACCCACACGCAAAGTCCCAGATGGATGACCGAAACGAACGGCTTCACGCTCACCACCACCAGCTGCCAAATTCACCAAGGTTCCCGGAATAGCTGCGGCTGTACCAATCGCAACTGCTGCCGTTCCCATCATGGCATGATGTAGTTTACCCATCGACAAAGCGCGAACCAATAAATCGACATCACCCGTCTCAACAGGTTTACCACTTGATGAGATATAGCTTTTTGGTTGTGATACAAAAGCAATTTTAGGGGTATGCTGACGTGCTGCTGCTTCAGAAATATCTTTAATCAGCCCCATGTGTACTGCACCATAGGCACGGATTTTCTCAAACCTTGCTAAAGCTGCTGCATCACCATTAATCTGATCTTGTAATTCTGTACCTTGATAACCAATATCTTCTGCATTGAGGAAAATGGTCGGAATACCTGCATTGATAAATGTGGCTTGGAATGTGCCGATTTCAGGAACAACCAGTTGATCCACAACGTTTCCTGTCGGGAACATATCTCCGCCTTCTTCACCATCATCAGCTGGGTCTAAAAATTCAATCTGAACTTCAGCTGCTGGAAAGGTCACACCATCCAGTTCAAAATCACCTGTTTCCTGAACTTGACCGTTGGTCACAGGGACATGTGCAATAATGGTTTTTTGAATATTCTTCTGCCAGATCCGTACCGTACAAATGCCATTTTCAGGAATACGCACTGCATCAACCAAACCATTTGAAATTGCAAATGAACCCACTGCTGCGGTTAGGTTGCCACAGTTACCACTCCAGTCGACAAATGGCTGATCAATTGATACTTGACCAAATAAATAATCAACGTCGTGTTCTGGCTCAGAACTTTTTGCCAAAATTACGGTTTTACTGGTGCTTGAGGTTGCTCCCCCCATACCATCAATCTGTTTGCCATAAGGGTCTGGACTTCCAATCACACGGAGAAGAAGTTGATCACGTGCTTTGCCCGCTACTTGTGCCGCTTCAGGTAAATCATCCAGTTTGAAAAACACACCTTTACTTGTGCCTCCACGCATATAGGTTGCAGGGACTTTTATTTGCGGTACTGAGCTCATGTCAATGTCTTCCTTTTATCATATTCTTGGTACAGATCAATTTTGAATCTAAAGGTACTGCACTGCCGTCAAAAATACCATACGACCAATGGTTTTGGGATTGGTCATAATGCGTAAAATCTGCGCATTATAGTGAGTAGATTCCAAGACTTTCACAATGGCAAAAATAGCAATCCATCCGTCGGGAAAAACTAGAGGATTTTTCAACTGTATAAAATTACAGCATATTTCATTTTAATATTCATATAAATATAAGATTTTAAATAACTTTTAAAAACAACTTTCCAGTCATAGCATCGCTGTACTTTTACTAGGCGAAAATCTTTCAATCTATTAGAATAATCCAGTTAATTCCTCGTCGAGCTCAGTCCTTTGAACAACGATTCTTCTCAACTTCAGCGTGGACTAAAAAACCGCCATATCCAACTCATTGCGATGGGTGGAGCGATTGGTACGGGCTTATTTTTAGGTTCTGCGCAAATTATCCAGTCTGCTGGACCATCTATTATTTTGGGGTATGCGATTGGCGGCTTGATTGTTTTTCTAATCATGCGTCATTTAGGTGAAATGATTGTTGAAGAGCCTGTTGCAGGTTCATTTAGCCATTTTGCTTATAAATATTGGGGTAAATTTCCAGGCTTTATCACAGGCTGGAACTATTGGGTACTGTATATCCTTGTCGCAATGACTGAGCTAACGGCGGTAGGTAAATATATTAATTACTGGTGGCCGCAAATTCCTGCATGGCAATCTGTATTATTTTTCTTTGTCGTGATTACAGCAGTGAACCTGACCAATGTTAAATTCTATGGTGAATCTGAGTTCTGGTTAGCAATCATCAAGGTGACTGCTGTCGTTGCCATGATCTTGTTTGGTCTGTTCTTGCTTTTCACTGCGGATGCGAATTCAACAGCCTCTTTTAGCAACCTGTGGTCACATGGCGGCTTTTTCCCGCATGGCTTTGATGGCTTGTTCTATATGCTGGCTTTCTTGATGTTTGCCTTTGGGGGCATTGAACTGATTGGTATGGCGGCAGCAGAAGCTAAAGATCCAAAGACCACCATTCCTAAAGCGATTAACCAAGTGGTCATTCGTATTTTAGTGTTCTATGTGGGTTCTCTTACCATTCTATTGTCACTTGTACCTTGGAATCAGTTGGACCTAGGTGGTTTAGATAAGAGCCCATTCGTGATGATTTTCAGTCAAATGGGAATCGGTTGGGCGGCACATCTACTTAACTTTATTATCCTGACTGCTGCATTGTCAGTTTATAACAGTGGTATGTATGCCAATAGTCGTATGGTGTTTGGTCTAGCTCAACAAGGTAATGCACCTAAAGTATTTACCAAAACCAATAAACAAGGTGTCCCTGTTCCAGCAGTACTCCTCTCTGCGTTCCTAATCTTTGGCTGTGTATTGTTAAACTACTTCGTGCCTGAAGATGCGCTTGGACATTTGATGTATGTGGTTGTTGGTGCGCTTGTTTTAAACTGGGCAATGATCAGCTTGACTCATTTAAAATATAGAAGTCATATTAAAAAAGCTCAAATTAAAACCTCTTATCCAGCTTTATGGTCTCCATTCAGTAACTATTTGGTATTGGCTTTTATTGCTGTGGTGCTGTATATCATGTGGCAACAAGGCTTTAAAGAATCTGTACTGATGATTCCGATCTGGATCGTCGCCATGTTTATTTTCTATAAGTTTTTAAATGGCAAAACTGAAAATTAACAGTTGATCGGTTTCATTAAAAAGTGATTGCTTCTGCAATCACTTTTTTGTTTATAATCATAAAATTATGCGCTTATAGCTTAACTGGATAGAGCAGTTGCCTCCTAAGCGACCGACGTGGGTTCGAGTCCCGCTGAGCGCATAACCCATGATTATTTTGGTTATATGACAGCAGTAAATGATCAGGGTACTTATATATCCCAATTCTTTTCAATGGCAGTAATCTGGCTATAAACACTTTGGTACTCTGCCTGCTTTACCGTACACCAGATATCAACAAAGGCTCTGCCAAAATATTCAGTTAATAACTGATTGGCTTTGAGCAGTTTTAATGCTTCCGTTTGCTCAGTTGGTAATAATACATGCTCACTTTTCAGTTTTAATTGATGCGCTTGTTTCGGAACCGCTAGCTGATGCGTTAGACCGTGCAGAGTTCCAATCAGAATCGTTGCCAACGCTAGATAAGGATTACAGTCTGCCCCTGCAACACGATATTCTAAACGCTGATTTTCGGAATCTGAACATGGAATTCGAATCGCCACATTACGATTATTGAGCCCCCAATTTGCCTCCAAGGGCACATGATGACCCAACTTAAAACGTCTAAAAGAGTTCAGATTGGGCGCTAAAATCGCCATCGAATCTGGCATCAATAACAGTAAACCACTCACAGCTTTTAATAAATTATCAGAGATTTTCTCTTGCGCCGAACTAAAAAGATTCTGCTGATTCTGATCTAAAAGACTCATATGAAAGTGCATACCACTGCCCGCTTTATGCATATCAGGCTTAGCAAGGAAGTTCGCACGTAGTCCATGCTTATTCGCAACCTGTTTGATGGTTCTTTTCAACAACATAATCTGGTCACATAAAGTCAAGAGATCCGTTGTATGTTGCAGATTAATCTCATACTGACCTGAAGATGATTCGGAAACGATTCCTGTAATTTGAATGCTCTGTCGTTTTGCAACTGCTTCAATCTCATTCAGAATATTTTGATAATGATCAGTGGTATTTATATCAAAGCATTGTGACATCGTTTGTTCGGCATCATTAGCCTCACTTAAAGGATGTAAATAGAACTCGACTTCGGCAGCGATACAGGGAAAGTAGTTTTTTAGCTGCAATTGATGGAGGATTTTCTTTACGATATTTCTAGGTTCAAATACGCAATCTTGCTGATGATCATCTTTCATACTGAGCAGTAGCTGAGCTGTTGTTTCGGGCTCAAGTGCATGTGGTTTCAATGTCCCTAAAACAGGTTCACATAAATGATCAGGTTCTCCAATATATTTACCGAGTCCTGTCTCTTCAATCACTTTGCCATCCAGACTCATGGCATAAATCGACAATGGGAAATAACAACCTTTACTCAGATTTTTGAGGCAACCGACATCTATACGTTTACCGCGTAAATGTCCATTTAAGTCACATAGATAAATATCAACGTGTTGAGTCTGTGGATAATGTTTTAAATAGGTTTCAACTTCTTCTATAAATTGTTTTTTTTGCGCAACACCTTCAACCTCATTTTTCGAGACTGCGGTATGAATATACTTTTTTAGCGCAGATGGATGATTGATCTCAACAAGTACAGCACTCATAGCTAAAAGCTCAAGTTATATAGATAAATTTAGCTTAGTTGAGGCTTTGCTAGAAGTAACGTAAACAGTGCGTAAATTAGATCAAATACATAAAGCACATGATCATGCTGATACCTAAAAAAGTCAGCATTGAATGCAATCCTTAGCATAATAAGTTTTTTTAATGGGTAGACCTACCCTAATCCAGCACAGATTCTATGCGATTTAACTTCAGGTAATTCATTTAATTTAATTATATAGTGAACACAGCCATTCACATGAAAAATACCTTAAAAGTATACAAATATACCTTTAAACATAAGATCATAATTATTAATATATTTTTATTAAAACATATAGATCAATCGATCAAAAACATGAATAATAAGTAATCAAAATGCTATATATTTAAAAACTTAATGCAATATTGTGGTGCATTTTTTGATTAAAAAATAACATGTTTAATTGAATGATAATTAAAACAAATATCATTCATTTATAAAACTTCTATCATATTTAAAATAAATATCTCTTTATGACCATTCCGACAATTATAATAATTATTATTATCGTAGGATATTAAAATTAAATTAAAAAATTCATATTTTGAGAATAAAACCTATTTTTTAAACTAAATTATCTTATTTTTATCCGCTCGATATTCATTTGGTGAAATCCCAACCCAATTACGATAGGCTTTTCTAAAATTTGAGGTATCAGAAAATCCTAAGCGTTCTGCGATTTCATCAATGCTTAAACTTGTTGCCAAATATTCATCTGCAAGTCGCCTTCTAGTACTGTCTAAAATCTCTTGATAACTGACTTCCGCATCTGACAAACGGCGGTATAAAGTTCGCTTGGATAAATGCAATTGATCTGCGATCTCTTGTGCGCTTGGAAAGCTGCCAACCGCATCTAATAAGATCAGACGGATCGTGCGGACTAAATCAGGTTCTTGTTCATCATCATCGCTACCCAACATCCTTTCGCAAAAAGACCGACACATATCCGCAGTAATCGGATTGGCATTCGGGCACGGCTTCTCTAGCCAATCAAGATCAAAATGCCACTGCATCACCTCTGCATCGAACTCCACAGGGCAACGAAATACTTTTTCATATTCATCTGCATATTGAGGTGCTGGATAAGGCAGTAACAGTTTTTCCGCTTGAAATGGTGCCTCTAATACACATTCAATCAGGGTTTGCATGGAACTAAACCAAAACTCACACACCAAAGGCAATAATTGACCCAGCGCAATAATTTCATGACCTTCAAAAATGGCGACTTGCTTTTGAATAGAAAAGGTTTTCTTGAGTACGGGTGCCGCGAGTTTGATATGACGAATACCAAACTCTACCGCCTGTTGGAAATTACGAGAGGAAGACAGTGCATAACCATAAACCCCAAAGTCCGATAACCGCTGTTTTTGCCCAGCCCGCATGCCAATCAGCGGATCTTTAGATAAACGCTGAATCGTTTGAAAAAGTTGTAATTTTTGATAGGGAGAGATATGAGAAGCTGCACTATTCAGTGCAGCTTGAGAAATTCCAGTGCCCGCTAAAACTTCATCCAAGCGATAACCTTGCTGTTGCATGGCTTCCAGCAAACTGGTTAGACCTAAAATCGGCGTACCTTGACCCAATTGATTTTGATCATAACGCGCTTCAATCAACATCGGGTTCACATCCTGTTTACGCATTTTTTCACCTCATCCCTTGAGTGATGATGCATAATGGCACTAAATTACCTTTTGTTGTCTCAATTTAACATCGACTACAAATCTCATCAATCATAAAGTCTATTCTACTAATAAGCATGAAAGGAGCAACAATGACACTTTCAACTTCACAACAATTCAGTGATCCTGCAACCGAACATATGTATTCGGTGTTTAATCAACAGCGTGCTGCTTTTGATGCTCAGCCCTACCCAGATCTCGATGATCGACGCACCAAATTATTGCAAATAAAAAAACAAATTATCCGTTATCAAGATGTGATTGCGACTGCAATTAATACCGACTTTAATTCACGCTCGGTAGATGAATCAAAACTGCTTGATTTGCTCGGTTCAGTACTTGAAGCAGAACATGCAATTCGTCATTTAAGACGTTGGATGCGACCAAGTAAACGTAGCACTGAATTGCTATTTTTATCGAATCGTTTACGGGTGCAATATCAGCCTAAAGGTGTAGTGGGTGTTATTGTTCCGTGGAACTTCCCTGTTTACTTGGCCTTAGGTCCTTTAATTGCCGCAATTGCAGCAGGCAATCGAGTGATGATTAAACTGCCAGAAGTGACTCCTGCAACCAATACTGTGGTTAAACGAATGCTGGCTGAAATCTTTAATGAAGATGAGGTGGCTGTTTTTGGTGAAGAGATCCTTGATCCAGCACAATTCACCTCACTCCCCTTCAACCATATTGTATTTACGGGCTCACCTGCGATTGGTCGGGTGGTGATGCGTGCAGCTGCAGACAACCTTACCCCTGTGACCTTGGAGTTAGGCGGGAAATCCCCTGCTTTAGTCAGCCGTCATTATCCACTGGCTGATGCTGCAAAACGCGTTTTACACGGCAAAGCGACCAACTGTGGTCAGATCTGCGTTGCACCTGACTATGCTCTGGTGCCAAAAGAAAAAATCGATCAATTCGTTGCAGAGTGCCAAGCGAGTTTCACTGCGATGTATGGCAATAATATTAGCCAAAACACAAACTACACTTCGATTGTCAATGATCGTCATCTAAGACGTTTGCTCGATATCTTAGATGATGCCAAAGCCAAAGGCGCTCAAATTATTACTTGTGGTGAATATGACCGTGACAAAGATGCACGTCGTATGCCTGTACATATCGTCCTGAATTGCACAGCAGATATGCGAATTCTTAAAGAAGAGCTATTCGGCCCAGTTTTACCTGTGGTTGCTTACGGTATAGTGGATGACGCGATTGATTATATTCAAGCAGGTGAAAGACCATTAGCTTTATACCTCTTTACTCACGATGCAAATGAACGTGATTATGTCTTAAAACAAACCCATTCAGGTGGTGTGACCTTGAATGATTGGGGCTGGCATGTGGTCAACCACGATGCGCCATTCGGTGGTATTGGGAACTCAGGCATGGGAACCTATCATGGTGAAGAAGGTTTCCGAGAGCTTTCCCATGCTAAAACCATCTTTGCACGTCATCGCTTCTTCCCAACCCAACTGTTCTATCCACCTTATGGTACTTGGGTACAGAAACTAGCCTTACGTTTCTTCTTGAAACAAGGTGACCCAAATATCAAATAAGCTTCAATAATAAAAAAGCCTCATCAAGAGGCTTTTTTATTATGCAGATGAAAAATGAATTACTTCACAACACCATCTAGTTGATATTTCGGTGAACGAGGTCCGTAAAGCAAGCCCAGACCAGGGTTATGCTGCGTCGGGGTAAAGAGTTGCGTATTCACTACCGTGGCCAAGGGATAAGCACGATCATTTAAGCTACCCGCAATTTGTTCAACCAATGCCCCAACCAGCGCAGTGAGTAAATCATTGTTACCACTATTACTCGATTGAACGGCTTTTTTTTCACCCGACCAAAGCGTTTCATTGGTTTTTAAATCGACCAGTTTTGCCTCTACACTGACTGTTGCAACACTTTGGATCACTTGATACTGAGAACCATATTCTTTAATTCGAATATAGAGTGCTGCATCAGCCCCAAAGATTTCCTGTAATTTCTGCGGCGAAATGCTTTGAGCGTCATGACCATTGGTCACGCCGTTCTCTTTAAACATCGAATCCACAACAGAAATTGGAAAAACATAATAACCCGCTTCTGCAACAGGCATAACGACTGTCGGCCAATAGCTATAGGTTGCCTTTACATCAGGGGAATCATTGACGGGTGGTAATACCAAAATAGATTTCGGCATATGCTGTTTATAAACAGTCATATCCTTATTCACCGCTGGAGATGAAGCACAACCCGTTAATACCAGACCCGTGAGGAGAAGGGTTGCAACTAAAAAGGTCTTGATCATGGCTGCGTCGATCCCACATTGGCATTCATTTTCCGCAACAACCGATCCATCAATACCGTAGATTCAGGATAAACTTGTCGTTCCAATTGAAAATATTCAGCTGCTTTTTGCGCATTATTCACTTGTAAAGATAACCATCCTAGATGTGCATATAAGCCTGGTGGAACAGCCAGATTTTTCGCTTTGGCTTTTTCAATTTCCGCTTCTAACTTAATGATTTGGGCACTCGGAGTGGCTTTTTCTGGCTGGTTATACATCAGATAAGTCTGTTGTGTATAAGAACCCCAACTATATAAAGGTTGAGGTCCCGCGGCACAGCCAACCAAGCCGATCGTCATCAGACTGCTGAACAGAATTTTTTTCATTTTACAGCGGTCCAGCCTTATTGCGCAGTCCAACGATTATTCTGAATATCAGTCACCAAATTATTGACCGCTTCACGTACCGCTAAATCCAGCACCTTACCATTCAAGGTTGAGTCATAAGATGCGGTAGAACCAAAACCGAGTACTTCACGTGCGCTCAATGCATATTCCCCCGCACCTTGCACGGAATGTACAATTTCTGAGGTTTTTACATCCACAATATTCAGATTCACTTTGGCATATGCAATTTGCTGTTTACCGCGACCTAAAATACCGAATAATTGCTGATCACCCACTTCTTTGCGACCAAATTCAGACACATCACCAGTAATCACATATCGAGCACCCTTAATGGTTTGGGCAGTATTGCTATAACCAACTTCTTGTTTGAGTTCAGACAAATTGTCGCGATTTAAAACAGAGAAATAACCCGTTTGCTGTAGATGCGTTTCTAAAATAGTTTTTGCCTGTCCACCAAGACGGTCAACATTATCAGAGAAGATGCCTCTCATATAACTTGAACGGTTATCAAACTTACCAATCGAAACAGGTACTTTCACCCCGTTATATTTAATTTGTTGAACTGCTGCCGTCACTTGAGGACTTTGAATTGATTTAGATGTTTCTGTCGTTGAGCAGGCCATTAAGCCGAAAGCACTGAATACTGTAACCGCTAATAATTTTTTCATTGTCGCTTGACCAAGATAAAGATTAAAAAACTTGAAAATTATAGCTTAAAAAATGTGAACTATCTAACATTTTACGATTCAAGCTTTAGCTTTAAATCATTATAAATAATTTTATAATCCAAATAATTAGCTCAACTTAATCCAGATTATTCGCAAAACCGCAGCCCTACGCCCGCAATGGTAAAAATATACTTTGGCGTAACAGCAGAATCGCCGATTTTGGTTCTAAGCTTTTTCACCAAGATGCGAAGATAATGGGTATCCTCTTCATGAGTAATGCCCCATAACTCGGTCATGATTTGTTTTTGTGTGACAATCTTGCCCTGATGACGAATCAATAAAGTCAGCAACTGAAATTCTTTTTTGGTTAAAGTAATGTCCTCACCTGCCAGTTTGGCTGCATGCTCAGCCACGTCAACCCAAAGCTGTCCATCATTAAACATCAGATTGTGTTCTGCCTGTTGTGGCTTATTGCGGAACATCACACGAATACGAGCACATAACTCCTGAATGCTAAATGGCTTGGTGACATAGTCATTCGCTCCAGCATCTAACAGTTTAATTTTTTGATTTTCATCTGGACGAGCTGACAATACAATCACAGGAGTATCTGACCATTGTCGCAACTCAAGCAATACCGCCTGCCCATCCATATCCGGCAGGCCCAGATCCAGAATCAACAAATCTGCTCCACGCGTTGCCAAGCTCTCCAACCCTTTCATCCCATTTTCGGCCACATGTACCTGATAGCCCTGTGCACGTAAGGCGATGTCTAAAAACTTCCGAATTTGGGGCTCATCATCAATAATCAGAATAGATGCTTGAGAATTTAATGTTTGTGGCATAGATGATAATTTTAATCCTGATGCAGTGGTAATCGTATTCTAATTAAGGTGCCGTGACCATATGTACCGGCCAAAGCTTCAATACTTCCCATATGTGCCCCAATAATCGCTTTGACAATCGTAAGACCTAATCCGGTTCCTGTTTTACCGCGATCACCACGTTGCATGGTATAGAACATATCAAAGATTTGCTCTCGCTCATCTTCTGGAATTCCAATCCCTTGATCTATAATATCAATTTGCAAAAACTGATCTTGTTGTCGAATCCTCACCTCAATCGGTACATCATCGGGTGAAAACTTGGCTGCATTTTCCAGCACATTAAAAATGGCCTGTTCAATCAAGGCAGGATGTACATGCAATTGCGGCAAGTCATCTGTCATTGCGACGTCAATAGTAACCTTGGGCTGATAGCGTTTCAGTCGCTGCGTCGCAGAACCAATCAGTTCTTCCACCCCAATCCAGTCGCGACTTAGACTCAAACCTTGATGACCGAGTCGGGTCATATCCAGTAAGTTTTGAATATAGCGATCCAGCCGTTCACCTTCAACATGAATGGTATCCAGTAAGCTTTCACGATCATCCGCTGACATCTGCTCACCATAGTATTTCAGACTATCCGCCGAGCCAATCATAGCAGCCAAAGGTGAGCGTAAATCATGGGAGACCGATGACAATAATGCTGAACGTAACTTTTCAGTTTCAGCAACCACGCGGGAGTTTTCTAGCTGTAAAGACAGTTGCACCCGTGAAGTGGTTTGCGCAATATCATCGATCATCAGTTCAGCCAAACGCTGCTGCTCAAAACTGATGATTTCGGTTTTTTGATTAAACCGAAGTGCAATCACCCCATAACCTCCCACCAGATTCAGTGGATTAAACCACCATTCGGATTGAGTTAGCGTATTGGTAAAGCGCCCACAAGGCTTGGCATTTTTCTGAGTCCAATTGGCCGCGATCTGGTCTTTTTCATTTAATAAACTGCTATCGCCTAATTCCTGTGTACCAATTCTCAACCACACCGTTGCATTTAGAGAACTTTCTAGATGTTGCTTGGCAATATTTAAAACCTGTTCAATATCAACACAACTGGATAATTTCCGCTCCAACTCCTGCATTTGTAAAGACACTGAATTGGCAGCACGTAAACTGAGCACCTGAGCGCGTAACTGATTGGCTAAGCGCCCCACTAACAAGGCCGAAGCAATAAAGATGACAATGGTGATCACACCACGTTCCGCACTAATTCGAAGTGTAAATCGCGGTTCAATAAAGAAATAGTTATACAGCAAGAAGCAAATCACCACACTCAAAATGGTAATCAACATCCTCGCCCGCATCGCAACCACCAGCACGGTAACCACAAAAATTAAAGCCAATTCGCTATAACCAATAAAGTGATCACTCACCGTTGCCGCAATTAAGCCCAATAAGACAATCAGAATACTCTCAATAATCTCACGTGGATTAAAAGCCAAGCCTTGTTCCAACCAAGCAGCACCAACCCGATCAGTTTGTAGCTTGGTTTCATTCGCTTTCGCTTTTAACGGTTGCACAAAAGTAATTTCAAAAGGATGCTGTTTTTCTAAGAGTTGGTCGGCAATATGATCTGAGAACAGACGTTGCCAAAGTGACTTTTTAGGACTTTTACCGAGTAAAATATTGGATGCACCATAATCATAGGCCGCCTGTAAAATGGTCGATGCAATATGATTACTATGTAATAAATAGGTATCGGCACCCAGCTTACGTGCCAAGTTGAATGCTTTGGTCACGGCTAATGTCTGTGTTGTGGTTTTCTGGCTCTTTTGGATCGAGATCACACTCCACATTGCATTGCGTCTTTCTGCAATACGATGTGCCCGCCGTACCAGATCTTCAGAAAACTCTGAACCATCAATCGCCAACATCACATGATTTTGGATCGGGATGATCTGCCCTTGCGCAACAAACTTCTCCCGATAATCAATTTCCACTTGCCCTGCAACCGTTTGAATCGCCAGATCACGTAAAGCAGTTAAATGTGCGGGTTTAAAAAATCCTTGTAATGCTTGAGGAGCAACATCAGCGAAATAAATCTTGCCATGATTCATGCGTTCTAATAATTCAGGAACAGGCAAATCAACCAGACGAATGTCTTTCAAACGTTTTAATAATGCATCGGGAACTGTTTCACTAACCCGAATGCCTGTAATTTGATAAACCACATCGTTCAGACTCTCTAGATGCTGAATATTTAAAGTGCTATAGACATCAATGCCTGCATCTAATAACTCATTCACATCTTGCCAGCGATATTCATGTCGGCTATTTGGTACATTACGATGTGCGAGTTCATCCACCAACACAATTTCAGGCTTTAATTTGAGGATTTGATCAAGATCCATCTCTTCCAGCATCCGGCCTTGATACTCCACTGCCTTTCTTGGAATAACATTGAGTCCTTGAATCAAACGTTCAGTATCAGATCGACCGTGGGTTTCTACAATCCCAACCATCACATGTTGCCCTTGCTGCATCAGTTCATGTGCTCGAGTCAGCATGGCATAGGTTTTACCTACACCTGGTGCTGCACCCAAGAAAATGGTTAAACGTCCAGATTGTTCACGTTGACTATGAGCCAACCATGCATCTGCTTTGTTATTACGGTCAATCTGCATAAATTAGACTCTATCAACGAGGTGTAGATGACAATTGATCTAGGGCTAGATTCAGCTGTAGCACATTGACTCGTGCTTGCCCATAGAGATTGAACTGAGCAGGCTTAATCTGTTGCTGCACTAAATCTCGCAATTGCTGCTCTGCTAAATGACGTTGCTTGGCCACCCGTTTCACTTGTAATAATGCACTCTCAGGTGAAATATCAGGATCAATTCCACTGCCTGATGCTGTGACCATATCGTTCGGTACTTGTTGCTCTGAAATATGATTATTCTGGGCAAATTGCACTGTTCTTTCCTTAATTTGTTTTTGTAAATCAGGATTAGAGACCGCCAAATTACTTCCCGCCATCCCATCAACATTGTAACTTACCGCACTGGGGCGACCATGAAAATATTGTGCACCAACAAAATTTTGTCCCACCAAACTTGAACCAACAATTCTGCCATCAAGTTCAATTAAGCTACCATTGGCCTGCTTCGGAAAAATCAACTGGGCAATTGATACGCTCACAGTAGAATACAACACACCTGCGACAAGGAACCCCACCAAGATCAAACCAACGCTTGGACGTAAGATCGAATGTACTGGATTGGATAATTTTAGATCCTGTTGATTCAATTGCTCATGATTCAATAAAGTATTCATCTCTCACTCCTAAATCCACAATGACACAATAAGGTCAATTAATTTGATGGCAATAAACGGAAAGATCACTCCACCTACACCATAAATCAGCATATTACGGCGTAACAATTGCAACGCACTGGCTGGCTTAAATTGCACCCCTCTTAATGCCAATGGGATCAACATTGGAATAATCAGTGCATTAAAAATCAATGCTGAAATTACCGCACTGCTAGGGCTACTTAACTGTAGGACATTGAGTACCCCAAGTTGTGGAATTGCCACTGCAAACAGTGCAGGTAAAATCACAAAGTACTTGGATACATCATTTGCCAAGGAAAAAGTAGTTAAGGCGCCACGGGTGATCAATTGCTGCTTCCCAATTTCTACCACATCCAGCAATTTGGTTGGATCGGAATCCAAGTCCACCATGTTGCCTGCTTCCTTGGCAGCCTGTGTACCAGAGTTCATCGCTAAACCAATATCCGCCTGTGCCAGAGCTGGCGCATCATTGGTTCCGTCACCGACCATCGCCACCAATTTACCAGCGGCTTGCTCTTTCCGAATGCAGGCCAATTTATCTTCAGGTCTTGCTTCAGCAATATAATCATCCACCCCAGCTTCCGCAGCAATCGCTGCCGCAGTCAACGGATTGTCGCCTGTGACCATAATGGTTTTGATACCCATCTCACGTAACAGTGCAAAACGTTCTTTAATGCCTTGTTTGATCACATCGGATAGTTCAATCACCCCTAAAATACTGTGATTTGAAGCCACGACTAGAGGGGTTGCTCCTTTAGAGGCGACTTGTTCGACACGAGTTTTCAGTTCGACATTGTCTTTGATCTCTTGATGGGTAAATTTAAGGATCGCATCGACAGCGCCTTTTCGAATCTTTTGTCCTGTTACCAAGTCCACCCCAGATAAACGTGTTGACGCACTAAACTGGATGAATTCGGCATCTTGAGGCTCACGAATGCTCTCACCCATTTCTTTACCTAAACTCACCACCGATTTACCTTCAGGGGTTGGGTCGGCAAAAGAGGTCAGCATTGCAGCTTGGCGCAACTCACTTGGACTCACACCCGCCAATGGATAAAAGGCTGTAGCTTGACGGTCTCCATAGGTAATCGTGCCTGTTTTGTCTAGGAGCAACACATCAATATCACCCGCAACTTCGACCGCTTTACCTGATTTGGCTAAGACGTTGGCTTTCAACGCACGGTTCATCCCTGCGATCCCGATCGCAGGGAGCAAGCCCCCAATCGTCGTTGGAATCAAACAGACCAACAGTGCAATCAACAAGACGATACTGATTTTGATCCCGACCATTGAACCAATAAAAGGTAAGCTTGCCACCACCACAATAAAAGTAATGGTCATGATATTGAGTAAAATACTCAACGCGATCTCATTTGGTGTTTTTTGGCGGTTGGCGCCTTCAACCAAGGCAATCATGCGGTCTAGGAAACTGTGACCTGCCTCATTACTTACCCGAATAATAATTTCATCTGACAAAACTTTAGTACCACCAATCACTCCTGAACGGTCAGTATTAGCTTCACGCAATACTGGCGCAGACTCACCAGTAACAGCTGATTCATTGATTGTGGCAAAACCCTGAATAATCTCACCATCTGCAGGGACTATCTCACCTGCTTTAACAACGACAAGATCATCTTTTTTAAGTAGATTGGCAGAAATCGTATTTGGTACGGCATTTAAATCGAGGATACGATTTGCGGTTAAGTTTTCACGTGCCTGACGCAATGATGCGGCTTGTCCGCGACCTTTAGCTTCTGCAACCGCTTCTGCATAATTCGCAAATAAGACCGTAACCAATAAAATCAAGCTCAGTACCAAACCAAAACCGAAGCTGGTACTGCCCATCAAGGTTGCGACAATCGTTAAGATTGTTCCCACCCAGACACATGCCATCACTGGATTTTTAAAAGCGTACTGTGGCAACAACTTATGAAAGGTTTGTTGAATAATTTCTTTATTCAAAATATCCATCTGTTGTGTCGCATTTGAATGTTTCATTGTGCTTGCTCCACACTTAAACTTTTATAGACAAGTAGTCAGCAATTGGTCCGATCACCAACACTGGCATGAATTGCAATAAGGTCAGAATCAACACGATCCCAATCAAGGTCAGTGCAAATGTCGGTGACTCAATATGTAAAGAACCTTTGCTTTCGGCTGCTTGGGGTTTGGTTGCCAAACTGACTGCGATCAAAACTGGAATGATTAACACGCTGTAACGGCCTGCCAATAAAGCGATACTAGCGCTTAGATTCCACCATAAGGTGTTATCACCTAAGCCTTCAAAACCTGAGCCATTGTTGGCATAGGCAGAGACATATTCATAAAATACTTGGCTGATGCCGTGAAATGCTGGATTTGAATTCCCTGTAATGGATGGGAAAGCAATTGCGATGGCAGTCAAGCCAAGAATCACCACAGGCTGTAATAGAATCACCAGTGCTAATAACTTAATTTCAGTCACTTCAATTTTTCGGCCAAACAACTCAGGTGTACGTCCCGTCATCAGACCTGCGATAAATACCGCTAAAAACAGATAAATAAAGAACTGTAATAGCCCACACCCGATGCCACCCCAAATGGCATTGATCAACATATTGCATAGTTCAACCAATCCCGTCAGTGGCGATGCAGAATCATGCATCATATTGACCGAACCGTTATTCACTTGCGTGGTCAAGCTTCCCCACAATGCCGATGCCTCTGTACCAAAGCGGACTTCCTTGCCTTCCATCAACCCAGCATTAACACTTAAAGATGATTTTTCGGTCCAGAAAGTCAGTGAGGTTGAAGCCAATGACATCAGCAACATGGTGCCAAAAATCATCCACATCAATTTCTTACGTTGAATAAATCGCCCAACCATAAATACTGCCGACAACGGAATCAGTAAGATCGCGATCATTTCAATCACATTGGAAAAAGGTGTCGGGTTCTCTAACGGCACACTACTGTTCGGGCCATACCACCCCCCACCATTACTACCAAGCTGTTTAATTGCAACCATGGGTGCAACAGGACCAAGCGGAATATGTTGGGTTTGTACTTCTGTACTTTGTTCCAACACCTGCGCCGTTGGACCTGCGGATAGTGTTGCTGGGACACCTTGAAAGGTCAGTAGCAAAGAAAAAATAAGACCTAATGGAATAAAGAACCGAAATAATGGTCGAATGATATCCATCCAATAATTACCTAGATTAATATGATTCCAATTCTTTTGATCTGAATCTTCCGCTTGACGTGATTGCAGGAATAAAGCCCTTAACATTGCAACCAATAAAGCCAGCCCAATAATTGGAGACAAATATTGCAATCCAACAATTACGGTCATTTGTGATAAATAAGACAGTTGAGCCTGTCCTGAATAATGTTGCTGGTTGGTATTGGTTAGAAATGAAATGGTGGTATGTAAAGCCAGATCCCAATTCATATTCGGAATATGATCAGGGTTGAGTGGTAACCATGCTTGAGTCATTAAAATGGTGACGCTTGCAGCAAGCAGTAAAATATTACTGAGCACAAATGCCGTTAAATATTGTCGCCAATTCATTCCACTACGCTTGACACCCAACACAGCATAAATGGGTTGTTCAATCCATTTAAAGAATGCGTCACTTTTCATTGGCTTTGCTTGCATCACATCTGCAAGATAAGCACCTAGCGGATAAGCCAACAACAATGAAAGGACAAATACAGAAATAAATTCCCACATAGCATATGCCATTTAAAAATAGGTCAGCTTTAGTATGGAAATGAAGGACGTAAATTCTCTATATTGAAAAAACCAGTAAACGTAAATTCTGCGTAAAATTATTCAACGGTGTTCTAATGCGCTGAAATTTTTACCTAAAAAGAAAATATGGAGAAATAAATCTCATTTTTTACAAAAAATCTTTGACCAAATAAAAAACTTTTTTGGGAAAAATGCAAAAAAGAACGATTATTATTTTAAAATAATAATTTATATTTATCATTATTTTACAAATAAAAACACATATGTATATAAATTTTTTAAGATTTATTTTTATCCATTTTCATCTAATCTAGCGTACTGCTTAGTTCATTTAGAACATTTACTCTTATTTTAATTATGGTATTTTTGTTACATGAAGTTATAGCCAATCACGATAGATAACTTTTTTGTTGTCAGATCATAGCTTCTTAACACTTAAGAATCTTGAAGTTCAAGGAAAGATTACAATGAAATTAAAACATCTTAGCACTGCCATGATCTTAGCAACGCTACCTGCAACTGGAGTTTTTGCAGCAGCGTTAGACCGTTCAGGTCAATCTATGTCTGCATTTTTACAGCCGGGTAACTATTTTGAAGCTGGTCTTTCGGTTTTAGACCCAACAGTTAAAGGTCAGGAAGCTGGTACATCAGCAACTACACGTAAAATTGGCGATATGGGTGATGATTATTATTTCCCTAGCGCAGCATTAAAACTGCAACTGACTGATAAATTCTCTTTTGGTCTTCTTTATGACCAACCTTATGGGGCCGATGCTCAATATAGTGGCAACAACGTTTTTGTATCGAACCCTGGTGCTGATACTGTTTTACCACAAGATCGTTTAGATGCTTTAGCCAATGCAGGTAAGGCTAAAGTAGCAGCTTATATGCAATCTGATGCTGCAAAACAAGCAATTGGGACATTAATGTCTCAAGGCTTATCTCAGCAAGCAGCAACTCAAGCTGTTTTGGCTGAAGCAAGCAAACCTCTTCTTGCAATGCAAAAAGGTCTTGCAGATGCAAATGCATCTTTAGGTGTTGGTAACACTGCTGTGGAAGTGGATACACAAAATATTTCACTGGTATTTGGTTATCAACCTATACCAAACATAAATCTTTATGCAGGTGGCGTTTATCAAACAGTTAAGGGTAATGTAAATCTACGTGGTACTGCATACAGTATTTATAACGGTTATGATGCTAATATCAAAGAGACTGGTGGTACTGGTTGGTTAGTGGGCGCAGCTTACCAAATTCCTGAAATTGCACTTAAAGCATCTGTAACTTACCGCTCTGAAATTGACCATAAAGTAAATATCAATGAGAATTTCTCTGTAACTTCTGCATTGACAAGTAACCCAGCAGTTTTAGCAGGCTTACTTGGTATTACCCCAGCTCAAGCTTTAGCTCAAGCTCAAGCACTTGAAGAAGGTAGTGCTGGTAAAAAGACTAAAATTACAACACCTCAATCTGTAAACTTAGATTTCCAGACAGGCATCATGGCGAACACTGTTGCATTTGCAAACGTTCGTTGGGTGAACTGGAAAGACTTCGCCATCCAACCGTATAAATTTGGCTTATTATCTCAACAAATTGGTGGCTTAGTCGGTCGTCCAAATGGTTTTAACCTAGTTGAATATTCGGATGACCAATGGTCTGTAAACGCAGGTGTTGGTCGTAAACTGAGTGAACAATGGGCTGGTAACGTTTCTGTCGGTTGGGACTCTGGCGCAGGTAATCCTGTGACAACTTTAGGCCCAACAGAAGGCTACTGGAACGTTGGTGTAGGTGTTCAATTTAGCCCGACTCCTGCAACCTTTATTGCTGGTGGCGTGAAGTATTTCTGGTTAGGTGATGCTAAGGCACAAACTGGTGCTCAAGCTGGTGGCAATGAATACGTTGCGAAGTTTGAAGACAACAATGCAATCGCATACGGTCTGAAAATTGGTTACCGTTTCTAATCATTGATAATAAAAAAGGCCATCTTCTGATGGCCTTTTTTATTATGCTTTAATCAATAAAATCAAATTAATAGATCAATAAATACACACCCCTTCTTTATCTTAATCACATTAGGATAAATCTATTCTACTCAAGCGTTTTTCGTGACTTTATCAGTTCATTTATTGACATTTGTAAAATATTTAAGCGCATAAAAATTATGATACTTTTCGCGCCATTCTGTTACAAAGTGATTTGAGAGAACATATTAATGAAGCTGAATGCTATTCAAACGGCTCTTCTACTTAGCTTAGTTCCAACAACGACAACATTTGCCGCAGCACTGGATCGCTCAGGACAATCAATTGCAGCATTTTTACAACCAAATAACTATTTTGAAGCAGGTCTTACTGTTCTTGATCCCAATGTATCAGGTAAGGACACATCTCAAAACAATACAGGGAATATGGCGAATCATTACTACTCGCCTAATGCTGCCCTAAAAATTCAAGCAACGGATAAATTCTCGATTGGTTTGATCTATGACCAACCGTATGGTGCTGATGCAGAATACACAGGCAAAAGCAACTTTATTGAAAGCCGTCCTTTACCTTTTAAAGGTGGTACATCAGTTACAGTCGATACTGAAAATTTAAACCTGCTATTCGGTTATCAACCAACACAAAACTGGAACCTTTATGCGGGTGCGGTTTATCAAACTTTAGACAGTACCGTGTTATTACGTGGCCAGAGCTATAGTGCTTATAGTGGTTATGATTTTAAAACAGGTCGTGATGAAGCAGTCGGTTGGTTAGCAGGGGTTGCTTATCAAATTCCTGAAATCGCACTCAAAACTTCTTTGACCTATCGTGCCAAAATCAAGCATGAAATGAATGCTTATGAAACGCATGGCATTGCAGGCATGACAGGCAATGCTGGTTTTGATGCGATTTTAAATAAAATCAATCATTCAGAAGGTACAACTGAAATCACCACCCCTCAATCGGTTAATCTTGATTTCCAAACAGGGATTATGGAAAACACCGTTGCGTTTGCGAATTTACGCTGGGTAAACTGGAAAGACTTTGCCATTCGTCCATATAAATTTGGTGCTGCTTCAACGCTACCTCCAATCGTTGCTTCAACAGGTAAAAAAGACGGTTTTGATCTGGTTGCATATACTGAAGATCAATACTCAATTACCGCAGGTGTTGGTCGTAAACTAAATGATCAATGGGCAGGTAATTTATCTGTGGGTTGGGACTCTGGTGCAGGTAACCCAGTCACGACATTAGGCCCAACTGAAGGTTACTGGAATGTCGGTGTTGGTGTTCAATATAGCCCTACTCCTGCAACTTTTATTGCTGGCGGCGTAAAATACTTCTGGCTTGGCGATGCGAAAGCTCAATCTGGTTCACAATTCAACACACCAAGCTATGTGGCTGAATTTGAAAATAACAATGCCATCGCTTACGGCTTAAAGATTGGTTATAAATTCTAAGAAATCTCCCCTAACCCCTCTTTAAAAAAGAGGGGAAGCTCCCTCCATTTCTAAAGGAGGGTTGGGGAGGATTCATTATTCTGGAATATCACGTTGTGAAACAGAACGAATCGCCTGTTTTAACGCTTCATAACCATGTAATGGTGGGAATTGTGGGAACTCAGCAATCACATTGTCCGGCGCATCAAACAAGAAACCATGATCTGCTTCTCCCAGCATAGTGGTATCGTTATACGAATCACCTGCCGCAATCACGCGGAAGTTTAAGCCATGTAATGCTTTTACCGCCTGACGTTTTTGATCAGGTTGACGCAACTTATACGCTGTAATCATTCCATTTTCGTCAGTTTCAAGCTTGTGACAGAAAATCGTTGGCCATCCCAACTGTTTCATGAGCGGGTGTGCAAACTCATAAAAAGTATCAGACAAGATAATCAATTGAAAATGGGTGCGTACCCACTCAACAAATTCCTTTGCCCCTTCAAATGGCCCCATATCTGCAATCACAGCTTGGATATCGTTTAAGCCTAAACCATGTTGTTTTAGGATATTCAGCCGTTGTGTCATCAACACATCATAATCTGGAATATCACGTGTAGTTGCTTCAAGTTCTTTAATCCCTGTTTTTTTTGCAAAGTTGATCCAAATTTCTGGAACTAAAACCCCTTCAAGATCTAGGCATATGATTTCCATGCTTATCCAACTATCCTATGTGTTAAAAATTGCGCTAGTTTAACATGGAGAGCTGTTCAAGAATCGCCCTTTTTTCATGGTCTAACCATAGATTTTTTGAATAATAATTTGCTTGATGAACATATCCGACTCGACATAATTGCATTACTATATGGCGTAGTGTGTCGTGTATACGATAAAGACCGATGATCATAAAAGGCAACGCGTTATGACTTTAAACTTGGATCAAATCAATACAGAATTTGGCAATGATGCTGAAAAGCTAGTTGAATGGGCATTGAGCTTAAATGAAAAAGCTATTGTGACAACTAATTTTCGTCCATTTGAAGCTGTCATTTTACATATGTTGACCCGTGTCAAACCTGATATCCAAGTGGTATGGATGGATAATGGCTACAACACTGAAACAACCTATAAGTATGTTGATGAGATTACAAAACTGTTGAATCTTAATCTTCTGACTTATTTGCCAAAACGTTCACGTGCACATCGCGAAGCATTGGAAGGACCTGTTCCAGCACTGGACGATCCAAAACATGAGGCATTTACCGCAGAAGTAAAATTAGAACCTTTCGAGCGTGCATTACGCGAGACTGCACCCAAAGTTTGGTTTACAGCTTTACGCGCTACAGACACAGCCGTTCGTGCAGAAATGGATCCTGTAAGTCTTAATCCAGATGGTCTGATCAAAGTTGCGCCATTATTAAAATGGACCTCAAAAGACCTTTGGGAATATATGCAAAAGCATAATTTACCTGATAATGAAGATTATTTTGATCCGACAAAAGGTGAAGAGCATCGCGAATGCGGTTTGCATCTAAACCACTAAATCCCCTTTCCATTAAAACAAAACCACTGATTCGTCAGTGGTTTTGTTTTTTATGACTCGCTTGTCTAAAGTCATATTTTAACCAGAACAAACAGTATATACTGCGCAGAACGGTTCCAATAATTCTAATAAGAGCTCCATGAGAGTATCTTAGAAAAAATGCGATGAGAGGCTAGGTCTGCTATGCGCCCACTACACCCAATTGATTTTATCTTTCTCTCGCTAGAGAAAAGGCAACAACCTATGCATGTAGGTGGATTGTTTTTATTCGAGCTTCCAGAGAATGCTTCACCTACGTTTGTGCACGATCTAGTCAATGAAATTCGCCAATCAAAAAGTATCCCTGTTCCACCATTTAACAATCAGTTGAATGGTTTGTTTTGGGGAGAAGACAGTGAGTTTGATCTAGACCATCATTTCCGCCACATTGCGCTACCAAATCCAGGACGTATCCGTGAATTGCTTGTGTATATTTCACAACAGCATAGCTCCTTGATTGATCGTGCCAAGCCACTTTGGACATGCGACATTATTGAAGGCATTGAAGGCAACCGTTTTGCCATGTATTTCAAGATTCATCATGCGATGGTGGACGGCGTAGCGGGTATGCGTCTGATTGAAAAGTCACTTTCGCAAGATCCAAATGAAAAGCATGTGGTGCCGTTGTGGTGTGTTGAAGGTAAACGGACCAAGCGTTTAAAAGCACCAAAACCACCAACGGTAAGTAAAATTAAAGGTGTGATGGAAGGGATTAAATCTCAGCTTGAAATTGCCCCTAAAGTCATGCAAGAGCTGTCGCAAACCATTTTTAAAGAGATGGGCAAAAATCCAGATTATGTTTCGACCTTTCAAGCACCGCCTTCGATTCTGAATCAGCGCGTGAGTTCTTCACGTCGTTTTGCCGCACAATCCTTTGAACTCGGTCGTTTCCGTCGTATTGCCAAATCTTTGGGCGTAACGCTCAATGACGTGATTTTAGCGGTATGTTCAGGTGCTTTACGTGAATACCTGATCAGTCATAACAGTTTGCCAAAAAAACCGCTGATTGCGATGGTTCCTGCATCACTGCGTACCGATGACTCAGATGTCAGCAATCGTATTACCATGATTTTGGCCAATCTTGCGACCCATATTGAAGATCCAATTGAGCGTTTAGAGGTTATTCGCCGTAGTGTGCAAAACTCGAAACAACGTTTTAGTCGTATGACTGCCAATGAGATTTTGAATTATAGTGCAGTTGTGTATGGCCCAGCAGGCTTGAATATCGCTTCTGGGATGTTACCTAAACGTCAAGCCTTTAACCTTGTAATTTCCAATGTCCCAGGCCCACGTGAACCTTTATATTGGAATGGCGCAAAGTTAGATGCACTCTACCCGGCATCAATTGTGATGGATGGGCAAGCTCTTAATATCACCATGACCAGTTATTTAGATAAATTGGAAGTGGGCTTAATTGCATGTCGTAATGCTTTGCCAAAAATGCAAAATTTACTGACCCATTTGGAAGAAGAAATTCAACGGTTTGAACAAGCCATTCAAAACTTGCCACAACAGAAAGTTGCGAATTAATTGTAGAGAAAAAATTAAGGGGCTTCGAATAGCCCCTTATTTTTTAATTGTGCGACAACGTTGTAACAGTTGATGGCAGGCTGAACGGATCATTGCCGTAGTAATCTGAACTTCTTTACCTTGGCTATCCACCATATAACATGTATTTACAGGGTTACTGTCTAAAACATGTTTGAAACCGTGATTCACTAATCTTTCGCTCACATTCATCGTTATATACCTCATATTATTTGCTAAGGGACCCAAAAGTACCTATGGCTCATTTTATGGTTCTAGTATTTAAAATTCGTGATAGAAAGTAAAATTTCAGTTGTAACAAGGCTTAAGCGAAATCTTGTTACAACTTTAGGTCAAAATGATATCGTATTGCTCTTGCGTATATAGATTTTCCACTTGGAATTTGATCACTCGATTTACGAAATGTTCTAAATCCGCGACAGCTGGGGCTTCCGCTGTTAATAGACGATCTATCACGGCTGGATGCGCAACGACAGTAAAGCCACCCTTGGAATCAAATGCACGCGCATAACGCATGATCTCTCGAAATATCTCGTAACATACTGTCTCTGCTGTCTTCACATAACCCCGCCCTTGGCAAGTTGGACATGATTCACAAAGCAAATGCTCTAATGATTCACGGGTCCGTTTACGTGTCATTTCAACTAAACCTAGCTCCGAAACTTGGGTAATTTTAGTCTTGGCATGATCGCGTTCCAACATGCGTTCAAACTGACGCATCACCTCTTCACGATGTTCAGCTTCTTGCATGTCGATAAAATCAATAATCAGAATACCACCCAAATTACGCAGACGCAGTTGTCTTGCGATCACTTGAGTCGCTTCCATATTGGTTTTAAATACCGTGTCTTCTAAACTGCGCCCACCCACATATGAGCCTGTATTGACATCAATCGTGGTCATCGCTTCGGTCTGATCAATCATCAGATAGCCACCAGACTTGAGTGCGACTCGGGTCTGCAACGCTTTTTGAATATCCTCTTCGACGTTATACAAATCGAAAAGCGGCTTTTCACCAGGATAATGAATTAAGCGATTTTGAATCGTCGGAACAAACTCATCTACAAACTCGCTGAGCTTGCCATGAATCTCGCGAGAATCGACATAGATCTTCGCCGTTTCATCACTGGCTAAATCTCTAATGATACGTTGCGGTAAAGGGAGCTCCTCAAAGATCAGTTCAGCCGTTGCCGCTTCTTTTTGTTTGCGCTGAATAAATTCCCAAAGTTTGCTGAGATAACACATATCTTGTGCAATCGCAGCTTCATCGACGCCTTCTGCCGCAGTACGAACAATAACGCTACCTGGTAAATTATGTTCTGCCTGAATATGCTCAATGATGCTACGTAGGCGGTCTCGCTCTTCTTCAGACTCAATTCGCTGCGACACACCAATGTGATTGCCATACGGCATGAGAACGAGATAGCGCGATGGGATAGAAAGATCAGTACTTAGACGAGCACCTTTAGTCCCCAACATATCTTTCATGACTTGGACAGTGAGCATCTGCCCGGGATGTAACAGCTCAAAAACGTTTGGTGTTGGTTGCGAACGCGACCAAACCATATCGTTAATATGCAAAAAAGCGGTTCGAGACAAACCAATATCGACAAAGGCTGCTTGCATACCTGGTAGTACACGAACCACTTTACCTTTGTAGATATTACCCACTAACCCACGTTTTACAGTTCGCTCAACGAATAATTCATTGACCGTACCATTTTCAATCAATGCCACACGACATTCCATCGGCGTGACGTTAATCAGCAACTCTTCTGCCATAACAAACTCAAAATTTTATAAAAATTCTTATACCCGAAAGTGTCGTTCCCTGTATTGAAATACTTAGGCTTTAACGCTTTCTAATAACTGTGCGATCTCATGCAAAGGCAAACCGACGACATTGCTATAACTGCCTCGAATTTGTGGAATATATTGTGCTGCAATTCCCTGTATCGCATAAGCACCTGCTTTACCAATCGGTTCGCCCGTTGCCCAATATTTTTCCATTTCCGCATGACTGAGTTGCTGTAACTCAACTTGCGTTCTCACCACACGACTCAACATCTGAGCAGAACTTGCGACACAAATTCCGGAATAGACATCATGCCATTGCCCAGAAAGCATCGACCAGATGGAAATAGCGTGTTGCTTTGACTCTGGCTTACCAATGATCTGCCCAGCAAAACTTAAACTGGTATCTGCCGCAATCACAATTGCGTCAGCATATTTATTTAAAACAACTTGTGCCTTCTCTCGCGCCAAGCGTTCAACATAATGCTCAACAGCCTCTCCATCATGCACCGCCTCATCGACATTTGGGCTATAGATTTCAAAGTCCAAACCCAACTGCTGTAATAGCTCCTGCCGACGAGGCGAGCTTGATGCGAGAATTATATGCGCCATTTATGTAAGCAATAATAAACCAATGGCCATGCCAGTACACTTGTCACAACGGGCTGCCAATGGCGCGCAATCGAAAAATGTGTACCTGCAATGGTCTGGCTTATCCATAAAAAAGTAATATGTGCAACAATCGCAATCACCGCAATGACCCACGAATTCCCAAAAGTGAGAATACGACGCTCACGGATTAAATAGCGAATACCAAAACTGATCAGCACGAAACTCAGCGCATTTAAACCAAATGGTGCATCGAGCAGCAGGTCGGCAAAAAGGCCCATGCCAAAAGCAAACCAGACACCACACCAAACAGGCTGATAGAGGATCCAGAACAGCATAATCATTAGCATGATGGATGGTCTCCAACCCGAGGCCTCATAGGCCATCGGATAAACCATCAATACAGAGCCAATCACGATGGATAGAATAATCATCCATAGCGGATCTTTGCGTTTCTCATAATTGAGCTTAGCGATCGGCATATGGTTGCTCCTGCGCTAAGGATTCAGAGAATAGCACCACAACATGATGACCACTGGCAAGTTGAGCTGCAGGTGTAACATCAATTTCAGCAAACTCGCCTGAAGTATGACGACTGACTTTAGACACAGTCCCCACCAAATAACCTGCTGGGAAATGTTCACCTAAACCTGAACTAAACACTTTGTCCCCAACCTGAATATTGGCACTGGTGGGCACATATTCCATTTTGAGTTGACCTAAATCGCCAGTACCCGAAATAATCGCACGCATTCCCGTACGTTCTAAACGCACAGACAACGAATGCTCTTTATCAGACAGCAACATGATACGGGCACTATGTGGATAGACATTAATGATCTGCCCCATAATCCCTTTATCGTCTAGAACAGTTTGTCCAGCACTTAAATGATCCACAGAACCACGGTTAATGATAATAATATGGCGTAATGGGTCTGCATCCGTTCCAATCACTTCCGCAATTTGCATACGTCCATCAATAATTAACGGCGTATCCAAAAGCCCTCTTAAACGGTTATTTTCCGCAGAGAGTTCTGAAAGTTTTTGAAGACGGACTTGTGCTTGTAGCAGTTCAGCTTGCATTGCGGTGTTTTCACGACGCAATTGCGCTTCAGATTTGGTTTGTTGGTTAAGCCATTCTCGCGACAGTACAGGATAGCTTGCCAGCGCATAAATTGGATTATACGCGGCGTACAAGACATCCCTTGCAGGTTGAATCACATAAGGCATGCGCCAATCAAAGAAAAGCACCACCAAACATGTAATCACCGCAATGACAAATGAGCGAAAAGATGGCGGTTGTCTTGAAAAAAGATTCGGTTGCACCGCCTAGTCCTTATGATTTAACCAACGAAAAGCATGTCGTGGTTTGGATTGTCAAAGAACTCTAATACTTTACCGCCGCCACGAGTGACACAAGTTAAAGGATCATCTGCAACAATTACAGGTAAACCTGTTTCTTGCGCAAGTAATTTATCAAGGTTACGCAATAATGCTCCACCACCTGTCAACACAATACCACGCTCTGCAATATCCGAAGATAATTCAGGAGGCGTTTGTTCTAATGCAGATTTAACTGCACTAACAATGCTTTGTAACGGATCAGAAATGGCCTGCGTAATTTCATCAGAAGTCACGGTAATCGCGCGAGGGACACCTTCAGCCAAGTTACGACCACGAACTTCGATCTCTAGGGTCTTGCCATCAGCAACAGCCATACCCACTTCTTTTTTAATGACTTCGGCTGTAGTTTCCCCGATCACACAACCGTGTGCTTTACGCACATAATTGATGATTTGCTCATCAAATACATCACCACCGATACGTAATGAATCAGCGTAGACACAACCTTGTAATGAAATGATTGCAATTTCAGTGGTACCACCACCGACATCGACCACCATCGAACCACATGCTTGCTCAACAGGCATACCCGCACCAATCGCAGCAGCCATTGGCTCTTCGATTAAACGTACATCACGCGCACCTGCATTGAATACAGCCTCACGAATCGCACGACGCTCAACCAAGGTCGATTTACAAGGTACACAGACCACAACACGCGGTGCTGGCGGGAATAAACGCTTTTCATGCACTTTGCCAATGAACTGATTCAACATGGTTTCAGTGACTTCGAAATCAGCAATCACACCGTCTTTCATCGGACGAATTGCTGAAATATTCGCTGGTGTACGGCCTAACATTTGTTTAGCATCAATACCTACAGCGGCAACAATTTTTTGTGAACCACTATGGCGAATTGCCACAACAGTTGGTTCATTTAATATAATGCCACGGCCTGGTGCATAAATAAGTGTATTAGCAGTACCTAAATCAATGGCTAAATCCGGCGAAAACAAGCCAATTAGTCGTTTTAGAATCACGGGGGCGTTCTCAATTAAACTTTGTGTGAATACAAGGTGGCAACTTTAACTAAATGTGATGATTTGAACAAGTCAATCGCTTATTATAACGCACGATATTTTGAAATTTTTTAATACTGAATTAGGTAAAGTTATGTCTACATCATCAGATGCTCAGCAGACAACAGACTTAAATGCGCAAACGGTCTCGCAAATTGCACACCTTGCACGTTTATCTCTCAATGACACGCAATCTGCTGAATATGCTCAAAGTTTAAATAAAATCCTTGGCATGATGGAAAGCTTGAAAGGCATTAATACCGATGATGTTGAGCCTTTAAAGAGCCCATTTGACAACCCGCAACCCTTACGCGCTGACGTTGTGACTGAAAGCAACCATCGTGATGAATATCAAGCGGTCGCGCCTGCTACAGAAGCCGGTTTGTACCTCGTACCTCGCGTAATTGAATAAGATTTATTCGATTAGTCAATATTTTATATTTAGAATGTAAAGAAATTTTTCATATGACAGATTTACATCGCTTATCAATCCGTGAACTCTCTGAAGGCTTAAAAACAGCCCAATTTTCATCACGCGAATTGACTGAACATTATTTAAAGCGTATTGCCCAAATTGACCCGAAAGTAAAAAGTTATGTGACGGTCACCGCAGAACAGGCCCTTGCTGAAGCGAATGCGGCCGATGCAGCACTGAAAGCAGGCAATGCACACGCGCTGGCAGGTATTCCCCTTGCCCACAAAGATATTTTTTGTACCCAAGGCATTAAAACCACTGCGGGTTCAAAAATGCTGGATAACTTCATTTCACCTTACGATGCAACTGTGGTTGCAAAAGCCAAAGCTGCGGGTCTCGTGACTTTAGGTAAGGTGAACATGGACGAATTCGCCATGGGTTCAACTTCTGAAAACTCTTATGTCGGTGCAACCTCGAATCCTTGGGCACTGGATCATGTTCCGGGTGGTTCATCTGGTGGTTCTGCAGCAGCTGTCGCGGCTGATCTTGCGCCGATCGCAACAGGAACCGATACAGGTGGTTCAATTCGTCAACCTGCTTCATTCTGTGGCTTAACGGGTTTAAAACCGACCTATGGTCGTGTGTCTCGCTTCGGTATGATTGCTTATGCATCATCATTGGATCAAGGCGGTCCAATGGCACGTTCTGCGGAAGACTGTGCTTATTTGATGAATGTGATTGCAGGTCATGATGCCAAAGACTCAACGTCAATCAAGAAAGACGTTGATGATTATGTTGCTAACTTGAATGGCACAGCTGTGAAAGGCTTACGCATTGGTATTCCAAAGCAATACTTCAATGTGGCTGGTTTAGACGCTGATGTAAAAGCACGCGTTGAAGAGTCATTGAAAAAGCTTGAAGAGATGGGTGCAATCTTGGTTGAGATTGATCTCAACATGACTGAAGCCTATGTGCCGACTTACTACCTGATCGCACCTGCGGAAGCGTCTTCAAACCTGTCACGTTTTGACGGCGTACGTTATGGCTACCGTTGTGAAAATCCTGTGGACTTGATGGATTTGTACAAACGTTCACGTTCAGAAGGTTTTGGTGCTGAAGTACAACGTCGTATCCTGATCGGGACTTATGCCCTTTCTGCAGGTTACTACGATGCCTACTATGTCAAAGCTCAAAAAGTGCGTCGTTTGATTCAGCAAGATTTCCTCAAAGCATTTGAAAATGTCGACGTGATTGCTGCGCCATCTGCACCAACCACAGCCTATAAGATCGGTGCGAACCTCAGCCCGACTGAAATGTATTTAGGTGATATCTATACCCTTGCTGTGAACTTGGCAGGTCTACCAGCCATCAACGCACCTGTTGGTTTTGATAAAGACAGCTTGCCTGTGGGCTTACAGTTGATTGGTAACTATTGGTCAGAATCACAATTGCTTTCGATTGTGCATCAATATCAACAAAATACAGACTGGCATACCAAACGTGCGGCAATTGCTGAGGAGAATGCATAATGGCTGAAGCTCAAAAGTTAAAGTTAATTGACGGTTGGGAAGTCGTTATCGGGATCGAGATCCACACTCAGTTGGCAACCAAGTCTAAAATCTTTTCAGGTTCATCGACTGAATTTGGTCAAGACCCAAATACACAAGCCAGCCTTGTTGATTTAGCCATGCCGGGCGTATTGCCAGTATTGAACGCTGAGGTGGTTGATCTTGCGATTCGCTTTGGTTTGGGTATCGATGCCTATATCGACCAAGCCTCTGTGTTTGCACGTAAGAACTACTTCTACCCAGATTCGCCAAAAGGCTACCAGATCAGCCAGATGGACAATCCGATTGTGGGCTTGGGTCATATTGACATCCAGCTTGAAGATGGCACTGTGAAGCGTATTGGCGTAACGCGTGCCCATCTTGAAGAAGATGCTGGTAAATCGATCCATGACCAATTCGAAGGTATGTCGGGTATCGACTTAAACCGTGCGGGCACACCATTGTTAGAAATCGTATCTGAGCCAGATATGCGTTCAGTTGAAGAGGCGGTTGCTTATATCAAGTCTATTCACACCCTAGTGCGTTGGTTAGGTATTTCTGACGGTAACATGGCAGAAGGTTCATTCCGTGCTGACTGTAACGTATCGTTGCGTCGTCCAGGTCAACCTTTTGGTACGCGCTGCGAGTTGAAAAACCTCAACTCATTCCGTTTCATTGAGCAAGCGATCAATGTCGAAATTGAACGCCAAATGGAAATCTTGGAATACGGCGGCACGATTGATCAGGAAACTCGTTTGTTCGATCCGAACAAGATGGAAACCCGTTCAATGCGTTCGAAAGAAGAAGCGAACGACTATCGCTACTTCCCAGATCCAGATTTATTGCCAGTAATTATTGCTGACGAGCAGATCGAAGCGGCACGTGCTGCCCTTCCAGAACTGCCTAAAGCGCGCCGTGCACGCTTTATCGCTGACTTTGCTGTGACTGAGTATGATGCGCATGTATTGACGCTGTCACGCGAAATGGCGGACTTCTACGAAGCGGTTGTGGCTGCTGCGGGCGGTGCGAAGCAAGGTAAAGTCTCTGCAAACTGGGTAATGGGTGAATTCTCAGGTGCTTTAAACAAAGCGGGCCTAGAATTGGCGGACTCTCCTGTTTCTGCTGAACAGTTGGGTGGCATGATTGCACGTATTGTCGACAATACTATTAACGGCAAAATTGCGAAGCAAGTGTTTGGCTTTATGTGGGAAGCAGAGGATAAATCTGCGGATGACATTATTGCTGAGAAAGGCTTAAAGCAAGAAACCGATACGGGTGCGATTGAAGCGATTATCAAAGAAGTACTTGCAGCCAATGAAAAAATGGTCGAAGAGTACAAGTCGGGTAAGGAAAAAGCCTTTAATGGTCTCGTTGGTCAAGTCATGAAAGCTGCAAAAGGTAAAGCTAACCCAGCTCAAGTAAATGAATTAATGAAGAAATTGATTGGTTAATACCATCTAACTTCAAAAAAAAACCCGCTTTAGAGCGGGTTTTTTTCTAATTTAATAATATCCATTAATCCGCAGTTACACCCACCTTCGGGTAAGATATCCAGTTTATAAGATAAATGTTTTGTTGAATTAGCGTGCAACTCTTCTAAAATACGATTAATTTTAATACTAGAAGTAGAATTATTTTTGTAATCCCAATCTGCTAAAGCACCTGCTAAATAATCAGGAATTTTAATAATCTCATCTAAAAATTCAATATTTTTAGTGGTCCCAATGAGTAATTCATAAGGTGAAACATCTGCATACTCATAAAACTCATTAAAATAATGATTAGATGCTCCAAAAACATCTATTATCAAAGGATTATCAGTCCCAAAATTTGATTGATTAATCTCAAAAAAAGCATCTTTATCGGAAATCCAACAGAATGTTTCTATTTTCCCATGGCGAACAGCCAAATTAGACACCATATAACCGGCCATTTGTCCTAAAAAAATCAAATCAAGCATCTTGTTTTTACTTATATTATTTTTTAAAAGTAGATTTTTAAATTTCTTAAGTTGAATGATATCTTTATTATATCTCGCCAACTTACTATAATCCACAATAGTGAGAAACACATTTTGATTCACCCCTACATCAATAAATTTATTCAAAATTTTACTTACATCGTATCCTTTCTTTTTTTTATACCTATCATTCTCCAAAACAAAATTAAAACTCAACAAGGGAAAATTATTAATAAAACTCAAAAAAAACTCATTAATATTTCTTGTTTTCTTTAAATCTTTAACTCGAATATTAGAAATAATTGTAGCAAGTTGCTCCATTCCTACTAAGTTAGGAATAAGAACAAAACTTATAACATCATTTTTTTTACTTTTATCATATAAAGCATAGTCACTAAAAAGCATCCATTTTTTAACAAAAGAAAAATTTCCTAGGTATTCATCTATAACTTTTTTGCTGTGCCCTTTATTAAAGGTTCCATCAAAAACACTTAATAAATCCAAAATTGGATACCCATTATTAAGCCCCCCATTTGAGACTAAAGAATGTAATCTTTTCTCGCCTTTGGGCTGGATTTTATTAAAAGCTAATATAGTATTTATATTACTTTTTTTCATACAATTTTTATAATCAACCATATTAAAATTTACTCTTAATGAGTATACTTTATTAACAGTTTTCTATAAATCACACTAACTGTAACTTTTCAGAAAAAAATAACTTTCCAAGAATATATCCTATAGCAAAGCTCGAAGACTTTGGTCGTATTCGGTCTCCAAAGTCCTTTTTATGCATAATTTCTAAATCCGTCCAAGCCTCCCTCTTAAAAAAGGGAGACATTGCCAGGTGATTCATTTAATACGCTAAGTTCCCACTTCTTTAGAGAAGGCTAGGGAGAGGTTACTCACCTCTTAACACACCCAGCTTATTCCAAATATCAGGTGTTAAAAAAGTCGTGACCAATTTATTTAAATCAATATAACGCAACGTGCCTTGCAACTGCTGTCTAACCGCTGGATCTTTAACAATATCCTGCCCTGCACTCTGACCTAACTGTTGGAAAGCCTGTCCAACTGCTTGGATTCCTTCAGCCTGAATCACGGCTTTAGTCTGTGTCGAACACTGCTCCACAATTACACGCTGTAACACCTGAGCCAACTTCTGATCTAACTGAGTTTTCTGCTCAGGTGTAACATTACTAAAAGACTTTAAATCAGGATGTGCTGCCAAAGCGCTAAAGGTCCATTGCAAAACCGTGGTCTTATCCGCTGCCGTCGTAGCTTTGACTAAACAATCACTCAGTTGATCGACTGTTGGCCCTGCCATTGCCACTTGGGTTGTACCCAACACAGCCGCAGCCATCAGCACAGAACGACTTAAATGAGAAAATTTACGGCGGGCAGAAGTATAAACACGAGACATAAGCACAGTTCCAAATTGCAATCTTCCCCTTTGTACCATGCTCTGTCTAGATCATCTGTTATGACGCTGTAAATTACGTAAGCCCACGCCCTTAAAGCTTTGGGAAAGTGTAAAAAACCATGAAGATGCCAAATCACTCAACCTGCACCTTCATAACCCCACTCTGCTGGAATATTCGGCTGCTCAGGTGCTTTATTTAAATCAATATTCAGGTTGCGGCTGCCCTTAAATGATTTCTCACCCGAGTCTGACGCAGGTGATACATCCAAACTGTAGCGATAGCGGAACTGCCAAAGCATCGGCTTGATAGGACGAATATCCAGACTTAAACCATCTTCATCATGGCACTTGCCCTTAGAGCTTTCATAGTCCTGTTCAGAGAAACAGGCACGAATCATACGGTTAAAACTAAAAGGATAATTTTCAATAAAGCGATGCGTCTTGCCTGAATCCTTTAACTCATAAAAGCTGGCACGTTCAATTCCAGCTCCACCACCTGAATACATTTCTGAAAAAGTATCAATCACTGCAACGGCATAACGGTTTTGATCCATTGGAAACAGTTTAGGGAAAATATATTGGCTAGATCGTGCCATTTCCTCCGTAGCCGCCAACTGAATACGCCACTGCTTTAACAATTTAAAACCTGTGGTCGATGTCGCAAACTGGGCAATATTTCCCTCAGATAATAACCATAAGGTTTGATCAGGTGTTTTCAGGCTCTGCAATTGTGTTCGCTGCTGACATAGCTCTTTGACTTGTTCACAGAGTTGCGTCTGTTCCGTTGCACTCAGTTGCCCCTTTTTAAAGTCAAGAATCTGTAAAGGTGCAGCAAAAACAGATGCACTAAAATAGGCAGATGCACCCATTAAAATCATTCCACCTAAACCCATCTTATATTTAAGCATTGCGTTTCCTTAGGCTATTTTTATACTCATAATATTATTTGACGATTACTTCAATCTGATCAAGTTCCCACACTCCACCTGCGGCAAGGCCTCGACACATCCCTGTCCAGCGATCTAAAGTATGCACAAACTTCTGCCCATCCCAAACCCATTCATCACTTGACCAGCAATCACCGATACCACGCCCTTTCTGCGAACTGCTGAGAATCCCGTTATAAAACTCAGAGGAATGTTCCGTCACGAAAATAGCTTTATTAGCCAGTGGCTCATCCAATACCCATGCACCATAACCTTCGTTATATGCACCTCGCCAACATAGCGTGACGGCTAAAACTTTTTTATTGGTTAATTTATAGAGATCAATTGCTTGAGGTGCTGTTTGATTACCATCATAAGCTCCTTCACAAAAGCCTTCTTGTTTCGGAATTGGCTGGGCAGCCATCAAGTTTTGATAGAGTGCAGCATAGCGCTTGTCTGTTGGTCGCAATGTCAGATAAGGCTTACTGGATGTTTTGATCTGCTTGACGGTAAATTTAGGTTGAGCCACCAATACCGTCGACTCATCTGCCTTGCCCTTTTTAATCAAAGCGCCCACTGTGCCAATACGCTTTTGAAAATCATCCATTTTCAGTAATACAGCAGTCATTCCCTTATCTGAGATTTGCCAATGTAGATTGGCATTTTTAAACACGATTTCGGTCTTTTTCTTGGATTGCTGTAATAAGGCATTGACTTGATTTGTAGAGAGTTGCCCCATCAGTGGGAATTCTGTTCCATCGACAGGCACCTGTCCAAAGTTTTTGCCATTCACATAGAAATGAAGATTTTTAAGCTTTGCTGCTGGCATAGAAGGTTGTTCAAAACGAGCCAATGCAAATTCAACCTGTACAGGCTGACGTGCCCCTGCCTGACGGGTCAATAACAGCGATGCAGGTTCATCATCACTATATTCATTGTAATAACCTGCTGCTCGGCAAGTGCCCGTATTGCTACAGTAAATTTCCCAATCTTCATGCGAGAATGAAATCCCTTTAATGTCTTGAGCAAAGGCACTAGAACTCAGGACAATGAGGGAACAGGCGGAAAGAATTTTTTTCATAAGACTTGTGCTCTGTCTCATCAATTTTATTATTTGTTAAAAATATTCTAAATCTTTTAAATGAGCCACTTTGTAGGTTCTTGTATTCAAGAATATGTTAATTTGAACTCAACCCAAAAACACCATACTAAAAATGAAAACGTTAATCTCCATTCTTGCTATTTTATTCGCATTATCAGCTACTTCAACTCATGCAGAGGTCAGTAGCTTCAAACCTATTTTTCCTAAATTTTCAAATACAGCCCAACAGCGAAAAACCGAAAACCAAATTTATGCCTTGGGTGAAGTGTCCTTTGCCAACGATGTCCGTGTTCCCTATTATGGGGTCACTGCGCTGAATCCAGCCGATGAAGGCTTATTAAAAGACTTTAAAAGCTGTACAGCAAAAAGCTGCCATTTCGATTTTAAGCTGGATACAAATCAGGCCAAGCAACTCAAATTAGTTGCGCTACCTGAAATTGGTGCAGTGCTTGTACCCAAAGATTGGCACGATGTGGAGGCAAGTGCAGGTGCAAATGGTACGGGTTCAGCCCTACTGATGAGTCCAAATCAAAAACAGGCCATAGAATTATACGATTCATCGTTCTGTGTCGGTTGCGGTATGCCGAATGCCACGCTTTACTTTCCCAATCTGTTAAAAGAGAGTATTCAAAATGAGTTTGGTGGCTATAAAGATCCACAAAAATTGGTGACCGTGGTCCATCCATCTAAACAAGTGGCTTTCTTTAGCTATCAAATCCCAAACCTGAATAATAAAACTCATGGCGTCGCGAAATACCATGACGAGGACACCTTCAATTTTAGAGAAATCATCGTGACGCTGGATAAATCACAACAGCACTTGGTTGGGCCAATTTTAAATTTTTATCACTTTAACCATTGAACCGTTTCAAACCGCTTGACTGGCTTTGAGTAAACTCAAGAAATGTTCGACCCGAACACTATTGCCTTTGGCACGGCAAATTGCATAGATCGGGGCGATACATGGTTTTTTCGCTTCTAGCGGTTTGTACACAATCTGCTTATTCCAGAAGTCCTGAATTGAAGCTGGGACAATTGACAGCCCAATCCCCGCTGCAATCAGATTCAGGCTCGAGGTTAAACGTGGGGCTTCCTGCACAATATTGGGGTTAAACCCGGCCTGATAACAATTCGCCAAAATATTATCAAACAAATCCTGCCCTGCAATACGGCGATACAACACAAACTCATACGGTTCTAAATCGAGTAAGCGGATTGATCCCTCTTGCTCAGCCAAAGGATGATTACTCGGTAAAGCGACAATCAAGGGCTCATCCAGTACATGAATGCTTTGTACTTCGGCATGAATCGGTGCAGGTTTACGTAGAAAGACGATATCCAGTTTTTCATTGATCACCGCATCGGTTAAGGCGGTACTGCTGTCTTCCTCCAGATGAATCGCCACCGCAGGAAACTGCTCCCTAAATTGACGTAACACAGCAGGCAAAAAAGGATGCAAGCCTGCGGAGTTGGTAAAGCCAATATTGATCTGACCTTCCAAGCCTTGTGCAATGTTTTTGACCCGTTTCGGAATCGACTGAGCGTGCGCCAAAATGGTAATCGCTTCCTGATATAAAGCCTTACCCGCTTCCGTGACCTCCACACCTCGTGGCAGACGTTTGAGCAAAGCTGTATCCAGCTCTTCTTCCAAACTTTTAATCAGTCGGGTCAGTGGCGGCTGTTGCATATGCAGCCTGACTGCTGCTTTGGAAATATTACTTTCTTCCACCACAACAACGAATGCATTGAGTTTATGAATATCAATCATACATACCCTGAAAGTATAGATAATGGCAAAAATAGCATTTGTGAATATACCACAAATCTTTCATGCTATAGCTCAAAAGGTTGAACAGAAAGGTAATCCAATGAAAGCCCAAGCCCTATCAATAGAGAGTGAACCACTAGCGACTGCTCCTGATTGTAAGGCACTTTTTACGGGATTTATGAAATTGGGATTGATGGGTTTTGGTGGCGTGCTGCCACTGGCACATCGCATTATCGTTGAAGAACATAAATGGATTGATGCTGGCAAATTTACCGACTTACTTGGCGTGTGCCAGTTATTGCCGGGCGGCAACATCATCAATATGGCAGTTGCCATTGGAATGGAATTCCAAGGCGTGAAAGGTGCGATCAGTTCAGTCCTCGGTTTGATCTCCGCCCCGACTGCAATTGTACTGATCATCTATCAGGTCTATGAGCATTTTCAATACCTTCCCGCAGTCAAACACATGATTCAAGGTTTGGCCGCTGCCGCCGCAGGCTTGCTGTTTGCGACTGGATTTAAGATGCTCAAGCCGATTTTAAAAAGCTATCTGACCATTTTTACCATAGGCCTGACCTTTGTGTTTATGATCTCGATCAAGCTCCCCTTAGCACTGACTTTAGCCATTCTACTTGCCATTAACATGTTAGTTTTAGGAGTGAAAAAGTCATGATCTTAGTTACCCTTGCTGTCGTGTTTACTCAACTCTCATTACTGGCTTTTGGTGGCGGTAATGCCATCCTGCCTGAAATGCAGCACCAAGTGGTGACCGTGCATCAATGGATGAGCGCAGAACAGTTTAGTTCGCTGTTTGCCATGGCTCAGGCTGCCCCAGGTCCGAATATGATGATTGTATCTTTGGTCGGTTGGCATGTTGCAGGCCCAGCAGGTTTGTTGGTGACTTCGTTGGCGAAGTTCGGTCCATCTTCAATCATCACCATTTATGCACTGAAATTCTGGGAGCGCTTTAAAGACAATCCGTTACGGGCACGTTTTGAAAAAGCCTTAAAACCGATTACCGTGGGTTTGGTTCTGGTTAGTGCATGGTTGATTGCCGATGCATCTGCACAAAGCCTGCTTCTGGTGATGATCGTGATTGTCACCGCAATCCTTGGCATGTTTAAAAAGATTCACCCGCTTTGGGTCATGGCTGCGGGTGCTGGACTTGGAATTGCTTTCCTTTAAGCTTTAAGCATCAATAAAAAACCTGCTTGATGCAGGTTTTTTATTGATGCTCGAATTACCAAATGCTAACGCGTTTTTCAGGAGCCAAATACATTTTATCCCCCGCTTTAATCTTGAAAGCATCATAGAACGGTGCTTGATTGACTAATGCACCATTGGCACGAACTTTATCTGGTGCGTGCGGATCAGTTTTTAAATACACAATCGCTTGTGCTTCGCGGGTTTTGGCACGCCAAACTTGCGCCCACCCCATATAAAAACGCTGCTCACCCGTACGTCCCTCAATCACGGGTGCAGGTTTGCCAGCCAAAGAAAGTTGATACGCTTTATAAGCAATTGACAAACCTGAGTTATCGGCAATATTTTCACCCAAGGTCAGTTCACCATTGACGTGATAACCAGCAATTGGCTCATAAGCATTGTACTGTGCCACTAAAGCCTGTGTTTTGGCTTTAAAGCGTTTGTGATCTTGTGCTGTCCACCAATTACGCATATTGCCCAATTCATCAAACTGGCTACCCTGATCATCGAAACCATGACTGATTTCATGTCCGATCACACTGCCAATTCCACCATAATTGACTGCATCATCCGCATCGATATTAAAGAACGGCGGTTGCAAAATTGCAGCTGGAAAAACAATTTCGTTTGATGATGGATTGTAATAGGCATTCACGGTTTGAGGGGTCATAAACCACTCATCACGATCCACAGGCTTACCGAGCTTATCTAAATCATCTTGATGTTCAAATTCTCTGGCACGAATCACGTTACCAATCAAATCACCATCTTTAATGTCCAGTGCTGAATAATCACGCCATTTGTTTGGATAACCGACTTTAATCGACAAGCTGGCTAATTTCTTCTTGGCTTGTACTTTCGTTGCAGGACTCATCCAGTCCAATTGACTAATGCTTTGATCATAGGCTTGGATCAGATTCTGCACTAAGGCATCCATGCGTTGTTTTTTCTCAGCAGAAAAGTGTTTTTCCACATAGATCTTACCTAGTCCATCACCTAACACTGCATTCACGGTTTGTACACCACGCTTCCAGCGTACTTCCTGCTCTGCAACATCACGTAAAGTTTTGCCGTAAAATTCAAAACTTTCATCCACAAAAGCCTTGTTTAAGAACGGTGAAAAATTACTGATCAAGTTCCATTTAAAATAAGCTTTCCAGACATTTAAAGGAGTCTTATTGATCACAGGATCAAGTGCTTTGAAATAACTTAATTGATGTACTTGGATGGTTTGAATTTTATCCTTAACGCCAACCGTACTAAGGTAGCTATCCCAATCAAAGCTACGACTCAACTTATTCAAATCTTTAAGTGAGTAAATATTATAGCGCTTAGATAAATCACGATTTTGTACATTGCTCCACTGAATCTTGGCCAAGTCTGTTTCAAGTTTCAGAATTTCTTTTGCGTGCTGTGCCGCTTGCTGATCACCTGACAGCTGTAGCATCCGTTCAATATGCTTGAGATATTTGGCACGCGTTTCAACAAACTTTTTATCATCTTTTAAATAATAATCTCGATCTGGTAAACCTAGTCGACGCTGTGCTAGGCCTGCAATCATCACATCGGAATGCTTCATATCTTGGTCAATACTGATATCAAACGGTGTTCTGACCCCAATACGTGAGAAATGTCCCATTAATTGAGCAAGGTCTTGTTTGTTTTGAATTGCATCAACCTGTGCCAGTTCCTGCTGTAAAGGTTTAATTCCTTTTGCCTCAATCTCTTTTTCATCCATAAAGCTGGCATACAGACTCGAAACTTTTTGCTCAACCGTTCCTGTTGCCCATTTTTGCGCGCTCAGCTCTTCAACAATACTGTGCAATTGATTGGTCGATAGCTCATGTAACTCATTGAATGCGCCCCAACGTGATTTATCTGCGGGAATCTCAGTGTCTTTTAACCATTTTCCATTCACATAATCATAAAAATCATTATTGGCAGGTACGCTTGGATCGATATATTGCTGGTCTATGCCTGAGATTTTTTGAGTTGGGGAGGATTCAATTGCTTGGTCTGCCCATACATTTGCAGTAAAAGCAGTCAGTGCAAGCGCTAATGCACTTTTGAGCAATACAGGTTTCATGATTTATCCTATTTATTTAGGTTTTAAGCAATACAAGCGAAAAATGAGAGATCATTAATTTTATCAAGAGACTATAGTGAAGGAATTTCGTCAAATAAAGTCATTTTCGTTGCAATATATATTCACTTTTCACATAAAAACCACAAACTCGTTAAACCCCTTGGCAATAAAAAAGCCTTAGCATCGGGCCAAGGCTTCCTTAATCTCAACTGTTCAAACTAATCTAATATTTTTTCAAAGGCTTTAAGGCGTTTATGAATCGATAGTAACTCAATGATGGTTTTCCATGAACTAATCAGATATTGGAAAGAATCTCGAACATTACTAAAAACATTCGAGATCTGTTGAAATAAACCAAGTGTTAACAAACCTGCCGAAATAGATGGAAATAACACGACTAATTTATACAAAATATCAAGTTGCCCATACCAATTTGCAGTCAAATTAAAATAAGAATAATGAAAGTATAAACGAAAGTAGTTTTTTCTTACCTCATTAAATAACTCTTTTAACTTCGCAGGTTGGGCATATTCAATATGATCTTCACCATAAACCAACTCTTTACGGTAAGCAGCCTCGACTTTCTGATTATTAAATTGTAGACCTGGCAATTTTATCCCAACAACCATTAAAAGTATGGTTCCAAAGACGGCCCATAACACAGCTGCCCATACTAATGAATATTTAACCTCGCCAATAATCGGTAATGCAGGCACATGATTTGATAAGATAAAAAGTAATGGTAAAAATGCAATAAGCGTCATAATTGCTTTAATAAATTCTACGCCCAAGTCCTCGACAATCGTTGCAAAACGCATAGTATCTTCTTGTACACGTTGTGAGGCACCTTCGATATGTCTCAATTTTTCCCAATTCTCGACATAATATTCATTCATCGCTGTACGCCAACGGAAAACATAATGGCTAGTAAAGAATACATTGATCGTTCCCAAGGTTACATAGACCATAGCAATCCATAAAAAAACCGTCAATTCATTATAAAGAGCCATAATATTCCCTCCTTTTGTAGAGAGCATACTTTGGACTAAATCCCAAAATGGAACATACCATGCATTAATCGCAACATTCGCTTGTACAGCAAACCAGATATTAAATAAGATAAATGCAGAGCCCCAAATCGACCAACGCTGCCATTTATTGGCTGAAAATATCCGCCAAAACCCAGCAAATAGTGCTGTTGCGGCAATAAACCAAGAATAAAACCAAAGAGAAGAAGGTGCCCAAAAACGGCTGACACCAATTGGCAACTCTGCATTAGCATAACCTTTGGCAAAACCAAGATATTCACCCCAACTATGCCCACCGGTGTACCACAGCAACATATTGAGGGATAACCATACGATGACAGAAATAAAAAACAGACGTGGGTTCGGAAAGAAAGACTTAAACATTGTGTTTAACAATCCTTGTTATGTAGTGATTCATTTAATTAGGTCATCCTATGACCTAAAACTTAAAATGATCTGATAAAAAGTTTGATGATTTGTAGTTATTTACCTGTTTTTCTCACTTTTTAATAGCTTTTTGTAGATGATTTACAATTTGTTTTTCCGCGAATATAAGTTTAGTAAATGGACTCAATCACTTAAGTCCATTACAGGACTGATAACACAAGAGCTTAGCGTGGTGCTGAGGTGCTCATTTTTAAGGCAATATCCTGTTGCTCGCTTTGTGTTGGGAAGCTCTTGCTTTGAATTGCCCATTGAATTTCGGCGAGTTTTTCATTGGCGGCATCCACTCCTGCCTGCATAGTCATCTCACGACCTTTGACATCAAAGATATGCGCTTTCTCACGTAGGTCAGGCTGAATCACAATATCGGCTTCTTTTAGCTCTTCCTCAGCCAAACGCCCTTGCATAATATTGATATTCTGATTGAACAAGCCCCAGACATTGCTGGTTTCAGTATGAATCGGCTGAGCCAAGATATCCACGGCGATGACCACATCTGCACCCAGCTCGCGCGCGACTTGAACAGGTACTGGACTAACCAAGCCACCATCAACATACTCAACATCATGAATCTTGGTCGGCACAAACATACTTGGGATTGATGCAGAAGCACGCACTGCTTGTCCTGTGTTGCCGTAGTTAAAGACGGTTCTGGTGCCATCTTTTAATTCGGTCGCCACTACATACATTGGGATTTTCATCTTTTCTAATGGCATGTTATGGACTTGCTCGTTGATATAGTCTTCAACCTTCTTACCATCAAAAAAGCCTTTTAAACTGACATTCACTTCGCGAACATCATTGGCTTTGAGTTTTAACGCAATATCACGTAATTCGGCAGGGCTTTTACCACTGGCATAGATTGAACCGACAATACTGCCTGCACTGGTGCCCACGATAAAATCTGGGCGAATACCTTGCTGCTCTAATACTTCGATCACACCAATATGTGCATAACCACGTGCACCACCACTGCCCAACACCAATGCAATCACAGGACGTTTGTGCTGTTGTTTTATGGCATTAAACGGTTGGCTCACAGCTTGAGCTTGCGCATCTTCAATGACAGGTTTCAAATGTGATGTGCTTTGGCAACCAGCCAAAACTGCCATTGAAAGACCAAACGCCAATAATCTAAGCTGTTTCATACGCAACAATTGCCATATCTACGATATTTCTTGGCTAAATTTTAGCGTTTGCCAAGCCTAAATGCTGTATCAATTTTTTGTATTTTTCATAAAAACTTCATAAAAAAAGCTCCTCGAAAGGAGCTTTTTAATATGACTCAGCTTGAGTTAAATCAAATTACCAAATATCAGAGTCGACTCTTTTCTTCAGCTCTGGATAATTATCAATCTTAAACTCAGGTTCTTTAATACCTTTCTTAAGCTGCGAGGTATAGTCTTTTAACAAAGTTCGCGCCATTGGCGTTAACAGCAAGATTGCGATCAAGTTGATGGTTGCCATGATCCCCATGAACAAGTCAGCCATCGACCAAACCAGTGGTACACTGCCGATCGCACCGAAATACACCATCACCAATACAAAGATTCGGAAGATGAACATGACTTTCGGATTGTTATTAATAAACTGCACATTACTTTCTGCATAAGCATAGTTGCCTAGAACAGCTGAGTAACAGAATAAGAATAATAAGATAGCAAGGAAATCACCGCCCCAGCTACCTACTTGTGTCTCCAGTGCACGCTGTGTCAGTTCAACACCAACAAAACCCGCATCGTGGTAAACACCCGACACCAAGATAATGATTGCCGTACTAGTACATACAATAAAGGTATCTACGAATACACCCAGCATTTGCACCAAACCTTGGTTTACCGGATGTTTTACATCCGATGCTGCTGCCGCATTCGGTGCAGAACCCATACCCGCTTCGTTTGAGAACAAACCTCGCTTAATCCCTTGCATCATTGCCATAGAGATCATTGCACCAAAGAAACCACCCGCTGCCGCATTAAACTGGAATGCTTCAGTAAAGATCAGTTTAAAAATACCTGGTAGAAGTTCGTAATTGCTGATTGCAATATACATCGCCACTGCAAGATAAAGACCTGCTTTTAACGGTACGAACATTTCTGCAAATTTAGCAATACGTTTAATACCACCAAAAATTGCCAATGCAACCATCACGACAAGCGCAAGACCAACCCATGAAATTTCTAAATCAACACCGCCTAAGTGTGCAATCAGATTTGCTTTGTCCCAACCCCAAGCATGAGAAGAAGCATTGGCAATCGCATTGATTTGAACTGAGTTAAATACAAAACCATAGGTAAAAATCAGTGCAAGCGCGAAGATCACACCAAAGGTTTTGCTACGTAAGCCTTGAGTAATATAGTAAGCTGGTCCCCCGCGGAATTGCTTACTGTTACTGTCTCTGACTTTAAATAACTGCGCGAGCGAAGATTCGATAAATGCTGAGCTCATCCCGAGAATCGCAGTAAACCACATCCAGAACACTGCACCTGGTCCACCAATCGCAATCGCGATTGCAACACCCGCAATGTTACCTACACCAACACGACTTGCTAACCCCGTTACAAAAGCCTGAAAAGGTGTAAGTCCATGTGAGTCTTTCTCGTCACCTTTGCTTCGACTGCTCTTCATGACCTTGATACTGTGGAAGAACATTCTAATCTGTACAGCTTTGGTCGCAACAGTATAGAAAATACCTACAGCAAGCAGAAAAACAACGAGGAAGTCCCATAAAGGATCATTGAAAAAACTTACCCAAGCCATCAGGGTGTCATTTAATTTTTCATTCATCACTTATTCGCTTTTAAATATTTTATGTACATCCGTACATATACGATAACAATGGATGAATCAAAAAAGCCCCGCATGGGGCTTTTGATCCGACTTAGGCAAAGAATTTCAAAATTAATTGAATTACTGTTGCGTTAATTAAATCAACGAAGAACGCACCACAAAGAGGAACAATCAGGAACGCTTTATGAGATGGTCCATACATATTGGTAATCGCTTGCATGTTTGCAACTGCAGTTGGTGTTGCCCCCATACCGAAACCACAGTGACCTGCTGCCAATACTGCTGCATCATAGTTTTTACCCATGACGCGGAAGGTAATGAACGCTGCATATAATGCCATCGTAATGGTTTGCGCACCTAAAATAACGACAAGCGGGCCAGCCAAATCTGCCAACTGCCATAATTTTAATGAAAGCAATGCCATCGCAAGATAAAGTGATAATGACGCATTACCAAACACATCAATTGCACGGTCAAAGATATCTACTTTTAATACGCTTTCTAAGATATTGCGTAAGATCACACCACCGCCAAGTGCCCAAACAAATGTTGGTAACTCAAACCAAGTGCCCTTACTGAAACCTGTCATGAATTCTGCAAAAGCTAAACAAGCAGCAAACATACCCAAAGTGGTAATCGCATTATCAGCCGTAATTAAACGAACCTGATGTGGATTTTCAAATGGTGCTAGCTCATCAGGATGTTGATCTAAATGCGTATCGCGATCTTTGATCTCTGCTGGTGTTTGGGCTTGAGCAAGGCTATAACGGTTAATCAACAATTTCGCCAATGGACCACCGATAATACCACCGATAATCAGACCGAAAGTTGCACTCGCCATACCTAAAGCCAACGCACCTTGAATCCCATGCTGAGTTTCAAGAATTTCACCCCATGCACCTGCGGTACCATGACCACCAGTGAGTGTGATTGAACCTGCAATCAAACCAATTAAAGGATCAATACCCAATATGGTAGCTAGGCTCATACCCACAGCATTCTGCACCACAATAAATGAAGCGACGCAGATCAAGAATAGAACTAAACCGATTCCCCCCTCTTTCAACTTCATAAAATTGGCACTTAAGCCAATCGAAGCAAAGAAGATCAACATAAAACTGGTTTGTAATTCACTACTAAAGACAATACTGTAACCCCAAAGCGAGTGTACAAGTAGTGAAAGTACCGCTGCAACCAAACCACCAGCCACAGGCTCAGGAATGTTATAGCGTTTTAAGAAGTCAATTTTATTAACGAGCAAACGTCCTAATAACAAGACGATGACCGCCGAAATTAGGGTATAGAAACCATTAAAAGTAAATTCCATATCTTCTTCCGTTTATTTTATTCGTTCTAGCGATGGTTTTTTCACCACTTTGAAACGCATAAAATAGTAACTCTCAAAATGAGTGAAAACTCAATCAACTTAATAAAAAGCATACAGTTCTAAGCAAGAACTAAGGCCTATTTCGTCGATCAGTTTTCACGGATGATTTACACCTATTGGATAGGTGGCTTAGAAGTTATAGCGAGCCATGGCCCCTACACGATTATCCTTACCTTTTTGTCCATCAAAGGTTTTACGTTCACCGTAGACATACTCTAGACCAAACGTAATTGGTGTAACGGGCGAATACATGATATTCCACCAACCTTGTTGCAAAGTTTTGTTCTGTGCAGCATCTTTTGCGATAACAGCCTGTTTAGCAAAGTCATTACTATCATCAGCAAACATTGCGCCATAAGCCAAAGTACTACGCAATTTAGGATTAATTTGATAAGTCGCCCCTACGGTGAGAGCATCAAACTCATTCAGATTTAAACCAAAGTTATTTGGGTTTACGTTGTAAGCATTATTGGTATACAACAAGAATTTACTATCGCCCTTCACATGCGAATAGTCGATCATCGCCTGCAATGCATCGGTGAACTTATATTTTGCACCAACAGCCGCACCCCAACCTAATTCTGACTCGTTGGCACTCAGTTGTTTGTCATTGTTATAAGCCGCTCGACTGCGTGCTTCGGTAATCAGTGCTCGTGCAGAAGTCGTACCCTTACCTTCAGCAAAATCATATTTTAATTTTGAAGTTAAAGCAGGTGCTCGGTTATCGTCATTGCCTTTTTCCAAGGCAACAAAATAATGTGTATTTGGATTAAATGCACCACTATAACGAACCATTGGTGTACGGTAAGTCCCGATACCCAAAGGTGAGTTGAAATCAAGCATTTCTGGCTGTAAGTCTGTTGCCAAGAAAGTTGAGGTGGTTTGACCAAATAGCCAGTCATTCATTGTTAAATAAGCATGGCGAATACGAATGGTGTCATTGCTGCTACCACCACGGAAATCGACTTCTAACTTACCACCCACTTCAGCGCCTTCGACTGGTGCTTTAAAATCAAGCCCCAAACGGGTAACTGTTGCCGTGCTGTAGAAGCGATCACTGTTCTTTTCAGCACCTTCTAAATCAACCTTATTGATGCGGTTAAATATCCCGTCACCACCTTTCGATTGATAAGAAGCATCACCACGTAAGAAACCGTGTAATTTAACTTCTGCGCCAGAAGCAGTGTTAAACACCAATTGCGACTTTTTAGGGACAGCGGGTGCCACAACTACATTTGCAGGATGATCTGGATGTGTTTCTTTAAAATTAGAATGTTCCTGTACAGGAGCAAGGTCATTTTTTTGTTTTGCTTGGGGAACATATTGCTGTAATAAAGCTTTTAATTCCTTCACTTCATCACGAAGTTGTTGAATCTGTTCTTGATCACTAGCAGCGTGCGCGTTGTTCATCATTAAGGCAGCAACAGTGATTGCTAAACCTTGTAGTACGAACGGCTTACGGATGAGAGATACACTCATGAGAAGCTCCTTGTATCTGTGTATATTTCAACATTTTCTAGCAGCATAGAATTGGATAAATTTGCTATGCCTGAAATAGAAAATTCCCCTCACCTTATCAGTAAGGAAAGCCCAATCAGTTTTTTAAAAAGGGCGTATTATGCATAAATTTCGAATATTGTGTGTACTTTTTATTTAAGGAGTTTTCATCATTCTCACGTGAATAAAAAAATAGTTTTTCGATTTCATTATGTTACTAATAGTTTTCTTTTTCACACAAACCAAACAAAACATATAAAACATACTACAACTTATCTTGCAGCCTTCTTTTTTTGTTTGTTTCTTATACACACCTAAAGTTGTATGTGAAAAACTATCATCAAAAACCATTTATTGATTTATAGTCAGCACACATTAAAAGATCAAGATGATGAGGAGTTTTTTATGAACACGGAACAAGTCCGCTATGTAGATGAAGCGATTAAGTCTCGTCATTCAGTCCGTGCATTTTTAGATACCCCTGTCGAAACACAAACCATCAAAGATATTTTAGCGGTAGCAAGTCGTGCACCTTCTGGCACCAATGTCCAACCGTGGAAAGTCTATGTGGTTACAGGGCAAAAACGTGCAGAGATGATTGATCGTGTTTGTACAGCCCAAATTGAACTGCTACAAAAACCTGAACTTGCAGCACAATATCAAGAGACTTTTGCCTATTATCCTGAAACATGGATTTCCCCTTTTATTGACCGTCGTCGTGCCAATGGTTGGGGGCTCTACGGTCTACTCGGTATTCAAAAAGGCGAAAAAGAAAAAATGGCAGCACAACAACTGCGTAACTTCCAATTGTTCGATGCACCTGTTGCCTTGTATTTTACCGTCAATAAAGTCATGGGCATCGGTTCAAAAATGGATATTTCCATGATGATTCAAAATGTCATGGTGGCGGCCAAAGCACGTGGCTTAGATACTTGTCCACAGGCGGCATGGAATCACTTCCACCCAATCGTGCTGGATATTTTGGGTGCACCAGAAGACGAAGAACTGGTCTGTGCCGTGGCTTTAGGTTATGCCGACCCAGACCATATTGTGAATACTTTCATTACACCACGCGAGCCCGTTGAAAATTTTACGGTGTTTCTCGATTAAACATGTACGTAGATCAAGCAGTTTCTCTAAGCAGAGAGACTGCTTTGCTGTTTCCCGACTTTTAAAATGGCAAACAATCCTGCGCTGGTAAATAACAGCATCATGATGCCCATATTCAAAGATGCTTTCCATACCAAGAAATTCAAGATAATTCCCGCTAGTAGACCACAAGCAAACTGCATGCTGCCCATAATGGCACTCGCCGTACCTGCACGCGCACCTTGCTGAGACATCGCCAAAGCCATGGCATTTGGCCCTGTTAAACCAATTCCTGACACCACCAAGAATAAGCCCGACATTAACAATAATAACGGTGCATCTGCCATAAGCCCTGCACTCAGCACAATCAATGCCCCAAAACACTGAATTAAACCGCCCAAACGTAGGCGTTGGAAAATTCCCATTCGGGTATTCAGATGTTTATTCAGCGAGGACATCAACATGATCCCTGCAGCATTCAACGCAAATGCATAAGAAAAGTGCTGCTGTGACAGTCCATATTGTCCCATAAATACTTCGGAAGCAGAGCTGATATAGCAGAACAAGGCTGCACCCGTTAAACAACCTGCAAACATTGGTACTCTAAAGCTTTCATCTTTGAGAATGGCAGCATAGAGTGTAGTCACTTGGTAGGCTGATAATTTTAAACGGCGTTCAACAGGCAGTGATTCTTTAAAGAAGAAATGTACACAGAGCCAGCACATCACCCCAATCATTGATAAAGTGATAAAAATCGCTTGCCATGGAAAGAAATTAAGAATCCATGCACCAAAGATTGGCGCCAGAATCGGTGCTAATCCCATCACAATCATCATGCTGGAAAAGGCTTGTGCAGAGCCGTGCATATCCAGACGATCACGAATGGTTGCTCGCGCCATAACCACACCGACACAACCACCTAAAGCTTGAAAGATACGGGCTGCAATCAAAGCCCACTCATTGGTTGCAAATACACAGGCTAAACTGGCGATCGCATAAAGTCCCAAGCCAAAATATAAAGGCTTTTTACGTCCAATACGGTCACTGACGGGCCCATAAATCAATTGTCCAATCGCCAGTCCCAAAAAATAAGCGGGTAAGGTATTGGCAACCATTTGTGTACTGACCCCGAACTCATCTGCCATTTGCGGCAAAGCGGGTAAATACATATCGATCGACAACGGCCCTAATGCGGTTAACAAAGCAAGCAACAAAATCCATGCTGTTGAATATTGACGCTGATTGGTTTGCTCTGCCTGCATAATGCTCTACTTTTCATGTTAATCACCATTCTAAGCTTAGCATCCTCAACATATTTGTGCATAATAAGAATCAGAAAATTGATTGCAGAATACAAAAAGGACAAACTTTGAATCCTTGGTTCGGACGTTTAAGACAAGCAACCTATAACACCACGTTTATGTATAACGTGCGTATGTTAATCGCCTTTACGGGGACTGCTTTTGTTCCCTATCTTTTAGATTATCAATTGGCAACGATTCCCTTGACACTCGGTGTCGTTGCAGCAGCCATTAGTGATATTGATGACCGCTTTTCTGTGCGCATCATGAACCTGATTTATACCTATATCGGTTTCTTCATTACAGCGGCTTCGGTTCAACTGCTATTCCCCTATCCGATCGCCTTTGCAATTGGATTAATTGCCTCTTGTATCGGCTGGATCTTATTGGGTTCCTTAGGTCGTCGCTATGCCACCATTTCCTATGGTTGCCTCGTCATTTCGGTCTATTCCATGTTGGGCGTACATTTATTTGAACAATGGTATCTGCAACCCGCTCTTCTTGTTGTCGGTGCGGCTTGGTATGGTTTACTTTCAACCATCAGCTTTCTGCTGTTCCCCGTACGTAAAGTTCAAGATCAACTGGCTGCATCCTACACCGCCTTAGGGAGTTTCTTATTCGCTAAATCAAACTTATTTGATGTGGATATGACACCCTCTAGCTATCAACAAAGTATGATTGATATCGCCATGGAAAATGGCAAGTTGGTCGCAATCTTTAACGATATGCGGATGTCACTGTTGACACGCCTCAAAGGTGACCGCGGACAGAAAGGAACTCGACGAAGTCTGCAATACTATTTTGTCGCTCAAGATATTCATGAGCGTGCCGATTCAGCACATATTGACTATCAAAAACTAGCTAAGGTCTTTCAACATAGTGATATTTTATTTCGCTTTCAAAGGATCTTATCGATCCAAGGTAAAGCCTGTCAGGATTTAGCTCAATCTATTTTAAGTCGTACCCGTTATGTGCATAACAAGCGCTTTAAGCATAGTTTTGAGAACTTGCGTTTATCATTAGAAAAACTGCGCAAAGATGGACACTATGATCAAGTCAGGATTAATGCCTTATTTGCACTTTATCAAAACCTCAAATCGATTGATGCACAATTACAAAACCTAGAAACAGAACGAAATCTGCAAAAGATCAATGCACAACATACCGAAAGCCAATTAAAAGATGATGATCTAAAAGGTTGGAATGACATTATGGTGAGGGTGAAACAGCATCTCACACCAGAGTCAGTGTTATTCCGTCATGCCGTGCGTTTATCCATCGTCCTCTTTATTGGCTATCTGTTTATCCAGCTCACCAATATCGCGTATGGTTACTGGATTTTACTCACTGCATTATTTGTATGCCAACCCAACTTCAATGCCACCAAACGACGCTTGTATTTACGTATCGTCGGAACATTGGTCGGTATTATCGTGGGTCTCGCCATCATCTACTTTATTCCTTCAATCGAAGGTCAATTGGTGATGTTGATCCTGAGCGGTGTACTGTTTCTGGAGCTACGCAGTAAGCAATATGCGCAAGCCACTGCATTCATTACCATCCTTGCTTTAATCAACTTTAATCTGGACGGCTCTGCATTTGCAGCAGGTTTGCCACGTTTTATTGATACGGTTATTGGCTGTGCCTTGGCATGGTTTGGTGTCAGCTTTATCTGGCCAGACTGGAAATTCCGCAGATTACCGCGCTCGATTCAACGTTCTCTACAGGCGCAATGTAAATATCTTGCCGAAGTTGTAGAGCAGTATCATCAAGGTCGTAATAATGCCTTGAATTATCGCGTGGTTCGACGTGCTGCACACAATACTGATGCCGAAGTGGCTTCCCTGATTTCAACCATTGCAACCGAACCAAATATTGATGTAAATCAAAAAAGTTTAGCTTTTGAATTTTTATGCCTGAGCCATACTTTTTTAAGCTATATCGCGGCATTAGGTGCGCACCGTGAGCAAATCCAAGATCAGGAAGTATTGGGTTTACTCGATCAAGCTTTGGATGACATTCAAGGTGCGTTGCTCAGAGATGAAGTTCCTGATTTATCAGCACAAAATCTAATGCAAACCATCCGTGATCGGCTCAGCCGCAATGAAGATAATGATCCAGAATCGCTGATTATTTTGCAGCAACTTTCACTGATGCTGAGTGTGTTAACACGTTTAAGTATGTTAAAACAAAGCCTCAGTCATGAGCCTAATGAAGATGGTACCGAATTTGCTTCACTTTAATGGCTGTTGTGATTGCAATAGCCGCCCATGATTCGCCATTGGCATAATATCTTTGCATGCCAATAGGTGTTAAACTTAACCCCGTTATATACTCGTTTTTTATACTATGACCGCCAAAACGCTATACGCTTATACGCTACAACCTGTTCCTTACGAAGTTTCTGAAGCTGAACAACGTCAAGCTCAACTGATGATTTGGCGTAGTACCAACAAATTCAGCCGCAAAGCATGGATGATTATGATTGCACTGGTTGTGCTTTCATTGGTTGCTGCAGGACTTATTAAATATTACTCCACTTACTCAACCGTGATTTGTTGGGTGGTGATTGTGAGTGTGGTACTGTTCTATTTGATCAAACGTTTTGGTCTGGAGTGGTACGTTAAACGCAAGATGACTGAATTCCCAGTACAGGAAATTAAAGGTCTACGTTTAGGTGTACAACCCCACGGTATCGTGATGCGCCAAAAGATGGGCTTGCAAGAAGGTACAGCAACGATTGGTTGGAAAGACATTTACGAATGGTATAGTTCGCCTGACTTTATTTTGGTGAACTTTAAGGTAAAAACAAAAGGCGAAGAACAACAAGGCGCCTATATTTTGCCAAAGCGTATGGACTCGAAAAATTTCTCTTTCAATACCGTACGTAGACACCTGAATGAAACAGTAGGTGCACCTAAATCAATTTAAGTTTTAGTCTCTGACTTAAAGACCTCCCTACATGGGAGGTTTTTTAATACCCATTAAATAAATGAGAATCAAAATCAATATTACCTGCAAAATCCATATTATGTTCTTATTCTTGGGTTATAATTTTTTACATGAATTCCATTATCTTTCCATTCTTTGACCATGTTTAAAAAAGTTTTCTTCCAAATCCATTGGTTTTTAGGGATTACCGCGGGGCTTATTCTCTCTTTGATGGGGGTAACAGGTGCAATCTATTCATACGAACCACAGATCCTAAAATGGATCAACCAAGACAGCTATGTCGTTGAGGTTGCCCAAACACCGAAACTCACCCCTGCCCAACTGTATCAACATTTCAATCAACAACAACCCGAAATTGAAATTAACAGCATTACTATCGCCGCTGATCCAACCGAATCGTCAACCGTCAATATTAAAAAAGAAGGTGCGCGTCGTGGCTATAATATGATGGTCAACCCCTATACAGCGGCCGTATTACCTGAAGTTAAAGGTCGTGATACGCTGCAATTTATTCAGCGTTTACACCGTAATTTAACTGCGGGTGAGTTTGGCGCACAGATTACTGGGGCATCGACCCTGATGCTGATTTTCTTTGTATTGAGTGGCATCTATCTGCGCTTTCCAAAGAAGCATAGCTTTAAACAATGGTTTTTTATTAAACCTAAACTGAAAGGTCGTAATTTTATTTGGGATCTACATGCAGTGGTGGGAACCTGGGTGGTTGTGTTCTATCTACTGTTTGCATGTACAGGCTTATATTGGTCATATGACTGGTGGCGTGCGGGCATGTTCAAAGTCATGGGAGTTGAACAACCACAACGTAATCAACAAAATAATGACCGTGGTAAAGATAAACAACCAGAGCTAGAAAAAACGCAGGTCAATACCATCCTGACGCAAACATGGACAGGGGTAAATGCACAGATTGGGCGTGAATATTCTAGCCTGACCTTAAATATTCCTAAACGTGATGATGCCAAAGTTGAACTTTCATTTGTCGATGCTATTCCACAACATGAGCGCGCACGTAACCAAGCAGTCTATAATTATCAAGACAATAAATTCGAAAAATTTGAACTCTATGAAGACAAAAAGCTCAATGAAAAAATCATGAGCAGTATGCTGCCAGTACATCGCGGTAGTTTCTTTGGTTCAACCTATCAATTTATTGCCATGCTAGCTTCATTGGCCATGCCACTGTTTTTTGTAACAGGTTGGATGCTGTATCTAAAACGTCGTAAACAGAAGAAATTAACTCAAGCGGCACGTCAGTCACTCAGCGCACAGCAAATTGATCCAAATGCTAAGCCTTGGCTGATTACTTATGCAACGCAAACTGGTGTGGCTGAACAACTGGCTTGGCGTACAGCGACCAGCTTGCAAGAAGCACAACAGCCAACCACGGTTAAACCAATTCAACAACTGACTGAGCAAGAGCTATTGCAGGCACCACAGGTTTTATTCGTCGTCAGTACCTATGGTACAGGTGAGGCACCTGATCTGGCCGCAAGTTTCAGCAAGAAACTGATGCAACAAAAGCTTGATCTTAGCCAAATGCAATATGCTGTACTCGCGCTAGGCTCTAAAGAATACCCTGATAGTTATTGCAGCTTCGGTTATGCAGTTGATGCATGGTTAAAGCAATGTCATGCGCAACCATTATTCGACTTGATCGAAGTAGATAACGCCAATAGCAACGACATTCAGCAATGGAATCAAGCTCTTTCGATAGTGACCAAGCATGAACTACATGCAATGAATATTGAGAAAGTGTTTGATCAATGGACGCTAAGCGAACGCACCCTGCTCAATCCAGACAGCTTAGGGCAAGCAGCCTATAATATTGAGCTTTGCACGACTTCAGATATGACATGGCATGCTGGCGATATTGCAGAAATTCAACCTGCCAATAGTTTGACTGATATTCAGAATTTCTTGATCAAGTATCAAACACCAGCACATAGTATCGTTGAATCATTGAAGCAAAATATTGAACAAGCACTTTGGGATAGAAATCTTCGGGTTGAAATCCAGCCGTTTAGTACACTTGAAGACTTACTGGAGCAGTTACCCCCCCTACCCGCACGTGAGTATTCGATTGCCAGCATTCCATCTCAACAAGTACTACGACTAGTGATTCGCCAAAAACGCGATGAAAATGATCAACTCGGTCTTGGTTCTGGCTGGCTAACCGAATTTGCACAACCGAAACAAAGCATCGCCCTGCGTATTCGGACCAATGAATCATTTCATTTAATTGACGATAACCGCCCTATTATCTGTATTGGTAATGGTACTGGTATCGCAGGTCTGATGAGCTTGTTACAGCAACGTAATCGACAAAACTATACTGCCAACTGGCTGATCTTTGGTGAACGTCAACGTGAACATGACTTCTTCTATCAAGAAACCATTCAAGCCTGGTTAAACATGGGAACATTACAACGTTTAGACCTCGCCTTTTCTCGCGATCAAGAACAGCGTATCTATGTTCAGGACGTATTGCGCAACAATGCTGATGAACTGATCAAATGGATTGAGCAAGGCGCGGTGATTTATGTCTGTGGTAGCATTGAAGGTATGGCTTCAGGTGTCGATCAGGCATTGATGGATATTCTCAGCGAAGAAAAACTGGATGAGTTAAGACAAACTGGTCGTTATCGTCGAGACGTTTATTAATTCTTTTCTATAAAAAAACGAGTGCCAGCCACTCGTTTTTTTATAAGACAATAAGAGGATTTGCCTTTCTCTGAATTTTGCATACACTTAGCACGGTTCAAATCGACACAATTAAGATTATGCAAATAAGTTCGTGGGTTCGTATTATTTTAGCCCTTATCGGTTCAGTTCTATTCTTAGATGGCGCAATTCTGATCGCTTTTAAAAAGATTCATATCGGAACAGTACTGCCGCTGCTACTTGGACTATTTTTCTGTCTCTATGCTTATTTCTATTATCATATTGAACGTTTCTTTTTCTACCATTTCCGTTTGCATTCAATCTGGCGCTTTGGCTGGCTCTGTTTCTGGATTTGGTTAGTTAGCTTAGGCTATTTCTTTGATTATCTTTCAGATAACAATACCAAAACTCAAAATATCCCTGCGGTTAAAGCGATTATTGTATTAGGTAGTGGTGTGGAGAAAGGACAACCATCTGCAACGCTCGCAAAACGTTTAGATCGTGCTGCACCTGTTGCTTTAGCTCAGCCTCAAGCAAAATTAGTCATGACAGGTGGTATTGATTTTGGTGAAACAGACAGCGAAGCTATCGTGATGTCGCATTATGTACAACAACACTATCACATTCCTGCATCACAAATCATTCTGGAAGACAAAAGTACCAGCACTGAGCTAAATCTCAAAAATAGCCAAACCTTATTGCAAGCACAACACATCAATATTCAACAGCCAATTGCAATTGTGACCAGTGATTTCCATACCCTACGTGCCTCAGCAATTGCCAAGAAACAGGGGTATCGCAATATCACCATGCTAGGAGCAACCACACCTCTAGCAACACGTTATAATGCATGGTTAAGAGAATATTTTGCTTATGCCAGTGGTTGGATCTTAAATGAATATTGATTATTAAAGACTTCACCCTTCAATACTACGATGAAGCTGAGTTATGCAAACGAATATCGCGCGGTAAAGGAAGTTTTAACTCAGCAAAGACATCAGGACGTTGTAAATATATTTGGTATAAAAAATTCTTAATATCCAATAACAAAGAATCAGGGGAAACCAATAAATTATTTCCCTCTGGGGTTAAATCTAGAGATAAAATCGTATTATTTTCTTTTAAAAATGGAATCAATTTTTCAATAAAAGCCAGTAATGGTACTTCCTGAATTTCGTATTGCGCCCAATTGTCTTTAATCAGCAGTTTTGCCAAACTTTTATTCTGCCACACTGATAAAGCATGCTGTCCAGATGGTGTTGAGCATAAGGCCCAACCATCGTGATACAGTGCAATCACATGACGTTGCATAACAATATTTTGAATGAACTGACGGTAAGCGTCTTTGAGTGAAGAACCAGAAGGTGTAGTTTGAGATTTCGACGCAGCCTTGCGTTGATAAGGGTTTCTCATAAAGTACTTCAATATTAGAATCATTATTGACGCTAATCATAGAATAACTTTGTATGGATTACAATGATATGAGATTTAGGGAGATATATGGTGGGCGCTGACGGGATCGAACCGCCGACATTCTGCTTGTAAGGCAGACGCTCTACCAACTGAGCTAAGCGCCCTGAGCGAGGATAAACAAAGCAAAGCTTTGTCTGAGCGCAAGAGAAAAATCTTCGATTTTTCTAATGGCATCTCGAATCAGAGATCAAGTATAAAGATACTTGTTAAAACTAACATTCTCTTAAACTGATATCAAGAGAATGGCGCAGCGGACGGGGCTCGAACCCGCGACCCTCGGCGTGACAGGCCGATATTCTAACCAACTGAACTACCGCTGCACTGTATTACTTCATAATGAGAAGTAAATGTCACAAATTATGGTGGGCGCTGACGGGATCGAACCGCCGACATTCTGCTTGTAAGGCAGACGCTCTACCAACTGAGCTAAGCGCCCTAAGGAATAAAAACTGATTAACTATCAATCTTTATGACGCAAGATAAAAATTATCATCTTGTATCCCAAGGTGTTCATTCTTGCAAATTTAAGTGGCGCAGCGGACGGGACTCGAACCCGCGACCCTCGGCGTGACAGGCCGATATTCTAACCAACTGAACTACCGCTGCACGATAATTTTGCAATCATGACAAACAATTATTAAAACTTAAGTGGCGCAGCGGACGGGGCTCGAACCCGCGACCCTCGGCGTGACAGGCCGATATTCTAACCAACTGAACTACCGCTGCACTTGAGTTTTAACGTAAAGGCTTGGTGGGCGCTGACGGGATCGAACCGCCGACATTCTGCTTGTAAGGCAGACGCTCTACCAACTGAGCTAAGCGCCCTTAACGTCTTCATCGTTTGTGAGGTGCATTATAGAGAATCTTTACAGCCTGTCAAACGCTTTTGCCACTCTTTTCCGAAAAAACCGTACGAATGATTAAAAAATAAGTAATTCTATCAAAAAAATGATATTTTCGTATTTTATTTAAGCACTTATTTGCATTTTCACGCTTTATTTTCTAAGGCTTGTTCAGAAATATAAACCAAAGCTTGCTCAGAGACGAGCTCAAACAGTTCAAGAATTTCATCATTTCTCATACGAACACACCCATGTGACATCGGAATTCCCATCGGTTCTGTATCAGGAGTACCATGAATATAGATATAACGTTTAAATGTATCGTGCCCTTCCCCATGATTAAAGCCTTCTTCCAAGCCATCCAACCACAAAATTCGTGACAAAATCCAATCACGTTGTGGAAATTGCTGTGCTAATTGTTGGTCATACACTTCACCCGTGGGTTGGCGTGCAATAAAGACGGCATTTTTAGGCGCATCACCACCAATCTTTTGTGCAACCTGATGCCAACCTCTTGGAGTCTTGCCACTATTCTCTTGTTCACCAATGCCATTCTTACCAGAAGAGATCACATAGAATTTATTATGTTTTGGCAAACTTAAGGTCTGTTGTGCCAAGTCAATGACAATGTCTGCCTGATCTAAGGTATAGCTCATTTTTATCTCGATAACTGATAGAACCTCTTTATTTCAACATAGACTATCGGCTTTTTCTTGTACTTTTCAGTAGTTTTAATGATTGGTGTATTTTAAATATAAAAGAACAGTATGATTTTATTCTGATCATTTAGATAGGCTAGAACATGAGGCTTTGTTTATCTTCGCTATTCGCAGCATATGAGCCATATTTGGCGCAAGGTCTTGCGCTCGGACAAAGCCTTAAAGCGATGCTTTAAGTTTGCTTAACTCGCCACTCGCAGCATAGCTGCTCGTCTTGCGCTCGGACAAAGCGTTGCTTTGTTTATCCTCGCTCAGGCTCGGGGCGTAACCACAACCACACAGCCACGATAAACATGGTGACATCGGTAAAGACTTTTACCCAAAATGGTGCATTGGTAAATAGCATCAAAATACCACTGATCAGCATCATGATACTGGCAATCCATTTCGCCTTACGCGGGACTGTGCCATGCTCACGCCAATTCCGTAAGGTCGGACCATATTTAGGATGATTTAATAACCATGCATCCATTTCAGGCCAGCCTTTCGAAGCAGCCCATGCTGCAAGAATCAAAAATACTGTCGTTGGCATCCCAGGCAGAATTGCCCCAATAATTCCTAACGTAATAAAAATCACGACTAAACTACGCCAGAATAATGTTTTCATTGAGCAATTAACCAACACCGATTTACAACCGTGCTAGTATAAAGTGTTTTTATCGTTCTTTCTTAAACTTCACTTATTATTTCAATGATTGAGTTAATTCATGCCTAACCTGATTACCACTTCCAGTTATTTTGAACCGTGGTTACAGTTTAACAACCCAATCGTACGACATTTAGCATTTTGTGTTGCCAGCCCTAATATATTGGCTCAAATTCCCAATGATCTTGATGTAAAACATCATTTTGAGCTTCATCACGATTCGATTTGGTACACTCATTATCAAAACTATGAACAGCGATTAAAGCAGCTGGATCAACAGCCTCAGCCACTGATTGATTTTCTGGCACAACTCAAAAGTACTCGTCTCGGTTTACGTTTTGAGAATTTACTCTGGTTCTGGTTATTGGATCATGACTATCATCCCTACCAACTGCTGGGACATAGTATTCAAAAAATTACAGGTTCAATCACCTTAGGTGAACTCGATTTTGTTGTACTCAATACACGAACAAATGAAATTGAGCATTGGGAAGTTGCATTAAAATATTATCTGGGTGAAAACGAATTAGATTTAGCGCAATGGTACGGCCTAAACCGAGAAGATACCTTGCATCGAAAGTTAAAACATTTTACTGAACGTCAATTTCAGTTTTCAGAAGCCAATCACCATCAAATTCAAAGAAAATTTGCAGTAATGAAAGGCCAGCTCTATCTGCCTGAAGAACAAAATAACTTAAATTTACCGTCTTGGATCAATGCATCACGGCGTTTAGGACATTGGGGAACCTATATCCCACAAACGCCTTATTACCGCCTACAACGTCATGAATGGCTCTGCCCTGATTTAGAACCATCATCACAAACAGCAGTCTGGTGGAGCAATGGCTTGTATTATCAGAACCAGCCAACACCTTCTTATTATATGTTTCGCCAACCTTCACTTTTATTTATGAAATAAAGTGAATTATTATTCTACAAATTAACATTTTATAACACATCTACCATCAAACCCACATAGTCATTTACTGTTAACTTTTTTAGCCTCTTAAGTACATCATAATTAAATTGAAATGGAGACGATGATGAAAAAAATTTTAGTTGCTTCAATCATGACTGCTTTTGTTTTAACTGGCTGTAATACATTTAAAGGTATTGGTAAAGATGTGTCTAAGGCAGGTGATAAAGTCACACAAACTGCGGAGAAAACACAAGATAAAATGTAATCACTGAAAACAACTTACCAAAACCTTATCTAAACCTAGATAAGGTTTATTTTCCCATACCTTTCTGCTGCATATTCCCCTATTATATCGGTTCACATTTCACCAGATTTAGCTACATCTCGCATGAACCATTCCGATACGCTTGAACTTAGTTTACAACTCCTTCGTCAGCCTTCTGTAACGCCTGTAGATCATGATTGTCAAAACATCATGGCAGAACGCTTGGCAAAGATTGGCTTTAATATCGAACACATGCGTTTTGAAGATGTTGATAATTTATGGGCACGCCGCGGTACTGAAAATCCAGTATTCTGTTTTGCAGGACATACCGATGTTGTACCAACTGGCCATTTAGATGCATGGAATTCAGATCCATTTTTACCAAGTATTCGCGATGGTAAGTTGTATGGTCGTGGTTCTGCAGATATGAAAACAGCTTTGGCTGCAATGGTGGTTGCGTCTGAGCGTTTTGTCGCAAAACATCCTAATCATAAAGGTTCAATCGCCTACCTGATCACCTCGGACGAAGAAGGTCCATCGATTAATGGTACAGTTAAGGTCGTTGAAACATTAGAAGCGCGTAATGAAAAAATGACGTGGTGCTTGGTTGGCGAACCATCAAGTACCAATCAGCTGGGTGATATTGTTAAGAATGGCCGTCGTGGCTCTTTAAATGCCGTACTCACTGTTCATGGCAAGCAAGGTCATGTTGCCTATCCACATTTGGCTGAGAATCCAATTCATTCCGCCTCTAAAGCACTGAATGAGCTTTGTGAAACCGTTTGGGACAATGGTAATGAATACTTCCCTGCAACCTCATTCCAAATTTCCAATATCCAAGCAGGTACTGGTGCGACCAATGTGATTCCAGGCACATTAAAAGTGACCTTTAACTTCCGTTACTCTACTGAAGTCACTGCCGATATCCTGAAACAGCGCGTGCTTAAGACTTTAGATCAACATAAACTCAATTACGACATCCAGTGGACTTTATCTGGCTTACCCTTCCTTACGCCTGTTGGTGAGTTAGTGAATGCTGCAAAAACAGCGATTAAAAATGTCACAGGTGTCGATACTGTGCTCTCAACCAGCGGCGGTACTTCAGATGGCCGCTTTATTGCTCCTACAGGTGCGCAAGTACTTGAGTTAGGCGTATTGAATGCAACCATCCATCAGATCAATGAGCATGTCAATGTCGCTGAATTAGAACCATTGGCTGAAATCTATGAACAGATTTTGGTTGAATTACTGGCTTAACCCAAAAAAACATACAAAAAAAGGAACTCAAATGAGTTCCTTTTTTATTACAGCCCAAGCTGGGTTTGTATATTTTGCAAATGGGGAACATAAAACTCATGCTCTCCCATTTTTACATATTTAAAGACTTTGTCGTCATCGGTTTCGCGCTCTTCATCCACAATCTCTGAAATACGCACACGAATCGATTCAGGCATTTCATCGCAGACCAGTGCAAATCGTTCAGAAACGTCATCCCCTTCAATCACCAATGCAACCCCTTGTTTCTGTTTGGGATCATTCACGGCATAGACTGGAAGTTTTAGATCATGCCATTCAATATGATCAATATTGGTTTGGGTATCCATTGCTGATAACACAATATTTTGTGGTAACAGCATCGGTACTTTTTGATGACATTGGATAATATATGCATCAATAAATCCCGTTGAGACCGTAATTAAATGTTGTAACTCTTGCTGGTCAATCTGCCCCAGTGCTGAGTTTGCGCTTTTCTTAGCCATTATTTTTCACCTCTTAGCGCACCGCAAGTAAGCTTTCAATATTTTCCAAGAGCGCCTCTTCTTGGAATGGTTTACCCATATACTGGTTTACACCGAGCGATAATGCACGTTCACGATGCTTCTCACCGGTACGTGATGTAATCATGATAATTGGCAAGTCACGGTGAATTTCATGATGTCGTACCAAATTCGACACCTCGAAACCATCCATACGTGGCATCTCGATATCCAACAACATCAGGTCTGGCTTAACCGTCTCAAGCTGTTCAATTGCATCCACACCATCTTTCGCGGTTACAACATCATAACCTTGACGCTCTAACAGACGTGAAGTCACCTTACGTACCGTCACCGAGTCATCGACAATCATAATCAAGCGACGCTCATCATAGCGCTGCTTGGTATAAGTCTCATCCGCTTGCTTACTGCGTGCTGTTGACTGCGCTTGTCGCGCAATATTTTGGCCATCCAAGATCAAACACACTTGACCATCACCGAGAATCGTTGCACCCGCAATCACACCAATACTTGAGAACTGTTGCCCCACCGGTTTTACAACAATTTGCCCACGCGAACCAATCAACTGATCAACCAGTAATGCCGTGGTCTGACCTTGAGCACCTTTAATCAGCAGCACAGGTAAGGAATGCACCACACCACTCAATCGTGGAATTGGCTGTCCTGCAACAAACTCAGACAAGTAACGTAAACGATAGCGCTCTTGATCAATGCTGAAGTAATCATCCTGACTTTCAAAGTACTGTTCTAAGGCCATTGGTGAGATGCGCACAATACGATCAATCTGTGCCAATGGGAACGCGAACTGTTGATCACCTGCTTTTACCATCAAGGCATCGCTCACCGCCACCGTGGTTGGTACGCGAATGGTAAAGGTTGTGCCCTTACCTAAAGTAGAATCAACACTGACGTGACCACCTAATGCCTTAATATCACTTTGTACAACGTCGAGACCTACACCACGCCCAGAAATTTGAGTGACTTGAGCCGCAGTACTAAAGCCTGGATGGAAGATAAATTGTAGAATTTCTTCCTGATCCAGTTTCTGATCTTTGGTCATCAGACCTGTTTGTAACGCTTTTTCCTTGATGCGCTTAACATCAATCCCTTTACCATCATCACTAAAGGTCACAACAACATCCGTGCCTTGACGACCAATGTTCAGCACGATATGCCCAGTTTCTGGCTTTTGTGCTTGTAAACGCTGTTCGCGGTCTTCAATACCGTGGTCAATCGCATTACGTAACATATGTTCAAACGGCGCAACCAAACGTTCAAGAATACTGCGGTCTAATTCACCTTCAGTATTATTCACCACCAGTTCTGTTGGGCGGTTTAAGGTCGATGCTGTTTGACGCACAATACGTTGTAAACGTGGCAATAGACGAGAGAATGGTACCAAACGGGTACGCATCAAGCTTTCTTGAATTTCCGCTTGAATACGAGACTGTTGTAGCAGCAAGCCTTCAGTATCACGAATCTTTTCAGACAGCGTAGTTTTGAAGTCAACCAAATCCGATGCAGATTCTGCCAAAGACTTGGACAATTGGTTCAACGATGAATATTGGTCCATTTCCAGTGGGTCAAAGTCGGCATAACGCGAGTTTTCACCACCATGTCGTGCAATAATCTGACTTTCTAACTCACCTTCCATTCGGCGTAACTGATCCGCCAAACGTTTGATCGCCAGTTCCATTTCCGTCAACGTACCACCCAACTGACCTAAGTCCATCTCGATACGTGAACGGTTGATCGCGTTTTCCCCTGACAAATCAATCATCTTCTCAATAACGTCAGCAGAAACACGGATCATTTCATTATTCTGTTCAATGCGTTCAGCGGTTTCCCACTCACCCAGCATTGATGGCGGCTCAGTGCCATCCCCTTGAACAAACTCCATCGTATATTCAGGAGTAAAGATGTCTTTGGCAGAGAGTTTCTGTGGAAGTTGTGCCGAAACGTCCACAAACTCCATCTTCTCTAAACTTTGTTTTAAACCATCAAAGTTTGCATATTGACGTTTAGAAATTGCATCCTCAAGCCATGCAAATGCAGTGTTGAGTAGGTTGTCGTACACATTCGAGTTGAAATGATGTACACCAAATTGCTCGAATGCATTTTCTAAGTGGTAGGCAATAATGGCAATCGCATCCATTTCTGCCATACGTGCACCACCTTTGAGACTGTGGGCATTACGCTGTAACTGCAACAGTAAACTACGGTTACTGCGTTGATCAAACCATTGTTTTAATAAGCCTTGTGCCTGCTCTATTAATTCTTCCGCTTCTTCAAGGAAAGTCTGTTCAACCAGAGAGCGAACATCATCATCTGCCGATACGGTCTCAGTCTCAATGGTTTGGGCTGCTGTAGTATCTTCCAGCACTTCGTCTTCGACTTCAACATTGCTAACTTGCTCTTCAAGTGCTATTGGCTGCACATCAATTTCAGCTTCGACAAGTTCAAGTACTTCTGCCTGAGTATCAACACGCTCAGTTTCATTTACTTCATCTACAGGCGTATCCTCAGCAGCTGTTTCAAACGTTGCAGGAGCAACTGTTTGATCGGCCTGTTGCAGTAGTTGTACCACATGCGTTGATGGATAATCTGTTTGCTGATCACGTATGGTTTGAATACGATCTGCAATATCATCTTGGACTAAACGAATGATCGCAATCAGTTGTGGCGTTGCCTGAATCTGCTGGTTGATCAGTTTTTCATAAATCGTTTCCAACTCATGTGCAATCAAGCCAATATGACGCGCTTGAATCATATTTGAACCACCTTTTAAGGTGTGCAAATAACGCATCAAGTTCTTTAAAGCATTAATATTTTGGTGATCGGCAGTCCATGTAATTAGATCAGCATCAATCCCACCCATCAACTCATCTGCTTCTTCCAGGAAGATATCCAACAAGTCAGGATCAAAGTCGCGGTTTGAATCACTTGATTGTAACTGTTGCTTATCCAGAGCCAACTGAGCAGCGAATGTGGTGACATCAATCGTTGCTGACACAGACTCAGTTTGGACTGGCACAACCGTCATAATCGAATCTGATGACTCAGCAACATCTTCAATTACAGCTGATGGATCTTGTAGCGTTGCTGGTACCGATTCAGTTTCAACTGGATCTGCCACAGTAGCTGTTTTCGATAAATCGGCAAGCACAACCAAAGTGTGTGTCGATGGATAATCCACCTGCTGATCACGAATGGTTTGAATACGATCGGCAATATCATCTTGGACTGAACGAATCGCAGTAATCAACTGTGGCGTTGCTTGAATCTGTTGGTTGATCAGCTTTTCATAAATCGTTTCTAATTCATGCGCAATCAAACCAATATGACGCGCTTGAATCATATTTGAACCACCTTTTAAAGTGTGCAAATAGCGCATCAAATTCTTTAAAGCATTGACGTTTTGATGGTCCGCAGCCCATGTATTCAGGTCAGTATCAATCCCACCCAGTAATTCGTCGGCTTCTTCAAGGAAGATATCCAATACGTCAGGATCAAAATCTCGATTCGCATCATCTGATTGTAACTGCTGCTTATCTAAAGCAAATTGAGCGGCTAAATCGGTACTCGCAATAACAGGCGTAGTTGCTTCTTGGAATCCGACCGTATTTGTATCTTCAACAGCCTCAGTCACTTCAACAATAGGTGTTTCCAGAGACTCAACATTTTGTTGAGTGAATGAACTTAATTCATTTAAAACAAGCTCATGCGCTTTGCTTAAGGTAACACGCTGTCCTGCAGCCAAAGTATCAAACAGTTGGATAAACTGTTGATGGACTTGGTGATAAAGCTCAAATGCATAATCAAGATTAAGTAGACTTGGTTTAAAGAGAATATCTTGATAGCTAGAACGCAACTGACTGGTGTATTGATACATCCCAATCGTTGCATGGTGATGAGTATGCTGTAACAAGGTTTCAGCTTGCTGGCTGAGTAACTGAATATATTGAGGGAACTCATGACGTGCACGTTTTTCAAAATCAAACTCAACGTCTAAGAGATCATTAATATTGAGTTCAAGTAACTCAGAGACTAAACCTTGTGGTCGAACGGTGTTCCCATTCTTTTCTTCAAGTTGGAAATCGTAGCTATCCCAAGCAACATTGAAGGTCTGGTAGATTTCATCAAATTTCCGCTGTGGAGCTTGCTGTTTCAAAGTGTGTAAATAGTCACGTACAAATTGAGCATAATGTGTCAGCAGAGCCGTTTCATCTGAGCTTGAATCCAGCTCTTCTTGTAATAATGTTTTAAACAGATTCTCAACTTTTGAGCTGGCCTCAAACACATGATCAACCTGCGCCATGGCAGAGCTACCACGTAAGGTATGTAATGCTCGAATCAATGTATTATAGTGATCATTACTTGGGCGGTCATTTATCAAGAATTGATCAATCGTGGCAAGATGTTCTTCGGCTTCTTCCAAGAAGATGGCCAAAGTTTCCTTCGCAAGAACCTCATCATCGGTATGAACTGTTGTCTCAGTTGCAAGAGATTCGACTGCGATAGTTTCAGGAACAGTTTCTTCAACTGATTCGGCATCAGCCCATTCAAGGCCTGTCAGTACATCATCATGCGCCAGATCAGTAGCAAGCTTAAATAACTCGGCCAATGCTGGCTCAGGACTTTGCTGTTGTTGTAATTGTTGTCCCAATAAAACCAGTGGTCTGAAATCGATGAGATGACTTCGAACTGCTTTAAAATCATGAATCAGTTTAAAACGGTAAAGATTGAAAACTGCTTGTATATAGCGTTGGATATCGGTATTTAAGGTAATCGTACCCGCAATCACACGATTTAAAGTATCTTCAACCGTCCACGCCAACTCTCCAGACGACTTCGCCCCCACCATTCTTCCAGACCCTTTCAGTGTATGGAAATGGCGACGAATATCGGTGAGCACATCTTGCTGATGTGGTTGTTCCGTCCATTGAACTAATAATGGTTCTAACTCAACAAAGATCTCATCTAATTCTTCAATAAAAATTTCAAGAATCTCTGCATCTTGTTCAAGATAACTGTCTTCAGGAAGCGTCATCGTTTCAACTAACGTTTTTAATATTTGTTTCATAGCTGCTTCTTTCGTTTTTATCCACCAACGTGGGTAAAAATTACGCCTATCTATCACACAAGATGTAGTTACATTTCGCCATCACCTTGTTGAGATATCCAACATCTCTAAAAATGGAAAGACAGACACCCCCATCTGCCTTTCCAATTCGGTTTACTCAGGTAACTTAAAGTCAGTTACCGATTCACGTAATGATTCAGCCATGTTTGCCAACTCAGAAACTGAGCGCGCTGTATCAAACGTTGCAGTTGTTGTTTGTGAAGTAATTTCCTGTACGACATTCATCGTAGTTGCAATATGACTGGCAGATGCAGACTGAAGTTTTGCTGCATCCGAAATGCTTTCAATCAGTTTTGCCAAGTCGCCGGATACAGTCTGAATCTCATCCAGTGCAATTCCCGCATCTTTTGCCAAGTTCGCACCACGTACAACTTCCGACGTGGTTTGTTCCATCGAAATTACGGCTTCGTTGGTATCTGTTTGAATGGTTTTTACTAAGCTCTCAATCTGCTTGGTTGCTGATGCAGAACGTTCTGCAAGACGCTGTACTTCATCGGCTACGACCGCGAAACCACGACCTGCTTCACCTGCCATCGATGCTTGGATCGCTGCGTTTAATGCCAAGATGTTAGTTTGGTCGGCAATATCGTTAATCAACGAGACAATGTTACCAATTTCTTGAGAAGATTCACCCAAACGTTTAATACGTTTTGAAGTCTCTTGGATCTGTTCACGAATATGATCCATACCTTCGATCGAACGGTTTACCACTTGCGCACCATTGGTTGCAATTTGCACCGAACGTTGTGCTACGTCAGCAGATTCAGATGCGTTGGCAGATACTTGGTCAATTGACAATGCCATTTCGTTCATCGCCGCTGATGCACCTGCAATTTCTTGCGCCTGATGTTCAGAAGCTTCTGCTAACTGGTTGGTAATACTCTGAGTATCTTGGGTATAACGTGCAACTTCTTGCGAGGTATCTGTAATTCGAGATACAAGGTCACGTAACTGGTCAATCGCGAAGTTAATCGAGTCGGCAATCGCACCGGTAAAGTCTTCCGATACTGTTGCGTAAGAACGTAAATCACCATCCGCTAAGTCGGCGATCTCATCCAGTAAACGTAAAATCGCGTTTTGGTTACGGTCATATTCGTCTTGTAGACGCGTTACACGTTCTTTATCTGTATTACTACGTAATGCAAGTAATTGTAATGCTGAGAATACAAGTAAGCCCAAAGCGCCAATCAGTACAATACCTGCAACAACGTTATCCCAACCGCCTTCGGCTTTATTTGATAAATCATTGAGTGAAGTTAAAAGTTCATCGGACTGAGAGAAAATTTGTGAAGATGCCTGACGTACACGAACAATCTGGTTGGCGTTTTGCAATACCGTTGCTGCCGCAGATTTCAATACGGCGTCATAATCAGATTTAATGCTGTCTACAGATTCGCGCAATGCTGCTGAACTGATGCGGTCTACACCAAGCTCTGAGCTACCATTTAACTGTGCATTTAAATACACACCAAAGGTATCAATATCGGCACCAAAGTCATTCGCTGACACGTTTGAGTTGTCCGTACCGACCAATACCGAGTTGATCGAACGTAAAATACGTTCTGCAATGAACACTTGGTTCTTGGTGATAATTACCTGACTACTCGGCATGTTTTCACGAACCATCTGGTCGACCATCAAGTTATATTCCGCCTGAATCTCAGGAATGGTTTCACTGATCGAGATGTTGGTATCGTAAAGCTGGTTAATAACTTTTTGTTGCGATGCAATCAGGTCAATATTCTTGGCAACAGTATCCCAAAGGCCACTGACCTTCTTGTACTCATCAGAGCCTTTACCGTACACACTCTCAACAGTGTCTAGGTTTTCAGCAAACTGCTTCTCTGACTCGACCAATTTTTTCATCGCTTCTGGCGTACCAGATGCAGTTGCTTCAGTTGCTTGACGCGAAATCGTTTGCGATAACAAACGCAATTCACCCAAACTACGGGTCAACTGGTTTGAACGCGGAACACTCACGAATAAGTAAATTAAGAGGATAACTGCAAGGGCCAAAGCAATTAAAGCACGATAGATAATCGGTTTCGATTTCTCTGTTTCACCGAATAAGCGTGAAAACTGGTCAAGTTGCGCTTTAATATTATCTAAAAACGCACCACCTTTTTTCAGCCCTGCACTATCGCCATTGCCGTTCTTTTTTTTAAGTTTAAAGCCCATATCAGCTTCTCCCCTGAATACGCGTTTATGTTCCGTAGCGTATAAATTAGTTTATAAATTTTATTGATGCATTCATGTATTGTGGATTGCTGAGCAATCGACTCAATAAAAACACGTGCCATTGTTGATTATGTTGATGGAAATGACCTTGGCAATAATCTTTCAATTTATTATCCAGCTCATTATTTTGAGAGAAAAAACTCTTTTTATTAAAGTGTTGAATCCCCAAAACCTGATCGACGACCAACCCCACATAATGGTCTTGATGGCTAATACAAATCACTTTTTGCGTTGGGGAAAACTGACTTCGTTGTCCTGAAATAAAATGTGTTAAATCAGAAACTGAAAGTAGTCGTCCACGAATATTGGCCAAACCACGCACCCACGCCTGAGTATTTGGTACTGGTGTATATTTCGGAGGATAAATTACCTCCGAAATTTCCCCTAAAGGCGCAACAAAATATTGCCCTAACATCTCAAATGCGATACCAGACCAACGGCTGACTTCATTTTGAGTTGAAGTGTATTGTTTATTGCCTCGCTTGGATAAACGAAGCAATTCGATAAATCCATTTGCTGCCATACCCTATCCCGTATTGAGAAGGCTCATCTTGAGCAAAAAATTAACTTAATAATTGTTTAATTACATCAATAAGCTGCTGTTCATCAATCGGCTTAGTCAAATAATCGCAAGCCCCTTGACGTTTACCCCATACACGGTCTGTTGCCTGATCTTTGGTACTCACGATTACAACAGGAATATGCTGTGTGTCTTTGCCCTTACTAATCTGGCGTGTTGCCTGAAAGCCATTCATCCCTGGCATCACGACATCCATCAACACCAAGTCAGGCAATTCTGCTTGAGCCATAGTGACCCCGTCAGCACCATTGGTCGCTTCAATAACGTCATAACCGTGCTTCGTCAAAATTTCTCTAAAGCGAAATGTTTCAGTAGGTGAATCATCTACAATAAGTATACGAGCCATTTTTTCCTCAATCTTAAATTTTATGCGCTAACGTGGTTGCGAATCGCATTTAACAATTCATCTTTACTAAATGGCTTGGTTAAATATTCATCCGACCCCACAACACGCCCTTTCGCTTGATCAAACAAACCGTCTTTGCTTGACAACATAATTACTGGAATATTTTGATACTTTAGAGAGTTTTTGATTAATGCACAGGTTTGATAACCGTCTAAACGAGGCATCATGATGTCTACAAAAACGATATCTGGATTGGCTTCTGCAATTTTTGACAATGCTTCAAAGCCATCAACCGCAGTGATCACTTCACAACCTTCACGTTGTAATAAGGTCTCAGCTGTACGGCGAATCGTTTTTGAATCGTCAATCACCATCACCTTTAAATTTTGAAATTTATCGTCCATTTATTGTCCTGCCCCAATACTCAATACAAACTATGGTTGGTTTAATTTGTTTTATACAGATTAGTTGATATTTTTAACATATCTTTACTTGCATTATCAATGAAGTTTTTTGAACCAACCTATCAGTTTCGCTTAACAATCACAAACAGTTCACACTTTTGATTAAATTCCTATTTTTTTTGCTGAATAACTATTTTTAAATGTCTAAATTAGCACTAATATACAACTGATTATTATTTAAAAATAAGTGATTTAATTAACTTTTTTACGGGGAATGTAATGACTGGTTCGTTAAAGTGCGGTTTCCGCATTCGTCACTTTACAACGATTACTCGTAGTTACATTTGTTGTTTTTTTCTATTGCTCTTTGTCAGCAGTTCCACTTTTGCCGCAACTGAACAGGTTAAACCCGTTTGGTATCGTTATTATGACAAAAACGGCGTAGCTAATGTCAGTACCTCTGTCAGCCCTGAACATATTCGATATGGCTATGAAGCTCTCGACCGCAATATGCAAGTGATTAAACGCAATCGGGCTTATAATGCAGCTGCCGATGTTCAGCAATCTGCTCAACGCGAGTCTCTCGCACGTCGTCGTGAACAGGACTTAAGGCTAAAACGTGCCTATGGTAGTCCGCAAATTGCAGCAGCAAAACGTGATCAAATTTTAGCCAACTTGAAAAAACAGCTAAACTACCAACAAGAGCAATTACAACAATTGCAAAAAGACAAGATTGGTTTTAAGCGTCAAGAAATGGAATATCACCGCAAAGGTGAAATGCTACCAGCACAGCTTAAAAGCAATCTTGAGAACAATGCTCAAAATATTGAAAACGTCAAAAAAACAGTTGAAAGCCTACGCAATGCCTATCACAAGACTGAAGTTGAATATAGCGATATTATCAATCGCTTAAATACACTCGGCTCAACCTAATCTCTAAATCTGCTATAAATCCCTTACCATCTCAATATTAATTTTTAAACAATTTCAATATTTAACCGTATGCCAGTGCTATATACTGCGCGAAATTGACTGTTTCATGTCATAATGCTCATTGCTTAAAACTAAGCGCATTATTTTGCTCATTTTATAGCACCTTTTAAATAACACTTAACTTTAGGACAGTTTCCATGCGCGCAAGCCGCTTTTTATTTGCAACGTTAAGAGAAACCCCAAATGATGCTGAAGTGATTTCACACCAGCTCATGTTACGTGCGGGGATGATTCGTAAATTAGCTTCTGGCTTATACTCTTGGTTGCCCATGGGAACGCGCGTTTTAAAGAAAGTGGATGCCATTGTTCGCGAAGAAATGAACCGTTCTGGCGCATTAGAAGTGTTCATGCCTGTCACGCAACCTGCTGCGCTTTGGGAAGAATCTGGTCGTTTCGAACAATACGGCCCTGAGTTATTACGTTTTAAAGATCGTCATGACAATCCTTTCGTGCTTGGTCCAACTCACGAAGAAGTGATTACCGACTTGGCGCGTAACGAGCTGAAAAGCTATAAGCAACTGCCATTGAATTTTTATCAAATTCAAACCAAATTCCGTGACGAAATTCGCCCACGGTTTGGTGTGATGCGCTCGCGTGAATTCATCATGAAAGATGCTTATTCTTTCCATGCGGATCAAGCATCACTACAAGAAACCTATGATGTCATGTATGACACCTATAGCCGTATCTTTACCCGTCTAGGTTTGGACTTCCGTCCAGTACAAGCAGACACTGGTTCAATTGGTGGTTCAGCATCGCATGAATTCCATGTACTTGCGTCAAGTGGTGAAGATGACATCGCATTCTCGACAGAATCTGACTTTGCCGCGAACGTTGAAATGGCAGAAGCACTTTTAGTGGGTGAGCGTGCTGCAGCAACTCAGACATTAACCTTAGTTGATACACCAAATCAAAAAACCATTGCTGATGTTTGCCAGTACTTAAATACTGATGCAAAACAGTCTGTTAAGGCATTACTAGTACAAGGTCCAACTGACGACAAAGGCAATACCCCAGTTGTTGCGTTGTTCCTCCGTGGCGACCATGAACTCAATGATATTAAAGCTGAAAAGCATCCATTGATTGCAGCACCTTTAGCATTTGCAACTGAAGAACAATTGCAACAACACGGTCTAACAGCTGGTTTCTGTGGTCCACAAGGTCTGCTTGAAAAAGGCTTAACAGTGATTGTGGATCGTGCTGCATCGGTATTGTCTGACTTTGTGGCGGGTGCAAATGAAGTCGATAAGCATGCAACGGGTGTAAACTGGGACCGCGATGCGAAGTTCACAGAAGTGTTTGATCTGCGCAATGTGGTTGAAGGTGACCCTTCTCCAGATGGTAAAGGTACGATCCAAATTAAACGTGGTATTGAAGTTGGTCATATTTTCCAACTCGGTACAAAGTATTCGGAAGCTTTGGGCTGTAAAGTCTTAGGTGAAGATGGCAAGCCATTTACCGTGACCATGGGTTGTTATGGCATCGGCGTCACTCGTGTTGTCGCTGCGGCAATTGAACAAAACTTTGATGATAAAGGTATTATTTGGCCACAAGCCATTGCACCTTTTGAAGTTGCAATTGTGCCAATGAATGCGCATAAATCACCTCGTACACTTGAAGCAGCTGAAGCACTCTATGCTGAATTACAAGCACAAGGCTATGACGTATTACTAGATGATCGCAACGAACGCCCAGGCGTGAAATTCTCTGATCTCGAGTTGATGGGTATTCCACACCGTATCGTGATTGGTGAAAAAGGTTTGGATGCTGGTACTTTCGAGTACAAAGGTCGTCGCGATGCTGAATCAAGTAATCTCAATAAAGAAGAATTATTAGCAAAACTTGTTCGCTAATCTAAATTCTAAACATAAAAAAGCCGTTTCATTGAAACGGCTTTTTTATTGAGTTTAAGCAGTTAAATCTTTAATGGTTTCTGATGGTCCATTCTTTTTCACAGACTCAATGCCTTTATCACGCGATTGCTCACTTGAGTACAACTGGCTGTTACCAATCACCTGATGGTTTGCAGCTTTCAAATTAAAGTATGGTTTATCATTTTTAGACGTTAATCGTTCATAACGACCATCATCAGGACTATTTTTTTGTACTGATGCAATCCCATTCAATGCAGCAGCTTTGGTTTTATATAATTCACTTGTTAAAACAGTCTCACTATTTCCTGCTTTTAATACGAAGCGATATTGCCCATCACTCGCCTGACTGACTTCAAACCATCCTGACATAAAGACCTCTATTTTTGGAGTTACTGTTGTTTGTTATATCATCAATATAGATCAGCAATTGCCGTTTAAGAAGATTAAATTTTGTTCATTTTTGGTAATTTATGTAATTAATAAAAAAGGAGCATTTTCATGCTCCTAAATAAAAATTTAAACTTTTTTCACAAATTCAGATTTTAATTTCATGGCACCTACCCCATCAATTTTACAATCAATGTTATGGCCATCGCTGGCATCAGGCACTAAACGAATACTTTTTACCTTCGTTCCCACTTTAACGACAGATGATGAACCTTTAATTTTTAAATCTTTAACAACCGTAACGCTATCACCATCGGCCAATACATTCCCGTTGGCATCTTTAATAATGTCTTGCAATTCCGAAGCCGATGCTTCCCCTTCCTGCCATTCATGTGAACATTCAGGACAAATCAATAAGTCGCCATCTTGGTAAGTATATTCTGATTGGCATTGTGGACAACGTGGAAAAGACATAAAAGAAACTCAAAACGACTATTATGATGGATAGACGCAGTTTTTCAAAATTTAGGCTTGAATCGCTTTGCCAAGTAAATAATTTTTAAGTACCAAAGCATGATTCAGCTCAGGATCTTTCGCTGCATAAATCAGTGTCAATTGCTGTTGTGCTGCCATTTCTCGGAGTTGGTGCACATACGGATTATCTTTAAGCTCTTGATAATACCCCTCTTGAAAGCTGAGCCAGTGCTCAGCTTTATGACAAAATGCTTGCCGCAATTCTGTAGAAGGTGCAATTTCCTTCAGCCATACATCCAAATGCGCACGCTCTTTAGAGATTCCTCTTGGCCACAAACGATCAACCAGTACACGCTGCCCATCGCTTGACTCTACAGGATCATAAATACGTTTGATCTCGATTTGCACATGACTCTCCAGCACCTTATCCGTTCAACTTTCCATTGATATATCTACGACCTGCCCTTTTGCATCAAAGCTCACACAGATCACATAGTTGGTGATTTCGTCTGGTAAGGTAAAATCCAGCATATCATAACTGTCTAAGTCCCCATCTTCCCACTGATGAGCAAGCACCAAAAACTCTAACACCTGTATAGGTGATGGCGTTGAAGTTGCAAAATGCTTTTTCCAATATGTTGGCTCCACTTCCTCCAGATGGTGTTGAATAAACAACTCCACACTATCTTCGGCTTGTTGATTTTCCAAAGCTTCACGCATAGCAATACGCGCAAGTTGTTCACGGCGTTCAACAATCGCTTGTTCTGACATAGCATCCCCCGATGTAATGATCATCAAAACTCTGTATTTAAGATTTAAGCTGTTTTCCTTATTGATCTGGTATATCTGCTTGCACCAATAAGCCCAATAAATAAAGTGACTCTTGCCAACCCAGATAACAGGCCTCTACAGGAATCACATCAGGGATTCCCTCTTGTGTAATCTGTATTTCTGTACCGACAAGCACTTGCTTCAATTGAATTGTGACTTGAATGTCACCCAGTAAATTCGGATCGTCAAAGCGATCGGTATAACGTAGAAGTTCATTGGGTACCAGCTCAACATAGGTTCCACCAAAAGAATGCGAACTCCCAGTTGAGAAATTGGTAAATGACATTTTATAGGTTCCACCTTGTTGTGGATCTAAATGATGAACTTTCGCGGTAAATCCATGCGGTGGTAGCCATTTAACCAATGCATCAGCATCAAGAAATGCGTTATACACACGTGCAGGTGGCGCATTAAATACGCGATGTAATCGAACTGTACCTGTCATTATTATTCTCCAATATCACTATTATTCTGTTGGATCGATTCATCATAGCGATTTATTGTACAAAAGCTATGCCTTCAATCGCTCATTTGAGCACGAATATCGAGAATCTCAAGCTGCTTTTTTGTGAAAAATGGCGCAAAATAACAATCCATATTTTAGTGTTCAGAACACAGATTTAGGATTGATCTATGAGTCAGCTTGGTTTTACTGCTTTTAGTTTAAATGGTGTCGATGCACAAAAATTTTTACAAGGTCAAGTGACGGTTCATGTAGAACGCTTGCCTGAAAATGAAAGTCGCTATACTGCTATTTGTGATTTAAAAGGACGTATTCATTTTGGTTTATGGATTAAAAGATTAAATCCAGAAAGTTTTGAACTTGTGACTACTCAAGATCAGGCTGAAGAGTTTTCTAAACACATTAAAAAGTTTGGTGCTTTTTCTAAAATGAAGTTAGAAGAAGTTGGAACAGTTTATCCAACTGTTGTCGACACACAAACCGAGTTCTCTGCAACAGCTACAGATATCACGACTTGGCAAATTCAAGCAATCCAGTCTGGACAGGCTTGGATTACCCAAACAACAGAACATTTATTCCAACCTCAAGAATTACGTTTACATCAACGTGACGGTGTGCATTTCGATAAAGGCTGTTACCTTGGTCAGGAAATCGTGGCACGTCTTTGGTTTAAAGCCAAACCAAAACACTGGCTTCATTTAATCCAAGCCAAAGGTGATCTTCCTGCCTCTGCAACTCAACTTAATAAAGATGTTGAGGTGGTGAATAGTATTGGATATGAAGAAGGCTATTTAGCATTGGTCATTGCAAAACCCGCTGCTTTAGAAGAACTCGGCGTAACCGTTTTAGATTTACCAGAAACGCTTAATGGTGATGTAGCAAGACCAAGCTAAATACTTGTAAAAATCAGGCCTTGATTTTATATTAAAAACTCATGTGTTATCGCGGTTGCTGAATCCGATCAACTCATGAGTTTTTTAATATGGATGAAGTACCACAACCACGTAATCGAGCGTGGCGACGTAAACAAAAATTTCTATTTCGTGGTCGAGACTGTAGGCATAGTTCTTTCTGTTGGAAGCCTCCTAAACAATGGAAATATCTGTATACGCGACAAGACAAACTTGCACGTGCCAGACAATTAAGAATTGAATATCCTCGAATTTCCAAAGCAAAATATTTACGTGAAGCTGATTTCAACTATTGGATTTAACATACTGAACACTCTTTTCATTTGTAGCCGCAATCAATGGCGCAGTCCTACAGCCGAACGTATTTTCGCTCAAGGGTACGGTCTAAGTACCCGTTCAGCGGGAACCAGCCGTCACGCCAAACATACCCTCTCGTTAAAAGATATTGCTTGGGCGGAACAAATCTTTGTGATGGAGTCTCGACACAAGCAACAGATCAAAGAACAATATTCCAAACAACTTATGCATAAGAAAGTGTTTGTGCTCGATATTCCAGATGACTATCACTACATGGATGCTGAACTAATCGAATTGCTGCAATTGGCAATGCAGCCTTATTTGAAATAAAGTTTAGCGATCATTCTTGTCGAGAATCAAAATGAAGGTTATTGTTCACCTATTCTCAATACAACCGATTTCTCATGAAAATAATGATCAAAACATGGTTATCTGTACTCAGCCTGAGCCTTCTCTGCGTACAAAGCCTGCATGCCGATAGCAAAACACTGGAACGAAACTTCAAACAGAATTACCCTGAAATTCCAGTCAAATCAGTCAGTCCCTCTCCTTTACCGGGTATTTATGAAGTCTATGCCGCGGGTAAAATTATCTATACCGATGAAACAGCCAAATACCTATTCTTTGGTAACCTCCTCGATGTCAAAAATAAGAAGAATCTAACCGAAGAGCGCTTAGCTGAATTTGGTAAAATTGATGTCAAACAACTGCCACTCGATCAGGCAATTAAATACGTAAAAGGTAATGGGGAACGTATCCTCTATGTCTTTAGCGACCCTGATTGTCCTTATTGCCAAAAGCTCGAGCAACACATGACTTCAGTTGATAATGTCACCGTGTATCTGTTCTTGTTCCCGTTAAAGAGACTACATCCTCAAGCAGAAACGATTGCGAATAAAATTTGGTGTTCGAAAAATCCGTATGAAGCTTGGGAAGATTATATGCTGCACCGTAAGGCACCTAAAAATGCTGCACAATGTGAGACTCCAATACAGAAGAATCTCGCCCTAGGTCAAAAATTACAAATCGATGGAACACCAACTTTATTTTTGCAAAATGGGATGCGACTCTCAGGTAGCCCTCAAAATGCAGAACAGATTGAGCAACTTTTACAAGAAGCCAGCCCCCAAAAATAAAGATTAAATATGAAGGCTTGTTGACTTTTTTGCCACAAAAAACCTCAAGCCTTCTTTCATATTTTTCAACGTAAGACATTAACTTTAAACAACTAAATAAAAATAAAGTTCCAGTTCCGTCTCTTCCATTTGCTAAGATTTATACAAAATCCTTATTTACATTTTTAACCAAACTTTTATGATGGGAACAGCATATTGAGTTCTGCTATGCAAAGGATGAAAGCAGATCAACATGAAAGGAAAAATAAACATGAAAAAATTGCTTATCGCAAGTTTAATGACGATTGCAAGCTACACAACATTTGCAGCTGACCCTAAAACGTCAACGATTAAACCGGATCCTGCATTTACTAAAGCGACTCAACTCTACGATGCAAAGGATTACCCTGCTGCCTTTCAGGAAATGCAACGCTTAGCCACAACGGGTAATCAACAAGCTGTCTATAATCTTGGTTATATGACTCAAATGGGCCAAGGTACTGCAAAAGATGAAAAGAAAGCCATTCAATATTATCAAGATGCATCTAATAAAGGTTATGGACCAGCCAGCTTCAGCCTAGCTCAAGCCTATCACAAAGGTACACTTGGCCTTGCTAAAAATCCGCAAAAATATAAAGAGTATTTAGATAAGGCCTCGACTCAAGGCTCAGATGAAGCAACTGTTGAGTTTGCTGATTTATTATTCAGACAAGGAAAACCTGAATATGACCAAATTGCCATTCAGAGGTTACTCCCTTTACTTCGAAAGGACTATTATCCAGCGAAGAATTTAAAAGCAGTATATGACCTTGGCATTGGCGTAAAGAATAAAAATCCATTCATGCAACAACAAGCTGTTGAGAGCTTAAAAGACCTGTCCAAGAAAGGTTATGCGCCATCTCTGATGATTTTGGGAAACATGCTTGCTAATGGCAATATTATTGATCAAGATTTAGAGCAGGCAAAAAATATTTTTTCTCGTTTAGCTGAAGCAAACTACCCCAATGCGAAAGAATCTTTAGCCAAGGTTGAAGAAGCAATGGCAGCAAAAAAAGCAGCAACTAAAAAGTAGAAAACAAAGAGCAGCATAATAAATGCTGCTCTTTTCACTTAGAATTGTTTGCTGACTTTAATCCCCGCACTCCAGTTCCGCCCATCCGCAGGTTCGAAGAAACGGCTATTGCTATCATTCACAATCACAGAACCCGCATAGTTTTTATCAAACAGGTTATCGACACGTGCAAAGCCATTAATACCCCAATCTACGTATTTCCATGCATATCCCGTGTAGACTGATGCAACGGTATAACTTGGTGCTGCATCACTATTGATGTCATCAACATAGACCTTGTCTAGATACTGAGCATCAATACCTGCATAGAAACCTTGCTCTGGTTTCCACGCCAATCCCACAAAGGCTTGGTTTTTAGCCACACCAGGGATTGCATTGCCCTTTTCAACAGCCTTTACAGCACCGATCGCTGGAATAGCAGCATCAAATTTGGCATCCAAATAACCATAACTGGCATTCATTTCTAAGTCTTTCCAGAGCTTTTTATTCCATGCGAATTCAGCACCTTGACGTGTTGTTTTATCAGCATTTCTAAAAGTTGAACGACCATCAGAAGTACCTGCTGAAACAATATCATCTTTGGTTTTGCTCTGGAAAATAGCCAAAGTAAAATCGCCGAGCTGGTTTTGTGATTTTACGCCGAGTTCATAGTTATCGCTGGTCGATGGTTTTAGATCAAAGTTAAACCCAGACTTTTTAGGATCAGCTTGATAAGCCATTTCTGTGAAAGTCGGTGTTTCAAAGCCTTTGGCATAGCTAGCATAGGCCAATAACTCAGGTGCAATTTGCCAACTTAAAGCAGCTGATGGCAACACCTTGTTATAATCCGTTTTATCACTATCATTACCGTTACTTAAATAGTGATCCTTGGATTTGTAATGTACATTACTATAGCGTACACCCGCATCTAAGCGCCAAGTCGGTAAAAACTGCCAAGAGGCTTGCAAATAGGGATCAACATTCCACAAAGTATTATCTTCATTACGACGCAATGAGCCTTTTACCCCATAAGACGGCGAGCCATTAATAAGATTAAAGTTTTCATAACCTTTACGGTCTTCATCCATGCTATCAACAGCAAGCCCTGCACTAAAAGTGGTATTCGGCAACAGTTCTTTGCCTGTCCAGCGAAAATCAGCACCGTAATAATTACGTTCAAAATCAATCACACCACCTGCATGATTAGGATTTCTTTGCGCGGATTGGGGAATTGATTGATATTGAGTCACCTGACGATTGCCCAAATAAGCCATGGCATACAGCTCATGCTGATCATTAATTGGTTTAGACCAAGTCACACCCGTTTGTGTTTGTTCAATATCTTTACGAACGTTATATACATTATTCGCATCATTCACCTGACGCGGGTTTTGCTGCCATTGAGTTCTATTTAAGCCTTGGGGATCATCGGCATGAATCTTGACATAGTTGGTGATCCAATTAATTTTACTGCCATCATCCAAGTTCCACGTCAGTTTCGCATTATTTAAGACTTTTTCTGCACTGCTATGCTCACGATAGCCATCGGTATCAAAATACGAGGAACTGATGATATAGCTCGGTTCATTTTGATGTTTTGCACCGCCCTGTAGTACCAAACCTGCACGATTCTTGTTATGGCTGCCACCCGCATAACTCATCTCAATCGAATCTTTACCCTGTCCCTCTCTAGTTGTCGCCAAAATTGCTCCACCTGATGAGTTGCCATACAGTGATGAAAATGGACCGGTTAATACTTCAAGATGACTGAGGCTACTTAAATCAATATTTGAGGTTTGGCCCTGCCCATCTGGCATTGTTGCTGGAATACCATCGGTATATAAGCGGATCCCACGCACACCAAAGGTAGAACGCGCACCAAAACCACGCATCGAAAGCTGCAAGTCCTGCGCATAATTCTCGCGATTGCGTAATTGAACACTTGGAATCCCTTTCACCACTTCGGTTAAGTTCACCTGCGCAGATTGATCATTTTGAGGCATATCTACTCTAAAGATCGATGCAGGGGTTTGCATATAAGTGGTATTGGTTCGTGTCGCTTCAACTTTGATCGTTGGAAGCTGCACTGCTTGATCTGCATCTGATTCAACTGCCCAGACAGCACTACTACCCGCCCCCATACACATTGCGACGCAACCGTATAAAAGGTTAATTTTCAGTGAAGGCATGAAGATTCCTTATTTCTCAAAAATTTCGAAAGGATGATTTTTAAAAGTAAGCATCTGATTATTTTATATTTGTCTTACATCATTAACTTTAGCCGAAACCATCAATAATCTGGTTACTGATCGGCATTGGTAAATAAAATTAAATACCGTCATAATTGTAAGTGAAACATTTGCCCTCATTGTATTGTTGTTGAAACAACTTGAGCTTTCTATGCCCGAACTTCCTGAAGTTGAAACCACCAAAACCAGCCTGCTGCCGCTGTTGCAACAACGTGTTCAAGCAGTCAAAGTCTTGAATGCAAGTTTACGTTGGCCGATTCCGAACGATCTCGAAAAACTGGTTGGACAACGTTTAACTCAACTTAAACGTCGCTCTAAATACATTTTAGCTGAATTTGAACAAGACCATATGCTCTGGCATCTGGGCATGTCTGGCAGCTTTCGTTTATGTGAACCCAATGAAGCACTCAGAAAGCATGATCATCTGGTGATTGATTTTGAAGATCTGCAATTACGCTACCACGACCCACGTCGCTTTGGCTGTATTTTGTGGTTAGACCAACAGAATCAAAGCAAACTGATCGACACACTTGGCCCCGAACCATTAAGCGAAGATTTTAATGCAGCTTATCTCTGTGAAAAACTGAGTAAAAAGAATGTCGGCATTAAAATTGCTTTAATGGATAATCATGTGGTGGTTGGTGTCGGCAATATTTATGCGACTGAAAGTTTATTCAACATCGGGGTTCATCCAGCACAACCTGCTTCGACGCTGAGCAAAACACAAGTGGAAAAGTTGGTCATTGAGGTTAAACGCATCTTAAAACAAGCAATTGATTTAGGTGGGTCAACTTTACGAGACTATAGCAATGCCATGGGTGAAAATGGTTATTTTCAGCAAACGCTTTTGGCCTATGGTCGTGCAGGTGAAATGTGTGTGAATTGTGAAACTACATTGGAAAACATGAAATTAGGTCAGCGTGCCAGTGTATTCTGTCCACAATGCCAGCCACTGAAGTTAAAAAAAGCGTAAGCTTATGAGATGTACGAAGGGGAACACATCATGCAAACTGCGATTGTTCGACATATTCTAGTGAAAGACAAAGACTTGGCCGAGCAGCTGAAAAAACGCATTCAGTCGGGTGCGGATTTCAGTAAGGTCGCCAAACAATATTCAACCTGTAATTCAGCAAAACGTGGTGGTGAACTCGGTGAAGTGAAAAAAGGTCAGCTGGTCCCTGTGATCGATAAACTGGTCTTTAGCGCAGCAGAGCGTATTTTACATGGTCCGATTAAAAGTCAGTTTGGCTTCCATCTGGTCGAAGTAAAATTCCGTATGGATGGTTTGAGATAAATTCTTTTCAGTTTTAATCTCATGGAGGAGCTTGATGACATATCATATCAAAATTAAAAGAATTCCCTATGAAGAACCTTATCATTTGGAACTTCATTGGGACATTTCAAACAACATTCAAAGCTTAAAATTCGAGTTATACCATAACTCGAATGATCTTCTTACTATTGCGTCAGGACTAGAAAATTTTCCACGCCATTCCAACGATCTCTTCTTATATGAAATTGGTTCTGAAAAGAAAGAAGATAACTTTGCATACTATTTTCTGTTACGTGCTTTTTTAACAAGCCCTTTTGGCCAATCGGCTATACATATAAAATTTTGTAACAACTTACTTTCACCTCATACATCTAACTCAGAGTTTTACATTCACACTCTACCAAGTGATATCAATCGTTTAGGAAACCTTTTTAGGAAGCTTTCCGAATTAAAGGATAGTTACCTAATATGGAACGATAAAGAAGATTATATTGGTGAAGAATATGAATATAAATGGTATGACATTAAATAACTTATGAATATCCCGATCAAAAACTTAGAGCTATTCTTTCATCACATACGTCCATGCTTGGGTTGTTTCGCCTGAAGACAATTTGACTTCTACAACGGTTCTTTGATATTGCATCCCTTCAAAGTCATCTAACATTTGCCAGTTTTGTTCTAATTTATCTGTACTAAACACATACCCCTCAACTAACGGGTCTTGGTCATTCAAAACAATCGCAGGCAAACCTTGATCTGGCCCCCAATCGAGAATATGAATGCTTCCATGCACCGAAGCCTGCTGCCAACCTCCACCAATTCCCTCTAGGATATGTGCATTTTCTCGATTTGGGCATAAAGTGCCATATACAAATAATCGGTTCATATTGTTGATTCCCTCGCGATATGCAAAGCATCTTAAAATGAAAGCAGCAACTTTTCTATGTAATAACAATTATTTTCACATCATTATTCAGCAATATCCTATTCCACTAGACAATAAAAAACGGCATATAAAATGCCGCTTTTTATTCAAGATAAATTAACCTTGTTTTTTCAACTCATCACGAATTTCACGTAACAATTGAACATCTTCTGGTGTTGCTTCTGGCTCAGGAGCAGCAGCCTCTTGTTTACGAATACGGTTCATGACTTTCACCAACAAGAATACAACCCATGCTAATAATAAGAAGTTAATCAGGATGGTTAAGAAGTTACCATAGGCAAAGATATTAAGTCCCGCATCCTGTGCTGCTTTCAAAGTCGTCACATTGTTCGGATTGTCTCCCAATACAAGGAACCAATTACTATAATCAACATCACCACCCAAGATCCATGAAATCACTGGCATGACGATATCTTTCACTAATGAATCAATGATTTTACCGAAAGCGCCACCAATGATGACACCAATCGCTAAATCCATCATGTTGCCTTTGATGGCAAATTCTTTAAATTCTTTAATAATACTCATCTATAACTCTCCAGAGTTGAACTTGATCGCGGTCTGTTTTTGCATTGTTTATTACACAGCCGCAGTTATTCACATAATGTTGTTAATTTAATATTTTTATCAAAAAAAGAAAGTTATTTCACACTTTAACAACACTTTTTATTTTAATAAAAATATGTGTTTAAGCATGTCCCTCCCCTCTGATTTATGCAATAAAAAACCGCTAAATAAATTTAGCGGTTTTTTCATTTTTCAGTGAAGAAAAATTATTTATCGCGGTTACGCTTACGTTCGTTTTCAGTTAAGTAACGCTTACGAATACGAATCGATTTTGGAGTTACTTCAACTAATTCATCATCTTCAATGAATTCAAGCGCTTGTTCAAGCGTGTATTCCATTGCAGGTGTCAAAGTCAAAGCTTCATCAGTACCTGATGCACGAACGTTAGTTAACTGCTTCGCTTTAGTTGGGTTAACAACCATATCATCAGAACGAGAGTTAATACCGATGATCATACCTTCATATACTTCTAACTGTGGTTTAGCGAATAAACGACCACGGTCTTGAAGTGTGAAGAGTGCATAGCCCAAGCAAGTACCTTGAACCATAGAGATCAATACACCATTTTGACGCTTCGCAACAGTACCTGCTTTTGCTGGACCGTAATGCGAGAAGCTAGAAGTCATGATTCCTGTACCAGAAGTCATGGTCAAGAATTCAGAACGGAAACCAATCAAACCACGTGAAGGTACAGTTGCTTCAATACGGATACGGCCTTTACCGTCAACTTCCATATTGGTCATTTCGCCTTTACGGAAGCCCATTTGTTCCATTACAGAACCTTGGTGTTGTTCTTCAACGTCAAAAGTTACATTTTCAAATGGCTCTTGTTTTTCGCCATCGATTTCTTTCATGATTACTTGTGGACGTGATACGCCCATTTCAAAGCCTTCACGACGCATGTTTTCAATTAATACTGAAAGGTGAAGTTCACCACGACCAGAAACCTTGAAACGGTCTGGGCTGTCAGTATCTTCAACACGTAATGCCACGTTGTGAATCAATTCGCGATCAAGACGTTCACGGATGTTACGTGAAGTAACAAATTTACCTTCTTTACCAGCGAACGGTGAGTTATTCACTTGGAATGTCATCGAAACTGTAGGTTCATCTACAGACAATGGCGGTAAAGCTTCTACATTTTTCGGATCACAAATCGTGTCAGAAATGTTTAATGCATCAATACCTGTAATACAGATAATGTCACCTGCTGATGCAGATTCTACATCAACACGCTCTAAACCGTGGTAACCCATGATTTTTAAGATACGACCGTTACGAGTCTTACCTTCTTTATCAATTACAGTCACTTGAGTGTTCAATTTTACTGAACCGCGTTGGATACGACCAACACCGATTACACCTACGAAACTGTTATAGTCAAGTGATGAAATCTGCATTTGGAATGGACCATCAACATCAACTGCTGGTGGTTCAACGATATCTACGATGGTTTGGAACAACGGCGTCATGTCTTCCGCTAATTCTTCTGGTGAAGGACCAGCAACACCACGTAAGCCTGAAGCATAAACGATTGGGAAGTCTAACTGTTCGTCAGTACCACCAAGGTTATCAAACAAATCAAATACTTGATCGATTACCCAGTCTGGACGCGCGCTTGGCTTGTCGACTTTGTTGATAATCACGATTGGCTTCAAACCACGCGCGAACGCTTTTTGCGTTACGAAACGAGTTTGCGGCATTGGACCTTCTTGAGAGTCTACAAGAAGCAATACGCAGTCAACCATCGACATTACACGTTCCACTTCACCACCGAAGTCGGCGTGTCCCGGGGTGTCCACAATGTTAATGCGGTATTCGGTGTTTGTACGTGCGTCTAACCATTTGATTGCAGTGTTTTTTGCAAGAATGGTAATACCACGTTCAGACTCAAGCGCGTTAGAATCCATAACACGTTCAATCTCGCCTGCGCGATCACCAAGAGCACCTGATTGTTGTAAAAGTTTGTCGACTAGAGTCGTCTTACCATGATCGACGTGCGCAATAATGGCAATGTTACGGAGAGTTTTAATATCTGACATGTAAAATTCGATACGCTTTAAATTTGAGGGCAAATTATACAGAAAAATACTAAACTTTAGTAGTGACAGTTTATTGACAGTGCACTTTTTTTCTGACGAAGTGTCATAGAATCGTTGGTAAAGCGAGCTAACTCTATTAGAATATTCCACTAATGCCTCTCGCTTTTTATACTCCCATGTCGAATTCACAACCTCAGCAGCAGCTTGATCTGGTTTACGGACTCAATGATCGACCGAAACCTTTTGTTGCATTTTTAGCCGCTTTACAGCATCTTTTGGCGATTTTAGTCCCGATTGTCACCCCTGGATTACTGATTTGTTTGGCACTTGGCGTCTCTCGTGAAGACACAAATATGATCCTTTCGATGTCTTTAATCATTTCAGGAATTGCAACCTTTTTACAGTGTAAAAAGGTTGGTCCCTTTGGTGCAGGACTGCTCATTGTCCAAGGTACAAGTTTTAACTTTATTGGTCCAATTATTGGTATTGGAAGCGCAATGGTTGCTGCAGGTACGCCAGTTGAGCAAGTGATGGGTGCCATTTTTGGTGTGGTGATTGCAGGTTCATTTATTGAAATGGGCGTTTCTCGAATTTTGCCATGGGTGAAAAAGCTGATTACGCCGTTAGTTACAGGTATTGTGGTGCTATTGATTGGTCTTACTTTGATTAAAGAAGGCTTGATTAGTATGGGCGGTGGTTATACTGCAATGCAGGACAACACCTTTGCCAATGCAGACAACCTCATTATGTCATGTACCGTACTTGGCATTATTATTCTATTGAATCGTATCAAAATTATTTGGGTGAAAAGTTCAGCAATTTTAATCGCACTCGTGATTGGCTATATTCTTGCTGGATTCATGGGGCATTTAAACTTTTCAGTACTCAATGATGCGCCTTTAATTCAAATTCCAACACCGATGCATTTTGGACTCAGCTTCTCGTGGAGCTTATTCATTCCAATGGCATTTATCTATCTCGTCACTTCACTTGAAGCAATTGGTGATGTTACGGCAACCAGTAAAATTTCAAATCAGCCTGTGGATGGTCCTGTTTGGATGCAACGCATTAAAGGCGGCGTACTCGTCAACGGTGCTAACTCTTTCTTAGCTGGTATCTTCAACACCTTCCCAAGTTCTGTATTTGCACAAAACAATGGCGTGATTCAATTGACTGGTGTGGCTAGTCGTTATGTCGGGATTTGGATTGCCGTACTCTTGGTGATTTTAGGCTTATTCCCTGCTGTTGCCGCCGTGATTCAAGCCGTACCGCAAGCGGTACTTGGTGGCGCAGTGATGGTGATGTTTGGGGCTGTTGCTGCTTCTGGTATCAATATTCTTTCCAGTATTCACCTCGACCGTCGCGCTTTGCTAATTATTGCAATTTCGCTCGCACTCGGACTCGGTGTTGCACAAGTACCACAGATTCTTGAGCATCTACCTGAACTATTTAAAAATATTTTCAGTTCTGGTGTCGCAACAGGCGGTATCGCTGCACTTATTTTAAATATTGTTTTACCTGAAACACATAAATAATCATCCAACCATGACAAGTGCCCAGTTTCACGACTGGGCTTTGTTTTTGATGAGAGATCAAAATGGATCCACGTAGTGAAGTTGTCATCAGACAGCAAGATTATTTAAGCGGGCAAGTTTTACTGATTAATGCCCCAAATGACCAACTCGCCAAAAATTTACCCAATAAAGTCCAAGCCTCAGTATGGACTTGGAATTATGCTGATCATCAAGGTTTTATCAGCTCTGGGATTCGCTCTCATTTTTCCGTGGAATTCCCACAAGCACCGTTTGATCAGGTTGTTATTTTCGTTCCCAAGTCAAAAGAACTGCTGAATTATATTCTGCACGCTGTGGTTAGCCATTTAAAACTTGATCAAAATATTTTTCTGGTTGGCGAAAAAAAGGGCGGCGTTGAGCGGGCAGCAAAACAATTATTGCAATATGGCAAAACACTGAAACTTGACAGTGCACGTCACTGCCAACTTTGGCAAATGAAGATCGAAAAAACCGAGCAGTTAAAACCACTTGAACATTGGTTAAAAACTTATACAGTTCAAATAGATCAAGAACAGTTAAATATCTGTGCCTTGCCTGGTGTATTTAGTCAAGATCATTTAGATGTCGGAACAGCCGTATTAGTCCCTTACCTTAGTCAAGTAAAATCAGGTAAGATTGCCGACTTTGGTTGTGGCGCTGGAATTATTAGTGCTTATTTGGCCAAACTAGATTCTAATCGGCAAATTTTTGCACTTGATGTTGATGCATTTGCATTACGGTCTACTGAGCTGACCTTTCAACGAAATGGTCTGAATTTAACTCAGTTAAATCTCCAAGCTGTCACTGGTTTTGTAGATGCACCGAATGATTTAGATGCGATCGTCAGCAATCCGCCTTTTCATCAGGGAATTCATACCAATTACGATGCGAGTGAGGAACTTTGCCAACGTGCGAAAAAACATCTGAAAAATTCAGGTGAATTATGGATCGTGGCAAATCGTTTTCTAAACTACCCTCCTCTGATTGAACAGAGTTTTGGTGAATGTCTGGTGAAAGCCGATCAACAAGGATTCAAGGTGTTATATGCCTGTGCAAAATAAACATTTTAAGGAATTTTTATGAGCGATACATCTGCTCCTCAACACCTACAGCGTAAGCTCGGGGCACGTCACCTGAACATGATTGCCATTGGTGGATCGATCGGCACAGGCTTATTCCTTGCTTCAGGTTCAACCATTGCCACTGCAGGTCCAGGTGGTGCGTTATTGGCCTATGCTCTCATCGGTATCATGATTTATTTCTTGATGACCAGCTTAGGTGAGTTAGCCACGCACAACCCAACATCAGGTGCATTCTTTACCTATGGTAGCCGCTATGTCGAAGATGGCTTTGGTTTCGCCTTAGGTTGGAACTATTGGTATAACTGGGCGATTACTGTTGCCTTTGAATTGGTTGCTGTTCAGTTCATCATGAAGTTTTGGTTTCCTGATATTCCAGGCTTCTACTGGAGTGCCATTTTCCTTGCCATTATTTTTGGAATTAACGCATTAACCGTAAAAGGGTTTGGTGAAAGTGAATTCTTATTCTCTTTGATCAAAGTGATTGCGATTATCGTGTTTATCATCATTGGTATCTGGATGATTTTTAAAATCATGATGACACCCAATGTATCGGTATTTCAGCACTGGACTTATAAAGAAGCGCCTTTTGTCGGTGGTTTGCAAGCCTTAATCGGTGTGGCCATGATTGCCGGATTCTCTTTTCAGGGAACTGAGATGGTAGGGGTCGCAGCGGGTGAATCTAAAGATCCTAAAAAGACCATTCCATTAGCAATTAAACAAATCTTCTGGCGTATTTTACTGTTCTATATCCTATGTATTTTCATCATCGGTACATTGGTCAGCTATGACGATCCACTGCTATTAAAAGCAGCTCAGAGCGAAGATATTGCACTCTCTCCATTCACGCTTTTATATGAAAAAGCAGGTTTTGCCTTTGCAGCAAGTTTGATGAATGCGGTTATTCTGAGTGCGATCTTATCGGCAGGTAACTCGGGCATGTATTCTTCTACCCGTATGCTATTTGATATGGCGAAACAAGGTCGTGCACCTAAGTGGTTCTCAAGACTGGATGGCCGTGGCGTACCCATGAATGCACTCTATGCGACCACTGCGGTTGCTGCACTGTGCTTCCTGACCACTTTTATTGGCGAGAAACAAGTCTTTAACTGGTTACTCAACATGTCAGGGATGTGTGGTTTCATTGTCTGGCTAGGTATTGCGATTTCACATTACCGTTTCCGTAAAGGTTATATTGCTCAAGGTTATAAAGTTGAAGATCTGGCTTACCGTGCCAAATTCTTCCCATTTGCACCTTGGTTTGCATTTATTCTTTGTTCAATCATCATCTTAGGTCAAAACTACCAAGCTTTACTTGGCGGAAAAATTGACTGGTTAGGTTTAATTTCAACCTATATTAGTATTCCATTATTCTTGGCGATCTGGCTGGGTTATAAGTGGAAACACAAGACCAAACTGATTGCATATAAAGATATGAATGTGAAAGAAGGCGAATAAAAAACCGCTTTTTACTTGACCCAATTGAAAATATGAGTAAAATCTCGCTCATATTTTCAACGGCACCACATGATAGGAGGACGACAACATGCCATTACAACTAGGATCCACACCATAAGATTTGGCACTGTCGACTCACGGACAAGTGTACAAATCGATTGATCACTTGTCCGAATGCTCTATTCAACCTAGCATTCGCTAGGTTTTTTTATGCCTATTCGGACGAAATATTAAAATATCCCGAGACAAAAAAATGGGCATACAAAAAATACTCAATGCCGATGCGCAATATGGTGTTCCAGTGAAAATTTTCACAACCGATATTGATAGCGAAAGCATTGAACAACTCAAAAAGATGGCACAACTGCAATTTGTTTATTCACATATTGCTGTCATGCCTGATGTACACGTTGGCAAAGGTGCCACTGTAGGCAGTGTAATTCCGACCAAGCACGCAATCATTCCTGCCGCTGTAGGTGTTGATATCGGCTGTGGTATGAATGCGATTCGACTCAACCTCAAAGCATCACAGCTACCAGACAACCTTGCGCCATTACGTCATGCCATTGAACGTAAGGTCCCTGTCGGCTTTGAGTTACACAAACAAGTGAAAGCAAAAGCATCTAGCATTATTCCACTAGAAAAGCGCTTACAACCAATCATCAAAAAGCACCCCGGCTTGGTTCGGATGCTCAGAAAGTTTGATGCCACTTGGCAAAAACAACTCGGTACTTTAGGGGGTGGTAATCACTTCATCGAACTCTGCCTTGATGAAAATCAGGATGTTTGGGTGATGCTGCATTCTGGCAGTCGTGGTTTAGGCAATGTGATTGGAACCTACTTCATTGAACTGGCAAAGAAAGAAGCACAACATCGGTTTGGACATGTGCCAGATAAAGATTTGAGTTATTTTGCTGAAGGTTCAAATAGTCTTAATGATTATGTTGAAGCTGTGCAATGGGCGCAAGAATATGCTTTTGAAAATAGACGTGAAATGATGCGTCTGATTTTAGAGGCAATACGACCATTACTCCCTCCTTTTCAAATGACCAAAGAAGCGATTAATTGCCACCATAATTACGTCAGTCAAGAAACTCATTTCGGTGAGGAACTACTGATCACCCGTAAAGGAGCCATTCGGGCAGGACAGGATGAATTAGGCATTATCCCTGGTTCAATGGGAGCTCGTTCTTATATCGTTAAAGGTAAAGCGAATCCAGAGTCCTTCTGCTCATGTTCACATGGTGCAGGAAGAAAAATGAGCCGCAGTAAGGCAAAACTGCTGTTTAGCCAAGATGATCTGATTCAGCAGACCCAAGGCATCGAATGTCGAAAGGACAGTGCAGTGATTGATGAAATTCCAGCTGCTTATAAAGATATTGATCAAGTCATGGCAAACCAATCTGACTTGATTGAAATCATACATACACTTAAACAAATTTTATGTATCAAAGGATAATCAAATGAAACTCAAAGAAATGCCAAAAATTAAAGTCCGTAACCCTGTAGTGCTTTCACCTTTATTACACAAAGGCGGAATTCATGAAACTGAGAAGCCTCGAGCACAGCATCGGCGTGAAAGACAAAATACTAAGCAGCAGTTAAAAAAAGAGATATGGTAAATAATTGATAGTGATTGAAATACCTAAAACCCATTAAATAGAAAGGAGAATCCCAATGTTTTATGACTTAAATCCCTCATATAAAAAAAGCGACTCTGACGAGTCGCTTTTTTTCAGTTCATAAACTCAAATTACTGAGCTTGTTGACCTGGTTGTACTAAAACAGTACGGCTACCAGAAATCGCAGCGAATACGCGACGGTTCATAGCACGACCTTCTTTAGTTTTGTTGTCAGCAATCGGTTGATCCCAAGCGAAACCTTGAGTTGTCAAACGAGTTGCATTCACGTTGTATTCATTCACAAGTGCAGACTTAACAGAGTTAGCACGCGCTAAAGATAAACGTTCGTTCAACTTACGTGGACCAGTGTTATCTGTGTGACCTTCAATACGAGCTGTCGCATTCGGGAACTCAGCTAACTTCTCAGCAACTTTAGCGATTTCAGTTTTGTATTGTGGTTTGATAACAGATTTGTTTGTATCAAAGAATACACGAAGTTCCATGTTAAGATCTTCAGTCAACTCTTGTGGTTGTGGAGCAACTGGAGTTGGCTCAACTGGAGCAACTTCTACTACTGGAGCAGCAGCAGGTTTCAAGTGACCACCAACAACAACTTGAAGTGCTGCCAAGGCTTGACCTTCCCACCACTTATTGTCGTAGTTATAAACGGCACGACCTTCTGTACGAAGTGTTAAAGCATCGTTTACTTGCCATAACACACCACCACCTAAGTTGCTGATTGTGTCATATGAACGACGATCCCAACCTGGGTTATCTACTGTAATTTTAGAATGACCAACACCTAATAAAGCATACGGCTTGATTTTACTGTCATAATTACCAGTAAACACATCAGCAGTAGCAATTGCATTCAAACTTAAAGTTTGTTGCTTAGCATCCCACGGCTGACCATTAAAATTGGTTTTCTCATTACGAGCTGCGTCAGCTTTAGTTTGTTGATACTCAATCTCTGCTTGTAACCAAGGTGTTAACTCAACACCAATTGCAGCGCCAACAAGTAAATCACTTTGTAACGCAACACCATTTTTTAAGCTTCCAGCATCACCACGACCCTGAGGATCACGATCTGTTAAAGTATCACGCATCTTGTCCTGAGCATTCTCAGGATACCAGTGATAACCAAGCATTAATGGAGTGACTGTTACACCCGCATTCGCAGCAGCTAAAGGAGCAGCAACAAGCATAGCAAGTGCAATACGACTCATTTTCATGGAATATCCTCCAAAAAACAAAAAATTGTTTGTTCTCTAAACTCTAATAGTTTTTGAATACTGAGAAATAATCTTATTGTATCTTTTTCAGTCATTCACTTTATGTTGAATCATACAAATACCTGATCAATTTTCCAAGTATTTGACAACATTTAGTTAGCAGCCACTGAAAAAAAACCTCTTATTCCTCTCCAAAAATCTAGAAAATTCTATTTTAACAACATCTAATAAAGCTGTGAGAGCTTATCACTTTTTAATCAAAATTTTAACAAAGTATCAAAATCTTTTCAATAAAACTAAATAATTCCCACAATGTATCCAAAGTTAACGCAAGATTATTCTAGTTTCGAACCCTTATGTTTTAGTTTTACATCAATGCTACAAAAACCTATATATCCATAAAAAAAGCGACTCTGACGAGTCGCTTTTTTTCAGTTCATAAACTCAAATTATTGAGCTTATTGACCTGGTTGTACTAGAACAGTACGGCTACCAGAAATCGCAGCGAATACGCGACGGTTCATAGCACGACCTTCTTTAGTTTTGTTGTCAGCAATCGGTTGATCCCAAGCGAAACCTTGAGTTGTCAAACGAGTTGCATTCACGTTGTATTCATTCACAAGTGCAGACTTAACAGAGTTAGCACGCGCTAAAGATAAACGTTCGTTCAACTTACGTGGACCAGTGTTATCTGTGTGACCTTCAATACGAGCTGTCGCATTCGGGTATTCAGCTAACTTCTCTGCAACTTTAGCAATTTCAGACTTGTATTGTGGTTTGATGTCAGACTTGTTCGTATCGAAGAATACGCGAAGTTCCATGTTAAGATCTTCGGTCAACTCTTGTGGTTGTGGAGCAACCGGAGTTGGAGCAACTGGAGTAACTTCTACTACTGCTGCTGCAGGTTTCAAGTGACCACCAAGAACTACGTTTAAACCAGCAAGTGCTGTATATCTCCAGTACTTCTCATCAAAGTCGTAAGTACCACGAGCTTCTGTACGAAGTGATAAAGCATCATTTAAACGCCAGAAAGCACCTAAACCAGCATTACCAATAGTATCTTTCTTAACTTCATAGATACCATCAAAATCAGTTTTAGTTTGACCAGCACCTAATAATACGTACGGCTTAATTTTGCTGTCGTAGTTTTTAGTGATTAGGTCAGAAGTTGCATAGAAATTACCAGCAACTGTCTGTTGTTTATATTCAGCATTAGCTACGCCAGTACCGTCAAGATCACCTTTCACTTGGTTATATTCAACTTCAAAACCTAACCAAGGTGTTAATTCAACGCCTAATGCAGCACCAACAAATAAATCATCCTGCAACTCAGCATGAGTTGTTAGGTTGTCATTATTATGCTTACTGTCTTGCCAGCTATAACCAACCAATAATGGAGTTACAGTTATGCCCGCATTCGCAGCAGCTAAAGGAGCAGCAACAAGCATAGCAAGTGCAATACGACTCAATTTCATGGATATCCTCCAGAGATAACAATTGTTTTGTGTAAGCTCAGCCTATGATTTTTCGTCCTGAGAACAACTGGTGTTCTACAGTATTATTTTTTCAGCTATTCACTTCACTTTGAATCATACAAACACTTGATGAATTTTCCAAGTGCTTGATAACTTTAACCTCATAAATTATTGACAAAATTTCTTACAATTTCCGTTGTAGTTCAGTAAATTTTCAATTCCCATCGGGTATCTGATTGAATTATTGTTCAGAAACTTGTGCTTTAGTATATCTTAATTTTTTTTTTAGAAATACTCACTAGCAAAATTAAGTTTTCATTTAACATATTGTTAATAAAAAAATTAATAAAAATAGATAGGTAGAATATGTTTAAACCATTTGGCTTTACTTTGATTGAATTAGTGATCACCCTTGGAATTGTGGCAATTTTGATTACTGTTGCAATCCCCCATTTTCGTGAAATGATGATCTCCACCGAAGTAAACTACCTTAAAAGAATCCTCACAATTCATATACAAAAAGCAAAAACGGATGCACAACTTCATCATAAAAATGTGATGCTGTGCCCAAGTTCGAATTTTGAGACCTGTGACACAGATTGGAACAAAGGTTTTATTGGATTTATTGATATTAATCGAAACAACAAACGTGATCAGAATGAGACGCTCCTCTTTAGTGTCCCTTTGAACCATAAATATGGTTACCTCAACTTTAGGTCTTTTGGACGAAGTCCCAACTCTCTTGTTTTTCAAGCCGAGAATGGCCTTCCCTTTGCCTCCAATGGTAGTTTTGTCTACTGCTCAGAGTCACCACAACACCATACCAAAATTGTCTTGAGCCGTATGGGCAATATTCGCTTTGAAAAGTTATCAAGTTGCTAAAAACTCTCCAGTCTAGCCTAAAATGGGTAAAACACTTTATTCCGATCCTTTTTTTACTATACTGCTTAAGTTTGGAACATTTTTATAAATTATAAGTGTGGAGACACATCATGACTGATATCGTAATCGTTAATGGCGCTCGTACAGCAATGGGCGGCTTCCAAGGTGCATTATCTGGTGTTACAGCGCCAGACTTAGGTGCTGTTACCATTAAAGAAGCAATTGCCCGTTCTGGCCTGCAACCGACTGATGTAGAAGAAGTAATCATGGGTTGTGTTTTACCTGCAGGCTTAAAACAAGGCCCTGCGCGCCAAGCAATGCGTAAAGCCGGCTTACCAGACTCTACCGGTGCAGTGACCATTAACAAGCTTTGTGGTTCAGGCATGAAAGCGGTGATGCAAGCAGCAGATATGATTAAAGCTGGTAGTGCAGAGATCGTGGTTGCAGGTGGTATGGAATCAATGACCAATGCACCATATATATTACCGAAAGCACGTGCTGGCTACCGTATGGGTCATGGTGAAATTAAGGATCATATGTTCCTTGATGGTTTGGAAGATGCTGAAACTGGTCGTTTAATGGGTTCATTTGCCCAAGATATGGCGAATAAACGTAGCTATACCCGTGAGCAAATGGATGACTTTGCTATTCGTTCATTAAAACGTGCACAGAAAGCGATTACTCAAGGCTACTTTAAAGATGAAATCGTTCCTGTAACGGTTTCTACCCGTAAAGGTGATGTGGTTGTTGATCAAGATGAACAACCTTTAAGTGCAAAAATCGACAAGATCCCATCATTAAAACCAGCTTTTGCAAAAGATGGTACGATTACTGCCGCGAATGCGAGTTCAATTTCTGATGGTGCATCAGCATTGGTATTAACTTCAAGTGAAGTTGCAGCTCAACGTGGTTTACAACCTTTGGCAAAGATTCTTGCAACTGCGTCAAACTCTCAACATCCTTCTGAATTTACCATTGCTCCTGTCGGTGCTATCGAAAAAGTATTGAAAAAAGCAGGTTGGGACGCACAAGACGTGGATCTATGGGAAATCAACGAAGCATTTGCCATGGTGACCATGTGTCCAATCGATGATTTCAAATTAGATGCTGAAAAAGTCAATATTAATGGCGGTGCATGTGCATTGGGCCACCCAGTTGGCTCTACAGGCTCACGTATCATCCTGACGCTAATTCATGCGCTTAAACGTACTGGCGGTAAGAAAGGCGTTGCAGCCTTGTGTATCGGTGGTGGTGAAGCGACAGCCGTTGCGATTGAATTAATCTAAGCCTTTTTAATGCAATAAAAATCCTGCTTAATGCAGGATTTTTATTTTTAGGGTTACAAAAAATAATGCACCCATTGTTAAATTCCCGATAAGTTATGCTTTGTATAAAAAAACAATAAGGAGTCCCATATGCAACTCAATCATTATCTAAATTTTAAAGGACAAACAGAACAAGCATTCAATTTTTATAAATCTGTGTTTGGTGGCGAATTTGCCATGCTCAGCCGCTATGGCGATATGCCACCTACTGAAGGCGTCAGCCTTTCAGAAGCGGATAAAAACTTGGTTTTACATGTTTCCCTACCCATCAATGAATTTACCGTATTGATGGCTTCAGATGTTAATGATCAATTCTGCGCCCAAAATAGTGTCTTCACCCAAGGAAACAACCACTATATTTCAATTAATCTTGATCCAGATGAACAGGACGAAGCACAACGACTCTTTAATGCTTTGTCTGCAAATGGTCAAATTGAGATGCCTTTAGAAAAAACCTTCTGGGGTGCACTCTATGGTGCGTTCACTGATCAGTTTGGGATTAAATGGATGATCAATTGTCAGTTAGATGAATAATCATTTTGAACTTAACAATCAAAACAAAAAAAAGCTGAACCATGGTTCAGCTTTTTTCTTTCAATCTGCTTATGCGCCAGTTTGATAGCTCGCCTGAGGCACGGCAGTTGAAGCTTGATAAGGGTTGGTAAAATCCTGAAGCCCAGCAGCAGCCTCATGAATATCCTTACCCTCTTTCACCACGAACGTATCAAAGCCAGAACGTTTTAAATAGTTTAAAACATCCTTAAAGATATCACCGACTGCACGTAATTCACCTTGATACCCTTGGCGACGTAATAACGCAGCAAATGAATAACCACGGCCATCATTAAAACCAGCAAATTCAATAAAAATGGCATCAAGCTCATTCAATGGAAATTGATGGGTTTCAGGCGAATCATTCACAGTAATGTAAAGCGCCTTTTTGCCTTGTACATTTGCCAATTGATCCAACTGTTCAGTTGTTACAATCACGTCACCTTGTGGAATCACACCATCTTCAGCAATCACTTGATAAGTATTGTCTGCAATTGTGCCATCTTTAGAGAGCACTTGTAGCGTTGTATTAAGCATAAGCACGCTCCTTAAATGGTTGAATACCAACACGGCGATAGGTATCGATAAAACGCTCACCTTCGGTACGTAAATCAAGATAAGTATTCAAAATCTCATCAATCACATCTGGTACAACTTCGGCTGCAAAAGAAGGCCCTAAAATATCACCCAAAGATGCATCATGATCGGCATGACCACCTAAGGTAATTTGATAGAACTCAGCACCTTTCTTATCAACACCCAAAATACCGATGTTACCGACATGGTGATGACCACACGCATTCATACAGCCAGAAATATTCAGATCAAGTTCACCAAGGTTATAAATGGTGTCTAGGTCATCAAAACGACGGCTGATCGCTTCTGAAATTGGAATCGATTTGGCATTGGCCAATGAACAGAAATCACCACCTGGGCAGCAGATAATATCCGTAATAAAGCCGATATGTGCACGTGCCATGTCGCTGTGTTCAAGCGTCTGCCACAATTCAAATAGATCTTTCTGCGGCACGTCGACCAATGAAATGTTCTGTTCGTGCGTGGTACGGAACTCACCGAAAGTATATTTATCGGCTAAGTCAGCAATTAAGTTCATTTCCTCACTAGTGACATCACCTGGTGCAATACCCGCACGTTTTAAAGAAATCGTAACAATACGGTAACCTTTCACTTTATGTGCATTGGTATTAACGTTAAACCACTGTTTGAATTTCGGATGTGCAGCGAATAAGTCTGTGAAGTCCAGATCTTCTAAATCTTGATAATCAAATGGTGTAAATTCTTCATCTAATTTTTTCAAGATTTCAGGTTGAATCTTCAATGCTTCACGCGTGTGCTCAAATTCAGCTTCCACTTTTTGTGCAAACACTTGAGGTGTTAATGCTTTCACCAAAATTTTGATACGCGCTTTGTATTTGTTATCACGACGACCATGTAAGTTATAAACACGTAATGTCGCTTCTAAATAAGCGATTAAATCTTCGCGTGGTAAAAACTCACGGATCACGCTACCAATAATCGGGGTACGGCCTAGACCACCACCGACCATGATTTTATAGCCCATTTCGCCTGCATCATTACGTACCAGATAAACACCGATATCGTGGAATGCAGTTGCAGCACGGTCTTTTTCTTCTAAAGCAGACACCGCGATTTTAAACTTACGTGGTAAGAAGGCAAATTCAGGGTGAAACGTACTCCACTGACGAATCAACTCACATGTAGGACGTGGGTCAGCAATCTCACCCGCAACTACACCAGCGAACTGATCAGTGGTGGTATTACGAATACAGTTTCCTGAAGTTTGTACAGCATGCATTTGTACCGTTGCTAGCTCTGCTAAAATGTCAGGTACATTTTCCAATGCAGGCCAGTTCAACTGAATATTTTGACGAGTTGAAACATGGGCATAACCACGATCGTACTCTGTCGCAATTTCAGCAATTTTTCTGAGTTGTTTAGTATTCATCAAGCCATACGGCACAGCGATACGGAGCATAGGTGCATAACGTTGCACGTATAGACCATTTTGCAAACGTAATGGACGATATTCGTCTTCTGTTAATTTTCCAGCTAAATAGCGTTCTGTTTGATCGCGAAACTGAGCAACACGTTGGTTAATCAGTTGTTGATCGAAATCCGTATATAAATACATGGCGTATGGCTAGTCATTCATTATAAAGGCGACTAGCATAGCGAGCTTTTATTCATCAACAAAATGCTTTTTTTGCATATTTAATAACGGTTTTATTGATAAGCCTATCTAATTGCCACAAAAAGAAAAAGCCCAGACGAATCTGAGCTTTGACAATCAATTTCTAAATGAAATTAGTTCTTATCTGGCAATGCATAAGCGACCAAATAATCACCCATTTTGGTACCGAATGAACCATGTCCACCAGCCATAATCACCACATATTGTTTGCCATTGGCTTCATAGGTCATTGGTGTTGCTTGCCCACCCGCAGGTAAACGTGCTTCCCATAACTTATCGCCATTTGACACATTAAAGGCACGGATGTAATTATCTTGTGTTGCACCGACAAACATCACATTACCTGCGGTCGAGATCGAACCACCTAGACCTGGTACACCAATTTTCACTGGTGGTAACTGGAATAAGGTTGGCAAGCTGTCACGAATGGTACCAATACGTTTTTTCCAAACAACGTCATGTGTTTTTAAGTCCACACCAGCGACAAAGCCCCAACCTGGTTGTTTACATGGCAAACCAAATGGAGATAGGAACGGACTGATCTCAACACCATATGGCGTACCATACATTGGTTGCATGCCCTGCTCTGTCCCTGCACCACGTGCCACAGGTTGACGGTTTGGATCTGCTGGAATTAAACGGCTTACGAATGGCAAGCCAATCGGGTTCATGACTGCGACCTGACGATCAGCATTCACTGACATCCCGCCCCACTCAAATACACCTAAGTTCCCAGGGAATACCAAGGTTCCATTTTCAGAAGGTGGTGTATAGATACCATCGTAATTCAGACGTTTAAATTTCACACGACACATCAACTGATCAAACATGGTGGCACCCCACATGTCTTTATCGGTTAATTTATCTTTTGGCGCTAAATCAAAGTCAGAGAATGGTTGAGTTTTTGAGTAGAACTCACCTTTGGTTTGCGGACCCCATTTCACAGTTTGTGGAACAGGTTTCTCGGTAATTGGTACAATCGGCTGACCATTACGACGATCTAAAACAAAGGCATTACCCGTTTTAGTCAATACATAAATCGCTGGAACCGTTTGACCTGATTTATCTTGAATATCAGCCAATGAAGGTTGTGATGGTACGTCCATATCCCACAAATCATGATGTGTGGTTTGGAAGTGCCATACCAATTTACCTGTAGTTGCATTGATCGCCAGCATTGAATTGGCATAACGCTCTTTCAATTCAGTACGATCTCCACCCCAGATATCTGGTGTACCTACACCTGTTGGAACATAGACAATATCTAGTTTAGAGTCATAGGCAAGTGGTGCCCACGCATTTGGTGAATTATGCACAAACTGCGTGTCTTGACCTGGCATTGCATTTGGATCAGCTGCGCCTGTATCAAACACCCATAATAATTTACCTGTGTTCACGTCATAACCACGAATCACACCAGATGGCTCTTTATTCGAATGGTTATCGGTCACAGAACCCGCAATCACCACAGTAGTACCAGAAACCACACCCGGAGATGTTGGGTTATAACCACCTGGATAAGCATATGGCATGAACTCTTGTAAATTCACTTCGCCATTTTGACCAAAGTCAGAACATGCTTTACCAGTATCTGCATTGACTGCCACTAAACGACCATCATTGACAGGCACAAATACTTTACGTGGACACTCGGTTGAGGTCGATTTTTTCGCCTGTAAGCTGGTTGCAAATTCAGTGGTATTGGCAGCGTCGTAGTACATCACACCACGACAGGTTAAATGTTGGAAGGTTTTATCAGTTTTGAGTTTTGGATCAAAACGCCATTTTTCCTTACCCGTTGCAGGGTCAATCGAAATTAAATGTTGATGTGGGGTACACATAAACATGTTATTTCCAATCTTGATTGGCGTTACTTGGTTAGTGGTTTCACCCGAATCATTTTCAGTTCGGAAATCACCGGTACGTAATGTCCAAGCCACTTTAAGATCTTTGACATTTTTATCATTAATCTGTGTCAATGGAGAATAACGCTCACCGCCTTGACTACGACCATATGCAGGCCAATCTTCAGGGGCAATGCCATCCACTGCTTTCGCTTGTGCTGGCTGTGGCGTTTGAATCACACCATTAATTTCTTGTGGATCATTAAAGATCGAGTAGACCATCACCACAATCGCAATAGCCAAAGTCGATGACAATGCCACTTTACTTGAGGTGAGATTATCAATCCCACGCGTCACCGCTGGAATGAGTAACCACAAACCTAAAATACCAAGGATATCAAGACGTGGTGCCAGTGCCCAGAAGTCGGTTCCAACTTCCCAAACACCCCAAACCACACTACCTAACATCAATGCAGCATAAACCCACAAAGGGCCAGATGCGCGCTTATAGAGTTGTACTGCAACAATGAGTAACAGCACGCCCGCAATCACATAATAAAAAGACCCGCCAATTACTGCGAGCCAGATACCACCAACGAGCAAGAACAATGCAATGAGGGCGATAATCACCACCGTCAAGGTTCTAAGCCCAGATTTTGAAGCAGATTGATTCATAAGATCACCTTGCATCTTTTATATTTTAGATCCATAAAAAGCAGGAAAGGTCTCTTTTTATGGTCGAGTTTAAATCACAATAACAATCTTGCAGATATCGGCCATCATCTGAACTACATCTGCAAAACTGCCCGAATATCGAAATTAGAAAATGGTTTGGAACTTGATACCGCCCACCCAGGTCTTATCGCCATCTTTCAGTGCGCCCACATGATGGACATATTGAATATTTGGACGAATGGTGAGCCAGTTGGTGGCATGAATGCCGTAATACAGCTCAGTGTTATATTCTTCATCCAATAAACTATTGTTTTTATCATTGGCATGAATACGAGCAACACCTAAAGCAATTTCATCTTGAGGACGTTGATCTAGCAGACCTTTATAAACCAATCCGACATTTTGCATGTCTTTGATGGCATTGGTTTTAGAATCATGAACCGTGACATTGACAAAGCCAGTCAAACCACGATCTGACTGACCATCATGACGAGTTAACTGTTGTTTCGCAGTAAACCAACCGCCTTGTTTATGTCCAGTTTTGGCAGGATTCTCGATTTCTGCGGCATCCGCTGTACTGTAGTAATAACCAAAGCGATATTCACCTGGCAGAGCAAGTGCACCCAGTTTAGGATTCCAGACCACTTCTGCTGGAATAATCGCACCACGAGAACCATCTGTACTCAGGTTAAAGCCTTTGCCACGCTGTAAGTTCTCAGGGTTATATTCATACGCCCCGATTTGTGCATAAAGATCTGGTTGTAGGTTATATTTGACTCGCAATGCCCATTGGCTCACAGGCCAGTTGTACCATTGGTCACCAACCCAGTTACCCACCTGAGAACCACATAGTGATAAGTTCTGGAAATCACAGTTAAAACTGTTGAAATCTTCACCTTCACCAAAACGACCCACTTTAATATCTAAAGCTTGATCTAAAAATTTCTTTTTGATCCAGAGGTCGGTTAAACGCCAAGTTTGACCACGACCCCAAACTTCTTGTACAGAACTTTGGTGACCTTGTAAGCCATCTGCGGTTTGGGACAAAGACTGACCATCACGATATGTAACGGTGATCTGCGCCTCAGTATCTTGCCAGCCTAAAATTTTATTTAGGTCGAAGTTTGTGCCCAACGCCAATTGTCCAGTGAATTCACTGCCATGGCTTGAGTATTGTTTAGAATCTAAAACCCCTGCAAATTCACCTGTGTAATCAGCAGAAAATTTGTAACCCTGTTCTTGCAACGCAGTGCGTTGACCGTTCCAATCACCAAACAGCCATTGACCATTTGGGTCAAATGCGGAAGATGCTGCTTGAGTATGTTGTGCGAAAAGACTCAATGATAGAACGGATAAACAAGAAACAATCAAAGATTTAGAGATTGTCATGTTTACGTAACCTTTTATGTTATTGTGTATAAAAGGTTACTCTCATTTTTAAATTACAACTTATTCAAAATGTTAACAATCTGTACAATATTTTAACAATCAGTGATTAGTCGCACATATTTTCTACCATTTACCTTCACCCAAACCCTGACCGATAAAGGCATACTTCATTTGCGAACGGGAAAACTTGATTGGACAGGCCAACTGAGGCTCAGTTTGTGATGCATTTTCCGATACTGGCACATCAACCACCCATCCTCTTTGTTGAGCCATTGGCGAGACCAATGCTTCATCAAGACTGAGTACAGGTTCAACACAAATATCCAAGCTTTGGAACAAGTGTTGCCATTCGGCAAAGTTTTGTGTTTTAAACTTTTCCTGCAAGGCTTGCTTTACCGCTTGACGATCTTCAAGGTCAAAAGATGTACCTTTTGCAAGCAGTACAGGTAATTCTAAGGCTGCAGCCAAACCTGTCATAAATTGTGGCTCTAAACTTCCCACTGAAAAATAGCGACCATCTTTGGTTTGATAATAATCATAGAAGCTTGCACCATTCAGCATGCCCGCCTCTGGTGCTTGTGGAGTTTGCCCAGCCAGACTTGCAGACGCCGCCATACTATTTAGACTCGCCACACAATCAGTCATGGAAATATCAAGATATTGCCCCAGACCGCTACGTTGACGCTCGACCACAGCAGCAAGAATACCGATCACAGCATGCAAAGAACCACCTGCCACATCAGCAATTTGAATACCTAACGGCGGTGGCCCCCCATCCTGACGACCACTATGTCCAGACACGCCAGCCAAGGCTAAATAGTTAATATCGTGTCCTGCACGATCTTTATAAGTACCCGTTTGACCATACCCTGTAATTGAACAATAGATGAGTCGTGGATTAATCTCAGCTAAGGTCTCATAGTCCAAACCCAAACGGCGCATCACATCTGGACGGAACTGTTCAAGCACAATATCGAACTCAGAAATTTTATTTTTGATCAGTTCAATATTGGCTGCATCTTTGAGATCAAGTGCAATCGACTGCTTATTCCGATTCAGATAACTATGCGCAGTGGCCTGACCATTGGCATAGGGTGGCATAATCCGTACAAGGTCTGGACGAGTCGGTGATTCAACATGGATAACTTCTGCACCCATGTCTGCAAGATACATACTGGCAAATGGCCCTGGTAATAAAGTCGAAAAATCGAGGACTTTCAATCCCTTTAGTGCAGATGGCATAATAATTTTTACTCAATTTGTTCAAATTTTCTTTTATACTAGGTGTGGATAAACACAAAAACAATGTCATGTTCAGCCATTTACCTTGATAGTTTCGGCAATTTAACATGTATACAAGGCGCAATTATTTTTCTTGTCAATTGCCCAATTTGATATTTTAGACGGTTATTTAGGTCAATTATCGTGAATAGTAAAGAAACTGAAGGATTCAATATGAGCCGTGATACGATCAGCATCCACTTCGTGAATGCGGCTTTAACAGGTGTTAAACGCCTAGGCATGGACGTTGAAACGTTACTTTCACATGTCGGCATAGAGGCTGAATTACTCCGCCAACCGAAGGCTCGAATCTCTCCAGAGCAGTACACCCGTTTTGTAAAAATGTTATGGATGGTTACCCAAGATGAACACGTGGGCTTCGATGTACAGCCACGTCGCTTGGGTACATTCGCAATCATGTGTCAATTGATCATTCACTCCAAGACACTTGGACAAGCACTTGAACTCTCCTCACAATTCTACAAACTGTTTGGAGATGAATGGTCAGTTAGTTTGGAACGTGACAAACATGAAGCACGTTTAGTCCCGCACATTCCTAAAGCTTTAGATCCTGATCATTTCATTACAGAAAGCATGCTGATGATCTGGCACGGTCTAGCATCATGGTTAATTGAACGTCGCCTACCTTTAGAGCGTGTGCATTTTGGTTATGAGCGTCCTAATCATGCTGATGAATACGATGCATTGTTCTTTGCACCTGTGATGCAATTCGATGCACCACGTACCGAAATTACCTTTGCAGCGGATTATCTGGATCTCCCAATCCGTCAAGATGAAAAGACTTTAGAAGAATTTTTAAAAGCAGCACCTGCCCAGCTGTTAGTGAAATTCAAAAATACTAACTCGTTGACTTCGCGTATTCGTGATGTATTGAAGAGTCAGATTGGTGAAGAAATGCCAACACTCAACGATGTCGCGGCAATGTTGTATTTATCACCACAAACCTTACGTCGTCGTTTGGCTGCGGAAGGCAAAAGCTATCAAGGGGTTAAAGATGCCTTGCGTCGTGATGCTGCAATTCATTTATTGCTGACTCCTAATCTCACTCTTGAAGATGTAGCACAGCAAGTCGGCTTTAGTGAAACTAGTACTTTCCACCGCGCCTTTAAGAAATGGACGGGAGTAACACCGGGTTTATATCGTCAGTTGCACGGTCATCACAACTAATAACTAAAATGTAGTGTTCAACCTACTATAGAGTTGAACACTACATTTTAAATGTGCTAATAATCAAGCATACCGCTCTGATGTGCTTGATTAAAATGATCATTAAAAAAGCTGACTTTTCTCACCCACAAGTTCAAAATTTGATTCATATCCATTTGCATGGTCTGCATCAAAACACCCCACTTGATCATAGTTTTGCATTAGACCTCAGCAGTCTGCAAAAAGATTCAATTAGCGTCTACACCTTATGGAACGATGATGAATTACTGGGCTGTGGTGCAATCCAAGAACTGACACCCGACCACGCAGAAATCAAATCTATGCGGACACATCCGGCCCATTTGCGTCAAGGAGTCGCGGCACAACTACTGGAATATTTACTAGAACTTGCCCAGCAACGTCACTATCAAAAAGTCAGTTTAGAAACAGGAAAAGACGTTCACTTTGATGCAGCAATCAAACTTTATAAGAAGTTTGGTTTTGTTCAAGGTGCAGCTTTCGCAGAATATACTGAATCACCCTATAACCAATTCTTTCATTTAGATTTATCGAATACGTCCATAAACTCAAGCTTGGAATGATCTACGCATTGAATAGCCATTGCTCAATGCCTTTTGGATAAACTGGATATTGAGTGAGTGCGATTTGCTCTCGACTTAGCCACTGTGCGATATAGCTATGCCCATTGGTTTCGCGCCCCTGTATCTCGTGTTGCTTATACATATATGGATCTACAAATTCGGCATCATATACAAACACAATTTCATGGCCTTGCTGCCCATCAAAGCTAAATAGATTTTCCACGACGCAGACAAGTTTAGGCTGTGTCATCTGCTGCTGAATCTCTTCCAAGACCTCTCTTTCAATTGCCTGAAGAGAGGTTTCTCCAAACTCAATACCGCCACCGATCGGCCTGAAAAAATATTCATCCTTGTTGGGATCATACGCTTTTGCAAGTAACACCTTGTCATTATGACGAAATAGGCATAAAGCTTTTGCTCGAATAGATGTCATTGCATAGCCTTAATCTGTTCTAAAAATTTTTCCGCTTGTTTCGGAGAAGTCAGACGAATAAATTGGATATGTTGATAGTCAGGGTTTTGCATCAAAGCTAAGTATTTCCTACGATTTTTAGGATACGATTTAATTAACCAGATAAAAATAGATTCTTTGGACAGCATCAATTTTAAACTTTCCCTATTATTTGAATCTTCCCATAACTTTTTCCGACTGATCACACGCCCAAATGTACGCTTGGTCAAACGATATAAATTGATGTGCAAGGGATAATCTAACCAGATGACGGTATCTACTTTCTCCATCATCATTGGAGTAGTGCGGGTATAAAGTCCATCAATGACCCACCCTGCCGCAGCATTTTTCATGGCGATTTTTAGCTTCAAAAACAAGGCTTCATTTGACGATTCTTGCCAATCATCCAGCCAAAGTAAATTATCTAGTTCGATGTATTGTAATTGTTGTTTTTGCGCCAACTGTCGGGCAAGCGTCGATTTACCTGAACCTGTGGTACCAATAATATTAATAAACTTCATTTGTTATTAGCACAATAAAAAGGCAGGTGAGTTTAAACAACTTGCATCGGCTTGTGAACCAGTCGATGCAAGTTGTAAATCAGTTACTTATCTCTAGCCGCTTGAATAAGTTTCGCAGCATTGTCCCCAGTCACCTGCCAAGTGAGGCAACGCACACTGCCACCCATTGGACAGACACTTTCAGCATTTACGGGAATGACTTTCTTGCTGGTATTTTGCTTGATGATCGTGAGTGCTTTTTGGTCATGCGGCATATTAAAGGTTGGCACATAAATATTGTTATGTGTGACCGTCGCATTTAAATTCACACCGCATGCGGACTCAAAACCTTCCCACTGCCCTTTTGGATTGATCTTATATTCAACAGGCACTTCCACAATTTTTGCAGTTGGAAAAGAAGCTTTTAACTCCTTCATTACTGTTGTTCTAAATGCTGGTGTTTTTGAATAGTCATTCACCAGCAAGGTGTTTTTATCCACCCAACTGACCATGCCATCCGAATGTGCCAGCACTTCTTCATCGGGTTCTAGAATGGCAACTTCAGTTGCACCCAACGTGGCTTTTAACTCTTGTTTGGCCTCGTTATAGCTAAGCTCATTATCTTCCATAAACCGTGTGGTGGTAATCACACGACCCGCATAGTCATCAACAAGGTTACCCCCATCAATCATCAAATCAGTTTTGGCTCTTTGAATTTGATAACGATCAGCAAACTGACTAAAACTTTTTTGCACATCTTTACTTTGTTTCTTGGTCATCGAGGCCCAAGTATAGGTAAATTGCACAGGCTGCATTGGATTAACTGTGGTGAAGTCGCGCATCCAGATATCACGGACATCATCCACCAGTAAAATATCTTCAGGTACTTTGCCTGTGAAATAAGGCTTGGTATCCTCATCCACCAAAATCACCACATTATCATTGCCCAAAATTGATTTTGCATAATCAATCTGGAAATCTACAATCCGTTGAAATGCTGATTTGTAATACGGATCATGTACAGAAGGCGCAGACAACACCAATAGCATTTTGCTATCAGCAACTTGATTTGAATACGTTTGACTCACCTTATTTTTATCCTCAATTGCTTTGTTATTTTCAATATTCCGTCCAGATGAATCACATCCAAAAAGTGACAAGATCAATGCCATAACAGCATAGTGACGCTTTAGTTTTATCATGTGCTTTCGCCCATCTTTTCTATCAATCATTTCCAAATGCTAGTCTAATCGAAGATGTCACAAGACATGCAGAAAAATACCAAATTTAACGCTTGGCTTGATCACTCACGCAATCTATCAAATTGGCGAAAAGCATCAAACTTGCCAATGTTTATCATCATTGCACTGACACTTAAATTGAGTACACTCGATAAACAACAATTTTAAGGTGATACAAGGAAAACCTATGAGCGAGGCCTACATTATTGATGCCATTCGCACACCACGCGGAAAAGGGAAAAAAGACGGCTCACTTCATGAAGTCAAACCGATTACTTTACTCACATCATTATTGAATGAATTACAACAACGCCATCAACTTGATACGTCAAAAGTCGATGACATCGTCTTAGGTTGTGTCACACCGATTGCTGACCAAGGTGGTGATATTGCTAAAACTGCGGCGATTGCGGCGGGTTGGAATGATGATGTTGCAGGCGTGCAAATCAACCGTTTCTGCGCATCTGGTTTAGAAGCAGTCAATTTAGCAGCACAAAAAGTACGCTCTGGTTGGGAAGATATTGTGGTTGCTGGTGGTGTGGAATCCATGTCACGAATCCCAATGGGTTCTGATGGTGGTCCTTGGGCACTAGATCCTGAAACCAACTTAAAATCTTCTTTTGTGCCACAAGGTGTTGGTGCAGACTTAATTGCAACCTTAGATGGCTATAGCCGCGAAGATGTCGATGCTTTTGCCGTTGGCTCACAACAAAAAGCAGCGGCAGCACAGGCCAAAGGTTATTTTGATAAATCCGTGGTGCCTGTAAAAGACCATTCGGGTGTGATGATCTTAGAAAAAGATGAATTTATTCGAGGTGCTACTACCGTTGAAGGCTTGGCAAAACTCAATGCCAGCTTTGAAATGATGGGACAAATGGGCTTCGATGCGGTTGCGCTACAGAAGTATCCTGAGGCACAAAAAATTAACCATGTGCATCATGCAGGTAACTCATCAGGCATCGTTGATGGCGCTGCGGTGGTGTTATTGGCTTCTGAAAAAGCCGTCAAAGAACAAGGCTTAAAACCACGTGCCAAAGTATTGGCAACGGCATTGGTGGGTACTGACCCGACCATCATGCTCACGGGTCCTGCACCTGCTGCGCGTAAAGCCTTGGCCAAAGCTGGCTTAACGATTGATGATATTGACCTATTTGAAGTCAATGAAGCATTTGCTGCCGTGGTGATGCGTTTTATCAATGAGCTCAACGTTCCAGCCGAGAAAGTCAACGTCAATGGCGGTGCAATTGCGATGGGTCATCCATTGGGTGCAACGGGTGCCATGATTTTGGGTACTTTGTTGGATGAATTAGAGCGTCAAGGTAAAAAACGTGGCCTAGCCACATTATGTGTTGGTGGTGGAATGGGGATCGCCACCATTATTGAGTTGGTGTGAGGAGAACAACATGAGCGCTATTAAATACGAAAAAAACGCTGACAATATTGTAATTCTTACCCTTGATTCATCAGGTCAATCTGCCAACACCATGAATGCAGAATTCCGTGATTCACTCAATGAAGTCAGCCAAAAGCTTAAAACAGAAACTGATCTAAAAGGCATTATTTTCCGTTCGGCCAAGAAAACCTTCTTTGCAGGCGGAGACTTGGATGAACTCATTCAAGTACAACCAGAACATGCCACTGAATTTTTCAAAATGATTGAAGAACTCAAGGGCGACTTACGTGCGATTGAAACTTTAGGTGTACCTGTTGTTGCTGCATTAAATGGTACGGCGCTCGGTGGCGGTTGGGAAATTGCCTTAGGTTGTCATTACCGTATTGCCATCAATGATCCAAAAACCAAATTTGGTTTGCCTGAAGTGACCTTAGGCTTGCTGCCAGGTGGTGGCGGTATCGTGCGTATGGTACGTTTACTTGGCTTACAAAATGCGTTTCCTTTCTTGATGGAAGGTAAGCAATTTGGCGTGGATAAAGCAAAGTCGCTCGGTTTGGTACATGACACTGCTGAGAATGAACAAGAGCTGTTAGATAAGGCGATTGCTTGGGTCAAAGCCAATCCTAAATCTCAACAGCCATTCGATGTCAAAGGCTACAAGATTCCGGGTGGCGATCCAAAAAACCCAGCTGTAGCACAAGTGCTTGCAATTGCCCCTGCGATGCTACGTGATAAAACCAAAGGCTGTTACCCTGCGCCTGAAGCGATCATGGCGGCAGCAGTAGAAGGTGCGCAGGTTGATGTTGATACCGCTTTACGTATCGAATCACGTTACTTTACTCAACTCACGGTCGGTCAGATTTCTAAAAATATGATCGGCACATTCTGGCATGGTCTTAATGCAATCAAGTCTGGTGCAAGTCGCCCTGCGGATGTTGCAAAATGGCAAGCCACTAAAGTCGGTGTGTTAGGTGCGGGGATGATGGGTGCAGGCATTGCCTATTCAACCGCAATCAAAGGCATCCCTGTGATCCTGAAAGATGTATCGGTTGAAAATGCAGAGAAAGGTAAAGCCTACTCACAAAAGCTTCTCGACAAACGTGTTTCACAAGGTCGTATGACCGCAGAAAAGCGTGACCAAGTCTTAGCACTAATTACTGCAACAGCAAATGCAGCGGACTTGCAAGGCTGCGACCTGATCATCGAAGCGGTATTTGAAAACCAAGAACTGAAAGCTAAAGTGACTCAGGAAGCTGAACAATATTTGGCTGATGGTGGAATCTTTGCATCGAATACCTCTACCCTACCCATCACTGGTTTGGCGACGGCGAGTAAAGATGCTCAAAAGTTCATTGGACTTCATTTCTTTAGCCCAGTCGATAAAATGCAGTTGGTTGAAATTATCAAAGGCAAACAGACCTCTGCTGATACCTTGGCGAAGGCTTACGACTTTGTCCAGCAAATTGCCAAAACCCCAATTGTAGTGAATGACAGCCGTGGCTTCTTCACCAGCCGCGTGTTTGGTACATTCATTCAAGAAGGTATGCGTCTACTTGCAGAAGGCGTACATCCAGCCAAAATTGAAATGGCTGCGCTGAAAGCAGGTATGCCGGTTGGCCCACTGGCGATTCAAGATGAAGTGTCTCTGACCTTGACTGAACATGTCGCAGCAGAAACCCGTAAAGCCCTGCAAGCGGAAGGCAAAGATTTACCGAAAAGCCCTGTCGATGAAGTAGTACACACTATGATTCACGAGCTGAACCGTAAAGGTAAGGCTGCGGGTGCTGGTTTCTATGACTACCCTGAAAATGGTAAAAAACATTTATGGGATGGGCTCAGTCGTTGGCAGAAAGAGAATAGCATTTCTGAACAAGACATGATTGACCGCTTCCTGTTTGTGCAAGCACTGGATACCCTGCGCTGCTATGAAGAAGGTGTTTTAGAGTCTGTGATTGATGCCAATGTCGGTTCGATTTTTGGAATTGGCTTTGCCCCATGGACAGGTGGTGCCATTCAATTCCTGAATCAAAATGGCATTCAAAAATCATTGCAACGTGCCGAGCAACTAGCAGCACAATATGGTGAGCGTTTTACGCCACCAAAGTTATTGAAAGAAAAAGCACAGCAAAATACTGTGATTCAATAATCTCGATTTAGCCAAGCCAATTAAGGCCCGTACGGAACTCCTTGTCTGTACGGGCTTTTTTATGCGCTCGACAAAATCACAGCAAAACATCTGAGTAATACATCACAATTTATGCTATAACTTGCTCAATTCTGCTTTATTTTTTTGCATCATTTGGAAATTTCTTATGTCTGAAAAACTCTGCCCAGAAACTTCGCCTTGGGGTTGGAAAGCATTAATCATCACTACAATTCTCAGCGTACTGTTTATGGTGATTTTCTACTTGGCCATTAATAATGAACCAGATTATATGCCGATGAATCAGAAGAAAGCCGCAACTCCTGCTGAAATGTCACAATCCTCAATGTCGGCAGAAACAGGAACAACGGAAGCACATCAACACAATCACTAAAGTGTTATTGTCGAATATGATAAATCCGTGTAAAACATGGGTTTATCATGATATTCGAGATTTTCAATGCTTCAACAAAATCGTCAGGCACTGGTCGTTGAAGGCGGTGGAATGCGCGGTGCATTCACCAGCGGTGTCTTAGATGCATTTTTACAGCAACAATTTAATCCTTTTGATCTCTGCGTTGGCGTCTCTTCAGGCTCAACCAATGTGGCTAACTACCTCGCAGCACAGCAAGGCCGCACCCTAAATCTCTACCTCGATCACTCGCTTCGTTCTGAGTTTATTCAATACGGTCGCTTTTTCAAAGGCGGTGACCTACTGGACTTAAAATGGATGTGGGACATCGTCGAAAAAGAGCATCCGCTCAATCAAGCTCATTTATTTGCCAATCATCCTGAATTTTATATGGTATTGACGCATGCCATTTCAGGTGAAGCCACTTATATCAAAGCTTCCAAAGACAATATCTTAGAAGGTCTAAGAGCATCCAGTTCAATTCCTGTCTTAACTCGTCAAGCAGTTGAAGTCTTCGGTGAGCCTTATTTTGATGGCGGTGTTGCAGATGCCTTACCCGTGCATTGGGCAGCACAACAGCATGATGTTTCCAAGTTAATGGTACTCAGAACTCGTCCAAAAAATTATTCTAAGGCCAGCAGTAAAGGTGATCAGTTCCTTGCCAAATACCTGTTTAAACAACAGCGTGGTTTTGCACAAAGTTTATTAACGCGAACTCAACGTTATAACGCTGCCGTCGAATTTACCCGCTCAGCCTCTGGTCAGAAAATTCTGGAAGTTTGCCCACCTGATTTAAAAAATATGGCAGGTCGACTTTCAAAGAATAAATCCAAGATCCGTTATAGTTATGATGTAGGAATAGAAACAGGGTTAAAGGCAATTGAGGACTGGAACAAGCTTTAATTCTTATACAAACAAATCTAATTATACTTTGGATGGCGAAGCATTCTTTCTTAGTTCAACGATGGCAGCATCTTCGATCTAGGCTTCCCTATCCAAAGTATAAGCCAATTTCTTAACCTCAATTCCCTATTTCCACTTGGCAAATCAGCCCTAAAGGGCGCAAAATCTAGTTTTATGTTTTGTTATTTTTGGAATTTATTATGAATAATCAGCCATCCCAAAAAAAAGATTCAAATGAAGAAACCGTACTGGGATGGAAATTTGTAATTATTGTCGGTGTGCTCAGCACGATCTTTTTAAGCTTTTTCTATTTGGCCATGACCCAAGAACCTGACTATATGCCAGGCGCACAGCGTAAAGCGCAACAACAAAAAGAGCTTTCTCAGGAAACTTCTCCTGCAAGCTCAGAAGTGGCTGCACAAACGAAGCAATAGTCAGAACAATCAATAGATGCCAATCTTACAGGTCAAACCGCTCCTGTGATTGGCATGATCATCTCAATATGTGGAATACCACATTCATCATATTCATCTCCTTGCACCACAAAACCAAGCTGCTGATAAAATGACATCGCATGGACTTGTGAAGACAAATGCAGGAATGCACGACCCTGCTGGTCCGCAAAGGCTATAATATCCAGCATAATCATTTGACCAAGACCCTGCCCCCGATAAGCCTTAAGCACAGCAACTCGCCCAATGCTATTATTTTGCAATAATCGTGCTGTCGCAATCGGCTGATCCTGATCATAGATGACAAAGTGTTGTGAGATCGCATCTTGCTCATCCCACTCATCCGCTTCAGCAATACCTTGTTCCTGAATAAAAACCAATGTTCGGATCAATTTCGCATCTTGCTGTAATTGATCCCAATTTCCCTGCTTGACTTGGTACATCTTTTTCTCTGTTTTAATTAACACTTACAACCGATATTCTCGATTGGCATTTGATCTTGCAATAATAATTCTAGACTCTGTTTTTCAATGCCATACATGGCTTTTAACGCTTGAATCTGCCGCATGATTTTGGCATCAGGTTGTTGAATATCTTTGCGCTTGGTCGCAAGAATCATTTTATTCTTACTGGTATGCTCCAAAGACACAAACTCAAAAACTTTGGTTTCATAACCATAAGCTTTAAGCAGTAATGCACGTAGAGTATCCGTCAGCATTTCAGCCTGTTGCCCCGCGTGAATCCCGAATTGCAACATCGGCTGTAATACCTCTGGACTTTGCAGCTGTGGCCGGAGTTCCTTATGGCAACAAGGTGCGCACATAATCATGGATGCATTGAGGCGAATACCGGTATGAATGGCAAAGTCAGTGGCGATATCACAGGCATGCAATGCAATCATTACATCTAACTTTTCTGGCTGATAGCTACGCACATCGCCTTCAAAGAAATCAAGATGACTAAAACCTGTTTGATCAGCAACATTTTGGCAAAATTCAACCAGATTCGAACGTAGTTCAACCCCCGTAATTAACGGTGTTTTATGCTGCGCCTGTAAATAGTCATATAATGCAAAAGTTAGATAACCTTTGCCTGAGCCGAAATCAACAATATTCAATTCTTGCTGTGAAGCATCAATCTGTTCATAAGCATGTGAAAAGATTTCAATAAATTTATTAATCTGCTTCCACTTACGCGCCATACTCGGAACGATTTGCCCTTTTTCATCGGTAAGGCCGAGATGTTTTAAAAATGGACTTTGCTGTTGCACATAACGCTGCTTTTCACGATCGTGCTGCTGTTGTCCTACTTTGTCGGCAGATGCTTGCTTCTTCTGACTATTCAGCATGGCTTTCTTTTTGTTTTTCTTAAGCTGAATATCTTGCTCCAAGCTAAATAAATTGGCCTGTTTACACTGATTCAATAATTCAGCAATTTTCTCGAAGCCTTCATCCATCGTATAGTTTTTAGTCACATCTTGCGTAGTATGGTGATATAAGCAAGACAGCATTGCTTGTCCTTGCAACTCAATCACGCGAAAGCTTATCTTTTCTAGTTGCGCTATTTCACCTTTGTACTGACTCAAAATCAGGCGATCAAAGCTTTTATTTTCAATAGATTGCTGGATATCCAAGAAAAACTGCTGTTCTTGTTCAAAAGAAAATTTCGGCGCAAACATAATGAAAACCTGACAAATAGAAACTAAATTTTAAAGCGTCTTACTTTAAAAGGGAAATTGCATTACGATACAGTTGTATTTTTATGCAACCAGATCGCTTGATGAACACAAACACATTGCTGGACTATGACCCCAAAGAAGAACTGATTAATGCCTATAGTCATGGCGCTGGCGCAGTACTGGCTTTAATTGCTTCAATCTTTTTGATCATCAAAGGCTACGGCCTGCCTTTAGGGCAATGGATCAGTTTATGGGTCTATGGCTTTAGCTTGGTGCTGTTACTCAGTAGTTCCATGCTGTATCACTTTGCCCAAGATGAACGTAAACGCTATTGGTATAAAAAACTGGATCATACCGCGATTTACTATCTGATTGCAGGCACCTACACCCCATTTCTTAGTATTGCCATTCCAACCGCCAAGGCACATTACTTACTGATTGCTTTATGGGCCATTGCTCTAATCGGTACTTTGTTCAAATTGGTATTCATTCATCGCTTCCAAAAACTTTCTTTAGCTGCCTATTTAGTCATGGGTTGGCTGGCTGTTTTGGTGATGGATGATATGCAACGTTATTTGTCTAAAGAAGCGGTACAACTGCTGATTGCAGGTGGTTTGGCTTATACCATCGGCACATTGTTTTATGCCTTAAAAAAGGTAAGATATACCCACGCAATTTGGCATGTTTTTGTGCTATTAGGCGCAGGATTACACTTTTTGGCAATCTACTGTTATGTATTATAAGTCCATATATAGCATTAAGTTTTCGAAGTAAAACTGCACATTCAAAAGGAATTTTTCAAGACAGCCATTATTCTGTTTCTTGAATGAATAACATGAAGGTCTTGTATGTCGTCAAGCACTCCGACTGCCACCCCAGAAGTGGCCAGCAATTCAAAAGTACGGGTATTATTTGCTAGCCTTGTCGGTACCACGATTGAGTTTTTTGACTTTTATATCTATGCCACAGCAGCAGTACTGATTTTTCCACACTTATTTTTTCCAGAAAGTAGCGATGGCGCTGCGGTGCTCAAGTCACTGGCGACCTTTGCAATTGCTTTTATCGCCCGCCCGATTGGTGCAGCAATTTTTGGACATCTCGGTGATCGAATCGGACGTAAGGCCACGCTAGTTGCTGCCTTGCTGACCATGGGTATTTCAACGGTGTGTATTGGTCTATTACCAACTTATGCACAAATTGGCCTTGCTGCACCACTATTGCTCGCCTTATGCCGTTTGGGTCAAGGTTTAGGTTTGGGTGGTGAATGGAGCGGCGCAGTACTCCTTGCCACTGAGAACGCACCAGAGGGCAAACGTGCTTGGTACGGTATGTTCCCACAACTTGGTGCACCGATCGGTTTCATCCTTGCAACAGGCTCATTCCTGTTGCTCAATGCCTTTATGTCTGAACAAGCATTCATGACTTGGGGTTGGCGTATTCCATTTATCGCAAGCGCAGTATTGGTTTTGGTTGGTTTATACATACGTTTAAAACTACATGAAACCCCCGCTTTCCAGAAAGTATTAAACAAGCAAAAAGAAGTGAATGTACCGTTTAAAGAGGTCATGACCAAGCATTTACCAATGCTCATCCTCGGTACGATCGCAGCAATCTGTACTTTCGTGGTGTTCTATCTCACCACCGTATTTGCCTTGAACTGGGGCACCACCAAGCTCGGCTATGCCCGTGGTGAATTTCTAGTATTGCAGCTCGTCGCGACATTATGTTTTGCTGCCTTTATTCCGCTCTCTGCAATTTTTGCAGAGAAATTTGGCCGTAGAAATACATCAATTGCAGTATGTATTCTTTCAGCCTTGTTCGGACTGTGTTTTGCGCCACTGCTCGGCTCAGGTAGCCCAATTCTGGTGTTCTTGTTCTTATGTATCGGCCTTTCGATTATGGGCTTAACCTATGGTCCAATTGGTACCGTATTGTCAGAAATCTTCCCAACTTCAGTTCGCTATACAGGCTCAGCTTTAACTTTTAACTTGGCAGGTATTTTCGGTGCATCCTTTGCACCATATATCGCAACCAAGTTGGCAGAAAGTTATGGCTTAGGTGCAGTTGGTTTATATTTGAGTTTGGCTTCCATTTTATCGTTAATCGCATTTTTAATGATTCGCGAAACCAAACATGATGATGTAAATAACCAAATTTAATCATTATTTTTCAGATGATCTGCGAAAAACACACGCTCAGATCATCTGAAATACCATTCAATTGCATAGTTTTTATCTTATAAAGTTGCACTTAGGGCTGCATTCTTCCAAATATTTTTTGTGCTAAAATAACCGCCTTCATTTTTTTTAGACGATTGTGTTATGTACGCAGTGATTATCGTTGCCGTATTTTTAGTCAGCTTTTTGTATACCTACTTACGGGGTAAAGAGCGCTTAAAAGCATCTCGACAATTATTTGACCATTCGACATTTTTAGCACCGATCAACATGTTTATGACGGGCTTTTCTAAGTTGCCGAACCAGCCTTTCTTTGATGTGGCACAGTTCCCAGAACTGAAACCATTGCAAGACAATTGGCAAGTGATTCGTGAAGAAGCGATTCAGCTTCAGAACCAAATTAAAGCTTCTGAAAAAAATAATGATGCTGGCTTTAATACTTTCTTTAAGCGTGGTTGGAAACGCTTTTATCTGAAATGGTATCAAGATAGTCATCCATCAGCACAACAACTCTGTCCAAAAACGGTCGCCTTACTGGAAAGTATTCCTTCAGTCAAAGCGGCGATGTTTACCGAACTGCCTTCTGGTAGTTACTTAGGTAAGCATCGTGATCCCTATGCAGGTTCGGTACGCTATCACCTAGGCTTAGTCACACCGAATAGCGATGACTGCTTTATTGAGGTTGATCAAGAGCGTTATAGCTGGAGAGATGGGGAAGCCACAGTCTTTGATGAAACCTTCGTACACTGGGCAGAAAACAAAACTGATGAAACCCGTATTATCTTGTTCTGCGATATCGAACGTCCGATGAAATGGGGTTGGGCGCAAAAGTTTAATTACTGGTTTGGTCGTAATGTCATGTCTGCGGCAAGTTCACCCAATGATGATCAAGACAAAACTGGTTTTATTAACCGTATTTTTAAATACGGCTATGCCGTGCATCACTATGGTCGTGGTTTAAAAGAGCGTAATCGTCCACTTTACTACGTATCGAAATGGCTGCTTTTTGCTATCCTGATTGGCTTAATTTTATTACCAAGCTTTTTATAATAAAATTCTTCCATAAAAAAGAGATGCAATTGCATCTCTTTTTTATTTCAAACAAATTGAAATTAATTTGCTTTTGCAGTTTGTGTACCTGCAGTTTGTGCCGCAGCAGCATTGGCCGCTTGAACAGCTGTTTCACCGATTAAAGCAATCTTAGCTTTCTCTTGGCTTTGTGCTGATAATGCAGGATTTGATGCCACAATACGGTTAATATTTGCTGAGTTTGCAGGTGCGATTGCAGCAGTTTGCAATACGATTGGGCGGTTGCCTGTATCACCTAAAGTATAGCGAATGCCAGTACGTGGACTAATCACAGTGGTTACTTCACGCTTGACTTGCGCCTCAGCTGTATTGGTACCTTTTGCTGCCAATACTTTATCTACAGTTGTGGTTTGTGGTGCATCGTCTGCAAATGCAAAACCAGATACCGCCGCAGTTGCCAAAATTAAAAGTTGTAATGGTTTTTTCATTGTCTTCCCGCTTTTAATGCGAACTCAATCAAGATCTCTAAGTCCAATAATGAAACTACAAAGCGTGCTTGGACTCAAGTAAATTCTCGTAAAAAAAAGCAGAGGCTAATGCTCTGCTTTTTTTATTTCAGCTGAAATCAAGTCATGAACTTAGATTTTACCGTGACATTGCTTGTATTTAAGACCAGAACCACATGGACAAGGCGCATTACGACTTTCTGGTACTGGGAACGCATTTTCTGTCATCTCAGTCTCTTCAAAAGCAGTGACTTCACCCGTTAAACCATCTACATCATCATGCTCGAAAGACAGACGCATTGATTCAGCCTGACGTTGTTGCTGTGCTTCAAGTTCTGCTAACTCTTCTGCTGTCGGCACATGAACACGAGAAAGGTCCGTCACGACATCAGACTTAATCACACCCAACATATTCACAAACAAGTTGAAGGCTTCTTTCTTGTATTCCTGCTCAGGATTCTTCTGCGCATAACCACGTAAATGAATACCTTGACGCAGATAATCCATCGCCGCTAAATGATCTTTCCAATGGCGATCAAGTGAATTCAACATAAAGTGACGTTCAAGCATTGCTGCTGATTCATCACCCATTTGTTCACGGCGTTGACGATAGCGTCCAAGCACTTCGTCAGAAATACGTGCAATCAAACCTTCTTCATCTAAACGTCGATCTTGGTCTAACCATTGCTGTACTGGCAAATCAATGCCTAAATCTGCGTGTAAGGCATTTTCTAAACCTTCAATATCCCACTGATCGTGAACCGACTCTGGTGGAATAAAGTCCGCAATTAAACCCTTCACTACTTCTTGATGCATTTCTTCGATGTAATCTTGTAAAGTGCTTTCAGCCAATACTTCATCACGTTGCGAGTAAATGATCTTACGTTGTTCGTTGTTTACATCATCGTATTTCAATAAGTTCTTACGAATATCAAAGTTACGTGCTTCAACTTTACGCTGCGCATTCTCGATTGAACGGCTCACCATTTTGTGTTCAATGGCTTCACTTTCTTGTAAGCCCATTGCACGCATCATGGCAACTACACGATCACCCGCGAAGATACGCATCAAATCATCTTCAAGCGACAAATAGAAACGAGATACACCTGGGTCACCTTGACGACCTGCACGACCACGTAACTGGTTATCAATACGACGTGATTCGTGACGTTCAGAACCAATGATATGCAAACCACCAGAACTTAAAACATCTTCGTGATCTTTTTCCCATTGCGCTTGTAAACGCGCTTCATCTTCTGCTGTTGAATTTTCAATTTTGGCAAGCTTGGCTTTCCAGTTACCACCCAGCAAAATATCTGTACCACGACCCGCCATGTTAGTCGCAATCGTCACCGCATTTGGACTACCCGCTTGTGCAATAATATCCGCTTCACGTTCGTGCTGTTTTGCGTTCAAGACTTCGTGATGAATACCTGCTTGTAGCAACTTAGAAGACAAGATTTCACTTGCTTCAATAGTCGCTGTACCAATCAAGATCGGTGCAACACCCTGCTGACGAATATTGGTAATTTCTTCAATAATCGCGGTGTATTTACCATTACGGTTTAAGTAAATTAAATCGTTATGGTCCTTACGAACCATTGGGCGATGCGTTGGAATAATGACAACATCTAGGCCATAAATTTCTTTCATTTCCGCAGCTTCAGTATCTGCAGTACCAGTCATACCTGAAAGTTTTTTATACAGACGGAAATAATTCTGGAAGGTTGTAGTTGCAAGCGTTTGGTTTTCAGGTTGAATTTCCATGTTCTCTTTGGCTTCAACCGCTTGATGCAAACCTTCTGACCAGCGACGACCTGGCATAGTACGACCGGTACTTTCATCCACAATAATGACTTCTTCTTTCTGAGTCTGTGGATTAACGCCAATGATGTAGTGTACGTTCTTTTGATAAAGATAATGTGCACGAATCGCAGCAGTCACATGGTGAACCAAGTTGAGGTTGGTTGCTGAATACAGGCTTTCACCTTCAGCCAACAAGCCCATTTCAATCAGTTTTTGCTCAACCGTTTCATAGCCGACTTCAGTCATTTCGACTGAACGTTGTTTCTCATCGACCCAGAAATGCCCACCATCAGCCACTTTTTCTTCTTTCTGTGGACGTAATGTTGGGGGAATACTGTTAATCAACTGATAAAGATGAGATGAATCTTCACTTTGACCCGAAATAATTAATGGCGTACGTGCTTCATCAATTAGAATTGAGTCGACTTCATCGATAATGGCATAGCTTAAACCACGCTGCTTTTTCTCTTGTAGAGAAAACACCATATTGTCACGTAGATAGTCGAAACCGAATTCGTTATTGGTACCGTAAGTAATATCAGCAGTATACGCTTGTGCTTTTTCAGCAGGCATTTGCATGGAGTAAATCACACCAATGCTGAGCCCTAAGAATTCGAATAATGGACGGTTTAACTCAGCATCACGTTGTGCCAAGTAGTCGTTCACCGTAATCACGTGAACACCTTGACCGCTTAATGCATTGAGATAACAAGCCAAAGTACCCATCAGGGTTTTACCTTCACCTGTACGCATTTCGGCAATTTTACCTTCGTGCAAGGTAATACCACCAATCAACTGCACGTCATAATGGCGCATGCCCATGACACGTTTTGCTGCTTCACGACACACCGCAAACGCTTCTGGCATTAACTTATCTAAACTTTCGCCATTACTAAAACGTTGTTTGAATTCTGGAGTTTTTGCAGAGAGGTCTGCATCGTTAAGAGCAGATATCGTCGGTTCAAGCGCATTAATTTGTTCAACAATTTTACGCATGCGTTTGAGCTCGCGCTCATTTTTTGTACCGAAGATACCTCCGATCAGACTTGCCAACATGAATAAACTCTCTAATCCTGTTTGTTATAAGGTTTGTCAATTTCAACAAACCCTAGGTCGGTTAATTTTTTCTTAGCTGTTATTATGGAGTCAGAAATAAGAACTACAAGTGCTTTGCATTCAAACAGGCAAAAAAATCTGCGAGGCGATTCTGACATCACACAACCAAAGAGCGTTAATGTAGCAAATTTGCATTTAACTTACATCGATTTGAATGTGTATTTCTGATCATTTTTTAGCATCACCACGTATTAATATCCAAAAAATTCATAACAAAATGAAAAAACAATCTTTTTATTTATAAAGAGAATACTGCATATTGAATGGAGATAGAAAACATAAAGAATGTATAGAGGACTGATCATGACATTACGTTTAGGCGACATCGCCCCAAATTTCCAACAACAATCAAGCCAAGGCGATATTGATTTCTATGGCTTTCTAGGGGATAGCTGGGGAATCCTTTTTTCCCATCCTGCAGACTACACCCCAGTCTGTACCACGGAACTTGGCTATACCGCAAAGCTAAAAGATGAATTTGAAAAGCGCGGAGTGAAAGCCATTGCCCTTTCAGTCGATGATGTTGAATCACATCAAGGTTGGATTCAGGACATCAACGAAACGCAGAACACCACGGTCAACTTCCCGATCATCGCGGACAAAGACCGTAAAGTTTCTGAGCTGTATGGCTTTATTCATCCAAATGCCAGTGAGACTTTAACGGTACGTTCATTGGTGATTATTGACCCGAACAAGAAAGTTCGTTTGATTATTACCTATCCTGCATCGACAGGCCGTAATTTTAATGAAGTATTGCGTGTGGTAGATTCACTACAATTAACCGATAAGCATAAAGTGGCAACCCCAGCAAACTGGCAACATGGTGAAGATGTGGTCATTGTTCCATCATTGAAAGATGAAGAAGAAATCAAACAACGCTTCCCGAAAGGCTATAAGGCCGTCAAACCTTATTTAAGACTCACCCCCCAGCCTGAACAAGATTAAAGCGTATGCTTTAATCGCAGTGCAAGACAAACGTAGTGCGTAGCAATAAAGACGAGCAACGCTCGTTCCTGAGAAGCGGCTAAAGCTTCGCAAGAAGATGAACAGCTATGCTGTGAATTACGAGATTGAAGCCAATTAAAGGCTTCAAGCGAAGCGCAAGACAAACGAAGTGCGTAGTAATAAAGACGAGCAACGCTCATTCCTAAGAAGCGACTGAAGCTTCGCAAGAAGATAAACAGGCCGTGAGGTGAAGAGCACATCTGTAATGAATAAATCGAGTCAAGATTGAATAACATGCATCTCTGCCTATCCTCTGGATAGGCTTTTTTATATACCAGTAAAAATTGTTTTGGTATTTCTGAATCAATCGGTTATAAAAATAATTCGATCCGCCACACAATAAAAAAAGCACCATGATCTACAATATCCACCATCTACATTGTGGTAGCTTCTGCCCGACTTGCGCGCCATTATTTGGACAAAAAGGCTGGAAAGCCCACCTCGTCTGTCATTGCCTGTTGATTGAAACTGATCGCGGTTTAGTCTTAATTGACACAGGACTAGGACTTCAAGACTATTTACATACTGAACAGCGTTTAGGCCGTTTACTTAAACAGTTTGGTTCAATTGTGCCGAATTTAAAACTCACTGCCATCCAACAAATTCAACAACTCGGCTTTAACCCTAGTGATGTAAAACACATTTTTGTGACCCATTTAGATTTTGATCATGCAGGCGGAATTTCAGATTTCCCCAATGCCACCGTGCATCTCTTAGCTGCGGAATTTAATGCCACCCAATCACTCACAGCCAAAGGCAAGCTTCGTTATAAAACTGAACAATTCAAACAGCATCGTCATTGGAGCTTTGCTGAGCATAACGATGGCGAAGCATGGTTTAACCTGCAAAAAGTCAAAGGGCTTCCATTATTTCAGGATGAAATTTTGATGATTCCATTGATTGGACACACCGCAGGGCACTGTGGCATCGCCATCAAAAAAGCAGATGGTTGGATGTTATTTTGTGGTGATGCCTATTACACCCATTTAGAGCTCAATCCAAAAAATAAACTCAGAGCCTTGGATCTCACAGAACGTTTATTGGCCGAAGATAATCAACTGCGTTTGCAAAACCTGAAGCAGTTACAATATCTCGCTCAACATGAACCAAGCATTGAGTTAATTTGTGCGCACGATCCCGTCGAATTCAATCGTTATCTGTAATATGAAAAAAACACTCCTTACTCTCACCCTGATTTCTACACTCAGTGTTGGTGGATGCATGAAGCATCCTAGCCTAGTTGATGAACAACGCCCTAAAAACTGGGGAACGTTAATCTCCCATACACATAATTTTTATCAAATTAGCAATGATGTATTTCGTAGTGATCAGCCCAGTAATGAACTCATTCCAAGCCTAAAACAATATAATATTGATACGGTCATCAATCTCAGAGCTAGAAATGAAGATGCCAAAGTTTTAAAAGATCAACCTTTTAATCTAGTGCATATTCCAATTTACACATGGGCCATCAATCGTCAAGATCTATTGCAAACCATGCAAGCAATTCAAACAGCCAAGCAAAACAATCATAAAATTTTAGTGCATTGCTATCACGGATCTGACCGCACTGGTGCAACTATTGCGATGTATCGTATTATTTTTGAAAACTGGTCGATTAATGATGCGGTCAAAGAGATGAAACAAGGTGGCTATGGCTTCCATGTGATTTGGAAAAACATTGACCATTTATTTACACCTGAAAATGTAAAATGGATTCAACAACAATTGTCGAACCCATCTCGTTAAAAATTGATTTTTTGAGTGATGAAGCTCTATTTATTTAGTAGATAGAGCTTATTAAAGGAACTGGCTTATCTAGTCATCATGAATCAACTTGCAAAATATACTGCTCAAAATTACATGATCACCAAGCAAATTTTACTTCCCCTTCTGGTTTTCAAAAGCTGAATGAGCCAGCCATACCTTCAAAATTTCAGAATCTCCACCATCACTATCCGTGACCAATAAGAATACTTCTCCATCAGTTCTCGACTCGAACCAAGTAATCCCTTCAACTTTAATCGGTAGCGTTTTACCTTCTTCATCTTGAATCAAATGACTGGATAACGCCTTACCATCTGGCGAGAACAGCAAAATAAAACTACCCAGCACATCACCATCGTCATAGGTATTTAATGTTTGCTCAACCGCTGCCGTGGCAACTATTAGATTTTTATCCACAAAAAAATAGGCATCAGAAATCCCACTTGCAGCTCCCCCAATCTCAGGTAAATTGAGATTAAGCGAGTTGATAAGCGCATTTTCTAACGATTTTCCTGCTTGAATTTTAGCTAAATCAAAGGCTAAAACACCATGATGGCGATTAATATTGCCACGTTGAAAGATATAGAGGTGACAGTCATCCGAACAGACGGCTTCTATATTGAGATCTGCTCCACCCGTTAATTCAACGCTGTTTTCTAAAAAGTGATAATCAACTGCATCCAGAAAAATGCTGATTTGATTGTTAGAGGGATTATAAAGTAATGCTTGTTTCCGATTTTCGGTAGAACCTGATCCCATCACCAATAGTTGCTGTTGCCCATCTAAGGTTATGCAACTTAATGCTTCAAAATCAGGCTTTTTTTCTTTGCTCAATACGCTAAGTGATATGTGCTCAGCCGACTCAGATAACGGAACTCTTTCAAAAACCGTTGCACTGGTCAGCTTATTGTCCCGATTGTTTTTTAATAAGTAACGTACATCGTCACCAACAAAATAAACATCGTCCCCTATACAAGCGACACCAGACAGTGCACTAACATCGGAATCTTGTGAAAAAAAAAATCGTTCTAATATTCTGATAGCGGTATTCATGATCGCGAGTCCCCTATTTAATTTTGATGGAACACTCACAACATGAATAAAGCTTGTGATGTGTTCCTGATTTAATCTAGGGGATGCTCAACGTCTATCGCTGGTCAAGCGGAACCCAATCAATCACCCAAGCAGATTTCATATTTAAGCTTTCATCCGTTGTGATTTTCTTACGCGTGTTATCCGCAGTATCACGATCCTTGGCAGGACCAACCATAATCCGGATCCCTTTAGAGGTCTGGCTAGTCGTTACCTTGTAGCCTTTAGCACGTAATTTCGACACTACAGCGTCTGCATTGGCTTGGTTTGCAGCCAATGCCACTTGTACCATCCACTTTTTATCGCCATTTTCCATCAGATCACGTGCTTTCTCAGCCTCAGCTTTCTTCTCAGTTTCGGCTTTACGCTTATCTTCTGCTGCTTTCTTGTCAGCTTCTGCTTTACGTTTATCGTCTGCTGCTTTCTTATCTGCTTCAGCTTTGCGTTTATCTTCAGCGGCTTTCTTGTCCGCTTCTGCTTTACGCTTATCTTCTGCTGCTTTCTTGTCCGCTTCTGCTTTACGCTTGTCTTCTGCTGCTTTCTTATCCGCTTCAGCTTTACGTTTATCTTCCGCTAGCTTCTTTTCAGCGTCAGACTTCTGTTGATCTGTTTTTTGCTGCTCAATGCGCTTCTTTTCATCAGCTTTACGCTTTTCTTCAGCAAGTCGTTGAGCCTTGGCTTTTTCGTCTTCAACCAATTCAGGTGGAATATTATCCGAGCTTTCTTGAGCTGCAGTACGACGTGCATTAATCGCTGCATATTCTTCTGCAGCTTTACGTGCTGCTGCAGCTTCGGCCTGTTGCTGCATCTTTAAGAATTCAGCCGCACGTGCTTCTTGTTCAGCCACCGCTTTTTCACGTGAACGACGCTGCTCTTCCAGTAACCGCTTTTCTGTTTCCACATCGACAGCCAATGGTTGCAATGACACCATTTCGCTGTCTTGAGCTGGCTGTGCCGTTTTCGGTTTAGACTCAGTTTTGGGAATCGGATGAGTAACTGGAGCTTGCGTGTGATCTTGCTCAATTTCATCATTGCCCTTTAACAGCAATGCAGCTAATAAAACACCACCACCGAGTAGAACAACGCCGCCCATCCAACGTTGTTTGTTATTCATCGACATTCTTCTAAATACTCCCAGACCGCTTCTAAAGTATGAAACGAACCACAGACTAAAATCAGCTGATTGTTATTACTTTGTTTCAGCACAGTTTCAAACGCTTGCTGGATACTGCCAAACTCGTATACCTGTTGCCCTTGCAATGCATCATGTATCTGTTGCACTGGTGCAGCTCTAGGCACATCTAAATTAGCAATAAACCAATCTTTTACTGTTGTTTTTAGTAAATCAGTGACCGATGGAATGTCTTTATCGGCCAACATTGAAAATACTGCAACAACTTCTGTGTACTGTTTATTGTATTTTAAGAATTTTCGCAACTGCTTCAATAAAAATTCGACGCCATGCGCATTATGCCCAGCATCAAAAATCACGGTTTTATCTTGGATTTGTCGAATTTCAAAACGACCTTGTAAGCGTGCTTGTTGAATACCTGTTGCAATCGCTGCTTGCGAAACCTCAACACCACTCGTCAATACAGCTGCAACTGCGGTAGAAATATTATCGAGCGCTAGCTGCCCAACAGGAAGCTGTAAGGTTGTGCCAGAAGACGCAAATGACCAAGTTTGGCCATCATCATTCTGCTGGTAAAAATAATCTCGATTCAAGGCATATAGCTGAGCTTGGGTTTCAACCACTTTATCTTGAATGGCTTGCGGCAGTTGTTGCTGACCTGCGAAAACGACTGGAATATTCGGACGAATAATCCCTGCTTTTTCAAATGCGATTTTTTCTACGGTGTCCCCGAGCCAATCCACATGATCCAATCCAATATTGGTAATCACGGCGATATCAGGATCAATCACATTGACCACATCAAGACGACCGCCTAGACCAACTTCAAGCACCCAAACATCACATTGTTGCTGTTTAAAAATCAAAAAAGCAGCCAAAGTGGTTGCTTCAAAAAAAGATAAACTTAAACCACATTCACGTCGTGCTTGATCGACTAGAACAAAAGCATCAACCAAACTTCGATCATCAACCTCAGCACCCGCCAGCTTTACCCTTTCATTAAAACGATAAATATGCGGTGATTGATACAGACCAACCTTGTAGCCTTGCGCATTTAAAATCGCAGCCAAGGTTGTGGTGGTTGAACCTTTACCATTGGTTCCTGCGACGGTAAACACCTTCGCTTGAGGTTGCATCACACCGAGCTTTTCAGCGACGGGAATGACACGTTCTAAACCTAAATCAATGCCTGTAACATGAACATGGCCCCAATAATCGAGCCATGTTGTTAATGTGTCTGTTGAATGTGGTGCGAGTGGTTTCAAGGTAAATTCATCAGCTTAGCGACAAGTCTGTATACAGTATCACGTAATGCATGACGATGAACGATCTGATCGACTACACCATGATCAAGCAAATATTCTGCACGTTGGAACGGTTCTTCCAGTTTTTCACGTACTGTTTGTTCAATCACGCGTTTACCTGCAAAACCAATCATGGCTTTCGGTTCAGCAATATGGACGTCGCCGAGCATCGCCAATGAAGCGGTCACACCACCATAAACTGGATGGGTTAATACCACCAAGTATGGAACACGCGCTTCTTTCATTTTCTGGATTGCCGCAGCAGTACGCGCCATCTGCATCAAAGACAACATACCTTCCTGCATACGTGCGCCGCCAGAAGCTGCAAAACAGATCATTGGTTGATGCAATGCGATTGCGCGTTCAGCGGCCTGTACAAAACGGTCGCCAACGACTGTACCCATTGAACCCGCCATAAAATCAAACTCAAAGGCACACGCAATCAGGTCTAGGCCTTTCAACGAACCCTGCATCACCACAAGTGCTTCGGTTTCATCTGTTTTGTCTTGTGCTTCACGAATGCGATCTGGATAAGGTCTGCTATCTACAAATTTTAATGGATCTTTGGGATTAAATTCTTGACCTAACTCACCATTCACTTGATCAAAGAACCAGTTCAAACGATCGCGCGCACGCATATGTAAGTGCTCATCACACTGCGGACACACATAGGCATTAAATGACATTGCAGTACGTGTTACCAGCGCATGGCACTCAGGGCATTCAATCGTAGGCTCAGTAAAGGTCGCTTTAAATATCTGCTGTTGATCTGCAACCTGAATACCAGGAACGTGACGCTCAGTCCAAGGTGTTGAAGGGTTAAGAACCTTCCCTGATGTTAACTCTTGACTCATACTAACTCATCGAGCGCAGCTCGAAGCTCCTTCACTTTATTCACCGTCTGTTGCGCAGCTTGATCCGCTGGCAATGTCGCAAAAGATTTAACGAAAGCACTTCCTACAATCACGGCATCGGCAACTTGACCCATCGCTTTTGCAGACGCAGCATCACTAATCCCAAAACCAACGCCTACTGGCACATTGGTCTTAGACTTAATTTTTGCAATACGTGCTGCTGCTTCAGAGGTATCTAAAGTTGCTGCACCGGTCACACCTTTGAGTGACACATAGTAAACAAAGCCGCTGGCCTGATTGACCACATGTTGGATACGTTGGTCTGTTGAGGTAGGTGCAAGCAAGAAGATCTGATCCATTCCATTTTGTTTAAGAACTTCACCTAATTGCTTCGACTCTTCTGGTGGTAAGTCCACCAAAAGCACCCCATCAACACCGCAGTCTTTCGCATAAGCAACAAACTTTTCATAACCAATGACTTCGACAGGATTTAAATATCCCATCAGTACTACTGGCGTAGTTTGGTCTTTTTCACGAAAGGCTTTCACCATATCCAATGCATCTAAGGTATTGGTTCCACCTGCCAAAGCACGCTCAGCGGCTAAGGCAATCACAGGACCATCTGCCATTGGGTCAGAGAATGGTAGACCTAGCTCAATGACATCGACACCCGCTTCAACCATTTGGTGAAGCAATGGAACGGTTACCTGTGGATGCGGGTCACCTGCCATAACATAAGAAACAAGCGCTTTACGTTGCTGAGATTTAAGCTGTTCAAAACGAGTGGCAAGACGTGACATAGGATTATGCTTTCCTGATTTATATAAATTAAGGAGTTGTTTGTAGTCATACAAAAACACTGCATTGTAACGCTATTTTTTGTTCATTGAACAGAGTTTGACGTGATTGCGACAGTGAATCTTGCTACTTACAACAGCCTTGCTACATTTATCTATATTTTGAGTTTTTTCTCAATGATCAAAGCTTCCTAATTTTGAGCGGATTACACTGCATTTTAGAAATCAGCCAAGCTCCTTTATACTAGCCGCAATTTTTAAGTTTTCTTTTTATTTTTATGTCTGCCCACTCTCAGGAAAAAGTACAAAGCAATGCCCTTGCTTTGCTACCGCTATTGGTATTTTTGATCATCTTTCTAGGGAGTGGTGTCTATCATTCAATGATTGGGACAGAATTTGCCTTCTATCAAGTCAAAGCACCTGTTGCTGCTATTCCAGCCGTCATTTTGGCGTTGTTGTTATATAAGCAAAAACTCAATGCAGCAATTGAAGAGTTTTTGCAAGGTGCCAGTCACCCTAATCTGATTCTGATGTTTATGGTATTTATGCTGGCAGGTGCTTTTGCCAGTGTCTCCAGTGCCATAGGCAGCGTCGATGCGACGGTACAGTTGGGACTTTCACTTATTTCGCCAGAATTTGTCTTACCCATGCTGTTTATCATTGCCGCGTTTATTGCAACAGCAATGGGAACATCAATGGGCACCATTGCAGCCTGTGCCCCAATCGCCTTTGGTTTTGCCCAAGCCACTGATATTGCGCCAGTATATGCAATTGGTGCTGTAGTCGGTGGTGCCATGTTTGGCGACAATTTATCTATGATCTCAGATACAACCATTGCTGCTACGCGTAGCCAAAATGTTGAGCTTAGAGATAAGTTTAGAGTCAATGTCTGGATTGCACTCCCTGCGGCCATTATGACCTTATTGGTCTACATTTCGATGAGCCATGAGGCGGAAGCGATTCAATCAACCCCTTATGATATCTGGCTGATTTTGCCTTATCTGGCTGTGTTTTTCCTCGCTTTTACCCGCCTGCATGTCCTCGCAGTGCTGATGATCGGCGTGATTTTATCGGGCTTGATGGGACTGATTGAAAAGCCAGACTTTGACTTACTCAAGTTAAATAGCGCGATTTATGATGGTTTTGTCGGCATGTTTGAGGTGGCATTACTTTCCATGTTATTGGGTGGATTATCGACTTTGATGCAGAAAGAAGGTGGTTTGCAATGGTTGATCCAACGTATCTATGCCATTACACGGCTATTTAAATTCGGTAAACAACGTGCAGGTGAATTAGGGATTAGCTTTCTGGTGGTATTCTCGAATCTCTTTGTCGCCAATAACACGGTTGCGATTATTTTATCGGGCGATATGGCGCGTGAAGTGGCAAGAGAATATGGCGTAGACCCTAAACGTAGTGCGGCTTTACTGGATATTTTCTCATGTGTAGTTCAAGGGATTATCCCCTACGGTGCGCAACTACTGTTGGCCTGTTCGATTGCCAAACTCTCACCTGTTGAATTAATTGGCAATATCTATTATTGCTGGATTCTTGCAATTTGCGCAGTCCTCGCGATTGCCTTTAATTATCCACGTTTAAAACTGCGCTAAAAATTTTGGAGTAATCATTGAATATTGAATATAGCAACGACTCTTACATTTTTAATAATTCTTTAATTTAAGCGACAATCTACTATCGTGGCAGGCGACATGGATGTCGCCCGTTGGACTGCGGTAACATGGACGTACCGTCAGTCCTACAGAGGATTTTTGTTACTTTTCATCCCTGAAAAGTAAGGAAAATATCAAACCCATCTGATTATTCATCAATTAAACAACCTTAGCTAAACTCACTTATTAATTAAAAGTTTGATCTAAAATCTAAAGAGATTTTAAAAACTGCTTGGGCGTAACTCCTGTCCAACGCTTAAATGCACGTCCAAACGCACTCTGATCGGCATAATTCAATCGCTCCGCAATCTCAGAAAAAGACTTACCCTGCTGTAAATACAATTTGCTCTGTTCTAAACGATACTGGTCCAACACATCCTGAAAATTCAGCTCATAGGCCTTAAGTTGACGTTGCAAAGTACGTTCTGAACAATGCAGACGCTTCGCCACATAACTTTGCAACACCTCTTCCTGCTGCAATAAACCTTGCTCGATAAAGCCATGTATCTTTTGGCGAAATTGTTGCTGCTGAACCTCAAAAGAACTGACACTGTTCAATGACTGTTGTGCCTGAGTGGATAACACATGGTTCAATTGCTGATCCGCGGCAATACTTTTTGCCTTTAAAATTTGATTGGAAAAGCGGATGGCATATTGCCCCTGCTGAATTTGAATCGGACAGCCATAAAATTTTTCAAAATGATAAAGCGCAGTATGCGGTGCATAACCAAATTGAATCATCTGAGGGGGAACCAAAGCATCTTGCACAATCGATTGAGAAATTTTAAAGATCAAGGCCAGATTCAACTCATACATTTCCCGATAATCACTGTAGGATGCACTCCAAACAATTTGAATATATTCAGAAAATTGTTGTACATCGAGCTGCTCTAAATTGGTCTGTTTAAATACCAAAGAATAATAACGTTGTAATAATTGCAAGGCTTGCTGTAGATCGATACTGGTCGATGCCAAATAGCCCATTAACCCCAAATCTTGTAGGTTGGCATGTTCAGCCAGTACCAACGTAATTGGACGAGTAAAGTGTGGCTGAGCGGCCTGTAACAATAAGGCGTAGCGTTCAACATCAAAGTCTTTTTCATCTGGATTTTCTAAACAGGCTTGAAAGGCTTGCCAAAGTTCAGGCGCAACAACTTTAGACAAATCAATTTGTTCCTGTTGTAAAACACGATTAAACAATCGCAAATATCCAATGATTATTTTAACTGACATACGCCAATCTCATCCTGATCTGTCGTTATTTGTATAAAACTTGGCTGTAACTGTCAAAACATTTCATCGGAGTTTTTTCATACTGAGTTCATGAAGAAAAACAAGGAATAGTCAAGATGAATGCACATGTTTCCTATCAAGTTGATCCTGTTGTCAGAACCAAACTGGACTTCCACCTCGATCAAGCGCCACGCTTCTGGTTTGGGGGTGATCCGTTCCGTACTCGTATGTTTGATGCTTTAAGCCTCACTTTCCCAGATGGCGAACGTTATTTTATCGAATGCGTCCGTTTATTCCGTGACAGGATTGATGATCCAGACTTGCAGGAACGTGTTGCTGATTTTATCCGTCAGGAAGCACAACATGGCATTGCGCATGACAAAATGAACCAAGTCATGAAAGATCAAGGCATGCCTGTAGATCAGTTCACCACGCGTTTAAAGAAAATTTTTAGATTTGAACTTAAGAATCGCTCTCCACAATACAACATTGCCATGACCGCAGCTGCCGAACATTTAACCGCACTGATGGCTGATACCTTCTATAGTAAAAAAGAAACCCTAGCAGAAGCTGATCCATTTGTGCGTGCGCTTTTTGCTTGGCATGCGATTGAAGAAATGGAACATCGTGATGTGGCTTTTGATGTAATGCGAGAAGTAGGTGAAGTGCCAGAAGCAACCCGTCGCTTTGCCTTGGTCTTTACCACAGTGATGATGTTTGGCTTTACCTTGTACCGTACTGATGTAATGCTTAAAACCGATGGTTTCAACTTGAGACAACGTCTGGATATGGCACGTAAAGGTTTACCGTGGTTCTTTGGTCGTAACGGTATTTTAACGGCGAAAAGAGCACAATATAGCGACTGGTTTAAAAAAGATTTCCATCCGAATCAACATCCTGTTATTCGCCAGTATGATGTCTGGATTGATACTTTGGCTAAAACCAATGATCCGATTGCAGCGGGTGAAGCGTTCTGGCAAGCGGGGCTTTAGTCGATTTGAAATAAAAATTAAATGCTCTACCATAAGGTGGTAGAGCAAGGTAATTTATTAATTTACAACATGTTTTAAAGCAGCTTCACGAACAAACATTATTGGATCATTGGTAAGCATTTTCAGAATATAAATTGGCGTTTTTTTATTACATGCTATTCTATGACGAACTTCCTCACTATTGTCTCGGGATAATAAATCAAACAACTCTGGGCTAAGCTTTCTCTTCATAGCAACTGTCGCTCGAACAGATTCATTTTTATCTCTTGCTAGAGTTTCCAATATATTTAATGGCACAGTTTTATTATATGCAACCCATTCTCTCATTTCTGGAAATCTGGAAATGACATCTATCCAAACAAGGTCAGAAGCATTTTCATAGGCTGCACGCATATATTCATCATGTGTTTCACTATTTCGAAGTAAAATAAATTCCTCTGCTGATTTAATCATTTAAAAATTACTACCCTTCAGCTCTTTCTATGGAATAAAAATATCAATATTATCTTTATACATTCCAACTTATGAATAATAAAAACACATAACTGAATATTACCCCTTTCTAATATTGTATTATGAAGTCTTGTGAAACAATGCTCCACATGATTAATATTTATACCTACAACCTCATTTCACTATGGCATATTTAATACAAGAAAAAAACTCATAGTTTAAAACATCACCACTTCGCATAATGCTGTTCTAAAAGACCATATTCATTATCTAATGACACCAACTCAACCTGTTCGTGGGCAATGGTGCCACTGACTTTGGCTTGCCATTGATTAAACTGGCTGCCGATTAAACGCAGATTAATATTTTCGAAACGACACCAGCCTGTTTCTACTACCAAATTTAAACATTCACCTAACGAGCGAATGGACCAGACATTTTCACTTTGCTGCTCAAATAAAACATCTGTCAGCGGATACAAACGTCCATTCACCCATAACGCATTTTCATTGCCAAAACTTTCATTGACCCCAGAAGCAAGATTGAGCCCAATCCGGCGGTCCTGCGCATTACGGAACTGGCAAGACAACCAGAACCAAGCGGTTTCAGGACGGAGGAAACCACAGGTATCGTCCAAAGCTGCAAGGCTATGGGCATTAAATTCAATCTGTTGTCGATCTGGGCTGATAAAGAATCCCTCAACCGCCAATGTGGTTTGCTTCTGGGTATAAGTCCAACCATTAATCCCTGTTGGACTACACAAACTTAAAGCATCCGTACCCGCACAAAAAATTCGGGCTTTCAGCTGTACTTCACCATGTTTGGTCACTTGAATGTAGCGCACCCCATTGGCATGTTGCATATCGAATTGATAAGCCGATTTTTTAAAAGAGCTTTGACTAAACAATGGCTGTTCATCGAGTTGTGTTTTTAATGCCAGTGGTTGGGTTGCATTCCACTCAATCACTTTTTTAGACTGATGATCATAAACATAGAAAAAACCATGACCTGCCCAAGATAAATCAACAATCGCTACCCCAATGCTGTAGTGCTCATGCTGTAAGCCACAGAATTTAAATTTTTTATATTTAAGTTGTTTGCGCCAGCCTGTTAACACCTGTCCATAAGGCGTTTTATAAATATAGTCGTCCAGATTAATCCGCGAAGGTACTTGCTCAAAACGGCCATAACGCGGCTGACCATTGGCTTGTATCAAATTCATTTTATATTCCATGATTGCTAGGTCGCATCTACGCCCATAATAGACTGTAAGTGATCAAATTTACTACTATTTTTATATAAAGAAGTGCAACTTAATTCACATTTTACCCGATAAATCCAAGCCCTTAATGGTCTTTTTTAGCTCACAATTTCATCAAAGATTCATACAGACCTTTTATTTTAAAAAACAATCTTATACCACTCGATCAAAAACCATGACGACTCAACGACTATTAAAAGCAAACGTACTCTGTCTCATGATGCTGGCTTTAACAGCTTGTAATGACAATGACGATAATAACGGAACGCCAACGGTTGAACGCAAAAATCAGAATATCAACATCCTTGCGTTTAACGACTTTCACGGTAATTTAGAACCACCAAAACGCTTCATTGAAGCAGATGATCCAAACGATAATAGTAAAACCGTACGCATTCCAGTTGGTGGGGTCAGTTATTTTGCCGATGCCATTAAAAAACTACGCGCTCAATACCCCAATAATGCGGTGGTTTCAGCAGGTGACTTAATTAGCGCCTCGCCGCTCACATCATCGCTGTTCTTAGACGAGCCCACCATCGAAACCATGAATGATATTCAGATTGATTTCAACGCGGTTGGTAATCATGAATTTGACCGCGGGACCGATGAATTACGTCGTTTGCAAAATGGTGGCTGTCAGCAATATACCAGTGCTAAACCCTGCCAGATCAATCCAAAATTTGAGGGTGCCAAATTCAATTTCTTGGCCGCCAATGTCTCAATGAAGGCTGATCCCAAGAAAACCCTGTTCCCTGCCTATAAAGTTAAAACTTATGGCGGTATTCCAGTTGCCTTTATCGGGATGACCCTGAAAGCAACACCAAGTATCGTGTCAGCTGCGGGCATTAAAGATGTCGACTTTCATGACGAAGCCGATACGGTCAATGCCTTGATTCCTGAATTAAAAAAACAAGGGATTGAAGCGATTGTGGTGGTGGTGCATGAAGGTGTGGCACCAAGTACCAAGTTTAATAAAAAAACCTGTGATGGTCTCAGTGGTCCATTACTCGGTATCTTAGATCGCTTAGATCCCGCAGTCGATGTTGTCGTTTCTGGCCACACGCATCAGTCTTATATCTGTGACTATGCCACTAAGAATCCTCAAAAACCGTTCTTACTTACTTCTGCGGGGCAATATGGTACAGCCATTACCAATATTCAATTAGAACTGGATGGCAAAACAGGTGATGTGATTAAGAAGGATGCCAAACAAGTTCCGATTCAAAGTGAAGCCTATACCTCTGGTACAACTACAGTGAACTTGACTGATCTATATGAGAAATTCAATAAAACCCCAAGTATTGAAGCGATTTTGGATAAATATCGCCAAGCCGTCACCACCATTTCAGCCCGTGTGGTCGGTACAGCCAACGGTGTGATTAATCGTAATGCCACCGAAAGTGGTGAAAGCCCACTCGGTAATTTAATTGCCGATGCACAACAGGCCATGGCACTAGCAGCAAGTAATCAAGGCTCTGACTTTACCCTCATGAATCCGGGTGGTGTTCGTGCCGACTTATTGGTGAATAGTAGTAATCAAATCACCTTTGGTGATGTCTTTACCGTACAGCCTTTTGGTAATTCAATTGTGACCCTTAGCCTAACAGGTAAACAGATTCGTGATGTGTTAGAACAGCAATGGTCAGGTGCAAACACAGCCACAGTTCGTATCTTACAGCCATCAAAAGAGTTCAGTTATTCATATAAGAAAGACAACTCGACTTCCCCACGCGCCAGCAATATCTTAGTTGCAGGGCAAGCACTGGTAGATAGCAAGGTTTATCGTGTGACAGTCAACAGCTTCCTCGCAGATGGTGGTGATAACTTCACGGTATTAAAAGAAGGTAAAAATCCAGTCGGTGGTGGACAAGATATTGATGCCTTAGAAAAATATGTGGTGCAGTACTCACCACTGACTGCACCTAAAACCGATCGCATCAAAGTGCTTCCTTAACGGCATACGTACTAAAAAAACAGGGAAGCCATGGCTTCCCTGTTTTTTATTTTATCTATCGATTAATCCAAGGTCAGATAGGTATTTTCCCAAACTGTAGGATTAAACTCATCTTGAATCAAATGGATATAACGCCCTGCAACATGATCAATTGGAATACAATCATCGACATCCACCACACGATCGGTATGCGGTTTATGCCAATCTTGTTCGATAAATTGTTTACCCAACTGTTTTGCAATCACTGCATCGGATGCAACCACCAAATGGTAGCTATGTAATTCACCAAACGTGTTAAGTGAATATCCACCTAAGTTAATCAAATATAATTTTTCATCCAAAACAGACGGTGCTGCATCGGAAAACTGAATTTGATAATTCACGCCTTGTGATTGCACACCTGAAATCTGTGCCCAAGCATCGATATGCAAGCCTTTGGATTCACCAAACCAAGCCTGTTTGAGCTGAGGTATGACTTCAGACAATGATTCGCCTATTGCCATTACCACATCATGCACTTCGGTATTGGCTCTGGCATGTCGACCACCCAACATCACCATAAATAAACTTGGCATTGTGAAAACTTACATCTCAACCATTTCAACACCATCAATACGCGCAACCGTCATCAAGTCTTTATCACCACGACCTGAAACCGTTGCAATAATGATTTGATCTTTCGACATGGTTGGCGCGAGTTTAGTCACGTAAGCCATCGCATGTGAGCTTTCAAGCGCAGGAATAATCCCTTCGATTTGAGTGAGATCACGGAAACCTTGTAAGGCTTCATCATCATTGATTGGCACATATTCAACACGGTTCATATCTTTCAGGAAACTATGCTCAGGACCAACACCCGGATAGTCCAAACCCGCTGAAATACTATGTGTTTCAATGATCTGACCTTGCTCATCAGACATCAAATACGTACGGTTTCCGTGTAACACGCCCACATGACCTGCATTTAATGGTGCAGAGTGTTTGCCCGTTTCAATACCATAACCTGCGGCTTCAACACCGTACATTTTCACGTCTTGATCATTCAGGAATGGATAAAACAAGCCCATTGCATTTGAACCACCACCCACACAAGCCACTAAAGCATCAGGTAAACGCCCTGCTTGTTGTTGAATTTGTTGACGCGCTTCACGACCAATAATCGACTGGAAATCACGAACCAGTTGCGGATATGGATGTGGACCTGCCACAGTACCAATCACATAATAGGTGCTATCAACATTAGTTACCCAATCACGCATTGCTTCGTTCATGGCATCTTTCAATGTTTTTGAACCACTTTGCACAGGCACCACCGTTGCACCCAACAAACGCATACGGTAGACATTCATAGCCTGACGTTTCACGTCTTCAGCACCCATGTACACCACACATTCCATGCCCAAGCGTGCTGCAATGGTTGCGGTCGCCACACCATGCTGACCCGCGCCTGTTTCCGCAATGATGCGCTTTTTACCTGATAGCTTTGCTAATAAAGCCTGACCAATGGTGTTATTCACCTTGTGCGAACCCGTGTGGTTCAGGTCTTCACGTTTCAGATAAATTTGCGCACCGCCGAGGTGCTGAGACCATCGTTCAGCATAATAAAGTGGACTAGGACGACCAACATAGAACGCAAGATCACGGTCAAACTCTGCCAAAAATTGAGCATCATTCTTCATACGACCATAAAGACTTTCGAGGTCTTCAAGTGCAGCCATCAGCGTTTCTGATACAAAACGTCCACCATGAATACCGAAATGCCCTTGAGCATCTGGAAACTGGGTGTAGTCAATCACTTGATTTTTTTGACTAGGGCTTTGCTGATCCACGTTGGACTCCTTGCATAAATTTTTCAATCAGTTGTTGGTCTTTTATACCTTTTGCGGACTCGACGCCTCCGCTGACATCTACAGCAAAAGCAGCTGTAGTATCAATAGCTTCACTGACATTTTCAGGGGTCAAGCCACCTGCCAAAATAAGTGGAATTTCAAGTTGTGGGAATTGGGTCCAGTCAAAACTATGCCCTGTGCCGCCTTTCAGTTCAGGATGCCATGCATCCAACAGGACAGCACTAGCTCCCGCTGCTTGATAACGCTGGATTTCAGCCACAACATCTAAATCAGGTTTGACTTGAATGGCTTTATACCAACGGCGTTTACAGTGTGTTGCAATCAATTGACATTGTTCTGGCGTTTCATCGCCATGTAGTTGTAATACATCCAAAGGAACGGAATCAAGCACCGTTTGTATTTCTTCAGCACTGGCATTTACAAATAAGCCGACCAGCTGCACATAAGGTGGTACCAGCTTTGCCAAGGTTTGGGCTTGCTCGATACTAACATGTCGTGGACTAGGTGGAAAAAATACAAAACCAATCGCATCTGCCCCTGATTCTACAACGGCTTGGATATCTTGTGCTCGGGTAATTCCACAAATCTTGGCGCGAGTTCGCATTTGGCTTTGGCGCATGAGCTGTCCAATTTAAACTAAATATTTTTGAAACTCTCGCATTGTAATGCAATTTGACTTGCTTTGGGCAAAGTTCATTCGGAAATGCAATTGTTTAAAAAACGTTAACACTTTATACTTTGCGTAATCTTGCAACAAGTCTAAAGCAAATTCTTTTGTTTATAGGGAAGTTGGTGTAAGTCCAACACTGCCCTCGCAACGGTAACACCGAATCACTCATCTCAGCTCAACGCCAAATCACTGCATCGGTATGATGTGGGAAGATGATGAGTAACATCATTCATTTAATGATTATAGTGAAGTCCGGAGACCTGCTTGTTGTTTACTTCCACATTATCATTCACGACGGGTGAATGTCTGGAGCGCGCATGTCTACTGTTTTTAAACCGACTCGTTTAGTTGGTGCTATCGCTATTGCGATGGGGTTTTCTTCACCTGCTTTTGCTCAAGATCAATCAAGCGATAAAACTGCGACGCTAGATACGATTGTTGTGACTGCATCTCGTACTGAACAAAAAATCAGTGAAGTGCCTGCACGAATCAATATTATTGAACCTAAGATTCTGGAACAATCACCAATCGCATCTTTACCTCAACTATTAGAAACCGATGCTTCAATCAATATGGTACAAAGCGGTGGCTATGGACAAGCTGCATCTATCTTCCTGCGTGGTGGTAATTCAAACCAAACGCTTGTTTTAAGAGATGGTGTTCGCCTGAATTCAGCAACCTCTGGGACAGCCTCTTTACCTTTTATTGATACAACTGATATTAAGCAAATTGAAGTATTAAAAGGCCCTGCGTCAGTCTTATATGGTACTGATGCAATCTCAGGTGTCGTGCAACTGATTTCTAAAACACCAGAAAAAACCTCTGCTTTTGTAACAGGTGAAATTGGTGAAAATAAAACCTATAAATCTGTCATCGGTGCCGATCTAGCTGAAAACGGTTTCTATGCACAAATCCGTGGTCAACGCTTAGAAACAGATGGTACACCTGTAAAAGATGTAAAAAATGCAGCTACTGCTTCATTTGATCAAAAAGGCTATAGTGCAAAAATCGGTGTAGAAAAAGAACAGTACGCAGCTTCGGTTGATTATAGCGAGAACCAAGGTTCTAGCGATTACGACAACTTTGGCAAACTCGTTTCTCAAGATTTTAAAAATGAAATCATTAACGTCAAAGGACGTTTAAACATTCTTGAGAATTTAGCTCTACATGCTCGTTTCTCTCAATTTAAAGATGAAATAGATCAAAATAATTCGACAGATTTTGTGCATAGTAAAACACAAGAATCTGAAATTTATGGTCAATGGGGCTTTTCCCCAAATCAACAGATTTTAGTTGGTGCAACACATCGTAATATTGATGGTGATGTTCTTTCTTATGGCTCGCCATACCAAGAAGATATTGACTCAACAGGTTATTATATCCAACACAAATATGACCAAGCTGGATTAAATACCCAAGTTGGTGTCCGTGTTGAAGATAATGAAAAGTTCGGCACACATACCGTTGCTCAGGGATCTGTTCGTTATCAAGTTCTGCCATTGACCAGCGTTTATGCAAATATTGGTTCAGCTTTTAAAGCTCCAACGCTCAATGATATGTATGCTTATGGCGGTAACCCAGACCTTAAACCAGAAGAAAGCTTGTCTTATGAAATCGGTTTAGACCAAAAATTAGCCTACAACATTTCAACGGGGCTATCTCTCTATACCACTGAAGTTGACAACCTCATTGATTTTGATGGTGTTCTCAATCAAATGAGAAACCTTGAAAAAGCTAAAATGGAAGGTAGTGAGCTTTATGTGAAATGGCAAGGTGAAAACCTGTTTACCAATTTAAGCTATAACTATGTACGTGCTAAAAATAAGAAAAATGATGAAGATTTAAGTCGTCGCCCGCGTCAGAATATTGCACTGACTGCAGGTTGGACCGATGAACAATATACCTTCTCAACTACAATGCTTGCGAATGGTGATTATGACAACAGTGCCTTTGACAACGTCCAAATCCCTGGACACTTCCGTGTAGATATGCACGGACAATACAAAGTGAATAAAAATGTAGATGTTTTTGCGAATATTCAAAATGTAGGTGATTCAAAATACCGTACTGCATACGGTAGTGGTAGTTACTACATCAACGGTGGTCGCCTAGCCTCTGCGGGTGTCACATTCCGTTATTAATTGCATGATAAAATAATAAAAAATATTTTCTTAACTCCAGTTTCGGGGTAATGTTCTGACCGACATTATCCCCTTTTTATTTTCAGGATCAGAGAAACAGAACTATGGGACATCGTTTAAGTAAAATCTATACCCGTACAGGCGACTCAGGTACAACTGGCCTTGGGGATGGTTCTCGCGTTGCCAAAGATGATTTACGTATTGCTGCGCTCGGTGATGTCGATGAACTGAATGCAACCATTGGCGTGCTTCGCGCACAAATTAGTGCCAGCACAGTTGAAAATAAAGCACACTGGGACAAAAGCTTAAGCCTGATTCAACATTGGCTGTTCGATTTAGGGGGTGAAGTGTGTATTCCGAACTATCACTTACTACAGCCTGTGTGCATTGAATTTCTCGAAAAAGAAATCGATCACATGAATGAATCTTTACCGATGTTAAAAGACTTCATTTTGCCATCAGGCACTTTAGCTTGTAGTTATGCACATCAAGCTCGTGCAGTCTGCCGTCGTGCAGAACGTGCTTTATTGTCAGTACATAATCGTGACCAAAATATTCAGGCAACCGCATTACAATTACTGAATCGCTTATCAGACTGGTTATTTGTTGCCTCACGTGCCTTACAACGTGCCGAAGGTGGTAACGAAGTGTTGTGGCAAAAGAATATTAATGACAGTATCGATCAAGCATAATCACTTCTTGGGTAGATAAAGATGCGAATTATTGGTCATCGTGGTGCGCGTGGCGAAGCCCCTGAAAACACCTTAGGTGGATTCCGCTATCTGCATGATTTAGGTGTACGTGCCGTTGAATTTGATGTACGTCAACTGAAAGATGACCACTTGGTGGTGATTCATGATGATGATTTTGTACGTACAGCAGGTCGCTCACAACAAGTTGAAAACAGTAGCTTAGTTGAAGCCCAGCAATTCGATCACCGCCATCAATGGCAAGCATGGCCCTTTGACGAATTCACTCCGAGCTTGCCACATGTTTTAGACTGTCTCACTGACTTTGAGCATATTGAAGTTGAGATTAAAGCGGTTGCCGATGAAGCTGCGGCTGAGCGTTTGGTCTATCAACTGCATCAAGATTTAAAAGGGTTTGAGAAGAGCGCAACCATTACCAGTTTTGATGTCAAAATATTGGCTGTCTTACAGCAACAACAGAGTTCGTTTAAGCGTGGACTACTGGTGGAAATCCCGATTGGTGAATATGCGATCGAACTAGCACAGCAATATGGATGTTGTCAGATTGGTTGGGGAGATGCCTTGGCAACAGATGACATTATTCAACGTACCCAACAGGCCAATCTTGAGATTAGTGTCTGGACGGTGAATGAAGTTGAACGTGCCAAACATCTTCAGCAATTGGGTATTCAAGGTTTGATTACCGATGTACCCACCACAATGTTGCAGCATTTGAAGTAACAAAAAGGCGGAATAAATTCCGCCTTTTTTTATTTTATTATTTACGTTGCGCCTGAATAAGGCGTTGCCCTTTTGCGTCTAATAAATATAAGTTTGCACCATCCAGCTGGAAGCGCTCAACCCGTTGAATCGAATCCATCAAGTCGGCCTCTTGCGCTAGGGCACGATTACAACTCTGATGTTGTGCCATCACATCAAAATCCAGTTTCCGTTGGGTGAAATCGTATTTATAACGGCCATAAATATTGTTGCATCCTGTATGACCTGTCACCATTTTTGAAACAGAGTTAAGCAAGAAGCTTGGATATTGGTTAAAGAACAATGCTCGCTTGCCCTGAATGGTTGTAATCTGCCATTCAATATCCTGAACACCATCTGTACTCTTGCGTACTTGCATTGCCGGTGGCTGAGTTACTCGCTTGGGCTGCAAGGTGTTTTTGGGCACAGGTTTGGGTTGGCTTTGGCAAGCCGCAAGCATGACTGCAGCAGAGAATATTAAAGTTTTGTTAAAAAATGCCTTCAAAGAAAAAATGGGATTTTTCATGGTAATTTGCTCAGACATTGATTTATTTCACCTTTTAATTCATTGATTAATTTTACAAATGAATTCTGTTACTGTTCTTTCGATACAACTGTAGAATAATGCTAGTGCTAATCGATTTGGACATGCTAATATCAGTGATAAAATAGCAATATATCGTCATGATTGGTTTTGCTATCTCGTTTAGTTTTATTATCTTGTGCAAACAAGGTTTTTAGGAGCGCTGACGGATATGACTTCCGCCCCACTCAAAAAAGCACCCATTAACTGGACTGCTAGCATTACCTTAATTGGAACACCAATTGTTGCTGCTATATTAATTCCTTTGTACGCCTATTATTATGATTTTAGTGTAAGTGCATGGGTGAGTATGATTTTCCTATTGGCACTCAGTAGCCTAGGGATTACAGCAGGTTATCACCGCCTCTGGGCACATCGTGCTTATGAAGCAGCATTACCGCTTAAAATTTTACTCATGATTGGCGGCACCTTTGCTGTTCAAAACAGTATTTTGTTCTGGGCTTCAGGTCACCGTACCCATCACCGCCATGTCGATGACGTTGATGAAGACCCATACTCAATCAAACGTGGCTTTTGGTATGCCCATTTAGGTTGGATGATTCGCGATCACTCCCCATCTAAACCAGATTTTAAAAATGCACCTGATTTGCTCAATGATAAATTAGTGATGTTCCAACACAATTACTATGTGCCAATGGTGATCGCAGTTCACGTTGGTGTATTAGGCTTGATTGGTTGGGCGACAGGCGATATCTGGGGTGTAATTTTACTCGGTGGTTTATTACGTTTGATCATCAGCCATCATGTCACCTTCTTTATCAACTCACTGTGTCATATGTGGGGCAAACGTCCTTATACTGATGAAAATACGGCGCGTGATAACTTCGTGTTGGCTATTTTCACTTGGGGTGAGGGCTACCACAACTATCACCACATTTTCCAATACGATTACCGTAATGGTGTGAAATGGTGGCAATATGACCCAACCAAATGGTTGATTTGGACCAGCTCTAAACTTGGTTTAGCAAAAAACTTACGTCGTATTCCTAGCTTTAATATCAAAAAAGCAGAGCTTGCGATGAAGTTCAAATATGCGGAACGTGACTTGGCAATTTATGGTCATGATGTCAATACTGACATCGTGCAAATGAAACAACGTATCGCACAAGAATATGAAGCTTTTACCCATACTTTAAATGATTGGGCAAAGCTAAAAGAACAAGAGCTTCAAGCGAAAAAAGCAGCGATGGCTGAGAAAATCCATCAGATGGATCACAAACTGAAAGTTGATTTCCAGTTGCTTGAACATCGCTTAAGCCACCATCGTGAATGTTTAGAAACCTTAATGCGTAATATCAAAAAAGCGCCAGTTTCTGAATAAACGATCGATAACTAAAATGGTCTCAAGAGAGGCCATTTTTTATATCTGTTCATCTACCATTCCTTTCTCCCGACGATTCACCATTTCACACTGATATTTGCTATAGTCATGATTCAGCTTTCTCTGATGTTTCAGTTATGCAATTCAATCCCCGCTATGCTTCCCTCAATCCTAAACTCTATCATCAACAGCAACCAAGTCCGTTACGTGGTGCCAAAGCTGGGCATTTTAATGAAGCATTGGCTGATGAATTGCAATGGAACGAAGAAGATAAGGACAATTGGGTAGAAATCTGTAGTGGACAAAAAACCTTTGCCGAATTCCCACCACTCGCTATGGTCTATGCGGGGCATCAGTTTGGACAATGGGCTGGACAATTAGGAGATGGCCGCGGTTTGTTGATCGGGCAAATCCTAAATAAGCAAGGTGAAACGATTGATCTACATCTCAAAGGTGCTGGCTCTACCCCCTACTCGCGCATGGGTGATGGCCGTGCAGTCCTACGTTCAGTGATTCGTGAATATTTAGCGGGTCATGCATTGAATGCCCTTGGTGTTGCATCGAGTCATGCTGTCGGTTTTACCAGTTCGACTCAAGGCGTACAGCGCGAAACCTTAGAGCTAGGTGCGATGCTGTTGCGCACTTCCGAATGCCATATTCGTTTAGGGCATTTTGAATGGATCAATCAATATGCACCTGAACTTTTGGTTGAATTCACGCAAAAATGTATTGAATGGCATTATCCAGAATTTCTAAAAGCTGAAAATCCAATTCTGGCTTTCGCCGAAGCTGTGATTGAGCGAACCGCGATTATGATTGCCAAATGGCAACTGGTTGGCTTTGCACATGGGGTCATGAATACCGATAATCTCAATATTACTGGCTCTACACTCGACTTCGGACCTTACGGGTTTATGGAACGTTTCCGCCCGAATTGGATTAACAACCACTCAGACTATCAAGGGCGTTATACCTATCAGAATCAGCCGAGTATTGGCCATTGGAATCTTTGGACATGGCTGAATAATTTAATTCCATTAGCGACCGCAGAAAATAAAGAACAATTCAAACTTGATCTAGCAGCATGTTTAGAAAAATTTGAGCCGACCTTCTTACAACATTATGGACAAGGCCTATGCCAAAAAATGGGGCTACCAGAATTTCATAAAGACAGCCTAGATTGTAGTTTTGCCTTTCTTGGTATTTTGCAAACAGAGCAATTGGACTACACGCAGAGTTTTCTTCGTTTGCAGCAACAGGATTACAAAGCATTAAGGGATGACTGTATTCATATACAGCAGTTTGATGACTTCCTGACACGCTATCAAAATATCCGACAACATCAAGATACTGATGCCTTGGATGAGATCATGCAGCAGGTTAATCCACAATATATCCTGCGCAATCATATGGCGCAGAAAGCTATTGAGCTTGCGGAGCGTGGTGACTTTAATGAGGTTGATCGTTTGTTTAAGCTTCTGAATAAGCCTTATCAAAAACAACCTGATTTAGAAACTGAACAGGATACTGGGCCTTTACCAAACGATGTACCTGAAATTTCTGTCAGTTGTTCATCTTAGAAGAAGAAATCTATGAAAATTGGGCTGATGATCGGATGTGCGATTTTAATCCTTTTATTTGGACTGGCTTATTTCCAGTATGGCAAGTTCATCCCAACATTAGGATCGACGCATCAGCCGCTTTCAGCCCATGAAATACAACAGCTTCAACAAAACAAACCCGTGACTTCAATTGAAGTGTTTAAAAGCCAGCGCATTTTGCAATTGAAACATCAACAGGAAGTCATTCGCAGCTATCCAATGCGTTTAGGCTTTGATCCGATCGGACACAAACAATTTGAAGGTGATGGCAAAACACCTGAAGGGACTTATTCTATCGATTGGCGGAATCCTCAAAGCGCTTACTATAAGTCTTTGCACATCTCCTACCCGAATAAACAGGATAGCGCCTATGCCCAACAGCAGGGTCAATCCGCTGGCGGTGATGTGATGATTCATGGCACTGTACCAACACAAGCCACATCACTTCCTGCAAGCGCAAGCTATATGCCACGTAAAGACTGGACGCTGGGCTGTATTGCGGTGACCAACTCAGATATGGATGAAATATGGCAATTGGTCAAGGATCACACCCCTATTATCATTCATCCATAAAGGGGCTAGTATTCAGAACAACTTTTGCGGATAAAGACGATGATCAAACTGCACAAGGCTTATGCAGGGGATAAGTTTTATAGAGAGAATTGATCTCAATTACACTACTGATATATTCACAACCGTTTGTAAAGTAATGTAATATTTTTTTGTGGCTAAGATGCCGCTTTTTCACTTAACCACATAACAGCAGATAATTTCTACAAAAGCTTTGCGAAACTATCCACATTTTCTGTGGATAACGCTGTGGTTATCCACAGGATAAAACTTTTTGCAGTTCTTCATCCCTTATCATCATCAAGATCCATCTTGTTTCGGCTTCTCTATACGAAGGAAAACGATGAGCTAATTTATGAAAACTATTCTACATTTTCTTGGATATGAGCCGCGTTGAAGCGGCGCAAGGGGTAGCCACAGGATAAAACTTTTTGCCTTTCTTCAAATAGTGCCTTCATAAGACACTACGTTCTTCCCAGTCTCATATCAAAACAAAATGATGGGCTATTCAATCATTATCACCATTGATATTGGGCAAATAATTGCGCCCCCATCCTCTTGGCTTGATTGGTATTCAGATCATCAGTGATATATTTCAAACCGAAGTTATTATGTTGCATAGAGATTCCCATTGCATGAGTTTGGGGTTCATAGTGTACTCCCCATTTCAAAATCGTGTCCCAATACGCATTCATTTGCCAAAGGCTCATATATTCATTGCTTGTCGAACTGACCCCAACACTCCATGGTTGATCAGACTGGTAGCTCACATCGGTATAAACTTTATAAGGAAGTCTCTGCGTGTATTGCTGATATGTATTAAATTTTCCCTGAATATCAAAGCGCGGACGCATATCCTGATCGTAGCTTATTTTATATCGGGTATAAGGTGCATCTTGCCAATATAAATAGGCTAGTGCATCTTGAATATTGACATGAATCTTAAAATTATTCGCAATCGTCCCTGAAATTGAGGTATCTAAAGCAAAGCCATAACCTTGGTTGGCTTGCTGTTTCCATCCCATTTTATCTTCTTTTAACGCAGGCTGATCATAGCTATAATCAATTTGACCATTCAACCACTTGACTCGATCCATGAGTTGTATCTGATCCGTTGTTTGAGCCAAAGCATTGACTTGACCATCTACATAATGTCGCCCAATTAATGCTGTTGCACCCGTCGTTAAACTCCAGTTAGGGCTCAACTGCCATGTATAGGCAAATCTAGACCCGACTGTATCAACATGCTGTGCCTCAAGCTGTAAATTATATTGAGTATTCGCATCAATTGGTTTTTCATTTTTTATTTGATAATAAAGTTTAGCCGTATCTTTACTGAATCTTAATAGATAATCATAACGCCAGATCCAACTTAGATCCCATGCACCTTGTTTTACGCCGAGCTGCATTAATCCATGTGCAAAAGCATTCTTTCCAGATTTAAAATTTGGATCACTCCAATCATCTGTAAATGATTTAATTGATAAAGGTTCACTATAAACATCGGCACGTACTTGATAGTACAACTGCTCTTGGGCATTACAAGAGCCAGCTATCAATAAAATAGAGAGCACGGAACTTTTTCTTAGCATATAAAAAAGGGGTAGCATGCACCCCTCTCCTTTCATGATTATGGTGCAATGGCTTTGGTGGTGTTATCAGTAAAGGTGGCAGAATAAACACTTCTAGAAACCTTATTGATTGTTCCATACTTGGTATTGCCAACTTTAATATCAGCTGAAGTAAACTGATCTACATTTGCAATATCTACAAATGCACCATTAGCATGAGATACTTTTGCAGCAATAGTTGGCTTTTCAGCAACTAGATTGTCTGTTTTAACATCTACATTTAAAGCATTTTTATCAACTGCGATTTTAATATTTGCATTCCCTTTTTGATAATCACTGCGTTTAGCAGATAAATCCATATTAAATGGCTTGATCGCATTAGCGCCACCTTTAACACTACCTGATAGTTTTATTACTAAGTCTGCATTAATAAAGGATGCAGCAGATTCACCATTTGTGATATCAATTGTTTTGGTTAAATCGTTATTTATTTTGATACTTGCATCTAAATTTAGACTTTCCGAACCGCTAATCGCCTTACCTTTCAAAGTAAGTTCAGTTGGAATGATCTCTGTCCCCAAATTATTACCGTCTTTGAATTGAACTTTTTTAGCTTTGCTTGCCAGCTCGGTTAATTCAATTTCTGCATCTGTTGTTTTCAATACAACATTTGAGAACTTAAGTTCCGCAGTCTCAGGACGTGAATCGCCACGGTTCTCTAGTAATGCAGCAGTACTATAAATGGCTTGTGCTGTACTATCACTCTTAAACTCTAAAGAAGCATCTTTTTTATTTGCATCATTCTTGGTTAGGATTTTTCCACCAGCAACGATTTTAAAATTATATTTATCCGTTACAGCTGTATAAGGTGCCTCTAGTTTCACAGCATTAACCGTAACTTGAGCCCCCTCATCAAAAATATCTTTCACTGTATTGGTTTTAAAATCCCAAATCGTATTTGTCCAATATTTTGCTTTTGCACTACCTGAAACTGTCACGGATGATGCATTTACTGTCACAGCAAATGTACTATCCGTTAATTGATAGTCAATATAATCATCATTATCAAGTAAAGTCTGCAATTGTGCTGCATTATAGGTCTTATTTGATCCTTGAGCATCATTATAGGCTAATGTAGCAAGTGTGAGCACCAGCCCTGCTGCATTGCCAATATCCTTCCCAGCATCGTTAACTGCATCAAAAGTTGGTTGATATTGAGATTGCAAACTATCAAAACTATCAAAATAAGCAACAATGCTATTGGTTGTATCAATCAGCTGTTTTGCTTTATCTAAATCTGAAACAGGTGCAACTGGATTACCATTATCGGTATTATTTGATGAGCTGCCGCCACCACCTCCACAAGCAACTAAAACTGTAGAACAAGCGAAAGCTAAAAATGTCTTTTTAAACATTGGAGACCCCTTTTATAATAAACTTATTATCTAAACTGTTTTAAATTTAGGATTTTAAAAACCCATATATAGGCTTTGCGAAGAATAATAGCTATTTATATTTATAATGACAATTTTTTATTTAACAAAAAAAGCCCTTTATAAATAAAGGGCTTTTAATATTTTACTCATCTGGATATTCAAAGCGATAACCCACTCCATACACCGCCTGAATCCATTCATGACGATTACCGGTATCCGCCGCCTCTGAAATCTTACGGCGCAGGTTTTTAATATGGCTGTCGATTACACGATCGGCTACATCGAAACTATCCGGGTTAATATGGTCAAGTAGCTGAGCACGAGAATAAACCTGACCCAAGTGCTCCAAGAACAACTCTAATAACCGGAACTCAGTAGGGGTCAAAGTCAGTGCTTTTTGTTGATACCAAATACGTTGCTGCGCTTTATCAATACGGAATAAATCGTTTTGCTCAGGCTCTGCTTTACGCTCTAAACGACGCAACACCGCTTGTACACGGGCCACTAATTCTTTTGGACTGAATGGCTTACAGATATAATCATCTGCACCCATATTCAAACCTAAAACCCGGTCAATTTCCTCAGTACGAGCCGTGACCATAATAATCGGTAGATCAGACTGTTCACGAACCTTACGGCAAATGGTCAAGCCATCCATGCGTGGCACCATCAAGTCCAAAATCATCAAACTCGGTTTACGTTGTTGAAACTGGGTATAAGCATCCTGACCATCATGAAACATACTGACTTCAAAACCAGCAGCTTCTAAATAATCACGAACCAACTGTGCGAGTTCAACCTCATCTTCAACCAACATAATATGTTTCATGGTTTTCATCCTATCCATCATCCTCAATACAAGAGGATCTAAAAGTTATTGAATTGATTTTGGGAAAGTCAGGACACAACGTAATCCACCTAAGGGTGAATGATCGAAAGTCAGTGAACCACCTAAAGCTTGTGCCAACTTACACGACAAGGCCAAACCTAGACCTGTACCACCCGTACTGCGTGTACGCGAATCATCGACACGATAGAAGCGCTCACCTAAACGTGCCAATTGCTCATCATTTACGCCCAATGGACTATCATCTACATACATTATCCATTGTTGTTCATCTTGTTGAGTGTGAATCTGTATTTTTCCACCTTGTTCGGTGTAACGAACACAGTTCCCTAACAGATTGACGATAATCTGTTTAAAGCGATCACGGTCTAAAGATAAGGTTGCCCCTTCGCCGGATAATGTTACTTCAAGCTGGTTTTGTTCAAACGTCGATCTAAAGTTTTCAACTTCTTGTAGTACCACATCCCACGGATTGACTTCAGCAAAATAGCATTTCAACTGTTGTGCATCGGCTTGTGCTAGGTCTGCGAGATCTTGGGTTAACTTCTTCAACGTACTGACCTGACGCATCATGGCATTCAGGTGTTCAGGCGTCGCCTTACGAATCCCGTCCTGCATCGCTTCAATCTGTGCCTGCAATACCGCCAAAGGTGTTTTCAGTTCATGTGACGTATCGGATACCCATTGACGGCGAGATTCTTCATGCTGATGTAAAATATCAGCCAAATGATTGAGTTGATTGGATAAGTCACCCAGCTCATCATTGCGCTTAATCATCACTTGATGTTGATAATTGCCACGGGTCAATTCCAAGGTTGCTTTTAATAAACGTTGAATTGGTTTCTTAAAATAAGTCGCCATCAATAATGCCGCAACCAAACTTGAAAGTACTGTTAAGGCATAGACCAATAGCAAATATCGTTTTTGATTACTAAAGAAATTGATACTAGAAGCATCATCTTGATCCAGTACAGGCTTTAATCCGAGGTAACCCACCACCTTCTCGCCCACCACAATGGGGCGGAACGAAATTTGGTCCGTTGCAGGTTCACCCACAATAAACTGCTGATTCTCATCGTATAAAGATAATCGTGAACTCAAACCTAAACGATCAGGAATCGAGACAAAGCGCTTTTTGCCCTGTTCAACAGGTGCAGCATTCAGTTTGCTTTCTTGTTTATCTTCTTTGCTATCCGTCTTTAAACGGAATTGACGTGGACTTAAAGGAAAGCGTAAGCCTTCAAAAGGTTGATATTCCGAAGGTAAATTTTGTTTGAGGATTTTTAACTCTTCATCATTAAATATCTGCCGATTTTTGATCTCGACATTATTTTGTGCCAGCGTTGGAGATAGGCTGAGTAAAGTATGGTCATTAAAATAACGTTGTTGTAAGGCAATATCGTATTGACGGCGCAACCACCACTGAGACAAACGGTCATAGTCGTCAGGTGCTGCCGTACCTTCAATTTGCAGAATCTGCGCCTGAATTGCATTGCCCCAGTCATGATAAACCGTATAGACGTTGCCTAAATTCGCAATCAATCGGTCTAGCTTCTGCATTTCCACATCGGCCACATAACGTGCAAAGTTCTTTTGCATTGTCCAATGCAAAATCCCCAAGCTAATCGTTGCGATCAACAAGGTAGTCAGTAATACCGTTAAAAACAGGCGTAAGGCTAAAGGCACGCGGCGAACATTCAAAAGCAGATTCTCAATAGTGTTCTATTTGTGGATTGTAACCAACATGGTCGAAAAAAACTCTCCATTGTTTCTTCATCTTTATTATCTAATCTTTAACCATCGAATCACAACTGATCATGCTGGATAAAACAATGAACAAGACAAAAATCGTATTGATGACCACCCTACTCGGTTCTGTTTTAGGTTTGGCTGCCTGTCAGTCAACCACACCAGCGGAACAGTCAATGGATCGTGACCATCACCGCCATAATATGCAACGTGCACCACTTACACCAGAACAACGTGCTGAATGGCAAGCCAAACGTGAACAGCGCTTAGAGCAACGCGAACAAATGCGTCAGGAACATCAAGCACAACGTGCCCAGATTGAGCAAGCCTGCCAAGGAAAGCGTATCGGAGAACGCGTGAATGTTCAATGGAATAAGCGTGTAATTGAAGGCACCTGTGAAGTTCGTTTTACCCCAGATAAATCACAGTTCAAACGCCAAGCCAACGCAACTACTTAATCCCCCAGTTCCTCATCGGCGCTTTTAAAGCGCCTTTTTTTATGGCCAAAGCATATTCATTTTTAAGTACACAGCTGCTTACGATTTTGCCGCTGCAGTTTCACTCAAAAGCCTAAAAAGCACCTACAATCTAAACGCTTAAACAGGTTGAACCATAAACTTTGACTTCACAGTCACTAAGAAATGACCTGCAAAAGCTTGTACCGAACTATAACTTGTTGCACGATTAGCAGTACAAAATGGTGCTGTTGGGCACATTTATCATTGACTAAGATTATAACTCTGGTTTAACCAGTATTGAGGAACCCGCTATGCCACAATACAAAGCACCCTTACGTGATATGCAGTTCGTATTGCACGAATTATTAAATGCTGAAGCACATTACGCGAAACTTCCTGCATTTCAAGACACTGTAAGCCGTGAATTGGTTGATCAATATTTAGAAGCAGCGGCTGATTTCTGCGAAAACGAACTTTCTCCTTTAAACCAAGTCGGCGACCGTGAAGGTTGTACTTGGAATGACGGTGTTGTAACAACGCCTACAGGCTTTAAAGAAGCGTATCAAAAATATATCGAACTTGGCTTCCCATCTCTTTCTGCTGATGAAGAATTTGGCGGTCAAGCATTACCAAACTCTTTAGGGATCTCTATCTCTGAAATGGTGGGTACTGCAAACTGGTCATGGGGCATGTACCCTGGTCTTTCTCACGGTGCTGTTCGTACTTTAGAACATCACGGTTCTGACGAGCAAAAGAACACTTACTTGCCAAACCTTGTTTCAGGTGTTTGGACAGGTACCATGTGCTTAACTGAATCTCATGCAGGTTCTGACCTCGGTATTATCCGTTCTAAAGCTGAACCAAATGCTGACGGTAGCTACGCAATCTCTGGCGAGAAAATCTTTATCTCTGCTGGTGAACACGACATGGCTGACAACATCATCCATATCGTACTTGCACGTTTACCAGGTGCGCCAAAAGGCACTAAAGGGATCTCTTTATTCATCGTGCCTAAATTCCACGTCAATGCTGATGGTTCAGTTGGCGAGCGTAATGCAGTACGTTGTGGTTCAATCGAACACAAAATGGGTATCCATGGTAACGCAACGTGTGTCATTAACTTTGACCAAGCAAAAGGTTACTTGATCGGACCTGAAAACCGTGGCTTAAACTGCATGTTCACCTTCATGAACACAGCACGTATTGGTACAGCGGTTCAAGGTTTATCTGCATCTGAATCTTCTTTCCAAGGCGCTTTAGCGTATGCGAAAGATCGTTTGGCAATGCGTTCTCTTTCTGGTCCTAAAGCACCTGAAAAAGAAGCAGATCCAATTATTGTTCATCCAGCTGTTCGTAACATGCTTTTAACGCAAAAATCATTTGCTGAAGGTGGTCGTGCGTTGGTTTACTTATTGGCTCAATATGCAGATATCGTTGAAAAAGGCGAAACTGAAGAAGAGCGTAAGTTTGCTGACAACATCTTGTCTTTGTTAACACCAATTGCAAAAGCATTCTTAACTGAAACGGGTTCTGAATCTGCGAAGCACGGCGTACAAGTATTTGGTGGTCACGGCTTCATCTCTGAACACGGTATGGAACAAATCGTACGTGATACACGTATTGCTTGCTTATACGAAGGTACCACTGAGATTCAAGCACTTGACTTGTTAGGTCGTAAAGTCTTGCAAACTCAAGGTGCGATGTTGAAAGACTTCACCAAGATCATCCATAAATTTGTTGAAGCAAACAAAGACAATGCTGCAATGCAAGAGTTCGTTGCGCCATTGGCTGCTGCAAACAAAGAATGGGGCGACATCACCATGCAAATTGGCATGCGTGCAATGCAAAACCCGGATGAAGTTGGTGCAGCTGCGGTTGACTACTTATACTTCTCTGGCTATGTAACGCTTGCTTACTTATGGGCACGTATGGCACTTGTTGCTCAAGAGAAACTAGCTGAAGGCTCAACTGAAGTTGACTTCTACAATGCAAAAGTGACCACCGCTCGCTTCTACTTCAAGAAGATCTTGCCACGTGTTCGTTCGCATGTAGACGTACTTTCAACTGGCGTTGCGCCATTGTTTGAACTTGATGCGGAACACTTCGCTTTCTAAACATAGTTTAGAATGAGATGCAACGTTCATCACAGAAAAAGGACTGGTCAGTTTTGACCGTCCTTTTTTTGTTTAATCAATGCTAAATTTATACGATTCAATTTATTTGTTCGTTTTATTTGATCACTTTGCACATGAAACTGTGCGTAGAAGGGAACGATTATGCCAATTTACAATGCTCCTTTAGCAGACATGAAATTCATCTTAAATGATGTATTTAAAGCAGAACAATTTTGGCAGTCTAATGAGAAACTGGCTCATGTAGATGCTGCAACAGCTGAAGCAATTTTAGAAGAAATGGCGAAGTTTGCCCAAAACGTGACACATCCGTTAAACCGTACGGGTGATGAAGAAGGTGCACGTTGGGAAAATGGCGAAGTTTTCACCCCAGCAGGTTTCAAAGAAGCATTCCGTCAATACGCTGATGGCGGTTGGATCGGCTTAGGTGCTGATGAAGAATGGGGCGGTCAGGCAATGCCAAAAATGCTGACTGTATTGTCTGATGAAATGTTATTCGCGACGAATCCATCATTCATGCTCTACCCACTTCTTTCTGTAGGTGCTGGTATGGCCTTAAACAGCTATGCCTCACAAGAGCAAAAAGAAACTTATTTACCTAAAATCTACTCTGGCGAATGGTCAGGCACAATGTGCTTAACTGAACCACATGCAGGTACAGATTTAGGTATTATCAAAACTAAAGCTGAACCTAATGAAGATGGTACGTATAACATTACGGGTACTAAAATCTTCATCACCGGTGGTGATAACGATCTAGCTGAAAACATCATTCATCTTGTTCTTGCCAAGACGCCTAATGCGCCTGCGGGTTCACGTGGTATTTCTTTATTCATTGTTCCAAAGTTCCTGTTAAATGAAGACGGTTCTTTAGGCGAGCGCAATCCTGTTGGCCCTGGTTCAATCGAACACAAAATGGGGATCAAAGCCTCTGCTACTTGCGTGATGAACTTTGACGGTGCTAAAGGCTACCTTGTTGGTAAAGAAAACGAAGGTCTTGCTGCAATGTTCGTCATGATGAACTACGAACGTTTGTCGATGGGTATCCAAGGTCTGGGTGCTTCTGAATTTGCTTATCAAAATGCAGCACAATACGCGACTGACCGTTTGCAAGGCCGTAGCGCAGCAGGTGTTCAATCACCAAATAAACCAGCGGACAGCATTTTAGTTCATGGTGATGTACGTCGTATGTTGCTCAACGTACGCGCGAATAACGAAGCATCACGTGCATTTGCAGTTTATGTAGGTCAACAACTGGATATCACCAAGTTCTCGACTGATGCAGAAGCTGTGAAGCAAGCGAACAACCGTGTTGCACTGTTAACACCAATCGCAAAAGCTTACCTCACTGATACAGCCTTCCAAGCAACCTTAGATGCACAAATGGTCTTTGGTGGTCACGGTTATATCCGTGAATGGGGTATGGAACAATGTATCCGTGATCTTCGTATTGCTCAAATTTACGAAGGGACTAACGGTGTTCAGTCTCAAGATTTAATTGGTCGTAAAACCATTAAATGTGGCGGCGCATTCATTGCTGAGTACATCACTGAAATCCGTGACTTCGCCAATGATCTAGACACCGATTTAAACTTCATTAAAGATGCAACTTTAGACGCTGCTACTGAAATTGAAGCCATCACGCAGTTCATTATCGAGCAAGCAGCTGAAAATGTTGACTTCCCGAACTCAGCTGCAGTTGACTACTTACATGCAGTCGGCTTACTCAGCTTCGCCTATATGTTTGCAAAAATTGCGGCTGCTGCAAAAGACAAGTCGGGTGATTTCTACCAAAACAAAATTGCATTAGCGCAATACTTTGTAGACCGTATTTTGCCTGAATTAGATGCACGTTTAGCGAAAATCAAAGCAGGTTCTGACTTGATCATGAACTTCAGCGAAGATTACTTCACAAACCAAGCTTAATTTTGGTGTGATGTTAAAAACTGCCTCAATCATTTGGTTGAGGCAGTTTTTTTATCGCTATAATAAAATCAGCATAAAACTTGCATAACATTCTAATGATCATGTTGAGAATATAAATCGCTATGTCTAATTCAAGAGAGAAACTTGAAGGCTTACCTCGCCTACTTGATCGCTTTGGTCACTACGCTGTTGAAGCTTTTCATTATTTAGCCTTATTTATTATCGGCTGTATGATTGCATGGTCAGCCGTACATACCGTGATTGAAATTCTGACCGTAAAACAGTACGCCACCATTGATGACATCTTGCTGCTGTTTATCTATTTAGAATTAGGCGCCATGGTGGGGATTTATTTCAAGACCAATCACATGCCGGTACGCTTTTTGATTTATGTCGCGATTACTGCACTCACCCGTCTGTTGATTGCTGATATTCAGCATAACCATAAAGCTTCTATGGATTTGGTGATTACCACTGGCTCCATTTTAATTTTAGCGGTGGCGATTTTGGTGGTCCGATTTGCTTCATGGAACTACCCTTCTGTGATTCGGGGCAAGGATCAAGAACAACAATTACCTTCCAACAAAACACCTCGACCGCAAGATGACGAACTGGCATAAATAAAAAAGCAGGCATATGGCCTGCTTTTTTATTGCATCTATTATGCAATGCGGAAGACACGATATTTCGAATCCACCAACACATATTTGCCTTGTACCTGCATCCAGTTATAGCCGCGAGGTGGTTCATATAAACGGTGAGTACGATAGTTCGAAACCACATAGCGGTTACTACGGAATTCTGAGGGTAAACGCTCACCACGCTTGAAATTAATACGTTGACCATAATGATTACCTCGGTCGCCATTCGACCAGCGCGGCTGTTCACGATGATCGTAACGGTGGTCATAACGATCATAGCGGTTATCGTAGCGATCTCTATGATCATGATTCCAACGATTTGAATCCGCCATAGCTGAGGCCGAAACACCCAACATAAGTGTTGATACCAGTAATACTGCGGTCTTCTTCATTATTTAATCCTCTGTTTTTCGATCTGAAATCAGATTAAGAAAAACTCAAGGAGAAAGCATGAATAAAACTCGCGAGATTGCAAAGCTTTGTAATGAATAGCGAGAAATTATGGAGAATCCTCTAGAGACTTCATTTTAAAAATCATCAAAAATCAGCGAATAATCTCAATGGTAAAATTATCATCAGTCACTAAAAGATAACGTCCATCGACGACGACCCAATGTCTGCCACGTGGTGGTTCACGTAAGGAGTAATAGCCCCAGTCCCGAACCACATAACGCTCGCTACGAAACTCACCCGGCAATTCATTGCCCACGACGAAAGACTCACGGCGATAGCTGCGGTCATATTGTGTGTCTGGATAATATTCGACACGAACACCCGGTCGATGATTCGGATGAGGATAGTAGTTATTTTGATTGGGTTGATAGTAGTAGCCTTTCGGCGGCGCTGTCGGTGTATAACGTTGGTTCGAAAAAGCGAATGGATCTTGTGTGGGCTGCTGATAGGCAGGTGTAGTCTGATGGGAAGAGCGACGTTCTACCCCACTATAGCCACTCCAAGCATTGTCCGCATAGCTCATCACTGGGAGATAGCTCAATACAGCTGCCAAGCCATAAATATAAGGTTGAAATTGCTTCATTGTGATCTCCCTAAAAGCAGAGTATCTGTCTATTTTAGAATAAAAAATAAGCACAACTGTTGTAATAATATTTTTTCAGATTAGCTGTTGAATTCCCAAGATAAACAGCAGCGAGCTACAGCTCCGCCGAGATATGCTAAAATCATTTTTTTGTTTTAAGGCAACATCTGTGGCTGAAATGAATTTTGATCGTCTCTATCAATTCTTTTGCAAAGTTCCAAGTGTGCAAGAAGCACGTATCGTTGCGCACGGTGCAGATGGTCAACATGCATGGTGGTTTAAATTCAATATTGATGTTGAACATCCTTTAGCATGGCAAACCGTTCAAGAACTTGGACATGTTCTCAATTATTTGTCCACCAATGAACGCTTACCGACCCAATTCTTCCCCGTATCTCCACCACCCTATATGAACGGTGAAGCTAAAGATTTCTTGGCTTGGGTAATCCAATGTAATCATCCAGAATTCACTCCAGATGTGGTCTGTGACTGGCTAGAAGCCCGCTTACCGAATCCTGTCGATGATGAAACTCAGTGGAAAATCAAAACAGATATAAGTGAACTTGAGCAAATGGCTGATAAGGATTTAGATCAATTAATCCCGCCAAGCCCTTAATTTTTTTATTGATGATGTATGTCTTTCAACAAGCTGAAGAGCAAGCAAAGGTCCACATTCAGCTTGTTGAGCTCACGTTCTGAATCACGATAAGTCATAACCCAAATATTCTTGTGGGGATTCCGAATAAGGTAAAATCAGATAATTGTTTTTAAAAATCAGGTCTTTCATTGCCTTTTGATGAGAGGAATCTAAAGGATAAATCAAAGACAAATCCTGAATTAAATCTTCAATTTTTTCGGCTTCAAAATCTGCTGTTTTGATCCATCCCAATAACGCTGCTCCGAGTCCGATAAATTCAAAACCATAGTGCTGCATTCTCTGAATCAGCGCATAATTCTCGAAGGGATCAAAATCACAAGAAAAATAGCCATTCGGTAGCATCGCCAGTTTCAACGCTTCAGTTTCAATATCCGCGACTTTAACTTCGATAACACCGTCCAGTGAAATCAATAGATCTTGATTGAAATAAAGCAATGCTTCTAAGTCATTTTCATCGTAATGCTGCATTTTTTCAGCAAGGTTTTCAAAGTGCTGCTGCTGTGCGGGATCATTCAACTGTTGAAGATAATGCTGCAATTGCTTTGGAACACAAACATTTTGATAGGTTTGCTCCCATCGTGGATCATCGACTTCAATCCCCTTGAGATCGTCACTAAAATCAACATACAAACGCTCATCCTCAACCGCATGCATCGAGGTATATTTTGCTTGTGCGGCATCATCCAAAACCAGAAACACTTTTTTAGGATAAACATCCTGTTTAAGGGAGCGATAACATTCTAAGAGTTCTGCCCAACTGTGAATTTCAACAATATCTGCATAATGATTAAATTGATGTACATCTAAATCAATCTGCTCATCCTGTCTAATATTCAGTTTAATTTTCGCCATTGCGTAGAACCCCCATTATGCTGAATTAAAAAGTGGATAAGCCTGACCATTCCATAAAACGATACAGCCAGTATTTTGCTTTTGACTCATCGGCATATTTTGCATAATCCACCGTGATTTGACGGCCATTTGCATTTGTCCATGCTGCATCAAAATACTGTCCCGCATCTTTAAACACAGGTGCTTGCGCCGCACCAATCACACGCATGTCGGTTTCAAGATTATAATTTTTTAAATTACGTGCAGTTAAATTGGCAGAACCCAGAATGATCTCCGATTGCTGAGCATTTGATTTAAGCAGCATTTTGCTATGACATTGTTCGCCACGGGTATCACACCAACGGATTGGAATACCGACTGCATTCAGTTCAGAAGCCACTTGACGATTGGGAATGCCATTCTTTTGGCGACCAAACGCATCTTTATTCGGGTCAAGCATAATACGAATGTTAACGCCACGTTGCTGCGCCTGCTTGAGTGCATCAATGATATTGCGTTCTGATAAATAGAACATCGCCATATCCAGATGCTCTTTGCTCTTGGCAGTTTCAATCATTTTCAGCACAGCGTCGTAAATTGCTTTTTCAGTCAGGACTTGCACTTGTGGCAAGCTTTTATCTTCAGCCAGCCCACCCATAATCACAAATGGACTCGAACCTTTTGACATATTGGCTACAGCTTGCTCGGTTTGTAACACATCAATCGCTGTTGGCCCATCCACGACCAAGGCCACATTGCTATGATGTGAACTACCATCATGTGGATTGGCCGAAGTCACCAAGCTTTTCCAGCCATCCACAGTATCAACTACCAAGGTTTTACGATGATTGGCTTTGAAATTAAACAATTCCAGATAACTACGCAAAGTAATTTTATCTTTGCCAAAGGGACTACTTAACCAACCACCTTCTGGGTTATTACCTAAGTTTTGACAGCAGATATACCAGAGACCTGACCACAGCGGATTCGAAGCACGCAATGGCTTTAAATCAGTTTCGATGACATCCACACCTACTTGGCGTAGTTGTAGATAATGCTTTGGTGTTAACCCACCATAAACCGAATTAATCGGATCAGTAATCACCACAACTTCGACGTTTGGATGCAAACGACGCTTCACAATTAAGGCATCAGTCAATTCTTGCATCAAAGGAAATTGTTTGACTGTCGACTTACCCACTTCCTGATTAAATAGGAACATGTCCAGCACAATGGTACTCTGTGCCTGATCAATCAACTGGAATACTTCTTTGAAAATATGCTGATCAACTTGTTGTTGACCTTGCGCATCGATATAAGTCTGATCTGCTAAGAATTTCACATTGGCATGACGTAATTGCCCAGTAAAATCCAATCCCCTTGGGAGTGGTTTTACGGTGTGATAGATTGCCGAAGCAATGTATCCAATCGCAAAAATACACAATATGACTGCCATGTAACGTCGACCTGACCAGTTTAATTTTCGATGGATTCGTTGGAAGATACGCATATAAACAAAAAAAGCCCTAGCCGAATAAAAATCTCCCCAGCCCTCTTTATCAAAGAGGGGGAACTATATGTAGGCTAGAGCTTATGCTTTGATTTTTCAATGCTAATTTGGTGATTGTATAAAGAATTAATCTTTACCTTAATCTATTCATATTCGTTCAACCCTACACACTTCTCAACAACGCATGGATAATCGATGAAAAACAACTAAACTAGATCACCCAAAGTAATTCTTAGTCGATTCAAAGCCCCCATTAATGTAATGCTCGTCGTCAACTCAACAATTTCTCTTTCATTAAAATGTTCCGCCAACTGAGCTTTGATATATTCAACCTTGTCAGATAAGGTTGTGGTTGCTTCAGCCCATTCAAGCACCAGCTTTTGCTTTTCTGAAAAAGCATTTGAATGTTTATAGCCTGGAATTTTATCAATCAGCCCTTGTTCATGCCCCATATCTCTCAACTCTTGTGCATGGTAAGCGCAACAATAAGCACAACCATTCACCTGAGAAACGTATAGCTCAGCCAATGCAATCAAGCTAGGGTCTATACCTGACGCTCTAATTGAAGTATGAGCTGAGTACAAATGCTGAATCGTCTTCTTTGCAATTTCTTTATAGTCCATCGCGACATCACTTATACAGAAGGAAAAACCATTATTGAGGATCTAGTATAGATTGTAAATTAGGCATTAATTTGTTATATAGGTAACTTTTTTATACTTAAATTCACAATGAAAGATAATATTTCAGGGTGCTCTGTAGAAGAAGCGATGACCGTATTAGGTGGACGTTGGCGTATGCTTATTATTTCGTTTCTATTAGAGAAACCCATGCGTTTCAACGAATTACGCCGAGCGATTCCAAATATATCGCAAAGAATGCTGACCTTAGAACTACGATTTCTAGAAGAAGAAGGCTTTATTTTAAGAGAAGTATATGCACAAGTTCCGGTTAAAGTTGAATATTCCATCACGGCTGAAGGTCAAAAGCTCAAGAAATTGGTCAATACCTTACAAGAAGTTGGCTTATGGCTAAAATCAAGATAATAGCAATCGTTATTTATCTATTTCGAAAGCACTTGCTTGCAATTTATATCCTAAATAAAAAAGCCATTCGCAGAACAATACAACCGTATACTGCCTGCGAATGGCTTTTTCAATATTCTATTTTTAACTCAGTTAGAAGTTAAAATTCACCCCAACAGTAAAGTTACGACCCACTTGTGGAATCGTCGATAAGAATGATGCGTGTTGATACACCTGATCATCGAGCAAATTATTGGCATTTAGATAAACACGATAATCTGTAGCCTTACTATATTTACCTGTGTATGCCACACCTAAATTTAGCATGTTATAGCTTTGGGTATCCGTTTCATAAGCAGCGATCTTGTCTTGCTGGAACACATGATAGTATTCAGCTGAACCGCTAAAGCCATCACCAAAGTCCGCATTCACTTTGGTACCTAAACGTCCCGCAGGTACACGTGGTGCATTCTCATTGTCGATTTTGCCACGCACATAGTCACCAAATACACCAATTTTGTACATATCCGAAATCTGATAACCCGCCTCTGCTTCAGCACCGTAGAAACGTGCCTGATCTTGGGTATATTTCACTAAGCGGAAATCTTTATAACGATCTAAAGTTTGCGCGTAGATATAATCATCAAACCAGTTATGGTACACATGGACATGATAATCAAACTTGTTATTGTCATAATGGAAACCGAGTTCCACATTATTGGATTTCTCTTTCTTCAATTGATCATTACCCAACTCATAGGTATTGGTTGCGAAATGCCCACCATTGGCATATAGCTCCTGCGCTAATGGTAAACGTTCCTGATGAGAGGTTACGAAAGAAAGTTTATAGTTCGGTGCAAACTCCCAATTGGCCGCACCAGACACAGAAAAGGCTGAACCGTCGAAATCTTTTTTACTCGAATCTTCAATATCAATTTTTTGTTGGTCTGCACGCGCTGCCACTTCGACATGTACATCATTAAACTGTGCATGTTCTAAGGCAAAAATACTCCACTTCTTCGTGGTATTTGGCGCTAAGAACGCTTCCTCACCGGTGAGTTCTAGTTTTTGTTGACCATATTGGGTCCCAATCACCCCTTCCCATGGCCCAAGTGGGTTATGTACTAACTCTAAACGGCCATCATAACCCTTGTTTTTAAAACGAGTGGCGATGGTATCTTCTTCAATTTCATCATGTTTATAGTCAGTATAGCTGGCCTGAGCACGCAACTTTTTAAAGCCTGCAAACGGATCATTCAATTCTGTACGTACATCATAACGCTCAGACTTTAGATCAATCCAAGGTCCTGCTTCATGTGCATGATCGTGGTCGTGATCGTCATGACCATGATCATCACCATCCTCGTGATCATGATCGCCACAGTGTAAATGTGGACGCCCCGAAAGATGAGCACTACAGCTCTCATATTCATGGCTATGTCCAGGCAGACCATATTTATCTTGACGATTGCTATATGAAATTCCGGTAAAGCCACGGTCATAAATCCAAGACAAACCGACATTCACCGTTTCGCCTTTGGCAAAAGTATTACCGACACGGCGTTCACGTTCACCTTCATGCATATAGTTCGGCGCGATATAGTCATTGGCTTCACGATTTAAGCCTTCGACACGCAAGGCTACTTGATCACCGAGAGCAACGGTGACCCCAGCAGTTGCCAGTTTTTCATCACTGCCCGTGTTGTAACGTAAGCCAACATTCCCCTCATAACCATTTTCAGGCATTTTGGTTGGGATTTTGCTATCCATCACATTCACCAAACCACCTACTGTGCCAGCACCAAATAATAAGGTAGATGGACCACGAATCACTTCAACCTGTTGCGCTAATGCAGGATCTACAGTAACTGCATGGTCAGGAGATAAAGTTGATACATCAATATTTTCAGAGGAGTTTTGCAACACTTTTACCCGTGGTCCATCTTGGCCACGGATCACAGGCCTACTTGAGCCTGCACCAAATTGATTGGAGTAAATTCCAGGTTCACTGCTCAATGCTTCACCAATGGTGACAGCCCCCTGTTGCAAGCGTTTTTGATCCACGACGGTATCGGCAACCGCAAAATCTTTCGATGTTTGCTCTAGTGGATGTGCTTTAATTCGTATTGTCTCTAAGCTTGTCACTTGCTCATTTTCTGCTGCAAAAGTAGATACAGATACAACAGCTAAAATAGATAAGGTCAAAATATTCTGTGGAAATGACATATCGGGTCTCGAATCAGTCGATCATTATTTTTGTTATATTATAACATTTCACTTATTTTGCAATAAAAAACAGTGCAACAAAGAACATTTGCTACACTGCTTCTCCATGATTCAATGAAAGACCTTCAACGTCCGAGAAACGTTACCCCCATATCAGCCCAATTTTTTGATAAAAAAACCGACATTATTTCTCGATATGTCGGTTAAATTCCACCCAATTTATCAAAGCTTATTTTTGTCTTTCAATATGATAAAGCTCATTAAACTGGCTGTTATAAAAAAGAATATATAAGTGACATGAGGAAAGAATAAATAATATTCTGTTAATCCACTCAAGAGAAATGAAAATACAAATAAAAATCCAGCAAGTGCCAAATTTCTAACCAATTCATTTCTACTAAAAAATTGAGAGAAGAAAAATATCAGTGGCGTAAGCAATGAAATAATAAGACCTACCAAACCGATCAAGCCATTAGCAGCGAGATCTTGAAAGAAAATATTATGCTTATGTTGAAAACAACTCGGTAAAATACCTTGTTCAGCGAGATGGCAATGTTCCTTTTCAACACCATAAACACCAACGCCTATAACAGGCTGTTGTTGAAATAGTTCAATCGCATTGTGCCACATCACCAATCTAGAACCTGTACTGTTATTATAGCTATGATTCTCGATATGAGCCTTATCATTTTGAAATTCATCAAACCGATCAAATATGGGTGAGTTTGGAATAACAGCATTAGCAATCAAAAATATTAAAAGCAGTGCCCCACTAAAAAGTAACTTTATCTTCTGAGTTTTATAATAAAACAACGTTAAAAAAAACAGTAAAAATGGTATGACCAACCATGTCCCTCTAGAACCATGTAGTATAAAAGCAAATAAAGTAAACAAACTTATAGCTGTTATCAGATACGAGGATTTCGATTTTAAATAAAATGAAAAAACGAAAACTAAAATACTTAAAGAAACAAACACAATATCATACGATATAATTGGATTGTAAAAATCTGCCAGCAAGCCACGGTCGAAATCAAGTTGAAATCCGACAATCCAACTATAGACCAGCAAGAAGCCAATAATAATATATAAGACATAAAAAAATTGTTTGGTTTTAAAACCAAAATAATGATATATCGTTGGTAAAAAGCAGAAAGGGATTATCCACAGATACTGATTAACAATATTTTTATATGTTCTATATGGCCCACCTTGTGGAATAACATCCAACCGATCAAAAAGATAATAACTTAAGCTAAAAGTAAAAAAACTAATCAGACAGAAGACCACCAAGGGTATATTCATAATTATTTTTTTATTTTTAATAAAAACATAGGCAAACATTAAAGTATAGATAATTGAAACATACCAAACTCTAAATTTCTCATTAAAAATATAATAAAAAAATAGAATCAATATCGTCAATGAGATGAGTTTTGCGACTTTATTCTCACCCAAAAAAATTAAATTATACCCCATTACAAAAATTAAACCTCATCAACATCTGCAAACTGATTAACCATCAAAATAGACCAAAATTCATTGCATTATTTAAGCAAAAACACACTTACAATACAACATTGTAAAAAACAAGCATGACCGTCAGCCTATTTACAAATCTGATTATTTATTTATGATTCTTTCGCGTAAGATTTTATTATCTTTAATGCTTTTTTTATTATGCCTTTCACCCTTTCTCATGCAGTACTTGCCCCTCCCTTATCCAAATTAAGCAAAGGCCATTTACCACTTGCAGCTTTAGCAATTGGCTGTATGACACCAGATCTCTATCGCTTATTTACACAAGAAAATATCAGCTTAACCCACCAATGGTCAGGTCTTTTATTTCCCAATCTTCCGATCGGATTGTTCTTCTGCCTGCTGTGGTATTTGATCTATCGCCCCGTGATTTACCGCATTTTAGGTATTCATCATCCGTTAGAGCTCAATTCCTTTGATCATGTCTTATCTTTTATCTTGATGAGTTGTTTTGCCCTGAGCATAGGTATTACTACACATTTAATTTGGGATGGACTCACTCACCTCGACTTTCGAACATTTGCATTCAAAGAAATACTTGCCCAAAACATTTCACTTCTTGGCTTAAGTTATCCCCTGCATTTTGTCTTACAAATTGCCTCATCAGTGCTCACCTTACCCATCATTCTGGTCATGTCCTGGCATTATTACCTTAGGCATAAGCATAGCCATCCTGTTTCAACCAAAATAAAAACATTTGCACTACTAAGCTTCAGTGTTTCAATCATCACAGGGCTATTCGCAGTCTTAGACTACAACCAACAGATCAGCGCTGATCTATGGAATAATGAACGCTATTTTTATATAGGTAAATCGATTAATGAATTTACACAAGCAAGCTTAAGCTGGTTTACGGTGGCCTGCCTATTGTTTTTATTTTTTGATTGGATCACTCGTCTAAAATCAGTTTAAGTAGAAGTGTTGTTTTAAAATTCGCTTGAAAACATTAAGACTTGAGACTAGACGTTCAACAAGGCATAATCTCCCCTTCATTGGTGGTGCGCTGTTTACGCATTCACCTTCTACAGCCAATATAGTTTGGATACATAATTCAATATGATGCGCACTCATTACTGTGGCTCTTTAACAGAAGCCCAAATCGATCAAACCGTTACTTTATGCGGATGGGTTCACCGTCGCCGTGACCATGGCGGTGTGATTTTCCTTGATATGCGTGACCGTGATGGCCTCGTACAGGTGGTGATCGATCCAGATACACCTGAAGCATTCGCAACAGCAGATAAAGCACGTTCAGAATTTGTATTAAAAATTACAGGTCGTGTTCGTCGTCGCTATGAAGGTACTGAAAATGCCAACATGGTGAGTGGCCAGATTGAAGTTTTAGGTAAAGACATCGAAGTTCTTGCAGCTTCTGATACTCCGCCATTCCCATTGAATGACGAAAACACCAATATTTCAGAAGAAATTCGTTTGAAATACCGTTTCTTGGACATCCGTCGTCCTGAAATGTTAGAGCGCTTGCGTTTCCGTTCTAAAGTGACCAACTTGATCCGTAACTATTTTGAAGATCATGGTTTCTTAGACGTTGAAACACCAATTTTGACACGCGCAACCCCAGAAGGTGCACGTGACTATTTAGTGCCAAGCCGTGTTTCAAATGGTAGCTTCTACGCACTTCCACAATCACCACAATTGTTTAAACAATTGTTGATGGTGGGTGGTATCGACCGTTATTACCAAATTGCAAAATGTTTCCGTGACGAAGATTTACGTGCAGATCGTCAGCCTGAATTTACCCAAATCGACGTTGAAACATCGTTCATGAGTGACGATGACATCATGGATTTAATGGAAGGCTTAACGGTTAAAATGTTCAATGAATTATTGAATGTAAAATTCGATAAATTTGAACGTATGACTTATGCAGACGCTATGCGTGACTATGCATCTGACAAACCAGATATGCGTATTCCATTGAAACTTGTTGACGTTGCAGACTTAATGCAAGACGTTGAGTTCAAAGTATTCGCAGGCCCTGCAAAAGATCCTAAAGGTCGTATCGTTGCTTTACGCGTTCCTGGCGCTGGTTCATTGCCACGTAGTGCGATCGACGAATACACCAAATTCGTAGGCATCTACGGTGCAAAAGGCTTGGCTTACATCAAAGTCAACGAACTTGAAAAAGGTATCGAAGGTCTTCAATCTCCAATCGTAAAATTTATTGAGCCAATCGTGCTTGATCTACTAAAACGTGTTGGCGCTGAAAACGGCGACATCGTATTCTTCGGTGCGGATAAAGCAAAAGTTGTAAATGATGCGATGGGCGCACTTCGTGTGAAAATCGGTCATGACTTAAAGCTGACTACTTGCGAGTGGGCACCACTTTGGGTTGTTGACTTCCCGATGTTTGAAGAAACTGATGATGGTAAATGGACTTCTGTTCACCACCCATTCACACTACCAAAATCAAGTGTTGAAGAAGTGAAGAGCAATCCAGGTGAAGCACTTTCTGTTGCATACGATATGGTACTGAATGGTACTGAAATCGGTGGTGGTTCACTTCGTATCTATACTTTAGAAATGCAAAAAGCAATTTTTGAAGCTTTAGGTATTGGTGAAGAAGAAGCGGAAGAGAAATTTAGCTTCTTATTGAATGCATTACGTTATGGTGCGCCTCCGCACGGTGGTTTGGCATTTGGTCTTGACCGCTTGATCATGTTGATGACAGGTGCCTCTTCGATTCGTGATGTAATTGCATTCCCGAAAACCAAGACAGCTGAATGTCCATTGACACAAGCACCTGCACCAGTTGAAGCAAACCAATTGCGTGACTTAGGTATTCGTTTACGCGAAAAAGCAAAGGCTGAAGAGAAATAAACCATAGGTTTATGATTCAAATAAAACCCTGCTCTATGCAGGGTTTTATTATATTCGAGTTTTGCTTTGCGAACATGCCTGCTAGTGGCATAATAGACTGCTTTTTTATTGAGAGATCCGTCTTATGGCAATGCGTCCTGATGTACGTCGACATGCAATTGTACTTATTGTATTTTCACTTGCTCAATGGTTTTTCATGCGTTACATCTTGGCAAATGAACTCTTCAATATGGATACCAATCAACGCATTTTATACTTCTGTGTAAGCAGCTTGGCGGGTGCTCTACTGATTTTTGTCGCATTAATCTATATGGTGCTTAAGGGCAACGTAGATAAACAAGACTAAGATCATGTCGTTTTACGCTACTCTACTTCGTATTCTCCCTTTAGCACTTTTACGTAGTATCGCAAAAGTGGCGGCATACTTTATCAATCAAAATCCCAATAAAAGTATGCTGTGGAAAACCAGAGTCAACTTAGGGCTAGCCTATCCTCAACTTAGTCGAGAACAAAAAGAACAGCTCGCGAGAGAAAGTGTCACCAAACAATGCCTCAGTTATATTGAATCTGGTAAATGTTGGGCGATGTCACCTGAATGGAGCATTCAGCAGATTCATACAGTACATCATTTGGAGGTATTAACAGATGCGCTCAGTGATCCAAGAGGTGCACTGATTATTACCCCTCATTTGGGTACGTGGGAAATGATGAATGCATGGGTACATCAATACGGTATTCCAACCATCATGTACAAACCCATGAAAGATTCTAGTTTTAATGCTTTTGCCTTACATGCCCGTCAGCGTCTTAACGCCACTTTAGTCCCAACTGATGCATCTGGTGTAAAGGCCTTGTTTAAAAATCTAAAGCAAGGTGGCTTCAGTGTAATCTTGCCCGATCATGTCCCAGACCCGTCTGGTGGTGTTGTGGTTCCTTTTTTTGGCATTCCCTGCTTAACCAGCACACTTGCCAGTAAAATGGCTCAAAAAACCCAATGTCGCTTAGTTGGCTTAAGTTGTTTCCGCCGTGAAGATGGTGAAGGTTTTGATGTGTATTGTGATGACCTGAATGACCCACAACTGTATGATCGAGATATCGAAGTTGCGACAACTGCACTCAATCAAGCCGTTGAACAGATGATCAACCGCTTTCCTGCTGAATACATGTGGGGTTATAAACGGTTTAGAGGCGGAAAATCTGAATCTGCCTACAAATGAGTGGCTATTGATTTCAAGAGTCTTAAAACTATTTAAACTTCACTGTACGATAAGCAGAGAGATCCTTAAGTTTCAATATTTGAAAAATTAATCTTAAAACCTCTTTTTTTATTTTTAAAGATAGGCCCATTTGCTGCTTTTGTCGAAGTCTTTCTAGTTTTTCTGCCTTATGCCGAACAGCACGATCCTCTTCTAGATAACTTCCTAAATTATGATATTGATCATTCAGATAAAAATCTTGTGCACAAATTGCTGGCGTGATTTGGTAAGCTTTATACTTCCCATTTTTAACATTGCGGCCAAATAAAATATGATCTACAGGAACTAATTCTGGCATATCTGCAATCAGCTTAAGATAATGCTCAGCAGCTGCTTTTGATAAAATATAACCAGCCCCTCCTAAATGCATCCCTTTAAGATGATATAAACTTCTTCCATTTTTTGATAATTTTAAGAAAAAGGACAGATCAACTTTTTTATCAAAAGCTTCTAATTTGATAATGTGGACATCTTTGGGTATCCATGAAAAGTCATTGAAAAAGCACTGTATATTCTCACCTAAATACACGTCATCTTCAAAAATTGCCATATAGTCTAAGTCGAGATCAACAATCTTTTTCCACAACATAATATGACTTAACAAGCAGGCAACTTCACCTTTCGTGAGGCTTCCTCGCCGAGCCAAATCAATTCCTACACTTTTTGCTGCATCATCAGATGTAACTGGTGTAATTGCATCATAAAAGTGGAAATCAACTAAATATTTTTTAAACTCCGCATCTATATGCTGTCTTCTCTCAATTGCAGAATCCAAACTAATAACAAAAACACTCATTTAGGAAACCATCATATTTGAGAAAAAACAGCAGAATTATACAATTAAAATATATAAAATAAACCTCAAAGGAATATTCATACTATTCCACAATGTAAATCAACACAGATAATCCATTAATAAACAATACCATAGTTTAATTTTTATTAGTCACTGTAAATTTTAGTTTAGTTTTATAAGGAAACTCTTTCAATTGAGTCAAAAGACGCTTGAGCTCACGAGATAACTTCTGTAATCCTCTGGATTTAATTTTTTGTTTATTACGCCATTGCAGTGTTGTTTTAAACTTTTGATTTTGTGGATTTAATAAATAGTCCTGCATACATAATGCTGGATTTAATTGATAGATACCAAGCTGCCCTTCAGCGATATATTTTCGAAAAACAATTTGATCAACATGATCCAAAACAGGTTGTTCTTTCATATACTCAAGCAATGCCTTTGCTCCCTCATAAGAGAGAATATAGCCTGCTGCTCCAAGATGAGGGTTTTTTAATCGTCTCAAAATAAAATCTTTATGATCAAAGATTTGGGTTTTATCTAAATCTAAAATAACACTGTCGTAAGATTTTTCGAGCTTCACAATATCAACGTTTAACCAGTCTGATTGTTTTAAGAATAGCTCAGCATCATCCCCCAAATGGATATCATCTTCAAAAATTGCAATTGCTGACATTTCTTCATCAACAGCTTTTTGCCATAAGGAAACATGGCTTAATAAACAAGCCAACTCATTTCGACTTAAATCACCTTGATGAAGCGTAAGACCAATCTTTTCAGCTTGAAGATCAACCTGAGGTGGTTCGATAGCATCAAAGAAATGAAATGAAATTCCTTTTTCCCCAAACTGTTCTTCAATATGTATTCTACGATCAGCTGCGGACTGTAAACTGATGACAAAAGTTTTCACTTATATGTTACCCGACGAGCAAAAAATATAATTTTTAATTGGGTGCTAATACGAAGCAATTCTAAAAAAATCTTTTGCAGACCATTGGCTTTATTGGCTCTCATCCTCTTTTTTCTTTCCGGGGTAAGCTGACTTTTAAGTTGAATATTGGTTGATCTATAATGCAATATAGTATCTTGAATACATAGTGCAGGCTGCATTTGACACATTATAAAATTATGATCTTTAACAACGTGCTCAAACATCAAGTTATCTAAGGGAATAATATAGTCAATCTTTTCAATTTCATTTAATAAAAATTTTGCACCTTGCAATGACAGGATATAACCCGCTGTTCCTAAGTTTTTTCCAATTAACTTATAGATTTCTCGCCCTTCTTGCGGGAATTCTTTACATTTGGCCCCCAATATCACTTTCGGAGTAAATGCCTCTAACTTAATTAGATGCCAGTCTGGCTCGATCCAGTCAGATTGATTTAAGAATCTGTTTGCCTTTTCCCCTAAATGAATATCATCTTCAAAAATTGCCATATAGGGAATATTGTCATCGACAATCTTCTTCCATAAATGTACATGGCTCATAAAACAGGCAAGTTCACCCTTGGCAATATAGTTTTCATGCACACTAAGTTTCATGGCTTGTGCATCAGATGCAGCGATATCAGGAGTAATAGCATCGAAAAAGCTAAACTCTATTCCCTGTCTCTCAAATTGAGATGAAATATGATTACGGCGCTCAATTGCGCTAGAGAGACTGACAACAAACTTTTTCATATTGGGATAGGAGTAATTCATACAGATTAGGCGACATGCCTACAGGCGCTAAGAATACTTGTTTTTGATTATGATGTACATTATTTCAATCTTGCTTGACTGTTGCTTAAGCTAAGACCTTGTAAGTTATGGATAACCTTCAGTATTTCAAAAATAATCCCTTACTGTTCTTAGAGCTAAAACTTTTTGCATTACAAAACAGTAAAGTAGAATACAATAAGCCTAATAAAATCAATATGATAAAAAAAGGTAAAATCATCTTATTTCTAAGCCAACAAACAAATATAACAAATTACTGACAAGAATACAGATTTTCCAAGGAGTATCCCCCTATCAAAAACTGGCCCAAACTGTTTAGTCAAATTCAAATTAAAAGATAAGAGCTGGCAATTTCACATAGGACACTACCAGCGCCATTCAAACTCAAGAATGATGTTTGTTATAATTTCCTAAGGTTAATTGCAGTGAAAACCGCTTAAACAATAGCAATGTCCAGATAAAGTATCTTGTCTTAAGATATGGGAGAATACCGATTTTAATATGCTTAGCATGACTTTTTTTCACCTTTAATGGCTTAAATACGTGTAAAAGCAATGATTGTATTGGGGTTCTCCAAACCAACCCCTTCCACATATTTAGGGTTGTTTTAGGCTGTTTAAGGAAATCTGCCAACGACGTCTTCGTCGAGAATAGTGGTATAGAGCGATGATGTGAAACATCAACGGCTAAACGAACCTCTGTCATTTTTTCAACATCAACACAACTTGGATAGTCACAAAAGATATTGGCCCACGCAACAAGATCCCCACCTTCCAGATAAAGATTGGTTTGACCAAAAATAGCTTTTATATCTGCAAAAAATGCTTCAGCTCCCTGAACAATTTCAGCATAGTTTTCCTTAATGAGACGCTCATCCTTACTTGGATTATCTTTATATATCGGCTGCCCCTTCATCGAAACGCCATAAATTGGAAACTCAGGAGAACTTAAAAGCAATTCAACAAATTTCCAGTTCTTAGTAAATACATTTGAGTCTAAAGTATTTAAATTATTGGGAATAAATGTATCAAATGCATATTTTTTAGTGCGATATGGTAATAACGTAGACCAATAAAAACCACTGATTGGACGCTGTAACACATCTTCCAACATTTTCTGTGAGGTGAAAGCGACGGTCTTACTATCAATTATCCCGACCTGTTCATGTTTGCCTATGATCGTATCAATATAATGACGATAATCAGCGTACATTTGCTCAGCATGTTGTTCAAAATGATGCTTATACTCTTGAATAAAATGATGGTAATTACTGGCTTTGTTAAAAGATCGCCCTTCTGTTAATGCAGCAATATCCGCATATTTATGCGCATAAAAATCTACAATCGCTTTGGCACTCTCAATATTCTGCTTATCATAATCAAGTCGGTAAACCAGATTGAGTAGACGTGGGGCATATACATAACTCGTTTTAATTCCACCAACATGAAATTGTTTGAAAGCCTTTTGCAATAAATAACCATCTCGAGCGACAAACAAAAGATGATCGAGCTTTTTTTCTAGCGCCGCTGTTTCAATCCATTTACTATAGCCATAAGCCAAAGGTGCGGCATAGCTATAACCGATCTCTTGCCAATATGATGGTTTAGCCTGCAGCAAAGACTGATTTAACCATCTCATCGCCAACATTGCGATCAAAATGCTCTTGCCTAAATTGAGCGCTCCTTTTTCTGTAAAGCGTCTTGCTCGCTCATCAACAGCTAAAAACTGCTGTGCAACCTGTTTATATAAAATTGCTTGGACACCCAACTTCGCAGGTGCTCTATAATCCCCTTTCTTATTATCACCAATATGAACAATATCTTGTGCTCTCACCTTTAAATCAGAAAAGACCTGCTCAAACAATGTGCCTTTTTTCTTGGTTTTACCATAGCTGCTAGACACATATAAATGCTCAAAAGCGTGAAATTTATTTTTAATCAGTAATTGCTTCAAACTCTCAAATGAGTGGTACATATCTGAAACGACAATGACTTTCTTATTTAATTCAAGGGCATAATCCCAAAGTATTTTCATTTCTGGGTTCGGTTGTAAAACCATAAACTCCCAGTTTAATTCAATTTCTTTGGCGCATTTAAACTCAGCCTCAATTTCATTATAAATATCGTCATAGCAAATCTCTTGTCGATCCGGATTTTTCTTTCTCGCTCTAAATTCAGCCTCTCTTCGAGCCAGAGCAAAACCTTCCAAACATTGATCAATCTCGATATGTAAAAATAAATCTCGTGGAGATAAATATGGACGTAGCAATAAGGTATCAAAAATATCAAAAGAGACAATCTCTGCTTGGGCAATTTTCCGTTTTGCCTTTTCAATAAATATATTTATTATCATTACATTGCCTCACATAATCACTTTACAATATAACTAGAAGTAGGGAAATATTTCAAAAAAAGCCTCTCTTTTTAGACTATAATTATGAATAAAGCCTTAAAAATGGAAGCTAGGAATGACTAACTCCACAATTAAAATTTTTGTTGGTTGCGATCCTAATAACTGCGACTTAGAACAAATGATGGTTCTGGACTATAGTGTCCGCAAGCATACCAAACATCCTGTTGAAATTGTATGGATGCAGCTTAGCCACGATCAAAATAGTCCATGGTATACCAATCAACAAACAGACCAAGGTTGGCATACTGAGCATTGGGCGACTCCTTTCTCAGGCTTTAGATGGGCAATCCCTGAGTCATGTAATTTTGAAGGCCGTGCCATTTATATGGATGCGGATGTTGTGGTGTTATGTGACATCGCGGAGTTATGGGCACATCCTAAAAAAGATGATGCAATCGTGATTGCCAAAGGCGGTAAAAACTCAGCCAGACTGTGTACTTGTGTTTGGGATTGTGAAAAAGCCAAAGCATACCTTCCTTCATTAAAGGATATTCAAGCTGATCCTGAAAGCCATAAAAAGTTGATGCAGCTTTTAAAAGATCAACCCAAGTTAGTTCAACCCTATCAAGACTCCTATAATAATATTGATGGTGAAGGTTTCGCTGCTGATCAAATCAAAATCTTGCATTATTCAGATATGGGCACACAATTCAGCCATAAATATTCCTTACCACGGCTAGAGGCTGAGGGACAAAAACACTGGTTCGACGGTAAAATCATGCCGCATCCACGTGAAGATCTGACTGAACTGTTCGACCAATATTATCAAGAAGCCATTGCAGCAGGTTATCGCCCAGAGAACTATCGTATTGAGCCCTTTGGTGATTTTTCTAAAGCGACTCAAATTCATTATCGCGGCAACAAAGTAACTCGCCCAGAAGATAAAAATTGGTTTGCTCGTTCTTTACATAGCCTAAAAGCCAAATTGAAAAAGAAAAGTTTTTCTTTAGACGACTAATATTCAATCGAAACTAGATGGCCTAAACCAAGTTATCTAGTTTCATTCGTCTCAATGATTTATAAATGAGTTTTTAAATGGTGCACTTCTTTTCAGATCGTATTTCTAGAAGTATCTATAAATTGATTTATAAGCTTTTCTTCCCTAAAGCAGCAAAACACAACCGTCGTTATTGGCCACTTTATAGCGTTGAGCGAGATTCACAAAATCGTATCGAGAAAATTTATTTTAAGAAAAAACTGGTTTCCAATAATCTCATTCCACCACAAATTTCTCATAAAAAGTGCATGCTGGTGGCGACAGGTCCCTCTATTCAGCAACTAAATCCAGAAATTTTACATCAACAGGATAGAGACTATATCGGTGTGAACGGTGCCATCGCATTTGATTCAATTTCATTTTCCAGTTATGTGATTATTGACCATAATTTTGTGGACTGCCGCTTCGATCTGGTCCAAAAAGTCTTAGATAGCGATTGCACGTTTTACACCACACCACGTTGCCTAGACCTGATTTTAAGACACGTTCGAATTGAAGATATTCACTGCCAGATCAAAACCATTGAAACAATTACCGATGGCCAAATCGAAACGTTTCTAGAGCATGCTAGGCATGTCGATCAAAATGAAACTGACTTCTTTATTCACAAAGGCATCGGTTTCTCACTCGATGTCTATAAAGGGACATTTGACTATTTCACCGTGGCTTATGTCGCTCTTCAGATTCTCTATACGCTGGGTTATAGAGAAATTTATATCGCGGGTTTAGACATGAATAATTTTTCTCAGCCGCGTTTTTATGAAAGTATTGACGGACAGCAACCAACAACTTTAAATCATCATGTCGATGATGTATTCCAAGCTTTGGATGCAGCAGCAACTTTATTTAAACAAAAGCATATTCAGGTTTTCAATTTATCTCAAAACAGTGCAGTACAAGTCTTTAAGAAAATTGATCCAAACTCACTACTTGAAACTTCAAAATGATGTTTTAAAGATCAATCAATGAATCTTCTAGATACATGCCTTTTTCATAATAATGACTCAATGTTTTTCTTTCTTTGCCTGCAAGCTTGATCAGCCGTGGCATTTCCTGAGGTGGGTAATTGATCGCCATATCAATCAACACTTTTTCTTTCACCCATTGATGCTTCACTTGGAAAAACAAGGCATTTTTATCACAATTGATTAAGCTCATACTCGGCAAATGACGACGCATCACCTTCTGACACGCCACATAGGCAACCAGATATTCCAAACGACCAATCTGTTGAAACAAATCCTGATAATGTGGCTCAGTTTCCCTAAGCTGCTGTAGATAGGCTTTAGGCGTCATTTCAATCGCCTTCGCTAGTTCATCAAACCATTCTTTAAAGAAAATATTTTTCTCTGTGCTAGCCAATAACCAATTCTCTAAGACGGGAAAATCTTTAAGCATTGTGTTCTTGGCGCGATAATAGGCAAAGCTGTTGCTATGATTTTTCGTAATCAGTTCCTGAATCCAGTCTAAGCTTTCATAAACAAGGATGCTTGCATCTAACCAAATTCCTCCATGCTGATAAATCAACTCAAAACGGAGCAAATCGGCCTTTTGTTGTGGTGTTGCCTTTGGGAAACGACCAAAATCAATATTACAAAAGTTTTTCACTGTGTCTGGTGTGAGAAAATGAACCTCATAGTCTGGATTGGTCTTTTTAACTTGCTCAACACATTTTTCCACAAACCCAGCCAGTGGTCCTTCCCAATACATCCAGATTTTTTTAGGAATTACCGCATTCTGCACAATCGGATTAAGTACAATCAGATCTGCTTCATTGTCTATGGCTTCATTAATCCCTCTCTTTTTGTTCGAATACATCGTATAGAACTTTAAGAGATAGAATATTTTTTTAAATATTTTCATACAGATCACTCAGCCATATCTTCAAATCACCTCAGCTTTTTACTCAAGTGATTTGCCCAGAATATTTAATTAAAAGTAAAGATGCTTAAAAGCATAAAAACGGTCACGCCACATTCGTTTCTGTTTCTTTAAACCATGAGACGAATCGCGCTTTTCCAAGTCTTTACGCTGAATACCCTGTGTTGCAACTGTACCCAAAATATCACTGTCCAATCCAGCAGGTTTAACAAAAGGCTGCCAAACGCCTAGGCCTTTTCCATTCTTGCTGAGCCAGCCTTGGAAAAAGATATCGACAGGCACATGTATTTGTTTGCCAAGTTTTACAAACTGTTCCGCCCCTTTACGAGACCAAAGCAACCCAACCCCACGGATAGGGAAATAATACGCATGCCAAAGGTTATAATGATCCATCTGTACAATATCTTTGGCGAGTTTTTTCTTTTTCGCCGCCATATTTACGACATACCAATCCAGCTCTTTATGCTCATCCAGATAATTGAGGAGCGACTCAAGGTTGTGTTTAAAGTTAGGCAGAACCTGAATATCATCTTCTAACACCACCAAATAATCGGCGTCGCTTTCAAGAAACTTTTCAGCACAACCATAATGGCTCAGATAACATCCCAGCTCTGAACTAATAAGACTACGACCTAAAATTCGTTGAGCTTCTGCATCATCATATTGCTTAAACTCAGATAAGGCCTTACCACGCCCATCATAGGCCGAAAAACGGGTAAATGGCCATTCCTGTTGCTGTAATTGTGCGGTCGCACTGGCTAGACGCTGATCACTGCCATCAAGGTTAATTAGATAAGTTTCAACTTTCATCATTTATCCTTTGGCCGTTTCAGCCAATAAAACTTTCGGTATATAGCCTGCCAATTTTTGATTTAAAGCTGCATAAATTTCTGTAGCTGCTGTATTACTCAATTGATCCAGACTTTGCATACACCCATATTTAATCTGTTCATTACCCAAGCTTTGTAAGAAGCTACTTAAACTGCTTTCATTTTTCAAATAAGCAATTTCAAGATCAGGCTTTAACAAGGCCTCATCCTTTTGAATTTTCAAATGATTCATCAATGAAATCGGGTTGATTTGCTCTACACTGCGGAACTTATACTGAATCTGTTTTTCTAAAAATTTAGGATGAGCAAGTAAATAGTCTTGTAATATTTTACGGTCAACTACATGCGGATAATGGTGAATCTCAAAAAACTTTTTAAATCCAAGCATATCCGCCCCCAACATTTGTGCAATCATATGTTTAGGTTGTATCGGCTTGGAAAAATATTGATTTAAAATCTGACGATACCAAAGCTTGGCCTTGAGCACAAAACTGCTCTGCCAATGCCCGTAAATCACCATTTTTTGATCAATCAGAATATCCTCTAATTGCGCAGGCGCGTTAAAAAAGAAATCATCATTCAAATAGAAAAAGTAATCAGATACGCCTTGAATATTCCAGAGCATGGTTTCAATCGAACGTGTATTGAAAGTAGGTAAGTATTGCTCATAACCCGTAAAGATTTCACGATGATCAACAATCCGAATTTTACCTGCCTCACAAATTCCATCCTGAACAAAGTCATCAATCCATTGCGGTTGCTGACCATCTGTCACAATATAGATATGTCGACAAAATGGAACATATTTTAAAATAGATGCAACGTTATAATAAATTTCATGGTTACTCGCAAAACGGGTATCACTGACGGCATCAGAAGCTTGTACTTTGCCCTGATACTGCATGCGCTTCTGTTTTAACTTCGGATCATTGCCATCTACCCAAGCAATCACCACATCAACCGGTTGCATCATTTCACTCATCAATTCACTCTTAAACGATCCGAAAGCCCGAAAATACAGCTAAACATGTTTAATCTAGGAGCATATGATAACACCACTGATCTATTCACAGTCAGTCTCTTTTCGTAATAGCGAGAGTATTGATTGTGCAATCATTCCATATAAATCAATATATTATAATTGTTTAAATTTTAACATCGATGAGGTAATCAGCAGATATATAATTCCACCTTGTTCAGTAACTTTATTAACCCCAGCTTAACCCCTGACAATCCCTAACAAAATCAAACCTTTTGGAATCACTTTACACCTAAAACCACCACATTTTTATTAGACGAATTTAGGTATTTTTATTATAATTACAGGTTACTTTGATGGGATTTAATCTTTTGACTGATGATTTATAACTACTTTGAGTATCAAGCAAAAATAATTAGAACTAAATTTGTTTCAGATAAAGCGTATCTTACCAAACGGTTTATCTGCAAATTAGGTTATACCCCTGATTTTTGCTCGCCAAAAAGCTTCAATGAAAAAGTCACTGCCCGAATGATTTTCGAGCGGAGTCCCCTGTTCACAAAATTAGCAGATAAATGTGCGGTCAGACAGCTGGTTTCAGCAAAGGTTGGTGATGCCTATTTTGTTCCATTGATTGGCATTTATAAATGTATTGATGAGATTGATTTTAACCAATTACCCAATCAATTTGTTTTAAAATGCACGCATGACAGTGGCAGCGCCATGGTCTGCCGCGACAAGAGCAAATTTAGTGTCGAAGCAGCGACAGCTAAAATCAAAAATCATCTCAAAATGAACATGTATTTTAGAAAACGTGAATGGCACTATAAAGATATTTGCCCTAAAGTGCTGGTTGAAGAATATGTAGAGCTCTATGTCGACCCTGCCAGTCAATCCACCATTACCACGTGTCGTGTGCACTGTTTTGAAGGCCGTCCAGAATATCTAGAAATTGATGTCCAAGATGCTCAGGGCAATGACTATTCAAATATGTATGATACGCAATGGCAGTTGCAGCCATTTCGGGTCGATCTTAAAGATAACTCACCATCAGCCTTAGCTGCGCCGAAACAATTGCAAGATATCATTCAACTGTCAGAAAAACTCTGTTTCACCTATGGTTATAGCCGAGTAGATTTCTTACTCTCTCAAGATCATGTGTATTTTAGTGAAATCACTCTCACTCCGAATGCAGGACGAATGGTGATTACACCTGTAGAATGGGATTTAAAATTAGGGTCACTCTGGTTATCCTATTAGCCGTCCATCATGTATGTCGAATCTGTTAGGTACTTATGAAAATAGCGATTGCTGGAACAGGATATGTCGGGTTGTCAAATGCAATGCTATTTGCACAACACCATGAAACCATTGCCCTGGATATCCTACAAACTAAAGTAGATTTACTGAACAACAAAGTATCACCGATTCAGGATCATGATATTTCACTTTTTTTAAAAGAAAAAAATCTCAATTTCACAGCGACTACCGATAAACAGCAGGCTTTTCAAAATGCTGATTTTATTATTATTGCCACCCCAACCGACTATGACCCCCAAACCAATTACTTTAATACCCAAAGTGTAGAAAGCGTCATTCAGGATGTACTGGCTATTAACCCCAATGCGACCATGATCGTCAAATCTACAGTTCCTGTGGGTTTCACCGAGCAAGTCAAAAATAAATACCAGACTGAAAACATTATTTTCTCACCTGAATTTTTACGTGAAGGTAAAGCCTTACACGATAATCTCTACCCGTCGCGTATTATCGTTGGAGAACAGTCTGAACGTGCCCAGCAATTTGCAGATTTACTGGTAGAAGGTGCGATCAAGCAGAATATTCCTGTTTTGCTAACGCATTCAACCGAAGCTGAAGCGATTAAACTGTTCGCCAATACCTATCTGGCAATGCGGGTTGCCTTCTTCAATGAATTGGATACTTACGCACAAAGCTTTGGCCTAGACACCAAACAAGTGATTGACGGTGTCTGTCTAGATCCTCGTATTGGCAGTCATTATAATAATCCATCTTTTGGCTACGGCGGCTATTGTCTACCGAAAGATACCAAGCAGTTATTGGCCAACTATAACAATGTGCCAAGCAATCTGATTAAAGCGATTGTGGATGCCAACCGCACCCGTAAAGATTTTATTGCGGATTCAGTTCTTGCACGAAACCCAAGCACAGTAGGAATCTATCGTCTGGTGATGAAAAGCGGCTCAGATAATTTCCGTGCCTCTGCCATTCAAGGCGTGATGAAGCGATTAAAAGCCAAAGGTCTAGAAATCATTATCTACGAACCAACCTTTCATGAAGACAGCTTTTTTAACTCTAAAGTCACTCAAGATTTAAATGAGTTCAAACAAGCTTGTGATGTGATTATTGCCAATCGCCTCTCCAATGAATTGCTAGATGTACAAGATAAAGTTTATACCCGAGATATTTTTGGAGGCGATGAATGAAAGTTCTAGTCACAGGTGCTGCTGGATTCATCGGCTTTAGTGTTGCAAAAAAACTGCTGGAACGCGGTGATGATGTGGTCGGTTTTGATAATTTTAACGATTATTATGATCCCTCCCTGAAAGAGGCGCGTGCTCAGCAATTACAACTGCTGGCTGAACGCAACGATACAGGCAGTTTCACTCTGATTCGTGACAATCTCGCCAATAAAACCATGGTGGATCAATGCTTCCAAGATCATAGTTTTGATCGTGTGATTCATTTGGCCGCACAGGCAGGCGTACGCTATTCGCTTGAAAATCCACATAGCTATGTGGAGAGCAACCTGATTGCATTTACCAATATTTTGGAAGCTTGTCGTTACGCAGCAACACCACACTTGACTTATGCAAGTACCAGTAGTGTGTATGGTGCTAACACCACCATGCCTTTTAGCGAACAACACGGTGTGGATCATCCGCTACAATTCTATGCCGCAACCAAACGCGCCAATGAATTAATGGCACATAGCTACAGTCATTTATTTAAATTACCAACCACAGGATTACGCTTCTTTACCGTCTATGGACCATGGACACGTCCAGATATGGCCTTGTTTAAGTTCACCAAGAACATTTTTGAAGGCAAACCGATTCCTGTGTTTAATCATGGCAATCATACCCGTGACTTCACCTATATCGACGATATTGTTGAAGGGATTATTCGTACCAGCGACAAGATTGCGACACCTGATGAGACTTGGGACAGCAACCATCCAAATCCCTCCACCAGCAATGCTCCATTTAGAATTTTCAATATTGGTAACAACCGTACGGTCAAGCTCATTGAATATATTCAGGCGATTGAAAAAGCGGCAGGCAAAGAAGCGATTTTGGACCTGCTTCCCCTGCAGCCTGGTGATGTACCAGATACCTTTGCCGATAGCTCTGCGCTAGAAAACTATGTCGATTATAAGCCTGCGACTTCGGTGGTCGATGGAGTGAAAAACTTTGTCGATTGGTACCGCCAATACCACAAGATTTAACAGCCCTTAAAGCAAAAAAATCAGGCATTCCGCCTGATTTTTTATTCTATCCATCCCTTCATTTTCAGGATGAATAGCACTTGGATTACTGCCAAGACTCTTTAATCCAATCTGATGGCAACACATAGCGATACCACTTACCACCACCACCACTGATCGCATCAGGCGGATTAATCTCACCATGGAAAATAATGATTTTCGCGCCTTTTGGTTTGATAGGCGGCTGGAAATACGCAAATGGTACTCGACGTAAGCAGTGATATTTATAACTCTTACACCAGTCTTTATTCCAATAACTCAGCTTGCCTTCTTTATGCACAAACCAAGACAGGTACTCTTGTTCATTACGGAACTTTTGACTGATCTCATTAAAGTTTGCACGGAAGTACGGCAAAATATCAGGGAAAGCCCCCAGTTTAAAACGATAAACCGAACTATTGCCAGTGATACGCCAAGGGCGTTTCCAGTCGTGAATCACCAAGAACTCACCTTCCGCTTGGAAGAAGCAGTCAATATTATCAATGATCACCACATCAAGATCGAGAAACAGTGCATTGCCTTTTAAGCCATACAGATCAGGTTCAAAGGTCGACAATTTATTCCAGCCACGCTCAGGACTACCTGCTGGCAAATCTAGAGATGGAATCGGAAAACATTGAATATTCGGGTCAATACCTTCGGTACGATCGGTCAAGCAAACCATTTTAAAAGGCAGGGTCAAATGACGTTTGACCATGTTATACAAACGGTTGACGTACTCAGCACCATACTTGGTTCCCCACTTCATGCACAAGATCACATTGTCTTCATGAGTTGCCGAATTTTGTTGAATATCTACCATCTGATAACCTTAAATGCTTGAGATACGAGGCTACACTTTGTCCAAAAAAACAAAAGTGTTCAATCATATGCACTGAATATACGCTCATCTTAGCATAGAGCGGATTGTTTTTTTTAGTATTAATTCGTCAATAAAAAAGCGAAGCCTAAGCTTCGCCTTTGTGTACGATTACAGCTTATTTAATATAAGTTAACCAGTGTGCATATTTGTCATTGCGACCTTGTACTGCATCAAAGAAGGTCTTTTGAATCACAGTGGTAATCGGACCACGAGAACCACAACCGATTTCACGGTCATCGTATTCACGAATTGGCGTCACTTCCGCAGCAGTACCCGTAAAGAATGCTTCATCGGCAATGTAGAATTCATCACGGGTAATACGGCGTTCAACCACTTCATAACCAAGGTCTTTAGCAATAGTAATCACAGTTTGACGAGTAATCCCTTCTAACGCGCCACCTGCTAAATCAGGGGTATGCAATACACCATCTTTAATCAAGAACACGTTCTCACCCGCACCTTGGCAAACAAAGCCTTGTGGGTCAAGTAACATGGCTTCGTCATAACCTGAACGTGCCACTTCTTGGTGTGCCAAGATCGACACGGTATAGTTACCACATGCCTTTGCTTTACACATGGTCACGTTTGGATGGTGATGCGTGAATGAAGAGGTTTTCACACGAATACCACGTGCCATTGCTTCTTCACCTAAGTATGCACCCCAGCCCCATGCGGCAACTGCGGCATGAATGGTGTTGTCTGTTGCTGCAATACCGAGTTTCTCAGAACCAATCCAAATCAATGGACGTAAATAGCAAGAAGCCAGTTTATTTTCACGAACCACATCGATTTGTGCTTGTTCTAGTGTCGCTTGATCAAATGGAACATTCATTTGATAAATTTTTGCTGAATTTAATAAGCGTTTAGTATGATCTTGCAAACGGAAGATTGCGGTACCATTCGGGGTTTCGTAAGCTCTGACGCCTTCAAAGACACCCATGCTGTAGTGTAGTGTGTGAGTTAAGACGTGAATTTTTGCATCACGCCAATCAACTAATTTTCCATCTTGCCAAATAAAACCATCACGATCAGCCAAACTCATCGCACATACTCCATTTTCTTTTTTACACAATTATTCACTTTCCAATGCTTGCGCAGTTGGATCAATTAATCTTTGCCATAACTTGCAAACGATCTCGCGGGTATCGTGCCAATCCGCAGCATTGACTTGCATAGATTGATTTGCAAGCGCTAGACGGTGGCTCTCAGCTCGTTCACGGAGATAAGCGTGTATTAATGCTGTGGCATCTTCACTGGATAAGCAGCCTGCTTTAGCAGCATCTTCTAGAATTCTTACATTATCGGAAAAATGGGCGAGATCTGTATTCGTCCCACTCCATGCAAGCACAGCATACTGTGCCATAAATTCGATATCAACGATACCACCTGAGTCCTGTTTTAAATGAAAAATCCCATGTTTTTTTTGCTCAGAAGATGATCCCAAATGATCTTTCATCTTTTGGCGCATTTTCAACACTTCTTCACGCACCACATTTTCATCACGTACTTGGGTCAGAATTTGACAGCGAATCTGTTCAAATTGCGTGCATAATCCACTATCTCCCGCAATTGAGCGAGCACGCACCAAAGCTTGATGCTCCCATAACCAAGCACTTTTTTGTTGATATTGCTCATAAGCTTTTAAACTGGTGACCAACATCCCTGCTTCACCCGATGGTCGCAGACGGGTATCAATTTCATAAACACGCCCATCTAAGGTTTGCGTAGTCATCAAGGACATAAACTTCTGTGCTACACGAATCGCAAACTCGGCCCCACTAATGCCCTTGCGGCCATCGGTTTCACTTTGCTCTTCAAAGGCATGGATAAACACCAAATCTAAATCTGAGCCATAGCCCAACTCAATGCCACCCAATTTGCCATAGGCAATCACGGCAAATCCTTTGTTATCGAGACTGCAACGCTGACCATCATTTCCGACCGGATAGCCATGACGCTGTGCAACCGCCTCATAAGCCAAGCGTAAAGTCGCTTGTACACTCACTTCAGCAATATCGGTCAGAGCATCGGAAACTTTCATCAACGGACTTTCTGCCAGTACATCACTGGCAGCAACCGTCAGTACATTACTCTTTTTGAATAAGCGCAGTACTCGCATTTGATCTTCAACTTGATCAATCTCAATCCGTAACAATTGTTGACGCAGTGAATCTTCCAGATCTTTGCGTTGTGGCAGACCAAAATCCATCGACAGGAATTCATCTAACAGCACAGGATATTGCGCCAGCTCTTCACAAATCCACGGACTGACGGTTGCCATCTTGACCAGTCGCTGCAAAGCACCACGACTTTCCATCAACATCACCAGATAGACGGTACGACGTAGCACCGATTCAACCAATGGCATCAAACGTAACAGCGCCATTTGCGGTTGATCCGACTGTAAAATCGCTTCGATCAAATGCGGCCAGAATTTCTTTAAACGCTCTAAGGCACTGGCTGGGATTTTGCGTAAAGCTTGCCCATGCCAGAAGTTTTGAATTAAATTCTTAGCATCATCATCCAGTACTGCATTGAGTTTTTGTTCAAGCTGAACGAAATCATCGACAGGCTCAGCAAACTCTTTTTCCTGAATCAATTGCTTAAACTGGACTTTGACCTTGTCACGTTTCTGATTGAGTACATCCAAGAAGTCAGACCAATCGGTAAAGCCAAGCGTATCCAACATCCGTTGTCTCTGTTCAGGTTCAGTTGGCAAGGATTGAGTTTGCTGATCATTCAAGGCTTGAATGGCATGTTCGACTCGTCTTAGGAATAAATAAGCATCTTCCAGATCAATCACCGCTTGCTGATCTAGCAGTTCGGCTTCACCCAAATGGTGTAAATTGACCAGACATTGACGATCTTGCAGTTCGCGCTTCGATCCACCATAGATCAACTGGAACACCTGCACGATGAATTCAATTTCACGAATCCCGCCTGCACCTAACTTAATATCCTCTTCGATATTACGGCGCATGACCTCACGTTCGATCATGGCTTTCATTTCACGCATAGCAGCAAAAGCGGAATAATCGACATAACGACGGAATACAAAGGGACGCGACATGTCGAGCAACTCTTCGCCCGCTTTGCCACCTGTAATCACGCGCGCCTTAATCCATGCATAACGTTCCCATTCTCGTCCATGCTGGCTTAAATATTTTTCTAATCCACTATGGCTAATCGCCAAGGCTGAACCATCACCCCACGGACGCAAACGCATATCTACACGGAACACAAAACCATCAGCGGTAATATGATCCAGCAGATAAATCAGCTTCTGCCCCCACAGAATGCAAAACTGTTGGACATCAATACATTTACGCCCATTGGTTTCGCCCTGTTCATCGAAGGCAAAAATCAAATCGATATCACTAGATAGATTCAGCTCTTGAGCGCCCAGCTTACCCATTCCAATGACAATCAGATCTTGTAACTGACCTGAATAACCGATGGGCTCACCATGTTTGGCTAATAAAGGCGGTAATGCAAAAGCTTTGGCTGCACAAATACTGGCATCAGCAAAATCGGATAACTCACGTGTCAGCGTCACCACATTGGTGAGTTGATTGGCATCCTGCCAAATCCAGCGAAACATGAGCTTGGCACGGAGCACCCGTAAGGCTTTCATCCATGATTGCTCATCGCTGACTTCAGCCACAGCCAGTTGCACTTTTTGATAGATGGTTTCGGTCGACAACGAGTCAAGAAATTGATCTTCGGAATAGTCTTGTTCTAATTGTAATTTGTATAAATTTAAAACTTGTTCAGCATATTGGCTTGCAACTAAGGTTTTTTGTAGCTGTTGCGCATTCATATAAAAAGGCTCGACTGATGTCATGTCATCTAGGTTAGTTATATCAGTTACAAGCTTATCTTTAAAATCTCTTTAGACTAATTTCGCTTTGCTTTTTTGTTGATCCGTACATAAATCAACCTGTTCACGTTCGATTGGCAACAACACCGTAAATACCGTGCCTTCGCCCTCATTGGAGGTGACATTGATTTCACCCAAATTCATTTCTACAAAGCGCTTACATAAACTTAAGCCCAGACCTGCACCTTTCTCTCCTGCGGTGCCTTTATAACTCATGGTAATCCGTGGCTGGAATAGGTCTTTGATCTGTTCTTGAGTCATACCAAGACCGGTGTCTTTGACATAGACTTCAACATAAGTGCCTTTATGTTGTGCTTGGATATAGACTTTGCCCGTACCATCCACATCGGTAAATTTCAGCGCATTAGACACCAAGTTCTGAATCACCGAGGTGATCATATTCATATCAGCATAGACTTTAAGATTTTCATCGACTTCATTAATCAGTTGAATATTCTTCTTAATCGCTAAAGTTTTGAGAATATCAGTCACGATATTGGTGATCTGCCGCAACTTAAAATTGATTGGGTGATAGACAAAACGCCCACCTTCGGCCATCGCCCAATTCAGTAAGCTTTCTAATAAGTTATAAGTCGACTGTGAGGTATCGTATAGATAGTCAGCAATATTCTGAATACTGGATTCATCTAAGGTTTCACGTTCTTTCGCCAGTATTTCAGAAAAACCTAGTAGCCCATGAAACGGTGCACGTAGGTCATGAGAAATAATCGAAAAGAATTTAGTTTTACTAAAGTTCAATGCAGCTTCTTGTTCGTATAGTTCTTTCAACTCGTCATGGTTAAACTTCAATTCCAGTTGTTGCATGAAATTGACACAATGTTCTTGCAGGAGTTGTTTTTGTAGATCGCTAAAGCCTTGTGCAGCCTCATCAAATAGGATGATATAGCCCAGTGAGGTTTGGTCTGGATGTCTAAGATGTAAGGCGACTGCAGTTTGGATTTTCTTTTTCAGTGGTGCGAGAAATGCCAGTAAGGTTGAGTATTGCGGATGATCGTTATCGACCAGATCACCATTGACGAATAGCGTATTTAGACTTTTGGTAATTTTTGCAGAATCAATGGCTTTGAGTTTTTCAGGGCAACGATGCCACAGATAAGGTTCTTGGTGAAATGATAGCAATGCGGTACTGGCTTGCATCAGTTTTCGGTTAAACTGTAAAAATTGCTCAAGCAAGTTCTGCTCTGAAGTTAGCCCCAAAGAAAGAGAGATTTTACAAGCACTTAACTTTTCGGCTTGCTGTAGTTCTAATAATTGAATCGTCATTCCCGCCTCTCGAATATTTTCGTTATACGGTTCTTTACGTTTTATAAAAAAATGTGAAAACTATCACTTAGTATTAACAAACTTTAACAGAAAAGGCAATTGTTGATTCAATCAATTCGCCACAAAGCGTGAAATTTCATTAAGTTTAAACTTAGAGCACTCCCAACTCAATAATTTGAACGTCAGTATCACTATTGGGACAACCTGACCATTTCAATCGAAACACTTATTGAACAGGAAGGATTGAAGCCATAGTTGGCCAAGCTTAAATAGATCGTTGAAAAAGCCACTCACCGTTATTCAACAAGTGACTTGACCATACAGCTTGAGATTGAAACGAATATTCAATATCTCAAAAATTGATTAATTAGCCTTAAACTCAATAGGAAGCTTCTTACCTAATGATAAGGTTGAAGCTAAAATTTTACCTACACTTAATAATAAAATTGCAGATATAACAATCAAAAAACACTTATGTAAAAAACAAAATTATACCACCACGCATATGTAGGTATGCTCGACAAATCCAATAATCCCAAAATTATCAGCAAGGTCCTATTTACGAATAATATTGAGCCACAGAAAAAATAAGTAATTACAATTAAATAAAAAACACGCTCAACTGTTTTCTTTTTATATTTACAGACTAGCTTTACGTCCCCTGCTTGATCATCTTCTAATTTTATTAAAAGCCACGAGGTGTCGAAATCAGAAATTGCACCAAAAATATTTGGACATTTATTTCGTATTGCAAAATCTAGGAACTTACTCCCAACCCAATCATTACAGGTAACTTGTCTTGCTTTCAAATCTCTTAAAGAAAACTCAATTGTTTCAACTTTGTAGTAGCTCTTTATGTAGTCATCTAAAGTAGAAATTTGTGCCTCATAAAATTTTCTTTTTTTCGCCATTCTAAAAGTCTTAGAAAAAAACCAATAAAGAAGTGGTGTAAATGGTATTGTTTTAAGAATTATTTCTAACATATTAGTCATAATCCGAGAACTGGTCGGGTTTAGCACAGATGATGAGGAATGTATTAAGCAAACAGTTAATAATTTTTTCAACAAGAATAAAATAAATTGACTTTTAAAAAAAATTATGATCCAATTGTAAATTAACTATTTTTTTGGAGGTCCTAGACATGAGCTAAAATTGTATAAGTGCTCCGCAGTCTAGCCGCAATGACTGTAATATCTTGTTTTTAAGAAAGATATTTCACCCCCTATTCATATATAAAGACTTATGCTCTTTTTCCCAGCATCTAAGTCTAACGCATAAAGAGGTCGTCATCACATGACAACTATCAGGAAAAATGTTATTTCACGCCCAAATCGTCAGCAAGTTAATACTACTGAAGCTATGGTAAAGATTCGAATAGCGCATTCTATTGCTGTTCAAAATACTGCCGAGCTAGTAGCTAAGCGACAGGAGGGTCAATGTTAATTTTGGAGGATTCCCTTGCAACAAAAAACCTTTATTTTCACTGCCTCAGAAAAGCTCAGTAACCACCCTGATTTCAAACTCATCTTAGAAGAATTTGAGTCTTATAAAAAAAATAGTAACGACAAAGAACACCCTAGACCAGTCAATCATATTCAAAGAACGACAGCGAGTGTTTCGTATTATTTCGGTAGAGATCGCTTTGATATTAAACACAAACAAGCCCGTGCTGAAGAAATTCAACATGTTCACTTTCGTGAAGAAAATTCTCTATGGGAATTTGATGATGGTGATCCAAAAGCTCAATGGGACTGTAAAAGTAATACTTACCTTATTTATTCTTACTTCTACCATAATAATTGTCACTATTATTTTTTGATTGATTTGATTGAGAAAAACGCTCATAACAATGACAATGCAATCTATATTGCATCCGCTCCAGGTTACTTAGCCCAAGCTCAAGAATATAAAAGTAATATTATTAATCCTCCCCCACCTATATAAACATCAAGCTTTAGCAGTCATTGTTCTAAGACTGTAAAAGTATCTAAAGGTTTATTTGGGTTTCGATCCTGAATAACCTTTAATCAGGATCGGCCAAATAGAGAGCCTAAAACAAAAAGCCCATGATTCAATAATCATGGGCTTTTCAGTTTCTATATGAGCAATTTAACAAGACAATTTCAAAACTTGGCAGGGATCGGCACCGTCATTGCTATCGATCCACCTGCAGGGAAAATGCGCTTAAAAATCGACGAAAACGAAACCGACTGGATTCCCATTCCAACCATTGCTGCAGGTTTGGTGAAGTTCTGGCGATGCCCTTCCATAGGTGAACAATTTTCTGTAATGGCCCAAGGCTGTGAGCTGACAAGTGCCGCCCCTCAAATCAGTTTATTTTCTGATGAAAACCCACCTCCTACCACTAACCCGGATGAAGTTTATTTCGAGTTTGGCCAATACAGTTTTGTCATAAAGCCTCAAGCGGTGAAGCCAATTTCAAGCTATCCAAATGTGTATTTGACTGTCCTGACAACACTTTTAAAGGAAAGGTTCACGCTGAAGAAAAAATAACTTCTGCTGTGGATGTGATTGCCGCAAACGTCAGCCTTGTGAAACACCCTCATAGTGGCGTTCGTGGTGGATCTGAAAACTCTGGTCCTGCACTTCCGTCGGGAGCATAACAAATGAAAGGAATGTCGAGATTAACTGGTTTAAACATTACTGATGACGAGGATCAAGACTTCGCCCATTTCAGCACTTCTGTTTTTTGTTTTTCTAACTTTGCTGCAACAAACATTTAAAACTCGCAAATCAGCTGGCCAAGAGCCATTCGCTTGCTGATAAACAGACAAACTCATATCTGCACCAAGCCCCTAATTCCCTAAAATAAATCCGCAAAAAATTAAATGTGGAAAATGTGTGGAAATATATATCCGAAAAACCCTAGAAACACCCAAAAAAAATGCAAACGCCAAAAACAACAAACCCCCAAGCCTTTGATATATAAGGCTTGGGGGTTTGAATAATCTGGTTAAGCTTTCGCTTGGTCCCGAGGGTCGGACTCGAACCGACACGTCATCTCTGACAGCGGATTTTGAGTCCGCCGCGTCTACCAATTTCACCACCTCGGGAAGAGTGCGATGCTTTGTGTTGCGTATAATAACCTGTTTGATTTTATTGTCAAACACTAACTCACGCTTATTGCTCACTTTTAAATCATTCAGATATTTTTCTATCAATAAGCACGCGAACTCAGCGAGAAAACACAAAAAAGACTATACTACGCCCAATTTTTGCAATGTTTTAGATGTATGCAACTCTCCGACTTTTCGTTTGATCTCCCCGATGAACTTATTGCTCGCTATCCATTAGACAGCCGTAGCGCCTCTCGCCTACTGCATATCGATGCACAAGGTCAATATCACGACCATGCCTTTACCGATATTCTCGATCTACTTGAAGACGGTGATTTGCTGGTACTGAATGACACCAAAGTCATGAAAGCACGCTTAAAAGGCAAACGTGCGACAGGCGGAGCAATCGAAGTTCTGGTTGAACGCATGTTGGATACCCACACGGCTCATTGCCATATCAAATCAAGCAACTCACCTAAAGCAGGCGCAGAACTGTATATCGGTGAAGATGCAGTACCTGTCACCGTGCAAGGTCGCCATGAAAATCTGTTTGTGGTGAAGTTTTCACAACCAATTTTGTCGGTACTGGATCAATACGGTCAACTCCCGATTCCACCTTATTTCAACCGTGAAGCCGAAGAGATTGATACTGAGCGTTATCAAACCGTGTTCCACGACCCTGAAAAAATTGCCAGTGTTGCTGCACCAACAGCTAGTCTGCATTTCGACCAAGGCTTATTAGAAAAATTAGCTGCTAAAGGCGTGCAAAAAACCTTTGTCACACTACATGTCGGTGCGGGGACTTTTATGCCTGTGCGTACCACAGACATTACCAATCACATTATGCACAGTGAATGGTGTGATGTTCCACAAGCGACCATTGACTTGATTTTGGCAACCAAAGCGCGTGGCAATAAAGTCATTGCGGTGGGAACCACGGCGACCCGTGCTTTAGAAAGTGCAGCGCAAGCCAATCAAGGCAAAATTGCAGCGTGGACAGGTGATACCCAAATCTTTATCTATCCAGGTTATCAATTCTGTATCGTGGATCGTTTGATTACCAACTTCCATTTACCTGAATCGACCTTACTGATGTTGGTTTCAGCACTTTCCAATCGTGACAATATCTTGGCTGCTTATACCCATGCAGTTGAACAACGTTATCGCTTTTTTAGTTATGGCGATGCAATGTTGGTAGATAAGCTCGACGCTTAAAAAGTGATTAATCGACTAAATTACGGTTTAGTCGATTTTCTCAATAAAATGTTTTGGTAGAAGTCATTCATTCAAAATAATAAAACTCAACTAGATTCAGATTATAGACTTCTTAGTTTCTGAAATTTAAAGCATAATTCAAACAAGACCAACCCATTATAATGAAACGATTATTTCCATGCCAATCGACACTGTACAACAAGCGCTGCATATCAGACGTAAAAAAAATGCGCAGGTTTTTCACAATATTGCTCGGCTGTGGGAAGCTGGACAAAAGTCCCATAGTGATCAAGCTTTGCTAGATGCTTTGCACCCGTGGCGTGACGATCATAGTCTACGTTTTTTTAATGTGCTACCCTACTTACTGGGTATAATTAGTGTTGGCACCTTGGTGTTTGGTTATTTTCTCCATCCACATATTCAATACATCTGGAGTTTACTAGGCGCATTTTTGACAGGTTTTCTGGCCTATTTGCTCTATGAACCACAAGAGCCATTAACACGCGTCATTCATTATTTAGAAGAACGTATGACGGTATTACGCTATGGTTTGCAGTTCCAACAATTGCCTGCTTATTTACCCATTCAAGCGCAGCCACTTTTGGTCATCAGCAAACTAAAGCAACATTTCCCCTTATTCAATCGCGGCAATGAAGCTAACGAGATTACCCAATACGCGTCGACCACGTGGGATGATGGCAACACAACCCACCAAGTACTGCTATTTCAATATCACTATGTCAGTGAAATGCCGATCCTTCAGGATCAGAGCAGCGATAAAAAAATCGTTAAAGAAATCCATAAAGATTTATGGGGCGCGTTTATTTTTCAAATGCCAGCCTTAGGTATTGCTGTAAGCAATCAACGTTCTCGTTTTTTTGAGCCTTACACCAGTTCATGGCAAAGCAGCGATATTTTGATTAACCAAGAATTGAATATTTTTGGCTTAGATCAACACCGACTCGCAAAAGAGGTGAGCCCTAGCCTGACCTTAAAGTTACATGATTTTTTTCAACATTTTACAGGTGATTTAATTTATCATCATGAAGAGCAAATCATGTGTTACGTAGGCGAACAAAATCTTTTCCAAACCGCCAGTAAACGCAGTGAAATACAAGATATTCCAGCATTACGTGGACATTTAAGAACCATGACCATGCCGCAATATCAAAAGTTTCAACAACTCATGCTGAATTTAATTAGCTAATCATTTAGCGATAACAATAAGGGGAATAGCGATGACAGGTTTACTGATCTTTTTGGGGATTTTTGTGGTACTGATCGTATGGGGCGTTTCTATCCGCAACAACATCGTACGCTATTTTAATGCCACCAAACGTGCTTGGTCAGAAGTGGCCAACTTCGAACGTCAAAAAGTAAAGACACTAGAAGCCTTGGAAGCAACGCTGGATCAATATACCCAGTTTGAAAAATCCACACTGGAAAAAGTCACTGAGTTGCGTCAGCAGATTCTCAACCTGAATGTGAATGACACGGATATTTCTCAGTTACAACAGATTGAGAAAATGAGTAAGGAACTGATTCGTAGCTTGAATGTGGTAGTAGAAAATTATCCTGAACTGAAAGCCGATGCGCTGTATAGCAAGATGATGGATGATATTCAGGAACAAAATGAAAATGTTGGTGCGGCCATCACTATTTTTAACCGCAACGTGGAACTATTTAATAACCAAATCGAAGTGTTCCCGAACAACCTGATCAACACACTAACTTTATCGAAGAAAGCCATTCGCCCGTTTAAGGATAATCTGGCGACTGAAAACTTTGACTATAAGCCGAATTTTTAGTGCTTTAGTACTGATCACTGTAGTTCATTTTTATAAGTGGAAAATCATTCGGTTTGATGCTTTAGATTTACTATCTTACCTCTTAAATCCCCCTCCCTTGCGCTGCTACAACCGCAGCTCACCTTTTAAAAAAGGAGGGAGCATTTGAATTTATCGTCAGATAATATTGCCTTTTATCCCCCTCTTTTTAAAGAGGGGTTAGGGGAGATTATTATTTTTTGGTTATGGCTACATTTAGTAGTAGAACTACACGCCATAATCGGGGAAAATAGCCGCTTTCGATCAGCGAACTGTTTTTTCGCCTCCTTGCGCTGCAATCAAAGTAGCACTTCGATCTTGCTCAGGTTATTACATGAAATTTGAAAAATTAGGCCAGTCGGGGCGCGCCCGTCGTGGTCGACTTACTTTAGAACATGGTGTGGTTGAAACCCCTGTGTTTATGCCAGTGGGTACTTATGGTACGGTTAAAGGCATGCTCCCTCGTGACATTGAAGAAATTCAGGCACAAATTATCTTAGGAAATACCTTCCACTTGTACTTACGCCCAGGCTTGGAAGTGATTAAAGAGCATGGCGGTCTGCATGAGTTTATCCGATGGGATAAACCAATTTTGACCGACTCAGGCGGTTTCCAAGTATTTAGCTTGGGCGCAATGCGTAAAATCAAAGAAGAAGGTGTGACCTTCCGCTCTCCGATTGATGGTTCAAAGGTGTTCTTGTCTCCAGAAATTTCAATGGAGATCCAACATGTACTGAACTCAGATATCGTGATGATCTTTGATGAATGTACGCCTTACCCTGCCACCCATGAAGAAGCGCAAAAATCATTGCAGCTTTCTTTACGCTGGGCTAAACGTTGTAAAACCCACCACCATGATGAGCTTAAGAATAAAAATGCGTTATTCGGCATTATTCAAGGTGGCATGTATGAAGACCTTCGTGATGAGTCACTCACTGGCTTATTAGAAGTTGGTTTTGATGGTTATGCAATTGGCGGCTTATCGGTCGGTGAACCGAAAGAAGAAATGATCAAGGTACTTGATTATCTACCCAACAAAATGCCACAGGACAAACCACGTTATTTAATGGGCGTGGGCAAACCAGAAGACATCGTGGAAGCGGTTCGTCGTGGTGTCGATATGTTTGACTGCGTGATGCCAACCCGTAATGCACGTAATGGTCATTATTTTGTCACCGATGGTCTGGTAAGAATTCGTAATAGTCGCTACCGTCACGATCAAGGGCCTTTAGACCCACATTGTGATTGCTACACTTGTAAAAACTTCAGTCGTGCCTATTTATATCATTTAGAAAAGTGTGGAGAAATGCTGGCATCAATGCTTGGCACAATCCACAACTTGCGTTACTACCAACGCTTGACGCAAGGTATGCGTGATGCACTGGATAACGGCACATTTGATGAGTACGTTCAGGACTTTTACGCACGTCGTGGATTAGAAGTTCCACCATGTCCAGAAGACTAAGCGGAACGATTTGCATCAAGATTTGCGCCTGATCGCAAGACAAGGTACATTGCAAAACGAATTGGAATTTATTGTTAATTTTTTGCCTTTTAATTTTAGGAAATCGAAATGAGTTTTTTCATCTCTACTGCTCACGCGGCTCCAGCTGCGACACAAGGTCCAAGCCTCATGGCAAACTTATTGATGATCGCGGTATTCATCGCAATCTTCTATTTCTTGATCTGGAGACCTCAGGCAAAACGTGCTAAAGAACACCGTTCTTTAATCGAAAGCTTGGGTGTAGGCAGTGAAATCGTGTTTGCTGGTGGTTTAATGGGGAGAATTACCAAGCTTGAAGGTGACTTTGCAGTAGTTGAACTCACTCGCGGTGTTGAGGTAAAAATCCAACGTGCGAGTGTCATTTCAGTATTACCTGAAGGCACATTAAATAACCTTTAATCATAAAATAGTCGTGCCTCAGCACGACTTTTTCATTTAAGAAGAAAGCGAATGCGTTACCCTGCATGGAAATATTTACTGATCCTTGTGGTACTTGTGATCAGTACGTTATATGCACTTCCAAGTCTGTATCCAGATGAACCTGCTGTCCAAATTTCTGGGGCAAAAGCAGGCACCAAAATTGATCAGACGATCGTGCAAAAAGCTGAGCAGATTTTAAAAACTGCCAACATAAGCAGTCACGACAATAGCTTTACCAACAACGCGGCCTTATTACGCTTAAACTCTTCTGAAGAACAGTTAAAAGCCAAAGAAGTATTACGCCGTGATTTAGGTGATGACTATGTAGTTGCCCTCAACCTTGCGCCGACCACACCAGAATGGTTGCAAAAGATCGGGGCAAAACCGATGAAACTCGGTTTGGACTTACGTGGCGGTGTACACTTCTTGCTCGAAGTCGACATGGATAAAGCAATTAGTCAGCGTATGGAAACATCTGCGACTGATTTGCGTCGTCAATTCCGTGATAACAAAATCAAATTTAACAACCTTGCTTTAAATAACAATACCATTACCGTTCAGTTTGCCAGCAATGCAGACCGTGATGCAGCGGCCGATTTTTTACGTCGTAATGGCAATGAATTTACTCAGCAGGCGGTTGCAACCTCATCTGGTGCAACCTTAAGACTGAATTATACCGACACTCGTCGTCAGGAAATTCAATCTTATGCAGTCAACCAAAACTTAACCACTTTACGTAACCGTATTAACGAACTCGGTGTGGCTGAAGCACTGGTACAAACGCAAGGTAGCAACCGTATTGTGGTTGAATTACCGGGTGTACAAGATACCGCTGAAGCAAAACGTGTCTTGGGTCGTACCGCGAACTTAGAGTTCCGTTTGGTTGCGGACAGTAATGATCAATATATTGACCCATATACGGGTAAATATAATGGTCAACCCCTTCCTCCGGGGACTGAAGTGTTTGCTTATCAGTCTTTAGATAGTGGTCGTCAATTACTGTTACAACGTAACCGTATTCTGACAGGTGAACGTGTTCAAAATGCAAGTTCTGGCTTTAGCCAAGATTCTGGTGGTGCAGAAGTAAACATCACCCTAGACTCTTCGGGCGGTAAGCTCATGGCTGATGCAACACGTGGTGCTGTAGGTAAACGTATGGCGGTCTTGTTTATCGAAAATAAACAAAAGATCTCTTATGTTGCTGATCCAAACACAGGTGTTCAAACAGAAGTTCGTACCCCATATACCGAATCTGTAGTGATCAACGCTGCGACGATCCAAGCGGTATTGGGCTCACAATTCCGTATTACTGGTCTAGATTCACCACAAGAAGCGGCTGAGCTTGCCTTGATGCTTCGTGCGGGTGCTTTGGCTGCACCAATGTACTTCGTTGAAGAACGTGTCGTGGGTCCAAGCCTAGGTCAAGAAAACATTGATAAGGGTGTATTATCTACCCAAATCGGCTTCTTGTTGGTTGCGATCTGGATGGTCGTGTTCTTCCGTTTGTTCGGTTTAATTGCGAACTTTGCCTTGGTCTTCAACCTTGCCATGATCTTAACCGTGATGTCTTGGATTGGGGCTTCCCTTACCCTGCCAGGTATTGCGGGTATCGTGATTACCATTGGTATGGCGGTCGATGCCAACGTACTGATCTGTGAACGAATACGAGAGGAAATGCTCTGGGGCGCCTCGCCAAAACAGGCGATTGTCGCAGGTTATGATCGAGCCTATAACACCATTCTTGACTCGAACTTAACCACGTTCATTGTTGCGTTTATTTTATTCGCGATTGGTACAGGTCCGATCAAAGGCTTCGCTGTAACCTTGATGATTGGTATTATTTGTTCGATGTTTACTGCAATTACAGTAACCCGTGCAATCGTACAGCTCATTTATGGCAAACGCCGTAATTTGAACAAGTTGAGTATTTAAGGAGATTGACATGACTGATCTGACTCAACAAGACTCAAAGCAATACGGTCGCCCAGATGATCTAAAAATCATCCCATTCATGAAGATTGCCACACCTGCGGCCATCTTCTCGATCCTGATTACCATTGCCAGTATCTTCTTTATCGTAACTAAAGGTCTAAATCTTGGTTTGGACTTTACTGGTGGTATCTCGGCTGAATTAAACTACAAGCAAGGTGTTCAACCTGCTCAAGTGGTTCAAGCACTCGATCGTGCAGGATTTAAAGATGCTGTGGTACAAACTTTAGGCAGTAGTACTGACCTCATCGTACGTATGCCAGTACAAGAAGACCTGAATGTTGAAGACCTGAGCAATAGCATCACTAAAGCGGTTCAATTACCAAATAACACAGTAGAAGTTCACAAAGTGGACTCAGTTGGTGGTGCGGTTGGTAATGAGCTCTATGTACGCTCTGCGGGCGCCGTTGCACTGGCATTGATCTTAATGTTGATCTACGTCACCATTCGCTTTGAGTTTAAAATGGCTGTCGGTGCTGTAATGTCATTATTCCATGACATTATCATCATTTTTGGTGCCTTTGCACTGTTCCAATGGCCATTCGACTTAACCGTACTTGCGGCTGTGCTTGCTGTGATTGGTTTCTCGCTCAACGATAACATCGTTGTATCGGACCGTATCCGTGAAAACTTCCGTAAGATTCGCGGTGCAAGCCCTCGTGAAATCGTAGACATCGCCTTGACAGAAACCTTACGTCGTACCATTCACACCTCGATGACCCTATTACTCGTGGTCCTTGCCATGATGTTCTTAGGCGGTGATGGCTTACACTGGTTCTCTATGGCAATGTTTGTCGGTATCTTTGTTGGTACCTACTCATCGATCTATATCGGTACAGCATACGCTTTATGGCGTGGTCTGAATCGTCAGGACTTTATTGTTCAAGTTAAACCTGAATTTGAAGAAGATCAGATTCCTTAAATCTGTTCTTCTTGAAACTAAAAATGCCAGCGAAATGCTGGCATTTTTGTATGGACGTCAAAGCGAATCCGAACTTAAACAGACTACATAATCTATATTTTCACAAGCTGTTGCACTGAATTATCCTTTTATTAAGGGGTAATCATAATCTCCCCACTTACTGGTTTGAATACCTAAACCATGTAAACTTTCAATCAGTTTTACTGCAGCCCGAACCCCATCAATAATCGGAATTCCCAACTCTAGACTAACCTGATCTGCCATCTCGGCCATACCACCACAGCCCAATACAATTGCACCAATCCCATCATGCATTTTAGCTTGCTGACAACTCGCTAATAATTTTTCATACGCCGCTTGCTTATCATTTTCCAATGCCAATACAGGTAGATCAATGCATCGAATCTGTGCACATTTTCGTTCAAATCCATATTGATGTAATAAATGTTCAGCAATAATTTTGGTTCGGGCTAAAGTAGTCACAATCGAAAATTTTGTCGCAACCAAACTGGCCATGTGAAATGCAGCTTCGGCAATACCAATCACAGGCGCCTGAGCCAACTCTCTTGCTGCATGCAAGGCTGGATCACCAAAACAGGCAATAATATGACCATCTACCTGCTGTGCTTTCCCTTGTTGAATTAACTCCAGCACTCCAATGGCAGACATTGCCTCATCATAATGCCCTTCAATCGATGCCACCCCTTTCTCAGGAGACAGGGCGATAATTTCGGTATCTGCCGCGGCCACCTGACGTGCAGCCTCAGCAATCGATGTGGTCATTTCGACACAGGTATTTGGATTAATGATTTGAATTCGGGTCGCGTTTCTCATTTCTGCACATTTTTAATTCAAAAAATAAGATTGATCATATTTAAATCCAACTGGTCTGAACAGTTAAAACTTAAAATTAATTTTTAACATCAATATAATCATAAAATTAAGACTTAAATAAAAATTAACAAAAGAAGTTGGCTTAATTTATGCATCACTGGTCTGAACAGTTGTTTATCTTGAAGACCCGTCATGAGCGATAACCAGAACTATAGTCCTAAACTCTCAAATGAAGATCTCACCCCTGCTCAACAAAATTGGACTTGGTACAACATCTTTTCCTTTTGGATGTCCGATGTACATAGTATGGGCGGCTATGTGGTCGCAGCGAGCTTATTTTCACTCGGTCTTGCCAGCTGGCAAGTTCTGCTTGCCTTACTCATTGGTATCGTGATTGTTCAAGTTGCGGCGAACTTGGTCGCAAAACCCAGTCAAATTTCAGGGGTTCCCTATGCCGTCATCTCTCGCCAAGCCTTCGGGATTTATGGGGCCTATATTCCAGCCTTAATTCGTGGCCTGATTGCGGTTTCATGGTATGGCATTCAAACCTGGCTGGCATCCAATGCCCTGATGATGATTCTACTTAAGTTCTATCCTGCCTTACACCCGCTTACACTGACAGAGTTTGCAGGTCTAAGTACGATTGGCTGGATCTGTTTTGGTTTTATCTGGGCGATACAAGCATTGGTTTTCTGGAAAGGCATGGACACCATCAAGGTATTTATTGATTGGGCAGGTCCAATGGTCTATGTGGTGATGTTAGCACTGGCATTATGGCTGGTGTGGAAATCAGGTTGGCATAATATTTCCTTTAACCTCAGTGATAAACAGCTCAGCGTCAATCAGCAGATCATGCAAACCATTGTCGCCATTGCATTGGTGGTGTCTTATTTCTCAGGCCCATTACTCAACTTTGGGGATTTCTCCCGTTATGGCAAAAATATGCAACAGGTCAAAAAAGGGAACTTTTGGGGACTGCCGTTTAACTTTATTTTCTTTGCCGTCATTGTGGTGATGATTGTTTCAGGTACCTTTAGTGTTTTTGGAAAAATGGTGCATGATCCACTCGAAACGGTTGCTATGATCGATAATGGATTCGTGGTGGTGCTCGGCTTATTGACGGTATTAACCGCGACCATTGGCATTAATATTGTGGCGAATTTCGTTTCGGCAGGTTTTGACTTCTCTAATCTCGCCCCGCGCTTTCTTAATTTTCGCAGAGCAGGCATGATTGCAGCGATCGGTTCCATCTTTATCACGCCATGGAATTTATTTAACTCCCCAGAACTGATTCACTATACCCTTGATACTTTAGCGGCTTTTATCGGCCCACTGTTTGGTATTCTACTTGCTGACTTTTATCTGATTAACAAACAAAAAGTGTTGGTCGATGACTTATTTAGCGATCAACCCACAGCAGCATATTACTATCAAAAAGGGATCAATAAAAAAGCTGTAATGAGCTTAGTGGCAGCAGTCAGTATCGGCCTGCTGTTCGTTCTTATTCCGAGTTTTCAGTTTTTGGCGCCCTTCAACTGGTTTATTGGGGTCATGCTTGGCAGTAGTTTTTACTATAGCCTGTCTCGGGAAAGTGTCGTTATAAAAGTAAAAAGTGTTGGTGATCAACAAAGCTTGAATCTTCATTAAAACCATCAATAATTCCATTGATGGTGGTTGTTCTCTAATGCTGAATGATCTGAATTCGTGGAAACTGAAATCCACGACAAGATGGCTCTGCCCGCCATGCGACGGTCAGTACAATCTTCTGATTGAGAATAAAATGTTGATAGGCAAAGTGACCAATGAGGGGATGGGAACACATACCACCATGATTGGATGGATGTACCTGCGTATTCAAACTATTCAGGTCTAAACGAATACCAAGACCTGATGCTTTCAATACCGCCTCTTTGGTGGTCCAGACCCGCAGCCAATATTCTGGTTCCTGATCTTGCTGCAGCCAAGCTTGGTATTCTTCAGCATGAAAAGCATGTTGTGCCAACGCATCAAAACGAACTTTACGATCCAGTTCTTCGGCATCAATCCCAATATCTTTGACCCGTTCACTCATCGCCAAGGCATAATATTGCTGACTATGGGTATGGTTAAAATGCAATGCATGCGAACTTAAAAAGGGCTTACCATGTTCATGTTTGGAAAAACTGAGCGCCGTAACATCACTTTGCAATCGTTCCGCCAACAGATGATTACGATAGTCCCTGATCTGCTGTTTTTTATAATGGTTAAAGTTGCTTAAATCAGCAAAATCGGTTTTAGGCTTTTCAAGCAGTTGTGCCAATGCCTGAACATGGATTTCAATTTCACGTAGCGTCATTGGCTCAACCTGATCAAATCACTTAAAACTTAACAATATCGCCTTTCAATGCAACACTCGCCACTGCCATACCTTTATAGCATTGATAAGTGGTCGAATTTTGTGATTCATTCTTTTTAAAATAACTCACGATATTGGTCACTGCATTGGCACCACGTGCTTTTGCTGCTTTATCTAACTGGATTAATGCCGAACGAAGCACCCAATCACATGACTTTTCAGCAGACTTCCCAAAACCATTGGTTTTTTGATTGGTGACGATATCTTGTTCTAATACTTTTCCACCTGATTTGGTGCCTTTAAGATAAAACTTTACCGTTCCATCAAGCGTTCCATCGGCAACTGCACGATCTACCGCCGCTTTAAAATCCAGATTATGCACGGTATCAGCAGCTTGAACAGATACAGTAAAACCAGCCGTTAATACAGTTGCTAAGAATAATTGTTTGATTGACATTATTATGCCCCTTGCTTGTTATGTTGTTCGTTTAAAAATCAGTGAGGTATTAATCCCACCAAAAGCGAAGTTATTGCTCATCATGATATTGATCTCACTCGCTCTCACTTGCTGGGTAATATAATCTAAATCACCACATTGTGGGTCGATTTCATCCAGATTCAACGTTGGAATCAATTGTCCTCGCTGCATCATTTCAATGCCTAACCAAGCTTCAATTGCTCCACACGCCCCCAAGGTATGCCCAAAATAACTCTTTAATGAGCTGATGGGTTTACGCCCCAAAATCCTTGCCGTAGCTTGGCTTTCAGCAATATCACCTTGATCGGTTGAAGTGCCATGCGCATTGATATAGTCAATCTGACTGGCATCCAGTTGGGCATCTTTCAATGCCATTTGCATGCATTGCCCCATCCGCTCACTATCAGGCTTGGTCACATGCTGCCCATCGGTATTGCTTGCATAACCAATGATCTCGGCGTAAATGGTAGCGCCACGCTTCTTGGCATGTTCATATTCTTCAAGAATCAAACAACCAGCACCCTCGCCAATCACCAAGCCATCTCGTCGTGTATCAAATGGTCGTGGTGATTTTTCAGGATGATCATTCATCCCACTGGTCGCCAATAGAACATCAAAAACGGCGGCACCTGCGGCACTCAGCTCTTCCGCCCCACCCGCAAGCATCAAGGTTTGTTTACCGTATTTAATCGCTTCATAAGCCTGACCAATCGCCATTGAACCTGAGGTACATGCACTTGAGGTTGGCAAGGTGAGCCCTTTCAAGCCGAAATAGACCGTCATGTTCACAGCACTGGTATGTGACATCATGCGTATATAGGTGGTGGCATTGATCTTACTCATATCTTGATCAATCAGCATATTGCCAAACTCGCGCACCGCATCCACACTGCCTGCAGATGAACCAAAGGCCACGCCAGCCTCACCGCTGCTCAATATCTCATGAGCGATTAAGCCTGCATCTTGCAAGGCATTTTCAGCACTGATGACCGACATTAACGCGACACGCCCCATGCCTCGTGTCACCTTACGGTTAAAATGCTTGGCGACCTGAAAACCAGTGACTGGACCTGCGAGTTTGGTTCTTAAATCTGGATATTGCTCCCACTCGGACATATAGCAAATGCCACTCTTACCCGTATGGAATTGTGCAAAGATTTCATCAGCACTTTCGCCTAACGAGGTAATCCCTGCCATGCCTGTGACCACAACACGCTTCATCAGATCAGTCCTCCATTGACCGAAATCACCTGACGGGTAATATAAGAGGCTTCATCTGAACAGAGAAATTTCACCACACCCGCCACTTCATCCACCTGCCCCATGCGCTGCATTGGAATCATTTTTAATGCATGTTCTTTGACTTCATCGGTGACCATTTCCGTTTCAATCAGACCGGGTGCCACACAGTTCACCGTGATTTTGCGCTTGGCCAATTCCAAAGCCAATGCCTTGGTTGCACCAATCAAGCCTGCTTTGGCTGCACTGTAATTCACCTGTCCACGATTGCCCATAATACCCGAGACCGAAGAAAGCGTCACGATTCGCCCACCTTTGCGTAAGTGAATCATCGGCATGATCAAGGGTTTAAGCACATTATAGAAACCGTCTAAAGAGGTCGAAATAACCTCATCCCAGTCCTGATCAGTCAATGCAGGGAAAGCACCGTCATGTGTAAGACCTGCATTCAGTACGACACCATAAAAAGCACCATGTTGTTCAACATCTTGTTCTAATAAGCTTTTGACATGCTCACGTTCATTCACATCAAATAATAAATAATGACTGTTTCGACCAAGTTTTTGAATCTGCTCAACCACTTGAGCTGCTTCAGCCTCACGTGAGCGAGCATGAATGGTCACATCAAAACCCGCCTGAGCCAATTGCAATGCGATTGCTTTACCAATGCCACGGCTTGAACCCGTGACCAATATTCTTCTACTCATTGTTGTTCCTAAAACTATAATGCTAATGTCGATTGATCAGTCGGTTCATAAACACTGAGTAAGACACTGATCACCTGCTCAGCCCCTTCAATCTCGCAAGAAAACTGCCCCAAACCTTCATGCAGATATTGCTGTTCGACCCGAATTCTTAAGGTCTGTCCAAGCGCAAAATACGCAAAGGGTAACTGCAGCTTGCGTGTCCCCAACAAAAAACCCAGTTTTGGTGCTTGCTGAAATTGTTGCCCCATCCAACCGGAATAGGCGCTAATGGTTTGCGCCATGATTTCAATACTTGTCCAAGTCGGTAAACCCGCCGCTTCACAGAACATCAATTCAGACCGAATCGTCAATTCAGCAATTGCATAACCTTGTTTGACTTCGAGCAGATGATCAATAAAGACCATAGGCTGTTCATGTGGAATATATTCAATCGCATCTAATTTCATTTAGTGCTGCACCCCAAATAACAAGCTGATGTTGCTGCCACCAAAGGCAAAAGAATTACTTAGCACATAGCGAATGTTCTCGGTCTGCCGAGCATCTGTGACATAGTTTTGATCAGCAAGCTCAGGATCAATATCGGTCTGTTGATGTAGGGGCAACCCATTTTGATCTTTTAAAAGTTGGGTACAGATAAAGGCTTCTATCGCACCCGCCGCTCCCAAACAATGTCCAGTTTTATGCTTGGTACTACTTAAGGGCACATTCAAGCCTTGAAAGACTTGTCGAACAGCCTTGATTTCCATCGCATCATTTTGTTGTGTGGCGGTTCCATGCAAATTGATATAACCCACCTGCTGTGCTGTTATCGCTGCACTGTCCAAGGCGCGCTGCATCGCGTTCGCTGCGCCCAAACCTTCTGGATGCGGTGCAGAAATATGCCATGCATCCATCGATTCACCCACACCATATAACATGATCGGTGCAGTGGCTTTGGTCAGCAAAAATAAAGCTGCGGCTTCGCCAATATTAATACCATCTCGATTGATACCACAGGGTTGGCAAATATCTGCCGATAAACTTTCCAAACTGTTAAAACCATTTAAGGTCAGTTGACATAAGGTATCCACCCCACCGACCAATACCGCATCAGCCAAACCTGCCTGAATTAAACGTTGTCCTGCGGCAAAGGCCTTGGCACTGGAAGAGCAGGCCGTCGAAATGGTATAAGCCGCCCCTTGCCAGCCGAGATAGACTTGTAAAGCTTTGGCTAGGCAACCCATTTCTTGCGGTTGATGCATAATTTCAATGGTGTCATTTCCATCAAAATGCTGTTTCAGTAAAAGCTCACTGTCGGATATTCCCGAAGTCGAGGTGCCCATTACAATACTTAAACGGGTTAGATCAATGCTGGCAATTTGCTGTTGAAGTTCAGTCTCAATTTTTTGCAGCGCAGTCAAAGCAAAGCGTAGATTACGCGAGTCAAATCGACCGAGTGATTCAGGTATAGTCTCAATCAATGGCTCTGCATAGCGTCCAACCCAAACAGCGCGATCCGCTAAAAACCCAGCGTCCAGACTCAATGTATTCGTTGCTTCAATCAAGTGCTGGCGGATCTGCGCAATATCCTGACCTAATGCAGAAAGCCCAATACTTAGAGGAATACCAACTGCTTGCAACTGAGATAAAGATTGACTCATGGTTGCACTCCTTGCTCAGATTGACCACCATTCAAGGTATTTTCAATCGGGCTCAAGGTCATGCGGTACGGTACCTGCAGATTATCAAGCTCAATGCTATTGTCTTGAGTTCGAATCGCTAATACGGCCTTTTCAGCAATAAAAACCTGCTGTTGCGTTGCCGCTTGTTGTACCCGAACAGACTGTTGTCCTAACTGAGCAAACTGGGGATAGGTCGCAAATAACAAATCTCGAACCACAAACTCAAAAGGCAGTAAGCGCATCTGGTCAATGCGTTGCTGTACTTTGACCTGTTGCCCATCAAATTGTAATTGAAACAAAGGCTGTCCAGTTAAACCCAAAGCAAGCAGACTGAGCTGCTGACCTTGCTGTTGTTGATAGAGCAAGAAGCTAAAGCTTTTATCCTTCCACTGCACCTCAACTTGGTCTTGCCGTTGATATTGCTGTGCTGGCCAATGGCTGCTTTTCAGTCCCTGTGCATGGGGCGTCAGTTGACAACCGCTCAACAGCAACATGCTACAGCATAATATGTTGATCCAGATCCGTTGCATATTAAACCTCTAAGGCTTTCTCTTGCGCGACGCCTTCACGGCAATACTCGGCCAAGGTGCTTAAACGGCGTTTGGCATTTTTATGAATCGGATTTTGATCATCCCATGCATAACCTGCCAGTAATGATGAAACCATACGACGAATGTTGTCATTTTGATTGCTTGCGAATACCACATCCTGAAACTCGCCTTCGTACCAAGATTCGACATAAGCACGAAACACTTTAATCCCTTTACGCAGCGGCAATTCATACTCCTGCATCCAATCCACCTGTTCACCTTGCAACACTCGATCAACCAAAGGAATTGCCAGACTGGAAGATTTCAATGCAATGGTCACACCCGATGAAAATACAGGGTCGAGAAACTCGCCTGCATTGCCGAGCAAGGCATAATTCCGACCGGCCAAATGTTTGACGTTTGCCGAATAACCAACCAAGGTACGTACAGGCGTATCAAATTTCGCCTGCGCTAATACCTGAGATAACGCAGGATCGTCGTCTAGAATCCTTTTCAATAACAAGTCAGGTTCATTCTGAGCAGCATCTTCAACCTGATAATGATCAAAGAAATCCTGCTCTGCTACCACACCAAAGGAAGCTCGACCATCGGCAAAAGGAATCAGCCAATACCAAGCACGACGGTCTTTTTCATGCACGGTAATTAAAATTTTGTTCCGGTCAAAATCAGCACGATCGCCAATCCCATCTTCAATATGGGTAAACAAGGCACGACGTACGGGGAAATTGGAAGGGCTTTCTAAATCTAAAAACTTCGGTAAGATGCGACCAAAACCACTGGCATCCAATAAAAACTTGGCTTGAATCTGATAGTGCTGCTGTGCCTCATCTAGCACAGTTAAAACAGGGTGCTCTACCTCAACATCGATCGCAACAACTTCATGTCCAAAACGAATATCTGCGCCATATTGCTGCGCTTGTTGGGCCAGTAAATGATCAAAGTCAGCTCGGCGAACTTGCCAAGTGGTGCCAGGCCCCGCACTGAATTTTTCAGTGAAATCATAATGGCTACGTTTTTCACCACACAAAAATGCCGCGCCATTTTTAAACTGGAATGCACGGGATTGAACATGCTCACGCACGGTTTCTAATAAGCCCGCTTCTTCCAAAAAAACCATGCACTGCGGTAATAAAGATTCACCAATTGAGAAGCGCGGAAAATATTGTTTTTCAATCACCGTGACCGCATAACCTCTTTGACGAAGCAAAGCTGCGGCTGAACTGCCAGAAGGTCCAGCACCAATAATCACCACATCGGCTGTTTGTATCATCTTCATTATTGCCCCTAAAAATTAGATTTTTTAATGCTCTTCTAAATTCACAATATGGTGCTGATCAGCTGGCGTAAGCAAAGTTGCATAAACAAATGAAAAGATCACACCCAATAAAACAGTTAGACCGAAGCAATGAATCGCATAAGTATGACTCAATGATAATAGTCCAAAGCCCAATAAGGTCGACATCATACACAAAAACAGCGCCATGCCAACCACCTGCGGATGGTCATGTCCATGCCGATAGAAAATCGCATAATCCACACCAATTCCAATAATCAAGAAGGTTCCCATAATACTGAACAAGTTAATTTCTACACCCAACCATGCCTGCACCGCAAAGGTGCTGATGAGTGCCAAAGTCACAGGCAAAACCAACGGCATAATCGAACGCCTGCCATAAACCAAGCCCAAACCCAGCGCCAGTCCAAATAAGGCATAGATCAATAAATGCTGCGCTTGCTGACGATGCTGTGCAAACGCACTAGACAGTGTGCTGACAGGTTGTTGGAAATCAATCTGTGCGGATTCAAGTTGCTGTAATCGCTGCGCCTGTTTAACCCCACGCACCATGACCAGACGCTCGGTAGGACTGAGCTGTAAAAATGCCAAGGGATGTTGTTGAAACACCTGTTCTGTGAGTAAGGGTTGCTGCTGCAATTGTTGTTGCCATTGCAGTAGATCAGCAAAATTTAACCCCATGCTTTCCGCATACTTTTTCAGTGCCGTTGCTGAAGTCTGCTGAAGTAGCTGCACATTTTGCTGCTGCTGGGCCAAAGGAGGAATCCATTGTCCCAAAGCTTGAAAACCTTCAATCTGTCCCTGAGTTTGCAATTGCTGCAATTGATCAATCAATTGTGCTTCCTGCTGCTCAAGCTCAGCACTGGAGTGTGCACGGACAACAAAATAATCACTGCTTTGCTGCTGAGCAAACAAGGACCGAATATATTGATCTTCCTGCTTCAGCTTGGCATCCATACTTTGCAAGTTTCGAATATCATCATTGGATTGCAAAGCAAATAGGCTGCTTCCTCCAATCAACAAGATACTCAAAATAAAGCCATAGCGGATTTTCTGATGTTGCTGAAACCATTGTCTGGCCATTCCAATCCAAGCTAAGCGTCGAATTGCAGCTTGTGCATTCAGTGGAGCTAAGCGCGGCAGTAGCAACACACTGGTGATCCAGGCAGCGACCAAACCGACTATTGAAAAAACCGCAATTTGCCTAAAAGCAGGAAATGGGGTAAAGCTGAGAAAAATATAGGCCACAACCGTGGTCATTAAGCCCATAAATAAGCTCGGCAACAGCGGTCTAAGAATCCTAAATCCATCCAGTTTACGGTGCTGTGATTGCATTGCCATAAAATAGAAAGAGAAATCAACACACACCCCGATCAGACTGGCGCCAAAGACCAAAGTCATCAGATGAATTTCACCGAACACCAGATGCGTCACCGCAAATGCCAGTAAGCTCCCTGTCGACACGGCGATAAATTCAGTAATGAGCGGCCGGAATGAACGGAAGCCAAACCAGACCAACAGGATTAAGCCCAAGGTCGAACCGAGACCAATGGTTGAAATTTCCTGCTTAGCCGATTGGGTTCCATAATTAGAAAATAAAATGGTTCCAGTCCAATGCGATTGAACCTGCAACCTGTTCAGCTCAGGCTGCAACTGTTCAATCCAAGCGCTGACCTGTTCCTGATAATCAATGTTATAAGGACTCTGTTTTAATTGCAGAACCAGTAAGCGTGAGGTCTTTTGCTCATCATGAATGGTTGCGAAACCATCTTCCAGTTCGACATTGCTTGAAAGTTGATTGGCCACACTCAACATATACCGTGGAAACAGTAACAAGGGATCTTGCTGTAATGACGTCGCGGTAATCGGCACCCCGACACTCATTAACTGCATCAAGCTTTGTTCGGTCAGTGCCTCATAATCCTGCTGTTGCAAAAACTGTCGGTCTTGTTGATTCAGCAAGCCTGCCCGATGTTGATACAACTGTTTGGAAAACTGTGCTAAATCCAACTGTGGTCGAAGCGGTTGCCACAGGTCACTGTGTTGTAGCTTCTCTTGAAACAACTGAGTGGCTTGCGCCAAGGCCTGCTGATCCTGACTTTCTAAAACAACAAAGACCTTTTCATTGAGCTGATCACTCATATATTGCTGTGTTTTGGCAAGCTCGGGATTTTGTTGCGTTTCAGGCAGCAAAGCAAAAATATTGGTCTGAATATGGATCTCTTTTTTGACCCATGCCACCGCTAGCGTAAGCCCAACCAGCGTTAAAATAATTAACCAGATGGCTGTGAATTTATTTTGCCAATTGGAAAAGCGCATCTTCAGCAGCCGTCAGTTGATTCGGTTGAGTGGTTTGATTACGGAATAAAATCGTAGTGCTGTTATTGGCCTGTTCTTGAATCACGATCTTATTCACATACTGTTGTCCTTGTGCATCTATTCTCTGGAACAACTTTTTAAATAGCGCTGATTTAGGCGTTAAAGCAATATTCCATCCTGTCGGACTGTAATTGGCTGATAACACATTAAAATTCTTCGCCAAGGCTTTGTCATTACCTGACATCAGTTGTAAAAATAAGGTCGCAACCGAACTATAAGGTGACTGATCAATCTTGATCTGGCTATAGGTTCGTTGTGTTTTCTGGATGAGTTTGTTTTGGGTTACGATCAAATCTGCTTGCACAGGTCGTTTAATTTGCCAAATTACGCCATTGGATTTCGCAAAGGTCAGTGTGCCATTGGAAACAAAAGTTTTGTTTAAACTCGCCAACTTCTTTTGCTGTTCAAAATCGGCGCGAATGAGCTCACTTTTAGCAAGCTGATTAAAAATCGTCGAGACCTGATCCGCATGTGCAGATGCTGAAACACTCAAGCTGAACAATACGCTAACTACACTGAGTAACAACCAGCAAGCACGCTGCTGCATCAATGCAGCAAGGCGATTTAAATTCAGAAAACCAGAATTAACCATGCGGGTGCTCCTTAAACGCATCCCATGCATTTAAACAATCCAATAAAATTTGCGGTGACTGGAAACACATTTCTCTGTTTTCCATGTTCACAGCCACTTGGGTGGTATAGCCTTTGGTTAAACGTCGTCCAGTGTCTGCATCGAGAATCAAATATTCAATTTTTAACCGATTTTCCCATTCTTTTAAAATCGCGCGAACTTTAATTTTCTGTTCAAACTCAATCCCCTGTACATAACGCACATGGCTTTCAATCACAGGCCATGCATAGCCCGATGCTCTCATCTGGTTGTAGTTATAATTAAACTGTTCCAATAACTTACAACGCGCAATTTCGAAATACTTTAAATAGTGTCCATGCCAGACCACATTCATGGTATCGACATCATGAAACGGGATTTCAATGATTACATCTGCCTGCATCTGTCGCTCCTAGACCTGTTGCTGGAATTGATTGAACAATTCAAAGTTGTCGAAACGATCAATAATCTGTTGTAGTTCAGTTTGTAAAGGACGATCTTCTTGCAGTAGTGCAAAACTTTGTAAGGTCCACTCGACAAAGGCCTTTAAAGGCGGGCTTAATTGAGATTCAACACCTTTCAAATGCACGGCCTGCACACTGGCACAACATAAGGCCGCCAAAACCTGCTGCGTCAAGGTAATGACCCGAGTCGCATCTCGGGCGGCAATGGTCCCCATACTGACTTTGTCTTGGTTATGGCATTCGGTAGAACGTGAGAAAATAGACGCGGCCAAAGTATGCTTCAAAGCTTCTGCGGTCCAAGCCGAAACCCCAATTTGAACTGCTTTAAAACCATGATTCAAGGGTAAGCGCTCGGCACTGGCACCCGTTAAATTGCGTGCTAAACCATGATTCATTTTATGGTCGACCAACTGTGCAATTTGTCGATCCATCAGGTCAGCAATATTGGCGATCATAATCTTCAAACTGTCCATGGCTTGGGCAATATGCCCGCCATAGAAATGACCACCATGCAGCACCCTTAAATTCACAGGATCGATCAATGGATTATCATTGCTAGAATTTAATTCATTTTCGATAAATTGGCGCAACCAATTTTTTGAATCTTCAAACACACCAATAATATGTGGCGCACAGCGTAAAGAATAACGATCTTGTAAACGTGGACTTTGGTGTGCCGTCTGTACTTCACTGTTCAGCCATTCACGTAATTGCTGGGCAATCTGTTGCTGACCTTGATGCGGTTTTTGAGCAAATAAAACTTCATCAAAATGACTTGGATTACCTTCTAGGGCCAAGACATTTAAAGCAGTAATCAAGGTACTGGCCAAAGCCACCTGTTCTGCTTTTTTATAATTTAAGCAGGCAATCGCCGTCATCACCGCAGTACCATTCATGAGTGCCAAGCCTTCTTTCGGGCGTAACACCAAGGCGTCCAAGCCTTGCTCAGCATAGACTTGTGCAATCGGCACAATCTTGCCTTGCGCATAGACATCACGCTCCCCCACCAAAGCACCTGCAATGTATGACAGAGGCGTCAGATCACCACTTGCCCCGACTGACCCTTCCGATGGAATCACTGGAATAATATTTTCATTCAACATCCAGACCAGACGCTCTAGCAAGGCTAAAGACACACCTGAATAACCACGTGCGAGTGAACAAAGACGAGTTACCACCACCGCACGGGCAGTGATCAAATCCAGATTTTCACCTAGACCACAACCATGAAAACGAGACAGATGCAAAGGGAGCTCATTAACTTGATGCATGGGAATTTCAACCAGACATGAATCACCATAGCCTGTGGTAACGCCGTAGATCACGCCTTCATCTAGCAGGAGTTGATCCAAAAAATCTGCACCGCGCTTAATCAACTCACGCCAAGCGGTTGCTGTCGGTAAAGCCACTTGACGCTGTTGTCGAGCAACCGCAACCACATCTTCAATACTGAGTGGCTGTTCCCCAACAATCAGGACGGGCTTGAGCATTGCTTCACTTTGACTTGCATTCACGTTATTTTGTCCAAAACTGATAAAAATTAAACCATTGATACGGTGCCCGTAAGCAATGTTGTTCTAATACGGCGACATAGGATTGGGTGATCTGTTGCATGCTGCTTAATCGGGTTTTGCGCGGTAAATCCACTTGCTTAGCAATCGCATGAATATGCACCTGAAACTTCTGCTGGACACGATAACAAAACACGGCCAGCACAGGCACTTTCAGTAAATTGGCCAAAATCCATGCCCCTTGTGGCAACGCAGCTTCATTTCCCAAAAACTGGATGCTTTGCACTCGATCCGACTGCACAGGAATTCGATCCGCCGCTACAATCACCCACTCCCCCTGCTCCATCTTTTCCTGTAACAACATCGCTGTTTCAATGCCAAGTTCATCCACTGCAATTAAATTGACATCAGCCTTATCATTAATTTTTTTTAAAAACTGATTAAATTGTGAGGCATGTTTTTGATACACCAATACATTAATTTTTTGTGGGTGTTCTGACTTTAGCGCCCGCAGTAACTCAATATTGCCAAAGTGCGACACCACAATAATCGCGCCTTTTTGATAATGGCGCTGGAAGTGCTCATGCCCAAACAATTGCAGTTTTTGCTCGGGAATATGCCCTAACCATCCCTCAATTTTATCCAGAATACACTCACCAAACTGCATGAAATGCGTATAGCTATTCATCCAGTTTGGCATTGCTGCAAACGGTGACTGAGCCCCCGCGAATTGATGCAAGCGCTGTAAATATTGTAAAGAGGCCTGTCGTGCTGTCAGCGCAAACAGCCAATACCACATAATAATAAAATACAGCACCACACGGCATAGCCAACGTCCGCCACAGCGATAAAATCCAAGCATCAGCATCAGCGGCAATATTCCCCCTCGTTCCTTAATCTGATGCCATGTATCCTGTGAAGTTTGCGGTGTCGTCATCAGTCCACCTTAAACTTATGCCAAATCAGCTTTGGAAAACGCAGCAACATGCCTGCAAATAATCGGGCATGTGCCTGACTTAAGCCCAAATTATCACGCCATACATTAAAATGTGACACGCCATGTTCAGGATAAATCACCCGTGTAGGTACATTCACAAAGGGGGTATTCTCCCATTTTAATCGAACCAGAATTTCACTATCAAAACCCATTCGAGGTTGAAATTGAGCAGCATTGAGTACTGCTATGGTTTTCGCCAAGGGATAGACTCGGAAACCGCACATACTGTCTTTAATCTCGAAAGACAAACTGTTTAACCAGACCCAAAAATGCGTGACATAACGTCCATACAGGCGTTTCTTGGGTACCGAGTCATCAAAGATTGGCCGTCCAATCACCATCGCTTGGGGGTGTTGCTGCGACTGCTCGATAAATTTCGGCACATCTTCCCAGCAATGCTGACCATCCGCATCTAATTGCAGTGCATGCGTCATCCCTAACCGAGCAGCATGTTGTAGTCCAGTAATAACCGCTTGCCCCTTGCCTTGGTTGGTCTGATGTTCCACTAAATCAACCAATGAATACTGTTGTGCCAGTTGATGCAGAATCGCCGTACATTCGGCATTACTGCCATCATTGACGAGGATAATCGGATATTGAAATTGTTCCAGATACTCAACAAGATCAGTAAGATAGTGTGGATGGTTATACACAGGAATAACAATGCCATAGTTCAACATCAGCGGACTCCTAGACCTGTTCAAGCGCAAACAATAAACGCCCTGAAGCCAAGACCTGTTGCTCTGAGGTGATTTCAAAGCTGATTTTATGTAATTTACGACTTAATTTTAATTGCACCACCGCATAAGGACGAATCAGGTTTTGAAACTTCAATTGCTCAAACCCCTGACACCACTGTAAATCAGACCAACTATTTTTCGCAAACTGCTGAATAAAGCCAATCTGTCCAACACCCGGATAAATCGGTTGGGTTGGAAAATGCCCCTTAAAACATTCCAGTTCAGCAGGAAACTCAAGGCTGAAATATTGCTCATCCTGTTGTTGCCATTGCGATAATACGACAGGCTGTAACATCGGGCTAAATAATACTTTTAAATAATTTTTATCGCGTTTTGACTGGGCATTTTGTGGAATCTGGCTCAAAAAACGCCACTGTCGCGGAATGGCAATACTTTCCAGCTGATACTGTAACTGTTGCTTCAACTGTTTTACAAAAGCGGCTTTACCTATCGTCATTAATTGCTGTTGAGCCTCGGCACTGAGTACCACAATCGCTACTAAAATTTGCCGATGTTGATGTTCAAGTAAGAGTGTATGGCTTTGTTCTACTTCTACCAACGTATTCAGACTGTGCTCAATCGCATCCAGACTCAAGCGCTTTTCTTCCAACTTGATAATACGGTCCAAGCGACCTAAAAGTTTGAATTGCTTATTGTCGATCTTGATCCACTCAGCAGCATCGCCCGTGATGATCCAGCCAGACTCACCCGCATGGTTACTTCGCACCATGAGTTGAGTGCTTGCAGAAATCTGAATCTCGACATTATTAAAGGCTGTCCATGCTGCATCATCATATTGCCGATGTGCAATCCCCCCTGTTTCTGAACTTCCCAGCACTTCAACAATCGGTACATTCAAATGTGGTCGAACACCCGCATCCAATTTTCCACCCGAACTAAACACCCTTTCGCACTGCTGCAAGAGCAAATCCTGCGTCCAGCGTTTTAATAAAGCAGGACTGGAAATCAGATAGTTGCTCCACCCTTGTTGAGCTAAACGCTGTTGAGCTTGAATAACATCTTCAGGAAAAGCCAGTTGCGGATTAAAAAAATGGCGCCCTGTTGCCAGCGGTAAAAGCAGTTTGAACAGTAGTCCATAAATATGCTGGTGACTGACTGTGGCAAGGGCAACGCTTTTCTGGTTGAACTGAAAACTGCCAACTAAGCCGATCACTTCATTGAGCAATTGCTTTAAAGTACGTTCAATCTTTTTCGGTTCGCCGGTTGAACCCGAGGTAAAGAATATGATCTCAGCCTGATTTAAAAAATCATCCTGTTGGATACGAATCAGTTGCGAAAAGCTTGCCTCTACATTCACAGCAACAGGCTGACGGCTCAGAAAATAAATCTGTTGCTGGGCAAATTGTTGTTCTAAATCTCGGACACGATTGGGAGGTAAAATGATTTTTTTATTGGCCAATAAGCCTGCAAATAATAACAATAGAAACTGATAGCTATCTTGTTCCCACAATGCCCAGGTTTCTTGGCTCAATCCCCTGATTGCAGCAGCTTGTTCAGCGACGTCTTGCCAAAAATCGGCATAAGAAATTGTTTTTAATTCAGAGGTAATACATAACGCATTCGCTGAATCAGCATCATTATAAAAAGAAATAGGCATAATATTTTAAGATATCGTTTGATTTAAACGTTGATGTCTTTTTCGCAAGATGTACTCACCGAGGAATAATATTCCCATCAATAGGTAAGACACAAAGCCATTATAAATGATCCAATACTTCATGGGTGCAAATACTGTTGCCAGCGCAATCATGGCATTTATTGCAAAGAAAAAGCACCAAACCACAGTAACTTTCCGCGTCCACATCACGCCAGAGGCTGGCAGATCAGGCTCAACCAGACGCGCAAAACGCTCAATCATAGACGGTGGTCGATACAGTGTCAGTGCAAAAATGATCAACGCACCAAGACTCATACCCACAGGATAAAGCTTGAGCCAAGCATGGTCTTTTAAAATCAGACTCAATCCACCACAAATAATGGCTAAACCAGTCAGCGGTAACAGCAAATCTTTTTTTGCGCTGAGCAAGCGGCTCATGCCCAAAACAATCAGTAAAACACTGACCCAGATGAACTGTCCATGCGACAGGCTCCATCCAACAATAAAGGGGTACAACACAAAAAATGTGATCAATACCCCTCTAATGAGATGTCTCATTCAGCGGTCATGTTCTGAATAACTGCAACTACATCCTGTACGGTTCTGACCGCTTTAAAATCTTCAGGTTTTACTTGCTTGCCGGTCAGTTCTTTAATTTTAACCACCAGATCGACAGCATCAATACTGTCTACATCTAGATCTTCATATAAATTGGAATCAAGCTGGATATCATCAGGTTCAATTTCGAATAAATCATGCATCCATTCTCTTAACTTTGCCAGCACCTGTTCTTGAGTTAACATCGATCTACTCCTTAACCTGCTTGCTGCACTTCAACCAAAGCAACTAAGCTTTGAACTGATTTAAAATGTTGTTTGGTTTCATCTGATTCTGCATTCAAATGAATGTTATAGCGTTTTTTCAATGCCAAGCCCAACTCGAGCGCATCAATTGAGTCCAAGCCCAAACCCTCACCAAAGAGTGGTGCTTCAGTTTCAATATCACTGATGCCAATATCCTCTAGCGCGAGAACATCAATAATCATTTGCTTTAATTCATCAGCAAGGTTGCTCATTTTTCGATAACTCATTATTAAAAATTTGATAAAAACCCTGATTCAACTGACGCACCTGTTTCGGTGATACTTCTGAATCTGCCAAGATATCTTGGACTTCAATTGCATCCAACACCTTAATCTCGATATGAAAAGGCTGTGCGGGCACATGATACCATTTTTCATTTTTGGTTAAGGTGGATGGCGTACATCTAATCAAAACTGGACGTACCGGCACATTGGCACGAATCGCAATATTGGCCGCTCCACGTTGAAATTCGTTCAAGCACTCGCCTTTTTCAGTTCGCGTGCCTTCAGGAAAGATCAGCAATGAAGCTGCACCCTGCTGTTTTAATCGAAGCACACAGTCTTCAATAAACTGCTGCGAACCCGCATTTAAAATATAACCCGCACTGCGCACTGGTCCACGAGTAAACGGATTTGACCAAAGCGATTGCTTCACCACACAATTGGCCTGCTGCATCAAGCCAATCATCACCACCACATCAATTAAGGTCGGGTGATTGGCAATCACCAACTCTTGGCGGCTATGTTGCAGTTTCTCCAGTCCCTCTACCGAGTAAGTCATTACCCCAAGTTTGACCATCATTTCAGTAAAGCCCTTAAAGCTGTAATGAATGACTTGCTGCGCGCGCTGCTGACGCACAACTGGATTACGGCTGCTTAAATGAACCAAGGGTGCCACAATTGTTGCAATCCCAACCCCACCCGCGCCGAAACTTGCAAAGCTGAAACCTGTTGCTGCAACCCGCCAAGCATAATTGGCTTTCTGTTTAATCTGATTCAGCTTTAACATTTTTTCCATCTCAACACAGATTGGCCTGCTTCAGCAGCCTGCCAAAACTGGTAAAAAGCCAGACTTTCTAATGATTCCGAGCCACTGAGCTGTAAAACTTCCAAATTGGGATGTTCTAAGCTAACGATGGTCGCCAACGCAAATGCGGGGAACTCGACCGTATCGGCATAAACATTTGGTAATGCTTGATCATATGCCACCACCAATACGCGTTGTGCGGTAGCTGTTGATTTTAAAATTGCATAAGCCTCAATCAATGCTTCTGTCCATTCACAGCTTAAACTTGTCGAAGGCGTCGCATCCTGACATAGAATTGAATACAAGCCTGCAATCGCATTGTGAACTGAGGTTGAAAATTGTGTTGGTGATGGTGTTTGTTGTTGTAATACGTCTTGGAGAATATCCAAGGTTTTTTGTTCGTCCCCATATCGGGAAGCCCAAACAATATAATCAACCTGTTGACCATTTAAGCTTGTCAAAGCACTGCTTAATGCCATTTTTGCCAATGCAGATAGACGACGACGCTGCATGGCTGGAATAGCGTCCAACGCAGCATAGTTTTGCTGTGCTTCAATCAACTGAGGCTGCGTTAGATGGAGTTTCAACATGCAATGCACAATCCAATATGGTTTAAAAAATAATCAATTTGTAGAAATTTTGCGGTGGCATTATAGCACTGGTGCGAAATTTAACAAAAAATAATTTTTATTATATTTCAATAACTTATATTATTTATTTTAAATAAAAGCCAAAGCTAAACTAAACTAAACTAAAACATGCATTGTTTATATGAACTAACAAAACAATAGCATCAAAAAAGCCCAAAGCAAACTTTGGGCTTTTATCATCAAGACCAGCTTAACGTTTGAATTTCTTTTCCGCTTTCTTGAACTTCTGAACATAGCGACGTTTACGTGCCGCTACACGCTCATCGACTTGAGATTTACGCCCTTCGAATGGGTTATCTGATGTTTTGAAATCTACACGAACTGGCGTTCCTTCCAGTTTATAAACTTTACGGAACACGTTCTCAAGATAACGACGATAGTCCGCAGGTGTTTTATCAACCTTATTACCATGAATCACGATGGTTGGCGGGTTCTGCCCCCCCATATGCGCATAACGCATTTTGATTCGTTTACCACCAATCATTGGCGGTTGGTGCGCTTCAGTCGCATCATTCAAGATCTGAGTAAGCTTCGCAGGAGAAACTTTTAAGTGTGATGAGTCATAAGCGCGATGGATGGTTGGGTACATTTCTCCCACACCCGTGCCATGCAACGCTGAGATTAAATGTACTTTGGCCCAAGGAATAAAGTCAAAACGACGATCAACATCCAACTTACATTGTTTACGATCATACTCGGTCATGTTGTCCCATTTGTTGATCGCAATCACCATGGCACGACCTGCTTCAAGCGCATAACCAATCAAATGTAAATCTTGTTCGACCACCCCTTCACGGGCATCAAGTACCACCACAATCACATGCGCATCTTTAATCGCTTGTAGTGTTTTCACGATTGAGAACTTCTCAATCATTTCCTCTACTTTGCCTTTACGGCGTACACCTGCTGTGTCGATCAAGGTATATTGACGACCATCGCGCTCATAAGGAATATAAATTGAGTCACGGGTTGTACCCGGTTGGTCAAATGCAACCACACGGTCTTCACCCAAAAGGCGATTGACTAGAGTCGATTTACCTACGTTAGGACGACCAATAATTGCTAAGCGTAGACCTGTTGCTTTGTCATGTTCTTCTGGATTCTCATCTTCTGGAACCTCAGCCAAGACATCTTCAAGCATCTGTTGTACGCCACGTCCATGACTCGCCGCAACTTGTAATGGCTCACCCATACCAAGCTTATAAAACTCAACCAGAGCAGCTTCAGCATGTACACCATCTACTTTGTTGGCAACCAGATATACTTTCTTGCCTAGGGTACGCAATTCACGAGCGATTTGCTCATCTGACGCCAAGAGGCCAGCTCGCGCATCGACAACAAACACAATGATGTCTGCTTCATGAATCGCAGTTTTCGACTGCTCTGCCATGTAAGAGTCGATGCCACCTTCGTTCTCACCAATACCACCCGTATCGACAACAATGAACGATTTATTTTGATAAACCGCATCGCCGTATTTGCGGTCACGAGTTAAACCAGCGAAGTCAGCAACCAAAGCATCACGACTTTTGGTGATTTGGTTAAATAGCGTTGATTTTCCGACGTTTGGACGACCAATGAGCGCAATAACGGGTTTCATAGATTAACCTTAATTCAGACGAGCCATCGTTGATGACATCGTATCAGAAACAGTATGGAAGATTTTGGTGATCAAGTAATCACAATAAAAATTCGGGGTTTTGTTTAAACAAATACCCCGATCATTCTTTTATTAGCAATAGCTAATTGAGCATTTTACCACAAGCTAAGACAAAATTAACGATTCTGCCAAATGGTTAATGCACCTTTTCGTGTTGCGACATAAAGCTGATTGTCAATCACACGTAATGAGCGAACTTCACCACTGGTTTTGGCACGACCAATTAGCTTACCTGAGACTGGATTAATCAGATGAATCACACCATCCAAATCACCCACAACAAGGTTTTGTCCTAGCATGACAGGATTGCTGAGCTTACGATTCAGCAATTCTTCATTTTGCCAAACCAACTCACCTGTTGCCAAGTTATATGCATTCAACTTGCCATCTGTAGTCGCAACGAAAACTTTATCATCCGCAACTTCAGCACTATTGGTACTGCTCGCATCTTCGCTCCACACCACACGTTGTGTCGCAAGATCGGTCACAGTCACTTGACCTTGGAAGCTCGTCGTCACCAGATATTGACCTGAAATAACTGGATCGCCAACCACATCCACTAATCGCTGAATGTCAGAACGACCTTCACTAATCGCTACACGACGTTGGAAACGCGGTACACCACTAATGATATCCAAAGCATAAACATAGGCATTGGCAGAACCAATTAACACAGTACGCTCATCTAAACGAACAGGTGCTGGTTGACCACGCAAACTAAACTGAACATTGGGTAACTTATACGCCCAAACCTGTTGTCCTGTCGCTGCGTCATGCGCAAATACCGTACCATCATTGGCAATGGTAATCACACGACCCGACTGAATCAACGAAGGAGATAAAATGGCACCCGACAATTTCGCGGTCCACTTCTGTTCACCTGTGGCTTGGTCTAAAGCAAATAACTGACCTTTGCGATTACCGCTCACCACAATTCCCTCACCGGCTTCTACACCGGCAGTGAGTTCTTGTTTAGTAATTTTACTTTTCCAAAGACGCTGTTTACCTTTGTATGCAGAAACCTGACCATCTGGGTCAATCGCAAAAATCACACCATTGTCTGTATCCAACTGCAAACGTAAAGCTTCAGCAGCATCCGTAGACGAGACACTTTGTGAAAACACAAGGTTTAAATTTTGTTCTTGCGTGATTTTTGGCAATGGGTTCGGTTTTGCTTCTTTTACTTTATTGCTTGAACAACCAACGAGTAAAGCTGAAGCAATTGCAATTGCCAAAGGTAGTTTTAGTTTATTCTGCATTAAGACTCATCCACTTTGGTATCTAAGATCGGGCGCTCAAACTCAGGATCATCTACTAAAACGCCAACACTTTCGAGTTTAATTTGTAAAAGCTGACGTTCTTGTTTACGCTCGAGCAGGTTATCCCATGCACTTTGATATGCTTTACGAGCAGATTCATTGTCTTTTTTCGCAACAAAAATATCACCACGAAGTTCATCAGCAGTCGCCTTGAACGCAGGATCAGTCACGCTAGTTAAGGTTTTTAAAGCGTCATCGTATTTGCTTTGCGCCAATTGCGCATCCGCTAAACGTAATTTAACAATTTGAACTAAACCCGCATCTTTAACTTTTGAAGTTTCTACTTTCTTCAAGGCTTTTTCAGCAGCAGCATAATCTTGCTTGTCATAAGCAAGTTTCGCCATAATAAATTGTGTTTGAATCGCTTGAGCAGAATCCGGATCATCTTTCACAATTTTATCCGCTGCTTCAGATAAGCTGGCAAAAGCATTCGGTTGACCTGATGCCGCTTTCGCCTCATCCATCAACTTCTGTACCTTTGCTGTCTGGTTCTGGGCTTCAGCAAGGTTTTTCTTTTGCCAGTATTCCCATCCGAAAAAGGCAATCAAGGCAATGAGAATTCCGCTAATCATTGCAGAACCATATTTTTTGGCAAACGACTTTAAACTGTCGAGTTGTTCTTCATCACTTAGACTCATGTGATTGTCCTTTTCCTAAACTTTGCAATTTATTGTTTAAATTTTTCGATAAAGAATGGTGTCAGTTCAGCCAAGGCTACTTGAGACTGTTCAGCCGTTGCAAGTTGCTTCACTAATAACTGCTGAGATTCCCACTCACGCTCACCCAAAATAACCGCATAGGTTGCACCAGACTGATCCGCCTTCTTCATTTGGCTTTTCATGCTGCCCTGAGATCCTGTTTTTAAACGAATCGTGCTATTTTCCGCTTCCAATTGGTCACGAATTTGCTCTGCCAAGACTAGCGCTTTAGCTTGATAAGCAGGTTCAGCTAACAAGAAGATTTCGCAATCACGAACATCTTTGGTTTGTTCAACTTGCTCAAGCAACAGTAGCAAACGCTCCATACCCATGGCAAAACCAACTGCAGGTACCGACTGATCAGCCTTACCTTTCAACTGGCCAACCAAACCATCATAGCGACCACCCGCACAAACTGTACCCTGTGAACCCAACATTGTGGTGGTCCACTCAAATACCGTTTTGTTGTAGTAGTCCAAACCACGCACTAACTTTTGGTTAATCACAAATTCAATGCCAGCATCGCTTAAATATTGCTGCAATTGCTGAAAGTGATTGATTGAATCTTCTTTGAGGAAATCATGCAACTTCGGTGCATTTTCCAAAATCTTTTGCGTCGATTCAATCTTAGAATCCAAAATACGTAATGGATTGGTGCTTAAACGACGTTGCGAGTCTTCATCCAACGCATCTTTGTGTTGGTTTAGAAACTCAACTAATGCTGCACGGTATTCTGCACGCTCATCGGTTTCCCCCAAGGTATTCAACTCAAGTTGAACCTTGTCAGCAATACCCATATGCTTCCACAAACGCGCTGTGAGTAAAATTAACTCTGCATCGATATCTGGTGTTGCCACACCAAAAGTTTCTACACCAAACTGGTGGAACTGACGGTAACGGCCCTTTTGTGGTTTTTCATAACGGAACATTGGCCCCATATACCACACACGCGGCGTCGCGCCACGCAACAAATTATGTTCAAGCAAAGCACGTACACAACCTGCCGTTCCTTCAGGACGCAACGTCAGTGATTCTGGCGGCGTACCTTTGTCGAAAAAGGTATACATTTCTTTTTCAACAATATCGGTCGCATCGCCAATGGCACGCTTGAATAAACCTGTTTGCTCAACGATTGGCAAACGGATTTGTTGATAACCATATGCATCCATTAACGATGCAAGTTGTTGTTCCAGACTTCTCCAAGCCGCAGTTTGCGTTGGAAGGGTGTCATTAAAACCTTTGATAGCGACAATTGAACTCATGATGAACTACGAATAATTACTTTAGATTTTGCTTCTTCAAGCTCTTGAACACGTTGACGAACCATTGTTTCAATTTCATCAACCAGCTGATTTGTATCGATTAAATGGCTCTTTTCACCATTTCGATAGACCAGTGAACGAGGTGATGCACCTACAATCCCGATATCAGCTTCTTTGGCTTCACCAGGACCATTCACTTTACATCCGATGACAGACAAGTCCATCGGGGTACGAATATCTTCTAAACGCTCTTCCAAGGCCTGCATCACTTGAATCACATTGAATTCCTGACGTGAACAGCTTGGACAAGCAATAAAGTTAATCCCATTTGAGCGTAAGCCCAACGATTTTAAAATATCAAAACCGATTTTAATTTCATCTTCTGGTTCAGCCGCAAGCGAGATACGCATGGTATCCCCGATGCCTTCCATCAACAGTCCACCTAGTGCGATGGCTGATTTCACTGTACCTGTACGATAAATCCCTGCCTCAGTTACACCAAGGTGTAACGGATTATCAATCTGTTGAGACAGCAAGCGATAAGCATCCATGGTCAAGAACACATTCGATGCTTTAACACTCACCTTAAACTCATGGAAATCCAAACGGTCGAGAATGTCGATATGACGCATTGCCGATTCAAGTAAGGCCTGCCCTGTTGGCTCGCCATATTTCACTTGTAAGTCTTTTTCCAGAGACCCAGCATTGACCCCAATACGAATCGAAATACCATGATGTTTTGCTGCAGCAACCACTTCACGCACTTTCTGATCCGAACCGATATTACCTGGATTGATACGTAAACAGTCTGCGCCATAATCCGCAACCGCTAAAGCAATACGATGATCAAAATGAATATCTGCCACCAAAGGTACAGAAACGCGTTTACGAATCGCGCCAAACGCCTCTGCTGCTTCCATCGACGGTACTGAAACACGCATGATATCCGCACCTGCATCTGCACAACGCTGGATTTGCGCCACAGTTGCATCCACATCACAGGTTTCAGTATTGGTCATACTTTGAACACTGATCGGGGCATCACCACCGACATACACTGAACCAACACGGATTTTTCGTGTTGGACGGCGTTTAATTGGATTCACAATCATCGTATAGCTCTACTCTTTGGCATTAACGAGACAAACGGAATTCTGCTTTTCCATTGACCGTATATGGAGACAAGGAAATTTGCTCCTGATTTAAAGTCAATGCTACTGCGGTCGCATCATCTAAACGAATTTGAAATGGCGATTCGCCACTTAAAGTCAAAGTTGATGCTTGACGACCTGTTGCCAATACTTTACCTGTTGCATCGACAATATGCACAGAAGTTGGTCGATTAAAATTCAACACCAATTGGTCACCAGATGTTGCAGTGGTGGTATTCCCCATCGGCAAAATCTGAACATCCGAATTTTTGATCTTTGGTACATCATCTTCATCTTTATGGCTTGATGTCCAATTCTGCACCGCCATAACTGCCAACCACGCTAAAACTGCAACAGCCGCCACGATTGCAATACGTTTTAACCAGATACGGTTACGTACACTTTTCGAACCTGATAATTTCCCCATAATTTTAATTGGAGAATTATTCAAGGCATGGCTGGCTTTCAGTCCAGTATCATTGACATAGATTTCATCAAAACGCTGAATGATCGCACTGGCATCTGCATTTAAATGCTTTGCATAAGCTCGATAATAACCTTTGATAAAAGTTGCTTCAGGTAATGATTTATAATCATCTTGCTCTAATGCTGTCAATGTTTTGACAGGCATATTCAATACGTTTGCAATCTCTTCAATTTCTTTCTTTTGTGCAATACGAATTTGACGCAAATACTCACCAGGTCGTTGAATATTTCCTAAGGTTGACGATGGCGAGGTTGAGCCAGTTGGCTGATGTGAATTTGGATTTATTTCCATACGGCCTCAGTACTGTACTGTAATTGCAAATAACGTTGATATTCTGGACTATCAGGAAAGAGTGCGCGCAGTTGATTGACTAACACTTGCATTCCTAATTGATCCGCATTCGCTCGAGCAATGCGTAGACCAATCCAAAGTGCCCGAGCACCTTGGTTTTTCTGTCCCACGTTACGAACATATTGTTCGTATAGTTGCGATGCATCTCTATTATTTTGTTGCAAATAGAAAATTTCCGCCAACTCTAACATTGAAATGGTTGCATTTCGATTCGCTTGTAGCGCTTGTTTGAATGATTTTTCAGCATTCGCAACATCGCCCAATTTCAAATAGATTCGTCCTAGGTTTTCCAACGACTGAAAACGCTGTTCATATCCTAAGGTTGCACCCGCACGAGTAAATTGCTCAATGGCATCATTATAGCGTTGCTGCTGATACAAATATGTACCGTAATTATTACGCGCTTGAGCATTATCAGGTTCTGAGGAAATTGCACGCTTAAAATAAGCTTCTGCTTTTTCCATATTGGTCTTGCTACCTTCTTGTTGCAGCAAGATGCCCATCATCATGTTGGCATTGGCATCACGTGAATCAACTTTTAGAGCTTGGTCAAGCGAACGCTTGGCTGCGTCTAAATCACGATTACGAATATATTCTGCTGCAAGTTGGGTACGGACTTGCACTGCTTTTTCTGGATCTTTTTTTAATGTTGAAGATGTTGATTGACATGCTGTCAGGCCAAGTAAAGTAAACACAACAGCTGTCGCAATAATCGTTTTTGGTCGAGTGGTATTCAACGCCTTTTCCCCAAGTATTATCCTTGTGTGCGCAAAATTTCTTGTTGTTGCGCCACTTTCTTTTTCCATTGTTCAGCACGACGAGTACGGTCAGCAACCTGTCCTACCAATTGTCCACACGCTGCATCGATATCATCACCACGTGTCTGACGAATCGTACACACAAATCCGGCATCCGACAAAGTTTTTTGGAAAGCAATAATACGGTTACGGCTCGAACGACCATACGGTGCATGCGGGAACGGGTTAAATGGAATAAGATTGATTTTACTCGGTAAGTTTTTCAATAGCTTTAACAGTTGTTGTGCATGTTCAGGCTTATCATTGACACCGTCCAACATCACGTATTCGATGGTGACATGGCGACGTGAGCTTTCATTGCCATCTTTAGCGAGATAACGCTGGCAAGCAGCAATTAACTGTTGTAATGGATATTTTTTATTGATTGGAACAAGTTCATTACGCAATTCATCATTTGGTGCATGTAGTGAAATTGCCAAAGCAACATCGATATCTTGCGCCAGCTGATCAATTTTCGGTACTACACCTGAAGTCGATAAGGTTACACGGCGTTTCGACATGCCATAAGCAAAGTCGTCCAGCATTAACTGCATAGAACTGAGTACAGCATCATAGTTGAGTAAAGGTTCACCCATACCCATCATCACCACATTGGTCACGGTACGTTCGCGTTCAGCCACAGGTACCTCTTCCATATAGGAATAGTTCGCCATCCACAACTGACCAATGATTTCTGCTGGCGTGAGGTCACGCTGGAAACCTTGTTTACCTGTAGAACAGAATGAACAATCCAATGCACAGCCCACTTGTGATGAAATACACAAGGTCTTACGTGCACCTGTTTTATCTTCCGCAGGAATCAATACGGTTTCAACTAGAGAACCTTCACCGTCCCCTACGCGGAACACCCACTTACGGGTACCATCTTTAGAGTAGTTACGATGCACTACATCAGGCGCTTTAATTTCACAAATCTTTTCGAGTTTCTCTCGTAATTTGCCTGAGATATTGCTCATCTCAGCAAAATCAGTCACAAAATATTGATGAATCCATTTCATGACCTGACCCGCACGAAATTTCTTTTCGCCTAAGTCTTCGAAGAATTTTTCTAATTCAGCCCGAGACATGCCAAGTAAATTTACTTTTTTCTCGGCAGCATGAACGACAGGCGTAGAAACAGACTGTTGTTTTTCATCTAAATTTTCTGATGAAACGACCACTGCAGAACTCATGTATATTTACCTAAACAATATCGACGCTAAAAAATGCTGTGCATTATTCGCACAACACAAGCTATAAGAAATAAAAAACCAGATAAGTAGTATACCACTTATCTGGTCTGAATACTTTGGATTAACGAGTGCGTGGGCAAATCTCGTTATCAGCAAAGAAGTAAGCGATTTCACGCTCAGCAGAAGCAACTGAGTCAGAACCGTGAGCAGCATTTTCGTCGATGCTTACAGCAAAGTCAGCGCGGATTGTGCCTGGAGCAGCTTCTTTAGGATTAGTCGCACCCAAGATTTCGCGGTGAGCAAGAACAGCGTTTTCGCCTTCAAGAACTGAAACAACCACTGGACCAGAAGTCATGAATGCAACTAAGTCAGCAAAGAAACCACGTTCTTTATGCTCAGCATAGAAACCTTCAGCATCAGCTTGAGAAAGGTGTTTCATTTTAGTTGCAACAATTTTCAAACCTGATTTTTCGAAACGAGCAAAAATGTCGCCGATGTGGTTTTTAGAAACTGCATCTGGTTTTACGATAGATAAAGTACGTTCAATCGCCATGATTGACTCCTATTATGGTTTAAACTAAAAAATTTGCCGCATTATACCGATGTCATCGCTAATAATCAGCTTGAATATGCAAAACTTAAGCGTTTTCTGACGAATTTTTAACGAACTTCATCTAGCCATGCCATTTGAATGGCTTCAAGCAAACCTTCAGTTGACTTATTTGGGTCATCATTAAAGTCAGGCAAAGCACAAACCCACGCATGTAAATCGGTAAAACGGATCCATTGAGGATCTACATCTGGATGTGCTTCGGTGAGTTCAATCGCAATATCAATCGTATCTGTCCAACGTAAGCCCATATGACAACCTAAATAAATATGTGTAATTGAGCGTACTTTAACAAATCATGCAATTTAAGAGATAGTGTTCTGTCGCTAAATTCGAGATAAAACACCTTATAAAGCGATATTGGCAGTTGGGGCGAACAAGATAATGCCACTGGCAACCGATGCACCAATCATCGCACCCACAATCACATCACTTGGATAATGCAAGCCGAGTACCATTCGAGATAAGGCAACCAAAATCGTGAATGGCAGCATCAACAGCAATAGTAGAGGTTGAATATAACCTAAAGTGATGGTCACCATGACCGCATGTAAAGTGTGGCCTGATGGAAAACTAAAATGATCGAGCGGTCGCTCACCCAACACAATCACTTGATGCACCTGATAAGGTCTTGGCCGCGTGGTTTTATTTTTTAAAAACTTATAGATTAAGGTTCCGACAGAACCTGCCGCAATCACATACAATATTTGCAGACCGTATGCCAGACCTTGCATTGCCCATACAGACAACAACATGACATACCAAAATGGTCCATCCCCCAAACGACTGATCGTTTTAAAAAATAAAGCGATCCGTTGTGACTGAGAGAGATGATTGAGGTAGACACACCCTTTTAAATCTAAATCGAGTATTTTTATTTTTGCATTTTGAAGATTCATACGATTTCTCCTCTTTTTGAGAGTAGCTTAGGTCGCGGTCATGGGAGACTCCTCACGACTTGATACAATGCTTGTTCTAATTGTTGTACTGGAAACTGCCAGCTACTTTGCTGCACACTTTCACTGGCCAATAAGCCCATTTGTCGTAATTGCGGCAAGGCAGGTAATTGGCAAATTGATTGAATCAGATGATCTGTTTGTCCCAATGGACTCAACCAACCAGTGACATTCGGTTGTACATGCTGATGTGCGCAAACATAATCATAGGCCACCACCGCTAAGCCACTGGCAATTGCTTCTAAGACCACATTTCCAAACGTATCGGCTTGGCTGGCAAAGGCAAAAACATCGGCACTGGCATAAGCGGCTGAGAGTTCACGGCCACTTAGACTGCCCATAAAAATAATGTCATCCGATTGTGCCATCTTACCCAGACGGGCACGATCAGGGCCGTCACCGACAATCACAAATTTGCTATTTTTGCCTTGTTGAGCCTGTAATGCATGAAAGCTTTTAATCAGCACATCGACTTCTTTTTCTGGTGATAAACGTCCGACATACAACATCACTCGGGTATCGGCATCAACACCCCATTGTTGGCGCAGTTGTTGTGAACGGTGCTTGGCTGAAAATTTTTCAGTATCCACACCACGCCCGACCACTACTAATGGGCAAGTCACACCGAAACCACGTAAAGCTTGTTCGGTATATTGGCTTGGCACACAGGTCACATCGGTACTGTTATGAAACCAAGTTAAATAACGCTGAATTGGTTTAACCAAGAAAGCCAAGTCAAAGAAACGGCTGAAATCATGAAAGGCTGAATGAAAACCACTGGAGACTGCGATTTTTCTTGATTTTGCTGCTTGCAAGGCAGTTAAACCCAAAGGCCCTTCTGTCACAATATGCACCACATCTGGGGCAAATTTTTCAAAGGCTTTGGACACTTTAATATATTGCGGCCAACCAAACTGAATACTTGGATATTTCGGAATCGGCTGTGACATCACCAGACATTCTTGTTCAGGGTGAAACTCGGTACAGACTGCTTTTTGGGTTGGTCGTACCAATAAAATTTTATGTCCAAGTCGTTGTAACCCTTGGCACAATTGCATCATCGACAGCGCCACGCCATTGATTTCTGGCGGCCAAGTTTCAGTCACAATGGCAATTCGGAGACGAGGACGAACGAGATCACGAAGCTCAGACAGTTCATCTTGTTTATTTTTGAGTTGTTTCCTTTTAAAGTAAAATTTAAAATTTTCAGGAAACTCTTGCTTGAATAGAGATGTCGCGTATGTACTTTGCATATCGCCATCCATTTGTGTCGTTATTTTCATGCTTTCAGCTTAAAAACATTATTTGACACTTTAATGATCAGTCTATGACAGTTTTTTGACAGCCTTAAAATAAAAAATGCCCGATTTTTAGTATAAAAATGGGCATTTAAAAGAGATCACGGGCTGATCAAGCTAAAGGATTATCCACCGCAAACATGTGTTGATCTTCCAAACGGAACGCCATCAATTGCTGTCCCCAAACACAACCACCATCGACATTTTGAATTTGAGCACTAATGGTCTTGCCCTGCAAAGCCGCCCAATGTCCAAAAATCAACTGATGGGTCTGTGCTGCCTGACTTTCAAACTCAAACCATGGTTGAAAACCTACTGGCATTGGTGCATCGAGCGCATCTTTAAAATCAAACTCTAAACGCCCTGTTGCATCAGTTAAACGCATTCGGGTGAGATAATTGGTAATACAGCGCAAGCGTGGCATACCTGTGAGTTCATCTGACCATAGATCAGGTTGTGAGCCATACATTTCTGCAAGAAAGCCATCTAAGACCGAAAGATCGTCATGACCAACCACCTGTTGTACTTCTTGTGCCAATACCACAGTTTGTTCGGCATTCCAGATACACGGCACACCTGCATGGGTAAGCAAAGTCTGTGCATTTGGAGATAAGCTCAACGGCTGTTTACGCAACCAGTCGATCAACTCATCACCATCAATGGCATCAATCACTTCTTGAGTATGATCTTTGTCTTTGGCCTTTTTGAAACCACGGGCACAGGCAATCAAGGTCAGGTCATGATTACCTAATACTGTTGCAGCAGCGCCACGATCAGCCAGCTTTTTAATAAAGCGTAAGGCACCAACCGAGTTTTCACCACGCGCAACCAAATCACCTGCAAACCATAAAAAGTCTTGGTCTGGATCAAAACGAATTTCTTTCAGCAACGCTTTCAATGCTTCGAAACAGCCTTGCACATCACCAATGACGTAGTTATAGCGTTTAGACATTAAGACACCATCTGATCAGAAAGTGCCACAAAGTCAGCTAGGCTTAAGGTTTCTGGACGTGCCATCGGATCAACACCTGCTTTTTCAAAACCGTCTTCCACCAACATGCCTTTTAAGCTATTGCGTAAGGTCTTACGGCGCTGGGTAAACACATGTCCGACTAAACGAGCAAGTGCTTTCTCATTTTTTGCCACGATTGGTTTAGTTGCATATGGTTCTAAACGGAAAACTGCTGAAGTTACCTTCGGTGGTGGGTTAAATGAACCTGGTGGCACTTCAAATAAAAAGGTTGGCTTGCAGTAATACTGAATCATGACCGATAAACGACCATATTCTTTGGTATTTGGCGTCGCCGTAATACGGTCAACCACTTCTTTCTGCAACATGAAATGCATGTCTTTGACCTTGTCACCAAACTCCAAGAGATGGAACAACAAAGGCGTAGAAATGTTATATGGTAAATTTCCAACCACACGCAGTGGACGACCATCTTTAAACAACTCGGTGAAATCGTATTTCAACGCATCGGCTTCAATAATGGTCAAACGTTCAGGATGAGGTACACGCCCAGGTAACCCTGCTGCCAAATCGCGATCCAGCTCAACCACGGTCAACGCATCACATTCACCAATCAAGGGCGATGTTAATGCAGCCAAACCCGGTCCAATTTCAACAATATTTTCGCCTGTACGTGGATTCACTGAGCGTACAATTTTGGCAATCACACGTTGATCATGTAAAAAGTTCTGACCAAAACGTTTTCGAGCCTGATGCCCTTCATCTTTAGGGTTTAGGGCATTAATTTGATACATAATAATTCCAACGTGAATAATTTCTTGCCCATCAGTGACGGGCTAAATCAAGTGCTAAATCCACCGCAACATGCAAGCTTGATGCTTTTGCCTGTCCAGTGCCTGCAAGAGATAGTGCTGTACCATGATCGACCGAAGTTCGAATAAATGGCAAGCCTAGTGTAATGTTAACTGCTTCACCAAAGCCTTGTGATTTTAACACAGGTAGACCTTGATCGTGATACATCGCTAAAACAGCATCAGCATCTTTTAAATTTTCAGGGGTAAATAAGGTATCCGCAGGTAAACTGAGGCTCATGTTAATCCCCTGTGCGCGATAACTTTCCAGCACAGGATTAATTACTTCGATTTCTTCTCGACCTAAATAGCCATCCTCACCTGCATGCGGATTTAAACCGCAAACCAAAATCCGTGGCTGTGCAATTTTAAACTTGCTCTTTAAGTCATGAATCAGGATATCAATGACTTGCTGCAAACGTTCTGAAGTAATCGCATCAGGTACATCCCGTAACGGTAAATGAGTCGTTGCCAAAGCCACACGTAAGCTTTTGGTCGCCAGCATCATCACCACACGCTCGATAGCTGCAAACTCTTGGTAATATTCGGTATGTCCGCTAAATGCGATGCCTGCTTCATTAATAATTGATTTTTGTACTGGTGCAGTTGCCACACCCACACTCTGTCCAGACATCGCATAATCGGCCGAACGACGTAATTGTTCTAGCACATAAGCGGCATTGGCTGAATCTAGCTGCCCTAAAACAACCGTTTTGGCTAAAGGCACATGCTCAACAAAAAGTTGTCCTTTCAAGCTGGACTGGGTCTGCCCTTGATATGCAATCAGCTCGACATTCATTTCTAACTGATCGGCACGTTGTTGCAACATCTGTATATCGGCAAGCACAACCACAGGGCGCTCATCGATGCGCTCGGCCAAACTCAGACAGATATCTGGGCCGATTCCCGCAGGTTCGCCTGAAGTGACATATAAAGGAAGCATAGACCACGCTCATCTTTTTGATTAGCGCTTAGTGTAACCAAAATCTAAAAGCAGCTATAGCCCTTCCATTTTATAAATTATTTGACTTCAGAATTTGTGGTCGCTTTGGGTAAGTTTTGAGGCACTAGATTCGAAGGTACGAACTCGACCTTGCGTGTCCACGGATTAATCTTAGGCTGTACTTTCTTCTCAGCCTGTACCATCACTGCTTCTTCTTTTTTCTCAGGGACTGCTACAGTACTCGCGGATTTATCTGCCAACGAATTGCTAACAGTTTCTTTCTTTTCAGTCACTTGTACGGTTTGAGTCTCTTTTTTCTCCACAGGAGTAGGTGCAACCGCTGCACTGACTGGGCGTATATATGGTGCTGCGATTGATCCTTGTTTGACAACTGTTTGTGTGGTTGGTTGCTGAACAGGCTGTGCAGTTGTATTGGTCGCTTGTCCTTGCAAATTCATTTGATCGACAGGAATCTCAATCGCTTTCATTTCTGCAGTCACAGCCATTGAAGGGTCAACGTGATCGTTGCCACGACTTTCCAGCACTTCAAGCTTACGACTGGTGCCCTCTTTAGGCTGAAATTCTGAATAATTGGTGACGCTGGTCTGATCTACCCATTTATAAAGTCGTCGTGCATTGGTTTGTGTTGAACAAACGCCAATTAATAATGTGACTACAACAATTTTTGTAGAAAACGACAACTTCATCAAATTCCCCGAGAGAAGAGGTAAATACTTCTATTTATTTCAAATAATTGGAATAAAAATGATAGGGTAAATCCAGCCCCCTCACAAGACAAATAATGTGCTATTTCATGCAGTGTGTGTTAATTCCCAAACCAGTCACATTGCAGCAAATTCTGGCATTTCGGGCTAATTTTTCTTGTGCACTTTTATAAACTCATGTAGAATTCGGTCTCCTTTTGTTTGGACAGATTTCACCGTCCAAACCAACTATAATAGGTAGTGGTTTAAATGAAAACTCTCAGCGCTAAGCCAGCTGAAGTTCAACACGACTGGTATGTTGTTGATGCTTCTGGCAAAACTTTAGGTCGCCTTGCGACTGAAATCGCTCGTCGTTTACGCGGTAAGCACAAAACTTCTTATACTCCTCACGTTGACACAGGCGACTACATCGTTGTGATCAATGCTGAACACGTTCAAGTGACTGGTAAAAAAGCGCTTGATAAGAAATATTATCGCCATACTGGTTTCCCTGGTGGTATCCGTGAGACTAACTTCGAGAAGTTAATTGCTCACAAACCTGAAGCAGTTTTAGAAAAAGCTGTTAAAGGTATGTTACCAAAAGGTCCTCTTGGTTATGCAATGATCAAAAAAATGAAAGTGTACGCTGGTACTGAGCATCCTCATACTGCTCAACAGCCACAAGTTTTGGACATCTAAGGGATACAGCACATGGCTACTAATTATGGTACAGGTCGCCGTAAGACCGCAACTGCACGTGTTTTCTTATCAGCTGGTACAGGTAAACTCGTAATTAACAACCGTACACTTGAGCAATATTTCGGTCGTGAAACTGCTCGTATGGTTGTGCGTCAGCCTTTAGAGCTTTTAGAAGTTACTGAAAAATTTGACCTTTACATCACTGTTAAAGGTGGTGGTATTGGTGGTCAAGCAGGCGCTATCCGTCACGGTATTACTCGTGCATTGATCGCTGCTGACGAAACTTTAAAACCTGCTCTTCGTCAAGCTGGTTTCGTTACTCGTGATGCTCGTGAAGTTGAACGTAAGAAACTTGGTTTACGTAAAGCTCGTAAACGTCCTCAATTCTCTAAACGTTAATCGTTTTACGAATTGGACAAAAAACCTCGGAATTTTCCGAGGTTTTTTATTGCCTGATTTTGGTTATTTCTTTTTAGAACAATCCATCATCGCATCACCAGTACCATCGGCAGAAGCAAACTCAGTGATCTTACAGCCATTTTCTTGATAGGTTCGAGTAGTTTTCGAAAATTGATGATCTTTAGGAATCGGTGCATTACAAGGTTGGCCCGTTTTTTCATGAACCATCTGAATTGGACCATCATTATAAATAGTGACCTGGCAACCTTTGACCACATACTGTTTTTTGATCCCACCATATTGTTGCCCACTCTCATCATCAGCCGCATCAGCAATAACAGCATCGGCAGCGGCCCCACTCTCTACTGATGAGACATTGCCCTGCTCAGATCCTGTAGGTGAGCTAGCGCAGCCAGCCAGTAACAACGCTCCACACAAAACAATCAGGTAATCTCGCTTCATTCTATTTTCTCTCTTTGAACTTATTGAATCATAAATCTATTCTGTAACAAGCATATTGTTCAGCTTTAAGTGATTTCCAACGTTAATTTTAGTATTCTAAACAGTCAACCATAATTTTTTGGACTTATGTCTTTAGAAAATCCCCCAACCCCTGTCCAAGGCATTACGCTTTATAGTCATGCAGATGATTTCCGCTCACACTGGATTCGTTTTTTACTTGCTGAAAAACAAATCAAATACCAACTGATTATTACTGATCATGAGGATGAGGATTTAGCTGATCTCAATCCCTACAACCAACTTCCCATGTTGATTGAGCAAAACCTAAAGCTATTTTCAGCCAATGTGATTGCTGAATATTTAGATGATCGCTATCGTCAAAATAAACTCTATGCTGATGCACCAATGGCGCGTGCCGAGCAACGTCAATATATCTGGCGCTTTGAACAAGATTGGTTCAAGCTTGCCGATCATATGCTAAGACATACTGATACGATAGACCCGCAGCAAAAGCAAAAAGCGCAGAAGGAACTTCGGGACACCCTAATTTCTCTCACACCTCTGTTTCAGCATTTTCCATTTTTTATGTCGGAAACTTTTTCAATTTTAGATTGTATGCTCGCTCCAATCTTCCTGAGGCTAAAAAGTATGGGGATTGAACTACCTGCACAGCACTGTCGACCTATATTCTTGTATTGCCATCGTATCTTTAGCCGACCATCGTTCATTAAATCAATGACAGCTCAAGAAAAAAACAGCTACAATGAATTGATTTCTACGATTTAATAAGTTTTTCAATTATGTCTGAGCAAATAACTTTTACACCTACACGCCCATATCTTGCTCGTGCCATTTATGAATGGATTTGCGATAACCAACTGACACCATATTTATTGGTTGATGCGACGCAACCCCATACTGATGTTCCCTTACAATTTGTGAAGGATGGTCAAATTGTCTTAAATCTTGCGCCACACGCGATTCATCAGCTGCATATGAGCAATGAAGCGATTACCTTCTCCGCTCGCTTCGGTGGTGTTGCAAAAGAAATTTATGTGCCCATTCGTGCTGTATTAGGTATTTACGCAAGAGAAAATGGTCAAGGCTTGTTTTTTGATGCTTCTGAATATGCAGAAATCGATGACTCGACAGCGGCATCAATCGATGAAACAAAGCAAGAAGCTGAACCAACGAAAAAGAAACCTTCACTAAGAATTTTAGATTAAGCGAGGATCGTCACGATGGCATTTGATTTAGTTCAATATTTTTCTGAACAAATAAAAATTCAAAAACCACAACTTTTTGATCAATATTCTCTTAAAGAAAAACAAACATATATTGATGAAGTAAACGTGTTGGCCCTTGGACAATTGATTAGTCTATGGAAACAGAATCCACAGAAACTCTATCAAGAAGTCCATACTGCCGATCCACTTTACATTCAAGAGGTTGCTCGCCATCTCACCACCTCGGCTCATAATCAATCAGCACTTAAAGCAACTGAATTGGAAAAAAGCCTGTCAGATGTACTGGCCTTACAATTAACTGAGTTGAAACAGCTTGATCAAACTGGCAGCTTTGGGCAAACAGGACTAACAGAACTTTTATTGGGTCAGATTGAGCATCTATCTGGACAAGCAGAAGACTGGGTTTGGTCAACCAATCAACTCACAGAATTACTCGGCTCAAAGCCGGTTATTCAGCAAGAAGTATCGCTTGAAGCGACTATGCAAGAATTCAATCAAATGGTTCATCAAGCACAACCCGTTGCACATGATGATGAGCCTACGATCGAAGTCAAAACTCCAGAAACGCCAACATGGGCCTATATTGTTTCGCCTTTCGTGGCATTGGTCATTCTGATCTTTTTGTATTGTTCATATTGCCAATTGGTTTCCTTTTAATCTCATGATTTAAATGATAAAGAAAGTACGATTGCTTTCTTTATCATAGACTTATTATTCATTTAATTTTATTTAAAAAATTAATGTATCTATATTAATTAAAAACAATTTACATTTATTTACAATCAAAGCAAGTATTTAAAACTCATTATTAATGTGAATAAAATCACACTAAGAATAAAATACAATCCTCAATTAGTATTTTTATTTGTTTGTTTGACAAAAATTGTCAATTATTAGCAAATCAGTCAATTCAATTATTTTAAAGTATGATTGATTTAATAAAAGAGTTTCCTATAATGAGATTAACTACTTTTGAAAACTAATCAAAAACAGAAGTGGCGAATATAACTTCATAAACAAAGATGTATTAGTAGAGATAAAATCATGGCTAAAATTTCATTAGAAAGCTTAACAAATATTGATGGGTTCGTTGCAGCAGCATTAGTAGATACAGAGAGTGGTTTGGCGCTAGCAACTCAAGGTGGGGGTGCAATCGACTTAGAACTGGCAGCTGCGGGTAATACCGAAGTTATTCGAGCAAAACGCCGTGTAGCTAACTCACTAAAACTGAACGATGACATCGAAGATATTCTGATCACACTTGGCAAGGCATATCACTTAATCCGTCCATTAGAAAGCAATGGCAACTTATTCCTTTATCTCGTATTAGACCGTAGCAAATCAAACCTTGCGATGGCTCGCCACGAATTGAAAACATTTGAAAAAGAATTAGACTTTGCTTAATTCTAAATTTCAAAATACTTAATATATTAGATTTCTTGTATATTTATTATTTTCATTATAAGAAAATATAAATATGCAAGAAGTCTATTATTAGTCTTTAGTACTAGACTAATTCTGTGCAGTCCAATATTTTATAAAATATTAAAGTGATACTATGAATGGACATTGCATTAATATCGCAATTTCAGGTATAAGTTTAAAAGTTTCAGATGAGTTAAAAATAGAGCTTAGAAAAACAATACCTCATGAATTTGGCATTAACTGGATCAACATTGCCGATCCTAATATCGACTTATTATTAATAAATGAAAATTTTTTTGAAACCGAAGGTATTCAACGTATTTTAGAACAAAAACAACTTCCCTGCTTAAAAGTTTCAAAAGGAGAAGGCTCACAACATATAGAAGAACACAATACGCTTTACTTGCCTTTTCAGCATACTGATGCATTAAAAAACTGGATTCATCTTCGCCTTTTAAGCTATATCACCCATCAACAGGCGCAACAACCGAAGATCGAATCGACCTCTACACATAATGCCATCAATGAAAAGTATTTAACTGATATGTTAAATCCTGAAAATGCCCGTCTACATTTGTTTGATGACCACGGTACGTTGGCCATTATTGATACACGTAGTCAAATTGCATGGTTAGAACCAACGCGTACCCACACGCAAACCAATCAAAGCTTTAAATATGAGTTCGCAACGACATCAAACTTCACCAAAGTCTCACGCAAAGTTGAATATAACCTGCAAGATTGGTTATGGAACCTGTTTTGGCATTCACTCGAATTTCAGCGTTTAGCGCCAAATGAAAATGAATACTACAAAATTGAATATTGGCCGCAGCCAGCTCAAGGCACTGACCGTAAAACCACTTTATTGCTTTCTGCTTGCTTTATACAAGGAGCCCAACTCTATCAAGTTGCAACACAATTAAAACTTCCTATTCAAACGGTTCAACAATTTATCGCTGCCTGCATTATTTCTGACAATGGCGGCATTATCCCTGCTTCAGAAAGTCATTACTTACGAATAGAAACCACTGAACAAACAATTGAACAACAAGGCTTTTTAAATAAATTTTTCGGCAAGATCAGACGCCGCTTTGGGCTTTAAGGATTGATATGATTCTCCAACAATATAAAATTGTATTTGCAGGCAGCATGGGTGCAGGTAAAACCGAAGCAATCAAATCGCTTTCAGAAATTCCTGTTCTCGCGACCGAAGCATTCAATACAGATAGTCAGGCCCATAATAAAATGCAAACTACGGTGGGTATTGATTATGGTGAGATTACTTTAGATGACGGTGTAAAAGTAGGCTTATATGGCACCCCAGGCCAATCACGCTTTGATTTTATTTGGCCTGTGATTTGCCAAGGTGCCTTGGGCGTTATTTTATTGGTTGACCACAACAGTAAAGTACCGATCGAAGAACTTGAGGGTTATTTGGATACCTTTAAGGACTATACCCAAAATATTTCAATCGGCATCACCCACGTGGATGAAAACAAGGGGCAACCGACCACGATCTATCGTGAGTGGTTAATTCAAAATGACTACCAATATCCCTTATTTTTTATTGACGCCCGTAAACAAGAACATATCTTGCTGATGATTGAATCTCTCATTGCAGCATTAGAAGTCAATTTAAAAGCAACAAACTAATTACTTTATAAAGAGAAGAATTATGTTCAGTATTCCTAGTCAGCAACGTACAGCGCCAAAAGAGCTGATTCAGTTTGCTAAAGCGCAGGCCAACGATATTTTAACCAATATCCGAGGTGTCGATTATATTATGCTCTGCTCTACCGATGGCTTTGAGCTCGCCTCCATTTACAAGAAGAACCCTTATAACAGCACCAAACTGGCGGCTGTCAGTAGTTCAATCTTGGCAATGGTCACCGCTTTTCTCAATGAAATCCAGCTGACAGGCTGTCAAAGTATTACCTTGGATGCTGAAAACGGCAAAGCGATTCTGACCTCAATCCCTGCCCCTCATCATCCTATGGTCATGGTGACTTTAAGTAATAAAGATGTCTTGTTAGGACAACTGCTCTATAGTTTGAAACAAACCAGCAGTGCAATCGTCGACGCTGACCAAGCTTAATCCTTTTCTCATCAAAAAATCTGACAGGCATAACCAGCTTGTCAGATTTTGTTCATTTATAGCCCCTATAATAAATAGATTACTTTTCAATTTTCATTTTTGAAGCATACACCTTCCTATATTTCACTAAATAATCATCCTAATCTGTTAAATAATTCCTAAATTAGTCAGAAGTATGAAATAAAATATTGTTTTTTAAAACATCAGATGAATGGTCACAAATTTAAATGATTTAGCAATATTTTTTCATTATTATAATTTTCGAACAAATAACAATCATAAAATTTTCACAAATGAATAATTTTAACAACATAGGATTGTATTTGTTCAGACATTATTAAGCACTATGGAGAGATAAAGATGAAGCTGAAGAGCTTAAAACTCGGCGCAGGGGTCGCGCTCTTAATCGGTGGTTTTTCTACCCAACAGACCTTGGCTGATTCCTACGTGTTCGTGACCAATACCACGCCACAAACCGTATCAATACAAGTCAATCAAACTGGGGCAAGCTTACAGCAAGGCAATGAATGGGCGCAGGAAGCGACCCAACTTGCACCCTACGAGACCAAACGTGTGTTACGCATGAACCGCTATACCGGGATCAAATCAGGTAAGACCTATAACTTTGATACCGTGATCAGCAGTGGTAATTCACAAGTGACCCTCAAACAAACCATGACGGGAACTTGGTCGGGTAGTAATATTCAACATGGTATTCAAACGGCGACCACAACATCACCGTGGTATTCAGATCGTGATGTACACCGTATTAGCACAACCTACGCCGGTTTATCTGCGCAGGCAGCGGTGAAAGCTGAGTACACGGGGGGCTATGATGATTTCCACTACACCATTCATCAAAACACGGTTCAAGAGCCTGTTTCAGCTAGTGCCGATGAGCTCAAAGTACTGACTTATAATATTTATGCCCTGCCGATGGTGGCGAGTAAAATCAGCGAACGCTTGGCCGAATTACCAAATCATTTAAACGGCTACGATGTGATTATGATGCAAGAAGCCTTTGCTTCATCACGTACAGGTATGTTGAATCAACTGGCACAGCAATATCCGTATCAAACCCATATTCCAGTCGGTTCTGGCTATAACTTATTTGATAGTGGTCTGGTCATTGTGAGCCGTTATCCAATCGTCAAAACAGCACAATTGATTTATCCAGATTGTACAGGAACTGATTGTTTCGCGGATAAAGGCGTGTTGTATGCGGAAATCATTAAGAATGGTAAGGCTTACCATGTGACCTCTACGCATACAGCCTCTTTTGATACCGATGCAGCACGCGCATTGCGTCAAGTCCAGTTCAAACAAATTCGTCAATTGGTGAATCAGCAGAATGTTCCAAGTTTTGATGCTGTACTTATGGGCGGTGATTTTAATGTGAACAAATTGTTATGGCCGCAAGATTATCAAGACATGTTGACCAATCTGAATGCGACAGCTGCACCAAGCACAGGTTATACCGCTTCGACCTTTGACCCACGCGTGAATAAATTGGCTGGAGCAGCAGGTTCAGGCGGTGCAACAGTGGAATATCTGGACTATGTGGTGGCTTCAAATAACCATCGTCAGCCGACTCAGTCGCGTAACGATGTGCGCATCTTACGTACGACAGCAGACCCATTATATATGACTTGGGATCTTTCCGATCATTTCCCTGTGATGGGGCAATTTAATTACGGCCCATAAACGGAATTCGGTATGAATAAAAGACTATTGCTGACAATGCTTATTGTTGTCGTGGTCTTGGTTGGGATTGTTGTCTGGAAGAGCACCGCCTCTTCCGCGGCAATTCAGAACACCAAATCCACCTCATCATCTCAAGATTCATCCTTACAGGTGAGTGATGAAAACATGCCCAATAAAACCAAGGATGAAGTTTTTCAAGACTCTCTTTTGAAACAATTAAAAACGCTACAGCAGCAACCAGGCAATATCACCGAATTTCTCAATGACTTCAAAGCCAACTGCCCTGTATCCGACTGTAATGCAGCTTTAGCAAAAGCTTTAGCTAATTATCCAGATCAAAACTTTGCACATTTGGTGGAAAATCTATTAAAACGTATGCCGCAATATGAACAACGCATGCAAAGCATCGTGTTATCAACCTCTTTATCGCCAAAAGAACGCTTTGATGCAGTGTGGAAGCTGAGAGAACAAACCTTGGGACAGGCTGAAGCGATGCTTGGTTTTGGACAAGAACGCGGCTATGCAGATTATCGTTTTGCCTATCAGGATTTGGCGCAGAATCAGAAACTCAGTGCTGAACAACGTTTAAAAGCATTTGAGCAGCTACAAAAACAGTATCCAGATGCAACTCAACAAGAAAATAAAATGGGCCTTTATGAACAAGCACTCGGTTTAATTAATCAAGGTCAGTACAGCCCTGCTGAAACACAGCGTTTAAAACAGATGTTACAACAACGCTATTTGACTGAGCAGCAACGCCAAGACGTACAGCAGCGTGAACAACGTGAAGTTCAACAGCAGCAGCAAGTCGATCAATATCAACAAGCTGTGCAGCAGCTGCAACAAGAGATGGAGCCTTTAAAAAATCAACTATCAAATGAAGAATGGCAAAAGCAATATCAAAGTCGTTTAGAAAGTTTACGTTTGAAAATGTTCTCTTGATACTTGCCCATATAGGCGCCTTGAGCTTTTTAGCAGCCTTTGATAAAAAATCAGCCGACCATTTAGATAAACAATGCGTCGGCTTTAAACCAGAGTGAGACTTTTAAAAGCCCCTCCATTCGCTCATTTGACAAACCACATGCATTCCCGCTAAATAAGCCATTCAATCACTTCAAGATCATGATGTGGCATGCACAGCTTAAAAAATGATAATGCTGGTTGGAGTGGTCAAGCAGCAATTGCTTTGGGGATTGGCGCTTTTCTTGGACAATCAGGAAATAATCACCCTCACCACCACTATGCGCATCAAATCACCATGTCCTTGAATACAGATCAACCCGTGCAAGTGATTACTGATGGCCAACATTATCAAGCACCGACTTTACTCATTCCTGCCAAGCTAAAGCATCAACTTATAACAGGCGATTATCTGTCAATCTATATTGATACCCATCATGCACTCACCACCCGATTCAATCTAGATCTTCATAGACCAACACAGGTATATGAGGTATCCACAGATCTACAACAACAATTACGACAAAGCTTTTGCCTAAAGACACCCCTCAATCAAGGCTTGGCCCATTTCTTACAAGCCGCACAACTGAACAACGATACTTCCGATTGCAATACCCAGAAGATTGAATACATTCTGGAGCTGCTTTATCAGGGAGTCTTGCAATCCAAACTTCCTGATCGTCAATATTTAGCACAAGTTGCAGGTTTATCTGAAAGTCGTTTTTCGCACTGGTTCCGTGAACAAACGGGACTGCCTTTGCGCAGTTACCGCAAATGGTTACGTCTCATCTGTGGATTAACTCAACTGCAAAAAGGACGTGCATTAACAGATACTGCTCATCAAGCTGATTTTGCTGATCAGGCGCATTTCACACGAACCTGTATCGAATTACTAGGGGTGCGGCCATCTGAACTCAGCCAGATGCAGGGGCAAATTTTCTTTATCGAATAAATAGCTGTTTTGTTCAATTCAGTCCTGTAATCGCACAGGCATAGTGACTGTTCATTCTTTTGGAACAACACATTATGCCGAAGTTAATTCAGTACCTCATTCGCTATACCAGTTATCCCCTGATTATGGGGCTAAGTCTGGTTCTCTTATTCCCGATTGCAACTGGCACACTTGCTTATTGGCCTTATGTGCCCTTAATCGCAGCCATTGCGATTGGACTGGTTGCCCTGCTTGAACAGATTCAGCCCTATGAGCAAACGTGGTTAAACGATCACGAAGATACAGGTGTTGATATTCTGCATGCCAGCTTTAGTATCATCATGATTTTTATTACCGCTGAATGCATTACTATATTTCGGCAGCTGATTCATATTCCGAGCTTTTGGCCAACCGCTCTACCGATCTGGCTACAATTACTCATTGTCGGTCTAATCATCGATTTTGGCTTATGGTTGATGCATTGGCTAAGCCATAAAAAACGATTTTTATGGAAATTGCATGCCCTTCATCATAGTTCTGAGCGGTTATATTGGCTGAATGGTGAACGTCGCCATCCATTAAGTGCTGTTCTGCTCGCTGCACCTGGCATTATCTGTGTAACACTCATGGGAGCACCAGCCAATCTAATTGGTACATGGATGGGATTAACTGCAATTCATTTGGCTTTTCAGCATGCGAATCTCGATTATTCTTTAGGTGCTTTTAGGCATTTGCTCGGGGTTGCTGAAGTCCATCGTTGGCATCATAAACATGGTTTTGGTCGTAAAAACTTTGGTGAATTCTGGATGATCTGGGATCATCTGTTTGGGACGTATTACCATGAAAGCAAACCCGTGGAAGCTGGGCAAGTCGGGTTAAAGACTGCGCTACCGAAGACTTATCTCAAACAAATACTGTGGCCATTCGTTAGAAAAAATTAATAAAGACGCATAAATTTAAGGAAATCAGTTATGCATTACCCACAATATCAACACGACCTCAACACCGCACTTGAATCAGAAATACTGGGTGAGCTGATCTTTTTAAATGCAGCCAAACATGCAGGCTCAATCGAACAACAGCAAAAATGGAAAACGCTAGCTAAACTGGAAACCCAAACCCTACACAAGTTACAACAGTTCTTAATCCAACAAGGTCAAACGGCAACGATTCGTTTGCATGTTAAGTTACAGGCCAAAGTATCAGGAATTGCGATGGCCAAACTGCCGTGGAAACTGGCCATGCGTTTACTTAAACAAGGTACGCAACCCTTTATGCTAACTTTTGAACGGATGCAGCAACACGCAGATGCCAACACACAAGACTTTCTCCAGTATTTATTGGCGCATGAACAAGCTTTGGCTGAATTTGCAACACAAGAATTACAAGGGAATTCACAGCATTCTTTAGATGCTGTCCTTCACCTATTAAAAAGCGAAGACTAAGACCTCGCTTTTTGCTCTCTTCTAATGTTGTCTTCAAGTCGTGCTGAGGTTTAATAGCAATTGACGTTTTTTCACCTGTTGCCCGACTTGACCAATCAATTCATCCACCACACCATCGACATCAGATTTGATTTGCTGCTGAATCTTCATGGCTTCAAGCACCAATAAGGTTTGTCCTTTTGTCACCGAATCTCCAACATTGACCAGCAGATTCACAATCGCACCATCCATTGGTGCACGGATTTTGCCATCCCCCACCACTTCTGCCGCCTCTGGGGCTGCATAAGTAATATTTTCAAGCACGCTATTGCCATTAGCTGCATCTAAATACAGCTGATTTTGATCAAAGACATAGGCGAGCTTACGTCGAACGCCTTCATAGCTATAAACAACCTGTACATCAGTGATGCTTATAATTTTTATTGTCGCTTGTTGGTCGCATAACGCAACTTTGACCTGCTGCTGATCATTCTGCACATGCAGCAATATCTGCTGGTCGGCATATTTCAATTTCAGTGGAAACGGCATAGCAACACCCGTTTGCCAAGCCACTTGCTGCTGATTTTGCTGGCTAAACAGTGCGGCTGCGACGGCCAAGGTTTCAAGTGTCAAAGTTTGTTGATGCAGGCTGACATCTTCTTGGAAGTGTTGCTGAATAAATGCGGTGTTGGTGTCCCCAGCCACAATAATCGGATGACGCAATAAATTGACAAGGAACTGCTTATTGCTATTCACACCAAGCAATACACAATCATCTACCGCTTTGGCAAGCAGACGAATCGCATCCTGACGGGTCTTGCCATAGGCAATCACTTTAGCCACCATTGGATCATAAAAAGGACTGATTTCACCGTGTTCTAGCATGCCATGATCAATACGAACATTCGGTAAACTGCCATCAGCACCCGCTGCTTGCCAACGCAGTACTTTGCCAGTTTGTGGCAGAAAATCCTGACGTGGATCTTCTGCATATAAACGAACTTCGATCGCATGCCCGTTTAAGGTCAACTCATGTTGTTGTAAAGGCAGGGTTTCGCCATTGGCAACACGCAATTGCCATTCCACCAAATCCAATCCTGTGACCATTTCAGTGACTGGATGTTCGACTTGTAAACGTGTATTCATTTCCAAGAAATAGAATTCACCCGATTGATCAAGCAGAAACTCAACCGTGCCTGCCCCAACATAATCACACGCCTGTGCTGCCGCAACAGCAGCCTCACCCATTTTCTGACGTAGTTCAGGTGTCATCACTGGACATGGTGCTTCTTCAACCACCTTTTGATGACGGCGTTGAATCGAACAGTCCCGTTCAAATAAATATACGTAATTACCATGTGTATCACCAAACACCTGAATTTCGACATGGCGTGGGGCAATCACCGCTTTTTCTAAGATCAACTCACCCGAACCAAAGGCATTCTCTGCTTCCGAACGTGCGGTTTTTAAGGCTTCCAATACATCAGCAGCGTGTTGAACCAGACGCATGCCTCGCCCACCACCGCCTGCCGAGGCTTTGACCATTAAAGGATAGCCAATCTTCTCAGCTTGTTGTGCTAGATAATCAAGGTCTTGCTGATCGCCTTCATAACCAGGCACACAAGGTACCCCAGCTTGGATCATGGCAATTTTAGAAAGACGCTTACTGCCCATCAACTCGATGGCAGCAGCCGTCGGCCCAATAAAAGTAATGCCATGATCAAGACAAGCTTGAGCAAAGTCGGTATTTTCAGACAAGAAACCATAACCTGGATGGACCGCATCAGCTCCAGTCTTCTGACAGGCTGCAATAATATTGGCAATGGATAAATAGGATTCTGAAACTTTAGATGCACCGATATAAACCGCTTCATCAGCAAGCTGTACATGACGGGCATTGGCATCTGCATCTGAATACACCGCAACCGTTTGATAACCCATTGCTTTGGCTGTTTGCATCACGCGAACAGCGATTTCACCACGGTTTGCCACTAAGACTTTTGAAAAACTCATTGTTTCATCTCTATTATTAAATCCCTCTCGATCCGCCTTTTGAAGGGGGAGCCCCTCCTTTAGTAAAGAGGGCTTGGGGGAGATTTCAGTCAAACCAACTCGGATTACGTTTTTGGATAAAGGCGATGGTTCCTTCTTGCCCTTCTGCGCCACCGACTGCCTGAGCAAACTGTTGTGCGGCATTATCCAAAAGCTGCTCTAAAGGCTCATTCAACGTCCGATGTAATAAAGCTTTGGTGGCGCGAGAAGCCAACGGCGCAGCACGTTTAATCTGTTGAATGGTATCCATAAGCTGTTGCTCTAATTCATCATCATCTTGAGCAACTTGATGAACGACACCTAAGTCCACAGCCGTCTTGCCATCAAAACGTAAACCTAATAATGCCAAACGGCGGGCTTGGGTCAAACCAATTCGCTTCACCACAAAAGGCGCAATCTGTGCAGGCAAAATACCTAAACCTGTTTCAGGTAGACCAAACTGAGCGGTAACACGGCTGATGGCAATATCTGAAACACAAGCTAGACCAAAACCACCACCGAGTACCGCTCCTTCTAAAACCGCCACGACGGTTTGCGGCGCTTGATCTACTTGTTCAAGCATGGCCCCAAAACTGCGGTTAAAATCAACATAGGGCTGCAAGCTACCGCTATTGGCAGCTTCAACGCGTAACCCCGCCATATCCTTGATATCGCCGCCTGCACAAAAATGCCCGCCTTGACCACGTAAAACCACAGCGCGAATAGAGACATCATCGGCAATCTGACTAAACACCTGTTGAATGGCAGTGACCATATTCAAACTCATGGCATTACGGCTTGCAGGACGATTCAGCCATAGCGTTAAAATGCCACCTTGCTGTTCGAGCTGAATGCTGTCATCTAACGCTAAGCCTGTAAGAGAAGTTGCAACTGTCATGCTTCTGCTCCTAGTTTTTCTGTTTCTTCGGCAAAATATCGGTGAGCTTACAAATGATTCCTAACATAATTTCATCTGCACCGCCGCCAATCGAACCTAAACGGCCATCACGGAACAATTGCGATGCAGGGTTATCCCACATAAAGCCATTACCGCCCCAATATTGCAGGCAGCTATCTGCCACTTCACGGCTTAAACGCCCTGCTTTCAACTTCGCCATTGAAGCCATTAAGGTGACATCTTCACCCGCAATATGCTGTTCACAGGCTTGAAGGGTTAAGGCTTTTAATGCCGCAACTTCTGTCATCAGTTCAGCAAACCGAAAATGTACATATTGGTTATGAATTAAAGGCTGACCAAAAGTGGTTCGTTCTCTAGTGTAATCAATGGTTTGCTGAATGACTTTTTCCATCCCACCCACTGCATTGATACAGGCCCACATACGTTCCTCTTGGAACTGCATCATTTGCATCATAAAGCCCATACCTTCCACCCCAACCAAATTACGTTGTGGTACACGCACATTATCAAAGTAGACTTGTGCAGTTGTGGTTGAGCGCATCCCCAATTTGTTCAATGGTTCTGAGAAGCTGATCCCTGCCGTTTTTGCAGGAACAATAATCATGGATTTATTGACGTGTGGCTTGTCGTCAGAGGTATTGGCAAGTAAACAGAAGAAATCAGCTTGCAATGAGTTGGTGATCCACATCTTGCTGCCATTAATCACATAGTCATCACCATCTTTTTTTGCTGTGGTTTTGATGGCTGCGACGTCAGAACCTGCATGCACTTCCGAAACCGCAATTGATGCGACATATTCACCACGAATGGCCGGGTTTAAAAATTCATCGCGTAGCTCTTTGCTACCAAAACGTGCCAGTGCAGGCGTTGCCATATCGGTTTGCACGCCAATCGCCAGTGGTACACCCCCACACGCAGCACGACCTAATTCTTCGGCCACCACAAGGTTGTACGAATAGTCGAGTCCTAAACCACCATTCTCCTCAGGCTTACAAATCCCCAATAAACCCAAGTCCCCCATTTTCTTGAATACATCATGAATCGGAAAACGGCCCGCTTCTTCCCAGTCTGGAATAAAAGGGTTCAGCTCATTTTCAACAAACTGACGTGTGGTACGGCGTAAAGCATCGTGTTCTGCGGTAAATTTCATTGTTTTTTTCCTTAAATTTAATCTCGTAAATCCCTCCCAACCTCCCTTTTGAAAAGGGAGGGGTCTCCCTCTTTTTAAAGAGGGGTTAGGGGAGATTTCTTAAAATCTCGACACACCAAAACGCGTTGGATTTAACTCACGTTGTTGTGCTTCATAAATGGTTTGTAATAAAAAGATCAATACCTTCCGGGTATCTCTTGGATCGATGATGCCATCGTCATGCAGCATTGCGGTATTGAATAAAGCCGTCGACTGCTGTTCCAGTTTCATCGCCGTACTTTGTTCCAAGAAATCCAGCATCTGCGGATTCGGTTCCATCCCCGAAGCTTTTTGTTTACCCTCAGCCACGATACGCAAGACTTTGCCTGCTTGTGCTGCACCCATCACTGCTACATGTGAATTTGGCCATGCAAAGATAAATTGCGGGGACAAACTACGGCCACACATGGCATAGTTACCTGCGCCATAAGAGCCTGCCACCACAATCGAGATCTTGGGTACTGTCGCATTGGCCACTGCTTGGATCAGCTTGGAACCATGCTTGATAATCCCGTTCTGCTCGGCATCGGTTCCGACCATAAAACCGGTGGTGTTATGCAGAAATAAAAGCGGCCGTTGGGTCTGTTCACATAAATGAATAAACTGTGCTGCTTTGGCTGCCCCTTGTGGGGTAATCGGCCCATTATTGGTAATAATGCCAATATGTAGTCCGCCCACTTTGGACCAACCACAAACAGTTAAGGCATCATATTCCTGCTTAAATTCGAGAAAATCCGAATCATCAATGATCCGTGCAATGATGTCTTTCATATCAAATGGTTGCTTTGGATCTTGCGGAACAATCCCTAACAACTCTTCAGCAGCATAACGTGGTTCTTTATAATTATGAGTGGATTGTGCGGTTTGTTCTTTCCAATTCAGATGTTCAAAAATCTCACGGGCTAAACGAATACCATCTGCATCATTTTCAGCTAGATATTCTGCCACACCAGAAACTTGAGTATGCATTTCTGCCCCACCCAACTCTTCCGCAGTCGCCACTTCCCCTGTTGCTGCCAATAACAAGGGTGGGCCAGCCAACAGCATTTCTGTTTGCTTGCGTACTGCAATCACATAGTCAGACAGCCCCGGTTGATAAGCACCACCCGCGGTTGCATTGCCATGCACCACTGCCACTTGTGGAATTCCAGCTGCAGATAAGCGTGCCTGATTGGCAAAAGTCATACCGCCATAGGTAAATACTTCAGCCGCATAGTTCAGGTTTGCGCCACCACTTTCGGTCAACGTCACCATTGGCAGCTTTTGTTCTAATGCAATCTTTTGCAGGCGTAGGGTTTTATGCACCCCCATGGGTGACATGGTGCCGCCTTTGATCGCACTGTTACTGGCCGAGACCAACGCACGTACCCCACTGACAAAACCAATGCCAGCAATCACACCACCGCCAGCTTCGGAACCATCTTTATCGTCATGCATGTTGTAGCCAACCAAGCCACACAACTCAACAAAAGGTGAGTCAGCATCTAACAGTAAGCGAATACGTTCATGCGGTAAGATTTTCCCTTTCTTATCAAACTTGGGTTTTGCCGCATAAGACTTATCAATGCTTTTTTGCTGCACCGCACGAACTTCAGCTAACTGTGTTAATAACGCCTCTCGATTTTGCTCATATTGCTCACCACCCACTGTAATCTCAGATTGGAGAATACTCATATTTATTCTCCATCAGTTTTGAATATGTCAGGAATAAAAGCACGATGGAAACCATTAAAGGCTTCATTATTGGTCGCGTCTGCCAATGGATACATGCGTGTACCTTGTGAAGCAGCCCCATCAATACGGAGGGTAACACCCGATACAAAAGCCGCTGCATCAGAAAGTAGATAACAAATCGCTGAAGAGATTTCTGATTCTGTGCCCATACGTTTTAACGGAACATTACTCGCCAAACTTGGAATGATCACTTTGGCAAAATCACCACTGTAGTTGTCCATACCCGAAGAAATAATCCAACCTGGCGCAACCGCGTTGACACGTACCCCAGATTTCCCCCATTCTACTGAAGCAGTTTTGGTTAGGTTATCAACACCTGAACGCGCTGCACCTGAATGCCCCATACCCGGCATACCACCCCACATATCGGCGGTCATGTTGACAATGCTACCGCCATGTTTTGCCATCCACTGGTTATAGGCTTCACGCATCAAGTAAAAAGTTGAATGCAGGTTATTACGGACCACAGCATCAAAACCATTGGCAGAAATATTCTCTAATGCAGAAGGAAATTGTCCACCGGCGTTATTGACTAAACCATCGAGCTTGCCAAATTTTTCAAGCACTTCAGCAATCATATTTTTAACTTGTTCTTCATCACGGTTATCACAGACGATGAAATGGACTTTGCCACCATCTTCTAGAATTTCTTGACTGACTTTTTCCAGTTTTTCAACTTTTCGGCCTGTAATCACCACTTGTGCGCCTAAAGAAGCCAACTCATGTGCAGTACAACGGCCAATACCAGAACCACCACCTGTGACGATCACCACTTTGTCAGCAAATGCATCTGCCCTGAAAATTGATTGATAACTCATGTTTATATCCTTAATATTTTTCTAACAGTTGTGCGGGCACTTTCACTGGCATATCTAATAATTGCTGTGCAAAAGCTTTACCTTGTGGATCAATCCGTAAGCTGGCAATCCCACCACCGCCCAATGCATTTTCCAACATGAAATTCAGTGCATGCATGGCAGGCAGTTCATAACGAATCACTTTTGATTTCTCTGGATCAAGAACATGCTGCATATACGCTGCGACATTGGCTTCAGTCAGTGCCGCACGAATCCACAGTAAATATTCAGCCTTGCGTGCAATCACTCCAATATTGCTATGATTTCCCTTATCGCCACTGCGTGCATGTGCAACCTCAACTAAAGGAACTTCAATTTCATCACCTTGATATACGGCCACTTCACCAACAAGATGCTGCACATAGTCCTGTGAAGCTTGCCCAACAGGGATCTGAACGGGATAACGCTGTCCTGCAAAATCGACTTCGACTTTTAATTGATCTTTATCAATCAAGAATGAAAATAATTTCACCACTGCCGATGCTTTAGGACGCCCTCCGACAATCCCTGCCAACGCAGGTGCCATACCTGTGGAGGCTTGGGCAATTTCAGAAGCAAAGAACATACAAGCTTCTTTAAACAGATGCTTTACCGCAATCTTCACCACCACTTCACGACTGTCTTGAATTCGGGCATGTGCACCATAAGTACTTTCAATACCTAGAATCTCAACCGACTTTTCACTAAACGGAGGAACTGAACGCAGTGCCAGAACTCGTTCACATTTGTTGATAATGGCATCAGCAATCACTTGGGCTTTTTCTGGTGCTTCACGACCTGCGATCAAGAAACTGACTAGAACTCGATAACCATCGGCATAGGTTGCGCTAACTTTATATTGCTGAGTTGGCGCACGACCTGCGGCACCTGTCACTTTGACCCGATGTTCTGCCACTTGTTCTAAATGTACTTGGCTAAAATCAGCGCTCACATCAGGTAAAAGATAGGCCTGTGGATTGCCAATTTCATAGACAATCTGCTCTGCTACCGTCGCAGTTGAAACCAAGCCACCCGTCCCTTGCGGCTTGGTCACGATAAATGAAGCATCGGCGCTGACTTCTACGATCGGAAACCCCATATTGTCAAAACCTTGAACTAGGCGCCAATCGGTAAAGTTTCCACCTGTACATTGTGCACCACATTCAATCACATGCCCTGCCAATGACCCTTGTGCCAACTTGTCATAATCATCGAGTGACCATTTGTATTCATGCAGCAAAGGGGCCAGTACAACCGCTGAATCGACCACACGGCCTGTAATCACAATATCTGCGCCTAAATCGAGAGCATCACGAATCGCAACAGCGCCGAGATAGGCATTACTACTGGCAACATGTGCAGGCAAGGCATCGCCATTAAACATTTCCTGAATATTTTGGGTGAGTAATTCAGCATGCTTCGGCAATACATCATCCCCTAACACCACAGCAACTTTTAAATCTAAGCCTTTTTCATCAATAATTTTCTGTAGGGCATCACGGCAAGCCAGTGGGTTTACCCCACCCGCATTGCTAATCACTTTTATTTTTTTCTCAGCAATTTTATTGATCAGTGGTGACATCACTCGACTGACAAAATCCAGCGCATAACCATGATTTGGATCAATCATCATCGCCTTGGCCATAATCGACATGGTGATTTCTGACAGATAATCAAAGACTAGATAATCAATATCACTCAGATGCACCAACTGAAATGCAGCAGTATTGGTATCGCCCCAGAAGCCTGATGCACACCCGATTTTGACTACCCTCTGGTCATCCTGTTTGACAGTTGTCATGCGCTTTCTCATTGTTATTGCTAAAAACGCCTTAACATTACCAAGCAAGTGCTTGGTTTGTAAAGTACATAATGCTATGCTGTATTAGCAAAAATAGACAAACTCAAGCAAATGCTTGTTATAAAAAGATAAGACAACGCATCAAATGAATTTTGTTACAATACAGTTTGGATTAAACGGGATAGACGGATAGGCATGATCGCAACTTCAATTGAGCAAATACCCAAGATTGTTTGTTTTGATGACAGTCCACGTGGACGTTTACTGCAAGGTGCTGCCTATCTGTTTTATAAGCAAGGTTATGACAAAACTACGGTTCGTCAACTCGGTGAATTTATTGGTATTCAATCGGGCAGCCTGTTTCATCACTTTAAAAGCAAAGATGAAATCCTGGCGACAGTGATGGAACAAACCATCATTTATAACTTTGCTCGTTTAAAAGAAGCTGCCGAACGCTCAACCGATCCTGAACAACAATTACGTCATCTCATCAAAGCTGAATTACTTTCCATTGCTGGCGATACGGGTGCAGCGATGGCTGTACTGGTACATGAATGGTTTGCGCTTTCCAAAGAGAAGCAAGACTACCTTCTAAAAATGCGTAATGAATATGAGCAAGTATGGTTGGATGTGATTGAAAAATTACGTGCTCAAGGCAAAGTGAAACACGATGCTTTTATTTGGCGTCGCTTGCTCGGTGGCTCGATTTCTTGGACAGTGACGTGGTACAGGCCTGAAGGTAAAGTCAAAATTGATGAATTGACTGAAATGGTTTGGGAAATGGCGGTTAAATGAGTGCTATCTATTTGCGTAAGCCTCAACTCAGCGATTTAGCTGCAATCAAACAGGCCTACCAAAATAGTATTCAACTCCATCAACCGTGGACCTACCCACCAACGGATTTTGAACAATATCTCGCACAAGAACATCGTTATTTTGTCTGCTTGAAAGAAAATCATGCCATTGTCGGAACCTTCAATATCTCGAATATCATTCGTGGTTATTTCCATTCTGCCTATTTAGGTTATGAAGCCTTTTCTCCTTATGCAGGTCATGGATATATGCGACAAGGTCTGCAACTGGTTTTACACGAAGCATTTCAAACTCTCAATCTGCATCGACTAGAAGCCAATATCCAACCAGATAATCTGCCCTCTATTCGCCTTGTATCAAATGCAGGTTTTATAAAAGAAGGCTTCTCCCGCCAGTACCTACGAGTAGGTGGAAAAGAATGGAAAGATCATGAACGTTGGGCAATCTTAAATGCAGATTGGACAGATAAGAAATATCAAGCATTCTAAAAAATTGATTCCAATTTAAGCACGACACAGCTTATCGCTCACGTCTATTTATCTATATTCGTTATATCAGAAAGCTGCTATTGTTCTTAAACATCAAACGATTATAAGAATTAGTAAAAATGAATCCAGTACAACATGCCAATATTTCGGTGAAACGTCGTGGGGGCGAGCTTGAAGATTATATTGATATTCATGCTCTAATCGACAGCACCAAAATGTTGTGTACCGACAATCGCCATCGTATCTTGCATACCTTTTGGGGTGTTCAGGAGGTCATTATTCCGATCTTTGGACATCATTTCGAAAATAGTGCAGGCAGAAGTATCGAGGTTAAAGACCTCTGTGAAAAAGATCACCTATTGGTTGATTTCCATCATCGCTTTATTCCAACTTTAAGTGATTTTGTTGCAGCGATGCAGGATATCCCTACAGATGGGTTAGCAAAACGCCTAGAGAAATTCCATACTGATGTGATTAATGATCCAAAGCTGTCAGCAACACTACTCTCTCCATTATCGGTGACTGGACAATTAAAGTCGTTACTGATCACCCACAATAGTTGGTTTATCAATACAATTCTTCCCATGATGGGAAAAAGTGAAGCCAAATTTATTGATTTTGATATTCGTCCTGATTTCTTTTTCAATCCGATGCGTTTTGAACTCTGGATGGATAATGGCATGGCTGTGCCACCTAGTGCAGCTAAGCTGCAAGAATTAAAAACTAAAATTGCTTAGGGCCCTAGAAATGGAACCAGAAAAAATATATGCAATTCGACATTTATCATATTCATATAACGATGAATATTTTTCATCATATCTTTATGAAAGATGGCATCAAGGACATATGGCAGCTTTATTTGAAAATAAAGAAGCCGCCATTCAAGAATGGAAACAACTCGAATATAAATTTAGTCATAAAGTCAACTTTCAGAATATTATTGAATGTAGTCAACAACATGACTTTTATGGTAAGGAAAAAATTTTAGCTCAAATGTCAGTAGATGAATTATTTAACATACTGAACCAACTCGACAATTGCGTTTATGCTGTATTTGAATATCCAAAGCAACTCAAACAACAAGTCTTTTTTGATATTTATCAAAATGAATATCGAGTCTGCTATGGAACAACAGAATATGACATTCAGGAAAATAACTTTCTACAAGCCAATTTTATAGAAAATGATCATTTACTGTCAGCAGTTTCGCCCTCTGCTTCAAGTGCTATTTATAGAGATATTGAGTTGGTTGGTAGCCTAGCTGATTTTAGTGATTCACCTTTACTACTAGAACGACTCATTCAAGATCATCCTGATATTAAATACAATCATTCTTGTTTAGTAATTAAACCTAACGCGCTTTCAAGTATCAATCCTTTACTCAAAAATCCAATTGAGATGCGTTATCTGACAATAGAAGAAATTTATCAACTAGAAAAATCTCTCAATCAAGCTTAGTGAAAAGGAATAGAAGAAATGAGCAATATCCAATACGTGATTCGTCAAAATGATTTTGCATACAATGATGAATGGCATCTGACCAACTGTGTTTCCACTGGGGCAATCAAACAGATTTATACAGATAAAGCTGAAGCAGAAAAGGCATACAAAACCTTAGTCGTTGAAGGCTTATATTATGATGAACTCTGTAACTATGACATCGGCAATGGCGAAGTAGATGATGAAATCTACGAAAAACTTGAAGCTTTGGTATTAGAAAAAACAGGCAAAAAGTTTGATATCGAAGATGGTGAAATTCCAAAGCTGAATGAAGACGATGCTTTCGAATTTGCCCAAATTTCAGGGATCGTCTGGTATCAACTCTTAGAAATCGATGCGACACAACCTTGTTATGTGCTTTGGATCAATTCAGAAGAAGATTATTTTTCTGGCTATGAGACTGGCAGCATTATTTCTAGTCAAGATGAGAACTTTAGCGATGTTATGTGGGAATCCAATATTTATGCGATGGACTATGAGTTCGAAGCCCTGATGGATAAGCCACTTGCTGAGTTAAGCGATAGCCCTTTGTTATTCAAACAGTTTATCGAGCAAACTGCGGATATTCGTTACAATACTGAAAAAGATAGTATTGAAGGTATCGCACTCGACAATATAAAATTCATTGATATCAAAGCACTAAATTCATTTTTAAAACAACCCATCTTTGAAATCCGTCAGATTTCTTTAGAAGAGTTGGCTGAACTCGAATAAATTTCAAAATGAAAAAAGTGCGGTGTTTTGACCGCACTTTTAATGAGCAACGGAATAAGTTTAATACCCTAACTGCTTACTAATTAAATCCTTCATAATTTCTTCTGCACCACCGCCAATCATATTCACCTTCACTTCACGATAAATGCGTTCAGATTTAGTACCACGCATAAAGCCCATCCCCCCGAGTGTCTGCACTGCAGCATCGGCACAGAATTGCATGGTTTGAGTAGCGACATTCTTCAACATACAGATCTGGGCAATCAGTTCACTGCCTTGCAATTCAGGCTTGCCTAAACGATAAGCAGTATCCTCGAGTAAAGCACGGGTTGCAGTCAGACGCGTAGCCATGTCCACCAGCTTATGACGCATGACCTGATGATCGACTAAACGCTTACCAAAGGTTTGGCGTTGCTGTGCCCAATCCAATGCCTCCTCATAACAAGTCAAGGCAAAACCATAACTACTTGCCGCAAGGAAAAAACGTTCCATATTGAAGTTATTCATAATCACCAGAAAACCCATATTTTCTGGACCTAATAAATGGCTAGCAGGCACTTTGACATTATCAAAATGCAGATGTGCCGTATCAGATGCCCACCATCCCATCTTATCCAGTTTGGTTTTACTGATTCCTGCACTATGCGCATCTATGAGAAGCATTGAAATACCATTTGCCCCTTTCGCATTCGGATCAGTACGTACTGCCACTGAATAATAATCTGCTCGCATTCCTGAAGTGATAAAGGTCTTTTCACCACTCACTAGAAAATAATCACCGTCACGTACAGCCTTGGTTTTAAGCGAAGCCACATCTGAACCACCGCCCGGCTCAGTAATCGCCAGTGCCGAGATTTTTTCACCTGATAAAATCTGAGGCAGCACTTGAGCTTTAACCTCTTCGTTGGCAAAGTGCTGAATTGGTGGCGCACCAATGGTATGTGACAGTAAAGAGGCTGCTAAGCCACCTGAAGCACATTTTGCGATCTCAATAGAAGATAACAGCGTATAAAATGCATCCGTACCTGCAATCCCACCATACTGCTCTTCAAAACCTAATCCCAACAAACCAATATCTGCTGCTTTTTTATACAGATCTCGCGGAAAGGTTTCTCTTTCATCCCATTCATTAATAAAAGGTGAAATTTCCTTTTCAACAAAACGTCGAATACTCTTGGCAAATTCAAGATGCTGCTCGTTATAGTACAAAGGATTAAGGTGCATATTCTGCTTCCTAGCAATTATTGATCATTGTTTATTGAATGAGCACTAAAGTAGCAAAACCCGAAAAACCAAGCAAGCGCTTGGCATAATTAAAGATTAAAAAATATGTCAAAGGGCGATCGAATCACAAAACTATATTTTTAATCGACCACGAAACCCACGGGTCGCATAATAAGATTGAGCGCCATTGTGATAGGTAAAGACGCGGCCATAGCGGCTATCACAAAAAATTGCACCGCCCAATTTACGCACATCGTCTGGGGTTGTTACCCAACTTGAGGTTTTTAAATCAAAATGTTCAACCGCCTGTAACTGCTTATATTGCTCTTCTGTGAGCAATTCAACTCCCATGGCTGCGGCCACATCGACCGCATTATTTTCAGGCTTATGTTCTTTACGAGCATCTAAAGCAGCACGATCATAACAAAGGCTTCTACGTCCTTTTGGGGTTTCTACAGCACAATCATAAAAGATAATTTCTGATGATTTTGAATCAAATGAAACAATATCTGGTTCTCCACCAGTCTCTTCCATTTGATTCAATACCCATAGCTTTTCAGGGTTCTGTTTCAACTGATCTTCGATATCCACCCAATTCAAACCGTGATGCCGATGTATATTGGCTTCAAAACGCTTTTTTAATATATCTAACAATACAATCGTCTGTTCAGCATCTAACTGCTTTTTCTTGGTCATTTTTATTCTCTAAATTTGAGTGTCAAACCGAACGGCCATCAAAATGATTAATTTTGAGGCTTTCCAAATCTAAATTTTCGATACATCTTATATTAATGGCATACATCTGATTGCCTTTTGGGTCAATACCTGTTGCATAAGGATGAATACCACAGATCTTACAAAAATGATGATCGATCACATGCTTATTAAATTGGTAACTAGTTAAAGTATCTGCTTGAACTGAAATATCAACTTTATCTGTAGGCAAGAACCACAATAAAGAACCTTTTCTTTGGCAAATCGAGCAATTGCATGACATTGCTTCAGTCAAATCACCTTGCGCAACAAAGGTGATTTTTCCACAATGACAACTTCCTTTATATTCCATCTTATTTTCCTTTTTATAATGTCCTACCGTATTAGACAAAGCTGTTTAAGTGATGTCCACTTAATTTAGTTATTTCTTTCGTGATAAGAAAATGTAAGTTGATATCGCCATTGATATTCAAGTCGAGCCAAAATACCTACAAAGACAGCCTCTCCAGCAATATGGAGTACCGCAAAGATTGTCATTTCCTGCCAGAATTTCCAAAGCATAATCAGACAAACCAAGACCCAGATGCTATTTGCAATCACCAAGATGTTGACGAGGAATATTGAACGTTTTTTATAATTGGCTAATATAAATGAATAACATGCGTATAAAAGATTTACACAACCCACAAAAACGATAATCGCCTTGGGTAAATGATAGAGTTGACTTAACCATTGTGCAGCAAGTAATACGATCAACCCCGCAAATGTGGCCGCAGTACAATCTATCCATAAAATATGCTTGGCAATCTTCATTATTTAAATGCTCTTTTTATTGTAATTTGAACATAAGCCAATCATTCTTGATTTAAAAGCATCTTGCAACTTTCTTTGATAAAGCACTAACTCCAGAAATGTTCGCACTGCCGACACTTCGTTCCATTTTTATACGAAAAGAGCGGAAAACCAAGCAATAGAAATACCACATAAGCGGGCCGTTTACCTTCTGTATAAGGTTGTATATCGGTACTGCCACACTTAGGGCAGCTTTCACTTGCTCCAAATTGTTGTTCTAATTCTTGGCTAAAATCTTGAGCAAGTAATGCTTTAGCTTCTTCTGCATAGCCTTCAGGAACTAACAGTCGCACACCACCTAAAGCATTGGAGTAAAGCCAATCCATATTAATGGTATGTTCATTTTCAATACGTGCTGGAATTTCAGCTGCTTCCAATTGCGTTTTGGCAATCTGAGCTTCATAAGGAAATGAAAAGCTTTGTACCACGATCCAACTCATATGAGAAAGCTCTTAAATAAAGATTCCAGTATATAAATTTTTTGACAATAAAAAACACCCCCAACCGTTAGGTTGGGGGTGTTTAGTATTTAAAAGCTGGCGATGACTTACTCTCACATGGCAAGTGCCACACTACCATCAGCGCTAAGAGGTTTCACTTCTGAGTTCGGGAAGGGATCAGGTGGTTCACTCTTGCTATTGTCGCCAGCAAACTGTTGTGGTGCTTTCGGGTCTTAATCACGATGTATTGTCGTATGCCTTACTTACGGTCCAAAGAGTTATTAACGGATTAGATAATTGGTCTGTATTGTAACTAGTTTATTCACTAAATCAAGTTCAATCAGTTGTTTTCACTTCTGACTGTTTGGTTTTGAATCGAATTGAGCTTTATATACAACTGCTTGGGTGTTGTATAGTCAAGCCTCACGAGCAATTAGTATTGGTCAGCTTCACACGTCACCGTGCTTCCACACCCAACCTATCAACGTCCTAGTCTCGAACGGCTCTTTAGAGGAATAAATTCCTAGGGAAATCTTATCTTGAGGTAGGCTTCCCGCTTAGATGCTTTCAGCGGTTATCCCTTCCGAACATAGCTACCCGGCGATGCGACTGGCGTCACAACCGGTACACCAGAGGTTCGTCCACTCTGGTCCTCTCGTACTAGGAGCAGATCCTCTCAAATTTCCAGCGCCCACGGTAGATAGGGACCGAACTGTCTCACGACGTTCTAAACCCAGCTCGCGTACCTCTTTAAATGGCGAACAGCCATACCCTTGGGACCTGCTTCAGCCCCAGGATGAGATGAGCCGACATCGAGGTGCCAAACACCGCCGTCGATATGAACTCTTGGGCGGTATCAGCCTGTTATCCCCAGAGTACCTTTTATCCGTTGAGCGATGGCCCTTCCATACAGAACCACCGGATCACTAAGACCTACTTTCGTACCTGCTCGACTTGTGGGTCTCGCAGTTAAGCGCGCTTTTGCCTTTATACTCTACGCGTGATTTCCGACCACGCTGAGCGCACCTTCGTACTCCTCCGTTACTCTTTAGGAGGAGACCGCCCCAGTCAAACTACCCACCAGACATGGTCCTCGCCCCGGATTACGGGGCAGAGTTAGAACCTCAACATTACCAGGGTGGTATTTCAAGGACGGCTCCATTAGAACTAGCGTTCTAACTTCAAAGCCTCCCACCTATCCTACACAAGTAAGGTCAAAGTTCAATGTCAAGCTGCAGTAAAGGTTCACGGGGTCTTTCCGTCTAGCCGCGGGTACACTGCATCTTCACAGCGATTTCGATTTCACTGAGCCTCTGCTGGAGACAGCGCCGCCATCATTATGCCATTCGTGCAGGTCGGAACTTACCCGACAAGGAATTTCGCTACCTTAGGACCGTTATAGTTACGGCCGCCGTTTACTGGGGCTTCGATCAAGAGCTTCGCTTACGCTAACCCCATCAATTAACCTTCCAGCACCGGGCAGGCATCACACCCTATACGTCCACTTTCGTGTTTGCAGAGTGCTATGTTTTTAATAAACAGTTGCAGCGGCCTGGTTTCTGTGGCTGCCAATAGCTCAGGGAGCAAGTCCCATCACCGTCAGCAGCGTACCTTCTCCCGAAGTTACGGTACCATTTTGCCTAGTTCCTTCAGCAGAGTTCTCTCAAGCGCTTTGGTCTACTCGACCTGACCACCTGTGTCGGTTTCGGGTACGATTCCTGTGTAACTGAAGCTTAGAGACTTTTCCTGGAAGCATGGTATCAGCCACTTCACTGTACAAGTACAGCTTGCTATCAGTTCTCAGCATAGAGTACCCCGGATTTGCCTAAGATACATGCCTACAACCTTCCACCT
>NZ_KE007345.1:72350-557212 GCF_000400715.1 Acinetobacter genomosp. 15BJ | reverse complement strand
GAGTTTGATCATGGCTCAGATTGAACGCTGGCGGCAGGCTTAACACATGCAAGTCGAGCGGAGTTATGGTGCTTGCACTATGACTTAGCGGCGGACGGGTGAGTAATGCTTAGGAATCTGCCATTTAGTGGGGGACAACATTCCGAAAGGAATGCTAATACCGCATACGTCCTACGGGAGAAAGCAGGGGATCTTCGGACCTTGCGCTAAATGATGAGCCTAAGTCGGATTAGCTAGTTGGTGGGGTAAAGGCCTACCAAGGCGACGATCTGTAGCGGGTCTGAGAGGATGATCCGCCACACTGGGACTGAGACACGGCCCAGACTCCTACGGGAGGCAGCAGTGGGGAATATTGGACAATGGGCGGAAGCCTGATCCAGCCATGCCGCGTGTGTGAAGAAGGCCTTTTGGTTGTAAAGCACTTTAAGCGAGGAGGAGGCTCTCTTAGTTAATACCTAAGATGAGTGGACGTTACTCGCAGAATAAGCACCGGCTAACTCTGTGCCAGCAGCCGCGGTAATACAGAGGGTGCGAGCGTTAATCGGATTTACTGGGCGTAAAGCGTGCGTAGGCGGCTGATTAAGTCGGATGTGAAATCCCTGAGCTTAACTTAGGAATTGCATTCGATACTGGTCAGCTAGAGTATGGGAGAGGATGGTAGAATTCCAGGTGTAGCGGTGAAATGCGTAGAGATCTGGAGGAATACCGATGGCGAAGGCAGCCATCTGGCCTAATACTGACGCTGAGGTACGAAAGCATGGGGAGCAAACAGGATTAGATACCCTGGTAGTCCATGCCGTAAACGATGTCTACTAGCCGTTGGGGCCTTTGAGGCTTTAGTGGCGCAGCTAACGCGATAAGTAGACCGCCTGGGGAGTACGGTCGCAAGACTAAAACTCAAATGAATTGACGGGGGCCCGCACAAGCGGTGGAGCATGTGGTTTAATTCGATGCAACGCGAAGAACCTTACCTGGTCTTGACATAGTAAGAACTTTCCAGAGATGGATTGGTGCCTTCGGGAACTTACATACAGGTGCTGCATGGCTGTCGTCAGCTCGTGTCGTGAGATGTTGGGTTAAGTCCCGCAACGAGCGCAACCCTTTTCCTTATTTGCCAGCGGGTTAAGCCGGGAACTTTAAGGATACTGCCAGTGACAAACTGGAGGAAGGCGGGGACGACGTCAAGTCATCATGGCCCTTACGACCAGGGCTACACACGTGCTACAATGGTCGGTACAAAGGGTTGCTACCTAGCGATAGGATGCTAATCTCAAAAAGCCGATCGTAGTCCGGATTGGAGTCTGCAACTCGACTCCATGAAGTCGGAATCGCTAGTAATCGCGGATCAGAATGCCGCGGTGAATACGTTCCCGGGCCTTGTACACACCGCCCGTCACACCATGGGAGTTTGTTGCACCAGAAGTAGGTAGTCTAACCGTAAGGAGGACGCTTACCACGGTGTGGCCGATGACTGGGGTGAAGTCGTAACAAGGTAGCCGTAGGGGAACCTGCGGCTGGATCACCTCCTTAACGAAAGATTGGTGACCGGTAAGAATCCACAACAAGTTGTTCTTCGAAGATGTATCTGAGGGTCTGTAGCTCAGTTGGTTAGAGCACACGCTTGATAAGCGTGGGGTCACAAGTTCAAGTCTTGTCAGACCCACCAAATCTGATTGCAGTAGCTTAGATTGAAAGATATGTCGTTCATTAAGTGATAAGCTGGGGACTTAGCTTAGTTGGTAGAGCGCCTGCTTTGCACGCAGGAGGTCAGGAGTTCGACTCTCCTAGTCTCCACCATACATTACGAAGTAATGTAGAAAACGAAAGTTAAATTCCAAAGATAGCTTATAGAAATTAATAAATAAGAAGATCGAATGATCTTGGTTTATTAACTTCTGTGATTTATCACAGTTTACTACTCACCGACGAGGTGGTAGTTAATCATTAACAGATTAGAAAATTGAGTCTGAAATAAATTGTTCAAACTCGATTAATTTGACACTAACGGTAATACGTAAGTATTTCAGTTAGATGAAGAATTAATCTGAGAACTAGCAAAAACACTGAATCAAGCGTTTTGGTATATGAATTAGATTGAAGCTGTATAGTGATTAAATTCACAGACAACAGATAGTAGCAATTAAGTTTGCAACGATAACACTCACTTGTATGTGTTAACGACTGTTTGGGGTTGTATAGTCAAGTAATTAAGTGCATGTGGTGGATGCCTTGGCAGTCAGAGGCGATGAAAGACGTAATAGCCTGCGATAAGCTCCGGGGAGGCGGCAAATATCCTTTGATCCGGAGATTTCTGAATGGGGGAACCCACCCGCTATAAGGCGGGTATCATAAGCTGAATACATAGGCTTATGAAGCGAACGAGGGGAAGTGAAACATCTCAGTACCCTTAGGAAAAGAAATCAATTGAGATTCCCTTAGTAGCGGCGAGCGAACGGGGAGCAGCCCATTAAGTTGTGTGTGTTCTAGTGGAACGCTCTGGGAAGTGCGAACGTAGAGGGTGATATTCCCGTACACGAAAGGGCACACACAATGATGACGAGTAGGGCGAGGCACGTGAAACCTTGTCTGAATATGGGGGGACCATCCTCCAAGGCTAAATACTCCTGACTGACCGATAGTGAACCAGTACCGTGAGGGAAAGGCGAAAAGAACCCCTGTGAGGGGAGTGAAATAGATCCTGAAACCGCATGCATACAAGCAGTGGGAGCCGACTTGTTCGGTGACTGCGTACCTTTTGTATAATGGGTCAGCGACTTATATTCAGTAGCAAGGTTAACCGAATAGGGGAGCCGTAGAGAAATCGAGTCTTAATAGGGCGTTTAGTTGCTGGGTATAGACCCGAAACCAGGCGATCTATCCATGAGCAGGTTGAAGGTTGGGTAACACTAACTGGAGGACCGAACCCACTGTCGTTGAAAAGCCAGGGGATGACTTGTGGATAGGGGTGAAAGGCTAATCAAGCCTGGTGATAGCTGGTTCTCCCCGAAAGCTATTTAGGTAGCGCCTCGGACGAATACCATTGGGGGTAGAGCACTGTTTCGGCTAGGGGGTCATCCCGACTTACCAAACCGATGCAAACTCCGAATACCAATGAGTACTATCCGGGAGACAGACTGCGGGTGCTAACGTCCGTAGTCAAGAGGAAAACAATCCAGACCGCCAGCTAAGGCCCCAAAATCATAGTTAAGTGGGAAACGATGTGGGAAGGCATAGACAGCTAGGAGGTTGGCTTAGAAGCAGCCACCCTTTAAAGAAAGCGTAATAGCTCACTAGTCGAGTCGGCCTGCGCGGAAGATGTAACGGGGCTAAAACTATGTGCCGAAGCTGCGGATTTGACTTTAAGTCAAGTGGTAGGGGAGCGTTCTGTAAGCCGATGAAGGTGTATTGAGAAGTATGCTGGAGGTATCAGAAGTGCGAATGCTGACGTGAGTAACGACAAAACGGGTGAAAAACCCGTTCGCTGAAAGACCAAGGGTTCCAGTCCAACGTTAATCGGGGCTGGGTGAGTCGACCCCTAAGGCGAGGCCGAGAGGCGTAGTCGATGGGAAATTGGTTAATATTCCAATACTTCTGTGTAATGCGATGAGAGGACGGAGAAGGTTAAGTCAGCCTGGCGTTGGTTGTCCAGGTGGAAGGTTGTAGGCATGTATCTTAGGCAAATCCGGGGTACTCTATGCTGAGAACTGATAGCAAGCTGTACTTGTACAGTGAAGTGGCTGATACCATGCTTCCAGGAAAAGTCTCTAAGCTTCAGTTACACAGGAATCGTACCCGAAACCGACACAGGTGGTCAGGTCGAGTAGACCAAAGCGCTTGAGAGAACTCTGCTGAAGGAACTAGGCAAAATGGTACCGTAACTTCGGGAGAAGGTACGCTGCTGACGGTGATGGGACTTGCTCCCTGAGCTATTGGCAGCCACAGAAACCAGGCCGCTGCAACTGTTTATTAAAAACATAGCACTCTGCAAACACGAAAGTGGACGTATAGGGTGTGATGCCTGCCCGGTGCTGGAAGGTTAATTGATGGGGTTAGCGTAAGCGAAGCTCTTGATCGAAGCCCCAGTAAACGGCGGCCGTAACTATAACGGTCCTAAGGTAGCGAAATTCCTTGTCGGGTAAGTTCCGACCTGCACGAATGGCATAATGATGGCGGCGCTGTCTCCAGCAGAGGCTCAGTGAAATCGAAATCGCTGTGAAGATGCAGTGTACCCGCGGCTAGACGGAAAGACCCCGTGAACCTTTACTGCAGCTTGACATTGAACTTTGACCTTACTTGTGTAGGATAGGTGGGAGGCTTTGAAGTTAGAACGCTAGTTCTAATGGAGCCGTCCTTGAAATACCACCCTGGTAATGTTGAGGTTCTAACTCTGCCCCGTAATCCGGGGCGAGGACCATGTCTGGTGGGTAGTTTGACTGGGGCGGTCTCCTCCTAAAGAGTAACGGAGGAGTACGAAGGTGCGCTCAGCGTGGTCGGAAATCACGCGTAGAGTATAAAGGCAAAAGCGCGCTTAACTGCGAGACCCACAAGTCGAGCAGGTACGAAAGTAGGTCTTAGTGATCCGGTGGTTCTGTATGGAAGGGCCATCGCTCAACGGATAAAAGGTACTCTGGGGATAACAGGCTGATACCGCCCAAGAGTTCATATCGACGGCGGTGTTTGGCACCTCGATGTCGGCTCATCTCATCCTGGGGCTGAAGCAGGTCCCAAGGGTATGGCTGTTCGCCATTTAAAGAGGTACGCGAGCTGGGTTTAGAACGTCGTGAGACAGTTCGGTCCCTATCTACCGTGGGCGCTGGAAATTTGAGAGGATCTGCTCCTAGTACGAGAGGACCAGAGTGGACGAACCTCTGGTGTACCGGTTGTGACGCCAGTCGCATCGCCGGGTAGCTATGTTCGGAAGGGATAACCGCTGAAAGCATCTAAGCGGGAAGCCTACCTCAAGATAAGATTTCCCTAGGAATTTATTCCTCTAAAGAGCCGTTCGAGACTAGGACGTTGATAGGTTGGGTGTGGAAGCACGGTGACGTGTGAAGCTGACCAATACTAATTGCTCGTGAGGCTTGACTATACAACACCCAAGCAGTTGTATATAAAGCTCAATTCGATTCAAAACCAAACAGTCAGAAGTGAAAACAACTGATTGAACTTGATTTAGTGAATAAACTAGTTACAATACAGACCAATTATCTAATCCGTTAATAACTCTTTGGACCGTAAGTAAGGCATACGACAATACATCGTGATTAAGACCCGAAAGCACCACAACAGTTTGCTGGCGACAATAGCAAGAGTGAACCACCTGATCCCTTCCCGAACTCAGAAGTGAAACCTCTTAGCGCTGATGGTAGTGTGGCACTTGCCATGTGAGAGTAAGTCATCGCCAGCTTTTAAATACTAAACACCCCCAACCTAACGGTTGGGGGTGTTTTTTATTGGACGGAAGAAAATTGGTAGAAGAAATAGGCTAAAATCGGTTAAATCATTCTTAAAATTAACAATACAATGAAAATTTCTTTGCTCGTAGATCACCCCGAGGCAATTGGAAAAATTGCGAAGTGGTACTATAACGAATGGGCTTATCTCTCTTTACAGATGACCGAAGAAATGATGCACCAAAAGGTGTTGGAAAAAGCAGCTAATCGTGATGTTATCCCCTTAGCAATTGTAGCTCATCATGAGAATGAATTGATTGGCGCCTTAGAACTTAAGCGACATGAGAATAAAAACTATCCAGAATATGAGCATTGGATCGGTGGGATTTTTGTTGATCCTTTATGGCGAGGACAAGGTGTTGCAGGTCAAATGATTTTACTGGCAAAAGAAAAAGCCAGAAAATTAGGTGTAAAGACACTCTATTTACAGTGTGAAAGCCATAATATTTCACTCTACCAAAAACATGGTTTTAAAGTGCTGCATCAAGCCAATCATTATACTGTAGAGGCAACAATTATGAGATATCAACAATAAGAATTGCGAAGTTATGACTTTGTTTGGAGATAATATGGAACAAAAGTTATTTCAAGCTGCGAAAGTTTTTATGGAGAGCCGTTATCCTGACGGCTGGGGTGGCGTTGCTGCACTCGCTACAGAGAGTGGCAAAATTTTGATTAGTGTCGCTCCTGAAACACGGAATGATGCTTTATCACTTTGCATGGAAGTCGGGGCATGCTTGGAGGCACATAAAATCAATGAAAAAATTACACATTCGCTCTGTATATGCAGGGCGTCGGAATATTCAAATATTCTAATTTTAACGCCTTGTGGGATCTGCCAAGAGCGTCTTTCTTATTGGGGTGGCGATGTTCTAGTAGCAGTAAGTACAGCAGAGAACAAATTATTATTTAAACCCTTAAGAGAACTAATGCCCTATCATTGGTCAATTGTGAATGGGGTGCAGCTTTAGTGCTGTGTAGAAGTTAGGGGATATTATATGCTGACTTATCGTCTTCTCTGCTCTGATAATGAAACTGATATAGCCGGTATTCAAGCTGTATTTGAGGCTACTCCAAATTATTTTAAACTCATTCAAGGATATAGCGCAGAGAAAAATGCTGCTCGAAACGATCTAAAAGCTGTACCTAGTGGGCATCCATTTACTGCAAAGTTTTTTTATGCGATTTATCATAAAGAACAGATGATTGGTTGTATTGATATTCTGCAAGGTTATCCCGAGTCATCAATAGTATTTATTGGACTGCTATTATTTATAGAGTCTCATCAAGGTTTTGGTTATGGCTCACAAGCAGTCAATTCTATTTTGGGTCTTGCTAATACTTGGGGATGTGATCGGTTGAGAATTGCAGTGGTTGAATCAAATGAATCTGCGTTCGCATTTTGGTCAAGGCAAGGTTTTGTAGAAATTTACCGTAAAGAACTCAGTGAATATATTGCTCCCGTAATTGTTATGGAGAGACCGCTAACTTTTAAATGAGAGGAACCAGATGAAACTTAACTCTTTTTCTCCACTCCCTGAAGATGATGGTGAACTGCATCTTCCTGAGCTGGTGTATTGGGCATCCCTAGGCGATGTGGAACAAGTTGAGCAATTATTGGCTGAGGGGATAGACCCAAATCAGACTGATGATGAAGGTTATAGTGCACTACAGGCCGCTGCTGAGAACGATAATTTAGCCGTGGTGAAGCTACTTGTGAGTAAGGGTGCAAATGTGGCGTATAAAGGCGAATATACTGCATTACAGCTTGCAGAAATGGCAGAGCATACCGATGTGGCTGAGTATCTAAAAAGTCTTTAGATCACGCATAGAATGACAGATAAAAAGAAGCCCCATCATCCTGACGGGGCTTCTTCATATTCAGTTTATGTCGTTGATATCCTATTAACGACCACATCCTGTGTGTATTCTTATTCTCAATGAGACTTCCTGTCTCTCTATGATTTATATAATAGGTGAAAAGTTTTAGTTGGAATATTCGCCAATCGCTACGATTGTTGTAGGTTTTAACGTACATTCAGTTAAAGGGATATTCATAAATCAGGGTACAAATAATACTTTATTATCACAATTTCAGCTAAGGTTAGCATCAAATCACATTTGTATATCAACTTTGATTATATAGACTCCAATGAATCGTATATTTATGGAAAGGCTGTCTATGGGTTGGGAAGGATGGTTGTCATTGGCGTTAACATTAGGGGGACTACTTACACTCATCTTTTCAAAAGTTGCCCCACATATTGTGATGCTGGCGATTTTGACAATCTTAAGTGTTTTTGGTGTGTTAACTGCTCAGGAAGCTTTGGCAGGTTTTAGTAATTCTGGATTGATTACTGTGGCAGCGATGTTTGTCGTTGCTGCGGGTATTTCTAATTCAGGAGGAATTGATCTGTTTGTGAATAAGCTATTAGGGACTCCAAAATCTGAACGCATGGCATTATTGCGAATTTTCTTACCCATCGCTCCGCTCAGCGCATTTTTAAATAATACACCTGTTGTTGCAACCATGATTCCTGCTTTAAATAGCTGGTCAAAGAAGATTGGAATCGCACCATCTAAATTAATGATCCCTTTGAGTTATACCGCGATTTTGGGTGGAACGATTACCTTGATCGGGACAAGTACCAGTTTAGTGGTCAATGGGCAGTATCAAGCTTTAACGGGTGGAGCTGGCTTTGGCATTTTCGATATCACGGTGATTGGTTTGCCTGTTGCGATTATTGGAATGTTGATCATGTATTGGTTCGCACCAAAATTCTTGCCCAATCATCAAGAGCAAAATGTTTTTTCAAATCTGCGAGAATTTACTTTAGAAGTTGTGGTAAGCCCAAATGGGCCATTGGTTGGTCAATCCGTTGCTGCCGCAGGCTTGAGAAATCTAAAACGAGTTTATCTGGTTGAAATTGAAAGACAGCAAACCATTTTAACAGCCGTGTCTTCGGATGAAATTTTATTCGGCAATGATCGTCTGGTATTTGCTGGAGATACGGAAGCGATCACGGAGCTTTTAAAGATTCATGGTTTGGTTGCCCCTACAAGTATTGACGAAAAAACAGCTTTGGAAGAGACGCATGCAGGCCGTCGCTTAGTTGAAGCGGTTGTTTCTCCGCATTGTGAGGCAATTGGCAGTGCGATTCGCGACTCGCAGTTCCGTAATCGCTATGGGGCTGTGGTCTTGGCGGTTGCACGTAATGGCGAACGCTTAAAAGGTGGTTTGGGTAATATCAAATTACAGGTTGGTGATACGCTATTATTAGAAGCACGTCCAGCTTTTGTGACGCGTCAAAAATACAATAAAGACTTTCTCTTGGTGAATGAGCTTGATCATGAGCCTCTGCAACATGATAAAGCTTTATTATCATGGGGAATCTTGCTTGCAGCTGTTTTTGCAGCCGGTTTTGGTCTACTGAGCATGTTGAACGCTGCATTATTAGCAGCTGGAATGATGTTGTTGACGCGATGCTTAACAGTAAAGCAGGCTGAGAAAAGTCTAGATTTGACGGTTATTTTAACCATTGCTGCTTCGTTTGCATTAGGTGCCGCTTTAGAGAAAACAGGTGTTGCTGAGATGCTGGCACAACTTATTGTGCATTTCAGTGCAGGTGAGGCAATTTTATTATTAATTTTGACTTATTGCTTTGTCTCTATCTTGACAGAAATGATTACAAACAATGCAGCGGCTTTGCTCACCTTACCAGTAGTATTAGAAATCACCACGCAGGCTGACCTGAATCCAATTCCTTTTGTGTTTGCAATTATGATGGGGGCATCTGCGAGCTTTGCGACGCCATTGGGTTATCAAACCAATCTGATGGTACTAGGACCTGGTAATTACCGTTTTAGTGACTTTATCAAAGTCGGTTTGCCCATGAATATTTTGATGGGTTCCGTCACCATTTTACTGCTGCTTTTACTCTTTCCGATAAAGTTATAAATGAGAAAGCCCTGCATCATGCAGGGCTTTTTTTAATATGTAAGTTTATTACTTTAGAAATGAATATCTAAGCCGATATAAGGACCTTTAAAGTTAAATTTAAGGTCATTTTTCTCGTAGTCATCTAGCTTGATATCGAGGATACGATAGCCTGCTTTTAAGCCAACATCGACCAAGAGATTGTCAATAAAGTTATATTGTAACTCGGCTTGGGCATCGGTGATTTTAGCATCATTAAAGTTGCTATATAACAACTCAGCTTTAGCGCTTAAGCCTGTGAAAGGTAGTTTTACCCCTGCTGATCCATAAATCACAGGAACCGTTTTATCGATATCAGTTTTGCTTAAACCTAGTGTTTTTACATCACCATTCAGATTGGTTGCACCTAGACCAACATCTGCATTTACGATGGTGTCCAAGATTTCATAATACAAAATGAAGTCGGTATGATCGATATTCAGATCATAAACTGGCTGACCAGCAACTTCATTTTCAGTCTGTGATTTTAAATTCACATAGCGAATTTTTGCATTCGGAATCAGTGGAATCGGGTGTTCAAATGCAAGAGAAACTTGTGCAGAACCTTTACGATCAAGGTCTTGATCTGGTGCAGAAGTTTGCGCAGCCATATTGGCTTCACCATTGTAATTCCAATAGCTAAGATCGCCTTTTACACCAATCATATCCGCTTGTGCTAGACCACAAAAGCTTGTCCCTAAAGCAAGCATTGATAATTTTAATATTTTCATTGCATTGTCCTAATTAGTATCAAAAACCGTAATGAATTGTTGTGAATTCATCAGTGAATGGGCGAATCATATAGTGATCTTGGGAAATATGCAGTAGTCTAATTTTAAATTTTTATAACGGGATCAAGAATAATGACAGATACAGCAAGCGTGCGGGATTATCCACTTTATGTCGCGGGAAAAGCAGTTAGCACGGGGCAATGGCTTGAAGTCCATGATAAGTATCGAAATACCGTCTATGCACGTGTTGCTCTGGCCGATGCCAAAGTGCTTGAAAAGGCCATTTCTGCTTCGGTAAAAGCAGAAGCGGAAATGGCAGCATTAAAGCCCTTTCAAAAACAACAGATTTTATTGCATTGTGTAAAGCGCTTTAATGAACTTCGTGAAGAACTGACCAATATTCTGATTGCAGAAGGCGGTAAGCCACGAGGTGCAGCAAGCGCCGAAGTCGAACGTCTGATTAATACCTTCCAATTGGCCGCAGATGCGGTGACACAGTTGGACGATGGTCGAATGTTACCTTTGGCGGTCACTCCTGCGGCTGCACGTTTTCGAGGTATGGTCAAGCATGTGCCAATTGGCGCGATTTCCTTAATTAGTCCATTTAATTTCCCTTTAAATCTGGTGGCACATAAGATTGCGCCTGCGATTGCAGCAGGCTGTCCTTTTGTTTTAAAACCGGCCAGTTTGACCCCAATTAGCGCATTGATGATAGCCAAGGTATTAGCTGAAACAGATCTACCTAAAGGCTCATGGTCGATTTTGCCGTGTGACCGTCAAGCCGCAGATATTTTGGTGACCGATGATCGCTTTAAGCTTTTGAGCTTTACCGGGTCAGATCAGGTCGGTTGGGATATGAAAGCACGTGCAGGTCGCAAGAAAGTCACTTTAGAACTAGGCGGCAATGCTGCGGTTCTGATCGATGCAGATACCGTGATTGATGAAGCGCTCATAGATCGTTTGATCAGTGCTGCTTATGGGCATGCGGGGCAGGTCTGTATCAGTGTGCAGCGGATTTTAATTCATGCTGATATTTATGCAGAAGTGAAAAAGAAACTGGTCGCCAAACTGAAAAAAATCAAAGTGGATGATCCCGCTTTAGCAACGACATTGGTTGGGCCCATGATTAAGGAGGCTGAAGCTGTTCGGCTGAAAAAATGGCTGGAGAAAGCCGAGAAAAAAGGAGCAAAAATACTGACAGGAGGAAGTTTACAAGGCATGTTGTTTGAACCCACTTTGCTGGAAAATGTAGATGCCAAACTAGAAATCTATAAAGATGAAGCCTTTGGCCCTGTGGCGATCCTAGAAAAATTTAAGGACTTTGAGCAGGGGATTGCCACCATTAATCAAAGCCGTTTTGGTTTACAGGCAGGTATATATACACAAAATCTGAATAAGATGCTGTATGCATGGGATCATTTACATGTTGGAGGTGTGATTATTAACGATGTCCCAACTTTCCGTGTCGATAATATGCCTTATGGTGGAGTGAAGGATTCTGGTCTTGGTCGGGAGGGTATTCATTCTGCAATTCGGGATATGCAAGAGGAAAGATTATTAGCCATTAAACAATAAAAAAGATTGTGGCCCAAGCGGAGTTTTAGCTTCGCTTGATTGTTTTATGTACTTGATTTTTATAAGTTGACTGCAAGGTCAAAATTACAGTCTGTTGAAAAATAATCAGTTGTTTAAAAAACACGATTTTTTCTTGCAGAATTTACAGTAAAAAGAAATAAAAACAGGTATTGTTCGGCTATTAAAAGCAGAAAAACAAAGCCCAATCTTTAAGGAAGATGGTTTGGTTTTTGCTTTGTTTGTCCATGCAAACGGAGGCCCACAAGGTTGAAATTTCATGCAAGCAAAACAAGATTTTTTATGGCACTTTTCATGTCTGTTGGATAATAAAAACCTAACACAGCATGGAATGGCCAGCAGGACAACTTAGGTGTTTTATGGCAGATTCTCGTGAAAACTGGACATCACGATCTGGTTTTATTATTGCAGCTGTTGGTTCAGCTGTAGGTTTAGGTAACATTTGGCGTTTCCCTTATGTTGCTTATGAAAATGGCGGCGGGGCGTTTCTTATCCCTTATTTACTGGCGTTGATTACCGCTGGTTTACCTCTTTTATTCTTAGATTATGCAACTGGCCATCGTGCGCGTAATTCACCACCAAAAGCATATCGTGCGCTATTTAGAGGTGGTGAGACACTCGGCTGGTGGCAAGTCTGTGTCTGTATCATTATCGGTTTGTATTATGCCAGCGTACTGACGTGGGCGGGAAGTTATATCTATTTCTCGATTGGTCAGGCATGGGGCAGTGACCCAGAAAGTTTCTTCTTCAATACCTATTTACAGACCTCGAAAGCAACAGGCTTCGATCTACAATTTGTGAGTCATTTGTTCTGGCCAATTGTAGGTATCTGGGCACTGACTTTAATCATTTTGTATGGTGGGGTTAAAAAAGGCGTTGAATTATCCAATAAGATTTTCATGCCGTTGTTATTTGTTTTATTCACGGTTTTGGTAATTCAATCATTACGTTTACCAGGTGCGGCGGAAGGCTTAAATGCATTCTTTACTCCGAACTGGTCAGCCATGATGAACTATAAAGTTTGGTTAGCTGCCTATGGTCATACTTTCTTCTCGCTGTCTGTTGGCTTCGGGATCATGGTGACCTATGCCTCTTACTTAAAACCTAAAACCAATTTAACGGGTTCAGGCTTGATCGTTGGTTTTGCCAACGCATCAACAGAGATTTTGGCGGGTATCGGTATTTTTGCTGCATTGGGCTTTATGGCGCATGCTGCAGGTAAAGAGGTACAAGACGTTGTCAGTGGTGGTATTGGCTTGGCATTTATTGCCTTTCCGAAAATCATTTCAAGTTTAGGCGCTGGCGCAGATTTGTTTGGTCTTTTATTCTTCTCTTCGCTATTTGTTGCAGGTATTTCTTCCATGGTCAGTATCTTGGAAGTGCCGATTGCAGCAATGCAAGATAAGTTGAAGTGGGGCCGTACCAAAGCGGTAACGATTATTGGTGGTGGTAGTGCGCTTGTTTCAGTGATCTTATTCTCAAGTGTGAATGCGATTAAACTGGTCGATATTGTGGATCACTTCATCAATAACATTGGGATTATTGGCGGTGCTCTCATCTCTATTATTAGCATTGCTTGGTTTAAACGTTCTGCCTTGATTGAATTGCGTGATCATGTAAATAGCATTTCTACGATTCAATTGGGCAAAGGCTGGTCCTTCACGTTAACTGTCATTACCTCGTTGATCTTATTAACCACGTTGAGTATGACTGTATTTAACTTAGTGAAAAACGGTTACGATAGTTATAGCATGAGCTTACAAGGCATCTTTGGATGGGGCAGTGTGATTTTCTGTGCTGTTGTTGCAATCGTGCTCAGTAAAATGAAAGATCGCTAGGAGAACAATAGATGAACACTTCAGCAATTGTAATGATGGTGATCTCAATGCTTTTTGTATGGGGCGGATTGGCATTGTCTATTCTGCACTTGACCAAACACCCAGAAGAACTTGATGAGGTTCTGGAAGAAGTCAAAGATCAGCATACGCTTTAAATGTTAAAGCTAAAAATAACCCAATCATAGATTGGGTTATTTTTTTGAATCATAACGCAGGCTTTAAACTGTATAATTAAATTTTAGATATTGCAGGATTTTTTATTAAGCGTATTTGTGAATAGCTTTTTACCATTTTTATCTATATAAATGTAATCAACCACAATACCATTTTTTATATAATTCTTTAAATACGTGCAATTATATGCTTGATTTTCTGGAACTAAATTGTTTTTGGCATCGTCGAGATCTACTTCATCTGCAGTATGGTTAAATGTCTGATAAGTATAAGTAACATGAAGCCTATCCTGTTTAATATTAATAAGTTTGACCGCTGAATTAACCTTAAAGGGTATTTTTGATTGTTCTACTAAAAGGTCTTTAGCTATCGATTCAACAAGCTCCGTTTGAAGCTTATGTTTATAAGCAATTAAGGCTGCTATTAGAACTACAGTAAAAGTGATTCCCCAAATGGCTAATTTATATTCTTTGTAACTAAAATTCATTATTGATCATTAAATAAGTTGTTGATATTATTTTAAACATAGACTGAAAGATTGACAATATTAGAGAAAAAAGCAGGCTTAAGGCCTGCTTTTTTATTGTGATTAAGCTAGTTTTCTAATTCGGCAATAATAGAAGCCATCACCAGCGTGTGCAGAAGGAAGCAACTGACGACCATAAGTCTGCTCAATCCCCCAATCTGCATTGATTTTAATTTCTTCTGCATCCGCATGTTCTGCAAAGAATGCCGCCATTTGCTGCTCATTTTCAGCCTTTAGAATCGAGCAGGTGATATACAGTAAAGTGCCGCCGACTTTAAGCTGTTGCCACATCTGCTGCAAAATCTGTTGTTGTAGTGCAACTGTTTGCGCGATATCAGTCGACTGTCTGAGCAGACGAATATCAGGATGGCGACGAATCACACCTGTTGCAGAACAAGGCGCATCCAGCACGATACAATCGACCAGTTCCTGTGCCTGCCACGTGGTGGCATCAGCGGTAATAATTTCAACATTGTCCTGATCTAGGGCAAGACGTTCTAAGTTTTCAGAAACACGCAGCAAACGTTTTGCATCATGATCAAGTGCAATCAATTTTTTAGGATTAAAGCGCTCAAGGATATGTGCGGCTTTACCCCCTGGTGCAGCACATGCATCGACAACAACTTTGTTATCTAAGTTCGGTAAAAGCGTGGCGCACAATTGTGCATGTTCATCTTGAACAGAAAAACCACCTTCTTCGAAACCGGGTAAATGGGTAATATTGCCCGTTTGTTCCAAAACAATACCCACATCTGAAAGTGTGCAAGGACGAGCATCAATCTGTTCTTCGTCCAAAATTTCTAAATATTCGTTACGACTGACTTGGCGTTCATTGACACGTAAGGTCAGTGGCGCGACTTGTTTTAAGGCTTGGCATAGCGGCTCTACTTGCTCAGGCCAATCTTTTTTGAGTCGTTTGAATAACCAACTTGGTAAACCATGGGTATTATTCAACGCGGTTTGAAATTCGTCTGTTTCACGTGAAACACGACGCAGAATTGCATTGACCAAACCACTCATTGGCTCGAAACCGAGTTGCTTAGCCGCATTTACAGTTTCTGAAATCGCAGCATGTACCGGAATACGCGTACATAAAATTTGATATAAACCAAGATATAAACAACTTTCTAGGGCTTCATTGTCTAATGGTTTTGTGAGCAAGGGTAAGGTAATGGCTTTTAACGAATACCATTGGCGTAAACAACCTAAAGTAAGCTCGTGATATAAACCACGGTCACGTTCAGAAACGATATTGATATGTTGATTCAAAACGGAAGACAAAGATTGCCCATTTTGAACCGCCAAAAGTGTTTTGATCACCTGCGCACGCAGATTTAAATTTTTTGCAGATGATTGATTCGATTGGTTCATGGGAGAATTTGTCCAATATGTAATTTTTGAGTTTGGGCAATTTGTACTGGATTTAAGGCTTTAGCACCTGGCCATTGCAAACTGGTTAAGCACACAGCAGTATTGTCGCCACAAGCAACGTGAACACCTTGTTTATCAATGGCAAGGATTTCACCAATTTGTGCATCGGTTTTGCTGAGCTGTGAAAGTGTAGAACCCCAAACACGTAAGGCATTGTTTTCATCGAGCTGAATAAAAGCGACTGGCCAAGGATTAAAGGCACGAATATTACGATCGATTTGAACTGCATTTACAGTCCAATCGATACGGGCTTCTGCTTTAACTAATTTATGCGCATAAACGGTCAGTGCCTCATCTTGCACTTCACGTTTTTCAATAAAATCCTGCAAGCTTTGTTCTGATTCAAGTACCGTACAAATTGCTTCTGCACCTTGATCCGCCAATTTATCATGCAGACTGGCAGAGGTATCTTCGGCGGTGATCGGGCAATAAGTTTTATACATCATATCGCCAGTATCTAAGCCAGCGGCCATTTGCATAATGGTAATGCCCGTTTCAGCATCCCCTGTGGCAATGGCACGTTGAATCGGGGCAGCACCACGCCAACGTGGCAGCAATGAGCCGTGGATATTCAAACAGCCGTACTTTGGGGTGTCTAAAACCGCTTGTGGCAAGATCAAGCCATAAGCAGCCACCACCATCACATCTGCGCCAAGAGCAGCAAGTTCTTGTCGAGCTGCCAAGCCGTCTTCCGTCGATGCTTTAAAATTCAAAGGTTGATAAACAGGTAAACCGTGCTCAAGTGCCAATTGTTTAACAGGAGAAGGTGTTAATTTTTGCCCGCGTCCTGATTTACGGTCAGGTTGAGTATAAACAGCAATAATCTGGTGGGATGTTTTTAATAATGCCGCCAATGCGGTTGCCGCAAATTCAGGCGTACCAGCAAAAATGATTTTCACAAATGGAATCCAAATAAAACTTATCGCAAATTATAAGCGAAAAAGCGACGAGTCCCTAATTCACCGCCTGAATTGCTTTTGTGCAAAAAAAGATAGGCCTGTTGGTCATCTGTTAAACGATAACTTGTAGTATGATGCAGAGAGCTCAGTATCATTTCGCCAGAGAGAATGTTCTATTCTTCTCGAGCACACACTTGTTGGGAATACAAAATGCCTGATTATCGTTCGAAAACATCAACACATGGAAGAAATATGGCTGGCGCGCGTGGTTTATGGCGTGCGACCGGTATGAAAGATGAAGATTTTGGCAAACCAATTATTGCGGTGGTCAACTCATTTACCCAATTTGTTCCAGGTCACGTGCATCTTAAAGATTTAGGTCAACTTGTTGCGAGAGAAATTGAAGCTTCTGGTGGTGTGGCAAAAGAATTTAATACCATTGCGGTTGATGACGGGATTGCGATGGGCCATGACGGGATGCTGTATTCACTGCCATCACGTGATTTGATTGCCGATTCTGTGGAATACATGGTCAATGCCCATTGTGCCGATGCAATGGTGTGTATCTCAAACTGTGACAAGATCACACCGGGAATGCTGATGGCTGCAATGCGCTTGAACATCCCAGTGGTGTTCGTGTCTGGCGGGCCAATGGAAGCGGGTAAAGTTAAATTCCGCGGTGATGAAAAGGCAATCGACCTCGTAGATGCCATGGTAGTTGCTGCAGACGAAAGCTATACCGATGAAGAAGTAGCCGCATTTGAACGCTCAGCATGTCCGACTTGTGGTTCGTGTTCAGGGATGTTCACGGCTAACTCAATGAATTGTTTAACCGAAGCTTTAGGTTTGTCTTTACCGGGTAACGGTTCAATCGTGGCAACCCATGCCAATCGCGAAAAACTGTTCTTAAGAGCAGGCCGTTTAGTGGTTGAATTGGCGAAACGCTACTATGAACAGAATGATGACAGTATCTTGCCACGTTCGATTGCAACCAAAGCAGCATTTGAAAATGCCATGACCTTGGATATTGCAATGGGTGGTTCAACCAATACGGTATTGCATTTACTTGCTGCTGCACATGAAGCAGAAGTCGATTTTACTATGGATGATATCGACCGCCTGTCTCGTCAAGTACCGGTATTGTCAAAAGTTGCACCTGCAAAACAAGACGTGCATATGGAAGATGTACACCGTGCAGGTGGCATCATGGCAATCTTGGGTGAACTTGATCGTGCGAATTTACTCAATACTTCATGCCCAACCGTGCATGAGCCTACGCTGAAAGATGCCTTGGACAAGTGGGATATTATCCGCACTGAAGATGCGGACGTGTATGAATTCTATCGCTCGTCTCCGGGTGGTATCCCAACCCAAGTGGCATTCTCGCAGAACCGTTATTACTCAACCTTAGATGGTGACCGTGAGAAAGGCGTGATTCGTAATGCTGAACATGCGTTCTCTCAAGATGGTGGTTTGGCAGTCCTTTACGGCAACATCGCTCTAGATGGCTGTATCGTTAAAACCGCAGGTGTGGATGAGTCAATTCTTAAATTTACCGGTACAGCACGCGTTTTTGAAAGCCAAGACGCCGCGGTTGAAGCGATTCTGGATCATAAAATCGTAGCGGGTGATATCGTGGTGATTCGCTATGAAGGCCCACGTGGTGGACCAGGGATGCAGGAAATGTTGTACCCAACCAGTTACTTGAAGTCGAAAGGCTTAGGTAAGGACTGTGCTTTGATTACCGATGGTCGCTTCTCGGGTGGTTCGTCAGGTTTGTCGATTGGTCACGTGTCTCCTGAAGCAGCTGAGGGCGGTGCAATTGGTCTGGTTGAAGATGGTGATACCATTGAAATCGATATTCCGAATCGTACTATTCATTTGAATGTTGATGATGCAACCATGGCGCATCGCCGTACCGTTCAGGAAGCCAAGGGTTGGCATCCAGCAGAAGAGCGTAAACGTAAAGTGTCTAAGTCATTGAAGATTTACGCAATGCATTCGACCAGCGCAGCCAAAGGCGCAGTACGAGTTTTGTAATCCCTTTCGGTCCCTCTTTCAATTAAGGGGGACTTTTTTGTTATTTTATAAGATACTGAACAGACTTATTGACTCACTTGTTCCAACCCAAGTTTGAGTATATCGATTCATATTTCACTTTATGACCATTAGAGGCTATCGACATGTCTTTGTTACGTCGTTGGTTTGATCCCATACGATCGAGTTGGTATTATCAGAAACCTTCTCGTCAGGCGGAGTTACCCACGGAACAGGGTTTAAGTATTTACCTGCGTCTAGACGATGTTTATAGCTATCTTGCGGTGCAACAACTTGGCCAGCTCAATGAAATCCTGAGTGATGAACTCAAGCCGTTAAAGGTGATTATTTCGAGGCAAGATGCTGAACCTCCAAATGAGATGTCGAAGCAAGACTGGCAAACCTATTGTTTAAATGATGCCAAAATTCTCGCCAAGCAACATCGATTTGGTTTTGATGACACCCCAGAAATCCCTAGCGCAGAAGCACTACAACAAGCTGAAACCATTCTTCGAAACACCCCCTTACGTGAACAGAACTTCTTACATTTACTGGAAGATGTGTTCCATATGCTGTGGCAACAACAATACGGCAAATTACGTACCCTGTATGCCATGGCCAGTCGGCACCAAAGCCCCCAAGATTATCCTGAACGCATTTTTAAAGATGTGCCCGTTGCTGCCAGTTATTTCGAATTTGGTGAGCGGAAATATCAAGCGGTCGATGATTTATTGCGTTTGACTCGCCGTCTGAAACAACAAAAACTGCTGACTGGAAATCCAATTTTCCTGATTAATCATATCGAATGGCGCGAGCATTTGATTAATGATGGTGAGGCGCTGAATGAAGTGCAAGCCATGCATCCCGAACTGGATCTATATATCGCGCTTGAAGATCCAATGAGCTGGTTATTATTGGCCTATATTAAAGAAGAACTGGCCAATTATTATAATATTCAGTTGAAAGTCTATCCGCTGAGTTATCACGGGCGGGATTGGTTTGACTGGAGTTTGGCAACCCGTGTTTCCAAGCGAACACAAGTGGCATTTACGCCGTTCTGCCGTCCGACCAAGGAAGCGACGTATGAGATGGCACGACTGTTTTATAGTGTCCCAGAGGAACAGCAAGTCGATTGCATCCACCAGATTTTTGAAGGGGTCTGGACACGGGGGAAAGACCTCTCATTTAAAGCCCATTTTCAGCGCATGCAAAAACGTTTAGAGATCGAGCATATCACTGAACAGGATGTCGAAGCTTTACTGCAGCAGAACGATGAACTGTGTCAGCAAAAGCATCAGCCTGATTTTCCAGTGTTAGAATTGCGGATTGACGGGCAAAGTTATGTCTTTAACAGCCTGTATCGGGTCTGGATGATTGAAAGCATTATCAGCAATGTGTTGGAAGATAAATATAGAACCGCCTCAAGCTCTGCCTGAGGCCCGCTCCCAAAAATAAGAATAGGGCAAACTTGGCTTTTTTTCGTAGCATAACTCCGATGCAACATCGGAGATTCGGGCGTGACTTTTTTAGCAATTATTGTGATGGTATTTGTCTTTGCGGGCATGATTAAAGGCATGATCGGCTTAGGCTTACCTGCGGTCTCAATGGGACTGCTGACGATTGCCATGAGTCCATTTCAGGCTGCATCCCTGCTGATTGTTCCGTCCATGATCACCAATATCTGGCAGCTGTTTGCTGAGGGGCGGGTCTGGACTTTTGTACGCCGCTTCTGGTCTTTGTTGGTTGGGATTGTGGTTGGATCGATCTGGAGTTTTTTACCCACTTTAAGCCAAAGCCATGGGCAAAGTAGTGAAATTCTATTGGGTACGATGCTGATACTGTACGGGCTTTATGGTTTATGCGTTAAGAATCTGCCTCACTTGAGCAAGTATGAGCGTTGGCTCTCACCTGTGGTCGGTTATATCGGTGGGGCGGTGACCGTAGCAACAGGGGTGATCATTATTCCTATAGTGCCTTATTTACAGTCTTTGCATTTAAAACGGGATGAGCTGGTTCAGGCTTTGGGCTTGACCTTTACTGTGTCCACCATTTGCCTCGCCGTATTTTTACAGCATAACCCAATGGCTGGCATCACCTTGGATTATCGCCTATCGATAGTGGCCTTGGTCGCGGCTTTAATTGGCATGTGGTTGGGCAAAAAAATCCGCTATCAATTGAATGAGCAACGCTTCCGCCGCCTATTTTTTATGGGGTTAGTTGCATTAGGTGCTTATATGCTATCGCATTAATTTGGGTCTGAACTAAGGACGATGCTGCAATAAAAAATCTGCAAACTGTTGATAAGTCTCGGGGAGTTGGCTGAAATCCTGCGTTGCCAACAGCAGTTTCCGATTGGCCCAAGCGCCCAGCAGTTGTACCGTGTGGAAATGATAATCTGGTTCTAAACGCTGTGCAGCGCGGGCAGGCATAATCGCGATGCCAACACCTTTCGCTACCACTTCAGCAATCGCAGCAAAATTGGGCAAACGCAAACGGTATTGGATATTAAAGCCTAGTAGCTTGGCTTGAGTTTCGATGGATTGCTGCAAAGAATGGTGCGGCATCAACCCAATAAAACCATAGTTTAAGGCCTCGACCAAATTCAATTGTGTGTATTGAGCAAGGGCATGCGAGGCTGGGCAAATCAGCACTAAGGGATCACTGGCAAACTCTTGGGTCTGCAAAGGGCGAATATCAAAGAAACTGGAAACCAAGCCGAGCTTGGCCATACCTTTGCCGAGAGCCGCAATAATCTCTGAACTTTCAGCTTCATGCAGATCGATATTGATGTCAGGATGACGCATCAGATATTGCGGTAACAGCGGTGGCAGATATTCACTTTGTGCAGAGGAGTTGCACCACAGGGTTATGGATTCGGGCTGTTGCTGCCGAAAGCGTTGCATCTCTTGTTCAAGTTGGTCTTTTTGTCGGAGCAAACGTCGCGCATGTTCGGCTAAGGCATGGCCTGCACTGGTGAGCTCAACGCCTGTGGTCTGTCGAATAAACAGAGGTGTATCGAAATATTGCTCAAGTTTTTTGATGCGCTCACTGGCTGCTTGCAAGGAAATTGCAGAACGTTCTGCCCCTTTGGTCAGACTGCCTGTAGTGACGATATGCAGAAATAGGTGTAAATCAAAAAAATCAAAACGCATGATGGCAACGTATTGAAATATAAAAAGCCATCATACTAAACATCGCTTAAATAAAGATAGTGGACTTAATTGCAGCAAAAACTGTTTTTGATGAGCAGCGAAACGTTTAAGCCTGATCCAAAGGATGATCTTTAAACAACTGCACGATCCATTCAATAAATACCCTTTGTCGAGGCGAAACCCGTGTTTTTGAGGGATAAAGCAAAGAAACGGGTAAAGACGGAACAGCATATTGGGTTAACACAGGGCACAGCTGACCATTTTCGATTTGCTTTAAATGACCATAACGTGGCACCTGAATAATACCAAAGCCTTGTTCTGCCGCAGCAGAGTAGGTGTGCGCCCCATTGACCTGAATTCGGGAAGTTAGGTCATAAAACTCAAGCTGATGATTGATGATGAATTCTAAGGGAAGCGCTTTTTGTCGTGCGCTGGAGTAAAAACCCACCATAAAATGCTGTTTTAAATCGCTAAGTGCGTTGGGTGTGCCATATTTTCTGAGGTATTCAGGACTTGCAAGGGTGACTTGCGGGATCTGCCCCAAGGGTCTGACTACCAGTTCACTATTATTTAAATGACCAATCCGAATCACACAGTCTATGCCTTCTTTAATCAGATCAACATAGCGATCACTTTCAGTCAGTTGTAATTGAATTTGTGGATATTCACCGAGAAACTGATGTAGTTTGGGCAGAATAAAATGCGCAGCAAAGATACCGTGAACTTCGACCTTTAACGTGCCTTGCGGTTTGGCATGTAAAAAATCATGATCTGATTCATCAATATAAGCCAGAATATATTTACAGCGCTTATAATACAGATGGCCTTCGTCGGTTAGATTGACCTGTCGTGTGGTTCGAAACAGTAAGCGGGTATTCAGCTGCGTTTCTAATTGTTTAATCGCATCTGTCAGGGTTGAGCGCGGTAAATTCAGAATCTGTGCTGCTTTGGTAAAACTTCGCTGCTCAACCACATGTACGAATGCCGACATTGCATTTAACTTGTCCATAGGCTTGATTCTTTTGTTCGGCCTACCCGTATAAAGAAGCCGAAATTTGATAGATTATCTTGTTCTCAGTGAACAGTATCATAGATCGTATTCCGTGATAAGTTGACTTGAATGAGGTTGAAAATGAATACGCCAACAAATGATAAAAAAGTGATTTTGATTACAGGAGCATCCCGAGGCATTGGTGCTTTTACCGCTGCTTTATTGGCACAACAAGGCCATCAAATCGTGATTAATTATGCACGTAATGATTTAGAAGCGAATCAGCTCGTTGAAAAAATTACAGCTGCAGGCGGGACCGCAAGCGCATTTAAAGCAGATATCAGCCAGTCGCATCAGGTTGAGCAGCTATTTGAATATGTCATCCAAAGCTATGGACGAGTGGACGTTCTGATTAATAATGCGGGCATTATGTGCTTTCAAAAAATTGAAGCTTTAGATGATGAAACCATTGAAAAGGTCTTAGCGATTAATTTAAAAGGTAGCTTATATAGCATGCGAGAGGCGGCGAAACGACTGGAGCAGGGTGGAAAAATTATCAATCTGTCCAGTAGCGTGATCGGTATGAAGCTGGAAGGGTATGGTATTTATACTGCGTCTAAAGCAGCCATCGAAGCTTTGACGGCTATTCTTGCCAAAGAATTAAGAGGCAAAAATATTACCGTTAATGCAATTGCACCTGGGCCAACAGCAACGGAGCTATTTTTTGAGGGCAAGAGTGAGGCATTGATTGAACAGTTGGCCAAAGCAGCCCCTTTAGAGCGTTTAGGTACTGTGGAAGATATTGCTGCGGTGCTTGATTTTGCCGTGAGTGATGCCAGTAACTGGATCAATGCACAGGTGATTAGAGCCAATGGTGGCATTATCTAGTAGAGGTATCATTCGCAAAATAAAAAAAGGCAGCTTACGCTGCCTTCAAGGGTTTAGTTTTTATCTTTTAAACTGAATAACAGGTTCAGGAAAATCGCAGCAAAAGTTGCTGTTCCAATGCCACCTAAATTAAAGCTACCAAATAACAATTCAAAGTTGCCTGCACCTAAAATAATGGTGACTGAGGCAATGATCAGGTTTTTATTGTTTGAGAAATCGACTTTGTTTTCGATCCAGATTTTTGCACCAGCAATGGTAATCAAGCCAAACACCACAATCGAAGCACCCGTCAGGACTGCGGTTGGAATGGTGCTGATCACTGCACCAAACTTAGGTGAAAGGCCCAAGAAAATTGCAAACACACCTGCGATTACAAACACAATGGTGGAATACACACGGGTAACGGCCATCACACCAATGTTCTCACCATAAGTGGTCATACCTGGTGCACCAACACTGCCCGATAAGGTAGTGGCTAAACCGTCGGCAACAAAAGCTTTGCCCAATTGCGGGGTCAGGTTTTCACCTGTCATTGCCCCCACGGCTTTGATATGACCTAAGTTCTCTGCCACTAAGATGAGGGCCACAGGGGCAATGATCAGAATCGCATTTAAATCAAAAGTTGGATGTGAAAAGCTTGGAATACCAAACCATGGCGCTGCGGCGATTTGGGAGAAATCAATCGGTTTGCCATAGCCTAAAACGTTGGTGGCAATCGCATACAATGCATAGGCGATCAATAGACCAACGAGCAGTAATAAGCGTTGTAATAAGCCTTTGGTAAAGACGGCAATGATGCCCATACTCAGTACAGTGATGAGCGCCATCCACATCTCAAACGGTTGACCGGCAACCCCTTTGATGGTGACAGGTGCTAGGTTGAGACCAATGATCATCACGATCGCACCAGTTACCACAGGGGGCATCAGTTTTTCAATCCAGCGCGTACCCGTCAGCATCACCGCAAAACCGATCAAGGCATAAAAAATACCACAGGCGACGATCCCGCCAAGTGCAACCGAAAGGTTAGGATTAGCCCCAGAGCCGGTGATATGTCCTGTTGCCGCAGCAACCACACCGATAAAGGCAAAACTTGAACCTAAATAGCTCGGTACGCGCCCACCTGTGATCAGGAAGAAAATGATGGTACAAATCCCTGACATTAAAATGGCAAGGTTTGGGCTAAACCCCATTAATAAAGGTGCAAGAACTGTTGCACCAAACATTGCAAATGCGTGTTGAACCCCGAGTACCGCACTTTGTAAGGGCGGTAAATATTCATTTGTCGCAACAGGTCGATGATCGATCTTCCCCTGATACGGTTGCCATTTTGGAAACCAACTTGACATAAATTAGACTCATTATGTGATATCAGCGCGTATGATACCCTGTCTTAAAACGAGCTTTCACCTATAAGCCATGGAGAATATTGCCAGAACAGGCATTGTGAGTTTATGTTTTTACCTTTTGGTAAAATTTGTTTCAAAATAAGCTAGCGGTTTTATTATTTATTTTCGTGTTGATGGTTTGAAAAGTTAACTCTCTTATTTTTAAAATATTTTTTGAATTTTTTCTCTTTTTAAAATTTAGATGGCATATTTTGCCAGTCTTGCCATCAATAGGCAGAGTTCCTATTGATGGCAAAGCCGAGTTTAGTGCTTAACCTGTATTACGCAGACCCGCAGCAATTCCTGCAATACTGACCATCAAGGCGTGATCGACAGGGCTGTGTTCGGTTTGATGTTCCGACAGATACAGGCGACGACGTTTCATCAATTCGGCCTGTAATAAATGTAGCGGCAGTAAATACGGTTTACGTACCTGCATGGATTGATCTAAAACCTCATTATTGCTGAGCAGTTTAGATTCACCCTTTAAGCTTAGCAGGGTATCCACTGCATTTTGCAGACGTTGACGTAATTCCACACCGAGTAATTTTAAGTCCTGATCTTGAGTCAGATGTGACTCATAATACAGGGCAATATCGGCATCAGATTTAGACAATACCATTTCTAGCATATCAATCAGGGTCTGGAAATAAGGCCATTGTTCCAACATCTCGTTCAAGGTGTTTTTATGCTGCTCATGCACCTGATTAATCGCCGTACCTGTACCCAACCAAGCCGGCAGCATCAAACGGATCTGTGTCCATGCAAACACCCAAGGAATGGCACGCAGTGATTCAATACCGCCACTGACTTTACGTTTGGCTGGGCGTGAACCCAATGGCAACATTTGTAATTCTAGTTCTGGTGTAACAGTACGTAGGTAGCTGACAAAGTTTGGATTTTCGCGCACAGTTTGACGATAGACTTTGACGGATAAATCAGTCATTTGATTCATCAGATCACGCCACTGTTTTTTCGGTTCAGGCGGTGGCAACAAGGTCGCTTCTAAAGTTGCAGCGGTATAGATTTCCAGATTTTGCAGCGCAATACCTTCTAGACCGAATTTGAAGCGAATCATCTCACCTTGTTCAGTGACGCGGATCGCACCTGAAATAGAACCTGGTGGCTGTGAAAACAGAGCCTGTTGCGTTGGTGCACCACCGCGGCTGATTGAACCACCACGACCATGGAACAAGGTCAATTGCACACCATGCTGTTTGGCAATTGCAGTCAATTCCTCTTGAGCACGATATTGTGCCCAGTTGGCGGACATAAAGCCCGCATCTTTGGCTGAGTCTGAGTAGCCAATCATCACCTCATGTTTGCCCTGAATATGCTGTTTATACCAATGCATATTGAACAAGGTATTCATGGTTTTGGCTGCGCCATCCAGATCCTTTAAGGTTTCAAATAAAGGCACGACACGTAGCGGATGTTGAATCCCAGCTTCTTTTTGCAGCAATAAAACCGCGAGTACATCACTTGGATATTCTGCCATCGAAATAATATAGGCGCCCAGACTCTCGGTCGGCTGTTCCGCCAAGGTACGCATAGTGGCAAACACTTCAAGTACGTCTGGATGCTGAATCAGGCTACCTTCTGGCTCATTGAAGAACTTCGGTAATAATGGGCGTTTGCTTTGTAACTCTTGGATCAGGAAGTTTTGACGGGCTTGTTCAGTCCACGATTCAAAATTGCCTAGACCTAAATATTCAGTAATGGCTGAAATGGCCTGACGGTGACGGCCTGATTCTTGACGAATATCCAGTTTGAGCAATTCAATGCCGAAACAGTTGACCCGATAAATGAAATCCAGCAATTGTCCATTGGCGATTTCGGCTAAGTTACTGTCAATCAATGAGCGATAGCAGAGGAGTAGAGGCGCTAATAGTTCATCTTTATCTTTGATGATATTGCTGTCATCGGCTTCAGCACCTTGTAAGCGTTGCCCCAACCAATAGCGGGTGGCTTTTAAACGTTCACGGGTGTCACGCAGGTATTCACGATACGGTTCAGGGTGTTCATAGCCCAATGCTTGAGTCAGTTCCTCAGAACAACTTTGAATTGACAGTTCCCAACGCAGATTTTCAATATCACGCAAATACAAATCAGCAGCTTGCCAACGTGATAGCCACAGCACTTCTTGGGTGACTTGATGGGTGACATTCGGGTTACCATCGCGGTCACCGCCCATCCATGAGGCAAAACGAATCGGTGCGATGCTCAAAGGCAAGGCATGTTCACAATGCTGCTGCGTCAGTTCATTCAGTTCACGTATGAATTTGGGTACTGCATTCCAGAGCGACTGCTCAATGGTCGCAAAGCCCCATTTGGCCTCATCGACAGGGGTTGGGCGATGTTGACGAATCTCATCGGTTTGCCATGCTGAGCTGACCAATTGCTTCAGGGTAGCAATGGTTTGCTGACGTTCTCTAGGTGTCAGTTTTTGTTGATCTAGCTGTGAGAGGCAGTCGGTAATATCATCATATTTTTGAATTAGGGTGCGACGGCTGACCTCGGTTGGGTGTGCTGTCAGTACCAGTTCAATTTTTAAATCACAGATCTGTTGGAACAATTGCTGTGCATTGATCTGTTGAGTTTTGAATTTTTCGAATAAATGGGGCAGCGGGTTTGGGCTTGGGGCTTGTTCATCAAACTCGGCCTGACGACGGCTACGCACCACATGATATTGTTCAGCAATATTGGCGAAGTTAAGAAAATGGGAGAATGCGCGAGTCAGCGGCAAAATCTCTTCATCTTTTAAACCGAGAAACAATTGTTCGAGCTGTTTTTCGGCTTCGATCTGGCCGTCACGTGCGCCTTTGGCTAATGCGCGAATTTGCTCAATCTGATTAAACAAATCTTGCCCAGCATGTTGCTTTAAGGTCTCTCCGAGTAAATTGCCGAGTAAGCGGACATCTTCACGTAATGGAGCAGTGATTTGCTGAATCATTCTAATTCTCCTGTTGTTCTCACTCGACTATAGCGCGATTGAGAGACATTCCAAGAGCAGAACGTAAAAAAATGTGAATATTCTCTAATTTATTGGTTGATATTTAAGCATAAAAATTTCGATGGCATGTTCAATCATCTGATTGATTTCAGTTGCGGTTGGCACAGGGGCTAGACCAAGTAAAACCTGCTGATGACGGATACCCAACATCAGCGAGATGATCAGCTCCGTTTGCTTGAGCGGTTCATCTGCGCGAATAAATTTAAAGGTGATGGCCTGTTCAAAGAAATCACACCAGACATTGCACATTCGAGTATGCGAGGCATCAAAAAACTGTTGGGTTAAGGGGCTTTGTTCCGCTGCCAATTCAAACAGCAGGCAATCTAATTTCAGCGCTTCAGGCAGATAAATAATACTTAATGCACGTTGACACATGAGCACCAACGCCTGTTTAAAATCAGCATCTGCGGTCAGTTCAATCTGTTTGGTTCGAATCGATTCTTCACAGCTTTCTTCAATCGCACAGATAAACAGATTGCCCTTATCTTGGAAGTGGTTATAGACCGTGAGTTTGGTCACACCAGCTTCTTTGGCAATCTGATTCATATTGGTGGCGTGATAGCCCATTTTTAAAAATATAGATTTTGCAGCCTGTAAAATCTTGGCTCTTTTTTCTAAATCTTTAGGGCGACCACTGTTGATTTGCACGTTATCGTTCTCTTTTAATTAATTTAAAAATCAAAATTCTAGCTTTAATTTTTAATTAGTGTACTCATGGGTATATTAATTAAAAAATAAACAATCTATGATAATGCTCATATCACGCCTTAAAAATCAATTTGAATAAGAGCGCAAAGAGATGAATCAGATCAATCGTATCATATTGGGGTTACTCATTGTCAGTAGTGTACTCCTCAGCGCATGTCAAAAAGAGGTGCCGAAGACTGAGGAAATTCCCTATGTCATGGTGACGCAACCGAGCAGTAATCATGTCGATCAAAAAAGCTATGCGGGGGATGTGCAAGCGAGACAGCAAACTGCTTTGGCCTTCCGCGTCGGGGGACAGATTACCGAACGTTATGTTGATGTCGGTGATCGGGTCAAAGTGGGACAAGTGCTGGCAAAATTAGATGTCAAAGATGCGCAGTTGCAGATGAATGCAGCCAAGGCCCAATTAGATAGCGCGCAGGCAGCTGCAAAGATTGCTGCTGAAGAATATCAGCGTTATCAGCAACTTTTACCGGTCAATGCGGTCAGCCGTTCGCAGTTTGATGCAGTGAAGAATCAATATGAATCTGCACAAGCCAGTTTGCAGCAGGCACGTTCTAATTATGAAGTGTCATCCAATCAAACCGGCTATAACCAGTTAGTTTCCAATAAAAATGGCGTGATTACCCAACGTCAAATCGAGATTGGACAGGTGATTGCAGCAGGGCAAGCCGTTTATCAGTTGGCGATTGATGGTGAACGTGAAGTGGTGTTTGGTGTGCCAGAACAGGCGGTCAGTACCATCAAGGTTGGGCAACCGGTATGGGTCACTTTATGGTCGCAACCAGATGCGCGTTTTGCAGCCAAAGTCCGCGAGGTTTCACCCGCTGCCGATCAATCTCGAACCTTTACGGTGAAAGTTTCTTTACTTGAAGGGCAGTCGACGATTCAACTCGGGCAGAGTGCACGAGTATTCTTTGTCGCAAATGAAAATAACGTGTTGAGTGTACCGCTATCCAGTGTGACCGCCAATGATCAACAAGCGTATGTTTGGGTGGTGAATGCCAATCAAAGCATACGCAAAGTACCTGTTACTTTAGGCACTTATGGTCGAGATAGTGTGCCTGTTGTGTCAGGTTTAAAAGCAACGGATTGGGTTGTGGTCGGTGGTGTACATTTACTGCGGGACCAGCAAAAGATTCATCCTGTCGATCGTGATAATCGTGAAGTCACTGTAAAAGCGGGAGGTTAAACATGAAATTTAACCTTTCAGAATGGGCACTCAAGAATAAGGGGATTATCCTTTATTTTATGCTGTTGCTCGGCATCGTCGGGATTATTTCCTATTCCAAACTGTCACAGAGTGAAGATCCACCCTTTACCTTTAAAGTCATGGTCGTACAGACTTATTGGCCGGGAGCAACCGCCAAAGAAGTCTCGACGCTGGTCACTGATCGCATTGAAAAAGAATTAATGACCACAGGTCAATATGACCGCATCATGGCCTATTCACGGCCGGGTGAGTCTTTGGTGACCTTTGTCGCGAAAGACAGTTTGCCATCCAGTGCCATTCCTGATGTTTGGTATAACGTGCGCAAGAAGGTCAACGACATTCGTTCGCAGTTGCCGAGCGGTGTACAAGGACCCTTTTTCAATGATGAGTTTGGCGATACTTTCGGCAACATCTATGTGCTGACAGGTAAAGACTTTGATTATGCGGTGATGAAGGAATATGCCGACCGTTTGCAATTACAATTGCAGCGGGTCAAAGATGTTAATAAGGTCAATCTGGTGGGTCTGCAAGATCAAAAAATCTGGATTGAATTATCAAATACCAAAGCGGTACAACTGGGTGTACCAGTCACCGCCATTCAGGAAGCCATTCAAAAACAAAATGACATGGCCGGTGCGGGGTTCTTTGAAACAGGTACAGACCGTATTCAAATCCGAGTCAGTGGGCATTTGCATAGTGTCGAAGACCTGAAAAAAATGCCGTTGTTGGTCGGTGATAAAACCATTCAACTGGGTGATGTGGCTGAGGTCTATCGAGGCTTTAGTGAACCTGCTCAGCCACGTATGCGTTTTATGGGTGAAAATGGTATTGGTATTTCGGTTTCGATGCGTAAAGGTGGCGACATCATTGCGCTGGGTAAAAACCTTGAAACCGAGTTCAATCGCCTACAAAAAAGCTTACCTTTGGGTATGAAACTGCAAAAAGTCTCTGATCAGCCTGTTGCGGTACAACGCAGTATCCAAGAGTTCTTAAAAGTCTTGGCCGAAGCTGTGATCATCGTATTATTGGTGAGCTTCTTCTCGCTGGGTTTCCGTACTGGTTTGGTGGTGGCGCTGTCTATTCCACTGGTATTGGCAATGACTTTTGCAGGCATGAATCTATTTGATGTGGGACTGCATAAGATTTCCTTAGGTGCATTGATTCTGGCCTTAGGGTTGCTGGTTGATGATGCGATTATCGCCGTTGAAATGATGGCGATTAAAATGGAGCAGGGCTATAGCAGACTCAAAGCGGCTGGTTTTGCGTGGCAAACCACAGCCTTTCCGATGTTGACGGGAACTTTGATTACCGCAGCAGGCTTTTTGCCGATTGCAACAGCTCAATCGGGGACAGGTGAATACACCCGTTCTATTTTCCAAGTGGTGACCATTGCGCTGATTGTGTCATGGATTGCAGCAGTTTTATTTGTGCCTTATTTAGGTGAAAAGCTATTACCCGATTTTACTAAACAGAATCAGCAGGCGGCATGGTATCTACGTTTATGGGCGCGACTGCGTAAGCAACCTGCACCTGTGGTAGAAGCACATGGTCAGCATCATGACCCTTATCAATCCAAGTTTTATCAAGCCTTCGGTCGTGTGGTGGAAATCTGTATTACCTATCGCAAAACCGTGATTGCGGTGACCGTAGGCATCTTTGTGTTGTCGGTGGCCATGTTTAAACTGGTGCCGCAACAATTCTTCCCGCCATCGAATCGTGCAGAAATTCTGGTGGATTTAAAACTTGAAGAAGGGGCATCACTGACCGCAACTGAACAGGCGGTACACAAGGTGGAGCAGTTCCTGTCCAAGCAAAAGGGCATTGATAACTATGTGGCCTATGTGGGAACAGGTTCACCACGTTTCTACTTACCGCTAGACCAACAATTACCGCAAGCCAGTTTTGCCCAATTCGTTGTGTTGGCTTCCTCCCTTGATGATCGTGATGAAATCCGTCGCTCTTTAGACAAGCAGATTAAGCAGTTATTGCCTCAAGTACGGACAAGGGTATCGTTATTGGAAAATGGTCCACCTGTGGGTTATCCATTGCAGTATCGTGTATCGGGTGAGGACCTCGGCACAGTACGTCAATGGGCGCAAAAAGTTGCCAAAGTCTTAAGTGAAGATCCAAATACCACCAATGTGCATTTGGATTGGGGTGAACCGAGTAAAATCATTGCGATCGAAATTGACCAAGATCGCGCACGTCAGATGGGCGTTTCCAGTGTGGATTTAGCCAATTTCCTCAATGCTTCGGTGACGGGTGCGGTCATGAATCAATATCGCGAAAAACGTGAATTGATTGAAATTCGGTTACGTGGTGATAAATCAGAACGTGTTGAAGTCGCATCTTTAGCAAGTTTGGCGGTGCCGACCAGTAAAGGGACAACAGTTCCGTTAGCGCAAATTGCCAATATTGAATCGCGCTTCGAAGAAGGTTTGATTTGGCACCGTAATCGCCTGCCAACCATTACGGTACGTGCCGATATCCGCACGCACTTACAACCTGCAACTGTGGTGCAACAGTTGGCTGATCAGATGCAGAGCTTACGAGCAGATCTACCAAGTGGTTACCTGCTTGAAGTGGGGGGGACGGTTGAGGAGTCGGCTAAGGGGCAAAATTCAGTGAATGCAGGTATGCCATTGTTCTTGGCTGTGGTGATGACCTTATTGATGATCCAGCTTCGTAGCATGTCACGGGCAACCATTGTGTTACTGACAGCACCATTGGGTTTGATTGGTGTCGTTGCGTTCCTACTGTTATTCAATAAACCCTTCGGTTTTGTGGCGATGCTTGGCACCATTGCCCTGTCAGGGATGATTATGCGTAACTCACTGATTCTGATTGATCAGATTGAGCAAGATATTGATGCGGGGCATACACCATGGGATGCGGTGATTGGTGCAACCATGCGTCGTTTCCGTCCAATTGTGTTGACGGCACTGGCAGCGGTGCTGGCGATGATCCCTTTATCACGCAGTATTTTCTTTGGTCCGATGGCTGTTGCAATTATGGGGGGGCTGATTGTTGCCACCTTATTAACCTTATTTTTCCTACCTGCACTGTATGCGGCATGGTTTAAGGTTAAGAAAACAACACAACTATCGTAATTATTTTGTGAATAAAGGTGCGAAAGATTGAAAATTTCAATATAGTAGCACCTATATTTTAAGACCAAAAAATAATTGAATTTCATAGCATGACAAATTTTGCATAATGCTGTGAATGAGGTGATAGAGAGCATGGGGCAAGACGGTATTGAGCAGCATCGCCGCTATGTGGCGATTTCTTATGTGTTCATGTTTCTTGCATTATTTACGATAGTGTTTGCTGTATTTGCGTACCTATTAGCACGAAAAGTTGCGATTGTGGATAATGCCGAAGTATGGATACATGCGCATGCACTCTGGATTATGCGTAATGTGATGTTGTTTTTACTGATGGCTTTCTTTGCAGCGCTATGGTTTATTCCATTGTTCTTTTTCGCTTGGGATAGCGCACTCTGGGTAACGGCAATGACGGTCGCAGGTGTGGTATTTAGTTCAATTGCATGGTTATTTTTATTGAATGCTTGGCTGAAAGGTATTGCGAAGTACTTCAAGAATAAAGCTGTTTTCTAAAATTATCGCTTTTTTATTGCAATAGACCTTGTAAATTTATCGTACAGTCCCTATTAAGGCTCTGTTGACTTTTTATTTTGAAAGTCGGCAGAGCCTATTTGTTTTTTTAGATTTAAATAAATTCCGTGAGGAGCATCGCCAACCATGGCTAAACGTGATTATTATGAGGTTTTAGGCGTTTCGAAAACCGCAAGTGATGATGAGATCAAAAAAGCCTATCGTAAGTTGGCGATGAAGTATCATCCAGACCGTAACCCTGACAACGCTGAAGCAGAAGAAAAGTTCAAAGAAGCTGCGGAAGCATATGAAGTCCTTTCTGATGAAGAAAAGCGCAGCATGTATGATCGTGCTGGACATAGTGCTTTTGAAGGTGGCTTCGGTGGTGCAGGTGGCGGTTTCGGCGGCTTTAGTGCAGAAGATATTTTTAGTCAGTTTGGCGATATCTTTGGTGGTGCGTTTGGTGGCGGTGGCCGTCAACAACGTCAACGCCGTGGTTCAGACCTTCGTTATGTCATGGAACTCACACTTGAAGAAGCTGTAAAAGGCGTGAAAAAAACCATTACCTTTACTGCCCCAGCGCCATGTGAAACGTGTGATGGAAAAGGATCAAAAAATCCAAACGATGTAGAAACTTGTCGTACCTGCCATGGTGCAGGTCAAGTGCGCATGCAACAAGGGTTCTTCTCCGTTCAGCAGACCTGTAGTACTTGCCGTGGTCAAGGTAAAATCATTAAAAATCCATGTAATAGCTGTCATGGTTCAGGTGTTGCAGATCGTCAACAAACCCTTGAAGTTACCATCCCAGCGGGTGTGGACAATGGTGATCGCGTACGCTTAACTGGTAAAGGTGAAGCCATCCGTGATGGTCAAGCTGGCGATTTATACGTTGAAGTCGTGGTTCGTGAACACGAAATTTTCCAACGTGATGGCGCAGATCTTTATATGGATGTACCTGTTAGCATTGCAGATGCAGCTTTAGGTAAAGAAATTGAAATCCCGACCCTTGATGGTCGTGTCAGCTTAAAAATTCCAGAAGGTACACAAACAGGTAAATTGTTCCGCTTGCGTGCTAAGGGCGTTCGCCCTGTACGTAGCAGCATGGTGGGTGATTTACTCTGCCGTATTGTGGTTGAAACGCCTGTGAATCTAAACAGTCGTCAGCGTGAATTATTGAAAGAATTACAAGCGTCTTTTGATGGTGATGGACATGCTGCCTCTCCAAAGAAAAAATCATTCTTTGATCGTCTATTTGACTAATTAGACATCAATAAAAAAACCTGCTGCGGCAGGTTTTTTTATTGGAAATTTTTAGCGCAGCCACAGAGTTTTGCTATAGTAGCTGAATTGTTTAAATAAAAGACTGGGAAAAATTATGTCATCTTCTCCACGCATTGGAATCTTGGGTGCAGGCGGACGCATGGGGCGTATTCTGATTCAAGCGGTACAACAAGCAGGCTATCAACTGGCAGCGGCTGTTGAACGTCCTGAAAGCAGCTTGGTGGGTGCTGATGCAGGGGAACTTGCAGGCATTGGCAACATCGGTGTCAAGATTGTGGGAAGTTTGAGTGATGTATTAAAAGACTGTGATGTGGTGATTGATTTTACTGCGCCGGTTGCAACTGAACAGCACTTAAAGTTATGCCGTGAAGCGGGTGTGGCAATGGTGATTGGAACCACTGGAATGTCAGATGAGCAAAAGGCATTCCTTGATGAAACAGCAACCCAGACTCCTGTGGTGTACGCTGCCAATTATTCAGTTGGGGTAAACGTTTCGATCAAATTATTGGAACTGGCGGCAAAGGTGTTTGGCGATACAGTGGATATCGAAATCATTGAAGCGCATCACCGCCATAAAGTGGATGCACCATCAGGTACTGCTTTTATGATGGGTGAGGCGATTGCCGATACGTTGGGTCGTAACTTGAAAGAAGTGGCAGTTTATGGACGTGAAGGTTATACCGGTCCTCGTGATCGTCAGACCATTGGTTTTGAAACCATTCGTGGTGGCGATATCGTCGGTGAACATACGGTGATGTTTATTGGTGAAGGTGAGCGTGTGGAAGTAACACACAAAGCCACCAACCGTATGAACTTCGCTTCAGGTGCAGTCCGTGCAGCGGCGTGGGTGGTTGGCCGTGAAGCGCGTAAATATGATATGAAAGATGTTTTAGGCTTTAACGAGATTGAAGTTTAAAACGTTCCTTTTTTGTACTATAAAAGAGCTTGTTGAGCTTTCTTTCCGAGAGGAGTGAAACAAGCTCTCGCCCTTATTACAACAATTGAGCATGACATGAATAAAAAACATATCGTTCTTGCCACATTGCTCAGTCTCAGCAGCTTTGCAGTGACTGCAGCAACAGATACAGCCAAACTCAGTTTGCATCGGAACAATATTAAGGTTTGGACGTACCAAACAGAAAACAATCCGATTATCCAATATAAAGCTGAAACCACATTTGACGTACCCTTAGAGCGCGCTGTAGCAGTAGTACTAGATGTAGAACGTACGCCGCAATGGGTGCCATATGTGGGCAAGGCACAAATGCTGTCACGTGATGATAAGAAAGGTGAATTCACCCTGTATATGGTTTTGGACTTCCCATTTCCTTTAAAAGACCGTGATGTGGTGATTAAAGGTAAAATGATTAAGAATTCGGATGGCAGCATTAGTATTAAAAACAATGCCATTCAGAATAATTACCCTGAGCAGCCTGATGTGGTGCGGTTAAGTAAATATGCCGGTGATTGGACGTTCCAGCGATTGGCAAATAACAAAGTTAAAGTGACAACCAGTGGCTATGCCGATCCAGCAGGCTCAATTCCATTGAGCTTTGTGAATATGTTTGTGCAGCAGCAACCTTATCAAATGCTGATGAAAATGAAAAAAGAAGTGAATAATCCTATATATGCACAACCGAAGTTACCAGATTTATTGAAATAATAAAAAAGCCTGATTTAAATCAGGCTTTTTTATTTGAGCTTAAGCTTGCGGACATTGTTGTAATGGTGCATCTGGCTTGCTTGCTAATTTCATTTGAATGAAAACCAAGATTAAACCAATACCTGCCAGTACTGCACCAATCATGGAGACTGCCGCATAGTTTAAGCCGAGGCTTAAGACGGCACCGCCTGCTGCAGCTCCAATGGCATTGCCTAAGTTAAATGCGCCAATATTCACTGAAGAAGCAAGGCCTGAGGCTTCATGTGCAACCGACATCACTCGCATTTGTAATGGCGGAACAATGGCAAAGGCTGCTGCACCCCAGATCACCAAACCGATTGCTGCGCCTAATTGGCTTTGAGCAAGGATTGGGAAGATGACCATCAACGCGATCAGTAGCACCAAGAAACCAATCAGGGTTTTATCAATAGATAAGTCTGCAAACTTTCCACCGAAATGGTTCCCGATAGAAAAACCAATTCCGATCAAGACCAGCATCATGGTGATAAAGGTTGGAGAGGCATGGGTGAACTCAACCAGACTTGGTGCGATATAGGTGTATAAGGTGAACATCGCTGAGGCACCAAACACGGTTGTGAGTAATGCCAATACCACGGGTAGGCGAGTAAGAACGCTTAACTCCATTTTTACATTTGGCTTTTGTCCAACAGATCCGACAGGAAGAGCTTTCCAAAGTGATAGCATGGTGATGACACCGAGGGCTGAAATCGCGAGGAAAGACATTCTCCAACCAATGTTTTGCCCCACCCATGTTGCGAGTGGTACACCACCAATATTGGCGATGGTTAAGCCCATAAACATGGTTGCCACCGCACTGGCCTGTTTATTTGCTGGAACAACACTGGCTGCCACCACAGAACCAATTCCGAAGAAGGCGCCGTGGTTTAAGCTGGTAATTAATCGGGCACCCATTAAGCTCATGTAATTGGGTGCAAAGGCTGCAATCAGATTACCAATGGTGAAGATTGCCATCAGTAGAATCAGGGCATTACGACGCGCAAAGCCACCAAACCATAAAGTCATGATTGGCGCACCGAGCATCACGCCCAATGCATAACCTGTAATCAACATGCCCGCACTTGGGATCGACACCCCAAGATCATTGGCAATATTGGGCAACAGCCCCATTGGAGAGAACTCTGTTGTCCCAATTGCAAATGCACCAATAGCCAGTGCCAGCAAAGGAAGGTTGATGCGGCTGCTCATGTTATTTGTCCCATTCAGGCGCAAATGGTTCAGGACTCACTTCTCGACCATTACGTTCAAGTTGGGCGATCAACTGCATTTCCTCTGCACTTAAAGTTAAGTCTTGCGCTTTTAAGTTGCTGATCAGATTTTCACGTTTGGTTGATGATGGAATCACCGCAAAACCATTTTGTAAGGCCCAAGCCAAAGCGACTTGTGCTGTCGTTGCGTGATGCTGTGCAGCGATCTCAAGTAAGGTTGGGTCCTGCAATACTTTGCCATAAGCCAAAGTCATGTAAGAAGTCACATCAATATTTTGTTCACGTAAAAAATTGACCAAGGTGCGGTTCTGCAAATAAGGACTGAGTTCGATCTGGTTGGTGGCAATGTGTTCTACACCAATGCTATCAATCGCTTGTTGGGTCAAGGCGATATTAAAGTTTGAAATCCCGATTTGTTTAGTCAAACCCTGTTGTTTCGCCTCTAATAACAATTGCATCACGCTTGGGATGGATACACCGAGTTGTGGTGCCGGCCAATGAATTAAAGTGAGATCAACTGCATCGGTACGTAGTTTTTGCAGACTGTCTTTTAAGCTTGGAATGAATTTATCTTCAGCAAAATTGTCGACCCAGATTTTTGTGGTGAGGAACAGATCTTGGCGGGCTACACCACTTTCAGCAATGGCTTGACCCACTGCTGCTTCATTTTCATAAACTTGTGCGGTATCAATGGCACGATAACCCACTTCCAGAGCGGTTTTAACTGAGTCAATGACGGCTTGATCTTTAAGACGGAAAGTACCTAAACCGAATTGAGGGATACGCATATTTTTCACCTAATCTTTTTTCATGCTCTAAAGAGCTGTTTTGTGGATGGCTGTTATTTTGCGATGATTATTGTTGCTAAAAAATAGAGGAATTTGCAAAATACAGTTGACTAAATATCAATAATTGAGAGGGTGGCAATGAAGTCTACGGTAGAAGAACTGCTTGCTTTTATGACCATCGTCGATACAGGTTCATTTATTGCCGCTGCTGAACGACTGGGACAGACTGCATCTGGACTGAGTCGCTCGCTCAGCCGTTTAGAATCCAAGCTCGAAGTGACCTTACTAGAACGGACCACGCGAAAATTAAAGCTTACCCAAGAAGGCCAGCAGTTTCTGCAACATGCCCGTAAAATCCTGAGTGATTTGAATGCGGCCGAAGAAGCATTACAGAAATCAGATCAAGATACTTCAGGGGTGATTCGGATTGACTCCGCCACACCTTTTATTCTGCATGTGATTACGCCATTGGTACATAAGTTTCGGCAGTGTTATCCCAATATTGAAATCGAGTTGAATAGTAATGATTTGGTGATTGATCTACTCGAGCATAAAACCGATGTGGCGTTTCGTTTTGGTGAATTACATGATTCCAGCTTACACGCCAAATTGGTGTGTAAAAGTCGTATCTATATTGTTGCTAGTCCTGAATATCTAAAACGCAAGGGCACGCCTTTACAGCCGCAAGCATTGCTTGAACATGATGTCATTGGTTTTACCCGTCCAACCTATATCAATACTTGGCCGATTAAAATTGAGGGTGAATATTTTCAAGCACAGCCTAAAGTGAGAGCGTCAAGTGGTGAAACTGTTCGACAACTCTGTTTGCGTGGGCAGGGTATTGCTCGGCTGTCTGAATTTGAAATCTGGCAGGACATTCGAGAAGGACGTCTTGAGGCGCTGTTTGAAGATCAAATCGAATATTCTTATCAAAGCATCCATGCTGTTTATTATCAACAAGAGCACTTGCCGAAACGTGTCCGTTTATTTATTGAGTTTTTGACTGAGCAATTAAGTCAGGGCTTCTCGGTTTGCCAATAGCATCATTTTGAAGTTGTACATTCAGCACCGGAATTGATGGCCCTGTTTTTTGTATCACTGAAACAACAATATGTTGCTGTTGTAGCTTGCATTCAAGTTCGACCGTTGGTAGAAAGTTGCTTGAGAGCATCAGGCCATTTTCATTGGGCTTCTTATAGGTCATTTTGATGATACGAGTCTGTTCGGGTGCATCGCTTTTCTCCATTTTCCATAACTCATAGGTCGGTTGGTTTTGAATTTGCAGATAGCCCTGAGAAAGCGATTTACACACTTGTTGTTGCTGGTAGGTGGCTTGGTCAGTCAGATTGCAGCCTGTAAATAAAACGGTGCTTAATATAAATAAGATATTATTTTTCATGGTCTTATCCTTTGGCTGTTGATTTTTATAGCTTAAAGGTGTTGTATAAACCAATACAGATACAGAAATTTATAAAAAAGCAGTACAGATATGACTTTCCACTATCAGCGCTTGGCAGAACAATTGGCTCACAAGATTTATCAGCATGAGTTACAGCCCCAACAAAAGTTGAGTTCTTTAAGGGAATTTGCGCGTCAGCAAAGTATTAGTTTAAGTACGGCACAGCAATGTTATGAATTGCTGGAAGCAAAGGGGCTGATCTATGTAAAAGCCAAATCGGGCTATTTTGTCAATTCAAGACAATATCAAAGTGCAGTACCTGACAGTCCCAACTTTGAGTCCAAAGCCCGTCAGGTTTCAAATTTAGATCTGCAAAACCAAATTCAAACTGCCTCGATCCAGCATCATTTAACCCCTTTGGGGGCAATCCAACTGTCTCCGCATTTGATTCCTGTCGATGGATTACGTCGCTCTTTGCAACGTGCTTTGAAACATTGCCAGCCTGAAGATTTTTTATATTGTAATAAGCAGGGACATCAGCAACTTCGTAAAGCCTTATCTGATCATTGGCGTGAAGATGGTATCTATGTTGCGACCGATGATATTTTTATTACCAACGGCTGTATGCCTGCCTTATCGCTACTGATTCAACAGATCAGCAAAGAGGGTGATAGTATTTTAGTACCGACGCCGACTTTTAATGGTCAGTTGCAAATGTTGGCTAGCCTGAAACGCAAAATTATTGAGATTCCAGCCGATCATCGTGGCATTGATCTAGAGCGCTTAGAATTTTTTATGAAACAGGGTGATGCCAAACTGTGTTTACTCACCGCCAATTTTCAAAATCCTTTGGGCTATTGTCTTAGCAATGAACAAAAACAGCAGATTGCTCAACTGGCACAGAAATATCAATGTTTTATTTTGGAAGATGATATTTATGGCGAATGTAGCTTTCAAAAAGAACGACCTTTACCTATTCGCTATTGGGATCAGGAAGGCTATGTAATCTGGTGTGGTTCGGTATCCAAGTCATTATCAACCGCCTATCGCGTCGGTTGGTTTTGCTTAGGTCAACAGCTGCAATATTTAAGACCACAATTATTGGCCAACAATGTGGGGGTGAATACGCCTTTGCAACTCGGTTTAGCCGATTTTATTTACAGTCGTGGTTATCGAGAACATTTAGATCAGTTAAGGCCTAAACTGATGCAGCAGGTTGAACAGTATCGGGCTTATATTCTCGACGTGTTTCAGGGTATTCCAATTAGATTAAGCCAGTCACAAGGTGGCTATGCTTTATGGATGCAACTGCCAAATAGTATCACGGGTTTGGAATTGTATTATCTAGCACAAAGCAAAGGCATTAATATCGTACCCGGTGAGGTCTTCGGTGAAGACCGCCGTTATCAACACTTTTTGCGTTTAAATGCAGGTCATGCTTTAACAGCAGAAATCCGCCAAGCGATTCAACAGTTGGCGGATTGGGTACGGCAGAGTATGAATTAGTCGAAGTCTGCTTTGAGTACGATGCGATAACGTGCTTGGCCTGAATGCAGTCGTTCAATCGCTTCATTCAGCTGTGACATTGGAAATAATTCAACCTGTGGTGCGATATTTTTGCGCGCAGCGAATTGTAAAAGTTGGCGCAGGGCTAACGGTGAGCCCGTTGGTGATGAGGTGACAGATTTGGCACCACCCATGATGGCACCGACAGAAACAGGGATCGGTTCCAAAGTCACACCTAGGAAATGTAGACTACCTTTTGGGGCCAAAGTATTGAGATAGGCTTGCCAGTTTAGGGTGACATTGACCGTACTCAGTAATAAATCAAACTTGCCACGTTGTGCTTTGATGGCTTGCGCATCACGGCTATTGACCACGTGATCGGCACCCATGGCTTTGAGTTCCTCAGATTTATCTGGGTTAGAGCTGAAAGCCGTAATTTCACAGCCCCATGCTTTGAGTAACTTAATCGCGATATGGCCTAAACCACCAATACCAATCACACCAACATGATGTGTGGCTTGGATTTTGTGTTTCAGTAAAGGATCAAATACCGTGATGCCGCCACAGAGCAGTGGGCCAGCACTTTCAGGGTCTAAATCGTCTGGTAGGGGAATGACCCATTGCCAACCTGCACGGACTTTATCGGCAAAACCGCCTGCATGCCCAATAATGGTTGCTTTCTTTTCACCTGTACATAGGACTTGATTACCCCCAATACAAGGATCACAGGCTTGACAGGTTTCAGCAGTCCAGCCAATGCCAACACGTTGACCGACGCGTAGTCCTTTGGCTTCTGATCCTAGTGCAATGATAGTGCCAATGATTTCATGTCCAGCCACCGCAGGGTAAACCGATGATTGCCACTCATTATTAATCACAGATAGATCGGAGTGGCACAGACCACAATATTCAACTTTGACTTCAACTTGATGGGCTTGTAATTCTCCCGCATCAAATTGGTACGGCACCACTTGCTCACCTGCTTGCATTGCAGCATAAGCGCGAATTTGATTATTGCTCATTGGAACTCCCATTCAAGGAAAATCGATGATGATTTGTTATTTAAATTGGCAATCATTTTCGTGGTCATTGACCATACCAACCGCTTGCATAAAAGCGTAGCAGGTGGTCGGGCCCACAAATTTAAAGCCACGTTTTTTTAGGGTTTTGGATAGTTTTTGGCTAAGCTCAGTTTGTGCAGGTGCTTCGCGGTAATTCGCCACATCATTATTTTCAGTTTGATGTTCGACAAAACTCCATAACCAAGCAGGGACATCTTCGACTTCATCCTTAAGCTTGAGCCAAGCAATGGCATTGTCGCGGATGGCTTTGAGTTTGCCGATATGACGAATTAAACCTGCATCACTGAGTTTAAGTTCGAGTTGATCATCGGTGAGTGCTGCGACGTCTGCGATGGAATGTTGAAAGAAATGTGAGCGGTAGTGTTCGCGTTTTTTCAGTACCGTGATCCAAGAAAGTCCTGCTTGCTGTCCTTCCAGACAGAGCATTTCAAACAAGTGGGCCTCATCATGTTGCGGCTTGCCCCATTCCTGATCATGGTAGGCAATATAGAGGGGATCATCGGAGCACCAGCCACAGCGTTGAGTTGACATATTTGATGCTCCTTGTTGTTATTTGAACAGTATAATTTAAAGTTGGAATGCCACCCATTCATTTGGGCGAGTATCCCAATAATACAGTTCTGCGCTATTTAAATCAGTAAACTTAAGCCAAAAGTCTTTACCTGATTTATCGGCAAAGCCTGTACTAATCAACAAAGCATCTTCGGTAATTTCCATGATCCAACCTTGATAGCTGGTACCACCCATGACGATTTTTTGCTGATTTCCAGACTCTGCAAATTCAACCAGACGTTCAATCAATGCTTCTGACATTGTAGATTCCTAACGTAAATACGGGTATGGATTGACTGCACCACGCCCTTTGCCATTTAAATAAATTCCGTAGTGTAAATGCGGAGAGGTATAACGAGCATTGCCGGTATTTCCCACATAACCGATCAGATCACCTTTACGCACATAGTCGCCAACATTGAGGCCGCGCTTATGACCATCCAGATGCGCATAATAATGCCAAGAGCCTGCTGGCCCAATAATCCAGATGACTTTGCCGCCTAAATTATTATTACGTAAATCAGCAACTAAGCCTTCGGTCGCACTATACACTTTCGTACCACGCTCTGCCATGATATCGATACCTTCATGGCTACGACCTTGACTACGTGCCGCACCCCAAGTATCGCGTAATTCGTTTCGACTCACGCCTTTAACTGGGACTGGCAGGCGACTGTCTAAACGCATCATTTTGAGTTTATTTACCTGCGCGTTGGGCAAGGGCGTTGGTTTTGGGGGGGCAGTGGTACATGCTGAAAGTAGAACCATCAACACGCCAACAACGGTATAGGAAATCGAATGACGCACATAAACTCCTTGCGTTTGATATACAGCGTTTGCGGCGTTAAGCCTTTTGTTTGGCTGTAATCAATTTTTTCATGGCTGTTGGAATGCCTTTGGCAATCGCATTTTCTGGGCTTAGCCATATGCCATTTAATTCGATACTCAACTGTTCTTTTTGATCGTGTTCCACGTGGAACAGTTTTTCATGCAGTAACCAAGTGAAGTGAGTAAAGCTATGGCTAATCTGCAATGATGATACTTGAGCTTTTAGTTTGAAGTGTTGTTCAATCTGTTGTAATTCGGTTGCTTGTTCAATGATTGGAAGGCAATACAATCCTCCCCATAGGCCATGTGCCTCACGTTGTTGCCACAGCCATTCATCTCCAGATTGGATCAGGAGTACATTGGCTGTTTTGACAGGAACGGGTTTCTTGGCTTTTTTGAAAGGAAGTTCCTGTTCCATGCCTTGTTGATAGGCTTGGCAGTGTTGCTGCATTGGACAGTATAAGCATAGCGGCTTTTTCGGGGTACACACGGTTGCCCCTAAATCCATGATCGCCTGGGTGTAATCATGATTGCGTGTTTCTGGGCAGAGATCTTCCGCAATTTGCCAGAGTGCCCGTTCATGTTGTGGCTTGGATAGATCATCTTCGATGGCGAGGAAACGAGCCAATACACGTTTCACGTTACCATCCATAATTACGCCATATTGACGTAAGCCAAGTGACATGAGCGCACCAGCGGTGGAGCGGCCAATGCCTGGTAGGTCAATCCATTGTTCTAGTGTTTCTGGAAATTTCCCTTGGTGACTGACAATGCCTGCTGCTTTATGTAGATTGCGTGCACGGGCATAGTAGCCGAGACCTGCCCAATAAGGCGCGACATCATCCCAACTGGCTCTTCCTAGGGTTTCTACGGTCGGGAAGCGTTCAATAAAACGGTCGAAATATTGCAGTACTGTTTTGACTTGCGTCTGTTGCAGCATGATTTCTGAGACCCAGACTTTGTAGGGATCATCGACCACTTGCCATGGTAGGTCGTGACGACCGTGTTGGTCGAACCATGTAAGTAGTGCATCAGAAAATGAGAAATCAGACATGAATCAGAACAGTAAAAAGCAGAGGCGTAGTATAGCGGAAATAGGTTTTTTTAGGCGTTAAAATTCGATTGGAACATAAACGAGGCACAGGTTGTCAAAGACATGGTTTGAAATTCGATGAGCATTTGGTAAGACTCCGTTAAGTTTGCACTGCCCCATTTTTTGAAAGTTTATATATTTACGTGCAGGCGATGCCTTACTTTTGGCGGGGTAAAAGTAACCAAAGCATTTGTTGAACTGACATTAGGTCCATGTAATGCTGTTCAACGGGCGACATCCATGTCGCCTTGCACGAGTAGAAATTTTCTAGGATTTAAACAAACGATATATTCTCTCAATTCCGTATAGATGGGGTTTTTAGAGATCGTCTTTTCAAATCACTTTAAATGTTTATCTAACAGCTCATACATCGCTTCAAGACTTTGATGTTCTGCTTCCGCGTTATAGCCTAAGTCAACATTGTTGGCCTTGGCACGCTCATCTGCAAGAGGGTTACTAAAACCATGCTTGGCATCTTCAAAAATAATCACCTCATGATCAACAGCAGCATCGTGCATTTCCTGACGGAAGCTGGCCACATTATCCAAGGTCACCATGCTATCGAGTTCACCATGCAGGACTAAAATCTCGGCTTTAACTTTGCCTTTTTCAGCAGGGGCTTTCGGACTTAATATCGCATGGAACGTGGCAACGGCTTTGATATCAGCACCTGAACGCGCCAAATCTAGTACCACTTTACCGCCATAGCAGAAACCAACCGCTGCCAATTTGTCGGCATTGACTTCAGTTTGAGCCGCTAAAGTATTTAAGCCTGCTTGAGCACGGTCAACAATGGTATCCGCATGCTCAAAAGTTTGATTCATCCATTCAGAGGCTTGTGGCACACTGGTTGTAACTTTTTTATCACCATACATATCAATGGCGAGAGCGGCAAAACCATGTTCTGCAAGTTCACGGGCACGTTGCTCGGTATAAGCATTGCGACCCCACCATTCAGGCGCCACAATCACGCCAGCAACGGGCATATCAAGTGCAGGAGCAGCAAAATAACCAATTAGGCGTTGACCATCCGGAGCGGTATATTCAATTTCACGTGTGTTAATCGGGAAGCTCATTGTTTAATCCTGATCTGTATTTTTAGAATGCATTGATTAAAGCATAAAAAAGTAAAATGAGTGATATAGCAAAATGAGAAATGCAGTGTCTATCATGACTTTCAGTAATAAAAAAAGAAGAATCAAAGATTCTTCTTTTTATGTTTTCGCGATGTGAGTATTGAACTAAACTTTGCCTCTTGATAAGAAGCCGACGATCGCCAAAATTGCGGCAACTACCAGTAAAATCACAGCAAAGTCTTTGGATAACCCTGCTACTCCACCGAAACCTAATAAGCTGGCGATTAATGCAATGACTGCAAAAATAATGGCCCAACGAAACATGTTGTGTCCTCCTATTTTTTCATTATTTTTTTACTATAACGCGGCTTTTTTGCACAAAATGTGGTGTTTATGTGGTTTAAATGTTTAATACTTAAAGAAGTGTTAAATCAATTAAAAGAGATTGAAGCCAGCAAAGCAAAGATGAATGCTATAATAGAAAGCTCATTTTTAGTATTGAAACCTCTGTATGTCCGTCGAACTGCGTCCCAACTTTTGGAAACACTATCCGCTTGATCAGCTCAGCAACGCGGAGTGGGAAGCATTGTGTGATGGTTGTGGTTTATGTTGTTTGGTCAAGTTAGAAGACGAAGAAACAGCCGAGGTTGCGTATACCAAAGTGGCATGTAAATTACTGGACTGTAACACCGCGCGTTGTTCCGATTATCCTAACCGACAGCAGCAAGTGCCTGATTGTATCCAACTTACTCCTGAGCGGCTCAGCACGATTTCTTGGTTGCCACCGAGTTGTGCCTACCGTCGATTAAGTGAAGGTAAGAATTTACCTTCTTGGCATTACCTCAATACAGGTTCACGTCAAAGTGTGATCAAGGCAAAGAAGTCCGCTGCAGGGCGTTGTATTTCAGAAACTGAAATCGATGAAGAACAAATTGAAGATTATATTGTGCGTTGGATACGTTAATCGCGTCTAGTAAATCAATAAGACATGATGATCATAAAAACAACACTTTTACAGTATTTTTATTAGCGATGTCCCCTAAGATGAAGGATAAACAGGGAGATAAGCAATGAATAAACTGTGGATGACACCTTGGCTATATAGCGGCATTTTATTGCTGGCTGCATGTGGTGCCAATGAAAGCAACTCCAAAACGCCAGAACAGACGACAGCACAACAGGCGTCAAGCCAGCGCATTGCACAAAAGTATCGGATTGAGACCGTCGCTGAATTTGATGAGCCATGGGCGATTGCAAGTTTGCCAGACCAACGGTTGTTGATTACTGAGCGCAAAGGGCAATTAAAATTATTTGATCCCCAAACCAAGAGCAGTATCAATGTTGCTGGTGTTCCAACTGTTAGCTATGGTGGGCAAGGTGGTTTAGGTGATGTGATTTTGCATCCTGATTTTCAGCAGAATCACGAAATATATTTGAGTTATGCCCGCAAAGGTCAGGGGGGGTATGGTGCGGAGATTGCACATGCGAAACTGGATTTATCTGATCCTAAGCAACCCAAGCTCACGGATTTAAAAACCATCTGGCAACAAGTGCCAAAAGTGTCAGGGCAAGGTCATTATGGTCATCGCATGCAGTTTGGCCCAGATGGCAAACTGTGGGTCAGTTCGGGTGAACGTCAGAAGTTTGATCCGGCACAGGATTTAAAAAGTAATCTCGGTAAGATTCTGCGTTTAAATGCAGATGGAACGGCTGTAGCAGACAATCCGTTTTATCAGCAAAGTGGTGTAACTGCGGAGATTTGGTCATTGGGCCATCGTAATCCACTGGGAATGGCCTTCGATGAACAGGGGCAACTGTGGGTAGTTGAAATGGGACCCAAAGGTGGCGATGAATTAAACCGTATTGTGAGAGGGGAAAACTATGGCTATCCAACGGTTTCGAATGGTGACCATTATTCAGGTTTGCCTATTCCTGATCATCATACCCGTCCAGAATTTAAAGCCCCTGAGATCGATTGGACACCTGTGATCTCACCGTCTAGCTTGATCATTTATTCAGGTCAGCAGTTTCCTTTGTGGCAACACAAAGCATTGATTGGAGGGTTGTCTTCTAAAGCAATTGTAGTGGTTGATTTAGCTGCTAAGCCTGTCCAAGAAGTTCAACGACTTGAGATGAAACAACGAATTCGCGGCCTACATCAAGCGCAAGATGGTTCGATCTGGGTGATCGAAGATGGACTGAAAGCCAAACTACTTAAACTTCATGCTAATTAAATTTTAACTTCAAGTGATGCACACAATGAATCAGCCGAAAGCCTTTTCTATGACTTTAAAAAAACTATTTTTATTTACAGGACTATTGTCCTGCGGTTCGGCGCTTTGGGCTGGAAATTTGACCGAGCAACAAGTTCAAACGATTGTTGACCAGCAATTTAAGCCTTTATTAGCACAATATAAAATTCCAGGTATGGCCGTTGCTGTGACCTTGAATGGTCAACATTACTTTGTGAATTATGGGCTTGCCTCTAAGCAAAACCAACAAACGGTAAGCAGCAATACTTTATTTGAACTTGGCTCTGTCAGTAAGACCTTTAATGCGACTTTAGCCGGTTATGCACAGGCACAAGGACAACTATCTTTGTCGGATCATCCTGCCAAATATTTTCCTGAACTGAAAAATACTGCGGTCAATCGTGCCACATTATTAAATCTCGGAACTTATAGCGCAGGTGGCTTTCCGTTGCAATTCCCTGATGAGGTAGTGCAGCAACAGGAGATGGTGAAATATTTTCAGACTTGGCAGGCAAAAACCAAAGTCGGTGCTGCGCGCCAATATTCCAATCCAAGTATTGGTTTGATGGGCTATGTCACGGCCTTGGCAATGAAAAAACCGTATAGCGAACTGATTGAAAAAACCTTGCTGCCGCAATTGGGAATGACACAAAGTTTTATTCGAGTACCTGAGCAGCACATGCCGCAATATGCATGGGGATACAAAGCGGATCAAGCCATGCGTGTTTCACCAGGTATGTTTGATGCAGAAGCTTATGGTCTGAAAAGTAGCAGTGCGGATATGCTGAAATTCCTCGATGCGCAAATCAATCCGCAGCAGTTCAAACAACCACTTCGCCAAGCGATTGAAAATACTCATGTGGGCTATTTTAAAGTGGGTGCAATGACCCAAGGTTTGGGCTGGGAACAGTATGCTTATCCAGTATCACTTGAAACACTTTTACAGGGTAACTCGAGCAAAATGGCTTTAGAAAGTCATGCAATCACAGCGATTAAACAACCGAAGCTTGCCACACCCGCGACCTATTTTAATAAAACAGGCTCAAGTAATGGTTTTGGTGCTTATGCCGCCTTTATTCCGCAGCAAAAAATTGGAATTGTCATGTTAGCCAATACCAATTTTCCCAATGAAGAGCGGATCAAAGCCAGCTATCGGGTGATACAACAGTTGGTTCAGAGCAACAGCGCGCAATAGAATGTCGCGTGAGTGCAGATTCAAATTGTAGATTTGAGCCAGACACAATAGACTAGGGTAAAAGATCATAAAGCCAGTGATGATGTCAGATACGCATATTCCTTTACCTGAACGTTTACGCCCTCGTGACTTGTCCGAAATTATTGGACAAGATCATTTGCTGGGTGAAAATGCCCCTTTACGTCAGATGATTGATCAAGGGCATTTGCCTTCGATCATCTTCTGGGGGCCTCCAGGGGTAGGGAAAACCACGATTGCATTGTTATTGGCGCAGGCTGTGGATCGTCCTTTTATCAGCCTTTCTGCACTCAATACAGGCGTGAAAGAACTCCGTGAGGTGATTGCGGAAAGTGGGGACTTGTTGACCCCTGTGGTGTTTATTGACGAGATTCATCGCTTCAATAAATCGCAGCAAGACGCCTTACTCAATGCAGTTGAGAAAGGCAAAATCACCTTGATCGGGGCGACTACAGAGAATCCTTCCTTTGAAGTGAATAGTGCCTTGCTGTCTCGCTGTCAGGTGTATACCCTGAATAATCTGAGTGCTGAGGCGATTCAAACTCTACTGAATAAAGCCATTCAAACGGATAAGTTTTTAAAAGAACGTTTTATCCAGATTGAAGAATATGATGCGCTGATTCAGTTTGCGGCAGGTGATGCACGTAAGGCACTCAATCTGATTGATTTGATTGCCAGTACCTTTGAGCCTGACATTGAGAATATCGTAACCAATGCCATCGTCGTTAAAGTCGCGCAGCAAAATATTGCGCGTTACGACAAATCGGGTGAGCAGCATTACGATCTGGTTTCGGCATTTATCAAATCGATTCGCGGCAGTGATCCAGATGCGACCCTGTACTGGATGGCACGCATGCTGAAAGGTGGTGAAGATCCAGTTTTTATTGCACGTCGTATGCTGATTGCCGCATCGGAAGATATAGGCAATTCCAATCCAAATGCCTTGTTGCTGGCGGGAGAGTGTTTCCGTTCAGTCCAAGCGGTAGGAATGCCTGAAGCGCGTATTATTCTAGGGCAATGTGCTGTGTATCTGGCTACCAGCCCGAAAAGTAATAGTACCTATCTCGCGATTAACAAAGCCTTGGAGCTGGCAGAAAAAACCGCAAACCTGCCTGTGCCTTTGCACTTACGCAATGCGCCAACCAAGTTGATGAAGCAGCAAGGTTATGGCGTGGATTATCTGTATCCGCACAACTATCCTGAACACTTCGTGTTACAAGACTATTTGCCTCCAGAATTACGCGGTACCAAACTGTATGAGCGAGCCTTAAATAAACGTGAAGTCGAAGGCGAACGTTTGCAGCAGCGTCGTTGGCAACAGGAACAACAGCAGCAGTAATCAAAACTCGGTGAATTCACCGATCATTTTAAAATTGTCCAAAGCAAGATTCTGAATCGCATCGATAGATTCTGCTTTGGCCTCAATATTCTATTTGTATAAAAATGAACGCAAAAAAAGCAACACTAATTGGATTGGTCGCGATCTTGCTCTGGAGTTTGATTGTTGCCTTGATTAAGGATGTCAGTAGTCATTTTGGCGCAGTGGGTGGTGCAGCACTAATTTATACACTGGCCTCAATTTTTCTGTTTTTCTCGGTCGGTTGGACCAGCCTCAAAAGCTTTCCCAAAACCTATTTAATCTGGGGCAGTATTCTATTTGTTGCCTATGAAATTTGTTTATCGCTTTCGATTGGCTATAGCAGTAATAATCGACAGGCGATTGAGGTGGGGATGGTCAATTATTTATGGCCGACCTTTACCATGGTCGCTGCCATTGTTTTTAATCAGCAAAAAGCCAATTTTTTGATTATTCCTGGCTTTATCATTTCAATATTGGGGATCTGTTGGGTACTCGGTGGAGAGCAGGGCTTAGATTTGTCAGGGATGTTACATAACATCCAGAATAATCCATTCAGTTATGGGCTTGCCTTTATCGGAACATTGCTGTGGGCAGCGTACTGCACGCTCACAGCAAGAATTGCGCAGGGAACCAATGGCATCACCTTATTTTTTATCCTCGTCTCGGTGGTGCTTTGGATTAAATATGCATTGATGGGTGGTGGTCGCTTTGATTTTGATTGGTCCTCTTCAATTTCATTGTTTTTTGCGGCAGCAGCGATGGGCTTTGGTTATGCCGCTTGGAATGTTGGGATTTTGCATGGCAATGTGACGTTATTGGCAGGGGCATCCTATTTTATTCCAGTTTTATCTGCCTTTTTCTCGGCAATTCTACTCAGTACGCCATTAGGCCTTTCTTTCTGGTATGGCGCATTTATGGTGTGTTTAGGCTCGATTCTATGCTGGCTAGCAACGCAGAAAAAACACTAAAACATTGTCTGGTTTAGCTTGTTGTTGCTGATGCGCTGAACAGTCACTGTATTTTTGTAAGTGACCTCTAGACACTATAGATAAAAGGTCGCATCATCCCGCTTATCAAGGATGATCAAGCTCCACCATGACCACAAACAAAATTAATGCTGCGGAAAGTATCCGAGGCTTGGCATGTCTCGCCGTTGTGTTGTCACATTTATCACTGACCTTTTTTCCGCAACTGCATAATTTTGATGTCAGTGCTGTACCACGATATGACTTTTTTGCGCAGTTACATCACTCGCCCTTGGCCTTCTTTTATTCAGGTACAGGTGCAGTTTTTGTGTTCTTTGTTTTAAGTGGCTTTGTACTGACATTATCCAGTTTTAAAAAGCACAATACCGCAACGCAATTGAAAAATTCCTTGGTCAAACGTTACCCACGCTTGGCGATTCCAGCCTTTGTCTCTTGTATCATCGCGTATCTGGTGTGTTTTGTGCCTGTGGATGTGTCGCATGTTTCCGAGTGGGGAGCAGCACTTGCCAACCCACATCCGCAACTGGGCACCGCCTTATATGAAGGCAGTATCGGTGCATTCTTATTTGGTGATTCCAGCTATAACTGGGTGCTGTGGACCATGCAAATTGAGTTGCTTGGGTCACTGGTGATTTATCTGGCCTGTTATTTCTATGGCAAGCTGCCGATTCTATGCGGTCTATTTCTCATCATCAGTATTGTGACAGCGTATATGATCTCGCAAACCGTGTTGTTGGGTCTTCTCAGCTTTGTTTTAGGGATGGGGCTGTTTCTCTATGCCGCAGAACTGAGTACAGCAGTTTCAGTACTGCTATTTTTGTTGGGATTGTATTTTTGTGGTGCACATAACAGTAGCTCAAGCTATCAGCTTTTTAGCCAGTTCCTCGGTGAACAAACATATGACTACCTCAATTTTATTGGTGGCTTTTGTATTGTTTATGCAGTACTCAAAGGCAAATGGCTAGCACAGTTTTTTGATCGGTCTGTTTTGGTATTTTTAGGCAAAATCTCATTTTCAATTTATTTAATTCATCTTGCTGTACTTTATGCTTTGGGCATTCCATTGTTTAATCTTTTATATGTACAAGGCAGCTTGTCCTATCTCAATGCGGGATTACTCGCAAGTTTACTGATCGTGTTGCTGAGCATTATTTTGGCACAACCTTATAGCCGTTATGTCGATGATCTTGCGATTAAAGTCTCCAATAAACTGGCCAAAATGTTTTAACCACTGAGCTGTGTGGCACTTAGGTAACGCTGCTGCACAGTCAAAAATTGACCAAACATTACAAAAATAATCAGTGAATGCTTTCTATTACAAGCGGAATCAGCTTTAATCAAAAAAGACATAATAAAAATATGGATTTTAATTCATGAACCGTACTTATCTCAAACAGTGCATCTTATTCACTTCTATTTCACTGGCTGTTGCGGGCTGTGCAACTACAGCAATGCCTGTAGCATCGACAGAACAGCTGTTTTATGGCGGCTCGATTCTCACCATGTCGGGCAATACCCCTGAATATGCAGAAGCCCTGTTGGTCAAGGATGGAAAAATTCGTTTTGTGGGCTCAAAGCAGCAGGCTGAACGCTTAGCGGATAAAAGAGTTCAAGCTATTGATCTAAAAAATAAAACCTTATTGCCCAGTTTTATTGATGCGCATAGCCATGTGAATATGGTCGGTTTCCATCAAATGGTCGCCAATCTCTACCCAATGCCTGATGGTCAGGTCTCAGATATCAATTCTTTGGTGAATGTGCTGAATAGTTGGAAAGTTCAAAATCCATCCGTGATTAAAACCATGGGAGGTTGGATTTTGGGTAATGGCTATGATGATGCACAACTGAATGAGCAGCGTCATCCGACGGCAACAGATTTAGATCGGGTGTCTCTAGACCAACCCGTGATGATTTTACATCAATCTGGGCATTTAGCATCGGTTAATCATAAAGCACTTGAATTACTGAAGATCAATCAAAATACCCCGAATCCAGCGGGTGGCGTGATTCGCCGTGAAGCCAACTCAAATGTCCCAAATGGTGTGTTAGAAGAATCTGCTTTATTTACTGCAATTGGCTCAATTTTTAAAGATGTACCCCCTGCGGTGATGTTCCAAATTGCAGAAAAAGGCATTGATGCCTATGTAAAAAATGGTTTTACCACGGTACAAGAAGGGCGGGCCGATCAGGGGACCACTGAAATGTGGCATGCCTTAGCCAAGCAGAATCGACTGCCGATCGATGTTGTTTCGTATCCTGATATCACCACCAGTCAAGACTATATGCTCAAGCAAGGCAGTAGCCATCAGTATGATCATCATTTTCGGATTGGTGGGGTCAAAATTAGCTTGGATGGCTCACCTCAGGGGAAAACTGCTTGGCTGACACAACCATATTTGGTACCACCGGAAGGCAAAGATAAGACTTACAAGGGCTATCCAGCGATCAGTAATGATCAACAGGTCAAGGACTATATCAATTTGGCCTTTAAACAAGGCTGGCAAGTATTGGCGCATGCCAATGGTGACGCAGCCATTGATCAATTTATTGGGGCAGTGAAAGATGCCACAGCAAAACAAGGGCTGGCAGATCGTCGTAGTGTATTGATTCATTCGCAAACCATCCGTGATGATCAACTGGATCAGCTTAAGGCCTTAGATATTATTCCATCGTTCTTCTCGCTACATACCTTTTATTGGGGCGATTGGCATCGTCAGCAAACACTAGGCGAAACCCGAGCTGCCCATATTTCGCCAACTGCAACCGCTTTAAAAAAGCATCTGATCTTTACCGAACATCATGATGCACCTGTAGTACCACCGAGCAGTATGATGATGCTCGATGCGACCGTAAATCGAGTGACACGTACGGATTATATTTTGGGCCCTGATGAAAGAGTTAGCCCTTATCTGGCATTAAAGTCGATGACAGACTGGGCTGCTTATCAGTACTTTGAGGACCAGACCAAGGGTACTTTAAGCCAAGGTAAATTGGCTGATTTGGTCATTTTGAATCAGAACCCGCTGACGGTACCCAGTCGTGAGATAAAAAACATTAAAGTGCTGGCAACCTATAAAGAAGGCAAACTGATTTATCAGAACACGCAGAATTAAAGTGAAAACCGAGCCAGAAGGCTCGGTTTTTGATTACTACCAACGATAATTGATCTTGCCGTAATAGAACGCACCATTAAAGCCAAAAGGCGAGAACTGACTATAAGGCAAGCTGCCACCTGTGGGTTGGTTGATATCGTAGACATCTTTATCAGGATATACATCGGTAATATTGTCGCCACCGACAGTGAAGTTCCAGTTTTGATATTGGTAAGACAACGCTAAATCGAGTAACCATTTGGCTGAGAATTTTTGGTCTTTGGCTTCGCCAGAATTACTAAAGGTTTTAAAACTGCCATAACGTGTGACGTTGGTATTCACAGTGAAGTTTCCAAGCTTATAGTCATTCGCTAAACTGAATTTATGTTCAGGGGTACTGCCAGCCAATAAACCGTATTGCTCTCGACGATCCAAACGCATGAGGTTAATGCCCAGCGCATCTAAGATGGCTGGATTTCCATCCACGTGGGTCACTTTATTTTTATTGTAGTTGTAGGCCAGTGAGGTATTTAGTTCGCCATAAGGCAATGCAGTCCATTTATAGGTCGCAACTAAGTCAACACCGCGCGTGCGGGTATCGCTGGCATTGTTGAAATACCGAATCGTGTTGAAGTTGGTGTCGGTGATCCCTTTTGAATTCAGGTATTGGCGAACGGTCGCACTGCTGGCATTGATATTGGACGACAGACTAATCCGATTATCAATGTCGACTTGATAAGCATCCAAAGTCACATATAACTGATCTGTAGGCGTCAAGACCAAACCCACGCTATAGTTTTTTGATTTCTCTGGTCTGAGTTGTTCCGCACCAAGCAGTTGAGCAACGTATGACGTGGTTGGGAAGGTTCCTGCTTCAGCAAATTGACCATTGATCAGCTGTGAAGAGGTTTGGGTAAAATATTGTTGAGCAAGACTTGGGGCACGGAAACCCGTAGAGGCGCTACCACGTACGGCAATCGCTGGGTGAATCGCATAACGCAAAGACAATGACGCATTATCGGTGTGACCAAAATCATTGTAATATTCATGGCGATAGGCCGTAGATGCAGACAGTTTGTCAGTTAAATTGGCCTCTAAGTCCAGATAAGCTGCATAACTATCGCGTGACCATTCACCAGCATCGGCAGAGCGAAAGCCTGCTAATCCAGAAGAGCCACTTTTATAATAGGAAGCGGGATCTCCTGCTTGGATTTGATACTTCTGATTCAAATATTGCGTACCAAAAGCAATATTCAGTGGGCTGGCGAGTGCTGCAAGATTAACCTCTCGAGAAAGATCAAAATTCACCACCGTTTGTGCATTTTTCAGTGTGCCATTTTGGAATCCGAAAGGCGTGACGGTGGTGTCTTTATAGAGATCGACATTAATTGTTTTGGTATCAACATCATAGCGATTTAAACCATAATTCACCGAAGCATCATAATGCCATGCAGACCAATCACCTTTGATGCCTGCAACCGCAGCAAAATCATCGAGTTGGCCCTGAATGATCGGTAGATAGCCATTGGGAAACAGGGCAGGAATATTATTGGAGGCATTACTTAAACGATAGAATCCAGCAGTTTCTGCATTACGGTGGCTATAGGTCGCAAAAGAATACAGCTCAGCTTGATCACTGAGGTCATAACCTAAATTCAAGGCTGCTTTTACCTCATCGGAATCTGGATCCCCAAAACGGAAAGTACGCTGTCCATAGGTATTGGATTTGGGATCACGCAGGTCAGGGCCAGCACGATTGGTGGCTTGGCTATCCTGCCATTCCCCTGAAAAGATCGCATAACCATAATTATTCAGTTTGGTGCCACCTGAAACAAACGATTGTTTTTGCTCACCATCTCCTTTGTTATAAATCCCGTATTTAATCCCTGCTTCGCCATGTGTAGGGTTGGATTTCAAAATAATATTAATCACCCCAGCAATCGCATCGGAGCCATAGCGAGCCGATGCGCCTTCACGGAGTACTTCGATACGGCTAATCGCTGAGATTGGAATCGCATTTAAATCGGTTGGGGCAGAACCACGACCAATGGTTCCGCCAAGGTTAATAAAGGCACCGGTGTGGCGACGTTTGCCATTGACCAAAACCAGTACCTGATCAGGTGCTAGTCCTTTCAGTTGAGCAGGACGAACCAGTTCAGTTCCATCCACCACGGTTGGACGTGGAAAATTAATTGAAGGAATAATTCGAGATAGCGCTGTGCCGAGTTCATTGGAGCCCGTGCGTTCGGTCAGCTCTTTGGCACTAATCACATCAATCGGCTGTAAGGATTCCGTTTGTGAGCGATTGTTGGTACGGGTTCCAGTGACCACAATGGTTGCGAGTGTTTTGACTTGTTCGGGCTCTATGGGATTGTTTTCAGCTGCATGAACATTGCTATACAGGGCAAGCAGAATCAGGCTACTACTTAGACTTAAAGGAAAAGTTTTTACAAGGGGAGCATTCATTTTGATCTTCTAACTCAAGTTCTGTAAACATTTGTGAACATGGTAGGAGCATCAAAAAAAATTCAAAAACAATATAAAAACATAAGGTTAGAACAAAACTCGCAAAGCTATATCTATAGATTTTAAGTTGATGATTTATATGGTATTGATATTTAAAATGAAGTTACTCATTTTTGGGTTGGCAATAAAAAACCAGCCCGATTGAGCTGGTTTTTTAGAAACAAAAGTTTAGTCAGACTTAGATGTCATCTAAGTTAATACCTAAACGAGAAGCAACTTCTTCATAAGCTTCAACCACACCACCTAAACCTTGGCGGAAACGGTCTTTATCCAGTTTTTTCTTGGTATCTTTGTCCCATAAACGGCAACCGTCCGGAGAGAATTCATCACCCAATACGATGCGGTCGTGGAATACGCCGAATTCAAGTTTGAAATCAACCAGAATCATATTACCTGCGTCAAATAATGCTTTAAGCACATCATTCACTTGGTAAGTCAATTCTTTCATTTTTTCAAGCTGTTCTGCAGTCGCCCAACCTAAAGCAATTGCTTGAGATTCATTCACCATAGGATCGCCAAGCGCATCATCTTTGAAGAATAATTCAAATGTTGGAGGCGTCAATTCTTTGCCTTCTTCAACGCCTAAACGACGGCAAAGAGAACCAGCCGCATAGTTACGAATCACACATTCAACTGGGATCATCTGAAGTTTTTTAACCAATACTTCAGTTGGAGAAAGCAATTTTTCAAAATGCGTTTCGATACCCGCAGCAGCTAATTTGTCCATGATAAAGGCGTTAAAACGGTTGTTGACCTTGCCCTTACGATCGAGTTGCTCGATTTTTTCGCCATTGAATGCCGAAGCATCATCACGAAAGACCAAAATCAGGTGATCAGCGTTATCTGTCTCGTATACAGATTTAGCTTTACCAGTATAGAGCAAGGTTTGTTTTAACATGGAGGAACCTTTTGAAAAAAATGCCTAGTAAACGACTAGGCTGGCCAATTTTGGTAAATCTGGGCTAACACTTCAGTTGCAACTGCTGGTTCTGCAAAAGTCGTGTCGAGTTTGAAGAGGGCAATGGTATTGCTTGAGCCAACCGCAGAAAGCTTTAACAGGTAGTTTTGTTCACCGACCCTAATCGTTGCTTCGTAGCCATGATCTGCTTGAGAGATGACTTTGTAGTTGAGGCTGCTCACGGTTGCAAAGGCATATTGCCAAGCAGTTGCTGTTGGACCTTCCACTTTCAGTAATGGGTTTTTATTCCCATCCATCACCAATTGTGGACGGCCTAATGTCGTTGCAGCCGCTTCAGTGCTATTGCTTGCAGTTTTCATTGACTCTGGACGAGGCAATGCATAACGGTTGCCAGTCTTGCTCTCAAATGTTGGCGCATGTTGAATCGCAAGTGGATCAACCGTCGGTGCTGGATACAATGGCGTGAATGGTCTTACCGTTGCATTCTCAGGGAACTTGAGTGGTTCAAGCGCTTGCGCTTTTTTATAATCTAAAGAATGATTATTGAGGGCAAAACGACCACAACCAGCCAAACTTAAAGCTGAAATGACTAGGACAACACCAAGACGTAATTGCATCATAAATTGCTCGTATTAAATAATGCCCGCAGTTTTTAAATCTGTGCGGAGCGGTTCACGATATTGTTCTGCGAGAGCGGTTAACGGCAGGCGTAGACCTGTACTAATGTATCCCATCTCATGCAACGCCCATTTCACAGGAATTGGGTTTGATTCGCAAAACAAAATATTGTGTAGATTTGCAATTTGTTGATTCAAACTTTGTGCTTTGGCTTGATCGCCAGCTAAAGCTGCTTCACAAACTTCGCTCATTTGTTTTGGTGCAACATTGGCGGTAACCGAGATATTGCCTTTCGCGCCAAGTAAAATCAGTTCCCAAGCGGTTTCATCATCGCCTGAGTAAACTGCGATTTTATCATTTAGGCCTTCGATGAGGGCTTGACCACGAGGTACATCACCTGTTGCATCTTTAATCCCAACAATGTTTTTAACATCAGCTAAACGAATGACAGTTTCATTTTGCATATCAACGCCAGTACGACCTGGAACATTATAAAGAATTTGTGGAATATCAACTGCTTCAGCAATTGCTTTATAGTGTTGATATAAGCCTTCTTGTGTGGGTTTATTATAATATGGCGTCACGAGCAATGCCGCATCTGCACCGAGTTCTTTGGCTGCTTTGGTTAATTCGATGGCTTCGCGTGTTGAGTTTGCACCTGTACCCGCGATAATTGGAATGCGTTTATTGGCTACACGAATCACTTCTTTGATGACTTGTGTGTGTTCTTCCATGCTTAATGTAGACGCTTCGCCCGTTGTGCCAACAGCAACAATACTATGTGTACCTTGTTGGATGTGCCACTCAACGAGCTTCTCAAGACTCTTCCAATCTACGCGACCATCTTCAAACATAGGGGTGACGAGTGCGACAATTGAGCCTTGAATATTCTGTGCTAGCTGAGTCATTTTAAAAAACTATCCTATTTTCCCATCCGAGATTGAATTAGTTGAAACGAAATATTGGATGGTTGCAGTATTTTGATTCGTCGTTCAATAATGAATTCGATTGAATGACAATTATGCAAATTATGACTGATCGGCGGCATAAGAACAATATGCTTTAGTCAAACAGCCGAAAACTTTAATTCATCTTTTACTTGAATGATTTTCATCTTATGAAAAAGTTTAGGGCTGGTTGGCTAGTCAGAAACGGAGAGGCAGCGTATTGTACAAGGAGCAATCTAGGTTGAATAATGAGATGCAAAACGATTCAAAACACAGCGCATTAATTGTTGTCGATGTGCAAAATGGATTTACCCCAGGTGGAAACTTGGCAGTCACAGGTGCCGATCAGATTATCCCTGTGATTAATCAATTGGCGCATCAGTTTGAAACGGTGGTGCTGACGCAAGACTGGCATCCTGATCAACATATTTCTTTTGCTGACAATCATGCGCATAAAGTGCCTTTTGAAACGATAGAGTTACCTTATGGCACACAGGTGTTATGGCCAAAGCATTGCGTACAGGGGACACAGGATGCCGAATTTCACCCTGATTTAAATATTCCAACGGCACAATTGATTATTCGTAAAGGCTTTCACGTTAATATTGATAGTTATTCCGCCTTCATGGAAGCGGATCGTAAAACACCGACGGGATTAAAGGGTTATCTTCAAGAACACCAAATTAATACAGTCTATATTGTGGGCATTGCTACTGATTTTTGTGTGGCATGGACAGCCTTGGATGCTGCACAGATGGGTTTTAAAACCTATGTGATTGAGGATGCTTGTAAAGCGATTGATCTGAATGATTCATTGCACAGTGCATGGCAAAGTATGTTAGAACATGGCATTCAGCGGATTCAGTCTGCTGCAATTTTGGCATAAGCTTGAGCTGTTTGATCTAAAGGCGTTACACTTCTCAGGCTGGTGCATCAGCATCCGTTAAATTATGCCTTAAACCTTAGCTGAGCGTTTTATGACCGTCGAACTTGATGATTTTGATCAAAAAATTATCCATCATTTGCAAATGAATGGACGCTTGGCCAATCAGGAATTGGCTGAATTAGTCGGTTTGTCGACCTCGCAATGTTCACGTCGTCGGGTTCAGCTTGAGCAGAAGAAAATTATCACGGGTTATTATGCCCAAATCGCATTGAGTGCAGATCCTGCGCCGATCATGGGCATTATTGAAGTGAAATTGCAGAACTATAGTGATGCAACGCATGATCGTTTTGTAGAGTTCCTCATGCATGAGCCTGCCGTGAAGGATATCCATAAATTAACAGGCAGTTATGACTTTGCCCTTAAAGTCGCAGTTAAGAACCTTGATGAGATGGTCAAACTCATTGGAATTTTGTCTTCAAAGAACTTTGGTGTCAGTAATCTGAACACTTCAATTGTGTTGGAAAAATTAAAAGAAAACGGGATTGCGATTAAATAAAAAAATGGATTTCATCGTCACTTGATCTGAGACGAATTCATAACAAGGCTGATCGAAGCACATAGATTATTCGAAATGGATTATTTTGAATATAAATTGCATTTATGGCAAAAATATAAGAATAAATTGCGAAATTTTAATAAAAATGATCAAATATGCCATGTCTTTCTTTGAAAGATCTCTCTCCCTTTAGCTGTTCTCCTATTTGAGTTGTACCGTTATGAATACCGAGCAAAATGTATCTCTGGTAAGTCCAGTCATGCCTGTGATTGAGCAGCACTCTAAAATTGAAGATGCATTGGCGATGTTGATCGGAACATTCATTCTGTCTTTTGCAATGACTTTATTGCAGCAGGCAGGCATTATGACGGGAGGGACAGCAGGCTTATCTTTGCTGATTCATTACATTACCGATCTGAAGTTCGGCGTGTTATTTTTCCTGATTAATATTCCATTTTATTATTTTGCCTATAAAAAGATGGGCATCGCGCTGGTGGTGAAAACCTTTATTGCCGTTGCATTATTGGCGGGATTTACTGAAATTATTCCACAATTTTTTCATCTCTCCGATGTTAACCCAATCTACGCTACGATTTTTGCCAATGTCTTGATGGGTGTGAGTTTTTTGATTCTATTTAGACATCGTTCGAGCTTAGGTGGTATCAACCTACTGGCGTTGTATTTGCAGGAACGCTTTAAAATTCCAGCAGGAAAAGTGCAAATGGGCATTGATGTGGTGATCTTATTAACCTCGTTGCTATTTGTGGACTGGAAGCTAATTTTGGTCTCAATTTTCGGCGTGATCATTTTGAATTCAATCATTTTATTGAATCATAAAAACACACGTTATGTGGCTTGATGCATGTGCATTTCTGCTATGGGTTTGATTATTGCATCACTCAAGCTATATCGATCATCAGATGCTAGACGTGATCTAATCCATTAAATGACTGAGATCATAACAAATCCAAAAAAAAGCGCCATAAAGAATTTCTTTATGGCGCTTTTTTATATATCAGCGTCGTAACAAACGACGCTGATAGCAGTATCGAATTACTCGACCGTAACACTCTTCGCGAGGTTACGTGGTTGATCGACATCGGTACCACGTAAGACGGCAACATGATAAGACAGCAGTTGTACAGGCACGCTGTAAACGATCGGTGCTAACCATTCATTTACCGCTGGCACATGAACCACGTGTTGTCGGTCTTTACCGTGAATACCACTGTTTTCATCTGCAAAAACGAATAATTCACCACCACGGGCTTGTACTTCTTCCATGTTCGATTTGAGTTTATCGAGCATTTCATCCTGTGGTGCTAAGATGACGACAGGCATTTCATTATCCACCAATGCCAATGGACCATGCTTCAATTCACCTGCTGCATAACCTTCCGCATGAATATATGAAATTTCTTTCAGTTTCAATGCACCTTCAAGTGCGATCGGGAAGTGTGTACCGCGACCTAAGAATAAGCAGTGATTTTTTTCAACAAATAACGCCGATAAGCGCAGAATTTCAGTATTACCTTGTAAGGTATCTAAAATCACTTTCGGGCAATGCCACAATGCTTCAGTAATTTCAGTCAGTTGAGCATCAGACAAGCGTTGTTTAACCTGACCAATTTTTAAGATCAATAACATCAATGCTGCAAGTTGCGTGGTAAAGGCTTTGGTTGACGCTACCCCAATTTCAGGACCAGCAAGAGTCAGTAAATGATGATCAGTTTCACGAACCATTGATGAGGTCGCAACGTTACAAATCGTCATGGTGCTGATGTCAATGTTGTTGGCTTTAGCACGTTTTTGGGTTTCGCGGAGTGCCGCTAAGGTATCGGCTGTTTCACCTGATTGAGAAATACAGATATATAGTGTATTTGCCACAATCACTGGTGTGCGATAACGGAATTCACTCGCAATTTCAACTTGGCAAGGGACACCAATCAATTGCTCGAACCAATATTTAGCAATCATCCCAGCATGGTAACTGGTCCCGCAGGCAATGATTTGGATTTGCTGGATTTTATCAAAATCAGCATTGGCATGACTGAGAAAATCTTCACGTAAAGAATTGCCATTCAATGCTTGGGAAATGGTTTGCTGAATCGCTTCTGGTTGCTCATAAATTTCTTTGAGCATAAAGTGCTTATATTCACCCTTAGATGCATTGCTGACCGTTGCATCTAGCTCTTTCATTGGGCGTTCTACAGGCTCACCATTTGCAAAAACTTCAATGCTGGTACGGGTTAAGCGTGCAATATCACCTTCTTCTAAATAAACGAAGCGATTGGTCACAGGCAATAACGCCAATTGGTCTGAGCTAATAAAGTTCTCGCCAATACCGACACCAATCACCAATGGTGAACCTTCACGAACTGTAATCAGTTCGTCTGGATGTGCTGTATGCACAATCCCAAGCGCATAAGCACCTTTAAGGCGTGGCGTAATCTTTTGTACTGCTTCCAACAGGCTATCTGTTTGTTTTAACGCATCGTTAATAAGATGTGCAACAACTTCAGTATCGGTTTGCGAGGTAAATACATAGCCTAAAGCTTGCAATTCATCTTTAAGGTCTTGGTAGTTTTCAATGATTCCATTATGAACCACTGCAACATCACCCGAAACGTGCGGGTGGGCATTATTTTCTGTTGGTTTACCATGAGTTGCCCAACGTGTATGCGCAATACCCACATTACCAGTTAAATGTTGTTCTGATACGGCTTCGGCCAAGTTGGCAACTTTACCAACACGACGTTCACGTAAAATTTTCTGATTATTGAGTAATGCTAAACCAGCAGAGTCGTAACCACGATATTCCAGACGTTTTAGTCCTTCAATCAGAATATCGGTTACACAACGTTCCGCAACGCCACCAACAATACCACACATAATTTTATCCTCTTATTTTTTCAGCTTTTGGGGACGTTGATAATTTGCTTTTTCAAACTGTTTTGCTCGTTCGACAGCCAAACTATGCTCAGCCACATCTCGGGTGAGGGTTGATCCTGCACCTGTTGTAGCACCTCGACCAATTTTGATTGGTGCAACCAAAGAGTTATTGGTTCCAATAAATACATTGTCTTCAATAATGGTACGGTGTTTGTTGGCACCATCATAATTACAGGTAATGGTACCTGCACCAATATTACAGCCCGCACCAATATCTGCATCACCTAAGTAGGTAAAGTGATTCGCTTTTGAGCCTAGACCCATATTCGAGTTCTTCACTTCTACAAAGTTACCGATATGCACATCATTGGCAAGATTGGCGCCTGGGCGTAAACGCGCGAAAGGCCCAATTTGGGTATTTTCACCAACAATCGCATTCTCAAAAATGCTATAGGCCTGAACTTTGGTACCAGCAGCAATACGGGTATTCTTTAGAATACAGCCTGCACCGAGTTGGACGTTATCACCCAGCTCGCAGTCACCTTCGATGATGACATTGACATCAATTTGTACGTCTTGTCCACAGCTTAAGGTACCACGTAAATCAAAACGATTTGGGTCAATTAAGTGAACACCTTGTAGCATCAATTCTTTGGCTTGTTGCTGTTGGAACTGACGTTCCAAGGTCGCAAGTTGTAAGCGGTTATTGACACCTTCAACTTCAAATGCAAGCTCTGGTTCAACTGAGGCAACCTCTAAGCCATCTGCAATTGCCATCGCGACAATATCGGTGAGGTAATATTCTCCTTGCGCATTTTCATTGGAAAGTTGAGGCAACCACTCATGAAGTTTTGCGTTGCTCACACAATAAATGCCGGTATTAAATTCTTTAATTTGGCGTTGTGCCTCATTGGCATCTTTATGTTCAACAATGGACTGAATTTTGCCATCTTGACGGACAATACGGCCATAACCTGTTGCATCATCTACAGTGAGCGTCACTAAGCCAATGCCTGTTTGAGTTGATGCATCCAATAATTTTTGTAGCGTATCTGCCTGAATACAGGGTACATCGCCTGATAAAATCAGTGAAACACCATCTTGCGGTAAAACAGGTAAAGTCATTTGTACTGCATGACCTGTGCCTAATTGTTCTGCTTGCTCAACCCATTCGATCTGTTCTGCGGCAAAGCTTTGTTTAACCTGCTCACCGCCATGCCCATAAATGGTAATAATGTTTTGGGCATTGAGTTTTTTTGCGGTTTGAATGACATGACCGAGCAGAGGGCGACCTGCAAGTGGTTGTAATACTTTTGGTAATTGTGAACGCATTCGCGTTCCTTTCCCTGCTGCAAGAATAATAACAGTTGTTGACATAACTAACTCTAATAGTGGCTTAAGTCAAAAGATAAAAATGAAAAATAAGAATACAGAGTGCCGCCCAAAGGCCAGCAATGATGTCATCCAGCATAATCCCTAAGCCACCAGACACTTTTTGGTCAGCCCAGCTAATCGGGAATGGTTTCCAGACATCAAATATACGGAATAAGATGAAGCCTACAATGACCCACAGCCAATTCATTTGTTGTAAATAGAGCAAAGGCAGTAGGGTAATGGATTGTCCTGCAAACTCATCCCAGACAATGCGACCATCATCATGCACATTGATGACTTTAGCTGTATGTCCACAGATATAAATGCCAATCAAGGACATTAAAACAACCACGACGATACTGGCCGATAGACCTAGATAGAGCCATAGGGGCGTAAATAACAGTGCAAAGGCAGAACCAAAGGTTCCAGGGGCTTTGGGTGCTAAACCAGAACCAAAACCGACACCGCAGAACACGATGAAACGGTCAAACCAAGTCATTTGGTTAAAGTGAATGGCAGGCTTATGCAAAGTGTTGGTATCCATGAACATGTAATGGGTGTGCTTTGCCCATATACTTAAATAACAATCCAGTTTGTTGGGTAATTTCGCCGATTATTGTAAGCGGAACATCTAATTGTTGTTGCGACAGTTGTTTAAACTTTTGCGGTGATATTGTAAAGCATAATTCGTAATCATCACCACCTGCAAGCGCATAATGCCAAGCTTGTTGCAGATCCAGTTGTTTGAGTGAGGGATCTAACGGAAGTTGCTCAAGCTGTAATTTTGCACCGACATTGGATGCTTTTAAAATATGGCCTAGGTCTTGAGCCAATCCATCTGAGATATCAATCATACTCGATGCCAACCCTTTGAGTTGTTGACCCAAATGACAACGTGGGGTTGGATAATCTAAGCGTTGTTGTAAAGCATGGCCCAGATGTTGTAATCCAAACGCGGCATCGCCGATTTGGCCACTGACACAGATATAGTCACCGACTTGTGCACCTGCACGGGTAATGGCCTGACCATGTTCGATCCAGCCTAGCGCAGTCACGCTAATCGTGAGTTGAGTGCTTTGGGTGGTATCACCACCAATCAGGCTGACACCAAACTGATCACAGCAATCAAACAAGCCCTGACTAAATCCAGCCAACCAGTCATGATCAACAGTCGGGAGACTCAGTGCGAGTAAAATACTATGAGGTTTTGCCCCCATTGCTGCCAAGTCAGATAAATTGACTGCGACGCTTTTCCAGCCGATGGCATGGGCAGCGGTGTCTAAGGGGAAATGACGACCAGCAACCAGTGTATCTGCACAGATCACCAGTTGTTGTGAAGATGGTGGGGTAATAATGGCTGAGTCATCACCGATGCCTAAACTGACATCTGTATTGGATGTGCGTTTAAAGTAATGCTCAATAATTGAAAACTCAGCCATCTAACACAAGCCTATTATTTTGCTTGCTGTTTTTCAGCTTCACGCAGCTTTGATGAAAGACGGTCTAATACACCATTGATGTATTTATGACTGTCTGCACCACCAAAATGTTTAGCTAGCTCAATCGCTTCGTCAAGTACAACACGGTATGGAACTTCGAGATGATCTCGGAGTTCATAAGCACCTAGTCGTAAGGTTGCAAGTTCTACGCCATCCAGGGCATTTAACTCACGGTCAAGTACAGGGATGAGTAACTCATCTAAAGCTTCATGTTGAGCAACCACTTGAGTGAGCAATTCATGGTAATAGTTAAGGTCAACTTTGTGCATGGCATTTTCAACACGCGTGCGTGCTTCAATTTCATGAACTGGGTTATGACTCATTTGCCATTCATAAATCCCTTGTACAGCAAAACGACGTGCTTTGCGTTTCGCTGCATAAGCGGCCTGAAGTGTTTGCGACATGCTTTAAATTGCCTTTAATAAGTTAACCATTTCGATTGCAGTCAATGCAGCTTCGCTACCTTTATTTCCTGCTTTCGTACCAGAACGTTCAATTGCTTGTTCAATGCTGTCGGTCGTTAAGACACCATTGATCACAGGCATTGTGCTTTCAAGTGCAACCACACCTAAACCTTTTGCACATTCACCTGCAACAAAGTCAAAGTGAGGTGTGCTGCCACGAATCACTGCACCTAATGCAATGATGGCATCAAATTTATTTGAAGCTGCTAATTTTTTCGCAACAATCGGCAGTTCCCATGCACCTGGTGCATGAATAACAGTAATCGCTTCTTCTGCAACGCCATGGCGTTTTAAAGTGTCGATTGCGCCTTCAAGTAAATGTTCAACAACGAAGCTGTTGAAACGACCCACTAAGATCGCATAACGACCTTCGCTTGCGAGATGTAATAAACCTTCAATTCGGCGAATTGCCATAGCAACCTCGATTATTTTGCTGTGATTTGATCGGCAGTGATGTATTCCACTACCTCTAAATTGAATCCGGATAAGGCATTGAAACGAAGTGGAGAACTCAACAACTTCATTTTCTCAACGCCTAAATCACGTAAAATCTGTGCACCCACACCAATAGTTTGATATTGATGAGAAAGTGCTGCATTGGATTTGAGTGGTTTTGGCTGATTTAAATTCTGCAATGCAGGACCAAGGTCTTCTAATTGACCCTGACCAATCCATACCAGTACACCGCGATCACTTGCAGCAATCGTTTGCATGGCAAGGTCTAAATTCCAAGCAGGAGAGCCGTCGGCTTTATTCAGTTTTAATAAATCACGAATCGGGCTGAAACCATGAACACGTACTGTGGTGACGCCTTGTTTTGGTTCACCTTTAACTAAGGCAACATGAATATCAGGATTGCCGATTTCACGATACTTATACAGCTCAAACGTTCCGTATTCAGTCTCAATGGTTTCTTGAGACAAACGTTCAACGGTTTGTTCATTGGTCATGCGGTAATGGATCAGATCCGCGATGGTGCCAATTTTTAAGCCGTGTTTTTCTGCAAATACTTCTAAATCAGGACGACGTGCCATTGTACCGTCATCATTGATAATTTCACAGATCACAGAGGCTGGTTCTAGACCTGCTAAGCGAGTGAGGTCACAACCTGCTTCGGTATGACCTGCACGGTGCAAAACACCACCTGGTTGTGCCATTAACGGGAAAATATGACCCGGTTGAACGATATCACTTGGTTTGGCATGTGCCGCAACCGCGGTACGAATCGTATGGGCACGTTCCGCAGCTGAAATACCTGTGCTGATGCCTTCTGCAGCTTCAATTGAAAGGGTGAAATTGGTTGCATGTTGCGCGCCGTTTTGATCAACCATCAATGGAAGGTTGAGTTGTTTACAACGGTCGCGACTGAGTGTTAAGCAAACCAAACCACGTGCATGGGTAATCATGAAGTTAATATCTTCAGGGCGAACATGCGTTGCGGCGATGACTAAGTCACCTTCATTTTCACGATCTTCATCATCCATCAGGATGACCATTTTGCCTGCACGAATATCTGCAACAAGCTCTTCAACATGACTCAGCGGCATTCGCTTTCACCTTTTATCTTGCCTTTTTAGGCACTAGTATTCGATAAATCTGGCATAGTTTACCGCATTTTAAAAAATTTCGCCTGTGCTTCTTTATCAATAAAAAGTCAGGCCAAACAAATTATCTTGCAACACATTATCCTGCCCAGCTTTGCCACTTTAAAAGACAGGGTGATGTGAGTGTAAGGTTTATATCTATGGGCTAAACAAAAAAACACAAGGCTTTGTATCTAGACAAAGCCTTGTGTTTAGAATGACTCTATTAGCGTAGCCTAAGTGTTATTTATTCAAGCTCTGTCGAAGCTTTGGCTTTTTTACCCATTAAAATTTCTGTACGTAGCGTTTGCGCCAACGTTGCACATTCTTCATTCATACCATTAATCATAAAGGCATGACGGGTCATGATATTACTTGGATTTGGCATTGCCACTAATTCATAACTGTTTTGAATAGTTTTGAGCTGATCATGATTTAAATGCAAAGCTGCTTCTTTGGCATGTAGATGTTGTGCCAATCGTTTCGCGGCTTCAACTGCATCTAGCTGCATTGCATCGACTGCACTTGCAACAGCACCACGGGTTTGTAAGGCAAAACGTTTATCTTCACGATAACGTTTATACAGTACATCGGCCAATAATTGGAAAACAGCACCAACCATCATCAGACATTCAAGGGCATGACTGTTTTCAGACGTCGTTGTTAAGCTTGCACCATCTGCATTGAATTCTTGAACCACCTGAATCTGATTCGCATCGATCTGGTAATGCTTGGCACAGAGCGCAATACTTTTATCTAAAAATAATTGGCATAGTTTGAAATACGGGACTGAAACAGACTGGTTTACACTATTCAATAACTGCTTAGGATCATAAAACTGAATATTGAGCGCCAAAGCTTGATCATCCAGTGATACGGATTCAGCTGGATTTTTTTCAACACGCGGTTTGGCTTGAACTTTGGCCTGCTGTTGTGCCTGACTAACCAAAGTCACAGCATTTTGTTTTTCAAGTGCAAGAGCTTGGGTTAAGCGTTGAATCTCATGCTTGAGATGATTCTCTTGATTGATACGTGCCAAGTATTCGCTACGTGTTGGGCGTGCGATTGCGCGATAGGCTAACCAAATCAGGCCATGAATGAACAATGAGACTAAAATCGCTAACCATTGGGTACGTAAAATCTCACCGATACTCGGTTGGATTAAGGTAATTTCAACGGTACCGACTTTCTTTTCATTTTGTAGCGCATCCCGAACAAATACTTCACCTTGGCGGGTTTTAGCCATCCCACTGGTTGCAAGCACTTGTTTATTGGCATCTAAAATACGAATGGATGCAACACTTGGGTTGGTTGCATAACGATTCGCCACCAATGCCAGTGAAACAGTATTGGCTGGTTCCAACTCGGCAAGACTATCTGCCACTAACTGACTGGTCATCAGTTGTCCTTGGCTAGCGCGATTTTCATTGAGTTGATGTGTCGTTGCAATCACCAATAAAAAGGTATGCAATGCAAAACTTACGATCAGTAGGCTAGCAAATAGCCCTTGGCGAGGCGCATTCAAGTTAAATTTCCAAGGCAAATAGATTCATGGGTTATGTTATGATTCTTACAATAGTTGTCGCTCAACCACGAGTCAATTCATGCGAGAAATCATTCTTATATCCTTTCTAGGACCAGATCAACCGAATCAGTTTACTCGATTAATGCAGGTACTATCCGTACATTCTTTGCAAATACTCGATGTGGGGCAGGCAGTTATCCATAATCAACTGACCCTTGGGATCGTTGTTGCATCGGATAATGAGACTGCAACTGCATTAGCAATGAAAGAGATTTTGATTTTAGCACATGATATTGGCTTAACTGTGCGATTTAAACCAATCTCCAACGCAGAATATGATCAATGGGTGAGTGAAGGCGGTCGAACTCGCTATATCGTGACTGCGCTTGCACCTGAACTTACCGCTGCACATCTGCAAGCCGTGACTAAAATTGTGTCAAGTCAAGGCTTTAATATTGAAACGGTCACTCGTTTATCGGGGCGTTTAGATCTGGATGCAGAAAGCCAATTTCCACGTCGTGCCTGTGTGCAGTTTGGCCTTAGTGGACAGATGTTGGATGCCCAAGCGATGCGTGCAGCATGTTTAAGCCTATCTGGCGAGTTAAATATTGATGTCGCTGTGCAAGAAGACAATGCATATCGCCGTAATCGTCGTTTAGTTTGCTTTGATATGGACTCCACCTTGATCGAGCAAGAAGTGATTGATGAACTGGCATTAGAAGCAGGCGTTGGCGCTCAAGTTGCTGAAATTACTGAGCGTGCCATGCTGGGTGAACTTGATTTTCAACAAAGTTTCCGTGCCCGTGTTGCTTTATTAAAAGGTTTGGATGCTTCTGTATTACCGAAAATTGCACAACGTTTGACTGTGACCGAAGGGGCAGAGCGTTTGATCTCTACCTTGAAGGCCTTAGGTTATAAGACTGCAATTTTATCAGGCGGTTTCCAGTACTTTGCTGAGTACTTACAAGCAAAACTTGGGATTGATGAAGTACATGCCAATATTCTTGATGTAGAAGATGGCTTTGTAACGGGTGAAGTGAAAGGTGCGATTGTGGATGGTGCTCGTAAAGCAGAGTTACTGCGTCAACTGGCTGAAAAAATGGGGATTTCGCTAGAGCAGGCGATGGCCGTTGGTGATGGTGCCAATGACTTACCGATGCTTTCAATTGCAGGTCTAGGCGTTGCATTCCGTGCTAAACCTTTGGTCCGTCAAAATGCCAATCAGGCAATTTCAAGTGTGGGTTTAGATGGCGTGCTGTACTTATTAGGCATGCATGATAAGGATTTAAACCGCGCTTAGATCAATATTTATTGCGTTTCAATAAGGTCGCTTTTACTGCGGCCTTATTCATTTTTTGTACGTCATTTATTCGTCATAATTATGTCTAAATGTATAGAAAAACAACGATAAAAAAATTCCGAAAAAAGTTTTTTTGCAGCAAAAAAGAGGCATAGTTTTTTGTAATGACACGCTGTAATTGATGCTATATGGACATTCAAGACTTTTATATGTTTTAAAAATGTAATGACAAAAGCATATTGCGACAGCTTGTGTCGTAAGGTTAATTTCAGGCTCTTTTTTTCTAAAAAAAACGCTCCATAATGCATAAAGACGTTAATGCAATACGAAGTACTGTTAGAGATTACAGAACAATATAGAGGTCTGAATTAAATACAGGCCACCCCTTTTAAGACGGAGGTTTCTATGGAAGCAGCGAATTTCACCATGTGGGTTGGATTTGGCTTAATCGCTGTCGCAGTTATTGCTGTTTTCTTTTCTCCTTATCGTCGTTGGTTAGGTTTTATGTTGGCGGGTATGCTGTGCTGGGGACTGTTAGAAGTGGTGCGCTTTGGCGCGCAAACCATATTCGAGATGTCCGTCGCCTATAGTTATTTGACTGCGTTAAGCCTTGCGATGATAACGGTTACATTTATCCTTTTACGTGAAGACAAACAAGCACAAAAACAGCTGGCAAATCGTCAGTATATTGAACATACACCTGTATATAAGGACGACCAGCAGCAATGTTCTAGCAGATAAATTATAATAATTTGAATAACATCAAAGGCATGCTCAGCATGCCTTTTTTGTACTAATTTTCTGCAACAAAGCTTTTACAGACTCATATACAATTGTGCTAGGATACGGTTGTCTTAATTTTCATCATAATACTGTAGGCATAAATGTCATGAAGCTTTCTTCTTTACCTGTGGTTAAGTTACCTATCGTTGATGTAAGTACTGATCCACTTGATTTATTAGTGGCAGGTTTGGCGTTACGTATGAAGCAATTGGCACGTACCAGCCCAAAGTTTATTGAATTGGTGCATGACCGTGAATTTCGTATTCAGATTGGTACAGATTTAGGTTTTGCCCGTCAGATTCTTGTGAATCGTGGCAAGATTGATACGGTTGCAGGCAGCCCAGAAAAAGCAGATTTTATTTTACAATTTGCATCAAGCGAGCAAGGTGTTAAAACTTTGTTGAAAGGTGACCCGACCGCATTTATGACGGGTATGCAAGATGGCAGCATCAAAATGGAAGGTGACTTTAGCTTATTGGTGTGGTTCAACCAAGCGGCGAAATTGATTCCACCTAAAGTGCCAAAACCAGTTAAAGAAAAAATCCGTCAAGCACGTGCCTTTATTAAAGAAAAAACTGGCAAATAAGCTGACATAAAAAACTCCCAAATCGGGAGTTTTTTATTGCCTAGAATTATTCAATCTCTAAATTGAAAGTGACTGGCCCATCATTAATTAAATGAACTTTCATATCCGCTGCAAAAATGCCTGTTTGCACATGGTCGAATTGTTGTTGTGCATATTCAACCAATTGTTCATACAGAGCTTTGGCTTCTGCTGGGGGCATGGCGGGTCCAAAGTCAGGACGTAAGCCTTTTTGGGTGTGTGCCATTAAGGTAAATTGTGAAACCAATAAAATCCCACCATTGGCTTGGCTGACATTCCAGCCCATTTTGCCTTGCTCATCATCAAAAATACGATACTTCAAAATCTTATCAATCAGCTTTTGGCCTTTTTCTAAAGTGTCTTCTTTGCCTAAACCTAAAAACACCAATAAGCCGTGTTGAATTTCGCCAGTGATTTGCCCTTCAACCACAACTTTGGCTTCGAGGACACGTTGAATTAATGCGCGCATAAAAATGAAGATCGGTATTGAATCAGCGCAACAGTCTAACAGATTTGGTTGTTCTACACCGACCCCAGCAAGATGCTTGGTTGGCCTTAATCTTATTTTTCGATTTACTTCATTAAAATTATCTTTTTTATCTATTGTTCAAATCTTTGTATAGTCCCCTTGCAGGAAAGGTATTTAGATTTTGGATTTAATAGCATGTTTAAGCGAACTTTTTTATTTACGATAATGGCAGCAACGCTTGGCACCGCGTATGCAGCACCTTTAACAAAAGACAACGGTGCACCTGTAGGTGATAATCAAAACTCCATGACAGCCGGTGCGAATGGCGCAACGTTACTGCAAGATGTACAACTGATTCAAAAATTACAACGTTTTGGCCGTGAACGTATTCCTGAGCGTGTTGTGCATGCACGTGGTACCGGTGTATACGGTGATTTCGTCGCAACAAAAGATTTGTCTGATTTAACCGTCGCATCTGTGTTTAAGGCAGGCGCAACCACCCCTGTTTTTGTCCGCTTTTCAACGGTGATCCATCCTAAAGGCTCGCCTGAAACCGCACGTGACCCGCATGGTTTTGCCGTGAAGTTCTATACAAATCAGGGCAATTGGGATTTGGTCGGCAATAATCTACCTGTATTCTTTATCCGAGATGCGATCAAGTTTCCTGACTTTGTACATGCGATGAAGCCTGATCCTGTCACCAATGTCCAAGATCCGAACCGAGTTTTTGATTTCTTAAAAAGCCAGCCATGGTCAATCAATATGTTGACTTATGTCTATTCAAATTTAGGCACACCAGAAAGCTATCGTACTTTAGATGGTTTTGGGGTGCATGCATTTAAACTCTATAACGACAAAGGTGAATATAAGTACGTTAAGTTCAACTGGCGTTCGAAACAAGGTGTGAAAGGTCTGAATCTCGATCAGGTGCGTGAAGTTCAAGGTCGTGATTGGAACCACTTGACCAATGATATGTACAAAAATGTTTATGCTGGAAACTATCCGAAATGGGATTTGTATATTCAGGTACTTGATCCAAAAGATTTGGATAAATTTGATTTTAATCCATTAGATGCAACCAAAATCTGGCCGAATGATCTAGTGCCTGAAGTCAAAGTCGGAACCTTGACCCTGAATCGTATGCCGAAGAACTTCTTCCAGGAAACAGAACAATCGGCATTTGCTCCAGGTAACTTAATTCCTGGGATTGAGCCATCGGAAGACCGTTTGTTACAAGGCCGTATCTTCTCTTATTCGGATACACAGTTATATCGTTTAGGTGCCAATCATCAACAGATTCCAGTGAATCGTCCTCGGGTTGCGGTGAATAACAACAACCAAGAAGGTTTTATGAACATGGGGCAAACAGAGTCTCAGGTCAATTATGAGCCAAGCACGATAGAGCCTAAACCTTCAACGGAGATTGCAAGAGCGGTCGCAACACCTTTGCAAGGAACGGTTTTACAACAGGCGATTCAAAAAGAGCAGCCATTTAAACAGGCAGGTGAGGTATATCGGAGCTATTCAGCAACGGAAAAAAATGACTTGATCCGTAATCTTGCCGCAGACCTCGGACAAGTCAAAGATGTAGAGACCAAAACGCTTATGGTGTCTTATTTCTATAAAGCTGATGCAGATTACGGGACACGTCTTGCTAAGGCCGTAGGTGTAAATCTTAAAAATGCTCAAGCGAAAGCAGCGCAATTGAAAGACGAATAAGTACTTTTAGCATGTAGCATGTGGTAACAGGTGCCTGAATGTTACCCCCAGAAAGTCCTGTAACCTCAATAGCCTTTCCTGCACCTAGGGCGAGTGTTACAGGCATTCCTTTTTAGACTTTTAATTGGATGTTAATAGTGCTTCATTTTCGGTCTTTATTATTCACGATCAGCCTACTTTTTGGCAGTTTCTCTGTTTCTGCCAATGCAGACACTCCATCTGTCCCAGACAAAGGATCAGAGGAGGTGGTTGAGCTATTTTTCTCTGCGGCCAAAATAGGCAATGTTGATGTTTTACAAGAGTTTTTAAAGCATGGTTTCCCGATCGATGTACAGGATCACTCTGGTTATAGCGCATTGATGATGGCGAGCTATTATGGGCAAAAAGAAGCGGTTAATATTTTGATCCAACAAGGTGCCAATCGCTGTCTACGAGACAAGCGTGGACATACGGCCTTAATGGGGGCGATTGTCAAAGCTGAATGGGGCATTGCCAAACAATTACGTCAGGTAGACTGCGACCTCAATGCAGAGAAAACGGGACAGCTCACCGCAGAACAGTTCGCAATTCAATTCGGACAACAACAACGTTTAAAACAGATTCAGGCTGAGCTCTCCAACTAAACTCTGCTATTGCTCTAAGTTATTGAATTTAAAAGGACACCAAATCAGATGATTTTGAGAAAAATATCCATCGTCGTAGACAGTCTCATTTCTGGATAAAAGTATGCTTTAATGCTTGAAATAGAATAGATCCTAATTCAGTCATGTCTACAGCAATTATTCAATCTTTACTGGATACCGACTTATATAAATTCACCATGTTACAGGTGGTGTTGCATCAGTTTCCGCAAACGCATAGTGTTTATTTATTTCGTTGCCGCAATTTAGAAGATACGGTTTATCCTTTAGTTGATATTTTGGATGACTTGAATCAGCAGCTGGATTTGCTGTGTGAACTGCGTTTTGCAGAAGATGAATTACAGTACTTGCGTTCATTGCGCTTTATTAAAAGTGATTTTGTTGATTATCTGGAACTGTTCCAACTCAAACGTCGTTTTATCCAAGCGAGTATTGATGAGGCTGGGCGTTTAGATATCCGAATTGAAGGCCCTATGGTTCAGGCGATGATGTTTGAGATTTTTGTCTTGGCTATCGTCAATGAATTGTATTTCCGTCGTATCCGTAGCGATGAGGTATTGGTTGAGGGTGAACGCCGCCTGCAACAGAAATTGCTACAGTTACAGCACTACGCCCAAGAACAACAAGATAAAGAACCACCATTTTTAGTGTCTGATTTTGGCACACGCCGCCGTTATAGCTTTGAATGGCAAAAGCATGTGGTGCAAGCCTTTCAGGCTGCGGCACCCAAAGTATTCCGAGGCACCAGTAATGTATTATTGGCCAAGCAATTGGGGATCAGTCCAATTGGTACTATGGCACATGAGTTTCTACAGGCTTTTCAAGCACTTGATGTACGTTTGCGTAATTTCCAAAAAGCCGCATTGGAAGCGTGGGTGCAAGAGTATCGTGGGGATTTAGGTATTGCCCTGACCGATGTGGTGGGAATGGATGCCTTCCTGCGTGATTTTGATTTGTATTTTGCCAAGTTGTTTGATGGTTTACGTCACGACAGTGGTGACCCGTATGAGTGGGGTGATAAGGCTTATGCGCATTATCGCAAACTCAAGATTGATACCAAGACCAAGATGTTGACCTTTAGTGATGGTTTGAATTTAGAAAAAGCATGGTCATTGCATCAGTATTTTAAAGATCGTTTCCAAGTAAGTTTTGGGATTGGCACCAATTTGACCAATGATATGGGGCAGAAGCCTTTGAATATTGTATTGAAATTGGTGGAGTGTAATCGTCAGTCGGTGGCGAAGATTTCGGATAGTCCGGGTAAGACCATGACGGATAATGATACGTTCTTGGCGTATTTGCGTCAGGTGTTTGATATTGAAGAGAACGAAGTTAATGTCTAAGCAAACAAGTTTAGAGGATGGTGATGGCGGTATCTTACTGGGCATTTTTAAAATATTAGGTTCAACCTTCGGTTCGACCTACTTTTCTTTCGGGAAAAGTAGGCAAAACCATTGTCATCCACAAAACCTGTTCATTTCCTTCTTCTATTTTATATTTCGCAGAAACAATATCTTGTAGATATTTCGCAGGTTGTGGATGACGTTTTCGAGGATCCAATTTCATGAGATAGGTTATATTAAATCTCAAAAGCATTATGGATATTCGTCAGACGGTATATCTATTTTTCTGCTAAATCAATGCAAAAAATCAGACAAAGATAAAAAGTCGGCTATGTTAATATCATCCCCAATGCGGATGATAAAACAGCATAACCATGACTGACGTAGATTTTAAACTGGGTTTACTGATTGAGCCTGAACAACTGGTGCCGTATTTGGGTAGCGAGTTGATTCGGATTGTCGATTTAAGCCGAGCTTCGGTATATGAACAACTGCATATTCCTCATGCGATTCATTTACAGCCTAAATACTTGGTTGCACAACAAGAACAAGCCAATGGGGTATTGCCTGATTTAGTAGGCTTACAGGCTTTAATCGAAAAATTAAATATTTCACCTCAGCATCATGTCGTGGTCTATGACGATGAAGGTGGAGCTTGGGCAGGGCGTTTGATCTGGAATTTACATTGCCTTGGTTTTAACCGCACCAGTTTGATTAATGGTGGCATTCATGGCTGGTTGGGGGCAGGTTTGCCGACCACAGCTGAAGTTGATCCAGTAAAACCCGTTGCGGATCTGTTCCAGATCGATTTAGATACCGTACAACAGCATCGAATTGAATATCACGAATTGTTACAACAGGTCGAACAAGACAATATTCAGCTCTGGGATTGCCGTACCAACGAGGAATATACAGGCTTGCGCTTGGCTGCGCGACGCGGCGGTCACATTCCAAATGCACTGCATTTTGAATGGAGTACTGCCCTAAACCGTGAAAATCATCTAAAATTACACCCGCTTGAACGCACACAACAACGTTTAGAACAATTAGGCTTTAATTTACAACAACCTGTGGTGGTGTACTGTCAGTCTCATCACCGTTCTGGCTTGGCGTATATTTTGGCAAGATTGCTCAACTGGCAAGTTAGAGCCTATGACGGTGCGTGGAGTGAATGGGGCAATCGCCTCGATAGTCCTATTATTTCAGGGGAGTCACCGTCTTGAGTTTTGCAGCAGATTTAAAAAAACAATTATTTATCAAAGCACAGAATCTTGTGCCGCAACATCAACTCAGCCGTGTTGTGGGTAAGGTTGCCGCAAGTGAAAATCTTTTGGTAAAAACTGCTGTTATTCAAGCGTTCAAAGCAAAATACGGCATTGATATGAGCATTGCTGAACAAAGCAATGCGCAACACTATAAATCTTTCAACGAGTTTTTTACTCGTGCATTGAAAGATGGTGTCCGTGGTATTGATGAGCAAGCGGATAGCATTGTTTGTCCTGCGGATGGTGCGATTTCGCAACTGGGTAAAATCGAAGCGGGTGATATTTTTCAAGCCAAAGGCCAAAGCTTTTCTGCTGAAAAATTGATTGGTGATCCGCAGTTGGCGAAACCATTTATTGATGGTCAATTTGCAACCGTGTATTTATCGCCGAAAGATTATCACCGCGTCCATATGCCATTGGCAGGGACATTGACCGAAACCTTATATATTCCGGGCGAGTTGTTCTCAGTCAATCAAACCACGGCTGAAAACGTACCAGGTTTGTTTGCACGTAATGAGCGTATGGTGTGCTTATTTGATACCGAACTGGGTCGTATGGCGGTGGTTTTAGTTGGGGCAATGATTGTGGCTGGGATTGAAACGGTTGCGACAGGCAAAGTAAAACCATCGGGCAAAGTTGAATTGCAGCATCACCAAATGAAATTGGAGAAAGGTGCCGAGTTAGGTCGCTTCTACCTAGGTTCAACCGCTGTGGTTTTATTTGAAAAAGATAAAATGGTTTGGGAAGAACAGTTTAAAGCCAATTCGACGGTGGTGATGGGTGAGCGATTAGGTCATTCGGTTTAATTTAGATATGATTTTAAAAAAAGCCCCTTAAAACTTTAAGGGGCTTTTTTTTACCTACTTCGCATAAGTTGTATTATGTTAATTTTAATAAAATTAAGACCTTAAAATACTTTATAAAGTTAACTTCCTTAAATTTACTAAAGAGAAGTTTCCTATAATTTTAAGCAGACATTATATCTTTGATTTGACAGAATAGACAAATAAGCTATACAGATTGATCTTAATTACTAAATATTAATGATTATTATTATTATTCGTGTTAATTTTATTTTTCTACATAATGTAGAGCAAAACAATATAAATAAGAGGTAAGTAATTATGCCGTTGCAAAATAACGCAGTAGATCTACTACTTGATCAAGTCATAGCATCAATAACAGAAGAAGATATTGAAAAAATATTTAAACGTGAAGCAGTGTGCCCACCAGGACAAGGTGGTCCTGGTGGTTCTTGTCCTAACCCTATACCAATACCACCCCGGCCTCCTCTTCGTATGATCGCCTATGATGATATGGTTAATGATACTAATAATTGATGTTATGCCTCTACACTCTCTCAAAAATAGGGTTATAGCGTAGCATCAGTAAAATTAGAGGCTCTAAGGAGTCTCTGATTTTTATAGTTATTTATAATAAAGGTGAAAAAATGATTCTTCAAACAAGCATATCAGAACAAATTCAAAATATAGTATTAATGATGGCAAGAAAATATGCAGGTGATACAAAAAATCTTTCATCTATTTCAGATCTTAAAACTATGTATCGTCGGTATTTGAAAGAAACACAGGGTAGAGAGGCGAGTGATTCTGAAAATTTAGTAATAACTGATAACTTTGAAAAATCTTCTGCTATGGCTAAAGAATTCAATGGAGAAGTTCAATCAACATTAGATGATATGGGACAAGCTTCAATAATAATAATTGAGGAAAGCATAGATTCAGGGTTAAAAAGAAAAAAAGTTGAAAATGCATTAGAGGAACTAGGGCTTTTTTCTTCTGATCATTATTCATTGCTACAAATGATCATAACAGATATTTTCATTCTTCCCTCCCATGGTACCAGAGGAGGTTCATCTACAGATGGAATTGGTTTGATATGGGCTAACCCTAAAGAAACTTACCCACTATTTGATGTTGTAGAATTTTTGGTACATGAATTAACACATCATTGTATGTTTATTGATGAGCAACGTTATGGTCATTATGATTATGACACGATATTAAAAAAAGAGAATTGGGCCGAATCTGCAATTCTAAAAAAACCTCGCCCAGTAGATAAAGTTTTGCACAGTATTGTCGTTTCATTAGAAATAATATTGTTTAGAGATTCTGTTACAGGACATCCTGTAAAGCCAAAGGTACATCCTCCGACACAGATGTTAATAAATCAAATTAAAACTGCGATAAAATCTTTGCAGCACACTATTGCAATAAATGAAAATAAAGGACAAATAGTTCTCCAAGAAAGAGCGAAAAATATTCTAACTAATGTTGAAAATTCAATTGTGAACTTTTAGAAGACTATGAAAAAGAATTATTTTTTAAAAAGAATGTTCTTTCAAAAGGAAGCGACTGTAACGCTTTCTTTGATCGGAATACATCAATTTTTTATAGCATTGTCTGTATATTATTTGACATTGCTAATCCAAAATTATCAAAGTAAAGTTGATTTTAAATACAATTTAATGATGTATTTTTTTTGCATGTTATTTCCTTATATTCCGGCATTTTTGTCATTTATAAGCATGCAAAAATGGATAAATAAGGCCCATTTTGATTTTGTTAAAATATTAATTAAAGGTCCTTTCTTTTTTCCAGCACAATTTAAGAATATAAAATTAAAAGACAAGTTTGATTCAATTATCTCAAGAAATTCATTTGGAACAATAAGTAGCTATTTTGTATTTATTCATGATGCTTTAAGCCTTTTACTAAATAGCATATTCAGTATGTTTGTGATTGGATTATTGTTACCATCTGAACTTGTAGGGGGTTATTTAATTAGTGTGCTTTTAAGTTTTATTATTATTTTTTTAAGCCATAAAAAATTAGATCATGCTGCTGTAGATTCAGAACTTAAATTCATTAACTATAGTTCTTTGTTGGCTAAGGGATGGAGCAATTTAAGTCTTAAAAATAAAATAAACACAAATATATGGAGATCTAATTTAGATAAAGAATCTGAAAATTATTACAAAAGTACAATTTATTTGCAAATTTTAAAACAGTCCATCAATGGGCTTTTAGCCGCAGTAGCTCTAATACCTACAGCTTATTTGATTTATCATATTATATTTAATGGATACGAAGATGCTGCTGTTATTGCGGCTATAATTGTAAACCTTACAAGGATTTTCAATATTTTAAGCTCTTTAAATTCATTATTACATTTATTGATTGAGCTACCTGTTATGAATGCGCATTTCAAGGTTTTGTTTTCATTTGAAGATTTTTTAGACAAAAAAATTAATACAGCCACATCTGGTAATATTACCATTAATGGAGAAAAAATATACGATTATAAAGATGCATTTAATATGATTGAAGCGGCCTCAAATGGAAGGTTTACTTTAAGGGGGAGTAATGGCTCAGGAAAAACAACATTACTTTATTATTTAAAAAATTTATTTGGTGAAAAAGCAATCTTAATGCCAGCTAGCCATAATTTTTTAATGTGGGGAGTTGATGGTAAAGCTCTTTCAACGGGGCAACTTGCAATACAAACAATAAAGGAGTTATATAGTCAGCCTGAAAATATTTTGTTTTTAGATGAGTGGGATGCAAATCTTGATAGTCAAAACAAGTCGGAAATAAATCAACTATTAGATAATCTATCTACCCAAAAAATTATTGTAGAAGTAAGGCATTAATAAAATATTTAGTGACTAGCTGATAGATAGTTGGATTTTTCACCAGTGAAATTAAAGAGATTAGAGAAAAGGGAGGATTGATTATAATAGTCAAGTAAAATCCAACACCAGTATAGAAAAATTGGTAAAAATATTTTATATAGGGGTATTCGTAATTACAAATGAGCAAATTCCCTTATACTTAACCTAATGACCACTATGTGAAATCTTTTGAATTTATTTTTAGAATCAATATCCTATTTTTAAACAATCTAAAGAACTGTTAGAAAGATCAATTTGAAAAAATTATATTTTGTATAAGTAATTTTCATTTAATTAATAAACTAAAAATCCATGTACGTTTTTGCTTACATCGATTAGGGGCAATGTCCCATTTTCAGACTCAGTCGAATTGCCTAATATGAACTCATCAGGAACAGGAAGTTCCAAAACATAAAACAAGAATGATAAGTTTGCGCATCAGGACGTGAGATATGACAGGAGTTATATCTAGTGAAAGGAATACGAAAAAGCCCGACAGGATGTCGGGCTTTTTTCATTTGAGCTAAACTCAGTCAATTTTAGCTCACCTGCTTGGCACTATAATAAGCATGAATCGAGGCTGCACAACGTTCAACGATGAAGTCTTCATCCTTTTTCCAAATGAGTTTCACCTCGCTGAGTGTGTGCTCGTCCTGAATCGGAATCAGTCTGACATTGCTGGGCAAAATCACTTTAAATTCTTCAGGCACAATACAAACGCCAAAACCATTGGCGACCAGTTCCAGTTGAGATCTTTTTCTTGAGTAGATTCTGGTTCTTTTCGGACTAAAACCATTAACCAAACATAAATTGGCTGCTAAATAACTTAAGCCACCACGGGCTTTATGCGGTACAGAAACAAAATTTAATGGCTCCAATTCACGGATCGATATACTTTCTTTTTCACTTAATAATGGGTCTGCGATATGGGCAGCAACATATAAGGGGGCAGTGTATAAACTGATCGAATTGACATCCTTTAAATTATGATAAATCGGGGGGCGAATAAAACCCAGATCAATTGTCCCATTCAACAAATATTCAAGCTGTAATTCAGAGGATAGAGTATTCATTTCGATATCAATATTATGGGTATCACAGAGTTGCTCAAAGATTTCCAACTTGTTTTGATCCAACACAATACTACTGGAATGGGCAATTTTAATGATTCGACCTTCACCACGGCTGATACTTTGAGCACTGACAATTGAACTTTTTAAATGATCGACATTGGTTTTTAAACTTTTATACAGTGCTTCACCTGCAGGTGTGAGTCTAATTTTCTTCTCAGATCGATCAAAAATTTCAAAACCTATTTCTTCTTCTAAATTTTTAATTTGTCTGCTTAGGGCCGATTGAGCAATAAATAGCTTTTCCGAGGCAGCAATAAAACCCCCAGTTTCAACAATTGTGATTAGATAATTGAATTGTTTGAATGTCCACATATCTCAAAATTAGATCAGTGCTTGTTTTTTCTATATTAGATTAGATGGAAGAAATCTTATACCTTTTTTATAGATCCTTGATTCAGGTCGATGACGATGACAATCAGAAATAAGATTTTGACCTTGATTGCTGCTGTAGTGATTTGTCTACTGGCACAAAGCTATGATCAGTATATGGGTGTGATGACGACAGAGCAGACTATTGATTTATTGGGAGATTGATAAATTTTCCGTACTCAGTTCCATATGATCACTGACTTTTTAAAGGGTGAGAAAGCTCAGCAGTGTACGCTTTTTCTTACACAGATTAGGGGCAATGTCCCATTTTCAGCTAAGGCTGAATTGCCTAATATGAACTCATCGGGAACAGGAAGTTCCAAAACATAAAACAAGAATGATAAGTTTGTGCATCAGGATGTGAGATATGACAGGAGTTGTATCTAGTGAAAGGAATACGAAAAAGCCCGACTTGGATGTCGGGCTTTTTTATTGCAAATCTAACAAGTGTTTGAGTGCGTTGGCTTGTTGTTTTATAACCAACAGAATTGCAGTGAATAGGTGTATCACTGAACTTAAGGCTTAAGATTAACTCTTATGTCTTTTACATGAGCCACATAATCTTAACTCAATCAACAATGAGTAATTTAGCTCCATTTAAACTGAAGGATTGGTGCGGTTCGGCATGATCACCAACCTGATAGCTCATTCCTTGAGTTAAAATAAACGTCCTTCCATCTTTTAATCTGCTTTCAAGTTCACCTTCTAAGCAAAATAGAATATGCCCTTTTTCACACCAATGATCAGCTAAGTAATTCGCTGAATATTCTACAATTCTTACTCTAATTTTATTTCCTTCTTCACCAAAGTATTGTGTTTTCCAATACGCTTTTCCAGTTTCTCCACGGTATTCTACCGATTCTATTTTATCCCAGTCAGTCACTTGAAATGGAAAAGGAAAAATATTCATATACTGTTCCAAAGCTTTAGATTTATTCTAAAAATATAGATAAATTTAGCTTTTGCAATACTCTTATTTAAGCGAAGAGCTGTAATGCGCAGGAACATTAATGAAAAAATTTAAATTCAATACTTATTTAGACCATATTAAAAAACTACAAAAGCCATTGATTTAAAATAAGATAGATTCTTTATGAGTGACTTAGATATTCCTTGTCAGATTTTTAAACATAAACCATGTACGCTTTTTCTTACACCAATTCAGGGCAATGTCCCATTTTCAGACTCAATTGAATTGCCTAAGATGAACTCATTAGGAACAGGAAGTTCCAGAACATAAAACAAGAATGATAAGTTTGCGCATCAGGACGTGAGATATGACAGGAGTTGTATCTAATGAAAGGAATACGAAAAAGCCCGACTCGGATGTCGGGCTTTTTTATTTAATATTGATTTGTTTTTCCCATAGCTCAATCAACAGTTGCATGGATTTGCTCAGTGGTTTATAAGCTGGCCAAATCGCATGAATCGGCATATCCAGCCCATTGGTGGTATCGAGAAAAGCTAAGCGCACCAGACTTTGTTTGGCAAAATGTGTTTGCACCACGGAAAGGGGAAAATTACCCCAACCTAAGCCTTGTTCCACCATATCAATCGCCATGGATAAGTTATCGCTATACCAATAAGAATCCGAGACCAATACCCGACTATCAGGTAATGGATAATGCTTGCTGGCCACAATAATCTGTCTGAGTTCAGATAACATGGTGAGTTCATTTTTATTATGTGCTTTGAGTTGTTGCGCATCTTTCGGTGAAACGGCTGCAACAAATTGTTCCATGCCCAGTAAGCGGAAACGTTCATTATTATCGAGTTGTGATGAGCTATAAGCGATATAGAGATCGATCTCGTTCTGGTGTAGCCGTGTTTTGAGCTCTTGTTGTGGTGCGTTGACCATTTCAATATTTAACAAGGGATAACGTTGAATCAGCTGTTCAATCCCTGCCAATAAAAACTTTTGATTCACATCTGCAGCGATGCCAATACAAAGACTGGTCTCGAGTCCCGTTGAAAGTTCAGTCAGATGCAGGTCGAGCTGACGTAATTTGGTCACAATTAGTCGGGCATGCGGTTCGATTGAAAGCGCGACTTCGGTGGGGGCAAGATGATTTTTGCTGCGTTCAAACAATTTTAAATTCAATTCTGCTTCGAGATTGGCAATCGCCATGCTAACTGCGGACGGCACTCGATTTAAGGCGCGTGCTGCTGCAGAAAAATTACCACGATCAATAATCTCAAGAATCAGTTCAAGCTGCTCACGGCTGAGTTTCATGGCAATTTCCTTGTCAGTAAATCTGATGACGATTGACTTTTTTTATCAAATTTAAGGCGTAAAATCCACCCATTATTGATTTTAAGGTGTGGTCATGCAAGGAACTAAGAGAAGAGTCACTTATGTATTTTTCTATGAAGTTTTTAGCTTTTTTATCTGTGCAATGGTGCTGGCAGTGCTTTCGGGCACCACCATCAGCCATACAGGACCTTTATCGATCTTGATTGCGGTGATTGCAGTGACGGTCAATTTCTTTTATAACGCTGTGTTTGAGATGTGGGAAAAGAAGCAGACATCAAAAAAAAGGACAGTACTCAGACGTGTAGCACATGCCATTGGCTTTCAAATTGTTTTGGTGATGATTTTGATTCCCTTGATTGCTTGGTGGATGCAGATCAGTTTAGTCAAAGCCTTCTTGTTGGATTTTAGTTTGATGGTGCTGATTCCATGTTATACCTTTGTTTATAATTACTTTTTTGATCATATTTTTGGTTTACCCAGCCATTTGCTTGAGCCAGCAGCGATGAGTGCCAAAACCAGCGCTTAATTGACAGTTTTATCGTTAAACTCATAAAAAAGAGTGCATAAATTGCACTCTTTTTTATGTGAAATATAAATTATTACTGTGACTGAATTTAAATCATTAAAGTCGAATCCAGGTCATATTGCGGAAACTATTATTGCTTGGGTTTTTGGCATTGATACTCAACATTTTACCTGTTTTACTTAAACGGCCACTCAGGCTGTATTTTTGACCATCATAAGGATTGAGCCAAACGCCTTGTCCAAATTCCTCGTTTTGATTGAGCATTTTCAGTCCTGTTAATACTTCCATGCCGATCATCTGTTGATTCTTTAAGGTGCCCGTACATGCTGTACATACAGTGGGTGCAGCCTCCTTGGCAGAAGGATACATTTTGACAATCACAGCACTGTATTGCTCGGTTGCAGAATGCCTGCGAATGACGATATCTGACAGGTAAGAACCCGTACGTTCATCCACGACTTTCCACGTCCCAATCAGTGGATCAGTCGGTGCAGCGTGAATTGCCAAAGGCGTATTGAGCCCAAGTAAGAAAATACAAGCGCGAAGAAAAGGGATATTTAGCATGAGAATGATATCAAAAAATAGAAATAATGAAATGAAACAACAATTTATTATATTGTTTTAGTGGAATGATCACATCATATTTTAGGGAACTTGGCAGTTCCCTTCGGGTTTAAATCATGCGGTATAAGCGTTCTTTCGGGAACACAGCAGTAAAGGTCGAACCTTCATTTTCTTTAGAGGTAATTTCTAAGTGTGCGCCGTGTTGCATTAACACATGTTTCACAATTGCCAATCCAAGTCCGGTTCCACCCGTTTGACGGCTACGTGCGCTATCAACACGGTAGAAACGTTCTGTTAGACGCGGCAAATGTTTTGGGTTAATCCCAATACCATTATCCTGTACGGTAAAGTACGCATGATCACCATCTTCATGCCAGCCAATGGTGATAATACCGCCTGCAGGGGTGTATTTAATCGCATTGGTGATTAAGTTGCTGAATGCACTGGCAATTTCGATATCAGAACCAATCAGGTCGCAATGGCTATCAATATCTAGATTTAAGGTATGCCCATAATCGAGATTGTAGGCACGAGCATCATCAAAGATCTGGTTCATCAGATTGGCCATATCAATGATCTGATTTTTCGCGACTTTTTTATTATTTTCTAAATTAGATAACAACAATAAATCATTAACCAAAGCATTCATACGCTTGGTTTGTGACTGCATTTGTGTGAAAGCACGTTTCCAGCGCGGGGTAATATCGTCTTGATCAATAAAAGTTTCGATATAACCACTGAGTACGGTAAGCGGTGTACGTAATTCATGTGAAATATTATCAACAAAGTCTTTACGCATTTGCTCGAGATTATGTACTCGTGTGGTGTCATAAGCGACCAATAGGCGACTTTCTCCACCGAAGCGGGTCAGTTTGACTTGCACATAACGATCTTCATCCAGCTGTGCTTGCAGACGGATACCATCAGGAGATTGATCACTGTGGTTAAAATATTCAATAAAACTGGGTTGGCGCAAAATCGACAATAAATTGCGGCCACGGTCCAAGGGACTAATCCCTAACAGTTTTTCAGCGGCAGGATTCCACCATTCGATTTGATGTTGATCATCAATTAAAACCACGGCTTCGGCCAATGCCACCAAAGAAGATTGCGCGCGATCAATCAAACCTACCATTTCAGCTTGAACAATGCGTTCTTGCCGTTGTGCACGGTAGACGTTGAACAGCAATGCGCCCCAGATCCCATTTAGATTTGGAGGGACATCATAAGGCCGATTGGAAATCCATTCATTCACCAGATAAAGCGAGCGGAGCTGTAGCATGAAGAACAGCACAAAGGCGACAAAAATACAGCTCCAGAAGTAACCCACCCCGAATCCGACTAAGCTCGCAATCAATAAGAAAAAAAGTAACAGTCTTAAATCTTGCTTTGCAAAGGTCCATAAACTGCTATAGCGAAAACGTTGGTGTTCACGTGCCAGTTCAGGGACGGGGTAAGGCTCATACATAAAGGATTTTTAACCTACTGCTAAATCTGCTCGTGTCGAGAAACGGTAACCTGTGCCACGAACGGTTTGCACAAAACGATCGACACCAAAAGGCTCTAACACTTTGCGTAAACGACGGATATGCACATCAATGGTACGGTCTTCAATATAGACATTACCACCCCAGACTTGATCTAGGAGTTGAGCACGTGTATAGGCACGCTCAGGATGGGTCATAAAGAAGGCCAATAAACGATATTCAGTTGGACCCATCTCTAAAATACTGTTGCCGAAACTGACGCGCTGGCTAACAGGATCAAGTAATAAGCCATTGGCATCAATCACTTTCTCACCGCTCAATGCATTGGCACGACGTAACACTGCTTTGATACGAGACACCAGTTCACGGGTTGAAAATGGCTTGGTCATGTAATCGTCTGCACCTGCATCAAGACCTTGTACTTTATGGTCTTCTTCACCACGTGCAGTCAGCATGATTACAGGAATCTCTGCCAAGTTCTCATCGCGTTTGAGACGGCGGCATAAATCTACACCACTCACACCACCTGGTAGCATCCAATCCAGCAAAATAAGCGCAGGACGCTGATCAACGATAATCTGATGCGCTTGTTTGGCATCCTCTGCTTGTAAACATTGGAAGCCTGCCATATCTAAAGAGGTATGGATCATTTCGCGGATCGGTAGCTCATCATCGACAATTAAAATATAGTCATCTTTCACAGCGCAATACCCTTAAAATCTGTAACGGTTTAACCGTTTTGTTGTTATGACAGGCTTATTACAAAGATTAATTATGACAATATCATTGCAAAAGAATTAATAAAGTCGAATTTAGCAATAAATTGTGACAATTGTAGGGCAGCATGGTGACGGATTGATGACAATCTGCTTAGCAATAAAGCAAATAAATTCATTTGCTTAACTGAAGTGTAGTTTAACAGCTTTGTTTGTCATAAAACTGTAAAACGATTTTAATTTTTTTGCGAGGTTGTTTCGATAAAAGACAAAAAGACAGCACAACAGGCTGACAAAACATCTTCTAGAGGCTGTTTGAAGCCTTCCGAGACCCAACGAATAATAATATGCGTGACATAACCATTTAAGCCAGTTGCCATCAGCGAGACTTCTTCAGCACTTTGTGGTGCATTCGGCATGGTGATCATCACAAAGCCTTGAATAATACGATCGAACTGGGTCAAAGTCTCTTGAATGGTGGCTTGGTTATGCAGATCTTGCACCAGCATCGCATCAATATAAATAATCCGTGCCATACGTGGATCATCTTTAATCGCACCCAATAAAGCCGACAGACCTGCGGTCACCATATTCTTGGGTTCAGGCGCAGCCATTAAAACGGCTTGGGTTAAACAGGTTTGCATTTTCTCAATCATTTTTAAGAATACGGTTTGAAACAGCTCTTCGCTTTTCTTAAAAGATTCATAAAAATAGCGTTCAGTCAGCTTGGCTTCATTACAGACATCTTTGACGGTGACCGAGAAAAAGCCTTGTGTGCCGTAGGTTGCAATACCTGCTTCAATCAATTTTTCACGGCGTGCTTCTTTGCGCTCGGTTAAAGAAAGACCTTTAAATTGTCGTTCTTTCGCTTCTGTATTTTTTTTCTTGCTTGTCGTTTGATCTTGAGTTGCCATTGAGAAAACCGTTCCCTAAAAAGTCTTTAAATCGTGTGTCTAATATGTGCATTTCAACCATGTTGTGCTGACTAGCATAACCAAATTTTGAAAATATGCTTTGTCTCTTTTAAACATCATCAGTCATGAAATGTAAATAGGCCTATTATGACATGTAGGATGTTGGTTATTGCCATTTGTCTTAAAGCTATAGTGTACTATATTGACAACACGTATTGTCAAAATTATATTGGTTACAGGTTAAACAGCACATGGTCTGAGCGAATATGTGCGTATCATTCGCAGTACAAAGGATAGGCAATGAAAAATTTTAAAAATAAAGTCGCAGCGATCACCGGTGCAGGTTCTGGGATTGGACAACAATTGGCAGTTTTATTGGCGAAACAAGGCTGTCATTTGTCATTGAGTGATATCAATGAAAAAGGTCTGACGCAAACTGTTGAATTAGTGAAGCAATACCCTGTAACAGTGACCACCAAAGTACTTGATGTTTCAAACCGTGATGCGGTAAAACAGTGGGCGCAAGAGACTGTACAGGATCATGGCTCAGTCAATTTGATCTTCAATAACGCAGGCGTAGCACTTGGCTCGACAGTAGAAGGCGCAAGCTATGAAGATTTAGAATGGATCGTTGGGATTAATTTCTGGGGTGTGGTCTATGGCACTAAAGAATTCCTGCCATTCATCAAACAAACCAAAGATGGTCATATCATCAACATCTCTAGTATTTTTGGTTTAACCTCGCAACCAACACAATCAGCGTATAACGCAACTAAATTTGCGGTACGTGGTTTTACTGAATCACTACGTCAGGAATTGGACATTGAGAAGGGTGGTGTCAGCTCACTCTGCGTACATCCGGGTGGGATTCGTACCAATATCGCCAAAGCAGCGAAAATGAATGACAGCTTGAAGAGCTTGGGCATGGACCCGAACAAATCAATCAAGCAGTTTGATAAGTTCCTACGCACCCCACCAGAAGAAGCTGCACGTCAAATTTTAAATGCGGTATTGAAAGATAAACGCCGTTTATTGATTGGGACCGATGCGCGTATTGTGGATTCGTTCCAACGCTTATTCCCAACGGGTTATCAACGTATTGCAGCGCTTGCAACCAAGATGATGTAAGTTGTCATCATTAAAAAAAAGCCATTCTCTGTGAATGGCTTTTTTTTATCCGTCAGAAGGTGGTTTTAGATCAGCACCTTAATTTTGGTCTTCTTCCAAAAGAATTGATAATAAAAGGCTTGGAACAGACATAGACAAACAAAGGACAGCGCATAGGCAATCCAGATTCCTGTTAAGCCCCACAATGAACTAAACCAATACGCACACGGCACTTCGATCAGAACAATTGTGAAAATATTGATGAGCATCGGGATATTGACTGCACCACTGGCACGCATAATCGATGCAAAAATGGCACTGGCGCCAAAGAATAGAATCGACCACAGTACAATAAATAACAGTTGTTGACCCAGCTCAATTACACTGTGATCGGTAATAAACAGCGCCATTAGATATTTTGAGAACAAATAAGCCAGAGCAATCAAACTACCGGTAAATAAGAAATTCATGCCCAAAGCGGTACGGGTGACTTTGGCCAATAAATCAGGTTTACCTGCGCCAATCGCCTGTGCAGCAAAAATCGAAGCGGCAATCGAAATCGACAAGGCTGGAAATTGAATGTAGTTCAGTACCTGATTGACTGCGCCGTAGGCAGCGGTGGCATGTGCACCATAATGGTTAATCAAGCCAATAATCACCAGACCAGCTAAGGAGGTGGTGACCATTTGAATCCCTGTTGGAATACCGAGTTTTAAAATTAATTTACTCAGCTCAGCATCATGACGAATATGTTGCAGCAATAGACTATCAATTTTCAGTGGATGATTTTTATAGTTTAGATAAATTGCTAAGAAAATCAGCACCGCGGCATAACCGATAATGGTTGCAATCGCAGGGGCAACAATACCTAAAGCTGGAAAACCAAAATAACCTTTCAGTAAAACGGGCGTCACGCCTAAACCAATCAAGCTGGTGAGGCTTAGTGCAATTAGTGGCGTCACACTATCACCGACACCCCGCAAGATCGAGGTATAGATAATATAGACGAACAGTAAGGGGCTGCCCACCAACATCCATTGCACATAAGGCAAGGATAGGTGCATCACTTTGGGATCGGTGCCCAGTAACTCCAGAATATGTTTGGCGAAGATTAGTCCCAAGACCGCAATAATGCTGCCGCCGATCAAGGTCATAAACACGGTGGAGCCAATCACAGAACGGACTTTTTCCAGATTTTGTGCACCCCATGCCTGCCCAATCAGCACCGTGGAGCCTGCGGAAATACCGATCACAAAGGCCAATAAAAAGAACAGGATGGGAAAGAATACCGATACAGCAGCAATTGCATTCACACCCATCATTTGTCCGACGAAGATGGTATTAATCGTTCCCGACAGGTTTTGTAAAATATTGGTGGCGATCAGCGGCACCAGAAACACAAAAAAGGTTTTCCAGAGGTTTGGTTGCATCACCAGAGGTTGGCGTGGTGTCATTCAATTTCCTTCAAGCTTCATCCTGAAACGATTGTATTTTTGTCAACATAACATTCTCAGTTGTGTTGAAGATGAGGGTTCAGTTTATTTTTGTTGATCAACATTGTACGAGGATTTCACCTGCGCGTTGTAGTGTTTGATCAGTTTTGGCGAAGCAGAAGCGAATCAAGCGTAGTGATTCTGGTGCTTGTCGATAGAACACCGAAATTGGAATTGCCACAATTTTATGTTGCTCCGCAAGGAATTGGCACATCTCGATATCATTAAGATCAGGACGAATAGCACTGTAATCCAGATTTTGGAAATAGGTGCCTTGAGATGGGATGAAGTCAAAACGTGAATTTTGAATTTGAGCATTGAACAAGTCACGTTTTGCCTGATAAAAGCTAGGCAATTCTTGAATATGCTCAGGGTGTTGTTGCATATAGTTGGCCAGTGCAATCTGGCACGGGGTGGTGCCACAGAAATTGGCAAATTGATAAATCTGGCGGAACAGGCGCATGAGTTGCGGTGAGGCGACACAATAGCCCGTTTTCCAACCAGTGACATGATAGGTTTTACCGAAAGAACCAATCACAAAACTACGTTCACGCAATTCGGGGAATTGCAGTGCGCTATGGTGCTTTTGCCCATCAAAAATTAGATGTTCATAGACTTCATCGGATAACACCACGATATTTTTATCTTGAATCAGCTCAATTAACTGTCGCCAATCCTGTTCTGACCAGATTGCCCCTGTTGGATTATGTGGTGTGTTGACAATGATCATGCGGGTGTTGGCATTGATACTGTCTTTGACCTTTTGCCAATTCACCTGAAAGCTAGGGGCATCTAAATGGATATGTACGGATGTTCCACCTGCCAACTGAACCGCAGGGGCATAGCTGTCATAGCTTGGATCGAAAATAATTACTTCATCACCTGCATGGATACAGGCTTGAATAGCACAGAAAATCGCAATGGTTGCACCAGGGGTGATGGTGATTTCAGTGACTGGATCAAGTTGCAGTTGATCGCGCGTCAAGAATTGCGTAGCCAGTTGTTGTCTTAAGGTCAGTACACCATCGCCAGATGGATATTGGTTATAGCCTGAAAGTGTCGCTTGGCTCAGTGCTTCGAGCAATGCTGGTGGCGCAGGGAAATCGGGGAAGCCTTGGGATAAGTTCAAGGCATTCAGGCGGTGTGCGAGTTCAGTCATGACACTAAAAATGGTGACGCCTTGGCTTGGGAGTTTTGACTGAAGTTGCAACATCGGATGTCCTTTTTAATATCTAATTTCTTTTTTACGATGACTCTGCACAGCCTCGTATGCTGTGAGAAATTATATGTAATTTGCATAGGCATGTTTTACTTTTCAAGGATGAAAAGTAACAAAAATCCTTTGTAGTACTGACGGCCCATCCTTGAGGCCGCAGCACTACGGGCGGCATCCATGCCGCCGCCACGATAGCTGACCTCAATTTAAATTTAGCTAAAGGATTTTAGAATTTGATTTATTTACAAAACATTTTCCACAATGGCACGAATCACACCCAGTGCTAAACCAATAAACGCGCCGACAATGACACCATTGACGCGGATCATATGCAAATCACCGCCAACTTCACTTTCGATTTTGGCAATCATTTCACGTGAATCCCACTCATGGATGCGTTCACTGATATAACGAATGATCTTGTCGCTATACTGTTCACTGAAATTAATGGCTAAGCCGACCATTTTTTCATTCAGTACCTGACGCACTTTTTCATTCTGAATCAGGCTTTCGCCGAGCTGTTGAATCGCAGCTTGTAAATTGGTGGCAATGCCTGAATCTTCCTGCATTAAATCAGTTTTAATCGCATCACATAATATTGCCACAGCGCCACTGATAAAGTTCAATACCTGTGGACTATCAAGCAGCGCATCTTTACCACGATTTAAACGTTGGCTGGCTTCACTATCGGGTTCTGCCAGTTCCAGCATCAAGTTATGCGTGGTGGCTTCAATATCTTGACGCCAAGGATGGTCAGGATTGGCCAGCATCGATTCAACTTTTTCGATCAAGGAGTCAATAGTACGTTGTTGTACATCAATACCGATCCAGCTAGCACCTTTAGCCAGTTTCCAAACACCTAATTCTTGGAATAATTTACGTGATAAATCACGTGCTTCTTCAGGGTGAGACACCATCCATTCATGTGCCAGATCCAGTCCACGTTGTAATACGTCTTGATGGAAATCATTTTCCAGTACGGCACGCAGCATTTCACTGGCCAATTTATTGACCTTGGTACTTCTGACCCATTGCACACTGTTATTTTGCACAAAATGTGCAATTTGATCTTGGCTGACAAATTCAAAAATTCTCGGCACAGTGTGTTGGATCATCTGCACCACATGCTGATTGTTCTTAGGATTAGCCAACCACTGACCTACCGCCAAACTGATATCGGCATTTTGTAGACTACGTTCTACGATCTGTGGGGAGAGGAAATTTTCCTGTACGAAGCGACCCATTGACTCGGCAATACGGGCCTTATTGCGCGGAATAATTTCGGTATGATCACGCAACAGTTTGGGCAGCGGCATTCTGCCGAAAGGGTTGCGGAATAAGACGGTGACTGCATACCAATCGGCTAAGCCACCAACCACGCCTGCTTCTGCACCGAGCATGAAAATATGGATGAGCCATTTATATTCAGGCAGGAAATGTGCCGCGACCATTAAAGCGACCCATGACACCACTGCAATAATCAGTGCCATGGTGGCGAAGTATTTACTTCGTTGTAAGCTTGGGACGTGGATTTCTTCGACTGAACTCATTGAGTCATCCTTTTAATTTCATTTCTTGTTTTGAGGTGGTGCAGGTGGCTGCAACACGTCTCCTGTTGGACTCAAGCCATATTTAGGCCCTAAGGATTGCAAAATCAGTTGTGCATCAAAGGCATCTGGTGATTGCTGCTGTGTCTTAAAGCACTCAATAGTATACGACACTTGAATCGGATCAATATTGACCACTTGTGGGGTATCGTAGAATGGATCCGGCCAAAAGGCTGGATGACGACGATAATAACCATAAGGATAATACGATGGTGTCGGATAAATTACCGCCTGACGAGGTGCTTTATGACGGGCATTGCTTGGATCGTCCACTACGCTAAAATAGCGGAACCCATTTTTGACCGTGGTTTGCGCTGCCTTAAGTAGGGTGATTTCCTCAGCCGTACCATAACTCAAATTATTATCCGTCTGGAAACCAACGCGGTAAGTTTTGTTATTTAACGGATAAGCGGTGAATTGTCCGAGTTGGTCAAAGGTTCTGGGTTTGGAGGGAACCGTTGCACATCCTGCAAATGTCAGTGCGACAAGGAGCGGGGTGCATATTAATAAAGTTTTCATATGCCATTCCTGTGTACAGTGTCGAGGGAGATCGACTTAAAAACTACTATTGGGTTGAGTTAAAAATTCCAGTTCTTCAGCGCTTGAGTGACGACCTAAAATTGCATTGCGATGTGGATAACGACCAAAACGATCAATGATCACTTTATGCTTTTTCTCAAAGTTTAAATTGATTTCATTGCCTAAACGTTGAAATAATTTTAGGGCAAACTCATGTATGAGTTTGGATTCACTATGCATAAACGGCATATAAAGAAAGGAACGTTGCTCAGGACTGAGTTGTGCATCCAACTGCAAACTAATCGCTTCTTGTGAAAGTGTTAAAGCCAAGCTGTCGTAGGCAAAGGCCTGTGCCTGATCTCGATATAAATTTCGTGAGAACTGATCGAGGACAATAATTTCAGCCAAACGCCCTTCAGGCGTTTGGCGCCATGACCACAGCTCCGCCTGAGCAGCTTGCTGATGAATCTCTGCAAAGGACGCACGAATTTTTGCATCAAAATCATCACTTTTGGCAAACCAAAGTGAACGATGCTCAGGGTCAAACCAAAAATTAAGAATGTCTTGCGCTTGCATGGGCGAGTATCCATTGGAAGATTTATTTTTCAATAAAATCACAATTTTTGCGTGTCTTATGTAACAAGATTGTGATAAAAATTGCCAAACTAAATCAGATGACTAGATTGTAATTGTCGTTATAATTGGCTGAGTCGAAGGGATTGGCATGCACATCATGTCTGTAGAATCGACGACGTCGCTACCATGCATGTAGTCGGCTGATCTTGAATAAGCGAGCATAGAATATGAATCAACCCAGCCTTACTTCCTCTGTGATACCAACTTGGGTAGATGCCTCGCTATTAAAGGGGATGTTACGTGGGATTGAGCGTGAAAGCCTACGCATGCAAAGCAATGGATTTTTATCACAACAAAATCACCCAATCGCTTTAGGTTCGGCACTCACACATCCGCATATCACCACTGATTATTCAGAAGCATTGATGGAGTTTATCACGACGCCACAAACGACCATTGCTGCCGCTTTAAATGAGTTGAGTGATATCCATAGCATCGTACATCAACAGTTAGAAGAGGGTGAGAAACTCTGGCCTTTGTCGATGCCATGTATGCTGGATGATAACGAAGAAAATATTAAACTGGCACAATATGGCAGTTCCAATATTGGCCGCTTTAAAACCTTATACCGACGTGGTTTAGGCGTGCGTTACGGGCGCCGTATGCAAACCATTTCAGGCGTTCATTATAATTTGTCCTTTCCAGAACAACTATTTGCAGTTTTGCAGCAGCATGAGAGCAACCCACAATTAAAACAGCTCAGCCTGCAAGATTATCGTAGCCATCGTTATTTTGGTTTGATCCGCAATTTTATTCGCCTGATTCCTTTGGTGATGTATATGCTGGGTGCAAGTCCATCGGTGTGTCGTTGCTTCCTGACAGGTCGTCAACATCACTTACAGCCTTTAGTCAAAGGCACGCTCTATTTGCCTGAAGCGACTGCATTGCGGATGGGACGTTTGGGCTATCAAAACTCAGCACAAAAAGAACTTGGGATTCATTATAACGATCTGCATGATTATTTAGATGGCTTACAAAAAGCCGTGCACACCCCATATCCAGAATTTACTCAGCTCGGTTTAAATGATGAACAGGGCGAGCCGATTCAGATCAATGATCATGTGCTACAGATAGAAAATGAATACTACAGTCTGGTGCGTCCTAAACAGGTGCCACAAGCGGGTGAAACACCTTCACAAGCCTTAAAAAATCGTGGCGTCGGCTACGTCGAATTACGTGCAGTGGATGTGAATCCGTATAGTGCCATTGGCATTGATGAAATCTCGGCAGGCTTTCTTGAAAGTTTAGCCTTGTACTGCTTACTCAAAGACAGTCCAGATTTATTTGCTGAAGAACAAGAACAGATTGATCGTAACCAAACGGAAGTAGTCAATCGTGGTCGTGCGGCAGATGCCAAGATCGAAGAGGGAAACCAGTCGATTGCTTTAAAAGACTGGGCACAAACTCATTTAAATGCAATTCAAGCTTGTGCCAAGATCCTAGACCAAATGGATGGCACCCAGCTATATCAAGATGCCATTCAAGTGATGCAACAACGCCTAGACCATGTCGAAAATACCCCTTCGGCTCATGTGATTGCAGATACCTTGCAACATGGGGGCACATGGAATTTTGGGAGTGTCATGGCGCAGCAACATGTCGATCATTATGACCAGCATCCACTCAGTGAAGAACGCAAACAATATTTTGAACAATTGGCGCAAACTTCGTTGCAAAAACAGGCGCAACTTGAACAAGATAACGACATGAGTTTTGAACAATATCTTGCACAATACCGTTAAAATTTTAGAGGACTTCCCATGCGATGGAATTACCGCTTAGTCAGTGCAGTACTGGTACTGACCAGCATTATTGGTATCTCATTTGCGTTGTATTTAGAACATGTGCAAGGTTTGGATCCTTGTCCACTCTGTATTTTTCAACGCCTTGGCTTAATTGGAATGGGTTTAATTGCGCTTGTCGCATTTATCCATAATCCAGTTTCGAGCGGATTTAAACGTTTTTATGCCTTCTTGGCCACTTTATCGATTGGTTGGTCAGTTGGTGTTGCGGCACGTCATGTTTGGTTGCAAAGTTTACCACCTGATCAGGTTCCAAGTTGTGGGCCTGGCTTAAACTATCTAGTTGATGCCTTGCCAATGAAAACTGTACTACAAGAAGTGCTTTCGGGTTCAGGTGAATGCGCCGCGATAGATTGGACTTTCCTCGGTCAATCGCTACCCGTTTGGTCTCTGGTTTATTTTAGTTTGATTTTATTGATCTGCTTATGGCAATTATTTAGAAACTATAGCGTTACACAAAAATAAGCGAACCGTTATTCTAAATCCTTTTAAAAACCCGAAATATGAATGCATGTTTCGGGTTTTATTTTCTCAATAACTAATCAAGTTGTGCCATTTTGTTGCTTAAAGGCTTTTTTTATGGACAGATAGGTCTGTTTTTTGTAAAGTTCAGCCGATTCCCGTACGATCTGATTATAAAAAATGCTTTTTAATATATTTAATGTATTAGAAAAAATAGGGCTAAATGCACAGAAACGTGCCATTCACGTACAATTTTCTAATAATCTACTGAATAATCAAGTTTTTTTACAACGCATACAAGGCCAGCATCAACTCAATGTGGGTTTGGAAGCCGAGCTGATTTGTCTTTCGACCAATGCCCAGATTCCGCTCAAACAATTTATTGGGACTCAGGTTGCAGTTGATCAGGTCACCGATTCAGGGCAACTGTTTCGCACCACAGGGATTGTAACTGAGGCCAGTTATGGACAAAGCGATGGCGCATTAACGCTGTATAAGCTGACTGTAAACGATGCGACCCATTTATGGCATAAGCGCCGTAATAGCCGTGTTTTTATGAATAAAAGCATTGTGGAAATCACCGAAGTTTTATTCAAGGAATGGCAGCAAAGAAGTCCACTATTTGCGGCAAGTTTGAGTTTGGATCTGAGTGGCTTAAGCCAGAATTATGATATACGCCCATTTGTAATGGGCCATAATGAATCCGACTATTCTTTTCTCACACGCCTATGGCGCAGTGAAGGCATAAACTGGCTGATTGATGAAGCTGAGCTTTTTGTAGCGCATTCAAGTACCCCTGTTAAAGCACAGAAGTTAAGATTGATTGATGATAATAGTCAATATCAAGCTTTGGCTCGACGGAGTATTCGTTATCACCGCAGCAGTGCCACTGAATTCCAAGACAGCATGACCAGTTTTGTGGCCGTGCGTAGCTTGCAGCCGACTGCGGTGCATCTGCAACGTTGGCAGCCCGATGCCTTGGCACAAGAAGAAGGTGCAGGCTCAGTGGTCACCAGCCATAACCATTCGGAAAGTTTTGATTCTGCCAGTTTAAGCCTTGAGCAGGCATGGCATATCAGTCCAGCTTGGATGCAGGACTTAAAGGGTGAAGACCAAGCTACTGCCTCCGGTGGCAGTCAGTTGGAAAAACTGAATCAGCAATTCAATGACATGTACGCCAGTCAAGCCAAATACTTTAAGGCTTATAGTACCGTGCGCGATAGCCAAGTTGGTTATTGGTTTAATCTCAGGGAACATCCTGAAATTGATCAGCATGAAGGGGCCGATCAAGAGTTCCTGATTATTGCCAAGAATTTCTATAATCAAAATAATTTACCGAAAGATTTACAGCAACAAGTCAGTCAACTGCTCAGCCAAAGCCGCTGGGATCAACGAGGCTATGACGACATCGAGCGTCAAGGCAATGAACTGACCTTGATTCGCCGTCAGATCAAAATCACCCCTGAATATGATCCAGAGTTGCATCGTCCGATTGCTTATCCGCAACGCGCCAAAGTGGTCGGGCCAGAAGGGGAAACCATTTATGTGGATGAGTGGGGGCGGATTAAAGTACGCTTTCTGTTTACTCGTAGTGATGATCATGGACATGATGGCGGTGCGGGCAGCAATGACAATGACACCGACTCCGCATGGGTGGATGTCCTTACGCCTTGGGCGGGGGAAGGCTATGGAGCACGCTTCTTGCCGCGTATCGGTGAGGTGGTGGTCATCGACTTCTTTGATGGCAATATCGACCGTCCTTTTGTGACAGGGCGAATCCATGAAGCACAGCGTTCTCCAACCAAATTTGATGTCAAAGGGCAGCTTCCCGACACTAAAAAACTCAGTGGTATCTGCAGTCAGGAAGTGAATGGGAGTGGTTTTAACCAGTTACGCTTTGATGATACGACAGGGCAAATCAGTACCCAGTTACAAAGTAGCCATGCGGCAACACAGTTGAATTTAGGTAATTTAAGTCACCCTAAAGTGCAGGAAAGCAGCAACGGCCGTGGTGAGGGCTTCGAGCTCAGAACCGATGCTTGGGGTGCTGTACGGGCGGGTAAAGGCATGCTGATTAGTACCTATGCCCAAGAACAGGCCATTGCTGATCATCTGGAAGCCGCTCAAGCACAATCTTTGCTGTCACAGGGTTATGACAGTATGAAAATGCTCAGTGAAGTGGCTGCAAAGCAACAGACCGATGCGCTGAATGTGATTAACCGTTTACCGAAGTTTATTCAGTCATTGGAACTTAAAACCACGGGACAAGCATTAGGTAGCACCTTAAATCTATTTAAAGAAGGGATGAGTAATGATCCGATTCATGCTTTAAAGGATTGTGGTGGTTTTATTGAGGATATTGGTGCGCTCGGCGGCAATGCCAAAGGCGCGGTAGAAGAATTTAATGCATTCTTTAGTGATGCCAAAGATGCGGTTGAAAATCTGAAAGAGTTCATTGAAAACGTAGAAGAGCATGGTGCTGATATTGTCAAAGGCAAGCTTGCCAGTATTAAAGATCGGATTCAGCAAAACCCGTTTGAGAGTATTAAAGAAGTCGGAAAGGTTTTGGCCAATGTCGATATTAAAGATTTTGAGCTGATGAGTACCTGTGGCACCTTTAGTAAAGGCAGCAAGTTAGACATCACCCCGTCCAAAGCATTGAGCTCCTTACAGGGCTTTATGGAAGGTTATACCCAAGGTTTGGAAAGTAGTTCCGATACCAAGCAACAAGAGAAAGGCAAGATTTTCAGACAGGCCTTGATGTTGTTGGCATCACCGAATGGGATTGCGTTAACCACGCCTGAAAATATTATTTTGCAGGCTTCTCAGGATATTGCCGAGAGTGCCAGCGGTTCAATTAACTTGAGTGCACAGAAGAATATTATTGGTCATGCACAGGACAAAATCAGTTTGTTTGCTGCACAAAAGGGCTTTAGGGCGTACGCAGCAAAAGGGAAATTGGAGTTGCAGGCGCAGGACGATGCGATTGAAGCAATTGCCAAGAAGGTGGTTAAACTGATTTCTACTGAAGATAAGATTGAAATCACCAGTCCTAAAGAGATTGTACTTACAGCGGGTGGTTCTCAGTTGAAGATCAATGCCAACGGGGTGTTTTCAACCACAGGTGGTAAGTTTGAGAGTAAGGCTGGTCAACATTTGTTTGTGAGTGGGGCAACCGTAAATGCTGAACTGCCTAAAATGCCAGAAAGTGGAATCTTTAGCCGCCGATTTGATTTTAGCGAGTTGATTAATGCGGATTTATTGAAAGATGGATTTAAATATAAAGTTATTAATCACGCTAAGAAAACAGAATACATCGGTTTTCTTGATCAGTTCGCAAGGACGGGGCGGATCTTTAGTGATAACCCAGATAGCGTTGAAATTCTTTTACTCGGTAAGAATGATGACAGTTCAGATAAGCTACAACTGGTTGAAGAAGTGATCACGGAAGGGCAAGGTCATGGTTCAGATGAGGCTTGTTGCGGTGGCGATGATGATCATAACCATGAGCACGATAGTGATGAACATATTGATGATACAGATTTAAAAGCAGATTTTGAAAGTTTTGGACTTAAGGATTAATTTAATAATGAAAACTGTAAAGATAATGATTGGTGCATGTATTTTGCTAAATAGTATAAATTTACATGCAGAAAGTGCTAAAGAATGTATGAAATATTGGAGCGAGCCAGCAGTACAAGTGATTGTATTAGAAGATGTTCAGTGTCCTGATATATGGGAAGATAACTTTAGTAAAGAAAACAAAAAAATAGCAAAAAACATTGGCTTTGATTTAAAAGATAAAAATTGGACATCTACAGGAACATGTAATCATGTTCAGTATAAAAATAAAAATTATTATATTTATTGGGCGGAAATGAAACATAATAAAACTGATCTTATCATGATTTATAATGATATTAATTCATTCGCATATTCAAGGAAAATAGATCGAAAAAAAATTAAAAATGGGTTTAGAAAAGAAGATTCCGTAGATGTGAATTTATCTTGTAGTAAAGTTGGAGAGGATGTAAATATTGTATCCACTCTAAATGGATATTTATTCAAAGAAACATCTATTAGTAATATTTCTAAATATAAGATTAATGACAGGTTTAAATAATGAAAAAGACTATACAGTTTCAAGATGGATCAGTACAAGATTTTGAATTAAATAGAAATGGATTTATACAAGCTGTTAGTTATAAAGAATCAAGTGCTGATTTAAAGTTAGGCTTAAATCACAAATCGAATATAATAGCAGCAGCTAAAAAAAGCTCAGGAGGATATCGTGGTTTTTTTCAAATGGGAGAGTCTGCCTTATTTGAAACTGGATACTATTTAGGAGATTTAGGTGTAGATTTTAGAAAGCTAAATCCAGAGAAAGAGAAGCAAAGAATAGATACGATTAGAGCAACTTTTGATAAAAATGACTGGAAAGGGGAATGGTCAGGTAAAAATGGAATTCATTCATTCAATGATTTTCTTACAAAGCCTGAATTACAATTAATGGCAGTTAGTGATTGGATAAATTATTTATGTAAACGTATGCAGATATTAAACTTCAATCAATATTATGGGAAAATTATTAACGGGGTCGAGGTAACTGAATCAGGAGCAATAGCTAGTGCTCATTTAATGGGTGAAGGAGGGCTAGCAACTTTTCTTGGCTCACCTGTATTTAAGAAAAAATCAGCTGTATCTGATGGTAATGGAACACATATCTCTTCATACTTATCAATGTTCGGTGGCTTTGATTTAGAAAGCTGTTGCAAAAGAAAAATTTATATTACTCTAAAAGATAGTGCAGGTTTAGAATTAAAAAATAAAGAAGTAACAATTGTTTCTAAAAATAATGGTAAATATATTTCAGGCGAAACAAGAGTTAAGGTTAAGAGTGATGAGAATGGTAACCTTCCTGTTATTGTTAGAAACCCAAACACAGAAATAAAAATAGTTGCTGATGGAAAAGAGTCGAATAGTATTATTCAAAAAGCAAATGAAAAACAAAAAGCAACTTTAAGTGATTTTAAAGTTACAAGCCATTCAGCAACTTTAGAGACAGATAGTACGCCTCAACCAAGACCTCAGGTTAATAAAACACCTCAAGAAGTAAGAAATGAACAGGAACAATCTTCGACCTCTCAAGAGGCAGAGGCAACTCCTGCATCTAAAGATGTAAACTTTAATATTGAAATAGTCGAAGGGGATTCTGGTAAAGCAATCTCTAATATGAATTTTTTTCTTACCTACAAAGGTAATATTAAAAAACATACAGCTGATAGTCGTGGGGTCAAGCAAGGCATTATTGCGGAGGAAGGACAAGATGTTGAGGTTTCAGTAGAAGGTGATGGGCAGAAACAGGTTATTCATCATTTTCAAGTAACTACGGCATTAAAAAATACAACAGTCAAAGTGAAGCTTCCTGTACATCCTTTTAATATTTCAGTAACTCAAGACGGCAAACCTGTTCCAAACACATTGTTTAGTCTCTTTTACCGAGGTCGAGAAATACCGAAAAGAACAAATAATCGCGGTGTAATGAATGTACGAATGTTAACGGGTTTTGTTTTTGGCTTTGGTATAAAAGGAAAAAGTTTAGTTTTAAGTCGCGTTGAAAAATCAAGCTCAACTAAACCCTTTACCGTAAATGGTAGTGCTGTTCAGGCATCGAAATTATATGAAATTGCAGATGCAAAACGTAAACAGGCTGAAGATCTAAAAAGACAACAGCAGCAGAAAGATGTTCAGGAAAAGAAAGCAAAAGAAGAAGCGGAAAAAGCGAAAACTGAGCCAGATAAGAAGAATCAAACGAAGCAAAATAATACGTATACTGAAAGTGGAGGAAAGCCATTAACAACGGTAAGTAATCAATCACCGCCAACAAGTGATACGACTCGATATCATATTTATCATGATGGAAAAATCAAAAGAGAGAATAAAGCTGCAACTGGTTTTGCTGAGTTCATTTATTATGACCAGAACGGTAAGACTCATAATTTAGGGAAATCTAAATTTGTTAAGGCGCCTATGCGTAAAGCAGGAAATGAGGTTATCTCTGGGAGCTGCTATCTTATTGATTTTACAAAACATGGCTCTTATAGGAGTGGAAATATTGGATATAAATGGTTTATGACAGGAGGGAATATAAGATTTTATTTAAATGGTATTACCATGTCAGGAGTCCTTGGTACATTCATGAGTCTCGGTTATGAGGAATACCCAAGTTCAGGGGGCAGCCTTATTGATGGTAGTTCACAGGCACCAAGTGTTACGCATCGTAATGGTGAAGCATGTGATTTCAGATACATAGGAAAAAACAATGCGCATAGAACGAACGCAATTTGGACACAAAATAATGATTATGATGAACAAAGGAATATTACTTTAGTTCGTGAGTTAAGAAAGTTTGGCTTTACAGTATTTTATACTCAGGATGGTTATAATAAGAAACCTAAAATATCAGGCACAAGCTATGCAAAAAACCATTATCACCATTTACATATTGGCGCATGTTTGCCTAAAATCGAGGATATTTAATAATGTATAAGCTTTGTATTTTTCCTTTGTGTTTTATCATGATAGCGTGTAATGCCAAAGAAGGAACTAAGACTGTAGATAATAATTATTCATTAAATAATTTATTGTCTGAATTTAAAAATATGAATATAGGCCAAGATTACACTAAGTTGGCAAAAGAAGGTCTTGTAAAACAAGTAGATGATACAGAAATTGTTGATAATTGTTTATATGCAGAAACTAAGGATGAAAATATTAGTTATTTAGTCTTTGATAATAAGCTTTCAACTGCCTCATATCAGAAATCTGAATTTATGGGACTTCCTGTTGCAGATTTAAAATCTAAGGTTAAAGACTTAAGTTTAGTAAAAAGTGCATATGATGACAATACATACTACTTGCAGCGCCAATTAGATAGTAATAATGGTGTTAAATTTTATATTGTTGAGAATAAGGTGACTGAGGTTACATATGGAACACTTGATAAATTGAAATATCAAGAGGGATGTTCATGATAACTTCTTTTTTAAACATCAATTTTTAAATGTTTATTATGAATAAATTTATTTTTTTAAAGATGATAGTTGCTTGTAATTTTTTCTTTAACTTTTGTTATGCAAAAGAAAATTCTTCATGGAATGATTATTTGCAAGATTCTACCCAAGTAAAATCACCTGTGGAATATATAGATGCATATAATAAATATTCAGTTATTAACCCTAATTTAAAAATAAAGTTAACGGATTTTGGTAATATTGATAAAACAAAGAAAAATATTAACTACACATTAAAAAAATATGGTGTCCAAATATTAAATGGTAAGGTTGTTTATGATGTTTTAAGGACAGCAGTGCCTGTGGAGTCTAATGTTGACTTAGCTTTACTATATCACGATAAAGCTATTTTAGCTTTTAGAGTGAGAGAAGTAAGTACTATTAATTATGTTAAAATTCCATTTAAAAGAAATCAAGTCACTACTTTTTTATATAATATAAGGAATAATAATTTTATAGGAATACCCGTTATACACTCTGATAGTGAAGATAAGAGTGAACAAACAGACCTCCTCATGGGCGATCAGGTAACATATGATGCTAAGAAAGGACTGTATACGTATCTTGCAAATGTTAAAACTTATCAAGATGGAAAAATTTTCCCATTCAAGCTTGTTTTGAATAGTAGCTTAAAATGTATTTCTTCAACCTTAGGTTGTGAAACTACAGGTGTTTTAGCAGCTGAAAAAGATATTAAGTAATTCAATTTAGATTTTAGTTCGGTTTTTATTCTAAAGGGGTTTATTATGCATTCTTCTTGTAAAAAATATACGTGTATCCTCGGTTTAGTCAGCCTCAGCATCATAACTGCTTCCTGTAGCACTGCTTCAGAAAAGAAAAATGAGATTTCTCATCAAAACCAAACACAAAAAGCTTCATCACATCTTGCAAAGTTAAAAAATGATGATGGTTTCCTGATCACTTCACTTCCTTATAACTCAAATGCACATCTGAATTGTATTTTATCTGCCCAAAGAATGAATTGTGGCTCAATCAATTTGATTGATAGCAGTCGTCTGATTAAAGTTTATAGCTTTATCAACCCAAGTTATGGTGATTCAGTCGTTTTCCCAGAAACAAGCACGGGTATTTTATTAATTGCATCTCCTTCTTCAAGTAAAGCTGGAAATCCAGAAATAAATCTGACAACGGTAAACAAATTTGGCTTCGTTAAAAGCATTACCTTAGATGCATCTCAAAATATTGTTATTAATCAGAAGTATGAAATTTTATATAAAGAAGATGGAAAAGATCTAAAACTGAAATTAAATGACCAAGGTGAATTTGTGAAGTAAAGCTATTCCTAAGCTGATTGAGCCTGTTACAGCTTTTGAGCGAAAAAAGCTCAGCTAGAACCTAACTGAGCATTTATCGTTTAGGTCTCAACAATGCCTTCTAAATCATCAAAGGTATAGTTATGGGGTACGTTGATCATATGGGTTTGTACACCAGCTTCAACTTTCTCTTTAGCATCTGGATATAACCAGCGTGTGATTTGTTCGGCTACACTGGAGTGATACTGAATTTCAAAATGATTCAGCCCATAGAAAACTGCTTTATGCGTATCAGGCAACTTCAACTGAAAACGTGGATTCTGGTGTTCACCTAAAGCACTCTTCACACTGACCAGATAATCCCCAATTACAGACAGCGCTTTATTACGTAACTTCTCGAACTCTAAAGTCCCTGCAATTAAGAAGGTATTAATATGGGACGGTAGCGGAGCGGGTTTACGATTATCGTCGGCAAAACCAATGCGCGCATCATTATGTTCCCAGTCATCATCACGGACACTGCCATAACGCAGATCAAGTATGCCGTTACTACGCACATTCACCAACTGACCAAGCAAGTTGATAAATGGGAATCCACCGAGTTTGTCTTGTAAAACGAAACCAAAGCGTTCAAGTACTGCACCATGATGTGGCGAACCGATACAAACCAGATTCTCGACCATATGCACCCATTGATACAGATTCTGCTTGCCATAAAACAGGGCACTACGCGAAACCAAGCCGCCCATACTGTGCCCGATTAGATCGATACTGGTAATACGCGGATTACGCTGTACCAAATCCTCTAAGGTATTGGCAAAACTACGGCCATTAGCGGAAATTCGGCGTCCAGTGTTGTAGTTCAAATACAGCATGGTGTTGTTATCACGTTGTGCGAGCAAACGCTCACCAATCCCGCCATAACGATGATTAGACCAGGTTAAATGATTCATACATAAACCATGGGCAAGAATCACCACACGGCCTGTTAGCTCGCCTTGCTGTAATGAACCATAGTGATCATAAAGCACCATTGGCAAAGCCATTGGATTGTGTTGCTTTAAAAAGAAATCACCAAAAATTCCATTCAGCGCACCCACCAAAAAATGCAGGGTTGGGGTTAAGGGTTTGTCATGCAAGACTGGAAATTTTTCAATAATGCGACGTAAATTGGGCGCTAGAAAATGACTGCCATATTTTTGTAGTGCCACATAAGAAAACTGATAAAACTTTTGCAGTTGCGGATGCTTTTGTAATTGTTTGGCTTTTTGTGCACTTAAACCGAGCGTTGTCCTTAATACCTCAGTTTGTACCACTTGGATCAGTTCGTGTACACCACTGAGGCTGGTACTGACCAGCTGTGCCAAACCCTCCAAAACATCTGCCTGACTCGGGGGCGTGCGATCCCACTTACAATAGGTTTCATGCAGAGGTGTTAAACTTGGCATATTGATTTCCCCATCCTTGATATATACCGAAGGTTTGAAGTGATTTTTCTGAATATTGTTTAGATAAACTACAACAAACGCTTACATCTTATGTCTTTCATACGTAATTTTTTTAGAATACTGATGAACGGAGTACAGTATCGTTTTTTGTGTCAGACAATATCTAGCTTATATGTAATTTATATTGTTATTTGTTTAACTATTAATCGAAATAATGTGATTTATTTCACTTTATGTCAAGTCATTGCCTATTTTGGTGTGTATGCAAATTATCTATCTACATGGTTTTCGAAGCAGCCCGATGTCGATAAAAGGGCAACAGTTGCAACAATATTGTGCACAGCATGATGCGATACAAGTGCATTTACCTGATTTAAATCAGCCACCCAATCAAGTGCTAGAACAACTCTCTCAGCTTATCGAAAATTTATCACAGGATAAAGTGGTTTTGGTTGGCAGCAGTCTTGGTGGTTTTTATGCGACATATCTTGTCGCTAAGTATGATTGTGCTGCTGTATTGATTAATCCTGCTATGCGACCATGGCAATTATTTGAAGATTTATTTGGGGTTGAACAAATCCCACTCAAAGTCACTGCATCATGGACACTTGATGCCGATCAACTGCAGCAATTACAATCGATTGCTGACACGAAACTCGTTCATGCTGATAAAATTCTGGTGCTATTGCAACAAGGCGACGAAGTCTTGGATTATCAGCAAGCTCAACGTTATTATAGTGCAGTTCATCCATCATCATTGATTTTAACCGACGCTAATGGTAATCATGCAATGGATGATTTTGAAGAAAAATTACCTTTAATTCTCGAATTTTTATCGGCAGCGATCCAATAAGGAAGTCAGACCAAGTGACACAATACACGGCCCAATCCCTTGAAGTTCTTTCTGGTTTAGATCCTGTTCGTCGTCGACCAGGCATGTATACCGATACCTCACGTCCAAACCATTTGGCGCAAGAGGTGATTGATAATGCAGTCGATGAAGCACTTGCGGGTCATGCCAACCAGATTTGTGTCACGGTCTATGAAGATGGTTCATTGTCAGTCGAAGATAATGGTCGTGGTATGCCAGTCGATATCCATCCAGAATATGGACAAAGTGGCATCGAAATCATTTTGACCAAGCTACATGCGGGTGGCAAATTCAGCACCGATAACTATCAGTTCTCTGGTGGTTTGCATGGCGTCGGGATTTCAGTGGTGAATGCCTTATCGACCCGTGTTGAAGTGGCAGTACAGCGTCAAGGTAATCTGTATCAAATGGCCTTTGAACAAGGCGAGCCCGTTGCGCCTTTGTCGGTTTTAGAAGGTAAGGTCGCTAAGCGTGCCACAGGCACGACCGTGCGTTTCTGGCCTGAAACCAAATATTTTGATAGTCCTAAATTTGCACTTAAAGCACTGAAACATAATTTAAAAGCCAAGGCTGTGTTAGCGGCAGGTTTGAAAATAATTTATGACGATAAAATCAATAACGAAAAGATCGAATGGCAGTTTGAAAATGGTCTGGTCGACTATTTGATGGATGAGCTGCAAGATCGTGACATCTTGCCAGATCCTGCTTTTGTCAGTAGTGGCCAAGCCGACCGCGCTGCCTGTGAATTTGCGATTTGCTGGAATGTGGAAGGTGGCGAGCAGATTCAGGAAAGTTATGTCAACTTGATTCCAACCGCGCAAGGTGGTACCCATGTCAATGGTCTACGTTCGGGTGTAACTGAAGCACTGCGCGAGTTCTGTGAATTACGCAATTTATTGCCACGTAATATGAAGCTCTCTGCGGAAGATGTTTGGGATGGCGTAAATTTTATTCTATCGCTGAAATTCCAAGAGCCGCAATTTTCAGGGCAAACCAAAGAACGTTTATCCAGTCGCGAAGCCTCTAATATTGTGCTGAATATTGCCAAAGATGCGTTTGCCTTATGGCTGAATCAACATGCAGAGATTGCGACACAACTGGCTGAAATGGCGATTGCCAAAGCAGGGCGTCGTTTAAAAGCAGCGAAAAAAGTTGAACGTAAGAAGATTGTGGCAGGTCCAGCGCTGCCTGGAAAACTGGCGGACTGTGTGGGCTTAACCCGTGAGGACAGTGAACTATTTATTGTCGAAGGGGATTCTGCGGGCGGTAGTGCCAAACAGGCACGCGATAAGAATTTCCAAGCGATTATGCCGATTCGTGGAAAAATTCTGAATACATGGGAAGTATCTTCGGATGAAGTATTGGCTTCTCAAGAAGTACATGATATTGCCATCGCGATCGGGGTCGATCCGGGCAGTGATGATCTGTCTGAATTACGTTATGGCAAGATCTGTATCCTTGCCGATGCGGACTCGGATGGTTTGCATATCGCAACCTTATTATGCGCTTTATTCGTCAAACATTTCCCAACCTTGGTTGAAGAAGGTCATCTGTTTGTAGCAATGCCACCGCTCTATCGTATCGATATTGGTAAAGAGGTGTACTATGCCTTGGATGATGACGAGCTTGAAAGCATCCTGAAAAAAGTTAAAGGCAACAAGAATCCGCAGATCACCCGATTTAAAGGTTTGGGCGAGATGAATGCCAGTCAGTTGCGTGAAACCACCATGGACCCGAATACCCGTCGTTTGGTGCAATTGGACTTGGACGATGCACATTTAACCGCAGGTTTATTGGATAAATTGCTGGCGAAAAAACGTTCAGCAGACCGTAAACACTGGTTAGAGCAAAAGGGTAATTTAGCAGATATTACGGTTTAAGTGTAGATTGTAGGATAAGTTTATAAAATTGTAGGAATAGTCTATAAATTATGTAGGATAAACTTATAAAAAAGCTTATAATTTGAACAAGGAAGTTCAGGATGAGCTAGAAAATGAATAGCCCTGCACGCAAAATTCAGAAATCTGCTGTTAAGAACATTGTTCGTTTCCCTTCAATAAAGGCTAATGATGGAAAGACAATTCTTGTTGAGTCCATCTTAGAGTCGAAATATTGTCTTCATTTAGAGTTTGACGCTGAGGTAGAGACATATTTCCCGCAACCTCGAAATGATATGTGCTGAATTAGCAGGAGACTTTCACTTGGGATATGCTAGGCAGCTAACCGATAAAAGTTCTCTGCTATTTGATTTGGCGTTTTAAAATCCAAACTCTTTTGAATTCTTCGCTGATTATAAAATAACACAATGTATTTTGTAATATCTGCTTTAGCTTCATCTCTGGTTTTATAGTTGCAATGATGCACTAATTCATTCTTGAGTATGCCCCAGAAACTTTCAATCGGTGCATTATCGTAACAGTCCCCACGTTTGCTCATTGAACCTTGAAAATCACATTTTTCCAGTATCTTTCGATATTCATGGCTGCAATATTGGCTGCCTCTGTCCGAATGAACAATTAAGCCTTTCGTTGGTTTTTGATTACGAATCGCCATAGTCAGTGCATTGCAAACAAGTTGTGCGGTCATACGCTCATTTAAGCTATAGCCAACCACTTGTTTCGTGTACAGGTCTTTTACTGCTGCCAAGTATAACCAACCTTCAGCAGTCCAAATGTATGTAATATCGCTTGACCATGCAAGATTGGGCTTAGTCATTGAAAACTGTTGCTCTAGTAAATTTGCGTAGATCGCTCGATTATGATCACTCTTCGTAGTTCTTTTGAAACGCTTATGACGCTTACAATACAGCTGGTTGAGCTTTTTTATTTGACGTACAGCATACGTACTGATTTTGATACCTTGCGCTTGTAAATGCTTAGTTAATCGAATATAGCCATAGCTTTGTTTAGTTTCCTCATGAGCTATTTTGACCAAAATTGTCTGTTGATTTCGCTGAACCAATCTTTTATTCATGCCTCGTTTTAGCCAATCATAAAATCGTGACACTGAAACGTGAAGTAATCTAGCCATAAAGCTAATCGGGAATAAATGTCTTTGCTGTTTCATATAGGCGTACCTTACTGACTTTCTTTCGCAAAGTACGCTGCTGCCTTTTTTAGAAATTCACGTTCCATTTCAGCTGTTTTGAGCTGTTGTTTGAGCTTTTTATTTTCTTCGAGTAAGGCATTTAGATCAGGTGAATATTGTTTAGTGCCTGCTAAGGTGCCAGTCTTTGCTTTATTATTCCAATTTGAAAGAGTTTGCATTGAAATGCCAAGTTGTCTGGCTGTTTCCGATACATTGCCTTGATTGGCTTCAATCAATTTTATTGCTTCAACTTTAAATTCTGCGGTGTAAGTCTTCTGTTTCTTGCTCATGGTAAACTCCTGATGAGTGTCTATAGTTTACCAAGTTAAAACCTCCTGTTTTCTCAGCACACATCAAAAATTTGAAATTCCTGATAATGATGGTGAGTGTAGTATCTACACACCTGATTTTGAAATTCTTTATACTTCTGGTGTTAGGAAGTATGCGGAGGTCAAACCCTCTGAATATACTCAAACTGAACATTATCAATCTCTTTTTTCTCGCTTTAATAATTTTTTAAATGATACTAATACTGATTTTTTGATCGTGAGTGAAATTGAAATCTATCAGCAGCCATTACTATCAAACTATGAAAAACTTTATCAATATAAAAAACGCCCTTTATTAAAAATGAAGAATCTTCAGCAGTGTGCAGAAGATATTCATGATTTGATGCCATTAGCGCAGTTAGTGAATAGGCTTGGTGACCGTGCACACTTGAGGGAAATATATTCATGGATTGCGCTAGGGTATTTGCGATTTGATATGAACTCTGAACCATTAAGTATGACAACAGAGGTGAAATTCGATGTCTGCTGAGTTATGGGAACAAGGTGTAATCATTGAATTTAACAAGGGTATTCCTTGTCATCGTGCTATGGTCCGGTCTGTTGGAAAAGCAGAAGTCGTTTTAGTAGATATTGAGAATGGGACCGTATTTAGATTGAGCCGAGAAGAACTAGGTACAGTTTATACTTCAGGAGGCATCAAATTTCTTGCGGAATCACGAGATTTTGGCGATCTTAAGTTTATTGATCTTTCAGAAATTGAGCAGCGTGAAACTAATAGAAAATATAGATATATCAAACGGCTTCAGGAAAATGGTATTAGCAAAATCACTGAGAAAAGTGCCAGAAATACGATAGATGAAGTTGCTTTAGAATTAGGTGAGAAAGCACCACATTGGCAATCAGTAAGAAGTTGGTACGCTAATTTTGTCGAAGCAGGTCTAAAGATACGAGGTCTTTATCCTAAGCATCGATTTAAAGGTCATAGAATTCCTAAGATCGATACAAAAGTTATTGAAATTATTGAAGATGCTGCAAAGCGATATTACACACTTAGCCAGTCGTCAATGGCTTCGGTGGTTCGTAATGTTGAAGCTAAAATTATGTCACACAATTTAGATCACCCTGATGCACCACTTCAGAAACCAACATATCATACTGTTCAGGACCGTGTTTTACGTGGACTGTACCAAACTAAGAGAAAAGGGGGACATGGAGCTCGAGTTTTGCAGGCTGAACTAGCCAAAGCATTAAGTGGAATAACTACTACTAGAGTCTTGGAACGTATTGAGCTTGATCACACTCAGTTGGATATTCATGTTCTGCATGATGATTATAAAACCTTACTTGGTCGGCCTTATATTACTGCTTTGATAGACCATTACTCTGGAATGTTACTTGGATTTCAAATGTCTTTTGAAGAGCCTTCATATGCGTCAGTTTGTTTGGCTTGTTTGAATGCGTTTTTACCAAAAGATGATTGCATGAAAGAGTTGGGATTAAACAGTTTGTGGCCTGCTCACGGTGTTCCTTCTACACTTGTAACAGACAATGGTAATGAGTTTTGGGGACAGAAGTTTATTGCTGTGGCAGATGAATTAGGGGCGGTTTTTCAGTATTGTCCGATTCGTAAAGGTAATTATAAAAGTCGTATTGAACGTTTCTTCGGTATAGTCAATGCACTGGTACTTGATGATTTGCCTGGTGTGGTCAGAAAAATTGGTAAATGTGGAGATGGCTATGATGCAAGGCAGGAAGCTGTGCTCACATTTTCAGAGTTTAAACGCTATTTTGTGAAGTGGGTGACAGAAGATTATCACCATACACCTCTAGAAGACTCAGATTTAACACCTTATGAAATTTGGGCTAGTTCGGAGGAATGCTTTCCAGTACCAGTAGAAGATAAAGAAGAGTTGACTACTATTTTATTGGCGACTACTACACGTACGCTACATAAAGGTGGCATAGAAATTTTTTCGATGAACTATGACTCAAGCCTTCTCAAAGACTTATATAGAAGAGATGGACCTAGAGAGGTAACTGTTAAATACAATCCTTTTGATATTGGTTATATCTTGGTGCTAGATCAGATTAACAAGGTCTATTTAAAAGTAGATTGCCTGAAATATTCTTATGCCTCCAATCTTTCTGAGTTTGAGCATAAGAAGATCCGAGCTGCTGCAAAAGTTGCTCGACAATCCAAATTTGACAACTTGAATCTCCAAAAGACTAAAGTTCAACTTGCTAAAGAACGTGAAGAATATCATGCAAGAAATGTTCGAAGAAATAAGCAAGTAACAACATCTAAAGCCGCAAGGTCAGATAAAACAGGTGTCCCTAATATCAGCCTCGTAGTGGATAATTCACATCGTAAGATGAAAGTTGATTTTGAGGATGATGGAGATAATCTCAGCTTAAATGGATGGAGTATGGGCTAATGAGAACTACTTTCGAGGATCATCCATTCATTAAAAGTCCATTCCTTACGAAGATGGTGAATTTATTTGACTCTTTGCGTAATAAGAAGAAAAAATACGGTGTTGCTTCTTGCATGTTGGTAACTGGAGAATCTGGGAGTGGGAAATCTGAGTTAGCAAAATATTATGCAAAGAATAATCCGAAAATAGAACAAGCAGAGCGAACATATATCCCTGTTTTACACTACGAATTAAGATCAGTTTCTACACCAGAAGAGTTCTTAAGATCACTGTTGGTCACTATTGGCGATCCACAGTGTGGACGGGGTGCGAGAAACAAAGGTGAGCTTTATGAGCGATTGATTACGCTACTTAAGGTAGTTGGTATAGAGTTGCTGATCCTTGATGAAATTCAGGTGATCATTGAGCGTCGTAGTGCAAAGGTTGTCACAGGAATTGCGGATTTATTTAAAGATCTAATCAATGATACAGAAATACCGATTATTTTTATGGGAATGCCTTGGAGTAGATATCTGGTTGAATCAAATCAACAATTAGCACGTCGAATATCATATCGCTACACCATACCACCATTTAGGATCAGCAGTAACGAGGATCGTGATGATTACAGAAGGCTCTTGATGTGCCTGTCAGAGGCATATGGGCTTTCTAAAAAGATTAAATTAGAAGAAATTACAGTGGCTCTAAGGTTTTTTAGTGCAACGAGTGGAAATCTAGCAACTACGGCTAATCTTGTTCGAGATGCTAAGATGATGTCTGAAATGGAAGAGATGAAGGTAGATATGAATTTATTTGCTGAGGTTCTTAGCAGCTATGGTATTGATGAGCGAAACAATGCTTTTTTACAGCCGATTGAAAAGTTGGTCTTAAGAGAACTCATCGTTCATTCAGATTGGCATTTTGGGTATAGAGCAAATAAAAATGCGATCATTGATGCTGAATATGTTGAGTTCGGTGTATCAAAAAGCAATAAAGTGTATTGTTTGGCTGGATAAATGATAAGTTATTTCAAGGTGAAGCATAGTGTTACTTGATCGATCAAGACCAACTGATCAGCAAACCTTTAGCGATTACTTGAATGATTTGGGAATGAAAAATGGTTTCTCTGATATTAAAAGTTTTAAGAAATTTCTAATAAATTCCTCTAGAAAGAGGTATTACATCTATTCTGCTGACAGCGTGGATATATTTAGAGTTATTTCTGGGCTTTTTATTGAACTTGGTATCGATCAAGTCGAAGTATCAGATGTTATGCGGACACAATGTTTCAAGTGTCTTGATAGATATCCAGAAATGTGGTCGTGGAATAAGATAGCTGAAAACGGATGTATAGGGCCAACCTTTACCAGTAAAAAATATAAGCAGCTACAGCAAGTATTTAAGACCAACAATAAAGAGGAATATTGCGGTTTAATAAAATGTTCTATGAGTAAGCTGGGACTAAATAGTTCACCTTTGTCAGATAGACTTTATTTTGCTGATCTAATCCCCGAAGGAACTTTATCTTCAAAGAAATATGGATTAAGAAAGGAATATCTATAAATAGCCTGATAGTCTTAAGATTTTGGTAAGTATTGGATATTTTACTATTTATTATGAGATCATTGAGATGCTTCTCGCCAGACCTAGAATTCAACCAAATGAATGTTTAGTCAGTTATCTGATCCGAATATCAGAGCAAAATGGCTTTAAACACATAGGTCATTTGCTGCATCATGCTGGTTTGGCTTGGAAAAATAACCGTGTACCAGTCCATGAGATTTTAACTGGAGAGTTTGATCTTAATGTGTATTTTTTGCAGCTTGGGTTAACAAGTTGTTCTTCTCAAATTGAGCCAATATTTTATTCTTTTCAACACGTCATTGATACACCCTATCTACTTGTGAAGTATCCAAAGGTATGTCCAGATTGTATCGAAGAATTTGGGTTTTGTAGATTTGAATGGAGCTTATTGCCATACCTTGCATGTGCTCGACATGGAAAATTATTGATAGATGTTCACTATAGTACTGGCAAACGGTTGAATTGGTATCGTCGCTATTTAAATAAATTTGATGATGATACTGATGTTATCAACTCATTAAGTAATGTTGCTCCGTCTGAAGCAATCAAACTCAGCCAATATATTGAAGCACTATTACAAGGAGGAAATAGAATTTCTTGCCCTGAAATTTTGCAAGGTTTGGAGCTCCGAGAATCTCTTAGCATAATTCATTTTATTGCTCATTATAGATCAAGGTTATTGGGTGGTTCATTTCAACCTCTTTCGATAACGAATGGTGAGCTTGCTCAATATTATCAATACGTATGGGAAATGCTTGAAAATTGGCCAGATGCTTACTACAAGTTTCTCAATCAATATCTTGAGCGCCCGATGAGCAATAAGGAGTTGGTGGCTTACATAAACATTTTAGGGATTTATATGAGTCTCTGCATCGTCAGGCGGGGAACAGGGGAATTGCTCGGATAAAAGTTGAATTTGACCATTACATAGAGAGTTATTGGCCTAGTGTCTTAGAACCGGAGCGTATAACACGTATCCAGTTAACTACCCTAGAGCGAAATATTGTTTCCAAAAAAGAAGCTGCCAAAATTCTTAATTGTCATCCAGATAGAGTGGATAAATTAGTACAACAACAAAAGCTTACACCCAGTGTTTTTGAAGGGAAAAAGCACTATTCTCGCGAACAGGTTGAGGATCTTGCAATACAGATATCCTCAAATTGGACGATGGATGAGGCTTGTGAGGAATTACAGCTCACAAGATATCAGCTAAAGCAATTGTTAGACGCTGGTATATTACGTACGCTTCAATGCCCCAGTTCCTTAAATCGGGATTGGATTATTGATAAAATACAATGCCAAGATTTGATCGAGAGTTTATGTCAGAAAGCACGGAAAAGCTCTCCACCTTCGAGGATATTATCAATGGCAAGTATGCAGCGTAGAGGTTACTCAATAGTTCGATTAGTTCTATCTATGCAAGCTGGGTATATTGAATTTGGGCAATACCCTGATATTGATCATCCTTTAAGTTGCAAGCAATTTACAGATTTTACTTTCAAATAGCATTTTGGCCCACTAAAGGTTGATAGTAAGAACCAATAGATCTTCGAATAGGAATCGTTGAGGTGCTAGGGTTTTAGTCTTTTAAATTAGTCTCTATATTTTTGCTAAATCTTAAGTTTCCTGGTATCCTGGCACTTATTTATTTTCTATTGATGTATTATGTCTAGCACTTTAAAATTTCTTGATTTATTCGCTGGTGCTGGCGGCTTGTCAGAGGGATTTATTCGTGCTGGGTTCAAACCAATTGCCCACGTTGAAGCAGATGCTTCAGCATGTTTTACGCTAAAGACACGTCAAGCTTTCCATTGGCTAAAAAATAATAGCTCGATAGATTTATACTCAAAATATTTAAAAAATGAGATCACTCGAAATGAACTGTATTGTGCTGTTCCAATAAGTGAAATCGATTCTGTTATCAACGAATTTATAGGGCCAGACACTCTAGATACAATTTTTCAAAAAGTAGATGAACAACTTGGTAAATCGAAATTAGATTTAATTATTGGGGGACCTCCTTGCCAAGCCTATTCTCTTATTGGTAGAGCACGTGGGAATATGGATGACGATCCACGCAACCATTTATATAAATACTATGCTGAATTTTTGAAAAGATATAAACCTAAATATTTTGTCTTTGAAAATGTATTAGGGCTTCTAACAGCTAAAGATCCAAGCGACGAACTTTATTTCGAGAAAATGAAAAGTTTGTTCATCGAAATCGGTTACTCAATTGAATATCAAGTTTTAGCGGCAAATGAGTATGGTGTTCTTCAAAATCGCAAACGTATTATTTTGGTAGGAAAGAAAGGACATCGTAGTAAAAATTCATTTTATCCGAAGATAGAGAAGTGGATACCTGAAGCTGAAGTATGGGATTTGCTCAAGGATCTTCCTAAGATAAATGCTGGTGGTGGTCAAGCTTTCCCATTAAAACCAATCACCAAGCCATCAAAGTGGCTGAAGCAAGCTCAAATATCTACGACTCTTCCATTAACTTGGCATGAAGCACGTCCGCATTCACAACAAGATTTAGAAATCTATAAATATGCCGTGAATTTATGGAATACTGAAAAAAGACGACTGCACTATGATGATTTACCAGAACATTTAAAAAGTCATAAAGGGCGAAATTCGTTTGTGGATCGGTTTAAAGTAGTTGCTGGTGATTTAGCTGCCTGCCATACTGTTGTTGCACATATCTCTAAGGATGGGCATCATTATATTCATCCTGATATTGAACAAAATCGTTCATTGACACCTAGAGAGGCAGCAAGAATTCAAAGTTTTCCTGATGATTATTATTTTGAAAATGTTTCAGGTAAGCCTGCACGTACAAGTGCTTTTAAACAAATTGGGAATGCTGTTCCTGTTTTACTTGCACAGAAGATTGCCGAAAAATTATTAAAGGATTGGTAATGACTGAAAATTATATTACTTCCGAGGACTTAGCATTTCGCCCACGAGCACGCCTATTACAGATGCTAGGTGATCAGCTAATTGGTTCTCATCGCTTAGCTATTTTTGAATTAGTTAAAAATGCCTATGATGCAGATGCTGATACTGTTTTAATTACTCTTAATAAGGTCAATACTCCAGAGGCTGAAATTATTGTTGAGGATAATGGGGATGGGATGTCATTAGCTATAATCAAAGATATTTGGTTAGTTCCTGCTCATGACCACAAACAAAAACAAAAACTAGATAAAAAAAGAACTCGTTTAAATCGATTGCCGCTAGGCGAAAAGGGTCTAGGGCGCTTTGCAGTACATAAATTAGGAAATGAAATTGAGTTAATTACCAGATCAAAAAATGAAGATGAATGTCTGGTCAAAATTAATTGGTCTGAATTAATTGAAAAACCTTTTCTCGAAGATACTCGTGTTGAGGTCATTACAAGAACACCTCAAGTATTTCTTGGTGAAAATACTGGGACACAAATTAATATACGTGATTTGAGAGAACAAACGTGGACAAGGGGTGATGTAAGAAAGTTACTAAGACAAATTACATCTATTTCAACACCATTTACTGATAAAAGAAGTGATAAGTTTGAGACTTTACTTGAAGTAACTGGTTACCCTGAATGGACTCAAGGCATTCCTGATATTGATATGCTTAAAGAAAGAGCTCCTTGGCATATAAAGTTTGAGTTAAAAGATGGACTTCTAAATTTAGACTATCATTTCAGAGGGGTGCCAGGTATAAGAATAGAGGAACGACAAAAAGAACTTGTAAATGAAAATCTACCATTAGCTGCATCCACAAAGAAACAGAAAAAAGTTGCGATTCCTGAAGACTTCAATGGAATCGGCGAGATATCTGGTGAATTTTATATTTATGACCGAGATAGAAAAATATTATCTAAATTTGGTGAACAACAATTAGTTGAAAATTTTCTAGATGAGAATGGTGGCATCAGAGTTTATCGAGATAATATCCGTGTTTATAATTATGGCGAACCGGGAGATGATTGGTTAGGGTTAGATTTACGTCGTGTAAATGTCCCTGGACGACATATTAGTCGAAATATCATTGTTGGTTCTTTAGATCTGAACATCGAGGATAGTTATGATCTTATAGAAAAAACAAACCGTGAAGGATTTGTTGAAAATGATAGTTACAATCGATTTCAAAATATCATTTTAGCCGTTTTATCAATTGTTGAAACTGAGCGACTAATTGACAAAGAACGTCTTAGAGATGCAACTGAAGAACCTAAAAACATAGAAGTAAAAAAGATAGAAAAACCTTTAGATGATCTTAGAAAGATCGCAAAAAAACATAATTTGTCAGATGAATTAGAACCTTTGATTCAAAAAACAGAAAAAAACTATAACGAAATGCGTGATGTCATGCTTAATACAGGCTTCAATAATATGGGGCTAGCTATAGTATTCCATGAAGTTGAACATGGTGTTAGATCATTATATGCAACAATCGAACATTCTGATGACATCTCATTAATTAAGCAGCATGCTCATGAGTTAGTGAAAATCTTGGATAGTTTTTCTGATTTATTACGCAAGGGTGAGAACAAACCAGCTAGTTTAAAGAATCTTATTAGAAAAGCTCGCGATGTAGCAAAGATAAGATTTAGAAAACACAAAATACAGTTTGTTTGCCCTTTCCTTGAAGAGAATATACCTGATATCGAACAAAGTTTTATTTTTAAAATTCTGATTGGTAGCTTAAATAATATCTTTGATAATTCAATTTACTGGCTACAAACACGATGGCCAGAAGATACTATTGGTCAAAGAAAAATTTACGTAAATGTAACTAATAATTTTTATGGAAAAACAGCCATTATCATTGCTGATAATGGTCCGGGTTTTCAAGATGAACAAGAACAATTAGTAAAACCGTTTTTCACAAGACGACCAAATGGTATGGGAATTGGACTTTATTATATAAATCTTGCGATGGAAGTAAATAAGGGGCGCTTAGTTATTCTTGATGATCAAGATGATGTACCAAATGAGTTTGATGGTGCTGCTATGGCATTAGTATTTGATTGAGATATTCGGGGAAAATAATTTAATGTTAACACCACCAAGATTTGTTGTTTTGGATGACAAGCCAGAGCATTTAACACCAATTATTGAAGCTTTTAAGCACATAGGAACCTCCTGCATCGGACTTCCATATAATGGAGAAACTGATGAACATTTATCTATTGATTTCTATAAAGGTGTAAGAGGGCTTTTTATCGATCTGAATTTAAGTGGTGGCTCTGTTGGAACAAATCAACATTATGCTGAGATTGCTCGTATTTTAGAAACGGTTATTACTAAAGACAATGGACCTTTCATTCTAGTTTTATGGACTGAAAACCCACATGAATGTCCTGCCTTAATAACTTATTTAGAAGAAAGTATTGAAGAAGGTTGCGAGTATTGTAAACCTTTAGCTGTAGAATCTTTATCTAAAACAGAATATATAAATACTATTAAAGATCATCCAGATTTCGGGAAAATTTTTCCTGGTAGAGAGGAAGAGTTTAAAAATATAATTAGAGCTTTTTTCACTACACATCCTCAAATAGCAGTTCTATTCGATTGGGAATCAAAAGTCTTAGAGGCCGTAAATCAAACTCTAATTGAATTAATGAATTTAGTTCCAAATGATAAAAGAAATTTCAATGATTATCCATCTGAAATAGATAAGGTACTCAGTTGTATTGTTAGAGAAACTGTAGGAAAAAGTCATGTTGCAACTGATCCTAAAAAAGCACTTAACTTAGCTATTTATCCTATTTTGGTCGATAAGATACTAAATAACACTCCTAATCAAGAAAATATTCAGCTTTGGAATAATGCTATTACACAAGTCAGATCTGCTTCGATTTCTGATGAAAAAGCTGTTGGGAAATTCAATAAGATGCTTCATCTAGCGGTAACTGGACATGAGTCAATGAGTCCATATGATTGGGGAGCTGTGGTTGAAATACCTTCTGAGATTTTCAATGATGAATTTTGTTTAGGGCACTTTGGATATAATCAAAAATGCCTTATTAAAAACACTTTTTGTTTTAATGGCATAGAAAAGCTCAAACCTATTCTAATACGTTTAGGAGCATCATGTGATTATGCACAAAATAAACAAGGACCTATCCCATATATTTTTGGATTCGTTGTTGAATCAGAAAAATACCATGAAAGAGAACGGGACTTTTTGGATCCAGCTCAAAAATTTATGAGTAAGAAACTCTCAGACTGGGTATCACCATTATTTAGTTATATAGATGCAGATCCAGCATTTTATATAGTTTTAAATCTTCAGTTAGTAATTTCTAAAGTTCAAGGACAACTTGATAGCTATCAGACTCTATATCGGCTTCGAGAACAATTACTCAATCAAGTTATTGTAAGAGCAACCAGTTTTGCTTCTAGGCCTGGCATTAATGAGCTACATGTAGGGTAAATAAACTGGCAAAGCTAAAGTGGGCTTGAATTAAATCATCTAAATTTAGCAATTTTGTAATACTTGATATGCCCTATGCATTACTTTTACATGTTATGAGGTGACTTATGCATCTTTTTTTGGATTGTGAATTTAATGGTTGGCATGACCAAGGTACAGGTGAGTTGATTTCATTAGGCTTGGTATCCGCCAATGGTAAATATGAGTTTTATGAAGTCGTGGGTTGTAAAACCCCTAGTTCATTTGTTTTACAACATGTTATGCCAATTTTAGGGCAATCAGCTATTCCTATGTGGGAGTTAGTTAATAAGCTGTGCAGTTTCTTATGGGAAGTGAACTCTCAAGAAGAGGAGCAGATTACTATCGTAGCTGACTATCCTTCAGATATAGAATTATTTAACCGTATTTTGCTCCTAGGACAAGGGCAATGTATCGATGTGCCAGTATTAGGTTTCTTACTCGATTTGTCGCTCACTACCAAGGATTCTGTGATTCCTCACAATGCATTAGCTGATGCTAGAGCTTTGAGCAAAGATTATATGTTGAAGTATGCCCATAAGATTTTAAAGTGAGTTGATATCGAAATTAGTCACAAAAAGTGGCTTTTTATAGTTTTATCCTACAATTCAATTTATAGACTTATGCTACAAAAGGCTTAGTTGAGCGGGAATTAGGCCATGTTTTTATAAAGTTATCCTACAACTGACATTAAGCTCTTTGTCTCATTGTTAGATTAAAGCCAAGCATCAGCTTGGCTTTTTCTTTTGCTGAACTTTTAATGTCCGAACTGAACAAATTTGCATCATTTTAGGTCGCTGCGTATTTTTTGTATGCAATGTTGTATACAAGATTGAGGGATTAAGGCTTAACTTTTATTTAAATTAATTAAAAACAATAGCTTGTTGTGTTGGCATAAAAATTGAATAACTCCACCCAGTAAAAATCACAATATTGATGGGTGGAGAAACAAGATGCAAAACAAATTGATGTCGATGTCTGTACTGATGGCAGCCATGATGGGGATCGGTCTAGTTGGCTGTTCAAAACCAGCAGAAAAAACAGAACAGACCAAAACAGAAGCCAAAACTGCACCCGCTGCGAGTGGCGATACTATTAAAGTGGGGATTCTACATTCGCTTTCAGGCACCATGGCGATTTCTGAAACGTCATTGAAAGATACTGCCTTGATGACTATTAATGAGATCAATGCCAATGGTGGGGTACTGGGTAAAAAATTAGAACCTGTGATTGTTGACCCTGCATCGGATTGGCCATTATTTGCAGAAAAAGCCCGTCAGTTGATTACCCAAGATAAAGTGGCTGTTATTTTTGGTTGCTGGACATCCGTTTCGCGTAAATCGGTGTTGCCTGTGGTGGAAGAACTGAATGGTTTATTGTTCTATCCAGTGCAATATGAAGGTCAGGAACAGTCTAAAAACATCTTCTATACTGGCGCAGCGCCAAATCAACAAGCGATTCCAGCAGTTGAATATTTGATGGGGGATGAAGGCGGTAAAGCAGAACGTTTTGTGTTACTCGGTACAGATTATGTCTATCCACGCACCACCAATAAAATTTTACGTGCATTCCTGAAATCGAAAGGCGTCGCCGATGCTGACATCATGGAAGAATACACGCCATTTGGTCACAGCAACTATCAAACCATTGTTTCCAATATCAAGAAGTTCTCTGCGGGTAAAAAGACTGCGGTCATTTCGACTATCAATGGCGATTCCAATGTACCGTTCTATCGTGAATTGGGTAACCAAGGCATTAAAGCGTCTGATATTCCAGTCATGGCTTTCTCTGTAGGTGAGGAAGAATTACGTGGTATCGATACCAAACCATTGGTCGGTCATTTAGCGTCATGGAATTATTTCATGTCGGTGAAAAATCCTAAAAATACTGAGTTTGTGAATAAATTCAAACAATATGCGGTGGAATACAAACTTCCAAATGCAGACAAAGTGGTGACCAACGATCCGATGGAAGCGACCTATGTCGGTATTAATATGTGGAAGCAAGCCGTTGAAAAAGCGGGTACGACCGAGGTGGATAAAGTTCGTGATGCGATGGCAGGTCAGACCTTTGCTGCACCATCGGGCTATACCTTAAAAATGGATGAAACTAATCACCATCTACATAAACCCGTAATGATTGGACAGATCCGCGGCGATGGTCAATTCGACGTGGTCTATAAAACACCGCAAACCATCAAGGCAGAGCCTTGGAGTCCGTACATCCCGAAATAATGGGCTTTTAGCCTGCTGTATTTACAGCAGGCATTTTTATTCTGATTTTTTTATTTGATCTATTTAAAACCGTAATAAGGGAAGTTCTATGGCGAAACACTATGTTTTGGCACTGCTCTGCATCATGGCACAGATGATTTTTAGTCCAGCATGGGCAGAAGCCACATCCGCAACAACCGTGACGTCTACAGCTTCTCAAGATGCCATTCAGACCTTTGTGAAGTCCGATTTTGCGACGCGTCGTGCCATGCTCAATCAATGGCCTGCCAGTATTGAACAACTAGATCAACTGGTGGCCTATATTGATCAAAACGAGCTGTATACCGATAGCGCAGGCAATACCTATCTGTTAAAAAATGATGACAAGCTATTCAGCTATCCTGAGCAACAGGCGCTGGAACAATGGCCTGCGGATTTATCCCAAGTGACTTTGGTGAATACCTTACGCAAGGCACTGAATTTTGGTCAAGCCAAGGCCAAACTCAATTCAACAGATGCCTCGCAACGTTTAGCTGCGGTCGATATTTTAGAAAATAATTTGGCAGAACTCGATGTAGCGATGGTGAAGCAGCTTTATCTGAATGAAAAAAATGATCAGGTCAAAGCACGTTTAGCACAGCTCAAAGCCCGTTTGGATTTTAACAGTAACGATGAGTTTACCAAGCTTGAAGCAGTGAAAGTCTTGGCAGATTCAAATCGGCCCGATGTGTTCGCCTTAATCAACCAAACTTTAGAACAACCACAAAACAATCCTGCATTGAAGGCAGCGTTGTTGGATGCACACAATAAAATTAAGACCCGTCTGCAAATCAGTGAGTGGTCAGGTCATGTATTTTCAGGCTTAAGTACTGCCAGCATTTTGTTGCTTGCGGCACTTGGTTTAGCGATTACCTATGGTCTGCTTGGGGTAATTAACATGGCACATGGTGAGCTCATCATGATTGGTGCCTATACCACGTATGTGATCCAGAGCTTTTTTAAAACCCATTTTGCTGGACTAGTCGATTGGTATCTGTTGGCAGCAATTCCTGCGGCATTTTTGGTGAGTGCCTTGATTGGTATGTTGATTGAGCGCACCGTGATTCGCCCGCTGTATGGTCGTCAACTCGAGACTTTACTTGCCACCTTTGGGGTGAGCCTGATCCTGATGCAGTTGGTACGCATGGTGTTTGGTGCGCAGAATGTTGAGGTTTCCAATGTGGCATGGTTGAGTGGTGGGATCGCAGTTACACCGAGCCTGATGTTGCCTTATAACCGTATTGCCATTATTGGTTTTACCGTCGCAGTGTTATTGCTATTGCTGTTCCTACTCAATAAAACCCGTTTTGGTTTATTTGTACGTGCGGTGACGCAAAACCGTCAAATGGCACGCGCTGTTGGTATTCGTTCTGCACGGATTGACATGATGGCTTTTGGTCTGGGGTCAGGCTTGGCAGGTTTGGCAGGTTGTGCCTTGGCACAGGTGGGTAATGTTGGACCAGACCTTGGACAAAACTACATTATTGATGCCTTCCTTGTGGTCGTGGTGGGTGGTGTCGGTCAAGTCTGGGGTGCAGTATTGGCAGCGCTCGGACTGGGGATTAGCGGTACAGTTTTAGAGATTGGTTTAGGGGCTGTTCTCGCAAAAATTATTCTCTTGGTTCTTGTGATTTTGTTTATCCAAAAGCGTCCACAAGGTTTGTTTGCCATTAAAGGCCGGTTTGTGGAGTAAGCCAATGAAAATCACTTCTTTATTTGCCAACAAGCCCTATAGCGCCATGGCGATTGCGCTTTGTTTCGGCGTGCTGTTGTTGTTGCCATGGTTACACCTGCTGTCTCCTGACTCGGCATTTTATCTGTCTGCTTATTGGATCACCTTGATTGGCAAGATCATGTGTTTGGCCTTGGTGGCTCTTGCACTGGATTTGGTTTGGGGTTATGCCGGCATTCTGAGCTTAGGACATGGTTTGTATTTTGCTTTGGGGGGGTATGCCTTTGGTATGTACCTGATGCGCCAATCCGCAGGTGATGGGCTGCCTGATTTTATGCGCTTCCTCAGTTGGACTGAGTTGCCTTGGTATTGGGTCGGCACCGAGCATATTGCGTGGGCTTTAGCACTGGTGGTGCTGGTACCTGGTTTGATCGCGTTTATTTTTGGCTTTTTTGCCTTTCGCTCCAAAATCAAAGGCGTGTATTTCTCGATTATTACCCAAGCCATGACCTTTGCCGCCGCATTACTGTTCTTCCGTAATGAAACAGGCTTTGGGGGCAATAATGGTTTTACGGGTTTTAAGACCATTCTCGGTTTTGATATTACCTCTGCACCGATGCGTGCAACGCTATGCTTTGTGACTGCGTTAATGTTGATGTTGTGCTTCCTTGGCCTGCGTCAACTGATGAATCGTCCTTATGGACGGGTCTTGGGTGCAATTCGAGACAGTGAAAATCGCTTGCAATATCTCGGCTATCGAACGTTGTGGTACAAGCTGTCGGCATGGGTATTGTCCGCGGTGATTGCAGGCATCGCAGGGGCGTTGTATGTGCCACAGGCAGGCATCATTAATCCAAGTGAAATGAACCCCGTCAATTCAATTGAAATGGCGGTGTGGGTGGCTGCGGGTGGACGTGGCACTTTGATTGGTCCGATTTTAGGGGCAGGTTTAATCAATGCTGTGAAAACCTATTTTACTGTGGCTGCGCCAGAAGCATGGTTATTGATCTTGGGCGCACTTTTCATCGTGGTGACCTTGTTCTTGCCTAAGGGCGTCATTGGTTTATTTGACCGTTTTAAAAAGGAGCGTGATTAAATGAGTGATGTATTAATAGACTCTGCTCAACATGGCGGTCAACTTGGTGAGGGCTATGGTCGTGCCAAGCCACAAGGTGCGGATTTTAGTCACGGTATAGCCTTGTATCTGGAAAAAGTCAGTGTCTGGTTTGACTCATTTCGAGCCTTGAATGATTTATCGCTGTACATTGCCGAGGGCGAATTACGCTGCATTATTGGACCGAATGGTGCGGGTAAAACCACCTTGATGGATGTCATAACTGGCAAAACTCGTCCGACCACAGGTACGGCATTTTTTGGGCAAAACTATGATCTTGCCAAAATGAGTACCGAGCAAATTGCTGAGGCGGGCATCGGTCGAAAATTCCAAAAACCAACGGTATTTGAAAATTTTACTGTAATGGAAAATTTACTGCTGGCAGCACCACGAGATAAACGGGTGAAGAAAAGCTTCTTTTCTCGTTTAGATCCAGAAGCGCAATTGGCTTTGGATGAAAGCTTGGAACAGATTCGTTTAAAGGAGTTTGTACATAAGCCAGCGGGTTTGCTCTCACATGGACAAAAACAGTGGTTGGAAATCGGCATGTTGTTGATGCAACGGCCGAAGTTAATTTTACTGGATGAGCCTGTTGCTGGCATGACCGATGCTGAAACTGAGCGCACCGCTGAACTGTGTCTAGAACTCAAAAAAAATCACACGCTAGTAGTGGTGGAGCATGACATGAATTTCATTGACACCATCAGTGAAAAAGTCACGGTATTGGCGCAAGGGGCAATCTTGGCCGAGGGTACATTGGCAGAGGTTCAGGCCAATGACGATGTGATTGAAAAGTATTTAGGACGCTAGGAGAGACACATGCTAGAAGTGAAACAAATTAATCAATTCTATGGTGGCAGTCATATTCTCCGTGATGTGTCTTTTGCTGCGCCTGTGGGTGAATGTAGTGTGGTGCTAGGACGTAACGGCGTGGGCAAAACTACCTTGCTGAAATGCCTCATGGGGATTCTGCCGATTAAGTCAGGGCAGATTCTATTAGATGGTAAAGACATGGCCAAGATGTCCCCTGAGCAACGGGTGCGTGCGGGTTTGGCCTATGTGCCGCAAGGTCGTGATATCTTTTCGACTTTAACGGTAGAAGAAAATATTTTAATTGGCATGGCTAAATTTTCAGGGGCTAAGACGCGTAAGGTACCAAGCCATTTATATGAAATTTTCCCTGTGTTGGATGAAATGAAACACCGCCGTGGCGGTGATTTATCCGGTGGTCAGCAACAGCAGCTTGCGATTGCCCGAGCGTTGGCTTCGGAGCCGAGTGTTTTGATTTTAGATGAACCGACCGAAGGGATTCAGCCCTCGATTATTAAAGATATTGGTCGGGTGATTCGTAAGCTGGCCGATCAGGGCGAAATGGCGATTATTCTGGTAGAGCAGTTTTATGACTTTGCCGAGGAGTTGGCAGATGCGTATACCGTGATGGCGCGTGGGCAGGTGATTGCGCAAGGGCGAGGGGAGGAGATGCCTGAGAAGGGGATTCGAGAGTTGGTGGCGATTTAATATCAATCTCTACATATCACTATTTAGAAAAGTAGATATTAAAAAAATGATTATTTTACGGAGTCATACCAAGTAGTTTTCTAATTTCTAAATAAGCCTTCGGCTAGAGTTACTTTGGTTTTGCCCTGAGAAGCGTTTGAAGCTTCGTAAGGGCAAAAGCATTCTTTATTGCAACTTTTCTTGCGCTTCGCTAAAGCTTTAGTCGCTTTAGCTTGCTCAGGTTGTGAATAACGTTTCCGAGTATCATACTTTTTCTTAAATTTTTTGTAGAGTTTGGGTGTAATGATCACTCATTTGTTTTCAACTTTATAGAACGTCCCGCCAGCATAGACATTGTGTCCAAAGCCACATGAGGACTCGCCATTATGCTGTTCAACCTCAATTTTTTGTCCAAGATTCGCATCATTGGCGAATTGAAGTTTGATCTGACAGTCCTCATAGCGATAGCTGGCTTGCTTTGACTTGATTGGCATGCTGGTTTCAAACTGTCCCATATTGGGTCCATAGATCAGGCCACGTAGTCCAAAGTAATAACCATCAAAGGCAATCGCATATTTATTCAGTTTTTTGCTGACCTTGATGTAATCCCATTGTCCAAAACCATTGGCGCGGACATATGTCCCTTGTAAATCTGAAGATAGTTTTGGTTTAGGGAGCTGTTTTAAGTTGTATTGACTGGTTTTGGAGTCTTTATCTCTAAGAAACCAGACTCTTGCCCATTGTGGTTTGTCCAGTTTGGCATAGCTTAACCCGACATTATTGTTGGCGATTTCAATGTCTCGGTCACTGACCTGAATGCCACTTTCATCAGCATTGGCCTGACAGAAATGTGTCCATGCAGCTTGGTCTTCAAATTGCTTGGCAGCTTTGAGATATTGCTTTTGATCGTAAAACTTTTTACCTGCCTGCGCATATTGCTTTACTTTGGCGCAACCTTGTTGCAATTCTTGTTCAAAAGAAACTTCGGCAAAGCTCGCGCATGAAGCGATTGCAACGGAAATACACAGACCGAGTTGAGATGTTTTAATCATTTTGGCTATTTTTGAAATCAAGTATTGCTTTCATTCTAAGCCACAATTTAGTCGTAGGACAGTAGGGTAACAGTAAGGTTTTTATTGAGATTCTGTGAGTTGCAGTTGCATCCAGACCAAATCCCGCCATGTGCCAAACTTTTGCCCCACTTGTGGCATATAACCTGTCTGGACGAAGCCAAGCTGTTCATGTAACACAATCGAGCCCTTATTTTCACTATCAATCGCAGCCACCATGATATGCATATTTTGCTGTTTGGCCAGATGAATCAGTTGTTGCATCAGGGCTTTGCCCAGACCTTGGCGAGCGTAGCTTGGGTCAACAAAAACAGAATGCTCAATGCTTTGACGATAACCGCTGATGGTCCGAAAAGCAGTGTAATAGGCATAGCCTGCCACTTGATGGCTATTCAGGTCTTCGACCACGATCATGGGAAATTGTTGTTGCTGCATGCTGTAAAAACGTTGCTGATAATCCGCTAAGGAAACCGCCTGATCATTCCAATTCGCTGTGCCATTGAGAATCTCCGCATTATAAATGGCGAGGATTTGTTCGAGGTCATCGACTGTGGCGAAACGAATGTGGAAATGTGCGGCTAAGTTAGAAGAGGTAAGTGCAATATTTTCAGACATGGGCAAAGGTCATCGAATGAGACAAAACAAAAGATAAGGCATTGGGAAAGAGGCAAATCGTTTCAGGTTTATATTCAGCGATACCAACAAAAACAGCAAGGAATTCCTTGCTGTTTTTTTCACATCCTAAAAGGCTTAGAAGTGATATTTGATCAAAGCGCTGACGTTATTTTCGTCACGGTTTTTCATACCAAATTTGTTATTCCAAACAGAATGTTCAACACCTAAATAGAGGCGAGTGTCTGGTGAAATGTGTTTACCCAAGTTCCACTTGTATTGTGTGGTCCAGTTCAATTCACTGGCGTGATCTTTTTCGCCTGTAGACCAGTCAAGGAAACCATCCACCAAGAAATCTTCGTTTGATACTTTAAATGGCAAAGCATAAGCAATGGTCATTTGGTAGTCATCAGCCGTATTTTCATTGTTGGCGCGGTAGAAGTTCACATTCGCATATTGGAAATATGGAATGGCTAAATCGAAACCGACACCATATAAGAAGTTGTCAAAGCTAGCGAAGTCATCATTATTGCTTTCCCAAGTAGTTGAGATCAGCACATCTTTGATTGGACCAAACGCAAGTTTCTGACCTGAAATCTCACCCAAGCTTAAACGCGGAGAAAGTTCGAAATAGGTACTTTTATGGTCATCGCTGCCACGCATACGGTCCATAAAGAAGAATACATCGGCATATTTTACTTTTGCCGCATATTCAACCGTGATCGTTGTTTGCTTTTCATCAACAACTTCGTAGTTTTCACCGTACAAACCAGTCAAGCTGAAATCTTGCCAAATCGGCTTTGCTTGAGTGAAAGCGGCTGTAGATACCAATAAACATGTTGCTGCAAGTTGCTTCAATTGCATTTAAAAAATCTCCCCCCAAAAGGCGTGTAAAGGATACAAGGTATTAAGCAAAAATAAAGCCAAATTTGACCAAATGAACAAAAGAATTGTATATGCCAGAAGCCATCTAAAAGGACGTTAAAGTTAATCATCTTTTTGTTGAAGATTTCATCAAAATGTCAAAAATCAGCTTGCATATTTTGGAGGAAAGTCAGATATTGGAATTATAGAAGATCTTCTTACATACTGAAAAACAACAGATGCAAAGCGAGGAGACAACACGCATTTACACAATCAGAATATACAACTGCACTGAATGACTGCATGCTCAAAGTGTGCAAAGAAAAAAGTTTTGTAGCACCGTCTCACAGAAAAGAGAGGAAGATATTTATGAATATTGAAATCCGTACAGATAAAAACATTCAAGGTAGTGAACGCTTAAACAGTTATGTTCGTGCAGAACTTACACAAGAATTCCAACGTTATAGCGAGCGTATTACACATTTTTCGGTTCATATTAGTGATGAAAATGGGGACAAAACGGGCGATCATGACAAACGTTGTATGATTGAAGCTCGCCCAGCAGGCATGAAACCTATCGCTGTGACTCATAAAGCAGCAAATATTGATAATTCGATTCATGGTGCGATTGATAAGCTAAAACGTAGCTTAGAGCATCTGTATGAGAAAAAAGATCAGCATCGTGGTGGTTTACCTGAATATGTCGATGTAGATGACGATGTAAAAGTGGATGATGAAGCATAAAAATCGACGCATAAAAAAAGCCCTGTTCAGGGCTTTTTTTATGCGTGTATCAAATTTATACATGATTTTTTAGATGGTTTTATAAAATCCTGTCAGGATATTCGGCATAATAGACATATTAAAAAATATTGTGAGAATTGGTCATGTTAAATAAGCAACAGCAGGCCTTGGTGCAAGCCATACAACAACTCGATTTGGACCAAGTGCAATCTTTACTTGCTGAAGGACTCGACCCGAATTTTATTGACCCTGAACAAGGTCCTCCTGTCTCTGTGATTTGCGATGGTTTATTCGTATGGTGGGAACGAATTTGTGAAGCTTATGAAGCAGGCAAGCCTTTCACTGACGAAGAAAAGCAACAACAACTCAAAGTTTATTTAGATATTTTAGATGTATTGATTCAAGCCAAAGCCAATCTACATCTATGGGATTCAGAAGAGTTTTATGGTCCATTGTGGGATGCGGCAAGTTCTGCTTGCGTGCCTGTAGTAGAACGCTTATTGGTTGAAAAAGTAGATCCAAATACCCGTGATGAAGAAGGCTTAACGGTTTTATCATCGATCAGCCAATTGTTCTTTGATTGCGAATTTGATGAAATTGATTGGTCAGAGTCATTGCCAGAAGAGCGTGCAACACTAGAATTGCTACGTGAACATGGTGCAAAAATGTCAAAAGAGCTCAGCGCATAAGCCAAGCCATTAGAAATAGAATGAGGAATAGAATGAAAACATTACAAACATTGAGCTTAATTGCTGCATCTATGCTGACAAGTACCGTTTTTGCGGCTGACTTTTCTTTTGACCGCCCTGGTACGGGGATAGGGACAGGTATTACCCCTGTGGGACAGTTGGCATGGGAACAAGGTTTACCGAGTGTCAATTACCAAGAAGGTAATGTAGATGGGGTCAAAGACAAGACCTTAACCCTGAATGGTGACATGTTGTTGCGTACCGGTTTGGCCGATGGTTTGGAATTGCAATTGGGTTGGCAAGGTCCAGTGTGGCAGCAGTACAAGCGTGCAGGTACGAAAAAAGAAAACAATGGTCTAGGCGATGTCAGCATTGGTTTGAAAAAAGCCATTGATCTAAAAGATGATCGTTTATCCATGGCATTGTTGGCAGAAGCCATCATTGCAACGGGCAATGATGAATTCACCAACCACGATGATATCTATAGTCTCACCTCAGCGGTTGCTTACGAATTTAGCGACTTGATTGGAACTTCGATCACGATGCGTTATGAAGCGCAGAACAGTAACTGGGCAGTGACTGCCATTCCAACCATTGATTATAAAATTGCAGGAAAATTATCGGGTTATTCAGAATTTGTTTATCGTAAAGCGGAGAGCCAAGATTATGAATATGGTCTTGGTACAGGTCTGATTTATGCCTTGAATAATCGCACGCAATTGGATGCAAGCATTGGCGTTGATCTTAATGGCGATCAAAAAGGTTATAACGGTGGCTTCGGCGTATCGGTTTTATTCTAACAATAATGAATTCTCTTAAATTCACTTCTGCATAAGTGGGAGGGAGGTTCAGGAGAGTGATAGTGAGATAATCATGCAAATGTCTGTTCAGATTGGGAAATCTTTCCCGCTGATGCGTTACTTTCTTGGGACTTTATTGTTGTTATGTGGGTCTTTGACTTACGCCCAAGAAAATTCATCGGCGCCATTGCTCAGCCCCGAACAGGCTTTTGCATTTACGGTTGAGTCGACTGCACAGAATCAAGCGCGCTTGCATTGGTCGATTCAGCCGAATTACTATTTATATCAACACAAATTTGAAGTGCAGCAGGGTAACCAGCCCGTCGCACTGACTTTACCGAAAGCGGTAGAGCAGTATGATGAGAACTATGGCCACAGCCAAGTCTATTATCAACAAGCCGAATTTAGTATTCCAACCCAAGCTTCGCAGCATTATCGTGTGACTTGGCAGGGCTGTGCCAAAGACCGTATTTGTTATCCTCCACAAAATATTGAATTTCAAACCGATGCTGATGGCTTGGTCAGTGCACAGAATGTCAGCACAAATACGAAAAAAAGCTTTTTAGATGTAGCACGTTCATCTCAAGCCTTAAATACCCAAACGGCAACAAATGATGAGGCGCAAGCTGAGCCGACGGCAAAAAATTCAAATAATTCAGGTGTGATGGCGCAAGACCAAAAGTGGTCAAGCGCACTCGAACAGCATTCGTTGGCCTATAGCATCTTATTATTCTTAGGCTTAGGAATTTTATTGGCGTTCACGCCATGTTCCTTACCAATGTTACCGATTCTGACCTCATTGATTGTGCGTGACAATAAAGGCGTCAAGGCTTGGTCGATTGCACTGACTTTTGTCGTGAGTATGGCCTTGGTCTATGCGGTATTAGGTTTAATTGCTTCGGCGGCAGGATTGAATTTCCAGCGTTGGTTACAACAGCCTGCAACATTGATTGCATTTAGCTTATTGTTTGTGGTGTTTGCCCTCAATTTATTTGGCCTGTTCGAGTTGAAACTGCCACAGAGCTGGATCAATCGACTGGATCAGATGCAATCCAATCAAAAAGGCGGTACTTTGGTCGGTGCTGGTGTCATGGGCATGATCTCTGCGCTATTGGTCGGGCCATGTATGACCGCACCTTTAGCAGGCGTACTACTATTTATTTCACAAACACAGAGTCAATGGCAAGGTGGGTTGTTGCTGTTTACACTCGGTTTTGGGATGGGCATTCCATTGCTGTTGGCCAGCGTTTTGGGGGCAAAAGCTTTACCCAAAGCAGGTGACTGGATGAATCAAATCAAGGTGATCTTTGCCTTTTTAATGTTGGCCTTGAGCATTTATTTTATTCGTCCTTTATTGCCAGAACTCGCGATTCAAATTCTTAGCTTAATTCTCGGTTTGGCCTTTATTATTTATGCGGCATATCGCCTGTTTGCACAGAAAAGTAAGCTGCAATGGTTGTATGCGATATTACTGATTTTAGCGATTCCAGCATTGGCCTTTAATCAATATCAGCATTTTCAAAGTCTCAATTCGGTTCAGGCAGATAAGCTGGCCGAATGGCATGTGGCAAAAACAGCAGATGAATTTCAGCAGATTTTAGCCAATGCGCCCAAAGACCGTGGCATTGTGGTTGATGTCTATGCGGATTGGTGTGTGGCTTGTCAGCCGATTGAGCATCGCATTCTAAAAGATGCAGAGGTGCAACAGGCCTTGTCTGGTTATTATCTGATTAAAATGGATTTAAGCCATTATGATGCGTCACACCAAGCATTGTTGGCACAAAGGGATATTTTGGGACCACCAACGTATTTATTCTTAGATCAGCAACAACAAGAAATTCGCTCGCTACGCTTAACGGGTGCATTCCAAAAAGCTGAGCTATTACAACAATTGGCTTTATTTAAAGGGAAACAATAACAATGTATCAACTCTTTATCGGCAATAAAAATTACTCCACGTGGTCGATGCGTCCATGGATTTTACTTACACAAGCGGGGATTTCCTTTCAGGAGCATTTGATTCAGTTTGATAGTTTTGAACCTGAAAGTGAATTTAAAACAGAAATTTTAAAACTCAATCCAACGGGTAAAGTGCCTGCGCTTGTGAATGGTGAACTGGTGGTCTGGGATAGTTTGGCGATTTGTGAATATATTGCGGAACAGCATCCTGAACTTGATTTATGGCCACAAGAGAAAACATTACGGGCTAGAGCACGTTGTGTGAGTGCAGAGATGCACAGCGGCTTTCAAAGCCTGCGCAATCTCTGCCCCATGAATGTAGAAGCGGATCTAAGTCATATTGGCAAACAACTCTGGGCCGAACATGCGCAGTTACGTGCCGATGTGGCTCGAATTGATCAGATCTGGTCTGAGCGTCCGAGCGAAGACGGCTTTTTATGTGGGGAGTTTAGTATTGCAGACGCATTCTATGCGCCTGTGGTCATGCGTTTTGAATGCTATCAACTGCCACTCTCCACATCCAGCCAAGCCTATGTGCAAAAAATCTTATCTTTGCCATCGGTACAGCAATGGATTGACGAAGCCAAACAAGAGCAGATGTTTGTGCCTTTTGATGAACCTTATCGTCAACATCGAGAAGAATTTTTGAAAGGTTAATCAACATTGCAATGAAGGCATATTGTGCCTTCATTGTTCTAGCTTGTTGCAAGATCAGTAAATATTTTCACTTGATTACGTCCCGCAGCTTTGACGGCATATAGGGCTTGATCGGCCTGACTGATGATCAAATGTGGCTCATCGGCACTGAGTGAACTACTAATCCCAAAGCTGGCACTCACGCTAAACTCCTGCTTATATTCTGTAATAAAGCGCAGTTGTGATACTGCATGGCGACAGCGTTCAGCTACGTTCTGTGCTTGCATCGTCGGCGTATTAGGCAGCAATAAAATAAACTCCTCGCCACCAAAACGACCAATGATATCTTGATCACGGAGATTACTTGCCAAGCACCGTGCGACTTGGATCAGCACTTGATCGCCCATGCTATGCCCATATTGATCATTAATCGTTTTAAAATGATCAAGATCGAGCAGAATAATGGAATAGAGAGGGTGAGGGTGTTGATGCAACTTATTTAAATAACTACTGATACTACGTCGATTGAGTACATTGGTCAGAGGGTCGAGACGACTGAGAATCTGAATGGTCATTTCCCGCGTTCGCCATTGCGTCAGTAAAATTTCAAATAAGAATAAACATGCCAATAAGATCGGTAATAAGAAAAATACCATACTGCCGACCCAGAATGGATGCATCGGTACTTCATTTAGGCGCTGCATATTAAACAGAGGCGCATAAGTTAGCACCCCAATCATGCTCAGGTAGTTGCATAGCAATAAGGCAAGTGTTGCTGGAATCAAAGCACAATACACCATCCTGCGGTCAAACAGCACTAAGCCTACACCCACCACACTGACATAACCCACCATAGTGGCTGGGCTAAAACTGCCTGCTAAATAGCCTTTATGGCATAGCATTGCAGTAAAAATCTGCACACTGAGGATAGGTAAAACATTCTGCGCCCAAGTTCGATCCTTAAATACATGGCAAGGAATAATCAGCAGCAGCATCACTGTTAGCGTAATCAGACTAGTAATTAAGTGCGAGCGCACAATCCCAAGATTGACCCATTCAGAATACTGTGGATGTATCAGGACAAAAATATCCCAACTGATCCAAAATAGGCTCATAAATGCAGCAAGTATCAGTAATAAAATACTTTTTTTGAGTATGGTCCAATTGACTACAATATGATGTTCCCAAGAAAGCTTAAAGCCCCATCCTTTTGTGTCAGTTGACCGATTAAAACGAATCTTCACCATTGGCATGCATCCTTTTATGCAATGAGATTCCTAGCAACTGTAGATCTGTCGTCAAAATACCGAAGAACGATTATTGAAATAACAATAACATCTTTAGAATGAGAAAAAAGTCTAGCTCTGGGCTTTTTAATGCAAATCAGGACGGGAAAAATTCTTTGATAAATCAGCTCTTATCAGAATATCCAATCAATTTTATTTTATGATGACAAAAGTAAATTAAGAATGACAATGGTCAGACATAGCTGACCATTTTTTGCACGAATATAAGTCGGTTAATCGCGATCGATTGCATGCGCAAATTCAGCAATATCTGCCAAGGCTTGTTTGGCTTCTGGGAACCAGGCATTAAACATCTGGAAATTATGCCACATGCCGGTATACAGCTTGAACTGGACTTTGACATCGGCTTTTTCCGCTTTTTCTCTAAAGCGTTTTGAATCATCCAGTAAAATTTCTTTAGAGCCGACTTGTACCAAGGTGGGTGGAAGCCCTTTTAAATCATCAAACAACGGTGAAACACGTGGATCATCGGCTTGAATATTATCGGTAAGATAATGATTAATACCTGCCTGTAAGGCCTCAATAGACAATAAGGCATCATGTTTTTGGTTAAAGCGTAGCGATTCACTGGTCAAGGTGAGGTCAAGATAAGGCGACATCAGAATCAAGCCACTTGGCATCAACTCAGGTTGCTGTTTGAGACGCAAACACAAGGCCAAAGCAAGGTTAGCACCGCAAGAATCACCTGAGATAATAATATCTTTCGGTTTAATCCCTTGTACCAGCAGCGCTTGATAGACATCGAAAATCGCATCAATGGCTTCAGGATAAGGATGTTCAGGTGCAAGTGGATAATCAACATGAATCACTTGCATTTGGGTACGTGCGGCGATATCTGTCATCAAGGCACGATGCGTATTTAAACTACCAAGGAAAAAAGCACCACCGTGAATGTGGAAAATCAGCTGTGTCGCCGCTGCTTGAGCTTTAATTTCTTCACCACGTACACCAGCTAGGCGTATTGGACGGACTTGTACTGTTGAATCCTGTGGAAATAGACGACACAGTTGATCGAGCAACGGACGTAATGCATTTGGGGCCAAGTTAAATTGACTAGGTGTCCGAATCGTCGCTTTAAGTAAGGATTCAGTAAAATAATATTTCCAAACAGTAGCAAATTTCATAATTTTTCCATATTGTTAGATCAGTATAGCAATAAGAAAGTTCTTGAAAATAAGCTATGTCTAAGCACGACGATAAAATCTGAAAAAATGTGCACTACGACACTCTTACTCAGGTTATACCAAATAGTCATAATCAAGAATTGCAATATTGATTGAAGTTCTCAATACTTTCAGTTTGAAAGACCCCTTAAGGATATTACAAAAATGAAGAAAATTGCTTTAGCATTTGGATTGCTCGGTTTGACAACTTTTGCCAATGCAGCGGATGCGCTGAATGGCAGCGTTTGGCAGACTATTGATGATGAAACAAAACAGCCAAAGGCGATCGTGAAGTTCACGGAGCAAAAGGATGGAACGTTAACGGCGTCGATTCAAAAATATTTAGTGGCAGGTCAGGAAAATGCTTGTTCTAAATGTGAAGGAACTTACCATAACAAACCGCTCAAAGGCGTGACTATTGTGCATAGCCTGAAAAATGTCGGTGGTGTGAATTACGATGGTGGTTCAATTATTGACCCTAAAAATGGCAAAACCTATAAATTGAAAGCTGAAATCATTGAAGGTGGTCAGAAGCTGAAATTACGTGGTTATATTGGTGTTGCTGCTTTAGGTCGTAACCAAACGTGGATTCGTACCAACTAAGCCAGATTTAGATAATAAAAAACCGAGTCTCGTGACTCGGTTTTTTTATTGTTGCTGGTTGATAAAATTTAAGCTGATAAAGCTTGATAAGTGGCCTCATCAAAGCCAATCACGAAACCTTGAGCCGTTTGCAGTACAGGACGCTTAATCAGGCTTGGCTGCGCAATTAGGGCTTCAATCAGGTTCTGTTCATTGCTGGTCGCGTGTGTTTGCTCATCCGCGCTTAATTTGCGCCATGTAGTGCCTTTTTTATTCAGTACTTTGTCTGCACCAATCTCTTTTAACCAGAGCGCTAAAGTATCTGCATCAATGCCTTGTTTTTTATAATCATGAAATTCGTAATTGATGCCGTTGGCTTGTAAGGCATCAAAGGCTTTTTTCATCGAATTACAATTTTTAATGCCGTAAATTTTAAACATACCGAAAACCATAAAAAGAACAAAAGATATGAGTCAAAGCCTAGCGCAAAAGATGGGGTATGTGCCAGTTGAAATTTTTTATCAAGTTTATCGGTAGTGTATGAAGCAAAAATTAAATGACGAAAATGATCATGTGTTTTGAGCAAACCTGCTAAAGACAGATCAAAGAAAGAAAATCTAATATCTAGAAAAGAGAAAACCCGCATATAATCTTCCTGATTATGCGGGTCTCATTTCAACGTCCAATGTCTCATCCATGCAAATAAACTTAATCTAAGTTTATTTTATCTTCCTACGGCGTCCTATCCCTTTTTGGTCATCCTGACCGCTTCCCTGTGCCGTGAAGCTATAATGCCGTTCTAGATGCGAAATAAAAATACACAAAAGCGACAAGTTATGTAAGCTAAAGAAGCGACCAAAGTGAACAAGTGTTCACTTATTCGTGTATTTTATAGTCGATAATGACGGGTGCATGGTCACTAAACCATTGTTCTTTATAGACCCATGCATTTGTTGTACGTGCTTTCCAGTCTGGAGAGCATGAATGGTAGTCAATACGCCACCCAACATTTTTTGCACGTGCTTGACCGCGATTTGACCACCATGAATACAATTCTGCTTCAGGGCGAACTTCGCGGAAAGTATCCACATAACCTAACTCGTCATACATATGATCAAGCCAAGCACGTTCATGTGGCAGTACCCCAGAAGATTTCTGGTTACCTGACCAGTTTTTAATATCGATGCGTTTATGCACGATATTGTAATCCCCACAGACAATGATTGATTTATTTTCATCTCGCCACTGTTTGAGTATTTTGGCGTATTCTTGTAAAAACACGTCTTTGCGTGCTTGCGCTTCGTCACCGCTTGATCCTGATGGCAAGTATAACGAGGCAATATGAACAGTTTGTGACAAGCCTAGATCGAATTCAGCAGCAATAAAACGCCCCTGAGAATCAGCGAGTTCAAAGCCTAAACCATTTTTTACTGACACGAATGGCAGACGGCTATAGATCGCCGTACCTGCATAACCTGCGCGTTCAGCAGGGAACAGGTGGGTATACCAACCTTCAGGTTTAAATTTATCGGTCCATTGTTCATGGGTGATGCGGCTTTCCTGCATACACACCACATCGGCACCCGACTGTTCTAACCATTCGAGTAAGCCTTTGGTGACTGATGAGCGCAAGCCATTTACGTTAATTGAAACGACTCGAAGAATTTTTACATCACTTGGATAGCTATCCTTTGGTATCATACGTCTGTTTAACCTCAATTGAAGAATTTGGAGCACTTTATATGACAACGCCTGTGTCATTTCATCCGCAAGCTTTTATCGAACTCGCATTATCACGTGGAGTGCTTAAATTTGGTGAGTTTACCTTAAAATCAGGCCGTGTCAGTCCTTATTTCTTTAACGCAGGTTTGTTAAACGATGGTGAAGCACTGTCTTTGTTAGCGCAAGGCTATGCCGACAAACTGGTGCAGTGCGATAATGTCGGTGTGATTTTTGGCCCAGCGTATAAAGGGATTCCTTTTGTCGCAGCAACAGCGGTGGCGTTGTCTCAAGTTCATGGCAAAAGCGTACCATGGGGCTTTAACCGTAAAGAAGCCAAAGATCATGGTGAAGGCGGTGTTTTGGTAGGTGCATCGGTTGCAGGTCAAAAAGTTTGGATCATTGATGATGTGATCACTGCGGGAACAGCGATTCGTGAAGTTGTGACTATCTTAAAAAATGCAGGTGCTGAAATTGCAGGTGTATTGGTGGCGTTAGATCGTCAAGAACGTGGTCAAGGTCAGCTTTCTGCGATTCAGGAAGTACAAAAAGAATTAGAAATTCCAGTACATGCATTGATTACCATGAAAGATTTGATGGATTATCTAGATACGAAAGGCGAAAAAGACGCTTTAGCCAATATGCAGGCTTATCGTGAAAAATACGGCATCTAAGTTTTAGATGTAAACGAAAAGGAAGCTGAGGCTTCCTTTTTTATTTATTATGTCTTTATATTTGGAGTAATTGATTATTTAAAAACAGAGAAATTTAATAAATGTATGATTATCAGAAAGAAGCGCTTAAAGCGAAAAAGTTAAAATATTTAATTTTGACGGTTGTATTTTCTATCGCTTCAAGTCTCGCCATTTCATTATCAATACAGCCTTTGATTAGCCTTATGGCTGCTGTTGTATGTTTTATATTGGCTATCTTTTTTGCGATTCAGTACATTAAAGTGGCGAAACAAAAATTATAAAGCTGTAATTGATATGGTTTATAGCCGTTTTAAGCTCAATTGAGTTTGATTTCTCCAGAATTACTATCATGGATACTATCTATCATTTTAAAGATGGTGGAAGAGGTATAATTGGTCTTAGAGATTAAGAGAAAAATCAAACATTCTGATCCAACATCGCAGGCATCAAGATTTCTTTAACACAAGTTGCTTTACTGGTTGAAATAATAAAATGAATCGCCTGAATCACATCGGCTAAAGGGATGAGAGAATATTCAGTCTCTTGTAAAACGTCTTGCATTGGTTTATCAATCTCATACTCACTGGCCAGATAGCCCAAGTTAATTACACTGACTCCAATCAAGTGCTCACGTAAGATTTCTCGTAATGATTGCGCAATGCCCCTTAACGCAAATTTGGTTGCCGAAAAAACAAGTTCTTTACCGTTATGATTATCAACACCCCACGTTGAGCCGATCAGAATAATTTTGGCGTTGTTGGAGAGTTTTAGATTTTCAATGAGAGATTGAATCGACAGTATACAGGTGCTGATATTGGTATGAATGATTTGGTTGATTTCAGCAGCAGAAACCTCTTCAAAATTATAGTTGTCGCTAAATGCCTGTTGCTCCCAGATACCCACATTGTAGATCAGAACATCAAGTTTTTGTTGTCCAATTGTTGCCTTTACATCGCTTACCGCTTGCTCTGGCTTGGATAGATCAGCACAAATCCAGTCTAAGTTTAGAGTTTCTTGTGGTTGGGTGCGAGATACACCATAGATGGTATCTGTTGGTTTTGGTACAGCTTGAACAATGGCTTTACCTAGGCCTTTGCTGACGCCGTATATGAGAAATGTTTTATTCGAATTATCCATCCATCTATCCGTATTCTTTCGATCAAAATACAACTATAAAAGCTCAAGTTGACTTGAGGTCAAGAGGGATTGAAATGCAGGGATGCTGCTATTGATAATATGAGAAATTTGGTGGATTATCAGAATGTAATTTGAAAAAGATATAATCAGCTAGGTTCTTATGACTGAAGATGAATTATTAGAAAGAGCATTGAATTATAGTGCAACGATTCATCAGCCTCATGCGATAAAGTCTTATCAGGCTGCGAAAAATATTTTTACTGTTTTGGGGAATAATGCTATCTGGGCGCAAGCTGATAAATTAATTTTTCAAAGTGAAATATATAATGTGCGCTCATTTACTCAAGATAGCCATGATACACAGTTTTCATTACCTCGTATTCAAAGCATATTGAATAGAAGTATTTATCCCGTTGCGTACTCAGCATTATATCAATGGTATTGCAATTATGGATTTACAAATATTTTTGATCATTATATAAAGTTAGCTGCCTCAAATAATGAATATTTATCTCATAATATAACGATATTATTATCTTTCCAGACTTTGCTGCCTACGTTGAATGAAAAACAGATATACCCTTTTTTAGATCGTTTTACAGAATTTTTAACATCCACTTTTGGTAATACAAGTAAACAACTCCTCTCTGAATCCTTTGATCAAAATATAACTTTTCAAAGTTTACTGGACGAATGTATACATCAACCTAGTTTTTTCGGACATAATTTAATTACACTTACTTGGTTGATGCGGTGTGAAAATCAGATTCCATCTGAATTAATGCGAAAGTTTAAATTTAATCTACACATACAGGCGACTACACCATTAGAAGATCCAGAGGATGAATTGGATGCAGATATTTATAGCCAAAGCTTAGAGGGTGATATAACACAGTTCATGATGAGTTTAGATAATTTAATATTTGGGATCTGTAAAAATTTGCATCAGGTAACACTGGCAGATGCTTTACTTTATCTACAACAGCAATTTCCTATATATACCCCAAAGTTAAACCGTATTACAGATTATCAAATAAGGTTATTAAGACGATAATATTGAGTTTTTTCCTTCCTCACATTTCTTACATTCCAACATCATCCCTAATTTTTCTTTACGTCCTTGTTCGGTTAACACCCAAGGGCGATTTTGCCACGGTGGATCATGGCGCACATGTTGCTCATGCCCACAAGCAAGATCAGCAACGTAATGTCCTTCCTCATCGAGATGAAAACACACAATCGCTTGCTGCATTTAATTTTCCAGACTCTCGAGTTTAGATTGTTCCAAACCCTTTAGAAAACGATGGCATAAGTTATGAATCGCCACTAAATCATTCGGGTCCATACCCAATGAGCAGGCGAGCTTAAACGGAATCAGGGTAATTTCATCTTTTGAAACCAGTGCTTTTTCCAGCAAAATCACTTTTTTCATCCGTTCATCTTCTTTGACCGCAACACGCTTTAAAAACTGCTTTTCTTCAAGTTTTTTAATAATCGGTGTCAGCGTTCCAGAATCAAAAAAAGTCTTTTGCCCAATTTCAGACAACATCACATTGTCTTGTTCATACAAAGCCAGCAATACAATAAATTGCGGATAGGTCAGATCATGTTCCTGCAGCAAAGGGCGATATTGGCGAATCATCGCATTGGTCGCGGAATACATGGCAAAACACACTTGGTTATCCAAAAATGAAACTTCAGCCATGATGATTTGTCCTCGACTCGGTTGTTGAACATTCAGTATAAATTGGATTGCTTGAAAAGTATATTGCGTATAATTAACTTGCACACAAGATAATTGTGTGAAATATTAAATGAGCAAGCTGAATGATTCAGCAAATTATTTTGAGCAAATCCACCATTGGATAGATAGAAGAGAGAACACCTATGAGCAAGATTTATGATTTTCAGGCTGAACTGTTAGAAGGCGAACAAAAGAACCTCGCCGATTACCAAGGCAAAGTGTTATTGGTGGTCAATACGGCGAGTCAGTGTGGTCTAACGCCACAATTTGAAGGTTTGGAAAAGTTATATCAGGACTATCAACAGCAAGGTTTGGTGATTCTCGGTTTTCCATGTAACCAATTTGCCAACCAAGATCCATCCAGCAATGAAGAAATTGGTAGCTTCTGTCAGCGTAATTATGGCGTATCTTTCCCAATGTTTGCCAAGGTCGATGTGAATGGCCCAACCGCACATCCTTTGTATCAATATCTCACTTCTGAAGCCAAAGGTCTGTTAGGCAGCAGCATTAAATGGAACTTCACTAAATTTCTGATCAATCAAAACGGTGAAGTGGTCAAACGCTATGCCCCAATCACCAAACCTGAAAAAATTGCCAAAGATATTCAAAAGCTTTTGGCTTAATTTGAATTTAAAATGCGATGCTTTAAAAATTACTGGCGATGGATTCATTTGCCAGTAAATTTTTATCCCTAATAAAATAGTCTATTCAAGTAAATTGAATCTAGTGATTTGAATAAATTAGATTTTTTTAGATTTAATAATTACATAACTTGTTTAAACATCATCAGTAAACTTCGCTATACTTTTTGCCAAGATTAAAAATACGAGCGTCAGATTATGCGTGTACTGGTCGTGATGGACCCGATTGAAACTGTGAATCTTAAAAAAGATTCAACTATGGCGATGTTATGGGCGGCCAGCCGTCGCGGACATGAATTGGGTTATGCATTACAACACGATTTATATATCGACCAAGGCAAAGCATTTGGCCTGATCTCACCGCTGAAAGTATTTGAAGACTACAACCATTACTATGAGTTGGGTGAGCAACGCAAAGAATCGTTGGCGGATTACGATGTGGTGTTGATGCGTAAAGACCCACCGTTCGACATGAATTTTGTCTATACCACCTATATTTTGGAACAGGCCGAGCGTGAAGGGGTGTGGATTATCAACAAACCACAATCATTACGTGACTGTAATGAAAAGCTATTCGCGACCCAATTCCCTGAATTACAAGTACCCACTTTGGTGACCTCACAACAAAGCCTGATTCGTGAATTTATCAAAGAACATGGTGATGTGATTGTGAAGCCTTTGGATGGGATGGGTGGTATGGGGATTTTCCGTTTATATCAAGATGGGGTAAACATTGGTTCGACTTTGGAAATGCTCACTGAAATGGGTACGCGTCCAATCATGGCGCAACGTTATATCCCTGAAATTGTCGAAGGCGATAAACGCATCTTGCTGGTCAATGGCGAACCGATTCCATATTGCTTGGCGCGGATTCCGCAAAATGGCGAAGTGCGGGGTAACTTGGCCGCAGGTGGTTTAGGTCAAGCTCGTCCACTGACTGAAAATGATAAATTGATTGCGGCAAAAGTCGGTCCATTCCTGCGTGAAAAAGGTCTGGTCTTTGTTGGCTTGGATGTGATCGGTAACTATGTGACTGAAATTAACGTGACCAGTCCAACCTGTATTCGTGAGATCGATGCACAATTTGGCACCTCAATTGCCGATGATCTTTTCGATGTTTTAGAAGCAGGTCGTAAAAACTAAAAAAGTTGCATTTTTGACCGAATTGCCCGTTTGAATGTCAGCGAAATTGGCAGGCAAACGGGCTTTTGTATATCGGCAGAACCTTGTTTTTAACAAAGAATCGAAAAAAGCCCAGCTTTCTGTTGTAAACAGGTGAAATTCGCTTTTCGTGAATGAAACTTTAGGATTAAAATAACTCCCGAAAACAATATACGATAACCTTCTTTTTTGAGTTGAAGAATTAGACCGTGACCAATTCACCGCAGAACAAACCCAAACATGTCATGATGATGGCAGCAGGTACAGGTGGGCATGTGTTTCCCGCGCTTGCTGTTGCCAAACAGCTGCAACAGGAAGGCTGCCAAGTCTCTTGGTTAGCGACGCCTACGGGAATGGAAAATCGGTTGCTGAAAGATCAAAATATTCCGATTTATCAAATTGATATTCAAGGTGTGCGCGGCAATGGCCTTGTCCGTAAAATCAGTGCACCGTTTAAAATTTTAAAAGCCACCCTAAGCGCCATGCGCTATATGAAACAGCTCAAGATTGATGCTGTGGCGGGTTTTGGTGGTTATGTGGCAGGTCCAGGTGGCTTGGCTGCACGTTTGCTGGGTATTCCTGTGCTGATTCATGAGCAAAATGCGATTGCAGGGTTTACCAACACCCAATTGGCACGTATTGCCAAGACCGTGTGTCAGGCTTTTCCAAATACATTTGCAAACAGTGATAAAGTCGTGACCACAGGTAATCCTGTGCGTGCGGAGATTACTGCGATTTTAAATCCTTCTTGGCGCTATCAAACCCGTGAACAAGAACAATTGCCGATCAATCTTCTAATTGTGGGGGGTTCACTGGGCGCACAAGCATTGAATGAGCGTTTGCCTGAGGCTTTGAAAAAGGTCAATGTTCCGCTGAAGGTCTTTCATCAGTGTGGTCAAAACAAGCAAGATGCCACGCGTGCACTATATCAAGGTGCACCTGCGAGTTTGGATATTCAAGTGGAACCCTTTATTCACGATATGGCAAAAGCCTATAGTGAAGCAGATTTGATTATATGCCGTGCTGGTGCTTTAACGGTGACGGAAGTCGCAACCGCAGGTTTGGCGGCGATTTTTGTGCCTTTACCGATTGCGGTGGATGACCACCAAACGGCAAATGCAAAATTCTTGGCCAATGCTGGCGCAGCCAAGATTTGCCAGCAAGCAGACATGACACCTGCTGTTTTAGATGAGTTATTAGCGACCTTATTAAATCGTCAGCTACTCTCTGAAATGGCTGTAAAAGCACGTCAACAAGCACAACCGAATGCAACACAGCATGTGGTTGATCTGATTAAAAAATTGTAATTCGAGTTTATTTATGTCTCCTACAAATCCAAACCAAGCCAAAAAGCTGATTAAAGTGCCAGAAATGCGCCGTATTAAAAATATCCACTTTGTTGGTATTGGTGGTGCGGGGATGTGCGGTATTGCCGAAGTATTGAGTAACCAAGGTTATAAAATTTCAGGCTCAGACATTAAAGCGTCGAAAACCACGGCTCAACTTGAGGCCAATGGTATTAAGGTATTTATTGGGCACTCGGCTGACAATATTAAAAATGCCAATGTACTGGTGGTGTCGACAGCGATTGATCCTGAAAACCCAGAAATTAAAGCAGCCATCGAACAACGTACCCCAATCGTGCGTCGTGCGGAAATGTTGGGTGAGTTGATGCGCTACCGTCACGGGATTGCGGTTGCGGGAACACATGGTAAAACCACGACAACAAGCTTATTGACCACCATGTTGGCGGAAGAAAACCTTGATCCAACTTATGTGATCGGTGGTTTGCTGAATAGCACTGGTGTGAATGCAGCGCTCGGTGAAAGTCGTTTTATCGTGGCAGAAGCAGATGAATCAGATGCATCCTTCTTGTATTTGCAACCGATGGCTGCGATCGTGACCAATATCGATGCGGATCACATGGATACTTATGAAGGCAGCTTTGATAAGTTAAAAGATACCTTTATCCAGTTCTTACATAACCTGCCATTCTATGGTTTGGCTGTGGTCTGTGGCGATGATGCCAATATCCGTGAGATTCTTCCGCGGGTGGGGCGTCCAGTCTTAACCTATGGTTTTGCTGAAGACAACGACATTCGTGCGGTGGATGTTGCACAAGAAGGTATGCAGTCGCATTTTACCGTATTGCGTAAAGACCGTGAGCCATTGCGTGTCACTATCAATCAACCAGGTTTGCATAATGTCTTGAATGCACTTGCTGCGATTGGTGTAGCAACTGATGAAGGCGTGTCTGATGGCGCGATTTGCCGTGCCTTAGAAGGCTTTAGTGGTGTTGGTCGTCGCTTCCAAGTTCAGGGCGAATTTGAGGTTGATGAAGGCTTGGTGAAATTGGTGGATGACTATGGTCACCATCCAAAAGAAGTTGAAGCAACCATTAAAGCAGCACGTGCCAGCCATCCAGACCGTCGTTTGGTAATGTTGTTCCAGCCGCACCGTTTTAGCCGTACCCGTGATTGTTTTGATGACTTTGTTGATGTGTTATCACAAGTGGATCAGTTGTTATTACTGGAAGTTTATCCGGCAGGTGAAAAGCCGATTGTGGGCGCTGATAGTCGTGCTTTAGCGCGTAGTATTCGTCTACGTGGTGAGGTTGAACCAATTTTGGTTGATCCAGTGGAAGGCAATTTACCGAACGTTTTACAAAAAGTGTTACAAGCAAATGACCTGTTATTAACACAAGGCGCGGGTAACGTTGGCGCAATTTCGGTAGAATTGGCTCAGCATCGCTTGTATGCCAAATCCCCCTAACCCCCTTTAACAAAGGGGGAACCCCTCCCTTTTCAAAGGGAGGCGGGGAGGGATTTAATAGAATATATGAAGTTTTTTTAAGGATATAAACGTGTCAAATGCTGCAAAATTCGGCAAAGTTGCTGTGTTGTTTGGTGGGAAGTCGGCTGAGCGTGCTGTGTCATTGGACAGCGGGCAAGCTGTTTTAGAGGCGTTATTACGTTCGGGCGTTCAGGCAGAAGCATTTGACCCACAAGATCGTAGTGTGACTGAATTGGTTGGCTATGATCGTGCTTTTATCGTATTACATGGTCGTGGTGGTGAAGACGGTCAGATCCAAGGTGTATTGGAGTGGTTAAACCTTCCTTATACTGGTACGGGTGTACAAGGTTCTGCGATTGGTATGGATAAAGTTAAAACCAAGCAAATCTGGCAAGGCAGTGATCTGCCAACAGCACCTTATCGTATTGTCACTAAAGATACCGATCTGGATGCAGTGATTGCTGAATTGGGCTTGCCAGTGATTATCAAACCTGTACATGAAGGCTCAAGTGTCGGCATGAGTAAGGTTGAGAAAGCTGAAGATTTTGCTGCGGCAATTGAAAAAGCCACGCAGCATGATGCAGTAGTAATGGCAGAAAAATGGATCACAGGTCGTGAATTCACGATTTCATTCTTAAATGGTCAACCATTACCCGTGATTCGTTTACAGCCACCCGCAGACGTTGCCTTCTATGACTATGAAGCAAAGTATCAGCGTAATGATGTGGAATATGGCATTCCTTGTGGTCTAAGCGAGGCAGAAGAGAAAAGCTTACAAGCATTGTGCTTACGTGCTTTCCAAGCGGTAGGTGCGGAAGGTTGGGGCCGTATTGATGCGATGCAAGACGAGCAGGGTAACTTCTGGTTGTTGGAAGTGAATACTGTTCCGGGAATGACCAGTCACTCTTTGGTGCCAAAAGCAGCGCAAGCTGTAGGTTATAGTTTTGATCAGCTCTGTGTTGCGATTTTAGAGCAAACCTTAGTAACGTCGGCTTAACGATTTATGGCTCAGCTTCCTGCCTCGATGCGCCGTAAAACGCGGCCAGCCATTAGCTCGATTCACGAGAAACCGCCTTCGCCTAAACAAAAAATGGTGAATGCGGGCGGTTGGGTCTTGTTAGTGATTGCATTTGCTGTTTTGGCATTGGGTTTGTTTGGCTTATATAAAGTCATGACCGATGCAAAAGCGGCGCAGTTGCAGGTGGTTGGAACCAATTCTGATATTGAGAACCAACAGTTAGTTCAATATCTGAGTCCAATTATTAAAGATAACTATTTCACTTCAGATTTAGAACAAATTCGAGATCAAGCGTTAAAAGTGTCATGGGTTGATCGTGTGGTAGTGTCACGGGCTTGGCCAAATGCAATTCGGGTACGGGTGATGCCGCGTCATGCGATTGCACGTTGGGGAACAGGGCGTTTGCTCAGTGACAATGGTGATGTATTTAGTGAGGCGGTGCCAACAGCACATCCAAACTTGCCGCTTTTACATGGGCCAGCCAGCCAATCCAAAATGATGATGCGTCGCTATAATGAAATTAATCAGTTATTTCATCCAGCGAATTTGAGATTAAAAGAATTGTATTTAACCGAGCGTATGACGTGGTTCATGCAGTTTGATTCGGGTTTACGGATTATTGTAGACCAAGATCAAACTATGAATAAGTTGCAACGCTTAAGCCATTTGGCACAAACGGATTTAAAACCTGTATGGTCAAAAATCACGGCAATCGATTTGCGTTATCGGAATGGTCTTGCCATTCAGTGGAAAAACGCAACTCCGCCGAAGATTGTCAATGGTCAGTTAGTTGTAACGATTGATGACACAAGCCTTGCAGGGGCAATTCAGGCAAAGCCATAATACGTGGCTTAAAATAAAGGGCAATCGTCCTAAACAACACTAAAGATATGGTATTGAAGTAATGAGTGAAGCTGTTCCCTCAGTTGTTGCGATTGATATTGGGACTCATAAAGTCTCAGTTTTGATTGGTAAGATCCATGCACCAGATAAGATCCAAGTCATTGGCATGGCAACTGCTCGCAACCGAGGTATGGTTAAAGGCAAGATTGTTAGCTTAGACAAGGTCATTGCGGCGATTAAGAATGCGGTATCCGAAGCCGAGGATATGGCTGAGTGTCGTATTCATAGTGCGTGGGTGTCGATTCCAAGTACTGAATTACAAAGTTTTTATGCGTCAGGCCGTACTCCTGTTGCCAACCACGATCATATTATTACGACAAATGAAGTGGTGCGCGCGCTAGAGTTGGCCAAAGCCAGTCATGTATCGCCAGACTATTATCTGGCTAGTGCTGTGCCATTGGGCTTTGAGTTGGGTGATTCAGCGGAATGGGTGCAAAACCCTGTGAATATGTCGGCGCATAGTATGACTGGGCATTATCAGTTAATGATGATGCCGATCAGCACCATGCAAAACCTTGATCGTGCCATGAAAGGGGCCAATATCGGGGTGGAGAAAATGGTGGTGTCTTGCTTGGCAACCGCTGAAGCCAGTCTGCTCAAAGACGAAAAAGAGTATGGTGTGTGTCTGGTTGATATTGGTGCGGGCATTACCAATATTGCAGTGTACCTAGATGGTCGCTTAGCCTTAGCACGGACCTTGCCGCGTGGTGGTGAGAATGTGACGCGTGATATTGCGGCTGTTTTGCAGACCACCACGGAAGAAGCAGAACGCATCAAGATTTTACACGGTTGTGTTGATTTAAGCGTCGTTAAGCCAGATCACATGATTCAAGTGCAAGCGATTGATGGAACACAAACCATCAGTCGTATTGAACTTGCAGAAATCATCATTGCGCGTTATGAAGAAATCTTCACTTTAATCCGTGAAGAATTGGAACATAGCGGTGCGATTCATGGCCTCTATCATGGTGTGGTACTGACTGGCGATTCTTGTCAAATTGAGGGTATGGTGAATTTGGCGCGCCGTATGTTGGGTGTGTCTGCTCATTTGGGCAACCCACCATTACAGGTTTATGCGGATGATCAACATTTAGCTGCATTGCGTCGTTCAATGTACGCAACCGCATCTGGCTTGTTGATGTTTAGCCAAAGTGATTTGCAAGATACGGTTGAAGAGCCAGAAGAAGCAAGTGATCGTAGTTTTGTTGATCGTGTTGCCAATGGTTGGAATGCATTAAATAGCAAATTAAAGGCCATCTTTTAAGTTGTAGTTATTTTTGGGAAAATTTGTTAGGAAGTTGTTCTAAATCAGCCACTGTACTTGACAAGCTAGCGATTATTGAACAGCATCCTAAACATCAGTTGTTTAAAAATCAGGGCAGTAACGGGCTGAAGTAACTGCCATTAATATTAGGAAATCTAAAGGTCATGGCCTCATTTGAATTTATAGAAGATGAACTAGACAATGGCAACGGTCAAGCCCGTTTCACAGTATTTGGCGTTGGTGGTGGTGGCGGTAATGCCGTGCAGCACATGGCGCAATCTGATATCCAAGGTGTAAAGTTCGTTTGTGCAAATACAGACAAACAAGCATTGGATAGTATGAACGCCCCATTCAAAATTCAATTGGGTGAACAAAGTACACGTGGTTTAGGTGCAGGCGCGAATCCAGAAGTGGGTCAAATCGCAGCGGAAGAAAGCCGTGAAGTGATTCGTCAGCATCTTGAAGGTACTGACATGGTGTTTGTCACTGCCGGCATGGGTGGTGGTACAGGTACAGGTGCTGCACCAGTGGTTGCGGAAGTTGCCAAAGAAATGGGTATCTTGACCGTAGGTGTGGTGACTACACCATTCAACTTTGAAGGCCGTCGTCGTCAAAAGTCTGCTGAAAAAGGCATTGATGCTTTAGAAGCACATGTTGATTCATTGATCATCATTCCAAACCAGCGCTTACTCAGCGTTTATGGTGATATTTCAATGAAAGATGCCTATAAAAAGGCAGATGATGTGTTGCTGAATGCAGTGCGTAGTATTTTTGATCTTGTGGTAAACCGTGGTCATATTAACCTTGACTTTGCTGACTTGAAAACAGCGATGAGTACACGTGGTTATGCCATGATGGGTGCTGGTTTAGGTCGTGGTGAAGATCGTGCTCGCCAAGCTGCTGAACAGGCAATCCGTAGCCCATTGCTTGATAATGTGAATATTATTAATGCAAAAGGCGTATTGATTAACATTACGGGCGGGGATGATATTACCCTGCGTGAAACTGAAATCATTACTGATGTCGTGAACCAGATCGTTGATTTGGATGAAGGTGAGATCTTCTATGGTACGGTATTTGACCCAGATGCGCGTGATGAGCTTCGTGTGACTGTTATCGCAACAGGTTTAACCCGTAATGCAAGTGAAGTTGATCAGAAAAGACGTGCTGTAGTTTCACATGCACCGTCTGCTCAAGCGGCTCAGCAACCAGTTGATGAAGATGATGTTCCTGCGATCAGCAAACGTGCAAATACGGATGCACCAGTGGGCGCAACAGCAAGTTCTACGCCACGTTCATCGCCAATGAGCATTCAAGACTATCTAAAAAATCAACAGCGTAAATAATAAAATCATATGTTTAGAGAAGGGGGGTAAGTAATTACCCCCTTTTTTATTTTTTTAAAATGGCAAAATATGCTAAGTTATATCGGTTTTTGCAAATGAAGTTGGTATGGCATGTTGAAACAACGTACTCTCAAACGTGTGGTGAAAGCGAGCGGTATTGGTCTGCACAGTGGTCAAAAGGTGCTGATTAATTTTGTTCCACATCATATTGATGGAGGTATTGTCTTTCGCCGTATCGACTTAAATCCCCCGATTGACCTTCCAGCCAATGCTTTATTGATTCAAGAAGCCTTTATGTGCTCGAATCTGGTTCGTGAAGATATCAAAGTCGGCACTATTGAGCATGTCATGAGTGCGATTGCAGGACTGGGGATTGATAATCTGATAGTTGAAGTCTCTGCATCCGAAGTACCGATTATGGATGGCAGTGCAGGGCCTTTTATTTATTTATTGATGCAAGGTGAATTGGCGGAGCAAGACGCGCCAAAGAAGTTCATTCGCATTTTAAAGCCCGTAGAGGCTTTAATCGACGACAAAAAAGCCATTTTTTCACCACATTCAGGCTTTCAGCTCAACTTTACTATCGATTTTGATCATCCTGCCTTTGCCAAAGAATATCAATCAGCTACGATCGATTTCTCGACGGAAACTTTCGTCTACGAAGTTAGTGAGGCGCGAACTTTTGGCTTTATGAAAGATTTGGATTATTTAAAAGCCAATAATCTGGCTTTGGGTGCGAGCCTTGAAAATGCGATTGGTGTGGATGATACGGGTGTAGTCAATGAGGAAGGCTTGCGCTTTGCCGACGAGTTTGTACGTCATAAAATTCTAGATGCGGTCGGAGACTTATATTTGCTTGGACATCAAATTATTGCCAAGTTTGATGGCTATAAATCGGGGCATGCGCTGAACAATCAGCTATTACGCAATGTTCAAAACGATCCAAGCAGCTATGAAATTGTAACATTTAATAACGAGAGTGATTGTCCAATTCCTTATGTGAGTGTGACATAAGTCATTGTCTTTTATTGCCTATGTTATATTATAACGAATGAATCTGAGATTTTCATCACATAAAATTAGTGTGTATTCCAACACTTAATCTATGCAGTTTACTTTTTATTGCTTGCCAAACGTAGTAAAGCTTGGCTAAGCTTAGGGTCGCTCACATATTCAGCGGCGCTGCGCAATTGCTCTTGGGTCTCTGATGTTAGTGTTTTTGTTGGGGGAGAGGGTTCACGAGAGACAACTGTTTTGTTTCTTAACCGAACTTGAATTTTTCGTAATTCCTTGAGTCCTTCGAGCTGAGCTAACTGCGCAACATAGTGGCTTTGTAAATAGCTGAGTTGACTAATCATTGCTTGATTCTCACCCGTTATGATCAAAACGCCATGTTGATAACAAACAACCTGCCATTGCTCTGGTTGGGGCAGTAAAGGTTGAATAATTTTCGTAAGTTGTTTCCATTGTGTGACTTGCGTCGTCAGAAACGTTAAGTTTCCAGTTTTTATGTGTTGTCCTTTCTGTTGGAAAACGTTGTTAGGGTCAGACATATAACTTCCTCGGAGGTGATGTGTCCATCTTAAGCGTTTGCTTCAGCTGTTATCAAGGAACAGATGATAAAGGAACGTTTGAAGGACGGTTTCAAGAGGTTTTTTATGCATCATACGCGTCGTATTTTACTCGCATTTTCGTTGGCTGCTTCAGCTGCTTCGGTTGCTTTCGCAGATTATCAGAACATTGGTCAAGCCACAGGTGATGACCGCTTAGAGCAATTATCAAAAACCTTAGCTCAAGGTTCTTATACTCATTCTGCTGATATGGATCTGCCAGCCGTATCGAATGTGTCAGTTAAATTACGTGAAAAAACCATTGAATTGAACAATGCAACGATTGAGAAGAAATATGGTCGTTCAGCGATCTCATCTCAAGACAACGCACCGTCATTCTCTGCAAATACAGGTTATTCTTGGTTGGTGAGTCATCCATTACAGGAAGGACGTGTCAGTTCTTCTTGGGGTAACCGCACTTTATTAGGCTCAACACGTCATCATTCTGGTGTTGATCTTGCCGCACCCTCTGGTACGCCAATCTATTCTACTGGCCCTGGTGTGGTGACGAAGTCAGGTTGGGGCACAGGTTATGGTCAGTATGTCGAGATTGATCACGGCAATGGCTATATCACCCGTTATGCTCATGCATCACGTTTAATCGTGAATGCAGGTGATCGCGTGAGTGCAGGTGAGCATATTGCCAATGTGGGTTGTACTGGTCGTTGTACGGGCCCACATTTACATTTTGAAGTAGTCAAAGATGGTCAACGTAAAAATCCATCAACTTACTTAGCAATGTTGCCTTAATGTAATTTGTTAACAGTTGTATATAAATATTCAAAAAAATCGCCTTTATTGGCGATTTTTTATGTGTTTTGTTTCATTTAGGTCAATGACTATTTTGTCAGAAAATAATAAGGCGTTTTGCATTCATCTGGGGCAATAGTTCTATCACAGCAAAACATGATAAAAATAGGGTCGACAAATAACTTAAGGGAAAAGGTGAATTGTATGGCGTTTTATGGCGACTCTGACGCGCAAGAAACCCAAGAATGGCAAGAAGCATTTGATTCAGTATTACAACATATGGGCACGGAACGTGCTGCCTTCTTACTAGAAAAACTCTATCAACGGGCAATTGCGAAACATGTGCCAATCCAGCGCTTAAATACACCTTACCTCAACACCATTTCAGTTGAAGAACAACCAGCGATGCCTGGCGACCAGGATATGGAACGCCGTATCCGTGCCTTGATTCGCTGGAATGCATTGGCAATGGTGTTGCGTGCCAATAAAACGGGCGACGATTTGGGTGGTCACCTTGCAAGTTTCGCATCATCTGCAACTTTGTATGATGTGGGCTTTAACCATTTCTTCCGTGCTGCCTCAAATAATTTCGGCGGCGACATGATTTATTACCAAGGTCATTGTGCCCCTGGTATTTATGCACGTTCTTTCTTGGAAGGGCGTTTAACTGAAGATCAATTAAATAATTTCCGCCGTGAAGTAGGTGGCAATGGTCTTCCAAGTTATCCGCATCCCTATTTAATGCCTGATTACTGGCAGTTCCCAACCGTATCGATGGGTTTGGGTCCTATTATGTCGATTTACCAAGCACACATTCAAAAGTATTTGATGAATCGTGGTTTGATCAAAGAAGAAGATCGTAAAGTCTGGGCTTATCTTGGCGATGGTGAGATGGACGAGCCAGAAAGTACAGGTGCAATTTCACTTGCTGGTCGTGAAAAGCTTGATAACCTCATTTGGGTCGTGAACTGTAACTTACAGCGTCTCGATGGTCCTGTACGTGGTAACGGTAAAATTATTCAAGAATTAGAATCTTTATTCCGTGGTGCGGGCTGGCGTGTCATTAAAGTGGTATGGGGTCGTCATTGGGATCCACTGCTTGCTCAAGATACTTCAGGCGCTTTAAAAGCGGTCATGGACGAAACAGTTGATGGTGAGTACCAGCGCTATCAAGTGAAAGGTGGTGCATATACACGTGAGAAATTCTTTGGCAAGTACCCAGAAGCTGCGGAACTGGTCAAAGATTTAAGTGATGAAGACATCGATAATCTTAACCGTGGTGGTCATGACCCGTACAAAGTTTTTGCTGCCTATGCAGAAGCAATGAAAGCCAAAGGTCAACCAACCGTTATTCTTGCGAAAACGGTTAAAGGTTACGGTCTGTCTGAGGAAATTGAAGCGGTGAACAAAACGCACCAAATCAAAAAAATGCAGATCGACTCTTTGAAATATGTACGTGACCGTTTTAACCTGCCATTTACAGATGATAAGTTAGAAGACCTCCCATTCTATCGCCCAAGTGAAAACTCTCCAGAAATGAAGTACATGAAGGCGCGTCGTGAAGCATTAGGTGGTTACCTACCAGCACGTCGTCGTGAGAGTGAAACTTTAGCGATTCCTGAACTCTCTGTATTTGATGCTGTATTAAATGGTTCAGGTGGTAAAGAACAATCGACCACAATGCTAATGGTTCGTTTAATTGCTGCTTTACTTAAAGAAAAAGCCATTAAAGACCGCGTCGTACCAATCGTGCCAGACGAAGCACGTACTTTTGGTTTGGAAGGGATGTTCCGTCAGCTTGGTATTTATGCCGCTCATGGTCAAAAATATACCCCAGAAGACCAAGAACAGTTAATGCATTACCGTGAAGCAAGTGACGGTCACATGCTGCAAGAAGGAATTAACGAAGCAGGTGCGATGAGTGCATGGGCTGCGTTGGCAACTAGTTATTCAACCAATAACTTGCCAATGATTCCAATGTACATGTACTACTCAATGTTCGGTTTCCAACGTATTGGTGACATTGCATGGGCTGCTGGTGATGCACAAGCACAAGGTTTCTTACTCGGTGCGACTGCTGGCCGTACCACATTGAACGGTGAAGGTTTACAGCACCAAGATGGTCATTCACATATCTTGGCGAACACAATTCCAAACTGTGTATCTTATGATCCATGTTTTGGTTATGAATTGGCTGTGATCGTACATGACGGTTTACAGCGGATGTATGTGAACCAAGAGCGAGTGTTCTATTACTTAACCGTAATGAACGAAAACTACGAGCATCCTGCAATGCCAGAAGGCGCTGAGGAAGGCATTAAACGTGGTATGTACTTGTTCGAAAAAGATGAAAAGGCAACGGTTCAATTACTTGGCTCAGGTGTCATTCTTCGTGAAGTGATTAAAGCTGCGAAAATCTTACGTGATGAATACCAAATCCATTCAAACGTTTGGAGTGTAACAAGCTTCAATGAGTTGTCTCGTGATGGTATGGCGTGTGAAGAATACAACCGCTTACACCCGCTTGCTGAAGAAGAGAAAGAATCTTGGGTATCTAAACAGTTACGTGGCACAGAAGGTGTGGTCGTTTCTGCGACAGACCATATGCGTGCGTACAGCGAACAAATTCGTGCATATCTTCCGGATGGTCGTCCATTTGTTGCATTAGGTACAGATGGTTATGGCCGTTCAGATACACGTGCGAACTTGCGTAGTTTCTTTGGTGTTGATGCTGCGCATATCGTGGTTGCGACTTTGAAAAAATTAGCGGATGAAGGTGAAGTGGATGCTCGTTTAGTTAAAGATGCAATTTCTAACTTTGAGCTAGATACTGACCGTCCAGTGGCATGGGCTCCACAAGCGCATCCGGAAGTTCAGGCCGTTGCTGAATACAATGAAACGCAAACAGGTGAGGGGAAATAATCATGCAAATCCAAGCACCTGATATTGGCGTAGATAAAGCTCTCGTTGCAGAAATCTTGGTCAAAGTGGGCGACCATGTTGCAGTTGACGATAGCCTTCTAGTTTTAGAATCAGATAAGGCAACGGTAGAAGTACCAAGTACTGCGGCAGGGATCGTGAAAAGTATTCTGGTACAGCAAGGCGATGAGGTCACTGAAGGTGTGGCCTTGATCGAGCTTGAGTCTGAAACCGCTGAAGAGGCCCCTGCAAAGGAAGCACCGAAAGCGGAAGCGCCAAAAGCAGAAGCAAAACCTGTAGAAGCTGAAATAAAAGCGCAACCTGCTGTTCCAACAGCGACAGCAAGCCAGATTGTGGATGTAAAAGTTCCAGATATTGGTGTAGAAAAAGCGTTGGTTGCAGAAGTGTTGGTGAAAGTCGGCGATCAGATTGAACCAGAACAAAGTATTGTAGTGGTTGAATCAGACAAAGCGACGGTAGAAGTACCAAGCTCTGTTGCGGGTGTTGTCGAAGCCATTCAAATCAAAGAAGGCGATAGCATTAAAGAAGGCGTGGTATTGATTCAGGTCAAGACCGCGAGCGCTGCAACGCCATCTGAACCGCAAGCAGCTCCAGCTCAAACAGAAGTGCCAGTAGCAACAACAGAAGCACCAGCTGCAACTCATACCTCAACAGGTAATGTTGAAATTGAAGTACCTGATCTAGGTGTAGAAAAAGCACTTGTTTCAGAAATTCTAGTCAATGTGGGTGATCGCGTTGAAGCTCAACAAAGCTTATGCGTGGTTGAGTCAGATAAGGCTTCGGTTGAAGTGCCGAGCTCAGTTGCAGGTATTGTGAAAGCAATTCATGTCTCTGCCAATCAAGAAGTTCGTCAAGGCATGGCTTTGGCAACGATTGAAGTGAGTGGCTCGGCCGCTGCACCAGCAGCAGCGTCAAAAGTTCAACCAGCGGCTACGCCTGCTACTCAAGCTGCAGCAGTAAAACCACAGGCGGCACCGAGTGCGTCAGCGCAAGCTGAGAAGTTGACCAAACAGCAAGAAGCTGACAATGCCAAAGTCTATGCTGGTCCAGCTGTACGAAAACTGGCACGCGAGTTAGGTGTGGTTCTTGGACAGGTGAAAGCATCTGGTGAACATGGCCGTGTGATGAAGGACGATGTTTTTGCCTATGTGAAAACACGTTTGACTGCACTACAGGCTGCATCGACCTCTCAAGCCGCTCCAGTGGCTTCAGGCTTACCTAAGTTGCCAGACTTTAATGCATTTGGTGGTGGTGAAGTGAAAGCGATGACGCGTTTACAGCAAGTGTCTGTACCGCAATTGTCATTGAACAATTTCATTCCACAAGTGACACAATTCGATTTAGCGGACATTACTGAACTCGAAGCATGGCGTGGCGAACTGAAAGATGGTTTTAAAAAGCAAGGTTTGAGCTTAACTATTTTGGCCTTTATTGCCAAAGCGGTTGCACACTTGCTGAAGGAAGAGCCGTATTTTGCTGGGCATTTGGCCGATGATCAGAAGGCAGTGTTGTTGCGTAACGAAATTCATATGGGTATTGCAGTTGCGACCCCAGATGGCTTAACAGTGCCTGTATTGCGTAACCCTGACCAAAAATCAATTAAGCAGATTGCAGCAGAATTGGCTGAACTCAGCCAAAAAGCCCGTGATCGTAAATTGTCACCGAAAGATCTACAAGGTGCCAACTTTACCATTACCAGCCTAGGCAGTATCGGTGGAACAGCATTCACACCATTGGTGAACTGGCCACAAGTGGCGATTTTAGGTATCTCACCTGCCACGATGCAACCTGTGTGGAATGGTAAAGACTTTGATCCGCGCTTAATGTTGCCGTTGTCATTGTCTTATGACCACCGTGTGATTAATGGTGCAGATGCAGCACGTTTTACCAATAAGCTGACTAAGTTGTTAAAAGATATTCGTAGCTTATTGCTCTAATTGTTTTTGCACTTAGAAAACCTCGCTGAAGCGAGGTTTTCTATTTTTAGGCTGAATAAAATATGAATATATCTATGTTATGTTGAACTGAGAATAAATTTTCATTGCTTGAAGGAGCAGGGATGTTGGTGATTTATCGGGTGATGCTGCCTTTATTACTGATTGTTTTTGTGGCGATGGGCTTGTGGGTTAGCTTCTTACATTTTCCATGGGATTGGGTGATGTATGTGGTCATGGGGTTTGAAGTGCTGCTTGCGACTGTCGTCATGGCGATGGAATATCAAGCCCAAGATGTGGGCGGAGCGAGTGGCTGGGGTAGCTTTGGGTTTTTGGGGCTAAGTGCCTATTTGGCCTTTTTGTTGGGTTTTTTACGGGTGTTGGTGTGGAGTTACCAAAAATTTTGGTTTTAGTGATTTAAAACCATTTTATTGTTTGATAGAATGAAGTCACTTCATTGGGGAGTAGCCGCTCTTTACGCAAAGTAAAGAGGTGATGATCAACATAATTGTTCAACTGAACATGGTCATCATAGCAAAGAACCAAGAACAGCTTCTCAGCTGTGCTTTTGTTGGCAAGACCTTTGATTTACCACTCTGCATCAATCTATTTGATTTTGGCTAGCAGGAGGGGTAGGTCATCGGTATATTTTGCTAGCCAGAGCATTCAACTATGTATGAATTTCTCATTTCCACTTCAATTGTTGCCCTTGCTGAAATGGGTGATAAAACACAATTGCTCGCACTCTTGCTTGCAGCACGTTTCCGTAAACCAATTCCGATTTTAATTGCCATTCTATTAGCAACCACGATTAATCATGGTATTTCTGCTGTCTTGGGACAATGGATTACCACCGTACTCAGCCCTGAAATTCTATTATGGATTCTTGCGCTTGGTTTCATCGGGATGGCGATCTGGATGCTGATTCCAGATGAACTGGGGGATGAAACTGAAAATATCAATAAATGGCAGAAATTCGGGGTGTTTGGTGCCACCTTCATCTTATTCTTCTTGGCTGAAATTGGTGATAAAACCCAGATTGCAACAGTTGCTTTAGCGGCACGTTTTGACAGTGTGTTCTGGGTGATGCTAGGCACCACATTTGGGATGATGCTTGCCAATGCCCCTGCGGTATTTATTGGCAATAAGCTGGCGGATAAATTGCCGATTTCATTAATTCATAAAATTGGTGCCGCGATTTTCTTGATTGTGGGTGTTTCAACACTAGTACAGCATTACTTTTTCTAAGTCGTTTGAATTTAAAATCAGTAATGGCCCATCCAAATGTGATGGGCTTTTTCTTATAAATTATGATAAAAGTCCAATATCTGATTGAAACATGAACTAAATCCCATTATTTTATTATGGAATTAAAATATTTCATATTTAAAGAATTTTTCTGGGGTGGTTATGAGTTTTGAGCGGACAACATCGCAAATACTGTTTGATAATGGTACACATAAATGCATTAGTTTTACCAGTTTGGTTAAAGGCGAAGGTATTCAGGCTAATCAATTTTTAATTATTGATCATGAACGTGCAGCGGTTTTGGATCCTGGTGGTGATCTCACTTATGTTCCTTTAACCATGGAACTCAACCGTTATACCAAACTGAAAAATCTCGACTATGTAATGGCCTCGCATCAAGACCCTGACATTATTACCTCAATGCCGCGTTGGTTAGTCTATACCGATGCCAAAGTAGTGGCTTCTAAGCTGTGGGCGCGCTTTTTACCGCATCTTAACTCTGCTTTTATGAGTGAGCGTATGAAGGGGAATTGGGAAGAGCGTCTGATTGAACTGTCCGATACAGGGCAAATTATTCCTTTGGGAGAGTCTGTGATTGTTGCAGTGCCTGCACATTTCCTGCATTCCGTTGGTAATTTCCAGTTTTATGATCCAACTGCCAAAATCCTATTTTCTGGGGATATGGGGGCTTCGATCGTTGACGATGCAAGCCTACCGATTACAGATTTTGAAACACATATCAAAAAGATGAAAGGTTTCCATCAACGGTATATGTGTTCCAATAAGGTGATTCGTTTATGGGTCAATATGGTTCGTCAAATGGATATCGACATGATTGTGCCGCAACATGGAACCGCTTTTGTTGGTAAAGAGATGATCAATCAATTTCTAGACTGGATTGAAACTTTGGAATGTGGCGTAGATTTGATGAATGAATATGTTTTTAGTTTACCGACTGAAATGAGCTAAATTTCTGAGTCAGGAAAATGACTGGGAAATACATAAATCGCTGATTGAGCACTCTTGTCGCTATCAATAAATTTTCTTAGGATTCATCAGATAAAGGATTGAATTTGATAACGAGAATTTTAAGAAAATGTTGTCTCAAATTGCGACACCAGATGCGTGTGTCAGTTGTGGTGCCTGCTGTGCAAATTACCGTGTTTCTTTCTATTGGGCTGAGGCAGAACAGATCCCTGAGAACATGGTTGAACCACTTACAGCTGTTTATTCCTGTATGAAGGGAACCAAGCAAGCACAAGTCAAATGTGTGGCTTTGCAAGGGGAAGTGGGACAGTAAGTGAGCTGTTCCATCTATCCATTTCAGAGTTCAAGTTGCAAGGAAGTGCAGATTGCCGATTCACATTGTAACAAGGCGCGGTTGGTGCACAAACTGATTCCGTTGGTCACGATTGAGCAGCAGCCCTCTGAAAATAATGACAATTATGATCAGGTTTGCTAACAGGAGTTATAGGATTCGGTAGGCATAAACGTGCATCAGAAAGCTTTTTAAGCAGCGCTTGAAATTATTTTCATCATAGAAAATGAAAATCACAGTGAAATTTGTTTATAATAGCTCACGGAAATTACCAGTGAGATTGTTATGCTGACCATCGTTCAAGAAGCGCTAACCTTCGATGATGTCTTATTACTTCCTGCCTACTCAACTGTTCTCCCAAAAGATGTCTCCTTAAAGACACGTTTAACTCGCGGAATTCAACTTAATATCCCTCTCGTTTCTGCTGCAATGGATACCGTGACTGAGTCACGTATGGCAATTGCGATGGCGCAAAATGGTGGTATTGGTATTTTGCACAAAAACATGGATATTGCAGCGCAAGCCGCTGAAGTTCGCCGTGTGAAAAAATTTGAAGCTGGTATGGTGAAAGATCCAATCACTGTTGGCCCTGAAACGACAGTGCGTGAGCTGATTGCGATTACCCAAGCGAATAATATTAGCGGTGTGCCTGTTGTAAAAGATGGCAAAGTGGTGGGGATTGTCACGGGTCGTGATACACGCTTTGAAACCAATCTTGAACAACCTGTAAGCAACATCATGACAGGTCAAGACCGTCTTGTGACTGTTCGTGAAGGCGAGTCTAAAGAAAATATCCAAGCATTATTGCAAAAACACCGTATTGAAAAAGTTTTGGTTGTTGGTGAGAACCATGAGCTTAAAGGCTTAATTACCGTAACTGACTTCCGTAAAGCTGAAAGTTATCCAAACAGCTGTAAAGATGATTTGGGTCGTTTACGTGTTGGTGCTGCGGTGGGTACAGGTGCAGAAACACCAAGTCGTGTAGAAGCTTTGGTCGATGCAGGTGTAGATGCGATTGTGGTGGATACTGCTCATGGTCACTCAGCTGGTGTAATTGAACGTGTTCGTTGGGTAAAAGCTAACTATCCACAAGTTCAAGTCATTGGCGGTAACATTGCAACTGGTGATGCAGCATTGGCATTGCTTGATGCAGGTGCAGATGCTGTGAAAGTCGGTATCGGCCCTGGTTCAATCTGTACGACACGTATTGTGGCTGGTATTGGTATGCCACAGATTTCTGCAATTGATAGCGTTGCAAATGCACTGAAAGATCAAATCCCTTTGATTGCAGATGGTGGTATTCGTTTCTCTGGCGATATGGCGAAAGCAATTGGCGCAGGTGCGAGCACGATTATGGTCGGTTCACTCCTCGCTGGAACAGAAGAAGCACCAGGTGAAGTTGAATTCTTCCAAGGCCGTTACTACAAAGCATACCGTGGCATGGGTTCATTGGGTGCAATGGCGGGTGTATCTGGTTCTGCTGACCGTTACTTCCAAGATGCTAAAGCGGGTGCGGAAAAGTTGGTACCAGAAGGCATTGAAGGTCGAGTGCCATACAAAGGCCCAATGGGTAATATCGTACATCAAATGATGGGTGGTTTACGTTCATCAATGGGTTATACGGGTTCATCTGTCATTGAAGATCTTCGTCAAAATGCAAAATTTGTGAAAATTACTTCAGCAGGCATGTCAGAATCACATGTTCATGACGTGACGATTACCAAGGAAGCGCCAAACTATCGAGTTGGTTGATTTTTGGTAATTTTGTTGACAGAAAAACCGTCAGTCCACTGACGGTTTTTTCGTTTTGGTGTAAAGTGAATCAGATGAAGAAAGATATGGTTCCACACCATATAAAAGATAAGAAAGTGAGTAAAAGATGAGCTATTTTGGTACTGATGGAATTCGCGGCAAATTTGGACAAATGCCAATTACCCCAGAGTTCGCATTAAAACTTGGCTTTGCTGCAGGGAAAGTATTAAAAAGAAATAGTCCTAAAAATAAACCGATTGTGGTGTTGGGGAAAGACACACGCTTATCAGGTTATATTTTAGAAGCAGCTTTACAGGCAGGTTTGAATGCAGCTGGTGTTTATGTACATTTATTGGGCCCACTCCCAACACCTGCCATTGCACATTTAACTCGCGCATTACACGCACATGCTGGGATCGTGATTTCAGCATCACATAATCCTTATTTTGATAACGGTATTAAATTCTTCTCAAGTGCAGGTAAGAAATTACCTGATACGTTGCAAGACGAAATCAATCAGGAACTCGAAAAAGATTTAGTGATTGAAGACACTGCAAATTTGGGTAAAAGTGTTCGTGTTAAAGATGCCAATGGTCGTTATATCGAATTCTGTAAATCGACTTTCCCGTATCACTTTGACTTACGCAATTTAAAAATCGTAGTGGACTGTGCCAATGGTGCAGCCTATAGCGTAGGGCCTTCTGTATTCCGTGAGCTCGGTGCCAAAGTTATTCCTTTATTTAATGAACCTGATGGTTTAAACATTAATGAAAATTGCGGTTCGACTCATCCAGAACAGCTACAAAAAGTAGTGTTGGAACATCAGGCTGATGTTGGTATTGCTTTCGACGGAGATGCTGATCGTGTGGTCATGGTCGATAAAAATGGTCAGTTGATTGATGGTGACCATATTCTCTATATTCTTGCAACACAGGCGAAGAATAAGCCAGCGGGTGTTGTAGGCACCGTGATGAGTAATATGGCACTCGAGTTGGCCCTAGAACAAGCTAAGGTTGGCTTTGTTCGTGCTAAAGTTGGCGATCGCTATGTATTACAAGCCCTAGAAGAAAAGAATTGGGTTACAGGTGGTGAGCCTTCAGGTCATATTCTAACTTTGGATAAGAGCACCACAGGTGATGCGATTATTGCAGCATTACAAGTGCTCACTGTAATGGTGGAACAAGGCAAAGCACTGCATGAGTTGGTTGAAGGCTTTGTGTTATTCCCGCAAGTACTGGTGAATGTTCGTCTACAACACATGATTGATCCATATTCAATTCCAGCCTTGGTTGCAGAATTTGAAAAAGCTGAACAGCAACTGAAAGGTCGAGGTCGTTTGTTGATTCGTAAGTCAGGTACCGAGCCTGTGATTCGTGTCATGGTGGAAGGTGATCAGCAGCAAGAGGTTGAGGCTTTAGCCAACCATTTAGCTGATGCGGTACGCGCTCAAGCCCAAGCTGCTTAAGGGGGAGCCATCATGAGTGATGTCATTAAAGACCTGAGTGAGTTGCGTTTGAGCTATGAGCAGGGTGAATTACATGAAGCCCAGATCAGCGTACAGCCGCATTTACAGTTTCTGAATTGGTTTAATCATGCATTAGCTGCCAATTTACATGAACCCTATGCGATGTCATTAGCGACAGCAAATGCTCAAGGTCGACCGCATGTGCGTACAGTATTATTACGTGGTGCGACAGAAGCAGGTTATGATTTCTATACCAATTATGACAGCCAAAAGGGTTTAGACTTAGCTGACAATCCATATGCGGAGTTGCTGTTTTATTGGCCAAGTCTAGAGCGTCAGATCCGCATTGGTGGCAAGGTCATCAAAATTTCTGAGCAAGAATCGACGGATTATTATCATAAACGTCCGCGTGATAGTCAGATTGCTGCGCATATCAGTACCCCACAAAGTGGGGTAATTGAAAGTCGTGAGTTATTACAACAACGTTTTCAAGCGCTGCAAAGCCAAGTTCAAGATGAGTTGGATAAGCCTGAATTTTGGGGCGGTTATCGCTTAGAAGCAGATTATTATGAGTTTTGGCAAGGGCGACCAAATCGCTTACATGATCGTTTAAGTTATGAAAAACAAAACGGTCTTTGGACTATACAACGTTTGATGCCATAAATGACGCAGATTCAAATTCAAAAAAGACCATTGCTCACACGCCCTGAACAGTTTCAGGGCGTGCCTGCTTTTATTGCTGAAATTTTAGCAAGGCGTGGTGTGCAGTCTGAGCAAGAGCTGGAACTGAAGCTTAAACACTTGCTATCTCCAGAGCTTAAGGGATTGGGGCAGGCAGTTGCATTGATCGATCAAGCCATTGATCAGCAAAAACAGATCGTGATTGTAGGGGACTATGATGCTGATGGCGCGACCAGTACCGCTTTAATGGTTCTGGTTTTGCAAGATATGGGCGCCAAAGTTGAGTATTTGGTTCCTGATCGTTTTAAGTATGGTTATGGGCTCACACCTGCAATTGCTGAATTGGCAAAGCAAAGCTATCAGCCAGATCTTTTGATTACTGTGGATAATGGTATATCGAGCCATGCGGGTGTAGACACGGCTCAGGCTTTAGGTATGCAGGTAATCATTACCGATCACCATTTAACCACCAAGTCGACACCTTGTGCTGAGGCTGTGGTTAATCCGAACCAACTCGGTTGTGAGTTTTCAAGTAAGGCTTTGGCTGGGGTTGGGGTGGCTTTTTATGTATTGGCGAAATTAGCCAGTGCTCGCAGCCAGCAGGGCAAAAGCAGCAGTAAAGTGACCCAGTATCTCGATTTGGTTGCATTGGGTACCTATGCTGATGTCGCCAGTTTGGATTATAACAATCGTATCTTGATTGATGCCGGATTAAAGCGGATTCAGCAACATCAATGTCGTGCGGGTATTTTAGCCTTACTGGATATTGCAGGACGTGACGCAGCCAGTTTACGTGCACAGGATTTAGGTTTTGTGGTGGGCCCGCGAATCAATGCGGCAGGCCGTATGGAAAGCATGCGGATCGGAATTGAGTGTTTACTTGCGGCGGATATGGTAACTGCTTATCCGATTGCACAACAGTTGAATCAGCTCAATATCGAACGCCGTCAAGTTGAAACCGAAATGAAGCAGCAAGCGCTAAGTGCTTTGCAACATATTCAGTTGGAAACAGAGCATTTACCTGCAGCACTGGTGATGTTTGATGAGCAATGGCACCAAGGTGTGATTGGCATTGTGGCTGGGCGTTTAAAAGAGCAATTCCATCGTCCAAGTCTGGTATTTGCTCCCGATGAAGATGGCATTCATATTAAAGGTTCAGCACGGTCGATTGATGGTATTCATATTCGCGATACCATTGAGCAAGTTGCAGAACAATATCCACATTTGGTCAGTCATTTTGGTGGGCATGCCGCTGCAGCGGGTTTAACTCTGAAGAAAGAAAACTTCGATGCATTCAAAATCGCTTTCACCCAAGCGATTGCCGCAATGGATGATGATTTATTCACGGCGACCTTATGGACTGATGGTGAGCTGGGTGATGCAGATTTACATTTAGGGACGCTAGATTGGATTGAGCAACTTGGGCCTTGGGGGCAGAAGTTTCCACTGCCGCAATTTGAGGGGCGATTCAAAATAATCGATTATCGTTGGCTCAAAGAGCAACATTTAAAACTCAAATTAGCGGTCGGCTCACATTCGATTGATGCGATTGCATTTAATGCGATGGACCGTTTTGAATTTAATCCAATGCTGGGTTATGTCGATTTAGTCTACACCTTGGAACGGAATGTCTTTAATGGCAACACCAGCCTACAATTGCAAATCGCTTATTTAAAACAGTAAAAAATCCGCTCTGATGAGCGGATTTTTTAATCGTTACACGTTATTGATTAGAAGCGGACAGTACCGTTGAGACCATAAGAATCAACACCATCTGTTGTGGTATAACCGATGCCTAAAGCAAATTGTGGCGTAAAGAATTTCTGAGCGTGAATATTGAAAACACTGTCTGAATCATCAGCGGTAGAATCTGCAAATGAGATGCCGACACTGAGGGTTGGATCAAGATAAAGATCAGCACCTAGGCGATACGTCGTTTCATCTCCAATATAACTCAGTGCTTCAAAGTTGGTATAGTAACCGCCAATTTGTGAAACATATTTCGCGCGTAAAGAAACAGCGGTATCGTTATTTTCGCCAGATACAATTGCAGCGTTTGAAAGCGTATTGCTAAAGCCGTATTGAGCAACCTGAACTGGATTTAGGCTATCAGATAAATCTGCAACACCCACTGCAAGGAGTAATCCATTGATTGGTAAGAAACCTGCTTCAAGACTGTAGCCATCGCCATTTTCAGAATTAGAGCCTACACCATTAATTGTTGCTTTGACATTGGTACGATGGAGGGCACCAGAAAGATAGAATTGTGAGTTAGGGACGTAGAACTCGCCTTGAAAGCCGATAATATTGAATTGTAAGTCACCAAAATCTTCGTCATCTTTCAGTTTGCTATAAGCATAGCCACCGCCAATATTTGATGCTTTATCTAAGAAAGCAGCCTCTGCCAAAGGCGCATTACGGGTTTGCACAGAGTTAAAATAATATTTCCCGCTGATGACTGCGCTGTTGCCTTTCCCTTCATCCATATTGATATGTTCATATGCACCGTTGGCTTCAGTTTGATAAGCATGGGCATTGATGGCAAAGCCAGCACTTACAAGTGTTGCAAGAAGACTTAATTTTTTCATTCGAATTTCCCCCGATTAAAAATAATACATATTTTGTTACACGGAGTAGTGTATTCAAAAATAGCTAAGCGTCAATTCTTAAATAAAGGATTAAGCTGAAAAAAGATCAGAAAGGGAGGATTGAAAATGATAAGAAAACAGGGGGCAATAAAAAACGCCCTGAATGATTCAGGGCGTTTCCGATGTTACAAACTTCTGTTCAAGTCTTAGAAGCGGTATGCACCACGAATACCAAATGACGTGTAGTCATTATCAATATATGATTTATCGTTACCGAAGCCTACACGGCCTTCTAAACTCACTTGTTGATTGAAGAATTTCTTCGCAGAAATACCCCATTCATTTGAATTGATGATAGTGTCATCATATTTAAGTTTTTGATAATCAACACCAACACTTAAAGTTTTATCGATGAAGTAATCACCTTTCAACTTCACTTCTTTGTTGTCACCAAAAGCAGTATATGCTTCTAAGTTCACGTCATTTTGACCCATTTTAGTCACATACTTCGCACGAAGTGTTGGACTAGTTTCACGGTCGCCATCTTTCACGTCAACAGTCTTCGCACCCGCGGCAACCAATAAACCTGGTGCTGGTAAGTAACCAACTTCCGCTGAATAATGGTTGATTTTTAATTTGTCTTCGTCAGTTGCATATTTAGAATTTGGTTTGATTTCTTCACGGCCAATATTACCGCTTAAATAGAAATCGCTGTTTGGAACAAAGTATTCAATACCTGCGCCATATTGATTGTTTTTGAATGCATCGTCTTTTTCATAAGCGTACTGTGCTTTTACATTGCTCGCACGGTCAAGGAACGCTGCTTCTGCAAGAGGTGCATTACGTGTTTGTACTGGATTAAAATAATATTTGCCGTCTACGCTGAAACGATCACTGTCACCAAAACGATCTTGGTCTTTATAGGTATAAGAACCACCTACCTCAGCTTGATAAGCATGAGCAGTGCCTGTTACTGCGATTGCAGATAAAAGTGCTGATGCAATTGCTAATTTTTTCATGGTTGTTTCCTCATTAAGATTTAAACCAAGTGTTAAACACTGATACATGTTTTGTTACAACTCGAGTCTAGAGTAATTTTCGTGATCGTCAATCTTGATAAAGTAATCAAACAGTACAAATGTAATTGACTTGTAATTTTGACATTTTATCTTATTGATATTGTTTGATAAAAAATCAATGTTTTGATTTATTAAAACTTAGGAGAGATTGTGTGTTTTAGTGTAAATAGTCTAATTTTCATACAAAAACTTGGAGCTAATACATTTGAACAAACATTTTGGGCATAAAATTAAGTAATTAAAAAAATCAATTTTAATAAATAAAGGTATTGAAAATGACATGGCTGTGTCGACCAAAACAGTTATGTTAAAATAGCGGATTAAGTGAAAAAGTTGTGAGAAAACACGCGTGGAAATTAATCCGTATTTAATTCAATTGAAAGATTTATCTGATCGTAGCCAAACACTACGGGGGTATCTTTGACTACGATCTAAAAGCTGAGCGTTTAGAAGAAGTTTTAAGAGAATTAGAAGACCCTGCGATTTGGAATGATCAAAGCCGTGCTCAGGCCATCGCAAAAGAAAAGGGCAGTTTAGAAAACACATTAGGTGTATTTGATCGTCTTGCTGAACAGTTAGATGATGCAAAAGCCATGCTTGACCTTGCAGTTGAAGCGGATGATGAAAGTTTATTGTTGGATGTTCAAGCAGAATTAGACAGTGCTGAACAGGCATTAGGTAATCTTGAATTCCGCCGTATGTTCAGTAATCCGATGGATCCAAATCCGTGCTTCCTTGAAATTCAATCAGGTTCAGGTGGTACAGAAGCGCAAGACTGGGCTTCGATGTTATTGCGCATGTATCTACGCTGGATCGAACGTCATGGCTTTAAAGCTGAATTGATGGAAGTATCAGACGGTGATGTCGCTGGAATTAAATCAGCAACCATTCGTGTGGATGGTGAATTTGCTTATGGTTGGTTACGTACTGAAAGTGGCGTACATCGTTTAGTGCGTAAGTCACCATTTGACAGTAATAACAACCGCCATACTTCATTCTCTGCGGTATTCATTTCCCCTGAGATTGATGACAATATCGAAATTGATATCAATCCATCCGATGTCCGTACCGATACTTACCGTGCTTCGGGTGCAGGTGGTCAGCACATTAACAAAACTGATTCCGCGGTTCGTTTAACTCACGCACCGACAGGTATTGTGGTGGCGTGTCAGAACCAACGTTCACAGCATGCCAACCGTGACCATGCGTGGAAGCAATTACGTGCCAAACTCTATGAATTAGAGATGAGTAAACGTAATGAAGCTGCTCAAGCCTTAGAAGACTCGAAGTCAGATATCGGTTGGGGAAGTCAAATTCGTTCGTATGTCCTAGATGACTCACGTATTAAAGACTTACGTACAGGTGTGGAAAACTCCAATACCAAAGCAGTGCTAGATGGTGACTTAGATAAGTTCATCGAAGCAAGTTTGAAACAAGGTTTATAAGTTTTAATCCAATTGAAACGGCAATCTCGTTCAGCATCGGCTGGTTAATCGAAAAAATATGATATTAATATCGAAAAAAATGGATATTAATATTTAAAAACTTCGATATACTGGTTTCAGGTGCTGAACAAAGCGTTGCCGCTTGAGAAACGTGGTGAGTCTATGGATATTGATGTTATAAGCAAAGCCTTAGCCAATCCATTACGTCGACAGATTTTGCAATGGCTAAAAGAGCCTGAGCAATTTCTACCCGTTGAGCAATGTGGTGGTAGTTTTGAACGGGGTGTATGTGCAGGGCACATCGAACGTTTAGGAAAAGTTGCGCAATCGACCATGTCGAATCATTTGTCTGTACTACAACAGGCAGGTTTGATTAAGGTTGAGAAATATGGACAGTGGTCTTATTTCACGCGCAATGAAGCTTTGATTCAGCAATATATCGAACATTTAAAACAAGCACTTTAAATCGAAGAAGTGTAAGTTGAGGCGATCATGGCTGAACTAAATTCTACTTTGCAAGTAGGTGATTTCACGATTAAAAACCGCTTGGTTTTAGCTCCTTTAACGAGAGCACGTAGTGGTGCACAGCGTATTCCAAACGATTTGATGGTGGAATATTACCAACAACGCGCTAATGCTGGCCTTATTATTACCGAAGCAACAGTGATTAGCCCTAAAGCAGCGGGATATGCCAATACACCAGGCTTATGGTCGCAAGAACAAGCACAGGCATGGCATAAAATTGTTGAAGCCGTACATGCACAAGGTTCAAAAATTGTGGTTCAGTTGTGGCATGTCGGTCGTATTTCACATCCAGACTTATTGGATGGTGATACACCTGTGGCACCAAGTGCGATTCAACCTGCTGGTGAAGTGAGCTTACTTCGTCCAAAGCGTCCTTTTGTGACGCCACGTGCGTTATCGCATGAAGAAATTCAAGAAATCGTTGCACAATATAGAAATGCAGCTGAACAGGCCAAAGCCGCTGGTTTTGATGGTGTGGAATTACACGCAGCCAATGGTTATCTGATTGATCAATTCCTGCAAAGCAGCACCAATCATCGTGATGATGAATACGGCGGTGCAATTGAAAACCGTGCACGTTTATTACTACAAGTTGTAGATACCTTCATCGAAGTATGGGGTGCTGGTCGAGTGGGTGTACATCTTGCCCCACGCGGTGATTCGCACGATATGGGCGATGAAAATCCATTAGCAACGTTTGGTTATGTGGTTGAGCAATTAGATCAACGCAATATTGGTTTTATTTTCACGCGTGAATATGAAGCTGCAGACAGCTTATTGCCACAACTCCGTCCTAAATTTAAAGGCGTGTGGATTGCTAATGAAGGTTTAACGGCGGATTCTGCGAAACGTATTTTGGCAACAGGCCAAGCGGATGCGGTTTCATTCGGTAAACAATATATTGCGAATCCAGATTTATTTGAACGTTTGCAACATGATTTACCTTTAAATCCACTTCAAGCACAAACCTTATATGGGGACGGTGCTGAGGGTTATACCGATTATCCTGCCTTTGAACAGCTGGAAGCATAATTTGCTTTAAAACTTTAAAAAATGACTCATGTGATTTACCAAAATTGCATGAGTTTTTGTTTTAAATTCCGCATAATGGGCAGGAATCACATTGTAAATCATGGTCTCGGATGGCGCAGAACACAGCAGCACAGCAAACACCGTTTTGGTATAACGTTTTATTGGCTTGTATCAAGCCCTTATACCGTTGGAAAATCAAACAACGGGCAGAAAGTGATGCGCTGTTTCAGCAGGAATGTATCGAGCGTTTTGGGCCGTTTCAGCCTGCTAAAAATTTAGGGGCAATTTGGTTTCATACTGTTTCTGTTGGCGAAACCAACGCGGCACAGCCTTTGATAGAACATTATTTAGAATTAGGTCATCCCGTTTTAGTGACCAATACCACCAAGACGGGGCAAGCGCGCGCCAAATCCCTGTTTTTAAAAGCACCCTACCTCGATTTATTTCAGGCGGTATATTTGCCTGTCGATCAAAAAGCATTATTAAAACAATTTTTTAATCTGTATCAACCGAGACTATTGGCATTGGTTGAAACAGAGATCTGGCCCAATCTTATTGCCGAAGCACAACAGCAACAGATTACCTGTATTTTATTGAATGCACGCCTTTCCGAGAAATCAGCCAAAGGTTATGGCAAGGTCCGTCGTTTAACTCAACCCATGCTGCAACAACTGACTTGGTTACTGGCACAAGATGTGGCAACGCAACAGCGTTATGTCAATTTAGGTCTTGATCTTGCCAAAAGTCAGGTGGTTGGCAATATTAAATTTGATATTTCAGCACCAGAACAGTATCTGCAACAAGCACAGCTGTTGAAACAAGATTGGCAATTGGAGAGTCGTCAGATTATTACTTTGGCCAGTACCCATGCGCCTGAAGAACAAAGTTTACTGAAACAATTGCAGTCGCATTTAAATTCAAATCCGAATTTGCTCTGTATTGTGGTGCCTCGTCATCCAGAACGTTTTGATGAAGTGTATCAAGTCTGCCAAAGTTTAAATTTAAAAACTCAACGCCGTAGTCTGCAGCAATCTATTCAAGCGGATACCCAAGTATTTCTTGCTGATAGTATGGGGGAAATGTGGCTCTGGTATGCCTTGAGTCAAGCCTGTTTTGTCGGTGGTTCACTGAATGAGCCAGGTGGTGGGCATAATATTTTAGAGCCGATGGTGTTGAATGTACCCACCGTCATTGGGCCGCGTTATTTCAATTTTCAAACCATTGTGGATGAGTTTGTGGCTCAGCAAGGGATTCTGATTGGAGAGGATGCAGCGCAGGTGGGGCAGCAGTTACTCGCCTGTCTAGGGGATAATGCACAGACTCAGCAACTGGTTACACAGGCTCAGCGGGTTCTACATGCAAATAAAGGCTCACTACAGCAGCATATTCAGTGTCTTGATCACTATTTACAGCAAACAGCATTGTCATGAATATTGTTTTACTCGAGCCAGATCAGTGTGCTTCAGCGGATGTCTGGCAGATTAGCCAGCCTAGGCAATTACAGCATTTAGGTCAGCATTTACAGCTCAATGTTGGTGATACCTTAAAAGTGGGGATTCGTGAAGGTCAGCGCTACCTAACTGAGGTGGTCGCTATCAGCGAAGAATGCATTAGGGTTCGTCCGGTTCAAACAGAAGCGGTTCCTGCAAAGCTTCCCGTGCATCTAATTCTGGCCTTGCCCCGTCCTAAAGTATTACGTCGCATCATGATGGATGCTGTGACTTTGGGGGTGGAACGGATTAGCCTGATTCATAGTTATCGCGTAGATAAAAGCTATTGGCAAACCCCCTTTTTACAGCAACTGAATGATTATGTGACTTTGGGCTTGGAGCAGGCGGGCGATACCATAGCACCCGAAATCCAGCTGTATAAACGTTTTAAACCTTTTGTTGAAGATGTTCTACCGACTTTGATCAGTGCAGAACAGCCTGCTTATGTGGCGCATCCCTATGCAGAGCAGCCAATGCCGTATGCAATTCAGCACTCTTGTAGTTTGATCGTTGGCCCAGAGGGAGGATTTATTCCCTATGAGGTTGATCTACTCATAAAAAACGGCTGCCAAGCGATGAGCTTAGGCAACCGAATTTTGCGAACTGAAACAGCTGTATCGAATATTTTAGGGCGATTATTTGTCTAAAGCATCGCTCAGCTCAGATTGATCACCACGATAGACTTTGACTTCCTGCACTGGATAAGGAATTGAAATTCCTTTTTCGTCAAAGGCAGTCACCACCAATTCTTGGATTTCACTGATAGAGGCTGAGGTGGTGGTTTCAGTGGTATTGACCCACCAGCGTACCGTTAAATTAATTGAGAAATCTGCCAGTGCGGTGACGTTGACCGAGAAGCCCGGTTGACTCAGTACATTTAAATTACGATCCAAAATATCAAGAATAATCTTCTTGGCTTTTTGCATGTCATCTTCATAGCCAATACCGACCACAAACTCACAACGACGACGTTGATAGGCATTATTGACTGTGACTGCACTGGTATACACTGTTGCATTGGGAATCACGATGCGACGGCCATCGGGCGAACGTAGGAATGTTGCGCGGATTTGAATATCTTCCACATTACCTTCTAAACCATTCACCACAATATCATCGCCAATGCGAAACGGTTCGCTGATCAGAATCAGAATCCCAGACAATAAGTTCTGAAAAATATCTTTGAAAGCAAAACCAATCGCAACCGAACCGATTCCCAAAGCACCAATCAATTGACTTGGCGTAAAGCCTGGGATGGCAATCACCAACGCAATTAAGAAGCCAAAGAAGATAATAAAGGTACTACCGACACGATTGAGTACCAATACTAAATTTTGACGGGTATAGCTGCGATTTTCTAAAGTCTTGCGAATAAAGAGTTTAAACAACTTGGTGAGGAGCCAAAAGATAATGAAAACTGTAATCGCGATACCGATATAGGGAATACGCTCCCAAAAGCTGTCCATGATTTTATCAATCGTGGTATAGGCATCGTGATACTTTTCAGTATGGGCCAAGACTGTTTCAGTGGTCTTGGTACTGGCTTGATGAATCAGCGCACCCGTATCTTTTGCCACTTCAGTCAATGTTGTTTGTTCGTTTGCCACAGCAAGATCTCTATTTCGCAAAGGAAGGAGTAAATGAGGGAAGCAATCATAATGAATTTATTGCCAACACGCATGCAAAATTCAGTCTTTGTTTCCCATGAAGATTAAATCAATTCGCTGAATACGGTCGTTTAAAAATATTCGGTCGTATTTTGAATGATTTGTGTTGGTGCTTCCCATAAATCTGGGCTAGCAAAATAATAAGCAAAAACAAACATACCAAACAGCATGAATAAGCTGAACAGAATCATGATCCATGCGAGAATTTTTTCCCATCCACGAGATGGGCGAACATCACCATAGTCATTGCGATGTGGCGTTCCTGGTGCAAGCAAAACATATAAGGTAAACAGCAGCTGAATCACGGGTACCAATAGCAACAAGCATAGCCAGCCAGTCTTATTTAAGTCATGTAAGCGACGAATCAAAAGCACGATTTGCAAATAAAAGGCACCCAGCCACACTGCAATCATGGCAAAGACAGACATGCCTGAAAACGCACTAAATATGGCATCATCGACATTGCTGCTTGCAAAAATACCCGCGAAAGCAAAGATCACGATAAAAGCAGCCAGACAAGCTAAACTGAGCAAACCGTACCAACCTAAATAGCTGAGACGGTTGAAACGACCTTTAGGAGAAAGTGGATGGTCATTGATTGGTTGTACTTGGGTCGTTATTACAGGGTCAAACATAGTGCATTCCTATTTTTCTGATTATTAAATCTTTTAAGCTTTTGGCAATGATCAAAATAATCACTTATTTTAAGAACAAAAAGCATAGACAAGCAGTTCAAATTTAAATTATTTTGAGTAAATTTTTGAAAAGAAATGGATCGTAAAAGCGTCGGCTTTGCTATTTTAGCCTAAAACTAAGACAAGATTGAAAGATTAAAAGCCCTGACATTTCTACGACCAAAGCCGCATTGTTTGCACTTGTAAATGGTGTCAATACTGCAAGTGAGAACAAAACATACCCGTGTAATAGATGAGAACATCTAAGGTATGAGATAAAAAACCAAGGAAGTGAGCTATGAAAGAAATCTACCCAGTGCCTGATAAATTCAAAGAAACGGCAAGAATCTCTGAAGCAGACTATTTCAAACGTTACCAGCATTCGATTGAGCAACCTGAAGCATTTTGGGCAGAGGAAGCCAGCAAGATTGAATGGATCAAACCATTTACACAGGTCAAAAATACCAGTTTTAATCAAGACAATTTTAAAATCGAATGGTTTGCCGATGGTGAGCTGAATGTCTCAGCCAACTGCTTAGATCGACATCTTAAAGATAATCCCTTAAAGCCTGCCATTATTTGGGAAGGTGATCACCCTTCGCGTCATAAAATCATCTCATTTTCTGAACTGCATGATGAAGTCTGTCGTTTTGCCAATGTGCTAAAGAAACAAGGTATTCGCAAAGGCGATCGTGTGGTGCTGTATATGCCTATGGTGCCTGAAGCAGCAATAGCGATGCTGGCCTGTGCACGTATTGGTGCAGTGCATTGTGTGGTGTTTGGTGGCTTCTCTCCAGACTCATTGGCCAGTCGTATTGAAGACTGCCAAGCAAAACTGGTGATTACTGCGGATGCTGGCATGCGCGGTGTGGAAAGTTACTGCCACTGAAAGAAAATGTGGATGCTGCTTTAGAGATTGATGGCACCAGTAGTGTTGAAAACGTGATTGTAGTGCATCGTACAGGTAATCCAATTCAGTTCAATGCACCACGAGATGTTTGGTATCACCTTGCCATCATGGAAGTAGACGAACACTGTCCACCAGAACCAATGAAAGCAGAGGACCCGTTATTCATTCTGTATACCTCTGGTTCTACAGGGAAACCGAAAGGTGTATTACATACCACAGGTGGTTATCTGGTTTATGTGAATACCACCTTTAGAGAAGTCTTTGATCTACGTGAAGATGATGTGTATTGGTGTACTGCCGATGTGGGCTGGATTACAGGACATAGTTATTTACTCTATGGCCCACTGAGTAATGCCACCACCACGGTGATGTTTGAGGGGATTCCACAATATCCAACTTGGGCACGTATCGGTCATGTGATTGATAAGCATAACGTCACCATTCTATATACGGCACCCACTGCGATTCGCGCCATGATGCGTGAAGGCGATGCCTATGTGCGTGAAAGTGATCGGAGTAGTTTACGTTTACTTGGTTCGGTCGGTGAGCCAATCAATCCAGAAGCATGGAATTGGTATCATGAAGTGGTCGGTGAAGGCCGTTGTCCAATTGTCGATACATGGTGGCAAACAGAGACAGGTGGAATTCTAATTTCACCATTGCCGGGTGCAACTGCCTTAAAACCAGGTTCTGCGACACGTCCATTCTTTGGTGTTCAACCAGCACTGGTGGATGGAGAGGGCAATGAGCTAGAAGGTGCGACTGAAGGCAATCTGGTGATTAAGGATTCTTGGCCAGGTCAAATGCGGACTATTTGGGGTGATCCACAACGTTTTATTGAGGCTTATTTCTCGACCTTTAAAAACTACTATTTCACAGGTGATGGTGCACGTCGTGATGCTGATGGCTACTATTGGATTACCGGACGTGTCGATGATGTGCTCAACGTATCGGGGCATCGTTTAGGTACAGCCGAGATAGAGAGTGCTTTAGTCTCGCATGTGGCAGTCGCAGAGGCTGCAGTGGTGGGGATGCCGCATGATATTAAAGGACAGGGGATTTGTACTTTTGTCACTTTACAAGCCGATGTGGCTGAATCTGAGGAGCTACGTAAGGAATTGGTGAATTGGGTGCGTAAAGTGCTTGGGCCTGTGGCAACCCCAGATGCTCTACATTGGGCACCTGCCTTACCTAAAACCCGTTCAGGTAAAATCATGCGCCGTATCTTAAGAAAGATCGCGGCAAATGAGTTGGATAGCTTAGGCGATACCTCGACCCTTGCGGAACCTGCTGTGGTTGATCATTTGATTGCAACGGTTTATCCAAACCGATAAACCCGATTCAAATGTGAAAAGAGCGTTCGATTGAACGCTCTTTTTTTAGCTGTATGATTTAATTGTGCGCTAAAAAATCTGCCGTGTTTTGTACGGTGGCGAAGAAACCCAGTGCAGATAAGAACGCCGTTTGTACATCTGCTGCTTTGACGATTTTACCCTGATGTTCGAGATCACGGGTTGCAGTAGCATCGGCGATGACAATCGGTTGGTAGCCAAGCTCTTTGGCTGCACGTGTCCCTGAGTCAATACAGACATGGGTCATCATACCTGTGATCACTAACTGTTCAACTTGATGCTGTTCAAGGATGGCTTGAAGATTGGTTTCTAGAAAGCTATTTGGGAAATTTTTTTCGACAATCAGTGATTGATTGGTGGCTTTAAGTTGTGGATGTAATTCAACACCGACTGTATTTTCTTGAAAAAAACTGGCTGAAGCTGGATTAATATGCTGAATATAAATAATCGGTAAATTATTTTGAATAAAATGATCTTCTAATTGGTTGGTTTTCGCCAGAGCGAGCTCTGGATTGACCAATTCCATTTTGCCATTTTTAAAATAGTCGTTTTGCACATCAATAATCAGTAAGGCTTGTTTCATCATTTTTACGTCCAGCATTAAGATAAAACAAGAGTAGGGTGAAACTGAGAAATCGGCTATATTCAAATGAAAGCATTGTTGCTGGTTTTCTTTCGTAATGAAAAATGAATATTGAACTTGATCCCATCGATTTAAAAATTATTGAATTGCTGAAACATGATTCGCGTTTAAGTCATAAAGAAATTGGACAGCGGGTACATCGGACTGGGCAGGCGGTTGGAGCTCGTATTGCACAGTTAATGGATGCAGGTATTATCAAAAATTACACTGTCGCGATAAAGTATGAACATAAACAATTCATCCAACTGTTTATGAATGATCAGCAAGCTTTTATTGAGGTTGAACACTTAGTCAAACAATACGAGCAGGTAGATGAATGTTTTAAAATTCTAGGTAATGCCTGTTATATGATTGTTAGCCATTTTAACCCGTCACAATTAAATGAATTCATTGAGCAGCTGTCGAAATGGTGCCGTTATTCGGTTGAAACGGTCATGCGAGAAATTGAGACCCGTTAAAATAAAAAAAGCCCCAAGCCGAGCCTTGGGGAGTATTTGCCATTTCTTTTGTTTTTCTTCTTATTTAATACTGAAACTACGCTGATTTTGCGGCGAGATGATGCTCCTGTTGTTGTTCAAGTTGACGGACGAGGGGTAGAACTTTTTCTCCAAAATATTCAACTTCCTCAATGAAATGCAGAAAGCCTGAAAGCACTAGATCAACACCCACATTTTTTAGGGCCACAATACGTTCCGCAATTTGCTGTGGTGTACCGATCAGATTGGTTTTAAAGCCATCGTTATATTGCACCAAATCATCAAAGGTCGATTTTGCCCAATTGCCCTCACGCTCAGGCGCTGCTGCACCTGCTTCACGAGTGGCATCACCGAAGGCATTCACCGCTTCGACATTGGCTTGCGCAATGATGTCATTCAGTACTGCTTTGGCTTCTTCCTCAGTATCACGTGCGATAATAAAAGCATTGACCCCAATCTTGACTTGTCTGTTGGCTAACTTTGCTTTGCTGCGGACATCATCAACCTGCTTTTTGATTTCTTCAACGCTATTGCCGTTAGTAAAATACCAGTCTGATACACGCGCGGCCATATCACGTGCGGCACGGGAACTGCCGCCTTGAAACACTTCGATATAAGGTTTTTGCAAAGGTTTCGGTTTAAGCGTGTAATTCTGGAATTGGTAATATTTGCCATCAAAGCTGTAATTGTCAGTTGTCCAGATGCCTTTGAGGGTACGAATAAATTCTTCGGAACGAACATAACGTTGATCATGCTCAGGCCAAGGTTCACCAATGGCATCAAATTCGCCACGGAACCAGCCGCTGACGACATTAATCGCAATACGCCCTTGGGTGAGGTAGTCAATGGTTGCCAGTTGTTTAGCCGCAAGTACAGGCTTCCAAGGGCCAGGTAGGATCGCTGCAATCACTTTGAGTTTTTCGGTCTTTGCTAATAAAGCATGACTAAAACTGACCGATTCATGTTGGTTTTCTGCGCCATAGCCAGCGGTAAAACGGATTTGTGTGAGGGCATATTCAAAGCCGCTTCGTTCCGCTGCTTGTGCTAAGCGCACATTATAGTCATAGCTCCAGTCCGTACGTTGTTCAATGTTGCTTACAACGAGACCGCCACTCACATTGGGAACCCAGTAGGCAAATTTAATTGCGGATGCTGTTGTTGTCATCGTTGTATCCTCCATAACAGATATGGTTTATGCGACGTGGGTTAAATTCTTGGTTGATTTTGGGTGTAGGCGAGATTCAGCTGCATCCAGATTTGGTACAGCCGCAGATGGCAAGACTTCTGCTTGTTCGATTTGTTTGTTGATGCCGAGATTCTGATTCGCTAGCTCAGTTTTAGTTTTGATGGCCGCTGCACGTTGGCCTTTGGCTGGTGCCCATTCTAAAATTGGTAAGGCACGTGCCACAGCGAGGGTGACGCGATCAGACAATTGCTCGCTTTTTACCGTATATTCAGGGGTAAAGTCACGATCAGTGGCATAGACGCCGATCGGTAAAGTTTGTGCTTGGAAAAAGCTAAATAAAGGGCGTAATTGATGTTCTAACACCAGTGCATGACGGTCACTGCCACCTGAAGCGGCGAGCAAGACAGGTACATCAACCAAAGCAGTTTGCTCAACAAAGTCGAAGAAATGCTTAAATAAGCCCGTAAACGAAGCACGATAAACAGGGGTGCCGACAATCAATGCATCTGCTGCTTCTACCGCTGCGAGATCATCTTGTACGCGTTGAGGCAGTTGGTTGCGGTAAATGGCTCCACCCAATAAAGGTCCAATTTCACTGAGCTTGACGAAATGTACTTTAATATTAATTGCTTCCGAAAGCTCATCCAGAATCGCCTGAACTAAACTTTCTGTTTTTGATGGGCTATTTAAACCACCAGATACTGCGACAATATTAAGGGGAGTTGTGAGGGTATTGTGATTGGACATAATAACAGCCTAAAAGATCATTTCGAATTGCTATTTATTTATCTACACCGCATGCCAAGCTGTAAAATAAGGAAATGCTGCAAGCTTATCTTTTTTAAAGATATGTCGATAAATCACAATAAATATCAAATTTTAGGTTGTTAATTTTCTGTTTCTATTCAATATTTTTAAATCTGTTTTATGCAAAGATGATTTTAATCAAGTTATATCAATATTTGATTTATTTTGCGGGAAAAGGAAATAAATCATGTCTTGTGCTTGACCTAGCCTTGAATTGAAAATAGGCTTAAGCGGATTGAATTTAAATAAACATCGTACAGTGACGTACTTGCAGATAGCTTAAGCGCTTATGAATATTTTAATTGTAGACGACCATCCTTTATTTAGACATGCTTTGATTCAAGCGGTTCGTTATAGTTTGCCACAGGCGCAGATTCAGGAAACAGCCGATGTTGATGAGTTTTATGCACGTTTAGAGCATGGCGCAGAGCCGGATCTGAATCTTCCGGGTGCATCAGGTTTCTCTGCCTTAGTCTATGTCAGGGCCCAATATCCTGCGATTCCGATTATTGTGGTCTCAGCACATGAAGAGGTTTCGATTATTCAGCGTGCGATTGCGCATGGTGCAATGGGCTATATTCCGAAATCCTCCCATCCAAGCCATATTGGTGAAGCCATCAAGCATGTGTTGGAAGGTGAGATCTGGTTACCACCGAACTTACCGACCCATGCAGGCTTTGATCCGCGTGCAGCCGATGAAACTGCTTTAGCCGAACGTTTACAATCACTCACGCCACAGCAGTTCCGTGTGTTGATGATGGTGGCAGAAGGTTTATTGAATAAGCAAATTGCTTATGAATTAGAGGTTTCAGAAGCCACAATCAAAGCACATGTCACCGCAATTTTCCGCAAACTGGGTGTACAAAATCGTACTCAGGCGGTCTTGGCGATTAGTGCCTTAAATATTGAAGATAAGAAGATGTAAGGTTTAAAGATGAGAAATTTAAGCTCTCATTATATTGAAGGTCAGAAAACAAAAAACCAGTTCATAAGAACTGGTTTTTTGTTATGAATTAGATGTTCTATGTAGAACCCAAATCCAATATTAGAAACGGAACTTCGCGTTTAAGCCAACAGTTTGCGTATCTACGTTTGCATGTAATGCATTTGCATTTACATAGCTAGCACCAACAGCAATCGCTGGAGTGATGAAGTAGTTTACGTTCGCGCCCCAAGCAGACTTGATTGGCGAGAAGTTGTCGTTAGTTGGATTTTTGCTAAAGTTTGCTTCAGCATAAGAAGCACCAACGCTTAACTGAGGAGTTACATAAAGATCAGTTTTCAAACCGTAAGCTTGGTTTTCGCCGTATACAAGGCCAGTTTCAAAACCTAATGCCATGTTTGTACCGTCGATGTTACCTACGTATTTAGTACGTGCAGTTACAACGTCTTGTTTGTCGCCAATCGTTGCTGCATCAGCAACAGCGCTGAATACGCCATTTTCAACAGCTTTGTTTGCATCTAAAGCAATTTGGTCAGCAACGCGAGTATAACCTACAGCAACCAAGAAGTTAGGTAAAACCATAGCACCAAGTTCTACAGAGTAGCGGTCGCCATTGTCTTTTTCGTCTTCAAACTTAGTTTGAGAGTGGCTGTATGCAGCACTTGCATAAGCAGGTACATAAGGAGTAGGAAGGTAAACTTCACCTTTTGCACCGAAAGTGTTGTTCTTAACAGTTAATGACTCATCACCGCTTAATTTTGCATAGCTGTAAGCAGCAGAAACATTAGAAGCTTGGTTTAAGAATGCAGCTTCAGCTAAAGGACCTTTAGAAGCATCAACATTTTTGAAGTAGTAAGTACCTTTTACCGCACCAGTATAATCTTGATCATTTAAGTCTTTTGCTTCGATAAATTCAGACTGACCTTGAACTTCTACTTGGTATGCGTGAGCACCGGTCATGGCTAAAACTAAAGCAGTGGCTAAACCGAGTTTTTTCATAATAATTTCCAGCTTTAAAACAAGAAGAAAGAGTAAAGTTGGAGCCATTGTATTGTAACAAAGTATGAAGTCAATGTAATAAATTTGAGCTTCCGATAAATGAACAAATACCGATCAGGAGGTGTGTAAAAAGTGAACAATTAGGAGAAACGCTGTCAACCTTTTATAAAATATATATCTAACAAATAGATAAGTTTATTTTTTAACAAGATAAGTGATGTCATAAGAATGTCATCCGCAAACATTTCAATTGGTTTATTCAATCAATATGATCGTTTTTTTCATTTAAGTCATTCTTGTTATTGTCATAATTTTGACGATAAAAGTGTGCATTGAAATATTATTCTACTGTTTTTATGCGACCTGCTTTGCATAATTTCATATTATTGGCTGCGCGTTAATATAAACCAAAAGCGGCAAATAAATCTGATTTTAAATGAACAATCAACAAAATCGATTGTAACGATAAACCCGATCTATTTAATCAACTTTACTTTGTGAGAGCTAATTCACATAATACAAAGCAAGGGATATCTAATTTGCATTTAAATATCTCATAACATTTTCTTTTGAGTTTTTTGATGTTTTTACATCATCGTTTTACTAGCTCGGCTTTCCCCAAGGCTGAGCTTTTTTTTGTCTGTTTTTTACAAAGCATTGATGAAAATAACACTACAGAACAGCCGTGATAAAACAATTATAGTGATAGATTATTCTACTTTTCCAGCTTTATGATCATGTCGAAAAAATTAACATGTCTGGCCCTGTTTACAGCCATCTTTTTTGCGATTCCCATGGCCGCTTGTCAAAGTTTTAGTCAACAAAAGCAACAGCTTTCGACACAGAAAAATGAACAGCAACAGATTTCAAGCTTATTTCAGAGTGCCCAAACCAGTGGTGTTTTGGTGATTTATGATGGCAAGAAAATTCAAAGCTATGGCAATGATCTTGATCGTGCAGAACAGCGCTATATTCCTGCCTCAACCTTTAAAATGTTAAACGCCTTGATCGGCATACAGCATCATAAGACCACACCAGATGAAGTGTTTAAATGGGATGGTAAAAAGCGGGCATTCAGCAGTTGGGAAAAAGATTTAACCTTGGCTGAAGCCATGCAGGCATCGGCGGTACCTGTCTATCAGGAATTGGCACGACGTATTGGCTTAGAACTGATGACCCGTGAAGTGAAGCGTGTAGGTTATGGCAATAAAAATATCGGGACGCAAGTTGATACTTTCTGGTTGGTTGGCCCATTAAAAATCACCCCCGTAGAAGAAGTTCGCTTTGCCTATGCATTGGCAAAACAGAAGCTGCCATTTGACCAGCCAACGCAGCAACAAGTCAAAGCGATGTTATTGGTGGATCAGATTCAGGGAACTAAAATCTATGCCAAAAGTGGTTGGGGCATGGATGTTAGCCCTCAAGTGGGGTGGTTGACAGGCTGGATTGAACAGCCAAACGGTAAGATCACTGCCTTCTCGCTCAATATGCAAATGAGTCAGCCTGAACATGCAGATGCACGCAAAGTGATTGTGTATCAAGCCTTGCAACAGTTGGGATTGTTAGCCCATTAAATACGCAAAAAAAGACCCAGCTTTTGGGGAAAGCTGGGCTGAGAAAGGATGTTTAGCTTTGGGGAGAAAACATCCTAGAGGGTTAGGGGCTTAAATTCTGTAATCTCTGTATGCTTAAATTATGTTCTCTGGAAAGTAATTTGTAAAATTGATAATTTATATACTTGGAATAGTTTTTTTCGATTTTTAAATGTATTCAATTGTGGACAAGCAAGCGCATAACCAAAGTGATATATGATTGATTTTATTTAAAATAGAAGTTCATTGGCAAAACGTTAGATCTCTTGGCATGTGTACGTGTGACTCAAAACGTTTTGCCCATATGAGTGAATTAAATTTCGTGATTACCACTCGTAGCGTAAGCGAAATAAATGCATGTCAGGCGTATGGTTACTGTCTTGGGTATACAGGCGCTCGTAGTCAAAGCCAAGACCATGATTGAAACGGATCGCCACGCCAATACCATGGTCGCGTCGAGAGAAATCGTAGCCGCTACGATATTTTAAATAATTCCCCATCAGATAAGGTTGGATGTATTTCATGCCATGATGGTCAAGGTCGACATGATAGCCTGCATAATATTCAAACCCATACGCTTCAGTGTCTAACAGGTTTTCAACAGATTGAGTGGATGTCTGATTGAATGCATCAAAATTAGGCAATAGATTTTTATACCAGCCAGCACCTGTACTGAGCATCCAAGTCCCATCAAAATAGAACAAGGCAGACGCAAGCATGTCTTGAGAGAGCTTAGATGTTGCATGATCAGATTGGAGCTGAGCTTTGTTGTGTTTCCATGAAATCGCCCAGTTTGAGTTTTTATTTAAGTGAATATCGATAGCGGCTTCTTGACCAGACTTGCGTTGATAACGGAGCTGATTCAGGCTAGTGTGATCCTCAAATAAATAAGCTGCATAAAAATCAATATTTTTCGTTTTCTTTTCATATCTTAAGGTCTTACTGGCTGCTTGTGTTCCATCGAAATAAGCAAAAGGGCTCCATGTTTGCGGTTGAGCCAGCGTACTATAGTCCCAAAGATCGGTTTTACTCCCCACCACATCGTAATACAGACTATAAATTTTTCCATATTTTAAGCTGCCATAGCGATGGCTCGAGATTCCTGCATAGGCTTGCTCTGTGGTCAGACGCTCATCATTGTTTTGATAATGCCCATCCCAATCTAAAATTTTGGCTGGATTAATAAAATTCTGATAACCCGTAATCAAATGCAGATCATCATTGATTTTATAGTCGCTATTGAGATAGATCCTGCTGGTTGAGCTATAGCCATTGCGACGATATTTCTGGCCGGCATTGGATGGCTGATACTGATCGAAATTCAGAGCTTGCAATCTGAGACTGCCGGCACTGGTCAGTTTAAAGTTGTCCTGCGCATTGAAAATCTGATCCTGATTGATCAATTCAATCTGTGCAAATGCCGAAGAGCAGAGTGCAAAACTCAGGCCAATAAAAACCCGATGGTATTGAAGTTTGAACTTAACCATTTTTAAATACGTCCATGTATAGATTTAAGTGTGAGCGGTTAATCTCCGATGAAAATATTCATCTAAGATATTGTAATGATGTGTATTATCTGGCAACTGGAAGGAGACAAAGTCTGGGTCGATGTCTTTCCTTTGATGAAAATACGACTGACTTTGCCAGATCAACTCATCGAGTTCTTCAGCGCCACAGAGAATGGTGTAGGGCTTTGGGACAGCGGCCTCGATCAGGATGGGACTATATTGCCGAATCTCGTGTTCAGAGAGATTCAACGCTGCATTTAAATGAGTCTGTTGAATGGGGGCGAGATCATAAATGCCACTCAATAAAACCGCTTCGCTCACAGCAGGATGATTGAGCATTAATGCAGATAAATGAGCCCCCGCAGAATGCCCAACCAGTATGATGTCTTGAGTGCTCCATGCTTGTTGTTGGATAAAATCAAGCGCTTGTTGGATTTGCTTGACGATTTCGCCCATGCTGCGTTGCGGGGCCAAGTCATATTCAAGCAAGACACATTGCATATTGTTTGCAACAACATCAGCGGCGATAAAGGCAAAATCGGATTTATTGCACCATTGCCAATAGCCACCATGTACAAACACAACGGTTTTGCGTGCCTGTGCTAAAGGAAATAGATCTAAGCACGATCGAGCTGTCGCCGCATAGGCAATATTCTGAATACAGGGATGTTGCTGATAGCTCAACAGGCTACGCTGTTGAAACTCCACCAGAATATCCTGCTCATTAGCAACCGTTCGAGAATTATCATAAAGCTTCATGATGTGTTTACTCGGAAGCCTCAGTCTTTGTGCTTAAATCGAGCTTTGCCGAGCTGCGTTTTAGCATATAAAAAACGATTAAGAGCACAATAAAGGGAATGCCAAACTGTAGGGTAGATTTAAATTCGGCAGTAAACCAAGTGGTGAGGGTAATGCTCAGAATACTGAATAAGCCAAATAGTGAAATGAACTGACTTGCTGGAATTTTGTATTTTAATCCGATGCCATTTTTCGCAATATGCTGTCTAAAGCACATATGGGTCACAAAGATGCTGCCCCAAGTAAATAATGCGCCGAACATGGATAAGGCAATCATGATGGGGAAGGCCGATTCAGGATTGATGGTATAGACCACGCTTGCAACAGCAATCCCCATGGCGGATAAAAACAACGCATTGATGGGCACGCCATTGGGGCGGATTTTACCGAAGATTTGAGGTGCATCGCCTGCCCGTGACAAGCTAAATAACATTCGGGTTGAAATATACAACATGCTATTCATGGCAGAGAGGGCGGCAACAATCACGATGAAATTGAGAATACTATCTGCATATGGAATACCGACAATTTTCATCACAGTCACAAAGGGGCTGCTGGCATCTTTGCCAATCAGTTCTGTCCAAGGAACCAATGCCACAATTAAGGACAAGGACAGTAAATAGAATAAAATCAGACGCAGTGCGGTACTCTTAAAGGCGTATTTGACCGCTTTTTCCGGATTCGATGCTTCACCTGCAGCAACGGCAATCATTTCAATACTTAAATAACTGAAAATCGAAATAATCACCCCAATCCAGACGCCACTGAATCCATTGGGAAAGAAGCCACCGTGTCCAGTTAGATTACTCAGCACATGATGACTTTGCTGGGTATTTTGAGTCAGAATGCCGATTGCCAACAGAATAAACACGATAATCGCAAAGATTTTAATGGTGGAGAACCAGTATTCCACCAGTCCAAATGCCTTGACGCTATAGGCATTCACTGCAAGTAAAGTACCTGAAAAAAATACAATCCAGATCCATGCGGGCAGATCGGGAAACCACATTTTCATATAGTCTGCGACGGCAGTGATTTCGGTTCCAACCGCCAGCACGATACAGGCCCAATAACTGTAGCGCACCAAGAAACCCGCCAAGGGGCTGATATAATGTTCAGCATAGGCGCCAAATGAGCCTGAAGTCGGGTGCTGTACGGTCATTTCTGCGAGACATGCCATCAGCGCAAAGGCAATCAACCCGCCAATGGCATAACTCAAAATGACAGCAGGGCCAGCAAAGCTAATTGCAAATTTGCTCCCCATAAACAATCCTGTTCCAATCGCGCCACCAATCGCAATCATTGCCATCTGTTTGGCGGATAATTTCTTATGTAGCCCTGCTTCACGTGCTTGAATCTTGTCAAAATTATTCATCGGCCTCTCCTAGCCATAAGCTCAATCTGAACGTGACAACTTAGGTCACTTCACCCCGTACCAGGTAGCTTTGATTGTTCCATTCTTGATGCTGCATGATGGCTTTGAGATGTTGCACCGCATGCCAGATATCTTCAAATCCAAGATACAGCGGGGTAATGCCAAAGCGTAAGACTTCAGGTTCACGATAGTCTCCGATCACCCCACGGGCGATTAATGCCTGAATAATTTCATAGCCATGCGGATGTTGATAGCTGACATGGCTGCCGCGATATTGATGCGCTTTCGGTGTGATCAGCTCGAAACCATACTCGGCACATTCCTGATCAACCAAGGCAATAAATAGGTCAGTCAATTTAAGCGATTTCTCACGAATTTTCTGCATGTTGGCTTTCAGGAAAATATCCACCCCACATTCAATCAGACTCATGGAAATAATCGGCTGAGTACCGCACAGATAGCGGCGAATATTGTTGGCTGGTTGATAATGCTGAGCCATGGCGAAGGGCTTTTGATGTCCCCACCAGCCAGAAAGTGGTTGCCAGAACTGATCCCGATGTTTGGGGTTAACCCAGAGCAGCGCAGGTGAGCCAGGACCGCCGTTGAGATATTTATAGGTACAGCCAATGGCAAAATCACTGTTTGTTTGATTGAGATTCATCGGTACAGCGCCAACAGAGTGGCATAAATCCCAGATGATTAAGGCATTACTGGCATGGATTTGCTGGTTAATCGTGGTCATATCATAGAAATAACCAGTGCGATAATTAACATGAGACAGCACCACAACAGCGACATCAGTCGTTAAAATCTCGCTTAAACCTGCGGCACCTTCAATCAATTTGACCTGATAGCCTTGATTGATCAAGTCAATAAAGCCTTCGATAATATAAATATCGGTGGGGAAAGCGTCTTTTTCCGCGACAATGATTTTACGCTGCGGATGTTTCTCGGCCTGAATTTTGACTGCAGCGGATAGCACTTTAAATAAATTTAAGGTGGTTGAATCAGAAATCACGGTTTCGCCAGCATTGGCGCCGATCAGTTGTCCGACTTTATCGCCTAAACGGGTTGGTAAGCCCCACCAATCTGCTTTATTCCAACTGTTAATGAGATCTTCACCCCATTCTTGTTGAATAATATGCTGCGCATAATTTAAAGATTCCTTCGGTCTGGCACCTAAAGAGTTACCGTCTAGATAAATCACATTATTAGGCAAGGCAAATTCATGTTTAAATGCGCTGAGCTCGTCTTGTTTATCCCAATAAAGGCATTGTTCTTGTGTCACCATATTGAATTGCATCCCTATATTTATTGAATTCCACTGTTAAATTTTATCACTGCATTTTTTGTTTTTTATCCGATAAAATCAGTAGATAAAGTTGAAAATTAGGATATGATTTCAATTATATTTAAATTATTAGAATAATTTCCGAATATGAATATTGATGCGATTGATCTTAAAATTCTAAATTTCTTGCAGAACGATGCACGTCTGAGCAATCAGGAGTTGGCCGATCTGGTGAACCTTTCACCCTCTGCCTGTCATCGACGGGTCAAGCTTTTGGAAAGCAATGGCATTATTGAGAAGTACCAAGCTAGGCTCAATTATGAAAAATTAGGCATTAAAATTGAGGCAATTGTTGAAATAAAATTAATTCAACTCACTGAAAGTGATCATAATTTTTTCTTAAAACAAATTGAGGACTTTGAAGAAGTTGTGAACGCCTATGTGATTACAGGCGAATCGAATTATGTGCTGCATGTGGCGACCAAAGACCTGAATGCGTTTTCACAATTCATTATTAATAAATTGAATAAGATTAAGGGCATTATGAGTATTAATTCTAAGATCATTTTAGATAAGGTCATTCAGAAAAAAATGCTTTGATTCCCGATTCGCTATTGAACCTTGGTCTAGATTTAAAAAAATTATTTTAATGATATAAAATACTTAGCTAAATTTAATTAAATAAAAATCATTCTCATAATCAATTTTGAAAAATAATTTCGGGACTGAAATAACGATTTAATAAAGTCAGTCACGATTAATGTAACCAAAAACCTCGGTTTAAGCGTGGTAGTGCGTTTTATAATTCAGGTAAAATTAAGTTCTGTTTAAAAATCAATTGAGATCGTTTTTGAAAAGTACAAGGTGTCTGAATGGGGCGTGAATTAAAAAGCTCGAAATTACGTTCTGAGCAGATTAGTCGTCGTCTCTTTTTCTGCATGATAGTCATTATCTTTTCGATTTTTTATCTCTCCATCCCTTTAATTATTAATAGTTATCAAGAATATATAAAATCAGAACAAACACTCAATGAAATTACCTGCCTTCGCGCCTTAGTTAAAACAGCCAATAAAATTTCCAGAGAACGGGCACCTTCCAATAAAATGATGTCGAGCGAACCGAATGTGCTATTGGAAAATCAAAAAGAATTATTAGAGTATCGAAAGATTGTTGATGCAGAAATTGATAACAGCATCGAAGTTTTAAAACAAAACGGTTTTAGGCTGATTGCTTATGAACTGGAAACAGATTTAAAAGTTAAATTGGCTTCAGCGCGAGCCATTGTTGATGCATATACCAGCACACCACATGCTGAGCGAACATCGAAGCAATATGATCATGCGATTTTATCCATGTTTAGTGTTTGGGATGAAAGTCGTGAGTTCTTAACTTGGTTGTTGGTTCGTTCCAATAGTAAGAACAGCAAAATGTCGAATTACTTTACCTCGATTTTGGTGCTCACCGATATGCGTGATCAGGCGGGTAGAGTTGCGTCTAATGTCATGGCACCCGTGACATTTGGGGAAAAAATTTCGGATGAAAATCGAGCACGCTCATTACAGACACAGCATCAAGCAATCTATCTTTGGGAGCTAATTGATACGATCCAGCCTGAACAGTCGAAGACGCTTGAATATGTAGACTTATATCGTCGTGTTAAAACGGAATTTTTAGATAAAGGATTACCGATCATTGCGCGCTTATTGGATGAAAGTAAAAATAATAAAGCGTACTTTCTTTCTGGGACACAATTGACAGAACGAATGGTGGGGAAATTTACTCCGGTAATGGACTTGCAAAACTATATTCTGGATTACAGCATTCAGGTTGCAGTGAATGAAAATAAATTCGCAAAGCGGCAGTTCATTTTTACTTTAATTATTTCTAGTCTGTCTTTATTGATTGCAATTTTCACCATGATTTATGCCAAGCGCAAGGTGTTTAGTCCCCTGATCCATGCCCGTAATATGATTTTGCGCTTATCTGGAACGTCGGATGAACTTCCTTCAGGTAAAAATAATAAGGAAGAGTTTGTCTCGCTGTTTGAAGCGATTGATAAATTAAAAGGGATGTTAAAGCAGCGCGATACCATGGAGTTGCAACTCAAGCGGATTGCAAATTCTGATGTATTAACGGGTGTGGCAAACCGCTTGGCTTTAGATGAATATATTCGGCTTCTTGAATCCAAACCTGAGGCTTTATCTCAGACTTGTGTGATTGCGATTGATATTGATAATTTTAAGTTTGTAAATGATCAGTATGGGCATATTGTCGGTGATCAGGTGATTACCATGATTGCTGATCAACTCAAGCATAATGTTCGTGCATCTGACTTAATTGTGCGTTATGGCGGTGATGAGTTCTTGGTCGTGATCGAGAATATTCAGATGACCGCTGCAAAAGTTGTAGCAGAGAGTATTCGTTCCGCAATTTTAAAAGAGCAAATCATTATTCCAAATGCGGCTGAGCCGATTCAGGTGTCCGTCAGTATTGGTGTTGCGATTGGGGCAAATAGCTGGTTAGAGTTATTAGAAAAAGCTGATCAGTCATTGTTAAAAGCGAAGGCGAAAGGGAAGAATATTGTAGAAACTTGATTCACACAATTATTTAATTATTATAAAGTTTTATAATTAAGTGTGACCAAGAAAGATGAATGTCTTCGAGAAAGAAAAAAAGCTAAAAGAATTATTAGAGCACCATATTCGAAATGAGAAAATCGGAACAGCAATTGCGATTACTGGGCCTTGGGGTGTCGGGAAGACGTTCTTTTGGAGAACTTTTCTAGAGAAACAGCTATCGGATGAACGAATTTATAAAAAAGATAATTTATTCAACCGTAAGTATGCTTATGTTTCATTATTTGGGCTGGAGTCCTTGAGTGAGCTAAAAACTCAGATTTATAGCAGTATAGAAAGTTATCATTCTTCAATAGAAGTTCCTAAATGGATTAAAGGCTTACCATCAATTTTTAAAGATACAAAAATTTCTCAGTTTGGAATAAGTGCACCGGCAAAACTCTTTGACAGCTTAATGTTCGCGCAAGTTAAAGATGTGATTATTTGTTTCGATGACTTTGAAAGAATGTCAAAGAAGCTAGATATCAAAGATGTCATGGGTTTAGCCAATTACTTAAAATTAGAAAAAAATTGTCAGATCATTTTAATTTTGGATGAAGATAAAGCTGAAGGAGACAATAAGAAAAATTATGCTCAGTACAAGGAAAAGTTAATTGATGAAACGATTATTCTCAATTCTGTTGAGCCTTTAATTCGAGAGAATACAAAAGAATTTAAAGAGGATGAAGCTCTTGTGGAGCTTATGATTGAGTTCTCCGAAAAGCTAGAAATTCATAATTTCCGATTTTTTCAAAAAGTAATTAGGTTGTACCGAGATTTTAGAAAGTCCTTACCTAAAGTGGTTGCTGACTCAACGAAAGAAATTATTTTGATAAGAATTCTTCAAGGTTACTTAGTTCATGAATTTAGCCATTTAGAATATGGATGGGATGATTGTCAGTATTTTATAGAGAAGAAAAGAGAAAATTGGTCAGACAGGAAAAAGCAAACTTATGAAAGTTTACAAAAGGTATCTGATTCATTCAATCGTGAGGATGAGTGGTTAATTGAATTTAAGAAATGGTTTGAACAACGAGATAATATTAATTTTAAAGAATTAAGTAAGTTAGCGAATTCTGAATTAATTTCTAATGAAAATCAAAATATTAGAAATGAGCTTTGGAGAATTTTTGAGAAACGGCATGATTTGAAGTTGGAAGAGCAGGATCTCGAGTACATTGCGTCTTTGGGTCAAAAATGCATAGTGCTTGAAAGCTTTCACAATACTGCATTTATGTATGAGATTCTGCGAAAATATCTACCAGATGAAGTGCGAGCTGAGAAGTTTAAAGTAGAAATCATAGATTATATTGACTCTGACCCAACCAGATCGATTGTACGTGCGAATAAAGAGCGCCAATTATGGGGAAATAAAAATAATATTTTTTATACTTATGTTGATGATTTAGCTAGAGATCATGTTGAAGAAAAATCCTTAAAAAATATGGTATCCCACTTTTTACACTATGGTAATTTTGAGGGTGACAGTGATAAAGATCAATTACGAGCATTTCCATTAGATGAATGGTTTAAGTATTTGACAGAAGAAATTTATCAGGAATCTTTCTTTGTAGAGGAAAATGATAGCTTGATACAGTATTTAAAAAGGTTATATTTAATTCCAGTAGAAGATGATTCTATACGCTCAATAGTTGTAAGTGTTTTACAAAAAATTGGTGAAGAATCTGAATTTAAAAAACGGTATATGCAGGATATTATTGAAAATAATTTGCTAGAAAAAGCTTAAAATTTTAGATCATTTATTACTTCTAACCTCACCTTAGAAAATGAGGTTAGAAGAATTAGAGTTAGAAAATTACTTCAACAAAGGTTTTAAGAACTTCGCTGTATGTGAAATTTTAGATTTCACTACTTGCTCAGGGGTTCCTTCGGCAATAATTTGACCACCACCCGAACCGCCTTCAGGGCCAAGATCAATCACCCAATCGGCAGTCTTGATCACATCCAGATTATGCTCAATCACCACGATGGTATTCCCCTTATTGCGTAGCTCGTACAAAATGTCGAGTAATTTGGCAATATCATGGAAATGCAGACCTGTAGTCGGTTCATCCAAGATATATAAGGTTCGACCTGTATCGCGTTTTGCCAACTCACGTGCTAGCTTCACCCGTTGTGCTTCACCACCTGAAAGGGTTGTCGCTGCTTGTCCTAAACGAATATAACCAAGCCCGACTTGGGTCAAGGTATCTAAACGACGATGAATCACAGGAATGGCACTAAAGAATTCCGCTGCATCTTCCACGGTCATTTCCAGTACATCAGAAATGTTCTTACCTTTATAACCGACTTCTAAGGTTTCACGGTTATAACGCTTGCCGTGGCAGGCATCGCATGGCACATACATATCAGGTAAGAAGTGCATCGCGACCTTAATCATGCCATCGCCTTCACAGGCTTCACAACGACCACCTTTCACGTTAAACGAGAAACGACCTGCACTATAACCACGGGCTTTGGCTTCAGGTGTTTGTGCAAATAATTCACGAATAGGCGTGAATAAACCGGTATAGGTTGCAGGGTTTGAACGTGGGGTACGGCCAATAGGACTTTGGTCAATATCAACCACTTTATCCAAATGCTGTAAACCATCGATTGAATCAAATTTTTCCGCAGTCAGTGTAGTTGCACCATTCAGTTGAGTCGCAGCTAAAGGCAATAAGGTACGGTTAATCAGCGTAGATTTACCTGAACCTGAAACCCCTGTGACACAGGTCATGATGCCCAATGGGATAGTCAAATCCACATTCTGTAAGTTATGTCCGCTTGCGCCAGATAATTTGATGACTTCATCTGGACGCGGTGAGATGGTACGTTGTTTCGGTACTTCAATTTTGAGCTTGCCTGATAGGTATTGACCTGTGAGTGAGTCAGGATGACTGGCCAACTCATCATAAGTACCTTCAGCAATCACCGCGCCGCCATGGATCCCCGCACCTGGTCCGATATCAATAATATGGTCAGCCGCACGAATTGCATCTTCATCATGCTCAACCACCAATACGGTATTGCCCAGATCACGTAAACGAATCAGGGTTTGTAATAGGCGATCATTATCACGTTGATGTAGACCAATTGATGGTTCATCCAGCACATACATCACGCCCATTAAACCTGCACCGATCTGTGATGCAAGACGGATACGTTGTGCTTCACCCCCTGAAAGGGTTTCAGCTGAACGTGCCAAGCTGAGATAATTCAGGCCAACGCTGACTAGGAAATGTAAACGCTCACGAATCTCTTTAAAGATTTTATCGGCGATTTCACCTTTAGCCCCTTCAAGATTTAGGTCTTGATAATAGTGTTCAGCATCACCAATCGACATTTTGGTGATTTGGGCAATGGTCTTGTCTTTAACCCGAACATGACGAGAAATTTCATTCAGACGTGAACCACCACAGGCATCACATGCTGCATTGGATAGGTATTGAGCTAAATCATCACGTACATAATTTGATTCAGTTTCGCGGTAGCGACGTTCTAAATGTGGCAAAATCCCTTCAAATGCTTGCACACGGCTATGTTTACGACCACGTTCATCAATATAACTGAGATCGATTTTCTCTTTACCTGAGCCTTGTAAGAATTTCTTTTGCGTGTCTTTATCTAGTGTGTTCCACGGTTGATCAAGGTCAATATTGAAATGATCAGCCACTTTTTGCAGCATGGTGTAGTAATAAGGACGTTGTCGATCCCAACCACGAATTGCACCTTGGCTAATTGAAACTTCAGGATTTGGAATGAGTTTATCGGAACTGAAATGGCTGCGTGTACCCAGACCATCGCAGACAGGGCAGGCACCGAACGGGTTATTAAACGAGAATAGACGTGGTTCAAGTTCAGCCACGGCACGATCACATTCAGGACAAGAATGTTTTGCTGAGAACACTCGTTCAGGGTGCTCACCGTTCATCCACGATAGCACTGCAATATCACCACCTAAACGTAATGCGGTCTCAAACGATTCTGCAATACGGTTACCGAGATCGTCACGCACTTTAAAACGGTCCACCACCACTTCAATGGTATGTTTTTTCTTTTTGTCCAGCTCAGGTGGGGTATCGATATCAATGATTTCACCATCGACACGGGCACGCACAAAACCTTGGCCTTGTAGCTGTTCAAACAGTTGGGTGTATTCACCCTTACGCTCACGCACCACAGGAGCGAGCAACATCAGTGCAGTGCCTTCTTCAAGGCTTTTTACTGCATCGACCATTTCAGAAATGGTTTGTGCCACCATCGGTAGATCATGTTCAGGGCAGTAAGGTGTACCTACGCGCGCATAGAGCAAACGTAAATAGTCATAAATTTCAGTAATGGTACCCACGGTTGAACGTGGATTGTGACTGGTTGACTTTTGCTCAATCGCAATCGCAGGCGATAAACCTTCAATCGAATCGACTTCTGGTTTTTCCATTTGCGAAAGGAATTGACGCGCATAGGCCGAAAGCGATTCGACATAGCGACGTTGACCTTCGGCATACAAGGTATCAAAGGCCAAGGATGATTTACCTGAGCCAGAAAGTCCCGTAATCACCACAAACTTGTCACGTGGAATATCGAGTGACACATTTTTTAAATTATGGGTACGTGCGCCTCGAATACGGATATGACTTTGACTCATAAATACATCTCAATAAGCTGAATATGAAAACATGTATATGATAGCGATTTAAAATCGTTCAAGTGGTATAAAAATAATTAAAACGACAAATTGTGACGGTTAATGAACTGGTTCACATTTATCTCACGCCAAGCGCCTAGTATTTTTAGCATTCAATGCCTCAGATTACCATGTAAAAATTGATCACTTATTAAAATAGATATTTTACTAGACGACTGGTCTAATATTGATTTATAGTGTGGCTATGAAACGATCAAATAAAAGTGAAGCCACTCGACAACATATTCTCGATACCAGCTTTGAATTGGTATTACGTAAAGGTTTTGTTGGTGTTGGCTTGCAAGAGATTCTCAAGGCCTGTGATGTCCCGAAAGGGTCGTTCTACCATTATTTTGCTTCTAAAGAGGCATTTGGTTGTGCCTTACTTGAACAGTACATGGCGGATTATAAAATCCGTGTTGAGCAGCTTTGGCAGCAGACCGAACAAAGTGCTTATGCGCGTTTGATGGTGTTATGGCAGGCATGGATTGATGATCCTGTCTACGGCAGTTGGGCAGAGAATTGTCTGATTGTGAAATTGGCCGCAGAGGTTTCAGATTTATCTGAAGACATGCGCCAAATTCTCAACCTTGGTGTGCATCGACTGACACAACGCGTGGCGTTGTTACTGCAAGAAGGGCAACAACAAGGCTCGATTCCTGCCCATCTTGACCCACTCAAAACAGCTCAGGTGATGTATCAATTGTGGCTGGGTGCCGCCTTGATGACTAAACTGGCTCAAGACAAAGCGCCGCTACATTTAGCTTTAGAAACCACTCAACAACTGTTACAACCGATTAAGGAATAAAACATGCAAAGTATTATCCATCACAGTTTTGGTGAACCCGTCGATGTGTTGCAGTTGGGTGAGATGCCACAGCCTGAGCCGAAAGCAGGTGAGGTTCGTATTAAAACCATCATGTCTCCTATGCATAACCATGATGTTTGGACCGTACGAGGTAGCTATGGTTATAAGCCAACCTTGCCTGCAATTGGTGGCAGCGAAGCGGTGGGTATTGTCGATGCAGTGGGTGAAGGTGTTGATGCAAGTAAATTAGGACAGCGCGTTGCGGTCGCAGGGGTACATGGCAGTTGGGCGGAATATTTTATCGCGCCAGCAGCCAGTATCATCCCTTTAAATGATGCAATTGATGACCAAACCGCCGCACAACTAATTGGGATGCCGATCAGTGCGCTGATGCTCCTCGATTTTGTCAACGTACAAGCAGGTCAATGGTTGATTCAAAATACCGCAAATGGTGCGGTGGGTAAAACCGTCGCCATGATTGCTCAAGCGCGCGGATTGCAAGTGATTAATTTGGTTCGTCGTACTGATGCGATTGCAGAAATGCAGGCCTTGGGGATTCAGCATGTGGTTGCGACGGATCAGACAGATTGGAAACAACAGGTAAAAGCCATACATGCGGATCAGCCATTAATTGCTGGGGTGGATTCAATTGGTGGCAGTGCCAGCGGAGAAATGTTGAATTTACTTAGTGAAAATAGCCTTTTGGTTTCATTTGGCAGTATGACTGGCGAGACCATGCAGATCTCATCGGGTGATCTGATTTTTAAACAAGCCACGGTTAAGGGTTTTTGGGCCAGTGTGGTTAATAAAGAAATGCCAGCAGAGCGTAAAAAGGCTTTGTTTGTGGAATTACTAACACTCGCCACGCAGAAAAAACTGGTTCTACCCGTCGAAGGGGTTTTTAGTTTCGAGCAGATTAAAGCAGCGGCATTAAAAGCAACTCAAGGCGCGCGTCAAGGTAAAGTGTTGTTAACACCATCATTGTAAAACATATGAGGTCAGTCTAGGGGGATTGGCCTCATTAAACTCAAACACAATAAAAAGGAAAAATCGCATGTTGGGACAAGTACTGATCGGGTTGATTGCAGTATTGCACGTTTATATTTTGGTGCTGGAAATGTTTCTTTGGGACAAGCCTTATGGCCTTAAAGCCTTTGGCAATAGTCTGGAAAAAGCACAACTGACCAAGGTGTTGGCACAAAATCAGGGGTTGTATAATGGCTTTCTGGCGGCTGGATTGTTCTGGGTCTTGCTTGCACCTTCGAGCTATGCCACGGCGATTGCCAATTTCTTTTTAGCTTGTGTGCTGATTGCAGGGATTTATGGTGGCCTCACTGCGAGTAAAAAGATTATTTACATTCAGGCGGTGCCTGCATTGATTGCTTTAATCGTGGTGAATGTTTTTTAAGCGAGCAATAAAAGTAGGCATTTAATCTGATTTATGCTTTAATGCGCTCAGTTTGAGATGAGCCTCATACAGTATATCGGACGATACGATATACGACTAAGCCCCTTAATTGGGGCTTTTTTACGTCTCAAGGAAAATCTATTGTGCTGCCCACATCTTGATAGAGAGCAAGACTGGGAATTATGGATAAAGGACTGCCACAAGTTGCCATTTTTGGTCATCATGTGTGAATAAAATCAAAAAACATCTTCTGGAATTTAAAATAAATAGATTAAAATTAATAAGATAAAGAAAATGAGCAATAATAATGTTAAGAAAAATCGTGTTATTCGGATGTGGATTGTTTTTTTGTCTTGGGGTGGCAGCACAAGAGACAAAAATTCTTGGATTTGATCAGGTTTTTAATTTAAATCATGATGAGCTTTATGAGTTAGAGCTGCAAAATCTAAACCCAAGCTCTCAATTGTGGACTGCTTTTTATTTAATTGGTGTTCCAAAATCTGCAGCAATGAATACAAAAGCCGATTTTGTGATCAGTGGTGAGGGCGTTATTAATAAAGATCATCCGGCTAATCCAACTGAAGTTGTAAGTTTAGTCGCCAATAATTTACCAGCACGGCAAAACTATTCTTTTAAAGAGTTTGATGATTTGGTTGAAGAAATCGAAGATCAAACGGGAAAGAAAATACAAGACCCAGTATTGGGTGACGCGAGTAATGTTCGTGTTTATGGTCAAGTTATTGATTGGATTCCTGAATATAATTTACAAAAGCCCGCTAAAATTAGTTTTGGCATAGCAAACCAGCAAGATTTTGAAATCAAGGCTGCTTATTTGGTAATAGGGGACGGGGAAAAAACACCACAAATAATAGCTCTGAATATTCATCAAAAAATGGATGCTGAACAAATGCAGAATTCTTTCCAAAATAAAACTCGCAGTCATGAATTAAGTTTTGCCCGTTTCGAGGCTAAATTTCTTATCTTTTTAGTGATTATCGCGGCAACCATTTTTCTCAATTGGGGGAAATGGCGCAGAAATTAAATATTTGCATCAGTTTTTCTATGTGATGTTAAAAAGGAGGGCTTTCCCCTCCTTTTATAAGCGAATGGATCAGGAAAATTTAATCCAAGCCTAACCATTGGCGTTGCTGATAAGCACTGTCCCAGAACAGCCACTCCAGTTTTGCGCCCATGGTATAAGCCGCATGCATTTTGGCTAAGGTATCTGCATCACAACGGGCTGCTACTTTATCAACCGTCGCAATCACATTACGTACCGCGCTATTAAACTCCTCCCCTGCATAGGTATCGATCCATGCTTGGTAAGGATTGTTGGCAACGGACTGACTGACGATATCTTTACCCACTTCGGCATAAATCCAGAAACATGGCAATAATGCTGCCAGAATGACAGGATAGCTTTCTGACCAAGCAGTTGCTGTCAAAAATGAGGTGTAATGATGACAGGCAAGCGTGAGCGGCGTAGTTTCAAACTCAGTTTTGCTGATCTCAAATTCCTGCATAAAGTCACTGTGTAAACTGCGTTCTACAATAATGGCGATTTTAGCCGCCTCAGAAAATTGAATCACATCATCAGCTTCATAAGCTTTTGCCGCAGCCACAGCAAGGGCACGACCATAAGCCAATAAGTAATGCGCATCTTGAATCACATAATGACAAAAGGCTTCACGGTCTAATGAACCTGCTGCAAGTTCTTGATTAAACGGGAGTGCTAATATTTTTTGATATAAATCTTGATTACGTTGCCAAACATCTTGAGAAAACGTCATGGATTGAACCTATTAAAGCAAGCCGAAAAGAAATCTGTCAGCACTATAACAGAGTCTTGCTGTGATAATTTTTTCTTCAAAATAAGTGCAACAATCTTTTGTCTATTTCAACTAAAACTCGCCTACAATAGACGCATTTTTATAACCCTACGATTTGAATAAAAGGTTGCTCATGAAGCATTTCCGTTTCTCAATATTTTTTACGGTAGTGTGCTTAGCACTATCTGCCTACTGGGGCTATACGCATGGTCCTGAAGCAGGCGTAGCAACCATGCTGAAAGCATTGACGATTACAGCAATTTTAGCAGTGATGGAAGTTTCTTTATCATTTGATAATGCGGTCGTAAATGCATCGGTATTACGTGGTTGGGATCATTTCTGGAAGATGATCTTCTTAACGGTTGGTATCTTGATTGCCGTATTTGGGATGCGTTTAATTTTCCCAGTCGTGATTGTGGCTGTGACTGCAGATATGGGCATGATTGAAGTGGCTAAATTGGCACTGAATGATCCTAAAACCTATTCAGAACGTTTAATGGCACATCATGCTGAAATTGCAGCATTTGGTGGTACCTTCCTGTTATTGGTGTTCTTAAACTTCTTCTTTGACGATGGTAAAGAAACCCATTGGTTTAAGTGGTTAGAGGCGAAACTGGCGCATTTGGCGAGTGTGCCTGCCATGTCGGTTTTCCTTGCATTAATTGCGATGATTATCATGGCTGCAAACGTGGAAGAATCGGCACGTTTGGCGGTGACCATGGCAGGTATCTGGGGCATCGTGGTCTATATCGGTGTACAGGTCTTAAGTCATCTGTTGGGTGGTGAACCTGAGATTGATGAGAATGGCAATGCAGTGACCCATGACTCAAATGGTGCAGCTACAGGTGTGGTGAAAGCAGGTTTTGGTGGTTTTCTTTATCTTGAAGTACTTGATGCATCCTTCAGTTTCGACGGTGTGATCGGTGCCTTTGCAATTACCAGTGATGTCGTGATCATCATGCTAGGTCTGGCAATTGGTGCGATCTTCGTTCGTTCGATGACCATTTATTTGGTTGAGAAAGGCACTTTGGATGCCTATATCTTCTTGGAACATGGTGCGCATTATGCGATTGGTGCCTTGGCATTCATCATGATCGCCAGCGGTACTGGCTTACATGTACCAGAAATCGTGACAGGTTTAATCGGCGTGGCCTTTATTGTTTGGGCAGTCATCGCCTCAATCCAATATAGCAAGCGCGAACAGCAAGCCCCTTAAGTTTGCTTTCAGCTTGATTCGATATGATAAATAAAGGAGCGAACATCGCTCCTTTATTGTTTCTCCGAAGAAAGATTGTGTTTTTCATAATCTACTTACAATCTTTGCAGGCGAATGGCTTATAATTCGCTGAGCCAGTTATAGTGTCTTATCAACAATGAATGCTTTAGAACGCCGTTCAACCTTTGCCTTAAGTAGCATTTTTGCCTTGCGCATGTTGGGCTTGTTCATGATTATTCCTGTGTTTTCAGTCGCAGGGCAATCCTATCAATATGCCACGCCAGCGTTAATTGGTCTTGCGGTTGGGGTATATGGCTTAACCCAAGCAATTTTACAGATTCCATTTAGCTTATTGGCCGATCGCTTTAGCCGTAAGCCTTTGGTGGTTTTGGGCTTATTGTTATTTGCCATTGGCGGTGCCATTGCCGGTCTATCCGACACCATTTATGGTGTGATTATCGGTCGAGCGATTGCAGGTGCAGGTGCGGTATCGGCTGTGGTGATGGCTTTACTGGCCGATGTGACCCGAGAAGAACAGCGTACCAAAGCCATGGCCGTAATGGGCATGAGTATTGGCTTATCTTTCGTGGTGGCATTCAGTTTAGGGCCTTGGCTCACCAGTTTAGTTGGCATTTCGGGCTTATTTTTTGTGACCACGATTATGGGCTTGGCTGCGATTGCAATGCTATTGCTTGTCCCTAAAGTCACGCGACATCATCGAAATTATCAGCAAGGCTATCTGCATCAGCTCAAGCAAGTCATCCAAATGGGCGAGTTAAATCGTCTGCATGTCTCTGTTTTTGCACTGCATTTATTGCTGACTGCCATGTTTATTTATGTGCCTTCACAGCTAATCGAATATGCAGGAATTCCATTGGCGAAGCATGGTTTAGTCTATTTACCATTATTGGTCATCAGCCTGTTTTTTGCTTTTCCAAGCATTATCATTGCTGAAAAATATCGCAAAATGCGCGGCATTTTTCTCACTGCGATTGCAGGGCTTATCGGCGGTTTGCTGATTCTAATCTTTGGCTATGAGTCTAAATATGTATTGCTGGCAGGACTAGGTTTATTCTTTGTCGCCTTCAATGTCATGGAAGCATTATTACCCTCTTGGTTATCCAAAGCAGCTCCGATCCAATCCAAAGCCACTGCCATGGGCGTGAATGCCAGTAGCCAGTTTTTGGGTGCATTCTTTGGCGGAACCTTGGGTGGGCAGCTTTTGATGTTACAGAATACTGCGCTCGGGTGGAGTGTGCTGACGGGGATTGCTATAATATGGCTGCTGATTAGTTTTGGTCTGGCTCAGCCGAGATATTTATCTTCTATAGTGTTGCCTTTACCTCAGGCGGTACAAACAGATGAATGGACTTCAAAACTGTTGGCGATTCGTGGTATTGAAGAAGTCGTGGTGATGCCAGAACAGCAAGTTGCGTATATTAAAGTCGATAAACAGAGCATTGATGATGCCGGGCGACAAGATTTAACGCACTTGATTGGCAAAGAGGTAGCCATTTAATCATAACTCTTATAAAGTAAAACGTAGAAATATATAGGATGAAGACAGCTAATGCGTGGTGTGAATAAAGTTATTTTAGTAGGTACTTTAGGTAAAGATCCAGAAACTAAAACCTTTCCAAATGGTGGATCATTAACTCAATTCTCGATTGCAACAAGTGAATCGTGGATGGACAAAAGTACGGGTGAGCGTAAAGAGCAAACAGAATGGCACCGTATCGTGTTACATAACCGTTTAGGTGAAATTGCGCAGCAATATCTACGTAAAGGCTCAAAAGTGTATATCGAAGGTTCATTGCGTACCCGTCAATGGACAGACCAAAATGGTCAAGAGCGTTACAGCACTGAAATTCGTGGCGATCAAATGCAGATGCTGGATAGCCGTCAACAAGGCGAGCAGAGCGGTGGCGACTTTAACCAACCCCGTTTTAACAACAATAATAATAACCAAGGTGGCGGTTACCAAAATACTGGTTATAACAATAACAACAACCAAGGTGGTTACGGTCAAGCTGGCGGCAACCAAGGCAATTATGCGGGCAGCCCGCAAGCAGGTAATGGTTTTAATACACCAAAAGCAGCGCCGCAACCGGCAGCCGCAGCACCTGCTGATTTAGACGATGATTTACCGTTCTAAATCCGCGTAGTCGGCATAAAAAAAGGCATAAAACAGCGTTTTATGCCTTTTTTTATTGGCGTTGATTTTATCGCGCAGAGTCCAAAGTTTCGTGGTTAGTCACCACTTCTTGAGCTTTGCTGTAACTTTCAATCAGAAGCTGATAAGCAGGGAAAATCTGGGTGTAGACCTGTGCCCATTCCAATGCATCGTCACGATTCCAGGTGCGCTGGATTTCTGATGCCACAGCCGCGGTATCCATTGGCACCACGCCGGCTTGCACCACACGAGCTAGGGTAATTTCTTCTGCCATTTTGCTATAGGTTCCAGAAGCATCAATCACGGCAAAAACCTTATAACCTTCGGCAACAGCACTGATCGCTGGGAAGGCCATACACACGCTGGTAATGGTTCCTGCAATAATCAGGGTATTACGGCCTGTCGCTTTAACAGCATTGACAAAGTCTTGGTTATGCCATGCATTGATCTCACCTTTACGTGCCACATATTGGGCATGAGGGGCATTGGCATGGATTTCAGGGATTAAAGGGCCATTGGGGCCTTGTGGTACAGACGCGGTGGTGATCACTGGAATGTTGGCCAAACTGGCAATCTTAGCCAAGGCTGCTGCACGTTGACGTAATTCAGGCATTGGCATATCGCCGACGGTTTGGAATAAACCACTTTGGTGGTCAATCAAAAGCATCACGGCATCATTGACATCGATAACAGGTGCTTGACCATTGAAGTTTGCTGGCATTGTCATTGTTGTATCCTCATCTTGTCTTAGGGGGTATGATTGATGATATAGACAGGACGATGAGTTAAAAATATCTGTAATAGGATATATTGTCATGTCAAAAGAACAATTGTGGTCATCATTGACGGATCGAGCAAATAACATGAAAGATTTAAATGACTTATATTTCTTTGTGAAAGTGATCGATTGTGGTGGCTTTTCGGCGGCCAGCCAAGAATTGATGGTGACTAAGTCTTTACTGAGTCGTCGTATTGCCGAATTGGAAGATCGACTGGGGGTGAAGCTGATCAATCGAACCACCCGACAGGTGTCAATTACCGAGGTGGGTAAAATTTATTATCAGCATTGCAAGGCCATGTTGATTGAAGCTGAAGCTGCCGAAGAAGCAATCGAATTTTTAACGGCCGAGCCGCGTGGATTGATCAAGCTGTCTTGCCCGACCAATTTATTACATATCAATATCAGTCAAATGTTGAATGAGTTTTTGCAACTTTATCCCAAAATCAGTCTGCATGTGGAAGCCACTAATCGACGTGTGGATTTAATCAATGAACGGTTTGATTTGGCCGTGCGGATTCGTCCTTTACCTTTGCCGGACAGCGATTTAATTGTGCGTGAGTTGGCTTTGGCACGGCAGTTTATTGTTGCGAGTTCAGACCTATTACATCAGTTTTATTCAATTAATGAGCCGCAGCAACTGACCCAATTTCCCGTGCTCATGATGGAATCCTTTGCCCCTGAATATTATTGGCAATTATTTTCACAGGATCAGCAAGAACAAAAAGTGCAGTGCCACCCACGTTTGACCACTACGGATTTGACTGCGCTCAGAGACGCCACGCTGCAAGGCTTGGGCGTGGCAAAATTGCCAGAGCTGGTGGTTGCGGAAGATATTAAACAAGGACGTTTAATTCATATTTTACCAGAATGGCAGCCTAAACCTGAGCTGATTCACCTCGTCTATACTTCTAGACGCGGATTACTGCCGTCGATGAAATTATTGATCGATTTTCTGGTGCAAAAATTTGCGCAACTGAAACAGCACAATTCGGTGCTTTATTAATACTGCACTATAACGAATAGCCATTGTCAGTTTTTGCCAATTCTCTTAGGCCCTCCATGAGGGTCTCGATCAGCTTTTCGACCACCAAACGTTGACCTTTGCGCGAGGCATAGACCAGCTGTACGGTGCCCCGATTAGATTTCCATTCGGGTAATAAGTGAATCAGTTTACCTTTTTGGATATCAGCTTGCACTGTGAGATAAGGCAGATCCGCAATGCCCAAACCATCATGGACCGCATAATAGACCCCAGCCAAATCATTGCTTTTGACCCGCGGTTGATAAGGCACATCTACAGTTTCGTCACTGTTGACATGACATAAATGCCAATAATATTGATGTTTTTGAATGCCCAAAGCCACGCTTGGATAGTGCTGTAATTCTGAATAATGAGTAATACTTTTGCCTTGTAGTAATTCAGGTGCAGCAACCAGACAATGCTCAGTTCGGATCACATCACGGACGATTAAACTGGAATCCTGATTCGGTTCAAAACTGGTACGGATGGCGATATCAATATCATCATGTAGCACATCGACACGACGGCTAGTCAGTTCTAAAGAGATTTCAACTTTGGGATAGGCTTTTAAAAACTGATTGAGTAATTTCCGAATCTGGAAATGCATCATTAACGGGGGGCAACTGATTTTGACCATGCCTTGTGGTTCATTTTTCTGCTTGAGCAAGACATTTTCGGCACATTCAACTTGTGCAATCACTTTGCAGCATTCTTCATAAAACTCTTGACCTAAATCCGTGACTTTAAAATGACGGGTGGTGCGTTGAATCAGACTGACATTAAATTTATGTTCAAGTTCAATGATGCGACGGCTGAGCTTGGATTTGCTGATATTCTCAGCCTCGCTGGCCGCACTAAATCCGCCGTGTTTCACCACCAAATAGAAATAATGAAAGTCATCAAATGAGTTGATCAAGGCAAAGCGAATCCGATAAATATGACAAGATTAGAATAGCATTAACTATCCTAATCTTGATATGACGGTTTATTTTTCTGAGGTATTGGTGAAATAACTGGTCATCAAGTTGCGATAATCCGGAATATGATTCGAGAATAATGCGCCTAAGCCTTCAATATCATTGCGCCAGTCACGGTGCAGTTCACAGGCCATACCAAACCATGTCATCAATTGTGCGCCTGCTTGAGACATACGATCCCACGCAGCATCACGAGTTAAGGCATTGAATGTTCCCGAAGCGTCGGTAATGACGAATACCTCAAAGTCCTCTGCCAGTGCAGACAAGGCAGGGAAAGCCACACAAACTTCAGTCACGACACCCGCGATAATCAGTTGTTTTTTACCTGTTGCTTTGACTGCTTTGACAAAGTCCTCATTGTCCCAAGCATTGATTTGGCCTGGACGAGCGATATAAGGGGCATCTGGGAACAGTTCTTTCAGTTCAGGGACCAGTGGACCATTTGGGCCATTTTCAAAGCTGGTGGTGAGAATTGTCGGTAAGTTGAAGTATTTTGCGGCATCTGCCAATGCCAAAACATTGTTTTTAAATTTGTCTGGATCAATATCCCGAACCAATGAAAGTAGACCCGCTTGGTGATCGACCAAAAGTACGGCTGCGTTGTCTTTGTCTAGGCGAATATAGTCTTTAGCCATTGTTGTATCCTCATGTTTTTGTAAAAGAATACGGAAAAGAAAGTGAATTTCCGTAGTGCTTGAAATTATGCTAGTTAAATTTTTAATACAGATGAAGTCTAAAAAATGAGATAAACAATATCAAAAATAGGATGATTGATAATGTTTAGCGATTAATTCGGTTTTTAACTTTGAATTGTCCTATATGTAGAATAATGTGTTGCCATTCTGAGGCTATAAGCACGCTTACTTGAGGCGTAAAATAGATCCCAAGAACAGAACTTCTACTCTATAGGAGAAACCAAATGAAAAAAATTCTTGGTGTGTATCAAAACAAACACATGCACTGGGTCGGTGATGGTTTTCCAGTTTATAACTTGTTTTCCTATGACCGTTTAGGACAAAGTATTAGCCCATTCTTATTATTGGACTATGCTGCACCTTATCGTTTTGATCCAACCACAGCACAACATGGCGTCGGTTCACATCCACACCGTGGCTTTGAGACAGTCACGATTGCCTATAAAGGTGAGGTGACGCATAAAGATTCGAGTGGCGGTGGTGGTACCATCAAAACAGGTGATGTGCAATGGATGACAGCAGGTGGCGGTATCTTGCATCAAGAATTCCATTCGCCTGAATTTGCCCATCAAGGTGGCTTGTTCGAAATGGTACAGTTATGGGTCAATCTGCCAGCGCATTCGAAAATGACGCCAGCAAAATACCAAGCCATTGAAGCAGATCAAATTCAGCATATTGCATTGGATGATGCCGGTAGCGAAATGCGTGTGATCGCGGGTCAATATCAAGACACTGCAGGCGCAGCAACGACTTTTAGTCCAGTCAATGTTTGGGATGGCACCATTGTTCAAGGTCAAGCACATACTTTTTATGTAACTGAAGGGCATACCACTTTGTTGGTATTGCTATCAGGTCAGGTGATCTTAAATGAAAGCCAAAGTATAGAAGCACCGAGTTTGGTGGTGTTGAGTCGTGAGGAAATTGACTTTAGCATTAAGGCCGAACAGGACAGTAAGTTCTTAATTTTGACGGGTCAGCCATTGAATGAACCGATTGAAGGTTATGGGCCTTTTGTGATGAATAGCAAAGCGGAAATCATGGAAGCAGTTCGTGATTTCAATAGTGGTAAATTTGGTTCGATGGAAGCTTAATTGCTAAGTTAAATCAGTAGTTTATATAAGAAAGCCTATCACTCCGTTAGAGTGATAGGCTTTCGTTGTAAGGGTCCTCTATTGATTTTTTTAATATTATGTCACTTATAATTATTCAGCTTGTTATGTGACTTTATTCTCGTTCTTGTTCAATAAACATAGCACCGAATTAGGGCGATGGGAAGTCGATAAAGTGCTGAAAATGAAAAAATATAGAATGTTCTGTATATTTTTGTGTCCTAAAATGTAATAAGTTTAATTTTTTCATCATGTTAAGATTGAAATGTAATTTGTGATAAAATGTAACAATAATCCAACAACGATATTACGACAAAAGTCTGGCAGAAGCCCGCAATCTGGTATTTTTTAATACCGCGTTTCGCTTAACTATCGGTCATAATCAAGAAAAATCATCAACTGATGGGACATAATTTTGGATATTGCAATTATTGGCAGTGGAATGGCAGGACTTGCCTCAGCCAGAATCCTACATGATGCAGGACATAAGGTGACTATATTCGAAGCACTCGCAGGTCGAGGCATGGATAGTCATAGTGTTGATTTTGATGGTGGTATTATTGATGCACCTTTAAGGGTGATGAATCCAAAACTTTGGAAAAATACGTTAAGTTTAGCCAGTTACCTTGGGATTGAAACTTTCCCAGTCCGTACCTTTATGGCTTGCAGTTGGTTGTTTGAAGATAAAACCGATACATGGCTAACGACATCACGTAGTCGTATTGGTAATTTCCCGATTATTAATAATCGTAAAGGCATTCAGCAATATGGCTGGCGCTTGGTCAAAGGTATGTTGCAGCTAAAAACTGCGGTGCATCAATTCTTTAAATCAGATAATCAAGACATCACTTTAGCTGAGTTCATGAATCAATATCATATTGAGGAAGTATTTTGGCATGGTACGGTGATGCCTGTGCTGTATACCATTTGTACCTGCCATCCTAAAACCATTGGTGAATGGCCAGCCAAACCGCTATTGGAATTTATTCGTCAGCTGACTGAAGGTGAAGCCTTATTACGAATGAAAGGTGGAACACCTGCGTTGGTGAATCGTCTGATTGATGGCATTGAAATTCACAGCGGATCCGCGGTTGAAAAAGTGGAAGAGCAGGGCGAAAAAGTTTTGGTGGAAAATGCGCAAGGTGAGAGCCAGTTATTTGACCGTGTGGTGATTGCGACACCAACGCCAGTGATTGAAGATTTTCTCAAGCAACCACAATTTGCTGAAGATATTGCCTTACTGAAAAAATTCCGCTTTGAACAAGGCGATTTAGTGATTCATACCGATCCAATTGTGATGCCACAACGCCGTAAAGATTGGGCGGTATTAAGCTATATGATGGATCGTAAATTTACCCGTCAGCAATTTACCGTGTGGATCAATGCGATTGAGCCGAGCTTAGTCGGTAAAAATGCGGTGTTCCAGACTTGGTGTCCAGTGATTGATATCGATCCGAAGAAAATCATTTCCAAGGTGAAACTTACCCGTGCGGTGGTCGATTCAGAAACCGTGGCTTTGAATAAACAAATTCAGCAACGTCATTTGGATTTAAACCGTAAAATATTTTACTGCGGTTCATGGTCGTGCGATGGTTTACCAATTTTGGAATCGGCAGTGACCTCTGCGATGCATATTTCTGAAATTTTAGGTGCAGCCGTTCCCTTTGTTGGATTAAAGCCAAAAGTCAAAGTTGCGCCTGAACTCGGTTATTAAGCATGACCACCTTCAAGCAAGCACTGATTGAAAAAGTCATTGGGCATAAATATGCAATTGATGCCAAGCGACTCGGTGATGATGCATGGCTTGCTTGGAGTAATTTAGGTTTTTGGCAAGGCCAACAGTATAATTATCCACAGGCCTGCCAAAGTCTGGCTGATCAAATTGCGCAATCAATTCAACTGAAATCCACAGATTGTGTTTTAGATCTAGGCTGTGGACAAGGTGCCAGTCTGTTGCACTGGACTCAACATTATCATATTCAACAACTCAGTGCAGTTGAGTTACAGCCCGAATGTGTCAAACGAATTCAAAAACAATTACCACAGGTTCAAATTCATTGTGGCTCTTTTTTGAATTTAAAAACACTCGGACTTTTGAATTCATTTGATGTAGTGCTGTGTATAGATGCGGCTTATCACAGCGATTTGAATTCATTTCTCAATTCAGCATCTTCAGTTTTGAATTCAAAAGGCCGCATCGCGTTTCACACATTAATGTGGTCGGAAAATTGGCGACAGTGTTCTGCTCTACAAAAACAAAAATATCGCTATCTGTTAAAAAGTGCGGATGTGAATTGGCAACAATTAATGGAGCAGCAGCAGCTTGCGCAGACTTTAGCGCAGCAAGGTTTTACTGATATTCAAATTCAGGATTTTTCCGAACCCGTATTGAATGGTTTTGCTGAATATATCGAAACACGGGAAATTGAAAAATCAGCGTTTGATTTGGCCCAACTCAAAATAAACATGACTGCCAAGTTGTGCCGAAAACTCTATCAAGATGGATTAGTACGTTATATTCAAGTCAGTGCAGTAAAAAAGTGAGAACAAGATGCCAAATGAATATAAAGGTTCATGCCTGTGTGGGGCAGTGAGCTATCAGGCGGAGGTTGCGCCACGTTATCGTTTTAATTGTCATTGTCGTGATTGTCAGAAAGCTACAGGCAGTGCTTATGCACCGATTGCCTTCTTTCATCAATCCGAATTGAAAATTAATGGTGAATTAAAATATTTTGAGTCTTTGGGATTATCAGGTAAGCCGATTCGCCGTGCATTTTGCCCAAACTGTGGTTCGCAAATGTTCGGTCTGCCGGAATTGGTGCCTGAGATGATTTCGATACGTGCAGGAACATTGGATGATCCAAATTTGTATCAACCGCAAGCAGAATGTTTTGTGAGTCATGCAAATGAATGGGATCTGTTAAATCCGAATATTTCGCATTTTGAAAAAATGATGGGGAAGAAACGAGAGTAAAGCGAGAAATGGTGCCGGCACACGGATTCGAACTGTGGACCTACTGATTACAAGTCAGTTGCTCTACCAACTGAGCTATGCCGGCAACGTGGCGAGAATTCTACAGAATCTGTTTAAAAAAACAAGCGAAAAAATGAGCAATCAGATAAATTTAATTCGTTTGTCGAATTTTCGCCAATTTCAGCTTAATTATTCAGTGCATAGACAAAGGAATCAATCACTTCACCTGTACTTAAATGGGCTTTGACAGGAACACGTTGATAGCCTGCACCCTCAAATTCATCCAGTGCTTGCCAGTGCTGTTCGAGATTGTCTGAGAAAAACACAAAGCCAGATACCTTGTTGTCACTCTGATCGAGCACAATACCGGGAAAGCCCAATTCAGCGCCCCAGCCTTGTTGTTTGAGTGTGCCAAATACATGTGCTTCTGCCCATGTGCCACCGATATTTTCCATAACATGAGCATTGGGACGGTTTGGCCCTAGAGTACCGTAAACAAATAAACTGAGCATAGTGAAAGCTAGAAAAATAAAAGAAATAGAGTAGCAAAATAATAGGCTAAGAGTTTTATGAATACCGAATAAATATGAGTTTTTATTTTTGGTAAAATTGAAAGAAATTATTCATGATGTAAATGAAACAAACTTTGAATGAAATTGATACGTAGTTTGAAAGTTTCTAGGAGTTGCTTAAGATAAATGATCACAAATGCTATTTAGGTATATCTCTAATTATTATTTGTATTGGAAGGTCCTGCAGGCATCAGATGATGTTGGTTTGATAAAATATGACTTAAAAAAAAATGATAAATATGCCAAAGTATCCACATTCTAAAATGATGATTTTGGTTACTTTTTAACATGACTCAAGTACAGCTCCAAGAACTGCAAAAACAACTATGGAATATTGCCAATACTTTGCGCGGCAAAATGGGTGCAGATGAATTTCGTGACTATATTTTGGGGCTTATTTTCTATAAATATTTGTCTGAGAAAGTCTTAAACAGTGCCAACGCCGAGCTTGTAGATGAGGGTATTCAATTTACAGATTTAGATACGAATAATGAAGAACACCAAGAATTTTTAGAAGCCCTTAAGCAAGAAAGCTTGCAAAATATGGGGTACTTTTTAGAGCCGAGTCAGTTATTTCATAGCATTACAGAGCGTGCTGAAAAAGAAGAATTTATTTTAGATGATTTAATTCAGACCTTAAAAAGTATTGAACAAAGCACGCAAGATGCTGACTCCGCGGATGACTTTGCCCACTTATTTGAAGATCTCGATTTAACTTCGACCAAATTAGGCAACAATGCCAATGATCGCAATGAATTGATAGCCAAAGTCATCATTCATTTAGATGCGATTGATTTTGATATTTCAAATACAGAATCGGATGTCTTGGGTGATGCCTATGAATACTTGATTGGTGAGTTTGCATCTGGTGCTGGGAAGAAAGCAGGGGAATTCTATACTCCACAAATGGTTTCAACTTTACTTGCGCGTATTGTTACTCAAGGTAAGGACCGTTTACGTAGTGTCTATGACCCGACTTGTGGTTCAGGTTCTTTATTGCTACGGGTGAAGCGTGAAGTGGGCAATCATGTCGATGCGATTTATGGGCAAGAAATGAACCGCACCACGTATAACTTGGCGCGTATGAACATGATTTTGCATGATGTGCATTTTTCTAAGTTTGATATTCGTCAAGAAGATACCCTCAGAAAGCCGCAGCATTTAGATAAAAAGTTTGATGCAATTGTGGCGAATCCACCATTTTCAGCAAAGTGGTCGGCAGATCCACTATTTATGAATGATGAGCGCTTTAAGTCTTACGGTAAGCTTGCACCAAGTTCTAAAGCGGATATGGCTTTTGTACAGCACATGCTGTATCAACTGGATGAGCACGGTACAATGGCAGTAGTACTTCCGCATGGGGTATTATTCCGTGGTTCAAGTGAGGGACATATTCGTCAGTTTATGATTGAGCAGATGAATGTGATTGATACCATTATTGGTTTACCTGCCAATATTTTCTATGGCACGACTATTCCGACTTGTATTTTGGTGTTGAAGAAAAACCGTACGTATAAAGACAATATTTTGTTTATTGATGCCAGTAACGAGTTTGAGAAGCAGAAAAATCAAAACAAGTTATTGCCTGAGCATTTAGATAATATTATTGGCGCATTTGAAAACCGTCAGGATATTGATAAATACGCCAAAGTAGCTTCTCTCAAAGAAGTGAAAGACAACGATTACAACCTCAATATTCCGCGTTATGTCGATACTTTTGAAGCTGAGGACGAGATTGACCTCAATGCAATTGCACAAGCCTTGCAGGCTTTGGAAGTTGAGAGTCAAAAGACTGATGCCATCATAACTGAGTTTTGCAAAGAGCTTGGGATTGCTTCGCCATTTGCGGAGGTGAAGTAATGTCTGTACCAGAATTACGATTTAACGAATTCGATGAAAGTTGGTCACAAGTTATTTTGGATGATTTAGCTGAGGTTGAACGAGGAAAATTTTCAGTTCGCCCTAGAAATGATCCGCGCTACTTTGGTGGAAAGATGCCATTTGTTCAAACTGGTGATGTAACTGGTTCAGATGTGTATTTGAAAGGCTTTAGTCAAACTTTAAATGAAGATGGTATCAAGGTTAGTAAGGTTTTTCCTGAAGATACTATTTTGATTACGATAGCTGCAAATATTGGTGATACAACAATTACCCAGTATCCTGTTGCTTGCCCTGATAGTGTTGTAGCAATACAACCCAAAAAAGAATTAACCAATACAATTTTTTTGAAGAATGTTATCGATCTTCAAAAGGATTTTTTAGATTCTCAAGCAACTCAAAATGCTCAGAAGAATATTAATTTACAAGTCTTAAAACCTTTAGAATTAATAGTTCCGAGTTTAAAAGAACAAACTAAAATCGCCTCTTTTCTATCCGCAGTCGATGAAAAAATTAGCCAACTTACTCAAAAACATGAGCTACTCAGCCAATATAAACAAGGCATGATGCAGAAGCTATTTAGCCAGCAGATTCGTTTTAAAGCGGATGATAGTAGTGAGTTTGGGGAGTGGGAGGAGGTTACTTTAAGTAAGGTTTCAGATGTTCGGGATGGAACGCATGATTCTCCGTCTTATGTTAAAGACGGTTATCCACTTATTACTTCAAAAAACCTTAAGAATGGAAAGCTTGATTTAACTGATATCAATTTAATTTCTGAAGATGATTATTTAAATATTAATAAACGTTCAGCAGTAAATATTGGTGATATTATTTTTGGGATGATTGGAACAATTGGTAATCCAGTACTTTTAAAATCAGATGGTTTTGCTATAAAAAATGTAGCACTCATAAAAGAGAAAGATGAACTTTTAAATATTTATCTAATCCATTATCTAAATAGTAGTTTTTTTGCAAAACAGGTAGCTTTGCTGAATACAGGAAATACGCAAAAGTTTTTGGCTTTGGGACAAATTCGTTCATTATCAATTCACAAGCCACAATTAGCTGAACAAACTAAAATCGCTAATTTCTTATCGAGCATCGACCAAAAAATTGAAGTCGTAGTGCAGCAAATTGAACAAGCCAAACAGTGGAAAAAAGGCTTGTTACAGCAGATGTTTGTTTAATATTTTCATATCAGTAAAGTGAAAAGTCACTTTGCTTTTTAATACTTTATAAAACCTAAAACAGGATCATGATGAAAAAACTTATACTTGTTGCTTTAATGACATTGCCAATCTTGGCACAAGCACAAACTTTTAAATATCAAAAAGATATTTCTGGTTTTAAGCACTATAAAGGAAGTGTGACCTTAACAGGAACTTACTCACGTACTTTAGACCCTGAATATTTAGACTATATGGGTGATGCGATTTGCTTTGAACCAAACAAAACATCTTCTGCGCTTATTCCTCGTCCAAAAGGTGATGAGCGAACCGCATGGTTCTGCTTTAGCAATTTTGAACAAGCCAAAAAAACATTTAAATTGCCCGATAGTATTAAAAAAGACTATTGCAAGTATGAAGGTAAGGCAACCATTACCATTAAAGACTACAACTTGTTCGTGGAAGAAACAGAAGGTTTTGATTTAACCCAACTTGTTTCAGCAAAAAATATTACACCTGCGAAAGCAGTTAAATGTGAAACCAATAATTAAATTTCATTGCCTATATTGGTGACGGGAAAACTAAATTTTAGGGGAATATTTTGAGCTGATACTAAAATTATTAGTTCAAAATATATAAAAATCTGTGATAGCAGATAGGGACATAGAGCAAAAAAATGCAGGAAATAGAAGACCAACTGATTCAAAAATATGAGAATTTATTGCTTAAAGCCCAGCAATATAAAAAACCTGAACGGGAAATTACGATTTTTGATACAGCATTGAACAATCACCATGAAAACCCAATCACTGAACTATTGGCTTTCTTTCTCAATCCAAATGAGAAACATCAACTAGGGGATAGTTTTCATCAAGGTTTTATTGCCGCTCTAAAACAGTATGAGCAATATCAAGACTTTGAGTTTGGAGAGTTTAAGCAACTCTCTACACAACAGGTGACAGATCAAGGCAAATTTATTGATTTATGGGTGGAGACCGATAACGCTTTAATCATTGTAGAAGTGAAAGTGTATCATCATCAAAATAATCCTTTTAAAGAATACGAAGCTTGGGCAAATAAGAAAATTGAGTATCAAAATCGACAAGATCAGGAAAAACGTCTCATCAGCATTGTCTTATGCCCGAATGGTAAATGTACGATAGCGAATTGGTTAGGCTTGTCCTATACCCAACTGACGACATCTATTAGACCGCATGTATCACAATATGCATTTAATCAAACTCTAAATAAATGGGCTGTTTTTGCCCGCGATTTTTTATTACACCTAGATAGCTTTAATCATTTATTGGACATAGATATGAGTCGTTTAAATTTTGTTGTCGATAATATGTATAAAATTCAAGAATTGATTGATTTAAAGCAGAGCGTTTTTCAAGATATTATTAGGCATATTAATACACAACTACAGATCGCATTAGGTGAAAATTATCAAGCAGAAGCAAAGGAAAGAACTTGGCCAAATGGTCCAGCTTTCTATTTTAGAGGGCAAAATTGGAAAGCTGCTTCGAGTTCAATCTTATATTTACGCTTAAATAATAAGCCAATGAGTTGTTCTGTTCGTATGTACGTTCACAAACCTACGAGCGAATTACGAGAGCAGATTAAAGTATTGTTAGATGACTCTAAATACATGCTTTCAGGTGAATGGGATGAACAAAATAGTAAATGGTGGTGTCTGAAGTGGGATTTTTCAGAATTTGATTTAGATACAGTCACAGATCATATTATCTTTACGCATAAAATTTTAAATCATGTTGAGCTTGAGTGGAAGTAACAGTTTTTTTAATCATTTAAACTGATTGGTGGAAATTGAGAAAAATGACTATACAAAGCGAATATCAGTTTGAAGATGAGCAGATTGCACACCTGCTAGGCTTGCTGCAGCAGATGTTTGTTTAATTATTAGGGCTAGGATCATGAAAAAATTATTGAAAAAAGTAACTTGGCTCGCAACGTTCCTTTTTATGAGCAATCTAAGTTTTGCCGATACCTTTAATTTCGAAAAAATAAACATTACTCAAATTAATCTCAATGAGATAATGAAAAATGTCTATAAAATGAAAGAGAATGACTATCAAACGACCAAAAAAGTGAATCAAGTGCTGATAAAGAGTAGTCCTGAAGTGCTATTGACGATGCGACCTACTATTGAATATGAGAATATTCAAGGCAAAACGCATTATCAAGTGGTTATTGATATTGATGAATTAGTAAATGGAAAACCTAAAAAATATGCTAAGAGTATAGATGCATTTACTTTTTCAAAAGATATACAGCAAGGAAAATACACTTTGATTGGAATGATATTACAAGGTTCAGTATGTAGTTTTGATGATAATTAATCATTATTATTTAAAAGTATAGAAATCTTTAGATATACAATGAGTCATTTTAAGGCGAACGGGAAATATGCAAATTTATCAATCACACGGTCAAAAACTTGTTGAATTAATTGAACAGCCATTTCGCTTAGAGAAAGAAATTCAAACCATATTTGAAAAAAACTTAGATGAGTTTACAGGCTTAGAGTTCATTAAATCAGAGTTTACGATTAAAAGTAACCGTATTGATACGCTCGCGTTTGATCCTGAAAGCAAAGCCTTTGTAATCATTGAATACAAGCGTGAACGCAACTTTAGTGTGATTGATCAAGGCGTTTCTTATCTCAATCTGATGCTTGAATACAAAGCTGACTTTATTGTCGAATACAATGAAAGTCAGGCTAAAAATCTAAAACGCCAAGACGTAGATTGGTCACAAAGTCGAATTATCTTCGTTTCACCAAGTTTTACTGATTTTCAGAAACAATCGACCAACTTTAAAGACCTAGGCATTGAGCTGTGGGAAATAAAACGCTATCAGGGCGATATTCTTTCCATTAATCCGATGCAAAAAACCAAATCAGCGCCGTCGATTAAACAGGTTCAAACTGACAATTCTAAGGAAATGAAAACGATTTCCAAAGAAATAAAACAATATGATGAGGATTATCACCTTGCAGATAAGTCGGATGATATTAAAGAACTATATGAACAGTTTAGAGATTCAATCTTAGGATTAACTTCTGATTTAGAAGTTAATCCCAAAAAAATGTATATTGCATTACGTAAAGGAAAGCGCAACTACGTCTATATGAGTATTGGCACAAAACAAATCCGTATTTGGTTAAATATGCCTTTCGAAGAGTTAGATGATCCAAAACAAATTGCAAGAGATGTCAGTAATATCGGGCATTGGGGAAATGGTGATTGTGAAATTGTGGTCTCTGATACAGAAAACTTAGAATATATTTTGAGTCTGATTAAACAACTTTTTCGATGATTATTTCTAATTGTAGGCATTTTCTCTTAGATCAATATAGAAGAGCGCTTCAATAAATGTTATTTTTACATGATTAATTTGATACAGATCAAAAATTTATAAACAAATTTAAGAGATTGTAGCGTGACTATCCAAAAAGAGCTTGAGCTAGAAGCATTATTAATCGAACAATTACAGACTTTAGGTTATGAACGGGTCCAGCTCCGTAATGAAACAGCTTTATTGGATAATCTTAGACAAAAAATTCAACAGCTTAATAAAATTGTAAAACCTTTTTCTAATGCAGAATGGCAGCAAATCTGGCATTACTTAAGTAATGAAACGACCGTTTTTAAAAAAGCAGAATTATTACGCAATCGCTGCCCTGTCAACTTTGATGAAGGGACGGTGAAACACGTACATTTTATAAGTGAACAAACTCAAGAAAATATCTTTCAAGTGTCTAACCAGATCGTGGCTGATCACCGTGATTTAAATGGACATAGCAGTCGTTTTGATGTGACTTTATTGGTCAATGGCTTTCCACTGGTACAAATTGAAGTCAAAAAGCGTGGCGTCGAAATTAGCCAAGCCTTTAAACAAACTTTGGAATATGCCAAAACAGCATATAAATCAGGGCAAGGACTTTTTGGCTTTATTCAGTTCTTTGTGATTAGCAATGGCGTGAATTGTTTGTACTATTCCAATGGCACACAAAATATTGAATTTGCTTTTCCGTGGGCAGATGAAAATAATAAAACAATTAATGATCTAACCCAGTTCACTGCTGCATTTTTAGGAACACAACATCTGACAAAAATGCTGACGCAATATATTGTCATGCATCAGTCCACTGATAGTTTGATGATTCTACGACCTTATCAGATTTATGCAGTAGAAAAAATTATTGAGTATGTCAAAACAGCACAAGAAAATGCTTATATATGGCATACCACAGGGTCGGGCAAAACACTAACGTCTTTTAAAGCCAGTCAACTACTCATCAAAATTCCAGAAATTCAACGTATTATTTTTGTGGTAGACCGAAAGGATCTAGATGGACAAACAGCAGAAGAATTTAATAAGTTCCGTGAAAACAGTGTCGACAGCACGACCAATACTGCAAATTTAGTCAGACAACTAAGGTCTTTAGATAACCGTTTAGTGGTTACAACCATTCAGAAACTCAATAATGCGATCTCGAATGAACGTTATGAAACTGAAATGGCCGCTTTAAAAGATCAAAAGGTCATTTTTATTTTTGATGAATGTCATCGTAGTCAGTTTGGTGAAACTCATCAGAAAATTAAAAAATTCTTTAAAAATGCACAAATGTTTGGTTTTACGGGAACACCAATTTTTGACGATAATGGACATAAAGTTGCTGGTGAAAAATTTACGACTGAGTATTTATTTCCAAAGCTTTTACATAAATATGTCATTGTAGATGCGATTCATGATGGTAACGTGTTGCCATTTCACATTGATTATCTAGGACGTTTTGTTCATCAAAACCCAGGTGAGTCCGAACAAGAAAAAATAAAAGCGATTGATAAAAAAGAATTATTTGAAAATGAGAAGCGAATTGAAAAGATCGTTCGCAAGGTAATTGACATACATTCAAACAAAACCAAACAGCGTCAATTTAACGCTATGCTTTGTGTATCCTCAGTTCCAGCCTTGATTCAATATTATGATAAGTTTGTACAAGTACAAGCAGAGCTTTTAGAGCAGGCGCAGCAAAATAATGAACTTTATCAACCCCTCAATATTGCAACCATCTTTTCCTATGCACAAATGCCGTCGCAACAAGACAGTGAAGCAGACGAGGATTTTGTAGCTGAAGAAGAAGTCGATGCCCCTAAACAAGCTGATCCTTTTGCTGAGAAAAAATTAACGCAATATATCGCAAATTATAATCAACTTTTTAATACCAACTTTAGCTTAGGCGCGGGTTTTTACGATTATTATCAAAATATTAGTAGTCGGTTTAAAGCTTATGGTACAGATAAAAACAAAGGCAAAGAAATTGATATTCTGCTTGTCGTAAATATGTTTTTAACAGGGTTTGACTCAAAGCTTCTCAACACACTTTATGTTGATAAAAACTTAAAACATCATGGACTTATTCAGGCATTCTCACGAACCAATCGGATCTATGGTGAAGCGAAGCCTTTTGGAAATATTGTATGCTTCCGAAATCTTAAGCAAGCAACTGATGACGCATTGATTATGTTTTCGAATAAGGAGGCAAAAAATGTCGTTATTGTCAGTCCTTATGAACAAGTGATACAGCAATATGAGGCGGCAGTCAGCACCTTATTGAATATTGTACCTACATGTCAGTCAGTCGATGAATTATATCGAGAAAGTGAAAAACTGTCGTTTGTGCATGCTTTCCGTGAAGTAATGAAGCTGAACAACCGTTTAAAAATGTATTCTGAATATGATCAGGAGAAAACATCTTTAACCAGACAAGATTTTGAAGACTATTCATCAAAATACAAAGATTTAGCTTTTAAATATCTCAAATCTAATGATCAGTCCTCCGTAGCGAAGCATTCTGTATTGGATGAAGTCGACTTCCAGCTTGATTTATTGTTTAGTGATCGCATCAATGTTGATTACATCATGGATCTAATTGAGTTGATCATGAAGACAAAACGTCAGGATCAGCGAGAGAAGAGAATTAAACAACTTACAGAAATACTGAATACTGATGCTTCTTTATACGATAAACGTGATTTGATTGAAAAGTTTATCAATGAGCAAATTCCAAAGATGGTAACAGGGCAAACCATACAGGAAGCATTTGCAGCATTTTGGGATGCTGAAAAACATCGTGCTTATGATATTTTTTGTGATGATGAACAGCTTAAAAAAGATGAGTTCAGTAAAGTTTCTGATAATTTTGAATTTACTGAGCGATTACCCCTTATACATGAAATTAAAGAGTTACCGATAAAAAAGCCGCCGCTAGGTAGAAAGCGCACAATGTATTATGCCGAATTGCATGCTAAAACTACAGATTTACTAAATCGCTTTGATTTAAAAATATAGTAGCTTTGTATTATCCGTTTTAAAAACTTGAAAAGATAAGCATATTTTAGTAACTCAACAACATGCTAGTCTGATTTCATCTATTTTTTATTGTTAAAAGCGAAGATACTAGGCCAATTAAGGCTATTTAGGTGTTTTGGGGGAAGCTCATTTTAAGGGCATTATAAAAATTGGTTTAATAAGCAATGAATGATTTAACAACAAGATTTTTAAATAATTTTAGTCAGTGGCATGAAGTAGGGCTAACAACTATAAAAGCAATTATTTCGATTGGAATATTGTGCTTGGTTGCCTATCTGCTCACAATTGGTTATATCCCTTCAGAAATTAGCTTTGGCGATACACTTATTTTTCTATTGATTTTTGTTGCCTGTTCAATTGTCTATGCTGGATTAAGCATGGTACTGTTTTTCTTTGGAATTTCTTTAATGCCTATGGTCTATCTAATTCTTAGTACTGTAGATAAGTATTTGCCACAGCATACACGAATAGGCAAAAAACTTCCCTTCCCAAAGATAAGTATTCTTACATTGATTGCCTCCCTATATCTCTTATATACCATTCGTGGTTTGTTGTTATTACATTGGAAAATCAGCTTTTATGTAGCTCTTACTTCGGCCTTTATTTCGCTATTCTATTATGCTTTTTATATTAATAGACAGAAGATCAAGGAGTTTGGCAATAAGTTTGAAAATTTAAAGGATATTATTGATGATCCTGATGCCAGTGAAAATCTTAAAACATTTGCCAGAGCTAAATTAAAGAGATTAGAAACACATATCAAAGACAGTATACAAATATCGTTCTTTCTTATCCTAATTCCTCTTGTACCTATGTTTTTTATTGGAGATATTGGCAAAGTATTCTTAGATTTCACGATGCAAAAAACAGGTGTCAGTATAGAAAAAGCGACACTGTATATTAAAGCCCCTTATGCCAACTTAATTGATTTACCCAAAACAACAACTCCTGAGCTAAGTGAACATCAAACCTTTATTTTTAAGAATGTAAAAGTTTTATTCCAAGGTATTGGTAAAAACACTCTGATTGCTTACAAAGTTAAAAAGGTTGAGAAACAGATCGTTATTCCAAATGAGTACATTACGATTGAGAGAGTTCGGAAAGTTGATGAAAACTAGATTTAAATTATTAGATAATTTTATTATAAATATTTGTTTTTATTTATAATATATAGTTTTTATTAAGATTGATTGAAAAACATAAGGCAATAAAAAAAGCTTAAACCCTTTGGATTTAAGCTTTTAGGACTCTATGAGATATCATAGAAAGTAAACTTGGCGGTGAGAGAGGGATTCGAACCCTCGATACGCGCAAACGTATACACACTTTCCAGGCGTGCTCCTTCAGCCACTCGGACACCTCACCAAGGTGTGCGATAGTACCCAAAAAAATGCACGCTGCCAAGTTGTAGTCGAACAGATTTGCAGAAAAACTTTTTGGCTAGTGATAATATTGCGCCATATAACGTTCAATTTTGAAGACAACATCATATGCAAAGTACTGCAAAAAAAGCCGCATTGCCCGCGATGACGCTGGCAGCATTAGGGGTGGTATTTGGAGACATTGGAACAAGCCCACTCTATGCAATACGGCAATGCTTTGTCACAGGACATGTTGATATCAGTGAAGGTTCGATTTTAGGTATTCTTTCGCTGATCTTCTGGTGTATGAACCTAACCATCAGTTTTAAGTACGTCTCAATGATCATGCGTGCGGACAACAATGGTGAAGGCGGGATCATGTCATTGCTCGCACTGAATCTGCGCTCCTCCGTTTTTAGTAATAAAAATAAAATCTTTCTGATTGCATTGGGCTTTATCGGGGCATCACTGTTCTTTGGTGACGGGATCATTACCCCAGCAATTTCAGTACTGTCTGCGATTGAAGGTTTGAGTCTGGTGACACCCGCTTTAGATCGTTGGCTGGTTCCGATTGCTTTGGGTATCCTCACGGCATTATTCATGGTGCAACGACATGGTACTGCCACCATGGGTAAATTCTTTGGACCGATTACACTGCTATGGTTTGCTTCAATCGGTTTGATTGGACTCTGGAGCATCATCCAAACGCCTTATGTCTTGATGATGGTCAATCCGTATTGGGCGTTCCATTTTGTCTTTGATCAACCGACAGTTGCCTTTATCACCATGGGTGCAGTGATTCTGACCATGACCGGTGGTGAGGCGTTGTATGCCGACATGGGTCATTTTGGGCGTGTGCCGATTAAATTGGCGTGGTTCTTGGTGGTACTGCCTTGCTTACTTCTAAACTATGCAGGACAAGGCGCATTACTGTTGCGTGATGCCAAAGCCATTGAAAACCCGTTCTATTTATTAGTGCCAGATTGGGCTTTATTCCCAATGATTGGCTTAGCAACAGCCGCAGCCGTGATCGCCTCTCAAGCAGTGATTACTGGCGTATTTTCGATGGCGAATCAAGCCATTCAATTACGCTATTTACCACGCTTAACCGTGCACCATACTTCGGATGTGGAACAAGGGCAGATCTATTTACCGTTCATTAACTGGGTGCTGTTTATCTCGGTGGTGATTCTGATTTTACTGTTTGAAAGCAGTGCAGAGTTGGCGAGTGCTTATGGTGTAGCCGTGACCATGACCATGCTCTGCGGTACAATTTTGATCTCGACCTTAGCCTATGGGGTATGGCGTTGGCCGTTGTGGAAAGTGGCCATATTTGCAGTGCCGTTCCTGATTATCGATCTAATTTTTGTGGGTTCAACCTCATTAAAAATCTTGTCAGGTGGTTGGGTGCCGATCTTGATTGGTGTGGTGGTATATACCATTTTGATGACGTGGAAACGTGGTCGCGAAATCGTCTATAACCGTATGGAAACCAATGCTTTGCCAATTGAATTATTTATCAAAAGCATTGGCATGAGCAAAGAAACTCATTTCGTACCAGGCGAAGCAATTTTCTTAACAGGTACACCGAATATTGTGCCGCATGCGATGTTACACAACATTAAGCACAATAAAGTGCTGCATGAACGTAATGTGATGGTCACGGTGTATACCCAAGATATTCCGTATGTGGCTGAAGCAGATCGCTTAAAAGTTGAAAAACTGGATGAGCATTTTTATCGAATCTATATGTACTACGGATTTAAAGATCAGCCGAATGTACCGAATGCATTAGAACAAGCGTATAAGGAGCTTGGTTTTGAATTCGATATGATGCAAATGAGCTTCTTTATTTCACGTGATCGTATTGTGCATACCGTGGGAGATGGCATGTCGCCGTGGCGTGAAAAGTTATTCATCTCGATGCAGCGTAATACCAGCCCTGTCAGTGACTTCTATCAGATTCCAACCAACCGTGTGGTCGAGCTGGGTAGTCAGATCGAAATTTAATAAAACTAGAGAAAAAGGCACTTTCGAGTGCCTTTTTTATTGTCTGTTGACTGAGTGTACAGATTTGCGACATAAAGTGTCGCTCTGGGCTGGAACTCAATATACACAGGGCTTTTGAGTTGTTAAGCTGCGCGTTCATATTGATTTTGATGTAGTTATGGCAAAGAGACCAACCCGAAAGAGTAAAAGCCCATTTGCTTTTTTGAGCCAAAATGTTGGAAAAATGATGTTGGCACTGGTCGCAACAGGGAGTTTTGCGATCGCTTTTGGCAGTGAAAAAATTTCCAAGTTCATCCCATTTCAATCCAGTAATACAGGTTGTTTAAAACAGTTTTATCGTGATGTTCCGCCTTTACTCAGCAAAGACAGTCTGAAAAAAGACAGCTATGCGCTGTGTTTTAATGATTTTAATGTGATGTACTCAGGTATTTCCAAGACCCCATTATGGACGGCAGAATATCTGACCCCAGAACGCTTGAGCGTCAAAATTAAACGGGAAGATAATTTCCACGAGGAAACACGAGTAAAGCCCGCTCATCGTGCTTTATTGTCGGACTATCGTGGTTCGGGCTATGACCGTGGTCATATGGCGCCGAATGGTGATATGAATAATACTGCGGCGCAATATGACAGCTTCTCATTGGCCAATATGGTGCCGCAAGCGCCTAAAAATAATCAGGAAGTGTGGCGTAAATTAGAAGAAGCTGTGCGTTCGATGGTGACCAAGCAGCATAAAGATGCCTATGTGCTGACAGGTCCAGTCTTTGAAGGCAAACGCCTTAAAACCATTGGCAGTGGTGTGATTGTACCGACTGCGGTGTACAAAGCGGTGTATTTACCCAAGCAGGGGATTATTGGGGCCTACTATGCGCCAAATAATAATTCTCAGCAGGTCAAAGTGGTGAGTGTGTGCTATTTGGAAGAGAAACTGGGAATTAATTTATTTCCGCAGTTGACGGAACAGCAGAAGCGCAATGTCTATCAACTGCCTGTGTCTGCGCAGCAAGTGAAGCCGAATAAAGACATTAGCTACTCACATTGGGATGGTCAGAGTCAATGTGCTGAAGATGCTAAAACCGATGCGATTCAAGCGCAGCAGCGTGACTTTAGTTCAAAACCGACCAATGCCACTGAAAGTAAATTCCCGCAAATTGATGAAGAAACCAAGCAAGCTTTGATTAATCAATTGGTGAATGCTTTGGTGCAGTATTTCTTACAAATCTTGCGATAAGTACAGCTTGCAAAGTCAGCCTGCTTGGCTCATGTTGTGGGATAGACAAGAACAATGAGAGGGAAACGATGTTTAAACCTTTTGAACAGGGTGATGAGTCTTCGGCAATTTATGATCTGACTTTGGAAAATCAGGTCGATTGCGTCAGTCTTTATGGCAATTTGCAGATTACCAAAGATCAGGCAGGTCTGAAAACCGCCAAGGCATTGCAAAGCTTTATCAATGACGTAGTTGCCGCTTTGGAAAAAGAACAACTTCCTGAGCAGATTGAGCGAAAACCTGAGCAGGATATTGAAAATCCATTCCTATAAATAAAAAAAACAGCCGTTGCAGGCTGTTTTTTTTATGGGATATATCGCGCTTAGTCTTTCTCGCTGCCCACAAATTTGTAGATCACTGCACCAATGATGGCACCGATGATTGGCGCAACCCAGAATAACCAAAGTTGGCTGATTGCTGCTGTTTCAGCAAATAACGCAACCGCAGTACTTCGTGCAGGGTTTACTGATGTGTTGGTGACTGGAATACTGATCAAGTGGATCAATGTTAATGCCAAACCAATTGCGATTGGTGCAAAGCCAGCAGGCGCACGACGATCCGTTGCACCCATGATCACGATCAAGAAAAATGCAGTTAAAACAACCTCAATCAAGAATGCTGAAGCGACAGAGAAATGGTTTGGAGAGAGTTCACCATAACCATTGGTTGCGAAACCGCCAGTACCAGCAAAACCAGCTTGACCTTGGACAATGATGTACAGCACGAATGCTGCAAGCGCGCCACCAATCACTTGAGACACGATATAAGGGACTAGATCTTTAGAATCAAAACGTCCACCGACCCATAAACCAACACTGACGGCTGGGTTAAAGTGACCACCAGAAATATGACCGAAAGCGTAAGCACCTGTTAAAACAGTTAAACCAAATGCTAATGCAACACCTAAGAAACCAATGCCAAGTTCTGGGTATGCAGCTGCAAGCACAGCACTACCACAACCACCAAAAACAAGCCAAAAGGTCCCGAGAAATTCTGCTAAATATTTGTTCATTGTTATCACCACATCAGTTATAAAAAATAAAAAAGCAAGCATCCAAAATTTATTATGGATATGTTTAACCCTCGTGAAAAAATTGTGAACTAATTCACATAGGTATATAGGCTCTTATATAAAACGTGCAATGAAACTGATCTGTTGTGAAACCGTTAGTTCTTCAGTGTTTTTTATTAAGAACTGTAAATTGTGTTGTTATTCCGCCACTGTTGCGGGGTTTGTCCCGTCCAGATCTTAAACGCACGCTGAAAAGCACTTTGTTCAGAATAACAGAGCAGTAGCGCAATTTCTTGCAAACTCAGATGAGGGTCTTTTAAATATTCGGTTGCCAGCATAAAACGGACCTGCTGTACCCGTTCTTGAAAAGTGGTGTCTTGTTGTTGTAAATGACGCTGTAATTGGCGCACGGACAGACCTAGTTTTTCGGCGATAAAATCGATTTGATATTGGTTCTTTTGTAGCCCAGTCAAAATGGCATGTTGAAGGCGTTGATCCAGTTGGGTCGAATTAGGCAGTTTATCTAGCAAGGCTTGGGCTTGCTGCAACAACAGTTGTTGTAAGGTGTGATCACCTGTTTTGAGTGGCTTAAAAGCTTCGCTGACTGGTAATAATAATTGTGTTTTGGGCTGTTCAAAACGCACTTTACAGTGGAAATACTGCTCATAAATGCTGATGTTTTTTGGCGCTGCATTGACGAAATGCACTTCATGCAGATGAATGGTGTCACCCGACATAAACAGTTTAAGGAACTGCACCATCAAGGCAATCGCGATTTCATCGGTCAATTGGGTCGGATGTGGTTCAGGAGCTTCCCAACGAATTGATGCATAAGGGTGATTAAATTCAACCACCAAAGGGCTACCATCATAAATCAGGCGATGGAAGTCATGATAACGAGATAGTGCTTCACCTAGGTTTTCACAGGACAGGGCCAAATAGGCAATGATGCCTAAGTGTTTAGGTTGCACGTATTCTGCGATCTCCAAGCCTAAACCACTCTTCGGATGCAGTCGATTCAGGTCTTCTAGCAGGTCTCGCCAAATCACATAATCAAAGCGCTCTAGGTTTTGAACCTGTTGTAATTGTTCAGGAATGCTGATGCTCTCTGCTTCACAATAGGCTTTTAATAAATGCCCCAAACCACCAAAAACAGAGCCTGTATAGTTCTTGAGTTGAGACATCCTGTCTACCTTTTATCTTGTCGTGTTTTGTCAATATAAATATATCGCATCGTCAATACTTCGCCTACAAAAATTTATATCTTGAATAAAAATAAGGAAACATTTGGAGAAAACCATGATTAAGGGTTTTATCGCAGGTTTGGCTGTTGCAAATGCATTTGAATGGTTTGCGCATAAATACATTTTACATGGGGTACATCGTTCAGGGCAGCCACGTTATAGCCCTGTGCCGAAAAGCATGGAATCGCACTGGGCGCATCATCGTGAAGTACGTAAACAGCAGTTTTCGGATGATTGTTATGTTGAGGGTGTGGAGCATTGGCGTACCCGTAATGAAATCATGTCATTGGCAGTGGTGGCAGGGGTTGCCAGTGTAGCGTTTTATCCAATCTCAAAAGGCATGTCTTTGGCGGCGCTGTATAGTGCGGGCAATTATTATTATGTGCATCGCCGTGCGCACTTAGAACCCGATTGGGCAAAACGAACCATTCCTTGGCATTATGATCATCATATGAACTCCAACCAAGATGCCAACTGGTGTGTGACCCGTCCATGGTTTGATTATGTGATGGGTACCCGTGTGGTGTCTTCTGCGGATTTAAAAGAGGCCAATCCATTGGGTATTCCTTTACCTGCAGCGTTGTCTAAAGTTTTGACGCAAGCGATTGAATCTGTATTCCCTGCAAAATGGGTCGAGCAGAAACCAAAATTGGTAGAGGCGCCTGTAGCTGAGCAACCGCAAAAACAATCGCAAGAATCGGTGGCCTAAATTCGATTGATCTAGCGGGCTGAGCAGGCTTTTATTGACAAATCATGACGACAAAAATAGGGGGATGTCGTGAATTGTCAATAAAATTGGTTTTTAATGTCAATATCTTTACTCATTTTCTCGCTAATTTAGCTCAAGCATTTTAAATGCTCAGAATTTGTTCAAAATAATGATATTGTGCTTACCCTCTAGCGTTGTATAACGCAGTTTCCATACCTTGCTTAGCAAGGTATTTTTTTGTCTACATGTTGCTATTTTTAAATAAAAAAACCTCTCGCTTGAGAGGTTTTTATGGCTCATCTCATTAAAGACGCATCTCAATACCTTGTGCGGCAAGATATTGTTTTGCTTCTGGAATAGTGTGTTGACCAAAGTGGAAAATAGAAGCAGCAAGTACTGCATCTGCACCACCTTTTAAGATGCCATCTGCTAAATGTTGTAAGTTGCCTACACCACCCGAAGCGATGGTCGGGATATTGACGCGATCATTGATCTGACGCATTAAGGCAATGTCATAGCCTGCTTTTGTACCGTCAGCATCCATACTGGTAATCAGTAGTTCACCTGCACCGTAGTCGGCCATTTTCACCGCCCATTCAATCGCATCAATTCCTGTTGGCTTACGACCGCCGTGGGTAAAAATTTCCCACTTGTTCTCGCCAGTTTTTTTCGCATCAATCGCGACCACGATGCATTGTGCACCAAAGCGTTGCGAAGCTTCTTGGACAAATTCAGGGGTAAATACCGCAGCCGAGTTGATGCTGACTTTATCGGCACCTGCATTCAACAATAAACGGATATCTTCAACTTTACGGACACCACCACCCACAGTTAAGGGCACAAAAACGCTTTCTGCCATGCGTTCTACGGTACGGTAAGTGGTGTCGCGTCCATGATGGGTAGCAGTAATATCTAAAAAGGTAATTTCATCGGCACCTTGTTCGTTATAACGACGCGCCACTTCAACAGGGTCGCCTGCGTCACGAATATCAAGGAATTGAACGCCTTTGACGACTCGACCATTATCAACATCTAAGCAAGGGATAATACGTTTTGCGAGCATAAAATTTTCCAAAAAATCGCCAATAAAGAAAGGGGTGCTACACCTTCATGGAGGGAACAGGTATTCTATCAAACTTCACAGCTATTTTTTGCAGGTTTTCCATGTCGGTTTATACCCCGTTGAGTTTAGAAGAAGTTCAAGCCTTTGCTGAGCCCTATGGTTTAGCGGTGATTGACCTGATTCCAATCCAAGGCGGTATTCAAAACACCAATTATTTTTTGGTGGATCAATCAAAGAAACAATATGTTTTAACGGTTTTTGAAGAATTAGATGCTGAAGGGGCAGGTGAACTGGTACCTGTACTGGATTGTTTGGGTGAGGCAGGTGTGCCTGTGGCAGTGCCGTTAAAGCACAGTGGGCAGGCCATTCATAGTATTGCAGATAAGCCTGCACAAATTGCGCCGCGCTTGATGGGTGAGCATCCAGAAGACGCCAGTATTATCCAAATTCAAGCGATTGCACAAGCACAGGCAAAATTGCATTTGGCCTTACAAGGCTTTCCTTTAGAACGGGATTTTAATCGTAATCATCAATATTGGTCAGATGTTGCTGAGCAACTTAAGCCACAAATGAATGCGCAAGATCAGGCATTATTGGCGCAGGTGTTCCAGCATTTTGCTGCCATTACCCAACAGCATCCAGACCGTCCTACGGGCTTTATTCATTCGGATCTATTTCGGGATAACACCTTGTTTGAAGGCGATCAACTACAGGGTATTCTTGATTTTTATGAATTGAATCAAGATGAATGGTTGTTTGATATTGCGATTAGTATCAATGACTTCTGTACTGCCTATCCACAAGCACATTTGGATCAAGCCAAGGCCGATGCCTTTCTTGCAGCCTATCAAAGCATTCGTCAACTGACCGTTGATGAGTTGGCCTGTTTAAATATCTTCTTGGCGATGGCGGCGTGCCGTTTCTGGAGTATGCGCTTACAAGTGGCGCAGAAAAATGCTGAGCAAGGGCGTACAGGCGATGATATTTTGCAAAAAGATCCGCTGGAAATGCGCATGATGTTACAAGACCGTTTACAACGAATCACAGCTTAGGAAATAGACATGCGAGATCAAGGTCGTTTAGTTGAATGGTTTGATGATAAAGGCTATGGCTTTATCCAACCCAATGACACAGCAAAAGATCGTGTCTTTATCCATATCAAAGACTTTGCTCGCACAGGTCCGCGACCCTTGGTCGGTTGTGCCTTGGAATATGGGGTGATTCTGGATGAGCGCGGTCGTTACCGCGCTCAACAGGCGACGTATTTGAAAGCATCCCAAGTGATTGAGCATCGTGCTCGTCCGAGTCAGCCTACAGCGTCGAAACGCTGGTCTGCGATGCAGATTGGCATTGTGATTTATATAGTCTTTATGCTGATCGCAAGCTTTAGTAAATTGCTACCGCCGTATACCTTATTATTTGTCAGCTTGATGAATGTGTTGAGTTATTGGCTGTATGCGCAAGACAAAGAAGCAGCACAATTGGGTAATCGACGTATTCCAGAGCAGACTTTGCATATCGTGGATTCTTTGGGTGGATGGTGCGGTGGTTGGCTTGCTCAGCAAAAACTGAGACATAAAACACAAAAACAACCGTTTCGTAAGATTTATTTCTGTACCATAGTCTTCCATATACTATTGATATGTTGGCTAATTTCTCCGCTCAATGTGTTCTATTGATTGAGGGAGTTTGTTTCTGGAGATTAAATAAAAATGAATTATTCCGTTGATCAAGATCCAAACCGTACTTTAACTTTAGTGCTGTATGTGCTTTATATCATTGCGATTTTTACTGGTGGTCTGTTGGCAATCATTGCCTTGATCATCAACTATGTCAAACGCAGTGATGTCCAAGGCTCGATTTTTGAAAGCCACTTTACGTGGCAAATCCGCACCTTCTGGTGGTATTTGGCTTGGAATATTATTGCTTTTATTCCGTTCTCTTTCCTGTTCTTTACTGGTGATAACGGGACGGCCTTTGCAGGTGTTGCAGTTTCTGCAACCACCTTTGCCTTTGCGGTGATTTTTGGGGCATGGGTGTGGATCGTGTATCGTGCCATCCGTGGTTTGATTGCCTTGAATGACAATAAACCGATGTATCAAGACTAAGATCGACCAGAACTCGCTGTGGTGTATCAACCTAAGCGAGTTCTATATTGTTGTTGGTTTTCGCTGTTGAATGATAGCGATAGCTTGCCCCACGGTGCTGCTCTGTTAATAACGGACCTTGGCCAAACAGCTTCTCTCGTAACGTCCCTTCGGTATATTCAGTTGGATACACGCCACGCTGCTGTAGTTCTGGCACCAGAAAGTCCACCACATCCTCAAAAGTTTGATGCGCCAAAATATAGGCCAAGTTAAAGCCGTCAATATCGGTTTCTTCGGTCCATGCCTGTAGTTGATCGGCCACAGTTGTAACTGAGCCCACCAGTACTGGGCCATTGCCACCGATACTAATAAATTTCGCAATCTCTTCAATGGTCCAGATTCGATTCGGATCGGCTTTTACATAAGAATCCAGCATCGATTGAATCGCATCGGTATGAATGTATTCAACTTTGTCTGCTGCATGAAATTGCGAGAAGTCGACTCCTGACCAACCTGATGCCAAAGTGAGTCCGCCGTGATAGCTGGCGTAGCTTTGATAGTCTTTAAATTTTGCTTGCGCTTTTGCATCGGTTTCATCCACCACGATGGATAGCATGGTATAGATTAAAATCGAATGTGGGTCTTTGCCTTGTTCAAGCAGTTTGGAGCGAATACCTTGTACCAGCTTTTTAACTGCGGCTTTGGTGGGCGCTGAAATAAATACACATTCAGCATTTTGGCTGGCAAATAATTGCCCACGACTGGATGCACCTGCTTGATAGAGCACAGGGGTACGTTGCGGTGATGGTTCGCAAATATGAATGCCGGGAACGCTAAAATACTGACCTTGATGATTGATGGGATGAACTTTGCGATGGTCGGCAAAGATGCCTTTTTCTTTATCACGCAATACAGCATCTTGTTCCCAAGAGCCTTCCCAAAGCTTGTAGAGAACCTCTAAATATTCATCAGCGATGTCATAACGTCGATCATGACTGACTTGAGTTTTAAGACCTAAATTTTTTGAGCCACTTTCCAAGTATGAGGTGACGATGTTCCAACCAATGCGGCCTTTGGTCAAATGATCCAAGGTACTCATGCGCCGTGCAAAGGGATAAGGGTGTTCAAAAGAAATCGAGGTGGTCAGGCCAAAGCCTAAGTGTTTGGTCACCGCAGCCATGGCAGGTACAATTTGTAAAGGGTCATTCACCGGAACTTGTACGGCACCTGTGAGCGCATGTACTGCTGATTGATGATAAACATCATAAATGCCTAAAACATCAGCAATAAAAACCCCATCAAACTTGCCGCGCTCCAATATCTTGGCCAAATCGGTCCAATATTCGAGGTCTTTATATTCAGTCGAGCGATCCTGAGGGTGACGCCACAATCCTGGCGATTGATGCGCAATACAGTTCATTTCAAAGGCATTAAATCTAATTTGCTTGCTCATTGTTCTTTACTAAATTAAAGGTTTTTATTGATCTTAATCAAAAAAGATTGAATTGATTAATCATAAAAAAATCAATGTTTATCATGAATCTATTTAACGATTTTTTTGATTGTATTTTTACCGATTATTTTTATTAAATTCAAAAGGTTGTTTTATTTCTGCTCTGGTTAGATGTGCTGAGGTGTGAGTTAACCCTTAGGGAGTTGCTGATTTTAAATGATTTTTTAAATCAATAAGTGATGGTTTGAGTTTATTTTAAATAAAAAGATTAGTTTCTATATTTAACTTATAAATATGCAATAAAAATAGTGCTAGTTTATTTTTATAACTGGAAAATGAGTATTTATAATGACCTCAAAAATAGAAATAAAACTGGAAGATGCACAGAGTATTCCGCAAGATTTTTACTTGAATAATACGCCAGCACATGTGATTGCTTCAGATCAAGAAGCGATTGCTGTGGCCCATCGCGTAGCGGCTGCTTTTGCCAAAGAGGCAGCAAAGCGTGATCATGAACGCAAGCTGCCATTGCAAGAAATCCAGCAATATTCTGCCTCGGGTCTGTGGGGGATCAACATTCCGAAACAGTTCGGGGGGGCAGGGGTAAGTTATAAAACCCTTGCTGAGGTGGTGACCATTATTTCCAGTGCAGATTCATCTTTAGGGCAGATTGCACAAAATCATTGGGCCTTTTTAGAACATATCCGTTTGGATGCGTCATTGGAACAGCAGCAGTTCTTCTTCGAACAAGTGCTGCAAGGTAAGCGTTTAGGCAATGCATTCTCTGAAAAAAACTCGAAAACAGTCGCGGATTTGACCACCAAAATTGAATTTAAAGAGGATTATGCGCTGATTAGTGGTCAGAAATTCTTTGCCACAGGTGCTTTATTGGCACATTGGATTCCTGTGGTTTCAGTCAGTGACGAAGGCAAAGTATTTGCAGCACTGGTACCACAACATAGTCCAGGTTTGACCATTGTGAATGACTGGAGCAGTTTTGGTCAGCGCACCACAGCCAGTGGCAGCGTGCAGCTCGATCATGTGCGAGTCGATTTAAAATATGTGGTGCCGATTCATCAGGCTTTTGAACGGCCAACAGCAGCAGGTGCAATTTCGCAAATTATTCAGTCCGCTGTCGATGCGGGGATTGCGCGTGGGGCCATTGAGGAAACCATTCGCTATGTGCGTGAGCATGCCCGCCCTTGGATTGATTCAGGTTTGGAACACGCCAGTGAAGATCCCTATACCATTAGCAATATTGGCGAGCTAAAAATTAAACTACGTGCCGCAGAGGCGGTTTTAGCTTTGGCAGGTGAAGCGATTGATCGTGCTTTGGCCAATCCAAGCGAAGACAGCGTAACAGAAGCAACTTTACTCACGGCTGAATCGAAAGTGCTGACCACTGAAATCGCACTCTTGGCAGCCAATAAATTATTTGAGTTGTCGGGTACCCGTTCCACCTTATCCGAGTTGAATCTGGATCGACACTGGCGCAATGCACGCACGCATACCCTGCATGATCCGGTACGTTGGAAATACAATCTGGTGGGTAATTATTATTTGAATGGTGTGGCACTGCCACGTCATGCGTGGAGCTAAGAGGACGCTATTATGACCAGTCAAAGCAATCAAAATCTCTCCTTAGGCGCACATTATGAACAGGTGGCGGGCAAGTTCCGTCCGATCTTCGAGCGGATTGCGGAAGGTGCTTTAGTACGGGAACAAAACCGAAGCTTGCCCTATGAACCGATTCAGTGGTTAAAACAGGCTGGTTTTGGCGCTGTACGCGTGCCTGTGGCATTTGGTGGTGATGGGGTTTCGCAAAAGCAGCTATTTCAGTTATTAATTGAACTTGCTCAGGCCGACTCCAATGTGGTTCAGGCCTTACGGGGGCATTTTGCCTTTGTCGAAGACCGTTTAAATGCCCAAAAAACGGCAGCACAGACCTTATGGTTTGAACGCTTTGTCCGTGGTGAGATTGTGGGGAATGCGTGGACCGAAATTGGTAAAGTTGAAATAGGAGATGTGGCGACTCGGGTTACGGCAGCGCAAGATGGCAAACTCCGTATCAATGGTCAGAAGTATTATTCTACAGGCACGATATTCGCAGACTGGATTGACCTGTTCGCATTGGATGAAGCCACCAATCAGCATGTGATTGCTGCGGTGTCCACACAAGCAGCAGGCATTGATATTGTGGATGATTGGGATGGCTTTGGACAAAAAACCACGGGCAGCGGTACACTGACCTTAAACAATGTGGAGATTAGCCGAGATCATATTTTGGTATTTGAAAACCGATTTAAATATCAAACCGCATTTTATCAGGTAGTGCATCTCTCGACTTTGGCAGGCATTGCACAAAGTGCAGTAGCGACTTTTAAACAGGAAGTGCGTCAGCGGACGCGGATTTATAGTCATGGCAATGCCAGTCTGGTACGTGAAGATGCACAAATCCTGCAAGTGATTGGTAAAGCTTCTGCACAGGCCTATGCCGCGCAAAGTATTGCATTAAGTACTGCTGAAGCTTTAGATGTTGCTTATCTTCAGCATTTTCAGAACGATGAACAGGCTGAGTTAGAGGCCAATGAGCGGGCTGAATTGGTGTCGGCGCAGGGGCAGGTAGTAATTGCGGAGTTGGTCTTGAGTCTGAGTACCGAGCTGTTTAATGCCTTGGGTGCATCGGCCAGTAGCACCGACAAGCAATTGGACCGTTTTTGGCGCAATGCCCGTGTGGTCTCATCACACAACCCATTGGTCTATAAACAGAAAGTGATTGGGGATTGGGAGGTCAATCAAACGCCATTGCCTTATGTCTGGCAGATTGGCAATAGTCCTGTTGCTGTGAATCAAAAAGAAGTCCCAGCTTAGCGATCTCAGCGCACCACAGCTTTTATTGAAAGAAAAACTGTGGTGCGCTTTCCGATATTTATTTATTTTCTGGCAGTTGTTTCTTCGCAAAGAATTTAAATTTTAATTCGCTGACTAAAACCCCAAGCACCACTAATAGTCCCCCAAACAATGCAACTAAGGGGAGCCGCTCTCCTGCAATACGGCCGATCACACCTGCCCAAACGGGCTCACCCGCATAAATAATCGCAGCACGCGTCGGATCGACCATACGTTGCGCCCAGTTCATTACAAACTGAATTAACGCACTGGCTAAGCCGAGCGCCACTGCGATAATCACTAATTCCCATGAAAAGTCAGGAATACTGTGTTCACCAACCAAGGGCATACTGGCGAATGATAAGAATGAGGCGACCGCCAATTGAATCACTGTGACTCTTCTTAGATTAACTTTCCCAGCAAAATAACCAATCAGGATAATTTCTAAAGCGATAACAAAAGCACAGATCAAGGTCAGTGTTTGTCCATAACTGAAATTAATACTGGCAAAGCCATTACCTGTTAACAAGACCAACCCAGTAAAGGCCAGTGCAGTACCCACCCAAGTCATCATAGAAGGCATCTTTTGGAAGATCACCCACATTAAAATGGGGACTAAGGGCACATACAGTGCGGTTAGAAAAGCGGATTCGCTACTCAGAATACTTTGTAGGCCAATGGTTTGAGTGCCATAGCCAATTGCAATCACAATTCCGATGGCTGTACCTGCCAAGCTCTCTTTTAGGGTTAGGCCACGCATGGATTTGATTGAGATCAAAAAGATTACCAAGGCCGCGACTGCAAAACGGCAGCCGACAAAAAACATTGGGCTACTAAAATTCAGCGCATATTGCACGGCTAGAAAGGTGCCACCCCAAATCATGGTGATAAAAATAAGCGCGAATTGTGCGGCTTTAGGAGATTGAGATAAAGCGGTCAACGCAGCCATCCTCATGAGTGAAGTGCAATATACTGCACATATTGCATTGCTTGTTGGTCTTGTGCAATATATTGCGCAGATTTTTATTTTCATTGTAGGAATGAATGAGTCATTCAGAGACGGTATTGCAAGATGTGGGACAGAATATTCGTCTGTTTCGTACCGAACGTCAGCTCAGCCAGCAAGACTTGGCGGATCGAGCAGGCGTCAGTCGCCGTACCATTGCTGCTTTGGAAACAGGTCAAGTCAATATTAGTTTGGCCAAGCTCGATGCGATTGCAACGGCTTTAGCGGTCGATTTTAAAAAGTTGGTCAGCCCATCTGAGTTGAGTGAATCTGCTATCGTCAATACCTTAGCGTGGCAAGGCCAACAGGCTGAAAGTCAGGCCACGCTGTTGGCTGCAGTGCCAACCCAGACACAAGTTGAATTGTGGACATGGTCTCTGGCTGTGGGGGAGGTGTATCAAGCAGAGCCAGATCAAACAGGCTGGCAAGAGTTGATTTATGTGGTTGAGGGCGAATTGACGATTTCGTTTGAACATGAAGATCGAGTGCTTCAGGCAGGTGAGTCGATTTTATTTGAGAGTTCTGTCAATTATCGTTATCTCAATCAGGGCAATCGTAGCGTTCGTTTTATTCGAAACGTGATTTATTAAGTCTAAAAAAGCGCTTAAGTCGGTTCTTAAACGCTTTTAAAGCTGTTGATTATTATGATGCAAGCTTAGCTTGAGCTTTGATGAGTCCCATATTTATCAATCATGATCGAGCTGGCTTCATTCAAACCTCGTACCATGACATGAATACCTTTGCGCTGTAATTTATGTACCACACTGTCGATCATTGCGACTGAAGTGACATCCCAAATATGTGAATGGCTTAAATCAATAATGACTTGTTTTACATCTTCATTGAAGTCAAAACTTTGCATAAATTTTTCTGAAGAGCTAAAGAAAATCTGACCTTTGAGATCATAAACGCGTGCCTGATTTTCAAAATATCGCTCAACTCGAATGTCCTGTTCTAATTTATTGGCAAGGAATAAAGCCGACAGTAACACGCCTGTGAGTACGCCCAAGGCCAAATTATGAGTCGCAACCACCACAACCACTGTTGCAAGCATCACGATATTGCTACTGATTGGATTCTTGCTAAAACTACTGATGGATTTCCATTCAAAGGTACTGATCGAGACCATGATCATCACGGCAACTAAGGCAGCCATGGGAATCACCTTTAACCAGTCGCTGATAAATACGACTAAGATGAGGAGGAATATTCCCGCTGAAAAGGTCGATAATCGAGTCAATCCACCTGATTTGACGTTAATCATCGATTGCCCAATCATGGCACAACCGGCCATACCGCCCATAAAGCCAGAAGCGATATTGGCGATACCCTGACCCTTACATTCTTGAAATTTATCGCTTGGGGTATCGGTCATCTCATCAATAATCGTCGCCGTCATCATCGACTCAAGCAAACCGACTGCAGCTAAAGCAACAGCATAGGGAAAGATGATTTTTAAGGTTTCAAAGTTAAGGGGAATATCAGGAATTAAGAATACGGGAAGCGTATCGGGTAATGAACCCATGTCTCCCACTGTACGAATATCAATGCCGAAGTAGATTGCCAGCAAAGTCACGGTGATGATACAGACCAAAGGAGAGGGTAATAATTTTCCGATCTTCGGAATCAGTGGAAATAAATAGATAATGATCAGGCCCAGTAATACCAAGGCATAGACCTGCCATGTGACGTTGACCAGTTCAGGCAGTTGCGCCATAAAGATCAAAATCGCCAGTGCATTGACGAATCCAATCACCACAGATTTGGATACGAAACGCATGAGTTTGGCGAGTTTTAGATAGCCCGCGATAATTTGCAATACACCTGTGAGCAAGGTGGCAGCCAGTAGATATTGTAAGCCATGTTCTTTAACTAAACTGGCCATGACTAAGGCCATAGCGCCTGTTGCTGCTGAAATCATGGCGGGGCGACCACCAACGAAAGCAATTACCACGGCAATACAGAATGAAGCGTATAAACCGACTTTGGGGTCGACTCCCGCAATAATAGAGAAAGCGATGGCTTCAGGGATCAGTGCCAAACTGACAACCAGCCCAGCCAAAATATCCGCACGGATATTGGAGAACCATTGCGCTCGAATATTGGAAAACATAGAAATAGCCTATTTTTTAGGAATTTTTAAAGGCTAGTGATGTGATATACAGACACACAACTACACCACATCACTAGACAGTGATGAGTTACTACATAGGAAATGTAAAACTTAAGGTGGCGTAAGCATCATGTGAGGAGAGAGGATATTGAGTTGAACTGGGGCAAGCATAGCACCCAAGTTGATAAAGCTCTAGCGATTGTTACAATAACTAGAGCTTGAAATGCTTAGAGTGATTGTTGGTCTAGCAATAATTGCGCTTCACGAAGACTTAAAGTGCCTTCATAAATGGCACGACCTGTAATCGCACCTAAAATCCCTTTTTTGTCTTTTAGGTTGCGCACATCATCCAAATTGGTCACACCGCCAGAAGCAATTACAGGTAGACCTGAATAGTTGGCCAAGTTCACAGTTTGTTCAACGTTCACACCTTGCATCATGCCATCACGTGCAATATCGGTATACACAATGCTGGATACACCCGCATCGGCAAAACGTTTAGCCAGGTCAGTTGCTTTTACATCAGTCACATTGGCCCAACCATCAGTTGCCACCATGCCATTGATTGCATCAATCCCGACAATGATATGACCGGCAAAGCGTTTACATGCTTGGTCAACAAACTCAGGCTCTTTGACTGCTTTGGTGCCGATGATCACGAAAGAAACACCTGCTTCTAAATAGTGTTCAATCGTTTCCAGTGAACGGATACCACCGCCGATCTGAATTGGAAGCTCAGGTTGCGCACGTGCAATCGCTTCAACCACTGGCTTATGAATTGGCGTACCTGCGAAAGCACCATTTAAATCGACTAAATGTAAACGACGTGCGCCTTCATCCACCCAATGTTGTGCAGTTGCCACAGGGTCTTCAGAGAAAACGGTATCGTCTTCCATACGTCCTTGTTTCAAACGGACACATTTACCATCTTTCAGGTCAATTGCTGGGATGATTAGCATGCTTTCGCTCCTTGCATCATCATAGAGTTTAAATTGGCTACATATTAGCAAAGTATTGATCAATCGCTAAGCCTTGTCTGTTGAACCCTCCAGTATTTTCATGATTTGTTGCAGTAAATGTGTTGTGAGCAATTGTTGCTGATACAGTTGTTCAAAGCACAGTAGCGCAGCGTAAGCATCAGCTGTGGCATAGTTGATTTGTTGCGGACTGAGATTTTTAACCGACCAGTTTGAAGTACTGACCTTTTTGCTTTTGGCAAAATAACGCTGGAAAAGTAGAGCAACCGCCGTTTGGATGCCGACTTGGCTGCGATAACCAAAACTTGCAAAGCTCTTGGATAGGTCAATCATTGCATTGGGCTGGATGTCTTTACGACGGAAGATATGTGCATCATTTTTTAGTCCAAAACCAACCTTGAGTTGTTGCTCATTTTCGATAATCGGTTTGAGGAAGTCTAAAATATCAGAGCTGACTTGGAACAGATAAGCTTGGTTTGCTGTTGCTAGCTGGATCAGGTGGGGTCCAGTCGATTTTTCTCCAACTTTGAAGGTCGGTTTAGATTCGGTGTCGAAACCAAAAACTTGAATAGAAGCGAGTTCAGCTTGAATGGCCTGGCACTGTTCAAGCGTTTGGATCACCAAGATACGATCTGTGCTTAGATTCTGAAATGCAGGCAAAGCGCGAATGTATTCTTTGCTTAAAGGAGGAGTGTATTGAGGCGTATCCATTTGCATTAAAAGCTCAAAGCGTTTGATTGAGCTTAAAGGGTTTTATTGAAATAAAAAAGCCAAGTGGAAACTTGGCTTAGTAACAATGACGTATTTATTAAGCTTGACTGATCTGTTGCCCAATCTGAGTTTGTTGTTTTTCTAATGTGATTTCTTGATTGCTAGGTATTGCAATCACAGCAACAATAGCGATAACCAAACTAGCGACTATTAATAAAATATAAATCCAGCCTAAGATTTTTTCCCATCCGGCTGTTGTTCTAACTGGGCCAAAATTATTCGTTGCTTCTGTACCTTTTACACAGAATAAATAGATCATAAACAAGATGTTCAGAAAAGGAACGATATATAATAGTGATAACCATCCGCTAAGATTTCTATCATGTAGGCGGCGAATAGTAAAAACGAAAGATAAATATAAAAATATAATATAAATTATGCCGAATATTATCATCGCAGCTAGTGGGAAATCTGGAATTTCAGCGTTTTGACCATTTAATATCCCAGAAGAGAATCCAATAATTACAATGATAATCATCGCGATGATTGAGCTTAAAAATGTCCAGGCTGCATAGGATAGTCGGCCAAAACGACCTTTAGGACTGAGCGGATGATCCACGGTTTGAGTTGATGAATTCATTGTTATTCCTATCTAAGTGTTTTTATGGGATTGTAAAAGTTGAAAAATGTATCGTTTAGAATAATAAAGAAAATTTTTTTAAATTAAAGCTTAAATTATTTTATCAGTTGCAGATCAAGTGATAACTAAAAACTTGATCTGCATCGAATGATTCTTAAATTTTCCATTCCACAAAGTTTTTCAGCAACTGTAAACCCGCTGTATGACTTTTTTCAGGGTGGAACTGCGTTGCAAATAAATTGTCTTTGTGAATCGCAGCGCAAAAATTCACACCATAATCACAGGTTGCTGCAGTGACGGATGAATCTTTTGGCTCGACATAATAGCTGTGCACAAAGTAGAAGCGCGCATCTTGCTCAATGTTGTTCCACATTGGATGACTTGGATCAAGTTGATGCACTTGGTTCCAGCCCATATGTGGCACTTTTAAATTGGGAATTTCAGGGAAGTGTTTCCCCACACCCTCAAAAATACCCAATGCATCTACGCCACCATTTTCTTCCGAACTTTGTAACAAGGCTTGCATGCCTACACAGATGGCTAAAACGGGTTTGTTGAACGCGGCTTGATGCACCACGTCATCAATCCCTGCCTCACGCATACCTTGCATGCAGTCACGCATAGCACCGACACCCGGGAAAACAATTTTATCGGCTTTGGCAATTAGTTTCGGGTCATTGGTGACATCAACCGTCGCACCAACATGCTCTAGGGCTTTTGCCGCAGAGTGTAGATTGCCCATGCCATAATCAAGTAAAGCAATACGGGTCATTACAAACTACCTTTGGTTGAAGCGATGGTGTTTTCTGCGCGTGGATCAATTTCACAGGCCATACGCAATGCACGTGCTAAAGCTTTAAACACACTTTCAATCTGGTGGTGACTATTTTTGCCTTTCAGGTTATCAATATGCAATGTCATCAGCGCATGATTGACAAAACCTTGGAAAAATTCTGAAAATAAATCGACATCAAAGGTTCCGATGCGGGCACGTGTATATGGAATATCCATAAACAAACCTGGACGACCAGATAGGTCAACCACAACACGAGACAGTGCTTCATCTAATGGTGCATAAAAATGCCCATAACGACGTAAGCCTTTTTTATCGCCTAAAGCTTGCGCAAACGCTTGCCCCAAGGTGATTCCACAGTCTTCGACGGTGTGATGGTCATCAATTTCTAGGTCACCATCGCAATGAATGTCGATATCAAATAGACCATGGCGCTTGATTTGATCAATCATATGGTCTAAAAATGGAACTCCAGTGTTGAGTGTGCCTTGACCAGTACCATCGAGATTGAGACGAACTCGAATTTTTGTTTCGTTGGTATTTCTTACCACTTCACTGATACGTTGCGTCATGGACACGTTCCTCAAAAAACGTCAAAAATGATTGAATTAAAAACCAATAGTTTCGCTGTGACGAAAAAGTGACAGCATCATAGTTTGCTCAGGAGGGTTAATCAATGCCTATTACCGTACATGCTTACAGTTCTCTGGATAATCTAGGAATTCGTACTCAGCTAGAGCGACTTTACGATACCAGCCCAGAGTTTGGCGATGGGCAAGATGCAATGGAACAACTTGAACAAAATCTCCAGCAATATACCACAGTTTACACTGCTGAATTTAACACCAAAATTATAGGTGCAATTTGGGCGACAGGACAAGGTGAAAGCCGTGTTTTGGAATATATTGTGGTACATCCAGCCAATCGCGGGCGTGGGGTTGCAGAACGCTTGGTTGAAGAGGTGTGCCGTATGGAAGAAGAGCAAGGGGTTAAACAGTTTGAACCGGGGTGTGGGGCGATCCATCGCTGTTTATCACATATTGGCAAAATCTAAGACTTAGATTGCTACTTTGGAGCAAAATTAAGCGCTTAAGAGAAAAATCCACAAATTTGCTTGACGGGCTTAGGCAAACATTGTTTAATACGCCCACTTTGGCGTGATAGCTCAGTAGGTAGAGCAACGGATTGAAAATCCGTGTGTCCCCAGTTCGATCCTGGGTCTCGCCACCATAAATTTGTATTTTCAATCCCTGATCCCATCAGGGATTTTTTTTGCCCTAAAAATGATTGCGTGAAAAATGTGCATTCAAATCAAAAGCTCATGATAATTATTGACTATTCGGCTGAGATACGGCTTAATACACCCCATTGGCGTGATAGCTCAGTAGGTAGAGCAACGGATTGAAAATCCGTGTGTCCCCAGTTCGATCCTGGGTCTCGCCACCATATTCAAAAAGCCTCAAACGAAAGTTTGGGGCTTTTTTTATATTTAAAATATTTTGCTATATTAATGCTGAGTCAAAAATTTTAAGAATAGACCAGTATGAAAGACTTATTTTCTGAGCAAAGTGAACTTTATCAACAGGCGCGGCCAACGTATCCACAAGCGTTAGTAAACTGCTTAATACAACAGCTCAATGGCTTGGAGTGTGCGTGGGATTGTGGGGCTGGTTCAGGTCAGTTGACTCGACTGATTGCTCCTTATTTTCAAACTGTAATTGCTACAGACCTCAGTCAAAATCAGTTAGATCAAGCACCTGCATTGCCGAATGTGCAGTATTTACAACAAGCCGCTGAGCAGACCTCTTTTGCAGATCAGTCTTTTGATTTAATTACGGTTGCCCAAGCGATTCACTGGTTTGATTTTGAAAAGTTTTATGCAGAAGTAAAAAGAACATTAAAGGCAGATGGGATTTTTGCAGTCATCGGCTATGGTTTGTTAGAGCTTGATGATCAGGATTTAAATGAGCGAGTAGGGTGCCTCTATTTTGAGACTTTAAATGGCTTCTGGGATGCAGAGCGACGTTATATTGACGAGCAGTATCAAACGATTCCATTTCCCTTTGAGGAAATCGCAATGCCGCAGTTTCAGATCGAGTTAGGTTGGACGGGGTTGCAGTTGTGGGATTATCTCAATACTTGGTCTGCAGTAAAGCATTACCAAGATCAGCTACATGTCAGCCCTTTGGCGAGCTTACAAGACATCTTACAGATAAAACAGACGATTGGTGTCAGCTTTCCGATTTTGCTGAGAGTTGGACGTTTATCTCATTTAAAATGAAACAATAAAAAAGCATGCCGAGGCATGCTTTTTTATTGAAATCTGTTTTGCTTATGCAGATTTAGCCACAGCCACTTTCTCTAACATCTGGCCTGTTTCTTCAAAGTTAGCATGCCAAGACAGCGCTTCACGAAGAATGTGCGGGGTATGGCCGCCACGCTCGCAAGCACGATCAAAGTAATCGTTTAAAGCACCTTGATACATTGGATGTACGCAGTTGTCGATAATCACACGTGCGCGTTCACGTGGTGCTAAGCCGCGCAGATCTGCAAGACCCACTTCCGTTACGAGAATATCAACGTCATGCTCATTGTGATCGACATGGCTGACCATTGGCACGATTGATGAGATATCACCACCTTTGGCAATTGATTTGGTCACGAAGATCGCAAGGTGCGCGTTACGGGCAAAGTCACCTGAACCCCCAATACCGTTCATCATCTTGGTGCCGCAAACGTGGGTTGAGTTCACGTTACCGTAAATATCAAACTCAAGTGCAGTATTGATGCCGATAATACCTAAACGACGCACGATCTCTGGATGATTAGAGATCTCTTGTGGACGTAATACCAATTTGTCTTTGTAGTGTTCAAGATTACCGAAAACACGTTCGCCACATTGTGCTGATAAGGTGATTGAGCTACCTGAAGCAAACTTCATTTTACCTGCATCAATCAGTTCAAAAGTACAATCTTGTAGGACTTCTGAATACATGACCAAGTCTTCAAAATTCGAATCTTTAAGTCCCGTTAAAACAGCATTGGCAATTGAACCGATGCCTGCTTGTAATGGACCTAAATTTTTGGCTAAACGACCTGCAGCCACTTCTTGTTCGAAGAATTTAATCAGGTGGTTGGCGATGCCTTGAGTTTCAGCATCAGGTGGAGTCACTGTTGATGGTGAATCTGCTGTGTCATTGAATACGATACCCACGATTTTTGCTGGGTCGATTGGAATCGCAGTTGAACCAATACGGTCATCCACTTGCGTTAATGGCAATGGGGTACGGGTAGGGCGATAGGTCGGGATATAAATATCGTGTAAACCTTCAAAGTTCTCGCTCAGTGATGTATTGATTTCGACAATTACTTTTTCTGCAAAAATCGCAAAGCTTGCTGAGTTACCGACAGAAGTGGTTGGAACGATATGACCATCTTCGGTAATGGCAACCGCTTCGATCACCGCAACATCAGGACGTTTCAGTTGCTGGTTGCGCATTTGTTCAACGGTTTCAGACAAATGTTGGTCGATAAACATCACTTCGCCGTTATTAATGGCACGACGCAAAGTATTGTCGACTTGGAATGGCATACGACGTGCAAGAACACCTGCTTCCGTCAATTGTTTGTCTAAGTCATTGCCGAGGCTTGCACCGGTAATTAATGTGATTTTTAACGGATTTTTTTTGGCTTGTTCAACCAATGCTTGTGGGACTGCTTTCGCTTCACCAGCACGGGTAAAACCGCTCATACCAACCGTCATATCATTTTTAATAAACTGAGCTGCCTGCTCTGCACTCATCACTTTGTCATGCAGTGCTGCAAGACGAATACGACTTAAAGACATCATCCATTCTCAATATTGCTTTTCATTGGATATGGAGTTTAGCGCTAAAACATGAAAAGTGAATTGAAATAAGGCTAAGGTCTAATACAGCTGCATACGCTTTATTCATCTGCTTTTTAGTTGCTTATTTTCTGTGTGATATTTGCTTGAATTTATACAGGAAAGGAACATCGGGGAAGGGCGATTTTTAGGTTTTAATCAGTGTAAAACCGAACTAAAGCCATCAATCCAGTATAGATTGGAGTGAAGACTTTAGTCGAAGAGTTCTTAATAGAGGATAAGAGGCTGCTGATTGCGTAGCCTTAAAAATGCCCTGTTAGGGTTTGCTTTATTTTGTCGATAGCATTGTTTTGTGGTTCGTCACTGGGTGCTGTGGGAATGGGGAGGGAAATCACGACTTCCAAACCACCTTGTTCACGATTACGAATGTTGATCTGTCCTTGATGAATATCGACAATACGTTTCACAATTGCTAAGCCTAAACCACTACCTTGAATCGTTCTTGCTGAATTACCACGAACAAAAGGTTGCATTAACTCTTCTACTTGATCAGGTGGAATACCCTCACCATGGTCGGCAACCGTAATCATAATATGATCATCGACATGGCTGGCAGACAGTTCAATCGGTTCTGCACCATAACGTTTGGCATTATTAATCAAATTGGCAATCAGGCGTTTTAAAGACAAGCTGCGTGCTGGAATGATGGGTAACTCTTGCGCTTCAAAACGAATGTCCAGCGGTTTGAACTGTACCACCAGTTCCTGCAACAGCGTATTTAGGTTGGTTTCTGTGAGTTCTTCATCAGAGCCATCCCGCATGTAGGAAATGAACTGATTTAGGATCGCATCCATGTCATCTACATCGTAGATCAAACCTTCACGGAAGAACTCATCAGGGAGCATTTCTGCGGTCAAACGAATACGCGTCAACGGTGTGCGCAAATCATGTGAGATACCCGCCAACATAATCTGACGATCACGTTCGGTTTGTTCAAGCGTATATACCATATGGTTAAAAGCTTGGTTCACTTGACGGATTTCGAGTGGCCCATGATTGGTGTCGAGATAAGGGGCTTTGCCTGTTTTACTATAATTATTGGCTGTGTTTTGTAAGCGACGCAAAGGTCGGTTCATTTGTCGAACCAAAATTAAGATAATAATGGACGACACAATTGGAACACCAAATAACCAGCCGGCAATCAGTTCAACACTATAGTTGGTATAGGTTTTTAACGGTTCTCTAACCCAGTTCCCGTTCATTTCTGGAGTTTGAATCCAGATGCGTGGGATCGGTTTAAATTTAAAATAAACAGTGACGTTTTCTACACCCAACTCTTTAGCGAGTTTGGACTCAATTTGATTGGTAAACAGTTCTGCTAAGAATTTATCTTCAACTTTAGGGAATTCGTTTGGGTCAGTCACATATTCAATGCCGATACGATTTTTTAACCATGTATCGACATCTACTTCGCTATCGCGATGCAGAATACGGATATCTGGATTGTTGACCAGTTCCAATTCAATCGCGAGGTAGCGGGCATGTTGCTGTAATTCAGGAAGATAAAGTGTGCGCCAAAAGAACCACAAAGACATAAACAGGCTAAAAAACACCATGAACAGGACCAGAATGGTGGTGCGCATGGCAGCGGAACGCGGTTTAATTTTATCTAAAAAACGTTCCCATTTGGTTCTAGGCCTTTCGGAATAAGCCGAAAAGTCCGTAAATTCTTGTGGATCAATTGGTTCAAGTTTCAACGTTTAATTTCCCAAGCTTATTCAGCACCATCTGGAACAAAAACGTAGCCTACACCCCAAACGGTCTGAATATAGCGGGCACGGGCAGGGTTATCTTCAATTAAACGGCGTAAACGAGAGACTTGGACATCAATTGAACGTTCCATTGCACCCCATTCACGGCCACGTGCTAAGTTCATTAACTTATCACGCGTCAATGGTTCACGAGGATGCTGAACCAGTGCTTTCAATACGGCAAACTCACCTGTTGTTAGTGTTACAACTTGGCCTTCACGAGTTAAAGTACGGGTTGATAAATCCAAAGACCATGGACCGAAGCTGACCACTTCAACTTGTTGACTTGGTGCACCAGGTACTTCACGCACTTGACGACGCAATACCGCGCGGATACGTGCCAGCAATTCATTTGGATTGAATGGTTTTGGTAAATAATCATCTGCGCCCGCCTCAAGACCCGCAATACGATCAGAGTCACTACCACGTGCTGTTAGCATAATAATCGGTGTATCGATATTAGACTGGCGTAAACGACGACAGATGCTTAAACCATCTTCTACAGGGAGCATAAAATCGAGCACGATAAGCGAGAACAATTCACGTTGTAGTAAACGGTCCATTTGAGTTGCATCATGGGCAGTTTTTACCACAAAGCCTTTGTCTTCTAAAAAGCGTTGCAACAGCGTACGCAAGCGCACATCGTCATCGACCACTAAGATGCGTTCGACCCGGTCTGTCTCATGGTGTACAGTTTCCGTCGATTCGGCAGGTACAACTAAACTCATGATGTGCTCCTTTATCGTTTATTGTCATCGTCTTTATGCAATGCGATTGTGAAATATCAATAGACCTTTGAGTATACGATTCATTGCACAGTTTTGGCTATGTTATAAAGCAACAAATATTGCCAATAAAATCAAGAGATAGATACCAAATATATACAGGCAAAATTATGACAATCAATCTATTTTTCAATATTTAGGCGAAAAAATCTTGGTATTTTAGAAACATTCAGCGATTTGCATAAACTACTTGCACAATATTCAAAAAAACAATGGTGGATTTTATAGCCATGAACTTTATAATCAGTGCTTTTAGACTTAACCCTTGTGGAATCAATCACGATGACTGACTTAGTTCAGCAGTTGGCAAATGAACTTGCCGTACGTCCAAACCAAGTAGAAGCTGCTATTCGTTTAATTGATGAAGGTGCTAGCGTTCCTTTTATTGCACGTTACCGTAAAGAAGTCACGCAAGGCTTAGACGATACGCAATTACGTCAACTCGATACACGTTTAACTTATTTACGTGATTTATTTGAGCGTCGTGAGAAGGTGATCCAATCTTTACAAGAACAAGATAAATTAAGCGATGATTTATTGGCGCGTGTAAATGCAGCTGAGACTAAAAATGCATTAGAAGAAATTTACGCACCGTATCGCCCGAAACGTACCAGTAAATCATTTAAAGCAAAAGAAGCAGGCCTTGGCGCTATTGCTGAAAAAATTATTGCAGACCAAGTTGATCCAACTGAGGCATTGGCTGGTTTTAGTCATGAAGACTACCCAGATGCCGAAAGTCAGCTTGATGCGATTCAGCATATCTTGATTGATGATTGGGCACAAAATATTGCATTAACCACTGAATTAAAACAAACTTTTGCTAAAACTGCGGTATTGAAAAGTGCGGTTGCTTCTGAAGAGAAAAAAGAAGTTGGCAAAAAATTCCGTGATTATTTCGAGTTCTCTGAAAACTTTAATAAAGTCCCTTCACATCGTTTATTGGCGATGCTGCGTGGTCGTCAAGAAAATGTATTGGGTTTGAAAGTGGATGGTGAAGATGATGCACCATTGGCTCGTATTGAAACTGAATACAATCTTGAACAAATTCAACCACAAACGCGTCAAGATTATTTAAAGCAAACGGCTAAACTGTTTTGGCTAGGCAAGATTCGTCCACAAATCGAACATTCTTTATTAACCGATAAACGTTTGGCTGCTGAAGCTGAAGCTATGGATGTGTTTGCTGAAAACTTACGCCATTTATTACTTTCTGCACCTGCTGGTGGCCGTACGACTTTGGGTGTTGACCCTGGTATTCGTACAGGTGTGAAGCTTGCAGTGGTGAGTAATGCGGGTGATGTTCTTGCTCATAGCACGATTTATCCATTTGCACCGAAAGAAGACAAAGAGGGTTCTATTGCGGAACTTGCTCGTTTATGTCGAGAGTTCCACGTGGAACTTATTGCGATTGGTAATGGTACTGCAAGCCGTGAAACTGAAGCGGTTGTTGCTGAAATGATGGCGGCCAATACTGATCTGCAATTGACACGTATCACCGTAAGTGAAGCGGGTGCTTCTGTTTACTCTGCAAGTGAGTTGGCTTCACAAGAGTTACCTGAGTTGGATGTGTCAATTCGTGGTGCGGTTTCAATTGCACGCCGTTTACAAGATCCGTTGGCTGAGTTAGTAAAAATTGACCCTAAATCGATTGGTGTAGGTCAATATCAACATGATGTGAATCAAGCTGGTTTGGCAAAAACATTAGATGCCGTGGTTGAAGACTGTGTGAATGCTGTAGGTGTGGATGTGAACACCGCTTCTCCGGCGATTCTGGCTTATATTGCTGGACTAAATAAAGCAATTGCACAACAAATTGTTGAATACCGTAAAGAAAATGGTCGTTTTGATAACCGTCAAGCTTTGAAAAAAGTGCCGCGTTTGGGCGAACGTACCTTTGAACAATCTGCAGGTTTCTTACGTGTTCAAGATGGTTCTGAACCATTAGATGCATCGGCAGTTCACCCTGAAAGCTATGGCTTGGTGGAAAAAATTGTTGCGGCAAAAGCAACCACGGTAAAAGACATTATTGGTAACACTGAAATCATTCGCCAAGTGAAGGCAGATGAGTTTGTGGATGACAAATTTGGTTTACCGACTATTCAGGACGTTTTAGCTGAATTGGAAAAACCAGGTCGTGATCCACGTCCTGAGTTCCGTACTGCGAAATTCCGTGAAGATATTACCGAAGTTGCACAATTGACTGAAGGCATGCAACTTGAAGGCGTTGTCACTAACGTAACCAATTTCGGTGCCTTCGTGGATGTTGGTGTACACCAAGATGGTTTAGTGCATATTTCTGAACTTGCCAATGAATTTGTTTCTGATCCACATAAAGTTGTGAAACCAGGTCAAATTGTGCAAGTACGTGTGATGCAAGTGGACGTGGAACGTAATCGTGTTAACTTGAGTATGCGTGCTGAAGGTTCTGCACCAGCGAAAGCACCACGCCAACAACGTCCACAACAAGATCGTACTGAACGTTCAGAACGTAAACCACAAGGTCAACGTCCTCCGCGTAAAGAGGGTGACTTTAAGCGTCCGCAAAATAACAAGCCAAAAACTGAAAAACCACAAGAGCAAAAAATTGGTGGTTTAGGTGCCTTGTTGTTACAAGCAGGGATTAAAGGTTCTAAGTAATTAATTTAATAAATAAAAGCCTCTTCGGAGGCTTTTATTTTGAGCGTGTTATTGTGCCTTGTTCTAAGCGTGGAGATTTGTATGTCACTTCGCGCAATCATCGATATTAATTAAATCATTCTTTATAAATTAAGAAATATGTAAGAATTCAGATAAAATCAACAAACAGCAATTTTGTTCTATAAATCTATCTAAATCGCGTTAACCTGACACAATGCAAAGAATTCAAAGGAGGTCTTGATGTCGCGAAGACCTCGTGAACAAGTCGATTACTTACATCTAGAAGAACTAGGTGGTCTGGAAATGCTGAAAGCAAGCTACTATCAGCAGGAATTCTCACGGCATGTTCATGAAGGATTTTGTATTGGTGTAATTGAAGAAGGGGCACAACGTTTCTATCGTACAGGGGGCAATCATGTTGCACCACAGGGCGATATTATTTTGGTCAATGCCGATGAGGTTCATACAGGATCTTCTGCTGTAGAAACGGGATGGCGCTATCGTGCAATCTATCCAACCCCAGAAGTATTTCATGAATTGACAAGAGACCTCACGACCACACATGGCACAGCACCGTGGTTTAGAGAGGCGGTACTCCATGATGAAGGCTTAGCTCAACAATTTCGATTACTGTTCGATTTATTGGAACAGCCGAATAATACCTTGCTCAAACAGACTCTATTTTTATCCACCATTGCTTGGCTCGTGTCCAAGTACAGTCAGGTCAGGCCACAAGCAGTGGATTTAAGTAGTGCCAAACAGCGGATCCTCAATATCAAGGATTTTATGGCAAGTATGCCTGAGCAAGAGTTTTCATTAGCCACACTTGCAGAAATGGCCAATCTCAGCCAATGGCATTTCTTACGCCAATTTAAAAAACACGTCGGGCTATCGCCGCATGCATGGTTGGTACAAGCTCGGTTGCAAAAGTCACAAAAATTGTTAAGACAAGGGCTTAATTTATCTGAGGTTTCACAGCAATGTGGTTTTTCGGATCAGAGTCATTTTAGTCGTCATTTTCGTCAGACTTTCGGTATTACCCCTGGTGGTTATATTTCTTACCTCAAATAAAACAGCAATTTTATACAATTCTCTCTTATCAAATTTTGGCATAGTCATAAGGTCTTTTATGAGCAATTGTGATTTTGATGTTAAGTGAAAGCATAACCGATGATATACCAATGACGGTGTCACGGGCATTTCTAAATGGGGTGATTAAAATACTGCCGTTGTGTTTTGCAGTATTGCCTTGGGGGCTATTGGCAGGCTCGATGGCGATACAAGCAGGGTTGAGTACTGGACAAGCGATTGGCATGTCGGCTTTAGTCTTTGCAGGCGCAGCGCAGTTGATGACCTTAGGTTTAGTCATGGCAGGAACGCCTGCATTTACCATCATCATTTCAGTATTTCTGATTACCACACAGCATTATTTATATGCGCTGTATCTGCGGGAAGATATTTCCAAACAGCCTTTAAAACATCGTTTGCTGTTGGGCTTTTTGCTGACGGATGAATTGTTTGCGGTGAGTATTAAAAAACAGCAACACTATATTTATTATTTATTGGGTGCTGGAAGCTGTTTTTATCTGTGCTGGGTCTTGTTTAGCATTTGCGGGGTGCTGCTTGCCTCATCGGTGCCGAATCTTGATCAATATCATTTGGACTTTTCTATTGTTGCGACTTTTATTGCCATCGTGATTCCGTTTATTAAAAACATAAATACTTTGGTCGGTGTGTTGGTATCCGTGCTGTTGACCTTGGTTTTTCTGAGTCTAGGCATTAAAAGTGCCGCGATCTTGGCAGGAGTGATCGGTATGTTGACCGCGACTTGTTTACAGAATCTACGGGAGCGTGTGGCATGACTTGGTTCCTTTTGATTCTTCTGGCTGTGGTGGTGTTTATGAACCGCTATATTTTGCTAGAACCGAATATCCCGTTGCGATTACCGAAATGGTTTCAACAATCCTTACAGTATTCTGCCCCGTGTTTATTGACAGCGATTGCAACGCCGATTGTGTTTATGGATGAACATGGCGCATTTCGTTCGACTTTATTGAATCCGTATTTTTTGGCCACAATTTTAACCGTCATCATTGCATATAAGGTTAAACATACCTTATTGACCATTATCCTCAGTTTGGTGTGTTTCTATGCTTTGGTGTTTTTCTTGCCTTAGCGGGTTTGGGCATTGCGGTGTAATGCCCAAACCGTTGTCAGTATCGGACTTAACGGGTGGTATAACCGCCATTGGCAAAAATGGTTTGTCCAGTAATCCACCAGCCATCCGTAACCAAGAAGCGAACCAAGGGTTCAATATCTTCGATCTTGGTTAAGCCACCTAAAGCAGATGCTGATTTATGATAGGCCACGGCTTCTGGCGCTTCTTGACCGTAGAAAAAAGGCGTATCCATTGGGCCTGGTGCGACCGCAGTAACCGAAATGCCACGTTCACCAAACTCTTTGGATGCCGCACGGGTATAATGCTCGACGGGTGCTTTTAAGCCTTCATAGGTCGAATACAGCCCTGTATAAGCTGCAAGTAAACTGGTCACAATAGTACAGATTTTTCCATTGTCATTCAGATGACGACCTGCTGATTGAATAAAGAAATAGGCAATTTTGTTGTTGATATCATTCATACCATCGAACTCTTGTTCGGTGGTGTCTAAATAGGGTTTTTTCAGCACACGGCCCACAGTATTAATTGCAATATCGATTCCACCAAAGTTTTCTTTGGCGGCGATAAACAGCTGCTCAATATTTTGAATATCGGATAAATCAGCTTGTACCAAAACCGCTTTTGCACCGAGTGCCTGTACGTCTTTTAAGGTTTGTTCGGCATCGGCTTGGGTGGCAGCACTGTTGTAGTGAATCAATAAATTTGCACCTTGTTCAGCGAACTTACGTGAAATCAAACCGCCTAAGTTTTTTGCGCCACCTGTAATCAGTACGGTTTTTCCATTTAAATGATGCTGTGACATGGGGTTTTCCTTGGGTTGTTTTTGTATAAAAATGATCCTAATTGAATTTATTTGTTTGAAATAGTTGTTAGTATTGAATTGATTGTGCAAAAAAGTTGAACAATAAAAATGGATAAGATTGATCGTTTAAAAATCTTCTGTTTGGTGGCAGAGAAGCAGTCTTTTGCACAAGCCGCGCTGCAATTGGGTTTGCCACGCTCCAATGTGACTTATGCGATTCAAACACTTGAAAAAGAATATGAGGTATTACTGTTTTATCGCACCACACGTAAGGTGGCTTTAACTCATGAAGGTAGTTTGTTTTACGATGAAGCCATACGTTTGGTGACACAGTTAAAAGAGTTGAACCGTTTTAACACCCATGTGCGTAGTCAGGAAGGGAAGGTCAGTATTGGTATGCCGAAACGCTTAGCCACACAAGTTCTGATTCCTCATTTATCCGCGTTTTATCAGCACTATCCCAAGGTCAAAGTATTGATTAATGGCAGTGATGATTTCTCTAATTTGATTGAACAGCAATTGGATTGTGTCGTGCGTGTTGGGCAGGTGAAGGATGAATATTTACTGATCAGACCGATTACCCAAACCCAAATCTGGACTCTTGCATCCCCGCAATATTTGGCAGAATTTGGTGAACCGAGTCATTTTGATGAGCTGCAACAGCACTTCGCCGTGGATTACCATGTCGCTAAACATTATCGAGAGTGGAGTGAGCTTTTATTCCAAGCGCATCGGGTCAAAATGCCTTATCGTTTATTGGTCGAGAATACTGAGGCCTATATTCAGGCAGGTTTAGCAGGCATTGGCATGATTCAAATTCCTGAATTTGATGCAGCGCCTTATGTACAGCAAGGGCAGTTACAGCGATTATTTACCGATATTCCAAGCTTACAGTTACCCGTCAGTCTGTTGCTAACCGACCGCCAATACCGTCCTAAATATTTTCAGGACTTTATTGACTGGTTAGATGCATTGTTAAAAACCAAACTGTAATCGGAAAGCGAATGCTCGATTTAGGTGGGTGACGCATGCAGGCAATAAAAAAAGCATACCCGAGTATGCTTTTTTTATTTTGGCAAGAATTAATATAGGCCCAGCAAGAAACCAGCGCCTAAGGTGAAGAAGCTAAATAGCCAAATCCAGCCAAATGAATAGCGCAAATGGCGTCCCATATCAGTGCCTGTCAGTCCGACTGCAAGCCAAGTTGCCGGTGAGAATGGACTCACAAATGTTCCTGCATTGTTGCCAATCGCCATGGCGTACACGACCGAGTCAGCATTTACTCCAGCGGTAGCGGTAACCTCTTGCACAATCGGTAATAGCGCAAAGTAATAGGCATCGGTACTGGTAAAGATGTCCATCGGTACACCTAAGATCCCGACTAGAATATGTAAACTCCCGATCCAAGTGCTTGGTAGAATTTTAATTAAATCCAAGGCAATCGATTGCAACATACCTGACTCAGACAAGATCCCGAGAAATGCACCTGCAGCAAAAATAATGGCAACCATGCTCAATGCTTGTGGTGCATGACGACCAATCACTTCAATCTGTGTTTTCGGCTGTGGGAAGTTGACGATCAAGACCAATGCAAGGGCGATCATAAACACATAAGGCGCAGAGAATAGACCAAACGCCAAGCAAATGATTGCGGCAACGATCAGACCGAGGTTGAACCATAGATGCTTTGGTTTGGCATCTTCCTGAATATCTTCGGCAAGGTCTTTGGCCATGCAGTCTTGCTCAAATGGTGTGGTACCGAGAGCTTGTGCTGCGAGAATGCGTTTTTTCTCACGTAATCCCATAAATACGGCAAATACCATCATCCCTGCAACACCCACCACTTGAACGGGAATCAGACTATGCCAGAGTGTGGCAGCATCTAAACCTGTCGCGGCGGAAGCACGTCCCAAAGGTCCGCCCCATGGCACCATATTCATTACGCCCATACTACCCGCCATCAGCAATAGCATCAGATAGGGACTCATACCGAGCTTACGGTACAGGGGAAGTAAGGCAGGAATAATAATCAGGAAGGTTGCAGCACCAGAACCATCCAGATGCACAATTGCGGCAATCACAGTGGTCATCACGGCAACAATCACCACATTGCCACGCGTCATTTGCACCATGCGTTTAATCATCGGGTCAAAGACATGTAATTCTTTTAATATACTGAAAAATAAAATAGCGAATAAAAACATCGTCGCTACTTTGGTCACTTTGGCTAGACCAGCTTCAAAGAAGCCAGAAATCTCGCTAATCGAAAAACCAGCAATGAGGGCGCCAATAAGAGGAACAATCGACATGGCTACAATCGGACTGGTTTTTCCAGACATCAGTAGCACGACAATCGTCACAATAATTAAAATACCGATCAGCGTCAGCATTATTTACTCCCTTAAGTTGTAACCTCTTGTCATTGGAAAAGTGTTAAAAAATACACCAAAAATAAAAAAATAAAGCGCCGTCCATTATGCATAAAAACTTAATTAATTCTTATAAGTATGAATAAAAACTATGCAAAAAGCGGATTAAATGAACAAAATGTTTAATTTTAGCCAATAATATGACTAAAGTTACTTTCTGAATCATGTGATAGGTATGATAAAAATGTCTGTTAAATACAGATGTCGCGATGAGAAACGAGAAAACTGATCGCTATAATTTTGACTTTCGTAATTCTTTTGAGTAAAAATTAGAGTAATTGCTCTAATTTTAGAGAGGAACGAAAATGCAAATTGGTCGACAAGCTTGGATGGCTCAAACCTCAGGTGATTTATTCTTAAAAGATCGTATGCTGCTGTTGAGTCATAGCCTTTTTCCTGTGTTAAAACAAAGTATAAAAATGTATAGTTTGGCGAAGCGCAGCAGACCGAATGCCCAGCATGAATTGCATCTGGATGATCTTATCTTGCCTGATAGTGTAGATGTGCAGCGGGCTTTAGAGGAGATGCAGTCCTGTAGCTCAGCGTCTCTGCAAAATCATTGTCTTCGTACATGGTGTTATGCCATTGCTTTTGCCAAGATGCAAAACATGCAATGTGATGATGAATTATTAGCAGTTTCATGCTTATTGCATGATTTAGGTATGACAGAACCACATTATCAGCATCATCAAGATTGTCGTTGTTTCGCTGGACAAGGGGCGTATGCAGCAAAAGATTGGTCGCTTGAACAGGGTTGGCAACCACCCCGAGCGGATCAACTTTTTGATGTGATCAGTATGCACATGAATCCTTATGTTGGTCTCGATGAGGGGATAGAAGCGCATTTGCTGCAACAAGCGGCCAGTTGCGATGTGATTGGTAGTCGTGGTTTTGAGTTTTCTCATCAGTTCAGACAACAATTACAGCAGCAGTATCCTCGTTTGAATTTTAATCAAGCCATGATTGAATTTACGCAGCAGGAAGCACATGAACGACCAAAATCTCGTACCGCAATGTTAGTGAACAGCGGTTTCAAACAGTTAGTGAATTTAAATCCGTATGTAAAAGAATACCGTAAATAAAAAAACCACCTTTGCTTTTACAAAAGTGGTTTAGGTTTAGGACACAATTTATTTAGTGATCATGTTCCAGATATTCTGGTTTTTTCGGTAAGGCTAAGCTACAGAAGAAACAGATAATCAGCATGATAATCACGTAGACGAAGAAGGTATTTTCAATGCCCGCATCTTTAAATAATAACGCCACGGATGGCGCAGAACCACCAAAGAGCGCATTACCCACTGCATAGGAAAAACCGACACCTAACGCACGGACATGCGGGGGGAACATTTCAGCTTTGACTAGACCGCTGATTGAGGTATAGAAGCTCAGCAACATCATCAAGAAAATCAGTAACAGGGTGATAATGACAGGGGAATCAGCAAAGCTGCGCATACCTGTGACCATCACTGGATAAATAAAGATTGCGCTGAGTAAACTGAATGCCAACATGGAAGCACGACGACCAATGCGATCTGACAACATGCCAAACAACGGTTGCGCCAACATGAATACAAATAGCGCAGTGGTCATGATAAAGCCAACGGTTTTGCCATCCATACCAATATTGGTGAGGTAGGTTTTTGAATAAACCGTGACAACATAGAAGGTCAGTGAACCTGCTGATGTATAGCCGACAACCAATAGGAAGGTTTTCCAATGCTGTTTGAGCAGGGCAACTAAGCTACCTGATTCTTCGCGGTCAGCATCTTCATGTGACAAGGTTTCTTCTAAACGACTACGCGCAAGTAAAGAAAATAATGCAGCAATACCGCCGATGACGAAAGGAATACGCCAGCCACCATCATTCAATTGCTGTTCAGTCATAAAGCCCAGCAAGATCACCCCGAGTAAGCTTGCAAGTAACTGACCACCTGAAAGGGTGACGTACTGGAATGATGCAAAGAAGCCTCGTTGCCCTTTTAAGCCGAGTTCACTCATATAGGTCGCAACTGCACCATACTCACCACCAACGGAGAGACCTTGCAGTAATCGAACCATTAACAGTAAAAAGGGTGCCCACATTCCGACTTGATCATAAGTAGGTAAGGCTGCAAACAGAAATGAACTGAGTGCCATTAAGCAGATGGAAATGACCATAGACTGCTTACGGCCTTGACGGTCAGCAATACGTCCGAATAACCAACTCCCGATTGGGCGCATGAAAAAGCTAGCACCAAACACTCCCCAAACATAAATGGCTTTGGTGGTTGGTTCCATATCTGGAGCGGTCAATGCATGGGTAAAATAGGCAGCAAAAACGGCATAAATATAGAAATCGAACCACTCAACTAAATTCCCTGATGCCGCACCGACAATACCTTTGATACGACTTCTTTTTTCTTCCTTGCTATATGTCTGACTCATATATGTTCCTTTTCAACCAAGCAAGATTCTGTAACTGAATCTTTACAGAATGTTATATACCGCTAAAAAAGCATGAAAATGACACTATTTTGTATGTTTTTTATGAATGCATTTTTAGATAGAGAGAATAATGCTGGTTTTTAGCTAAATCATTGACAGATAAAGAATGTCAAAATGGTCAATATTGAGAATTTAATGTTTTTAAAAGCAATTAATTGGGTTATATAAGCGGACAATTCTATTTTTTGAATCATCTGATGTTGTGTAAAAGGATTGTAATGCAAGCAGATGGGGAAGCTTGATCCCTTTATTCTCATTCACGTTTTGGTAGGATCCATCTCACTTAAAATAAAGGAGCCAGAAAATTTTCTTGTGGAGAAATTAGCAGGCAGCATTGCTGATAAATGCAACAAAGCTGTGGATAAGTCTTAGTTTATACACACGTCTGATTGGTGCAATTTAATGATTGTTTTTTCATCGGTTTGTCATTTTTACTTTTTAGCATAAAGCCATCTTTTGATAATGATATTGAAAAACAATGAAAAAAACATCGCTTGCGTTAATACTCTTGGCAACAACTTTTATAACTGCCTGCTCAGATGGTGATGATGGTCAAAATGGCTTAAATAGCTTGGTGATGCAAACCCCATTGGCTTTAGGTAACGATGCGTGTTGGAGTGCAGGGACACGTTTTGACAGTGGGCTGGATAAAAATAGAAATAGTCAGTTGGATGCAGATGAAATCCAGCAAAGTTCAGTACAGTGCGGCTCGAACATCTTTGCCCAAGGCAGTGTTCTACCTTATCAAGTGTTGGCCCACTATCAGGCAAACGGTACAACCATCGATAGCCCCTTCTCTATTCGACAAGGTGGTTTCGGTTCAGATGTTGCCGCACATCCAAGCAATAAAAAACAGTTCTATGCGCTGACTGATCGTGGTCCAAATGCGGATTATGATGATGGAGTACATGGTGCAGGCAAGATTTTTCCGCTTCCCGATTATGTACCTAAAATTGGTTTGTTCGAGGTACAGGATGACGGTTCCGTGAAATTGCTGAAAACCATTTTGTTAAAAGATCGGAATGGTAAAAATATTAGTGGTTTGCCGAATACCGCTGCACTTGGCGGTACGGGTGAAACACCGTATGACATCAATGGTCGGGTGATTACCGTTGATCCAAATAAGCCTTACGACCCTGTAACCAATCCAATCAAACTGGATGATTATGGTCTTGATAGTGAAGGGCTGGCTGCTTTAAAAGACGGTACCTTCTGGGTCAGTGACGAATATGGGCCGCATATTGTGCATTATGACGCCAATGGGAAAGAGATCGGGCGAATTAATCCCTTCCCGAATGATGCACGTAATAATTTCACCTTACCGCAAGAGTTTAGCTATCGTCGTGCCAATCGTGGTATGGAAGGTTTAACCATTACTCCTGATCAGAAGACATTGGTCGGTATAATGCAGTCGACGATGGATTTACCGACAAAAGCTGTGAATAAGTCGACACTGACACGTATTGTGACCATTCAACTGGAAACAGGAAAAATTGGACAATATCTCTATCGTCAAGAGATTGAGGCTAATTCAAATTCTGCGATCGTGGCCATCAATGATCATGAGTTCTTGGTGCTTGAGCGTGATGGCGCTTTCTTAAAAGATGAGCCCAATATTATGAAGCATGTCTATCGTATCGATTTACGCAATGCGACCAATTTGGAAAGTGTGGTTGCACAGGGAGATCTTCTACAAGATCCAAAACTCGGTTTGACCATAGCAGGAAAAACACTGGAACAGTATGTCTTGGCTCAAGGGTGGGACAAACTCCAAGCTTTGAATATTCAGCCTGTAAGCAAAACATTGGTACTCGATATGGCGAAACGTGTCAGCTATGCACATGACAAAATGGAAGGCTTGTGGCTGATTGACCAACATCATCTCGGTGTCGTCAATGACGATGACATGGGAGTATGGAAAAACAGCAAGGGTCTGGAAGCAAAATATTTAGATCAGGCACGAACACGTATTGATGCATCGACATTGTATGTGATCGACAAACTGAATCTTTTTAATCCATAAGCTCCAACCACAAGATGCAAGTTTTGGCGGCTTTTTTGATATTATTTTAATGGAGGAATAAAAATGAAAATCAATCCATGTATGTTTGGGTTTCTGATCAGTGTAGTGATTTTGCCGAGTATCAGTCATGCAGCACCGAAAGTGACGACTCGTGAATATAAACTGCTTTTAGACCCGAATAACTTTAGCTATGCAACAGAAGCGGGCAACATCAACAGCTATTTTGCTCAGGCAAAAACGGCAATTGAAAACAAGATTGGTCGTGCCGTGACGGGAAATATGAGCTTAGATGCACAGCGTGAAATCCGTTTTTATGATACGCAGGGCAGTTGTCCCTTAAACAGCATGGGGTATAGTCTGAGAGAGCGGATTGAAACGGGTACGAAAGAAGTCACGCTGAAATACCGCGGCTATGATCATTATATTACCGATTTTGAAGATCTCAGCAGCAGTGTGGCAGGTGCGAAAACCAAATTTGAAGATGATATTACCCGTAAAGATAATTTGGGTTTTTTGGTGGTTGCAAGTAAGTCTACCACTGTGCCGACCACACGCACGATCAATGATTTTGAGGATATTAATACCTTATTTTCAGGTTTTAAAAATAACTACAGTTATAGCAATAGTCAGGCATTGCAAGTGGTGAGTGGCTTAACCATTTATGAACGTAAATATGCCGGCGCAACGATTGATTTGGGTGAGTTTGATGCAGATATGGAGCTCAGCTTATGGTATACGCAAATACCTTATACTGGGCTAAAACCAGCGGTGGCAGAAGTTTCATTTAAATATGCAGATTCCAACGCAAATTACACCAAGAAAGTGGTATCACGCGCAGCCTTAAGTTTCAGTGCCTTAAAAGCGCTGACGCAATTTAATGCACCCAGCTCAACTGCGACTAAAACACAATTCGTCTATGATTATCAGCCCAATTTCTGTCAATAGCACAAAAAAAACCTCCCCATTAGGGAGGTTTTTTTTGTCTGATTTATTTACCAGTGCTCGCCAGGGAACAAACGCGCATAAGCACGTTGGATTAGGTTCAACTTCTCTTGTTCACCGACAGAGGCGGTAGAGCTTGGGAATAAGTTGAAACCAATCGACATTAAAATGTTGTTAATGTCTGGTGCAATTGCATAAGTAATCGATGCAAGTCGACCTAAGTTAGTCGCAATCTTTTTCGGACGCTTCACGATCGCATAAGCAATTAAATCAGCTGCTTCTTCAGGTGAAAGCGTCGGTACATATTTATAAATTTTGGTTGGTGCAATCATTGGTGTGCGGACCAAAGGCATATAAATAGAGGTAATCGCAATTTTGTGTGAGTGAACTTCCGCAGATAAACAACGACTAAATGCATCCAATGCAGCTTTAGACGCAACGTAAGCAGAAAAGCGAGTTGCGTTGGCAAGAACACCAATCGAGCTGATGTTAATAATTTGACCGTCTTTACGCTGCATCATGTGCGGTAAAACATTCAAGACTAAACGTACTGCACCAAAGTAATTTAACTGCATGGTACGTTCGAAGTCATGGAAACGATCAACCGACTCATGTACCGCACGACGGATTGAACGTCCCGCGTTATTTACAAGAATATCAATGTGATCTACTGCGGCTAAGATTTCTTTTGAAACTGCATCAATAGATTCCATATCATTGAGATCACATGGAAATACCGTCGCTTTTCCACCTTCAGCCTCGATCTCAGCTTTGACCTCATCTAACTTCTCTTTAGTACGAGCGAGCAATAAGACATGGGCACCTGCTTGAGCAAGGTATTTTGAAACCGTTAAACCAATACCACTTGATGCTCCTGTGACAATGATTGTTTTACCGTCGACTTTTTGCTGAAAAAGTTTTTTGAGTTTTGCATTCATGTAAGTTACCTACATTAATCACGCTGTTGTTTGCAATGCCTTCTTATTACGATTAAACACTGCACTTTATTTTGGTGTAATATTAACCGATATTTTTTGTTTGTCTAGTGTAAATGTTTGAAAAATAATGTCTTTTTTAGAGTAAATGCTCTAAAACAAGATCTTGTAATAGTTGAAAAAGCAATTATATTTTTTAGCTTTTGCACAAAAAATAAGCCCCTGATGAGGGGCTTATTGATTTCATTAAAATTAAACTTGTGCAAGGGCCTGTTCTAGGTCTGCAATCAGATCATCGACATGCTCAATCCCAATAGATAAACGCACTAAGTCTTCACTGACACCTGCTGATTTGAGCTCTTCTGCATTGAGTTGGCGGTGGGTTGTTGTGGCAGGGTGACACGCCAAACTTTTGGCATCTCCGATATTCACCAGACGGGTAAATAGCTGTAATGCATCAATAAAGCGGGTACCGCCTGCTAGACCATCCTGAACACCAAAGGAAAGGATTGCAGAAGGTTTACCTTTCACATACTTTTGTGCCAAATGATGCTGCGGATGGTCTTTTAGACCTGCATAATTTACCCACTTCACTTTTGTATGTTGTTTTAAATATTCGGCAACTTTGATGGCATTTTCGGTATGACGCTCCATCCGTAGATTTAAGGTTTCGAGCCCTTGTAGGATCAAGAATACGCTTAATGGACTAATTGCTGCACCGGTATTACGTAATGGCACCACGCGCGCACGCGCAATAAAAGCAGCTTCACCCAATACTTCGACATAATTCACGCCATGATAGCTTGGGTCAGGTGTATTTAAAGCTTTAAAGCGTTCAGGATATTTACCCCAAGGAAACTTACCACTATCGACAATCACGCCACCGATGCTATTGCCATGTCCGCCGATATACTTGGTCAAAGAATGTACAATAATGTCGGCGCCAAATTCAAATGGCTTCAATAGGGCAGGTGTTGCTACGGTATTATCAACAATCACAGGGACGCCGTACTCATGGGCGATCTTGGCAATCGCTTCAAGGTCGATGATATTGCCAAGAGGATTCCCAATCGATTCAACAAAGACTAGTTTGGTCTTTTCATCAATAATCTGGCGTAATGCTTCAGGATTTTGATAATCGAAGAAACGGACTTCAATGCCTTGCTTTGGGAGTGTGTGGGCAAATAAATTATAAGTTCCGCCATATAAGGTAGACACTGACGCAATATTGTCGCCTGCTTCGGCAATGGTTTGAATCGCGTAAGTAATTGCTGCCATACCGGATGCCAAAGCCAGTGCTCCAATGCCACCTTCGAGAGCAGCTATACGCTGTTCAAGTACGGCAGTGGTTGGGTTCATAATACGGGTATAGATATTGCCTTGAACTTTGAGATCAAACAAATCTGCCCCATGTTGTGTATTATCAAAGGCATAAGATGTGGTTTGATAAATCGGCACCGCTACTGCTTTGGTGGTTGCTTCTGGTGAATATCCCGCATGAATGGCCAACGTTTCATCTTTATAGGTCATGATTACATCATCTACGTGTGTTAAATATTGATCGAGTCTAGCGCATATTTTATCCAAAATGGTGCATATTTTTTGCGCTTGATAGTGATTTTAGTGATATAGCGTGTCTTTAGCAGTTGCAATTATTTTTGAAAATGACGAAATAATTCAAACCTGTAATGTCTTGCAAAAGAAAATCCTTTGATCCAGACAAACAAATGTCATCTTAACTTCAAGTCAATTGGGTTTTCAGCGTATAATACTCCGATTATTTTATTCGCTATTTTGCGATGTATTCGTTTTTCTTGAGGAGTCCTGCGTGGCCCAATATATTTATACGATGAATCGAGTGTCGAAAATGGTTCCGCCGAAGCGCGAAATCTTGAAAGACATCTCTTTATCATTTTTCCCAGGCGCAAAAATTGGTGTGCTTGGTTTGAACGGTGCTGGTAAGTCAACCTTACTCCGTATTATGGCTGGCGTAGATAAAGATTTCTCAGGTGAAGCTCGTGCACAACCAGGAATCAAGATCGGCTACTTAGAACAAGAACCGCCACTCGATCCAACCAAAGACGTTCGTGGTAACGTTGAAGATGGTGTACGTGAAGCACTTGATGCTTTAGCTCGTCTTGATCAAGTTTTTGCTGAATATGCTGAGCCTGATGCAGATTTTGATGCGCTTGCAAAAGAGCAGGAAAAATTAGAATCAATCATCCATGCTTGGGATGCGCATAACCTGAATAACCAGCTTGAAATTGCTGCTGATGCATTGAACCTTCCAGCTTGGGATGCAGATGTATCATTGCTTTCAGGTGGTGAGCGCCGTCGTGTTGCATTATGTCGTTTATTGCTTTCTAAGCCAGATATGTTGCTTCTTGATGAACCGACGAACCATTTAGATGCTGAATCAGTATCTTGGTTAGAGCGTTTCTTGAAAGACTTCCCAGGCACAATCGTTGCGATTACGCATGACCGTTATTTCTTGGATAACGTCGCTGAGTGGATTCTTGAACTTGACCGTGGCATGGGTATTCCTTATCAAGGTAACTATTCTTCTTGGTTAGAACAAAAGAATGCGCGTTTAGAGCAAGAAAACAAGCAAGAAGAATCTTTTGCCAAGGCATTGAAAAAAGAACTGGAATGGGTTCGTTCAAATGCCAAAGGTCAGCAAAAGAAAAACAAAGCGCGTATGGAGCGTTTTGAAGAACTTAACTCACGTGAGTTCCAACAGCGTAACGAAACTTCTGAAATTTATATTCCACCTGGTCCACGCCTAGGAAATAAAGTTGTAGAAGTTGAAGGGATCAGCAAATCATTTGATGGTCGTCTATTGTATAAAGACTTAACCTTCACAATACCACCAACTGCGATTGTTGGTATTGTCGGTCCGAACGGTGCGGGTAAAACCACGCTATTCCGTATGATGACTGGCGAACAGCAACCAGATACGGGTACTGTGACTTTAGGTGAGTCAGTTAAAGTGGCTTACGTGGGTCAGATCCGTGATACTTTGGATAATAATAAAACTGTTTGGGAAGAAGTTTCTGGCGGTTTGGATATCCTAAGAATCGGCGAATACGAAATTGCATCTCGTGCTTATATTGGTCGCTTTAACTTTAAAGGCCAAGATCAGCAAAAACGTGTAGGTGAATTATCAGGTGGTGAGCGTAACCGTTTACAACTTGCGAAAATCTTACAGTTGGGTGCAAACGTGATCTTACTGGATGAGCCATCAAACGACTTGGATATCGAAACTTTACGTGCACTTGAGGATGCAATTCTTGTATTCCCAGGTACAGTTATGGTGGTATCGCATGACCGTTGGTTCCTTGACCGTATTGCAACGCATATCTTGTCATTTGAAAACGAACAGCCTGAGTTCTACGAAGGTAACTATGCTGAATATGAAGCATACCGTCAGTCGCGTTTAGGTGATACAGCGGTCGCGAAACGTTCTAAATATAAAAAGATTACAGGTTAATTCCTGTCAATAAAAAAACCAGCTTCCGAGCTGGTTTTTTTATGCTTATGAAAAAGCTAATTCACTGAATGCACTATATAAATAGGCTTTCGCTTCAGGATGCCCTAAATGGGCTGCGCGTTCTAACCAATATTGAGCTTTGCCATAATTTTTGTCTAAACCTAACTCGCCATGCAAATAGCTTTCGCCTAGTTTAAAAGCGGCATCTGCATTGCCACGTAAGGCTGCACGAAGGAAATACCAAACCGCATTGCGGTCATTGGCTGAGATAAAAGGGTGGCTGTCTTGCTCGTGTTCATGATGTGCCAATGTTTGAAAAAACTCAGCTTTATGAATTTCTCGTTCAGACTCAGAGATGATGTTCTGTTGAACCAAACCAGAACAATAGGAATGCAACCGCTGTTTGATACTTGCAATATTCATCATGCAACTCCTTGAGCTAAGTTTTTCATTATTATGTTTTTAATATATGTTTTTTCTTTGCAGCTATTGTTCTATTTGTGTATTCCACAGCAGTGAAAAATGCGATAAGAAATAAGCCAATACCTGATTGTTTAGGTCATTGGCTTATCTAACGTGTAGCAATTTATTTGTGTCTATTTATTAAAATCACCTCGTAGATCCGACCACATCAGTAGCGGTGCAACAGTGACCACATCGAAGACCATCGCCAAAGGATAGAGCACCATACGGGTTGCTCGTTTGACTGGATGTTTGGTCGTGATAGTGGTCTCTTGTTGTAAGGTAATTGGATAGGGTTGCGCCAATTTTTGTTGGATTTTTTGCTGATCAAGTGCTTGATACAGCTGCCCTTTAAAAAACACATTGATATAAGGATAAGGCGCAGTTTCTTGATTCTGAATCAAGTCAAAATTTTGTCTAAAACCTAAGGATTTCAATAATTCTTTTTGCTTTGGATTGAGATCGACCATACGGGTGTGATAGCGAATTTGTAATACGCCGCGAAAATGATTCGGGTCATCCATGGTCAGTACCAGTGGGCTAGGATGACTAAAGCTGCGTTGTTCTGCTGGAATGGCATGCAAAAGTTTTAGGAGTTCAGTACTACCATCGGTCATTAAGTAATTGAAATCTTGTCCAATAAATACCAGACCTTGGCTTTTTTCATTTTGAATGGCTTGTCCGAGAGCCACAATCTGATCGGTTTTCAGAGTGGTGGTTTGAACCTGAGTGCTTTCATTGGGTAAGGCAGTGGAAAGTAGGTTGGTTGCACATCCACTTAAGGCCATGGCTAAGACCCAAAGAGAGAAGATTTTATACATAAAATACCCGCAAGAGAGAACATTATTATCATGAATGAGAATCAAAAAACGTTTTAAATCAGTGAGAAATTGACTGAAAATCGTTTTGTAATTTTATTACATTGGCATAGCCTGCTATAGTGCCTTTGTGCAATTTACTGTAAGGGTGTGCTGTTGCAACGCTCAACTGTTTTCGTGACCGTCTTGCTGAGTTTGTTCATGTTCCAAAGTTTCTGGAATGTGGCGGCAGCTTTTTGCGCGCATGAAACGGTCAGTGAATACAGCACATTGAATCATTTAGGGCATCATGTTGCTGAAAAGAAACACAGTTCTGAACAAGGCGCTGTCTTCGAAAAAGTCGCAGCAGATTTACCAATGCCATTAAACTTGCAAGATCATCATGACCATCTTCCATCTTGTTTTCATGTGGTGGTGGCTGAAGTTCAGCAACGTATAAATGAACCAATGTTGCACAGTCAGGATGTAGAACAAAAATATTACTGGTCCAACTCCTACCAGTCTCCACATCTTTCAGGGCTAAATCCGCCGCCTTTATTAACCCCGCTATAGGTGGGGTAGCCGAAAAATAGCCCACCGTAATCTTATTACTTTGCGGGGCTTTATATGTCTTCTAGTTTAAATCAGCGTATTCATGCAGTTGAGCAGCATACGCGAAAAAATCGTACTCAATTGTCATTGAAGTGGTCAGTGTTGGCACTTGCCTTAAGCACTGCCATTTTGAGTCCATCCATTGCCGCAGAATCTTTACTTGATGCAAATCAGCCTGCAACCAAGGCTGCACAACGTAATCTGAATTTTGAGCAAATTTTGCAGGATGTGAAACAATATCAGGCAGGCACAGGGGTGTGGCAAACCCAGCAAGGGATCGCTGAGGCCAATGTGAAACAAGCTGGGTTGTGGTCGAATCCAAGTATTTCTATTCAGCAAACCGACTTTAGGTCAGGTAAAGACAAAGAGCTGGAATTTGGTGTTTCACAAAAATTAGACATTTTTGGTCAACGCCGTGCTGCGGTTAAGCTTGCCGATGTACAAGCATCTCAAGTGGGGCTTAATCAGGAGCTCTACAATGCGCAACTTGAGTTAGCAGTTAAATATCTGTGGTCGCAAGTGGTGGTGCTAGAGCTGGAACATGATGTGGTTCAGGCACAGTTAAAAACCAGTCAGGATACTTTGGATGCAACGCGCTTAAGACTCAAAGCGGGCAGCATTGCGCAGGTTGATTTAGATCGTACCTTGATGGCGCATATTGAAAATCAACGGTTATTTCAACAAACCGAACTCTCTTTAGCCACTGCAAAGCGTCAATTGGCAAATCTGTGGGGTAGTACCGATAACCGTTTCTCTACTCAGGCAAGCAATGTCTGGCCACAACAAAATGATTTGCAAGATTATTTGCAGAACAATTTATTTGAGCGTGCTATTCAACTCGATATTGTACGCCAAAAAGCCAATATCGATTATTTAAAAGTTTCTAATCGACCGAATCCGACGGTCAATTTAGGTATGGTGCAAAGTAAAAGCGCTGATACAAACTCGACCGATAACAAATTCAGAGTGGGCATCGATATCCCTTTGAATATTTTTAATCGTCAGCAGTATTCATTACGAATTGCCAATGCCAAACAAGATTTATTGGTCAAACAGCAACAGTTTTACAAACAGCAAAACTTAAATGCCATTCAGACCTTAACTGCAGAGTTGGCTGGGTTGAAACAACAGTTCGATTTAGTCAATCAACGACAAATTCCATTGTCTGAAACGGTGCAAGAAAAAATGTTGCTCGGTTTCAAAGTCGGTAAATATGCCATTACCGATGTGCAGCAAGCCACCATGCAATTGCAAGATCAACGTTTAAATAAAGTGCAGTTACTCAAGAGTGCATGGCAAAAGCAAATTGATGCAGAGAGTTTAGCACTGGGAATTGAGCCGAGTATGGTGAGTTCAAGTGATGCTTTAAACCAGATTAATCAAACCCTTTGGAAAGATACCAATAACCTTCCCACTGTAGTAGGAGCAGAATAATGTCGACAAATAAATCTAAAAAACAGTGGTTTTGGGTCATTCTGGTTGTTGCCATTGGCTTAGTTCTCAGCGCGTTATTATTTTTCACTGGCAAGAACAAAGCCAGCGGTGATGCAACTGCGGCTGATAGTCATGCTGAAGGTGAGGAAGGACATACAGAAGGTGAAGCTGGGCAGGGTCAGGAAAGTGAGGAAGGTAGCTTAAACCTAAGCCCAAAGCAGATGACTGAATATGGTGTTAAATTGGCTCAAGTCGGTGTAGGTGAAGTCGGACAGCAATTTGCTTACCCAGCAAAATTGGTGACCAATACCGATCAGCAAGCGCATGTTTCAGCCACCTTTGCTGGACGAGTGGAAAGTGTCAATGCCGTACTGGGTCAGCAAGTAAAAAAAGGGCAAGTTTTAGCGACCTTATTTATTCCAGATTTGGTTGATCAGCAAGCCAATTTAAGTATTGCACAAGAAGCTTTAACCCTTGCACAGCAAGACTATCAACGTGAAAAACAACTTTGGGAACAAGGTGTTTCCGCACGTCAGGATTATCAACGTGCCTATAATGCTTATCGTCAGGCACAGATTCAGGTACAAGCCGCGCGTAGCCGTTTATCTGCCTTGGGTGCATCCAGTGGCAGTCAGGGTCGTTATGTGTTGACCGCACCTTTAAGTGGTGTGGTGAGTTTGAAAGATATTGTGGTGGGTGAGCAGATTACCGCAGATAAGCAGTTATTTGTGATCGATCAATTGGATCAACTGTGGATTGAGTTTATTTTACCGAGCGTCAATAACATCAATGTCCAACCGGATCAGCAGATCGAGTTTAAATCGCTACAAACCAATAATAGCTTTAAAGCGAAAATCCAGACCTTAACTACAGCGGCAGATACGCAGACTGGTCGTTTGCAGGTTCGTGCCAAAGTGTTAACCCCAGCCAAAGAATTACGACCTAATTTGATGGTGAATGTGCTGTTAGATGGTACGGATAAGAAGCCTGTGCTACGTGTTGCCAAAGCGGCCATTCAGCAGATCGAAGGCAAAGCCACGGTTTTTGTCGCTAAGCAAGAGAAAGACCAAATGCATTTCACTCCAACACCTGTACAACTGGGTAGCTACTCAAGTGATGGACTGTGGGTGGAAATCCAATCTGGTCTGACTGAAAAGCAACAATATGTCAGTCAAGGCAGTTTCCTTTTGAAATCTGAGATCGAGAAGGGAGAGGCTGAGCATGGACACTAAAGATAAGTTAGAGCTTCCTCCCGCGGAAGGCCTATTTGACCGGATTATTCAATTTTCCATTCGCAACGCGATTTGGGTCATGCTGTTTGTCGTCGCATGGATCGGGGTCGGCATTTATAGCTATCAAAAGCTTTCGATTGATGCCGTGCCTGACATTACCAACGTACAGGTACAAATTAACAGTCAGGCGGGGGGATTTACCGCACCTGAGGTTGAACAGCGAATTACCTATCCGATTGAAAATGCCATGTCGGGTATTCCGAACTTGGAGCAAACCCGTTCGATCTCCCGTTACGGCTTATCCCAAGTCACGGTGATCTTTAAAGATGGTACCGATATCTATTGGGCGCGTCAGCTGATTAACCAGCGTTTACAGGAAGCCAAGAGTGCTTTGCCTGATGATATTGATCCACAAATGTCACCGATTTCAACTGGTCTGGGTGAGATCTATCAATGGGTAATCAAGGCTGAACCGAATGCCAAAAAGGCCGATGGTACACCTTATGAAGCCATGGATCTTCGTGAAATTCAGGACTGGATTGTTCGTCCTCAATTACAGCGTGTGCCGGGTGTTGCAGAAATCAACACCATTGGTGGCTATAACAAGACCTATGTGGTTTCTCCTGATCTGAAACGTTTACAGCAACTGCAAATTCCGTTAACCGATTTGCAGACTGTACTCACTGAAAATAATGAAAACCGCGGTGCGGGTTTTATTGAAGAAAATGGTCAGCAGCTTACGGTGCGTATTCCAGGTATGCTGAAAACCGTACAAGATATTGAGAATGTCACGGTCAGTACCAAGAATGGTTTGCCGATCCGTGTTGCCGATGTTGCAACGGTTTCGATTGGACATGATCTGAGAACAGGTGGTGCCACCTATAACGGTGAAGAAACTGTACTGGGTATCGCGATGATGATGATGGGTGAGAACAGTAAATCCATCGCTCAAGCGTTAGACAGTAAAATGCAGGAAATCAAGCGTTCATTACCTGAAGGGGTGGTGGTCGAAACGGTCTATAACCGTAGTAATTTGGTTGATAAAGCCATTAAAACAGTGGCCAAGAACCTGATCGAAGGTGCAATCTTGGTGATTGTGATCCTGTTTGTATTCTTGGGTAACTTCCGTGCGGCATTGATTACCGCCTGTATTATTCCCTTATCAATGCTGTTTACCCTGACAGGGATGGCGGAGCAGAAAATCAGTGCCAACCTGATGAGTTTAGGGGCATTGGACTTCGGGATTATTGTCGATGGTGCGGTGGTGATTGTCGAAAACTGTATCCGACGGCTGGCAGAGGCACAGCATCATAAAGGTCGACTCCTGACCCGTTCAGAACGTTTTACCGAAGTCTTCTTGGCTGCAAAACAGGCACGACGTCCGCTGATTTTTGGACAAATCATTATTATGGTGGTGTATTTGCCAATCTTTGCACTGGCAGGTGTAGAAGCGAAAATGTTCCACCCAATGGCAATGACTGTGGTCTTGGCCTTGATTGGTGCCATTATTTTATCCGTTACTTTCGTCCCTGCTGCGGTGGCGTTATTTGTTACAGGTGAGGTCAAAGAGAAAGAAAGTCGTTGGATGGCTGCATTAAAAAGCGGTTATGAAGCCTTGCTGGATAAAGCCTATGCTTTCCGCTATGTGGTAGTGGCTGGTGCGGTGACTATTTTGATACTCACAGCTGCGATTGGTTCGCGTGTCGGTAGTGAGTTTGCGCCACAACTGAGTGAAGGTGACTTTGCTTTACAGTTGATGCGTGCACCAAGTACAGGAATTGAAGAATCACTGAAGATTCAAGAAAGTGTTGAGAAGCAATTACTCGCAGAGTTTCCAGAAATCAAAGCGATCTTTGCCCGTACAGGTACGGCCGAAGTGGCAACTGATGTGATGCCTCCCAATATTTCTGATGCAATCATTTTGTTAAAGCCGCGTGATCAATGGCCCGATAAATCGGAAACCATTGACGAGCTTAGAACCAAAATGTTGGCCTATGTTGAGAAAATTCCAGGCAACAACAGTGAGTTTTCTCAACCGATTGAATTACGTTTCAACGAACTGATTTCAGGCGTACGTAGTGATATTGGGGTGAAAATTTTTGGTGATGATATGCAAGTATTGAATCAAGAAGCAGAAAAAGTTGCCCAAACCCTGAGAACCATCACAGGTTCAAGTGAAGTGAAGGTTGAGCAAACGGATGGTTTACCGTTACTCAATGTCGATATTGATCATGCGCTGGCTGCACAATATGGTTTATCCGTGAAATCCATTCAGGACTTGGTTGCTGCAAGTATTGGTGGACAAAGTGTTGGGCAGATTTTACAGGGCGACCGTCGTTTTGATTTTGTAGTGCGTTTGGACGATGTGATGCGTACGCCTCAGCAATTGGCCATGCTGCCGATTCAACTGCCGAATGGTGGCTTGATCAAACTGCAAGACGTGGCAAAAGTGGAGAATATTTTAGGCTTGGCACAAGTCAGCCGTGAAAATGGCAAGCGCCGTGTTGTGGTCACCACCAACGTACGAGACCGTGATTTGGGCTCATTTGTGGGTGAGATGCAGCAGAAATTATCTCAGCAAAAATTACCAAGCGGTTATTGGCTTGGTTATGGCGGTCAGTTTGAAAATCTGGCCTCGGCAAAAGCCAGAATGCAGATTGTGGTGCCATTGGCATTGCTGATGATCTTCGTTCTGTTGATGGCGGTGTTTAGTAACTTTAAAGAAAGCTTGCTGGTATTTAGTGGCGTGCCATTTGCCCTATCGGGCGGTTTGGTGGCGCTGTGGCTGCGCGATATTCCATTGTCGATGTCTGCGGGTGTCGGTTTTATTGCGCTCTCTGGCGTGGCGGTGCTGAATGGTCTGGTGATGTTGAGTTTTATCAAAGAGCTGCGAGAGCAATATGATGTTCACTATGCCACCTGGCATGGTGCCGTATTACGCTTACGTCCTGTCTTGATGACCGCTTTTGTTGCATCGCTTGGCTTTATTCCAATGGCAATTGCCACGGGTACAGGGGCAGAAGTACAGCGCCCACTGGCAACTGTGGTGATTGGTGGGATTATTTCATCTACTTTACTGACCTTGCTGATCTTGCCGGTGGTGTATCGTTGGATGAATGAAGCCAAACAGAACAAACGTCAGGAAAGTGCAATTTAATCTGTTTATGCTATCTTCTTAATGAAGCACTTTATTAAGAAGAATCTGAACCAGCCAAAGCAATTTTCGCTTTGGCTGACTTTAAGACTGCAACAGGTCTTATTCAATTATGATAAGGAGTCCAACATGGGTGGACATCAAGGGCATGACCATAGTCATGCAGCGGTCACTGAAGGTAATATCAAAAAACTCACCATTGCGCTGATACTGACTTCAACCTTCTTAGTGGTTGAAGTGGTTGCGGGTTTAATCACCCAGAGTTTGGCGTTACTGTCCGATGCAGCACATATGTTTACCGATGCGGCTGCATTGGCGATTGCTTTAGTGGCAATTAAAATTGCCAAACGTCCAGCAGATAACAAGCGTACGTTTGGCTATCAGCGCTTTGAAATTCTAGCAGCCTTGTTTAATGCGTCAATGTTGTTCTTTGTGGCAATGTACATTCTGTACGAAGCTTATCAGCGCTTTACGCAACCACCTGAAATTCAAAGTGTCGGTATGCTGATTGTGGCGAGCTTGGGTCTGATTATTAATTTAATTTCTATGAAATTGTTAATGTCCAGTGCTGCTGAAAGCCTGAATATGAAAGGCGCATATTTAGAAGTGCTGAGTGACGCATTGGGTTCAGTCGCTGTTATTGTAGGTGCTGTGGTGATCTATTTCACCAATTGGTATTGGGTCGATACCATTCTTGCGGTTGCGATTGGTTTTTGGGTATTGCCGAGAACATGGATTCTGCTCAAGCAAAGTATCAATATCTTATTGGAAGGTGTTCCAGAAGAAGTTGATATTGAAAAGCTGCGTAATGATTTACTTGCGCTAGAGGGTGTTGAAAGTATCCATCAATTGAAGGTGTGGGCAATTACCTCGAAAAATATTCATCTGACTGTACATTTATTTGCACCGCAGGCCGATCGCAATCAGTTGCATCGTGTTGCAACGGAAATGTTGTCACATGAGCATGGGATTGCTGAGGTGACCTTGCAGATTGAAGATGATGAAGAAATGAATTGTAAGCATACCCATCAACCTGCTGAAACAGAGCAACAAGAGCATTCACATCAGCATTAAGCTGATGTGAATATCTATTTTTTTATATTAGTTCTGCCACTCATTATTACAGTCACGGCATTTCCAATATTTTTGTGCTTGCATAAAGGCTTGCATTGAAATCTTAAAATCAGGTAGATCACGCCAGAACAGAACCCCTGCAATCACACAGATCGCAAATACGACAACCGTTGCGATTTGGAGACCTTGACCCTCACCATTGCCAAAAATCCACATTGCAACGCTAATCAACACCAAAATTAATAAAATAAAAATGGCAGGAACCAGAAGCACTAAACTTTTTGGTACGTTAGGACGAGGGCTGTTAGCACCCTGACTGACAGGCATAATTTTCACGCTTTGACATTTAGGGCAACGGTATTGCATAAAGGATTCCTATTGTGTTTTGCCCATTTTAGCGAAAATTATGCAAAAGCAAAAATCTTGAGCCTTTCAAATACATAAATTTACTTATTTTGTTGTTTATGATGTCACAAAGCCGACTCTTATATTTGCTCAAAAGCCTTGCTACAGCTCGTCTAAAGCCATTCGCAAAAGTCAGGGCAGTCTGCTAAGTTGCAATATGAGTGGGTTGAATAATGCGAAAGGAAACGCATGTTAAGCACCAAGATTCTAAAATTGCGTTTATCTCGTATTCAGAAGGGCAAAGAACATCTCTCCAGCCAAGATAAGTTGATGTTGGTGACGATGGAAAGCCCTGACCTCAGTGCGCATTTCCTGCTGCGTTTATTTAAGGTGACTTTACCCAAGCAATGGCAATTCAGGCATGAGAATGATGAAGACATTCTCTATGCCAGCCAATTGATTCAGTTGGTTGAGGATGAACTGCTGAGCGCTTATGAGTCACATGCGCGTAAATATGCATGGTATGAGCAGTGTTTGGTTTATCGTCTGAATTTCATTGTGAAACAGCCGAATCAGCAACACATCAATGGCTATCTACGTCAGTTGGATCGCTGTCTAGATCAACAACCGAAAATTGATCTTTTGCATTATTTCCAGCAACATTATCCAAGTGCGCAACATGCCATCGCACTGGCCAAAGCCTATGCAGGGGCGACACAATATAACCAAGCAATTGAATACTATGAATGGGCGGCACAACAATCACAGCAGCGTAATGAAACTGCCTTTTATACTTATATTGATTGTTTGTTGAGTCGCAATCAGCCTGAATATCAGCCACAGTTGAGTGATGTTGAATATGCGCTGCATCTGTTGCTACATCATCTGAAACCGATTGACCAGAAAAACCAGATCCAACGATTACAGCGTGCGGTCAGCTTATTATTACCCGAGTCGATACGGTGGACACGAGCTTCAAATACCAATCTATTGGCAGATATGGGACGTGGCCTAAATTCACTGGGGAAATCCTTAAATGGCATTTTTGGCGCTAAGCAATCGCATATCCCTTTTAGTCAGGACGTGATTGCAACTGCACCACAGCTTTTAACAGTGCAGCGTGTGCTCACAAGCTTGGTTCAGCAGAACACGATGCAAGCTGCATGGTCACGTCTTCTGGAGCCGGATACGGCCAGTACAGGGCAGGCCGATCTACCGCTTGCTTGTTTATGGCAGACCATCCAGCAGAATGCAGAGATTTTGCGTCTATTACAGCAACCTGTCCACTATGAGGAATTGCTTACTCAACTGACTCCAATTGAATCGAAGCCAAAACCTGATTTTGATCTGGGGCATATTCAGATGATCTTGGAACAAGGGCTGATGGCGTATTTAGGTGACATCCGTTTGAATAAACAACATCCCGAACGGAGTGTACTCTATGTGCAACGCGATATGGTTGTTCAGGATATGGTTGCTTTTGCCGTCTGGTTCAATCAGGAGGTTTTAGCTCCATATTTGCAACAACAACGTCAGCAGTTTGAGCAAGTGCGAAACGGATTGAGATTATTGGATGCATCCGCCTTAAGCAGTGGATTATTTGCCTTGCAGTTTGAAATGCAAAAATGTGGGCAGGATCTGTCTGATTGGATGACTCTAAAACTGCTAAAAGGCAGTGAGTTTGAGCAGATGCAAGCCGCATGGGTGGCATTACGTGAATTACCCAATTTTGGCATTGGACAAGAGAAAGTACAGCAGCTTGAATCGGCATTAGCACAATATAAAGCACTGCGTTGGAGTCAGATGCAGACGCTGAGCGCCGAAGATGGGCAGGCACCTATTCAAGCTGATGAGTCATAGAATTTTATGTAAAAGCGATGTTGGTCCGAAGCAACAAATAATTTGAAGCGATGCAACAAAAATAAGCAAATTGCTGTGCAGAGCATGCTAATCTACAGAAAAACGTCTAATAAGTTCAGAAAGCAGATCGACGCTCATAAGAAAAATGAGCCAGTAGCAAAGGGAAGAGGGAGAGCATCTTGAATCGACAAGATGATAAAAAGGCGATGTTTGATATTATGCCAGCAGATGTATCTTCATCTGATGATAAACCATCATTATCACGTCGACTAATTAATAAAACATTGCAACATGCACAAGATGCGGTTGAATTTGCCAGCGATACTTCTCGTAACATTGCAGGTGTGGCAGATGCGGCTCTAGACGCCTTAGATCATGTCACACACCAGACCAAGCGCGGTGTTGAAGGGGTGCGTAATACGGTACGCGATATGGTGTCAGAAACCAGCGAGGTCGCACGTCAGGTTGCTCTGGCGATGGCAAGAACATCTTTGGGGAAAAGCAGTCTCACCTTATATTTACCTGAAATGCTGCTGAATAATCAAATTCGAAAAAGAATGGATCGCAGCGAAATTGATGATATTAAAATTGAATGTGGTAATGATCGGTTCCATATTGAACTCGATGGGCACTATCGTCGTTTTCTGTATCGTCTTTCGCTTGAATTTAATGTCTTAGAGTGTCGTATTGGGCAGGAAAAGTATTTACGTCTGCGCCAAGTCGATGAGCATCTTGATCTACAAATTCGACATGGTGGCACCTTAACTAATTGGGCGGCACGTCGTGTTGGTAATGTGAGCTTCGAGTTAATTAATTCTTTGCCGATTCCGTTTTTGATCAATCATCTGATTCGTGATGTGCCAGGCATTCAAAAAGAAGGGCATCGCTTGTGGTATATCGATTTAGAAGAAGCGGGCTTTATTGATTTCATTAATAACCGTTCGTGGATGGTAGATAAGTTATTAAACCTGACTGATTTTAGTATTTTGCCAGGTTTGAATATCTTGCAGGAAAGTCGCGAGTTGGTACAACAGCTGGTTGATCAATTCGAGATCCGTGGCCTACGTGTGCAGTCTGGACGACTAGAAGTTCAGGTCGGGATTGGAACTGAATAGGCAATAAAAAAGCCACTGTCAATGCAGTGGCTTTTTCAGAATTTGGCGTCCCTACGGGGATTCGAACCCCGGTTACCGCCGTGAAAGGGCGATGTCCTAGGCCTCTAGACGATAGGGACATATCTGAGGAAATTTACCTGAGGATCGTATGTAAAACATATTGATCGCTAGGCCTAAATTCTCGGCAAAGATAAATTATAACCTTTGCTTTTCCTCGAATTTAGTGGCGTCCCTACGGGGATTCGAACCCCGGTTACCGCCGTGAAAGGGCGATGTCCTAGGCCTCTAGACGATAGGGACGTTTCAGAGGTGGGCGTATATTAGGGTGAATTAGATAGGGTGTCAAACACTTTTCTGAATAAAATCTAAAAAAAGTGGATAAGTGTCTAAAAATAAAACATGTTGCAGAATAAATAATCAAAAATAAGCAGTTAAGCAAAAAATATCGAGAAAATGCTGTTTTTAACAGACATAAAAAAATGCAGTCTGAGCTGCATTTTTTGCGTTTTGCTTATTTACGATGACGATAAAAAACGTAATGGCTTAAATAGCAGGCTGCGATAAACAATAAGCAGCCAATAAAGCCCGCTTGCATTTCAGGGTCTGCTGCCATACTTAAACCTGTAATAAAACAGAAGATAAAGCCTAGGATTGGTACGATAGGATAAAGCGGTGCAGCAAATTTTAAATCTTTTGCTGTATGGCCCGCTTTGTACCATTGGCGTCTAAAGTTAAATTGACTCCAGCAAATACTCATCCACACGATGACCATGGTAAATGCGGCAACACCCAGCAAATTCTTGAAAATCGTTTCAGGCGCAAAGTGCTCTGATAACAGCCCCGGAATCGCACCAAACATGGTCACGACCAGCGCAATAATCGGTGTGCCACTTTTTGATAAGCGTGAAAATACACTTGGTAACTGACGCTGATCAGACAAAGACCACATCATACGTGATGCAGCATAAAGACCCGAGTTTGCAGCAGAGAGTAGTGCAGTAATAATTACGAAACGGATAATATCATCGGCATAAGGAATACCAATGTAGTTAAATACCGTCACGAAAGGACTGCTACTCACCCCTTCACCACCTAAGCCCGCGACTTGGAATGGAAGTAAAGCACTGATCACCACGATTGTGCCGACAAAGAAAATCAATAAACGCCAGATGGCTGCATTGATTGCCTTTGGAACATTCTCAGCAGGGTCTTTGGTTTCACCTGCAGCGACACCAATCAATTCTGTGCCAGAAAAGGCAAAGTTAACAATCAACATCGTGGTAAAGATTGGTATAAGCCCTTGCGGGAACCAACCGTGTGCAGTCAAATTATGAAATAGCGGTGCTGATTCATAACCTTGGAATGGAATGAAACCAAAAATAGCCATCAAGCCTAGAATGATAAAGGCAATGACAGTGACCACTTTAACTAAGGCCAACCAGAATTCGGATTCGGCAAACATTCGGGTTGAGGTGAGATTTAAACCCAAAATGGTGACAGCAAAGATAATGGTCCAAATCCACATCGAAATGTGTGGAAACCATTCCTGCATCAGTAAGGCTGCAGCTGTAAATTCTGTACCTAAAGTTGCGGTCCACGTGAGCCAGTAGACCCAAGAAATCATATAACCTGTGCCTGGACCAATATATTTTTGAGCGTATGCACCAAAAGATCCAGCAACAGGCATGTGTACTGCAAGCTCACCTAAGCAGAGCATGACCATATAAGCAATTAAACCACCTAAAACATAGGCAATAATTGCACCCACAGGGCCGGTTTGAGCGATAACTTCGCCAGAACCTAAAAACAAGCCTGTACCAATCGCGCCGCCTAAAGAAAGCATGACTAAATGGCGAGTGCTCATGGCACGCTTTAGCGTTGTTGGTTCTGAATTCGCATTTGAGTTGGAAGATTGCATACGACAATTTGTCCAAGCATAGAGAAGCGGCTATTTTATGGAAAATTCGAAAATGTGCAATCTGATTGAGAAAGATTGTGAGAAAAATATAATTATTATATTTGAGAATATGGCGTCCCTACGGGGATTCGAACCCCGGTTACCGCCGTGAAAGGGCGATGTCCTAGGCCTCTAGACGATAGGGACAGATGAGGCAATACATAAATGACTGAAAATCTAGCGTCATCTCGGAAAAGCATTGCGATTTCGAGAATCTGGTGGAGCCAAGCAGGATCGAACTGCTGACCTCTACAATGCCATTGTAGCGCTCTACCAACTGAGCTATGACCCCAGAATGTGTGAGCGCAATATTAGGGGGAATGCGCTCACACGTCAATCATTAAACTGAATTAACTCTCACTATTTGCATCATTTTTCGGCAATTTTAGTGATTCATTTAGCTTTTCCCAAACTTTCAGCTCTTTCTTGCTTGGTCCACCCACAAGTTCTAGGGCATGACGTAAACGTGCAAAGGTCAAGTCTGGACCCAAAGTCACCATCGCTTGCATGACAGGCGTTGAACTGGTTGAGCCGGCAATTGCAATAAAGAAGGCTGGCATGAAATCACGTAATTTGATTTCCATCTGATTAGCCAAGTCCATCAAGGTCTGGCTGACAGTGTCATTATTCCAAGTAAACTGACTTTCTAAACGCCAAATTGCAAATTGTAAGCTTTGACGAACCTGTTCTTCGGTCAATTTTTTGCTTTCAAACTGCTCTTTGCTGATTTGTGGCATATGGTTGAAGTAAAAACCAGCCCAATTTACGGCTTCAGAGAGTAAATTGATACGCGGTTGAATTGCTGCTGCGATGTCTTCAAGCGTTTGACGATCACTTTTCCATGCCAATAAACGATCTAAAAGCTGTCCAGGCGTCAATCCTTTGATCCACTGACCATTGAGCCAGTTGAGTTTTTCAACGTCAAAGATTGGTCCACCCAGCGAAACACGTTGTACATCAAAGTTTTTAATCATGTCTTCTAGAGTGAATACTTCACGCTCATCAGGCATTGACCAGCCCATACGACCTAAATAATTTAATAACGCTTCTGGCAGAACACCGATATCACGATAGTAATTGATTGAGGTTGGGTTTTTACGTTTAGACAGTTTTGATTTGTCTGGGTTACGCAATAATGGCATGTGGCACAACGTCGGCATGTCCCAACCGAAATATTGATACAGCAATTGATGCTTCGGTGCAGATGGTAACCACTCCTCACCACGTAACACGTGTGTAATTTCCATTAAATGGTCATCCACCACATTGGCAAGGTGGTAGGTTGGTAAGCCATCTGTTTTTAACAGCACTTGCATATCGACTTGTGCCCATGGAATCTCAACTTCACCACGGAGTAAGTCATTAATTTTACAAATGCCTTCCTCTGGTACTTTCATACGGATGACATGGGGTTCACCCGCAGCAAGGCGATGTTGTACTTCTTCTTGTGATAATTTTAAGCCACGACCATCGTATTTTGGTGTTTCGCCGCGTGCTTGTTGTTCTGCACGCATTTGATCAAGTTCTTCTGCGGTTGCAAAACAATAAAAAGCGTGACCTTTTTCAACTAATTCAAGCGCGTATTGCTTATAAATACCCATACGTTCTGATTGGCGATAAGGGGCATGTGGGCCACCCACATCTGGACCTTCTGACCAGTTCAGGCCTAACCAGCGCAAAGAATCTAAAATCATTTTTTCAGATTCAGGCGTTGAGCGAAGTTGATCCGTATCTTCAATACGTAAAATAAACTCACCGCCATGCTGTTTGGCAAAACATAGATTAAATAACGCAATATAAGCTGTGCCTACATGTGGAAAACCTGTAGGAGAAGGCGCAATACGGGTACGAACTTTCATAAATTATCGAAGCTTAAATTTAAATTGAAACTATTATAACGAAAAAGCCTAGTCACAGCATGACTAGGCTTGATTTAAACATGTGAAGGGGCACATATTTAAAAATATTAAGAAGTATGTGGCTGGAATATGGTTTGAACGAAACGTGAAAAACGTTCATGTTGGCTGGCAAAGAAGGTCTGTGTTGGTGTGGTACGAATCGTATTCAACATTTTTAACTCATCGTCTGACGATGGTAATAAACCCGTATTACGTTTTTGCTGGTCAAGCGCTTTGACAATTAAGCTTGAAGATGATTTATCAATTGTTTTTATGTTATTGCTTTCTTTAATTGCTGCCGCATGCCCCATTTGAACAGAAGCTGCTAAAAATAAGCTTAAGCATAGTGCTTTTTTCAATTTTAATGCTCGCATTGCTCACATCCCCTTCATGATTTTGAGTCTACAAGACTAACCAAACAACTATAGTATTGCTTTAATAATACGATTTAAACATAAATCTTAATAAAAAAGTATAACTACGTCACACTTTTTACAAAAATCTTAAAATTTGACACATCTTGATATGTATTTATAGCAAAATGCCTACTTTGTGTGCAAGTTGAATTTAGCAAGCAAATGTGTAGAAAAAGTGGAGAATGATAATTTTTCTCATTTTGTCATAAAAATAAAAGGCTGGGTATTGTTTTAATACAAAAAATACGGGCTAGGGCTATATCTTAAAAATAGAATAGCAATAAATTTATTGATATAACTATATGATTGTAAATTCTTTTTAAAGAAATATAGTGGTGACAAACGGGGCGAAATGAGTAAACAATAAATGAAAACTGTCATCGCAGCAGCATTGTTGGCGTTGGGCTTAAATGGTGTAGCACAAGCGGCAACTACTTTTTTAAACGTGTCTTATGATCCAACACGTGAGTTTTATCAAGAATATAATCAAGCATTTGGTCAGTACTGGAAGAAGAGAATAGGACAAGATGTTGACTTCAAACAGTCGCATGGTGGCTCGGGTAAACAGGCGCGTTCAGTAATAGATGGCTTACAGGCAGACGTTGTAACGCTCGCATTGGCCAATGATATTGACGAAATTGCCAATGCCGGTTTGATTCGTAAAGATTGGCAAAAACAATTCAAGGATAATTCTGCACCTTATACCTCAACCGTGGTATTTCTAGTGCGTAAGGGCAATCCAAAGAATATTCGTGATTGGAATGACTTGACCAAGTCAGGCGTGGAAATCATCACTCCAAACCCAAAAACGGGTGGTGCACCGCGTTGGATTTATTTATCTGCTTGGGGGTATGCATTGAAACAGCCAGGTGGTAATGATGCCAAGGCACGTGAGTTGGTGAAAAAGCTTTATCAAAATGTCAAAGTCTTAGACTCAGGTGCGCGTGGTTCACTTACCACTTTTGCTGAACGTGGCATTGGCGATGTATTGTTGTCTTGGGAAAATGAAGCGTTATTGGCAACTCAAGGCTTAGGGAAAGATAAATTTGAAATTGTGTATCCTTCAATTTCGATTTTGGCTGAACCTTCTGTGGCAATCGTTGATAAAACCGTAGATAAAAATGGCAACCGACAATTGGCGCGTGGTTACTTAAATTTCCTTTATTCACCTTTGGGGCAAGAGCTGGCTGCGAAATATTATTTCCGTCCGCGGAACCCGCAAGTTGCTGCTAAATATGCTCAGCAATTTCCAAAGATTAAACTCTTCAAGATTGATGATGTGTTTGGTGGCTGGGCAAAAGCACAAAAAACACATTTTGTGAATGGTGCGATTTTTGACCAAATTTATGCGGAAAAACCATAAATTCAGTTCATACTGAGATTAAAGTGAACGATCGAAAAGCAAATACTGAAGGTGTTTGCTTTTTTATTGAGTGAAAAATGATAAGAAAACGGTTTTATCTATGAAAAGTTAAGAATTCTCTACAAAAAGTCGTTTGGTGCTGGCATAAAACAAGGTGATAATGTGCAGTTACATTTTCAGCTGTTGATTCATTTCTTATGTCGCATATTTCTGTCTTACTTCATGAAACCGTTGATGGCGTATTGGCAGGTCGCGATACTGGTGTTTTTGTCGACGCGACTTTTGGTCGTGGTGGACATACCAAGTTATTACTTTCAAAATTAGACCAAAATGCACGTGTTTATGCCTTCGATAAAGACCCACAAGCCCTTGAAGTTGCAGCACAATTAGAACAAGAAGATCCACGTTTTAAAATTATTCATGCCAGTTTTGCAGATATTCAATCCGAGTTAGCTCAAATTGGTCTGACTGAAGTTGATGGCATTATGGCTGACTTAGGTGTGTCATCACCACAATTGGACCAAGCTGAACGTGGTTTTAGTTTTATGCAAAATGGGCCGTTGGATATGCGAATGGATAATTCGCAAGGTTTAACAGCAGCAGAGTGGCTGCTTAAAATTGAAGAAGAAAAACTCGCAAACATTATTTACCAATATGGCGAAGAACGTTATAGCCGTCGGATTGCCAAAGCCATTAAACTGGCAGGTGAAATGACAACGACTGCTCAACTGGCAGAAGTGGTTAAAACCGCACATCCAAAATGGGAAAAGCATAAGCATCCTGCAACGCGTACGTTTCAGGCGATTCGTATTGCCATTAACAAAGAACTCGATGATATCGAGACATTTTTACCGCAAGCTGTCACATTATTAAAACCAACTGCGCAGCTGGCAGTGATTAGCTTTCATTCTTTGGAAGATCGTTTAATCAAGCAGTTTATTCAAAAAGAATCGAGTTTGGCTGAAGACACGAGCTGGGGTATGCCTCAAGCACAGGTCGATACTCGACGTTTAAAGAAAGTTTCTCGTATTCGTGCGAGCGAAGCAGAAGTAAAAGCAAATCCTCGTTCGCGTAGTGCATGGCTACGTGTGGCTGAGCGTTTAGAGCAAAAAGGCTGAGAATGAACAACAAGAATGATGACGACGTTAAACCAAGCAGCAGAAAAGGACTGAAAAAGGTTGTTGTGTATGCTGTACTCGTTGCATTGGTGTTTACAAGTGCGATGATGGTGGTGTTCCAAGTGTTTGAATACCGTCATGATTATCGCGACTTGAGTGCATATATGCGTGAAAGAGATGATTTAAACGCTGAATGGGGGCGTTTATTGATTGAACAGCAAACCTTTGGTGCAACCGCACAGATCGGTTCTCGCGCAGTTACACAACTACGTATGTTCTCACCTCCAGCAACGCAGACGGTTGTGATTTCTTTACCTATGACTTCAAAGCAAGATAAATAAGGCATGCTGTATGGCAGATAAGCGAAGTAAACCAATACGAAAAAAACAGCAGTCTATTTCTGAAAGACCGACCCTTGCTTTGGATATGTGGCGCTTTTATCTGCTTTGGGGAACGGTACTCCTTTGTTTTGTTGTGTTGATTGCACGTGCGTTCTACGTACAAGTGGTCAATAAGGACTTTTTGCAAAATAAGGCCAATGCCAATATTTTAAGGACTGAGCGTTTAGAGGCGATGCGTGGTGTGATTAGTGATCGCCATGGTGTACCTTTGGCGATTAGTACTCCGATCATGAAAATTGTGATGGACCCAAGAGATTATTGGGAAACCAAACAGCAATTTGATGACATCACGGCAGAACTCAAAAAAGACCCAAATAATCGTAAATTAAAACGTCAATTGCCTGATAAAAACTTGAACCTAGATGAATTGGCAGATGCAGTTGGTGTAGATCGTGCAGATTTAAAGAAACAAATGCAGGCACGTCCACGTTCACGTTATTTAGTTTTGCAAAAAGAAATTCCACCACAACAAGCTGATTTGATTACCAAGCGTAATTTCCAAGGCGTTTATGCCGAGAAAAGTTATAAACGCTACTACCCACAGCCGCAGCCGAATGCACAGATTATTGGTTTGACCAATAGTGAAGGGGTGGGGATTGAAGGTTTGGAAATGCAACTGAATAAGCAGTTGTCAGGCATGGATGGTGAACAGAAAATTATCCGTGATAAAAAGGGTAATCGTCTGAAAGTTTCAGAAGTGATCAAAGAAGTTGAATCAGGTGAAAATGTCACCCTGAGTATCGACTCACGTTTGCAATATATTATGTACCGTGAACTGACTGCTGCTGGTGTCGCCAACAATGCACGTTCAGCAACTGCGATTGCGGTTGATGTTAAAACGGGTGAAATTTTGGCGATGACCAGTTGGCCGTCGTATAACCCGAACGATAAGAAGGGTCTCAGCAATAAAGATGCGATGCGTAACCGTGGCGCGATTGATATGTTTGAACCAGGTTCAACCATGAAGCCATTTACAGTGGCTGCTGCCTTGGAAAGCGGTAAATACACGCCGAATACGATTGTAAATACTTCACCAGGATCGATGCGTTTAGGTTGGCATACCATTCGAGATACACATAACTATGGTGCTTTAACCGTTTCTGGAGTGATTATCAAATCCTCAAACGTCGGTTCGGCTAAAATCGCCCTGTCTTTACCAAAAGATACCGTCCCGTCTTTTTTTAGACGTGCAGGTTTTGGTCATCGTTCAGCGGTGAAATTTCCAGGTGAAAGTTCTGGTTTGCTCTATTCAGGTGATAAGCTCAATCCATCGCAGTTGGGAACGATGGCTTATGGTTATGGTTTGAATGCGACAATTTTACAAGTTGCACAAGGCTATGCCATGTTGGCAAATCATGGCGTACAAATGCCATTGAGTTTGCGAAAATTGGATAAGGCCCCAGAAGGCACACAGGTGTTGAGTCCTAAAATTGCGGATCAAGTACTGACTATGCTTGAGCAAGTGACCATGCCAGGCGGAACCGCGAAACAAGCGGTGATTCCAGGTTATCGCGTTGGCGGTAAAACGGGGACGGCACATAAGTTGCGTGCAGACCGTAAAGGTTACTCAAACAGTGAGTATCGTGCTTTATTTGCAGGTGTTGCGCCGATTAGTGATCCGCGTTTAGCCATGATTGTGGTGGTTGAAAACCCACAAGGTCGTTATTACGGTGGCTTGGTTGCTGCACCTGTATTTGCGCGTATCATGCAAGAGTCTTTGCGTCTTTTGAATGTGCCTTTAGATAAACCACTTGATACTTCTATAAAATCCAATCCGTAGGTAAATTATGTCGATTCGTTTTCAACAGATACACCCGATCAGCATAGATGCGGCTTGGTATACCCAACCTTTTCAGGGTTTTTCTTTGGATAGTCGTAAGGTTGAGAAAGGGCAAATTTTTATTGCTTTAAATAGCTATAGCCAACCTGAAAAAACACGCCAGTTTGCGCAAAATGCTTTGGATGCAGGTGCATTGGCCGTGATCAGTGAGGCACCATTGGGTCTCGAAAATGAATGGGTTTGTGCTGATGTCCGTTATCAAATGGGCGAATGGCAAAGGCAGTATTTACAAGCGACTGTTCCTGTTCAACCCTTGCGTGGTATTGCGGTGACAGGAACCAATGGAAAAACTACGATTTCACGCCTCATTGCGGAGCTGATTAGTTCACAAGGTAAAGGCTGTGCGGTGATGGGGACGACAGGTAACGGTATTCTGCCAAATTTAACGCCATCTACACATACCACCTTGGATGCACTGCAACTACAGCATGCGTTACATGATTATGCCAAACAAGGCGCAAGTTTTGTCGCACTGGAAGCCAGTTCACATGGTTTGGAGCAAGGGCGTCTTAATGGTTGTGAGCTTGAAATTGCAGTGTACAGTAATTTAAGTCGTGACCATCTGGATTATCACGGTACTTTGGAAGCTTATGCTGAAGCCAAAGCCTTATTGTTTAAATTTACAACTTTAAAAGCCGTAGTGATTAACTTGGATGATGCACATGCACATCTGATGTTGGATGCTGCGAAGGCTAATCCAGCACAACCTAAAATTCTGACTTATTCTTTAACTCAGACGACAGCGGATTATTATATTGCGGATTTGCAATATCGCTTGAGTGGAGCAAGTTTTACATTAATCGCTCCGACAGGTCACTATGTGGTGCAAAGTCCATTACTTGGACAGTTCAATGTTGAGAACTTATTGGCAAGTTTGATTGCAGCAGAGTCGGCAGGTTTTGCCTTGGCGGATTTGGTCCAGTTTGTTCCACAACTGAAAGGCGCACCAGGCCGTATGCAGGTTATTCAAGATGCTGATCGTCTATTTGTGGTTGATTATGCGCATACACCAGATGCCTTGATCCAAGTGCTGACGACATTGAAACGTCATGTGACTGGACAATTATGGGCTGTGTTTGGTTGTGGTGGCGATCGTGATCGTGGCAAACGTCCACTTATGACTCAAGCTGCACTTGATCATGCTAATCCCGTTGTGCTTACTTCGGATAATCCGCGAACTGAAAATCCTGAACAGATTTTTGCGGATATGAAGCACAGCATCAGTTTCGCAGAACATGAGATGCATGAAATTCATGATCGTCGTGAAGCGATTAAATTTGTGGTGGCGCAGGCCCAAGCTGGTGATATTGTAGTGATCGCGGGCAAAGGACATGAAAACTATCAGGAAATTGATGGGGTTCGCCATTGGTTTGATGATGTGGTTGAGGTGCAGTCTGCGATTGATGCACAGCCACATCCTGTCGATTCAGCCTATCCTGCGCAATAAGGTTAAAAGGTAAATAAAGCGTATGCATACTTCAACGACCAGTACTGTTCCATTACAACCTTGGACCGCAGAACAATTACAACAAGCGACACAAGGGCAGTGGCATAAACAGAAGCTTCCGCAAGGTGAAATTAAACGTATTTTAACTGATTCACGTCATGCGGAAGCAGGCGATGCTTTCCTTGCCTTAAAGGGCGAACGTTTTGATGCGCATAGTTTTGTCGCACAAGTAGCTACACAAGGGTGCCAAATAGCGATTGTTGATCATCCTGTCGATGCTGATATTGCGCAGTTGGTTGTCAAGGATACGCGTTTGGCTTTGGGGCAGTTGGGGGCTTATCGTCGCCAACACAACCCACAATTGAAGGTGATTGCTTTAACAGGCAGCAGTGGCAAAACCACCACCAAAGAAATGTTGGGCAGTATTTTATCTCGCTTGGCGCCGACCTTAATTACCCGTGGCAACCTGAATAATGATCTCGGTGTCCCAATGATGTTATTGGAATTACGTCCAGAGCATCAATATGCCGTGATGGAGTTAGGGGCAAGTCATCAGGGTGAAATTGATTACACTTCGGATCTAGTGCAGCCGCATGTGGCAGGGATTTTAAATATTGGTACAGCACACTTGGGGGAGTTTGGTGGACGCGAAGGCATTTGTCGCGCTAAATCAGAAATCTATGCGCATATTTTGCCTCAAGGTACTGCAATCGTTCCTGCACAAGATGATTTCTCTGAAACGATTCGTGAGAATGCGCAAACACATTCAATGCTGAGTTTTGGTGAGGGTGGTGATATTTTTGCTACAGATATTCAGCTTCATCCTCAATCGGCACAGTTCAACTTGCATACACCACAAGGTGTTCGTGCAGTAAACTTGCCATTTGCTGGTGCGCATAATGTACAGAATGCCACTGCAGCGACTGCATTTGCTTTAGCGATTGGTATTGCATTGGATGATATTGTGCAAGGCTTAGAGCAAGCACAAGGTGCCAAAGGTCGTTTGAACTTTATTCAACACCAACATCATTTGTTTATTGATGATACCTATAATGCCAATCCGACTTCGATGCGTGCAGCGGCACAGGTATTGCTGCAACAGCAGGGCTTAAAAGTCATGGTGATGGGAGATATTGGTGAGCTGGGTGACAGTAGCTGGCAAGAGCATCATGATCTCGGCCGAGACTTGGCACCGTTACCGTTACAGTATCTGGTTGTGGTCGGTGAATTCGCTGAAGCAGCGCAACAAGGTTCATCTCATTCAGAAAAGTTACATGCCTTTGCAACACAGGCAGAAGCATTACCGTTTTTAATTAATTTAGTCCAAACACATCAACCCCAGTCAATGAGTTTCCTATTCAAAGGGTCTCGTTATACCCACATGGAAACGTTGATGGCTGACTTGATGGAGAAAATTTAAATGTTGTTATGGTTATTTGAGCAATTGGCGGACTATAACAGTTCGTTTCAGGTTGTTCGTTATTTAACATTGCGCTCTTTGTTGAGCTTACTGACGGCCTTGACGATCGGACTGGTTTTAGGGCCAGTGATGATTCGTAAATTACAAGCATTAAAATATGGTCAGGCTGTGAGTTCTTTTGCGCCTGAAAACCATGCAAAAAAAATGGGAACCCCAACCATGGGCGGGATTCTTATTTTACTCTCCATTGGGATTAGTACCTTGCTTTGGGCTGATTTATCTAATCCATATGTTTGGATTGTGCTCGGTGTCATGGTGGTATTTGGTGCAGTGGGTTGGGCGGATGACTGGATTAAAGTCCGTTATAAAGACAATGCAGGTTTGCCAGCACGTAAGAAATTTTTCTGGACTTCGGTGGCGTCTTTGGGCGCAGGTATTGCCTTGTATGTCATTGCGAAACAACAAGATAGTGTTCAGCATACGGCAGATATGCTGGATCTGCTGCTCCCATTCTTTAAGAATCTGTCCATTCCGCTTTCGGCTGTGCCATTAGGTTTAGCATTTATCGGCTTCACTTATCTGGTGATTAATGGTGCATCCAATGCGGTCAACTTGACCGATGGTTTGGACGGTTTGGCTATTATGCCGATTGTGATGGTGGCTGCCGGTTTAGGGGTATTTGCTTATTTGTCAGGCGACATTCGTTTTGCTGAATATCTGCATATTCCTTATGTAAAATATACCTCGGAACTGGTGGTAATTTGCTCTGCTATGGTCGGTGCTGGTTTAGCCTTCCTCTGGTACAATGCGCATCCAGCCCAAGTCTTCATGGGCGATGTGGGTGCATTGGCGCTTGGCGCTATGCTTGGTACGATTGCGGTAATGGTTCGTCAGGAAATCGTATTTGCCATTATGGGCGGTGTTTTTGTAATGGAAGCAATTTCGGTCTTCTTGCAAATCGGTTCATTACGGATGCGGAATAAGCGCGTATTCTTGATGGCACCTTTACATCACCATTATGAAAAGCAAGGCTGGAAAGAAACTCAGGTTGTGATTCGTTTCTGGATTATCACGATTTTCCTCGTCGTGTTAGGCTTAATGACCTTAAAATTACGTTAAACCAAGATTCAAGAAAGAAGCTGGTATTGACCAGCTTTTTTTATGTTTGGAGAAAATAGATGAGTTTGTTGATGTGTCCTGTTTGTCGCCAATCCTTGAATTTGGTTGAGAATTCTTGGCGTTGCGAGAAAGGACATCACTATGATGTAGCGAAACAGGGCTATGTTAATTTACACGTGGTGCAGCATAAGCATAGTAAAAGTCCAGGGGATACCCCTGAGTCAGTGCTGGCACGTCGTGAATTTTTGCAAGCAGGTTTTTATCAGCCTTTACAACAGGCTGTGGTTGAGATTCTACAGCAACTTAAACCTCAAGCCATTTTAGATATTGGTTGTGGTGAAGGCTATTACACCAGCGCCATGCAAGCACATACCCAGCAGTGTATCGGTGTGGATATTGCCAAAACAGCCGTACAGCGCGCAGCAAAGTTAAATGCAGAGGTTGTATGGGTGGTTGGAACAGGTGCAACCTTGCCCGTACAAAATCATTCTATTGACATTTGTACCAGTCTATTTAGTCCGATTCCACAAGATGAAATCGTGAGAGTCTTGCGGGATGATGGTTATTTAATTGTGGTAACGCCTGCACCTAAACATCTCTTTGATTTGCGTGAAGCGTTATTTGAGCAAGTGAATTTGCATGAACCTCAAAAATTTGTAGAACAGCTAGATGCTCAGTTTGAGTTAAAGCAAGCACACCTTGTTGAAGCGCCACTGCAATTGGATCAAGTTGCCTTGAAGAATTTAATCGCGATGACGCCTTATGCTTATAAAGCGAATCTTGAACGACGCAAAGGACTTGAGCAAGCGCAGCAATTTACAGTGACTGCCGCCTTTCAGATTTATCTATTCCAAAAAAGAAAGAAGCCATCAATGTGATGGCTTCTTTTTTATTTACTGGATTTGATTGATCAAATGTTCAATCCCATCCTTTTCTTTTGGCGGTGGGTTCTGTGAATTTGAACCCATTGCAGGCGGTTGCTTTTTCGCTGGGACAATAGGCTGCTCGTCAGTCACTGGTGTTGTTCCAGGGAGGTCTGAGAAATCATTTTGTGTTGAGCGAACGGGTGCAGGTGGTGCAGGGCGATAAAGTGGGCGCGCCAATGGAGGAGAGGCGCGATACTCTTTTTTATCTTCGCTTTGCTGGATTTGTAATTTATCACGAGAGATTGGATCTTTCGCTTCTTTATCCAAACGTACCCAAGCTGATGGCGTATCTTTTAAAGATTTACCCATAAAATTGGTCCAGATTGGAAGTGCAGCAACGCCACCATATTCACGACGACCCAGTGTACGTGGTTGGTCAAAACCGACCCAAGCAATTGCAACCAAGTTACCATTAAAGCCTGCGAACCAAGCATCTTTAGCATCATTGGTTGTTCCTGTTTTACCACCGAGGTCATCACGACCAATTTTAAGTGCAGCACGACCAGTACCATGTTGGATTACATCCCGTAAGATGTTGGCCATGTCATAAGCGGAACTTGATTTTAAAATACGTTGTGCTTGACGATAATCACTATTGGCTTTTGCTGTTTGTGCCGTATCAGCAGGCGTTATTTGTGCTTCAGAGGCTGCGAATGCTTCATCTAAAGTTTGGTTGCTAATTTCTGTCACCTTGTCTTTAGATTCATCAGCTTTCACTGTTTGCTGTTGGTTATTCGTATTTGGATTGCTGATACATGGAATGCACGCGTACTCAGGCTTTGCTTCATAAATCACTTTGCCAGCCGCATCTTCGATACGTGTAATGAAGTGCGGTTGAATACGATAACCACCATTGGCAAAAGTTGCATAACCTGTTGCCATCTGAATTGGCAGTACCTGCGGTGTACCTAATGCAATGGTATAGTTACGTGGAATCTGATCTTCTTGTAAACCAAAATCCATAAATAGTTGACGGGTACGTTCAATCCCTACGTTTTGTAATAAACGCACTGAAACGGTGTTACGGGATAAATAAAGCGCACGACGTAAAGGGATCATACCCAAATAGCGACCATCAGAGTTTCTTGGAGACCACTTACCAATGGTGATGGGACTGTCATTGACCATGCTGTATGGGGTCATGCCGCGTTCCAAAGCCAATGCGTAGACAAAGGGCTTAATGGTAGAGCCAGGTTGTCTCCAACCTTGTACGGCACGGTTAAATTTAGATTGATAAAAGTTATAACCACCGACAACGGCTTCAATTGCGCCATCATTGGGGTTAATGGCAATCAATTGTCCTTGGACTTTTGGAACTTGAACCAAAGACCAAACCGTTTTGCCTTCATTTGGACGTAGACGAATAATATCTTTGACTTTGACAATTTGTGAGGCGTTCGAAGGCGCTCCACCGACGCTATTGGCATTGCGGTACGGGCGAACCCATGACATCCCAGACCAGTTGACCGTTACTGTTGAACCATCTTGCATTAAGGCATCAAAAGAATTGTTGTTGACCTTGATGACTTGGGCTGGGTAAGTGTTTGCATAAGCAATAAATTGTTTGAGTGGTTTGTCATGTGCTTCAGGACCACGCCAGCCATGACGACGGTCATAAGCCTCTAAGCCATCTTGAATGGATTGTTCTGCATAACGTTGACGGTTGCTGTCAACTGTCGTGTATACCTTATAACCTGAGTCAACAGCTTGTTCACCAAAATGTTCAACCAGTTCTGAACGAACCATTTCACCAACATAGGGGAATACGTTGCTGACCGAGCGATCAATCATATTTAAGTTGATGGGCTCTGCAACAGCTTGTTGGTATTGATTTTGGTTGATATAGCCCAGTTGTAACATACGTCCTAAAATCCAGTTACGACGTTCAAGTGCACGCTCAGGATTAACCACTGGATTATATTTTGAAGGTGCCTTAGGTAGACCTGCAATCATTGCCATTTGTGCTGTGGTCAGCTCGCCAATATTTTTGTTGTAATAGACACGTGCCGCAGCAGCAATACCATAGGCATTTTTACCTAAGAAAATTTTATTCACATAAGCCGCTAAGATTTCTTGTTTTGTTAAGTTTTGCTCGATTTTTCGCGCCAAAAACACTTCAGTTAGTTTGCGTCGAAGAGTTCGGTCTGGGCTTAAATAATAGTTCTTTGCCACCTGCATGGTAATGGTTGAGCCCCCAGTTTGGACATCAGACCCTGTAACAGATTCAGTAAGCGCTCGCCCAAGCCCTTTAAAACTAATACCATTATGTTCAAAAAAAGATGAGTCTTCCGCTGCTAAAAAAGCATGAATAAAGGTTGGAGGAATCTGCTCATACTTAACTGGAATGGATAATTTTCCGCCATATTCTGCAATTAACTGATTATCTGCCGTGTAAACTTGCAATGGTTTTAGTAAAGGCGCTTTTTTAAGTGAACTCATATCTGGCAGTGAAGGTGCGAGATAGAGATACATGCCATAAAATCCCATTGGAAGTGAGACTAAGATAATAATAATGATCAAAAAAAATGGGCGAACAATACCAGAACTGGATAGCTTTTTCATAATAAGTAAGTTTTAATAAGAGCGAATGGCAAACTAATTGTGGTCAGTATATCCTTTAGACATGCGGATTGTTAGATGAGTTATTGTATCCGTATCAATTAAAGACCAAAACAAATTAGTGTGTTGTATTTTTGGGGATAAAAAAATAAATAGGAAAGTACTGTGCTCAGGTTATATCGTAAACCAAATAAGGGGTTAACGGGTGTCGATATTAGTTCGACAACTGTTAAATTATTGGAGCTCTCTGTAAAGAACGGTAGATATTGGGTTGAAAGTTATGCAGTGATGCCATTGCCTGAAAGCAGCGTGGTTGAAAAAAGCATACTGAATCCAGAGGCGGTAGGGGATGCGCTTGAGAGAGTGGTAAACCTTGCAAATCCTCACACCATGAATGTTGCGATTGCAGTACCGACATCGATGGTCATTAATAAGATCATCGAGATGGATGCTGACATGACGGATGAAGAACGAGAAGTTCAAATTCGTATGGATGCTGAGCAATACATTCCGTTCCCATTAGATGAAGTGAGCCTAGATTTTGAAGTTTTACCTGATCGTTTGGCCAATCCAAACCGGGTAAATGTGCTCTTGGTTGCAACGCGCACCGAGAATGTAGACACGCGTGTAGAAGTGCTTGAACTGGCGGGTTTAACTGCAAAAATTGCAGAAGTTGAAAGCTATGCTATGGAACGTGCGTTCAGTGTGTTTGCAGATACGCTACCAATGGGCGCAAATACGGTAGGTATTTTGGATATTGGTCATACAATGACCACTTTATCTGTCATGCAAAAAGGCAAGATCATCTATACACGTGAGCAAGTGTTTGGTGGTCGCCAATTGACCCAAGATGTTCAGAGTCGCTATGGCCTTTCTTTTGAAGAAGCTGGTCGTGCTAAAAAAGAAAGAAGCTTGCCAGATGATTATGACACAGAAGTCCTTGAACCCTTCTTGGATGCTGTCGTACAACAAGCCGCGCGTTCACTCCAATTTTTCTTTTCATCTTCTCAATTTAATGAAATTGATCATATTTTACTGGCTGGTGGGAATGCCAATATTCCAGGTCTAGCTAAGCTATTACAACAAAAACTCGGTTATCGCGTCACCATTGCCAATCCATTTCTACAAATGGGTTTTTCTCCCCAAATTGATATTAAAAAAATTGAAAACGATGCTTCCTCTTTGATGGTTGCATGTGGTTTGGCATTGAGGAGTTTTGATTAATGGCAAAGATTAACTTACTCCCTTGGCGTGATGAGCTAAGAGAACAAAGAAAGAAACAGTTTGTCGCATTTTGTGTTGGGGTTGCTGCATTAGGGGTTGTATCAGTTTTTTCGGGGTGGATGTATTTCGATCACAAACTGAATGATCAGGAACAAGCCAACCAACTGATTGTGAGTACCAACCAGAATTTAGATACCCAATTAAAAGCATTGGATGGCTTACAAGAACGACGTAATGCGATTATTGAACGCATGAAACTGATTCAAGGCTTACAAGGACAACGTCCTGTTACCGTACGTTTGGTCGATGAATTGGTACGCGTCACTCCTCCAACTATGTACTTAACCAAGTTTAGTCGTACAGGGGATAAATTCACGATTGAAGGAAAAGCTGAAAGTCCAAATACGGTGGCTGAACTTCTACGTAATCTAGAAGCTTCTCCTTGGTATCGCAATGCCTTTATGAATTCCTTCCTTGCCGTGGATGAAAACAAAAATAAAGACAAAACAGCAAGTTCTTTGGTGCCTCGTGTTGAGGAAAATTATGGAAGCTTTGTTGTCACTGTAGATTTAGGTGAAATCGGGACAACTGCTGAGGCTGCACCAACGTCAGACGTTGCAGCATCAGGGGCAGTAGAGGTGACAAAATGAAGTTAGATAAATCGGATGATTTAAATCAAGACACCGTTGCTGTAAAGAAAAAGAAAATGACGGTCGACCAATTCTTCCAGCAATTTAATACGCTGGATATGAATAACTATGGCAGTTGGCCATTATCGGTCAAAATTACCTGCTGGATTTTTGTTTTCTTGGCGGTTGCAGCATTGGGTTATTTTGTGGTGATTAAGTCTCAGCTTGAATCGATTGCAAATGCCGAAGCTCAAGAGCAAAGCTTGTTGAATGAGTTTAAAGAAAAAGATTCAAAATTGCGTAATCTGCAACAATATCAAGCGCAACTGCAAGAAATGGAAGCTAACTTTAACCAACAGTTAGAGCAATTGCCTAAAGAGACTGAAATTCCAAGCTTGGTTGAGGATATAAACTTAACCGGTGTGAACTCAGGGTTGAAATTTAAAAATATTCGTCTTGAGAGTGAAGTGAAGCAAGAGTTCTTTATTGAACAGCCCATCAGTATTGATGCGACGGGTGATTATCATGCTTTTGGTGCCTTTGTGACAGGCATTGCCGCTTTGCCGCGTATCGTGACCTTGCATGATTTTACGGTTGAAGCAAAAGAAGATACACAGAAAAAATCTGATATTCCTGTTGTCAATTATACGGTTAAAGCAAAAACATATCGTTATGTTGGGGCGGATGAGCAAACAAATAATGCTGCGGGCGCAGCTACGGCTCAAACAACAGCTACTCCACCTGCGCAAGGAGGAAAATAGTAGTGAATAATTATAAATTATTACTGGGTTTATTAATTGGGGCGACTTTGGTGGGATGTGATTCACGTATTGATGCGGTGAATCAGAAGATGGCAGACATTCGTAATCAGCCACCTTTGCCGATTGAGCCAGCACCAGTTTTTACCCCTGTGCCATTGTTTAACTATTCAGCTCATCAGCTTAAAAGCCCATTTATGCCAAGCTCATTGGCTGCTGAATTGAAGATTATGGCGGGGAAACGGGTTTATCCGAATTTTAATCGCCAGCCACAGCCTTTAGAGAGTTATGCGTTGGAATCGTTGAATATGAAGGGCAGTATGCGCGGTAAAACCAGCAATACCATTGCCCTGATTCAGACACCAGACGGTCAAATTGAACGTGTGCAAGTCGGAAGTTATTTGGGTATGAATCAAGGGCGTATTATTAAAATTAGCCCAACCCAAATCGATTTGGTGGAGATTGTACCTGATGGTCGAGAAGGCTATGTCGAGAGACCTCGTACACTCGTTTTAATTGGACCAGCGCCGTAAGATTAAGGGAATAAAAATGAAAAAACAGTTTAAAGATTCTTTATTTGGGGAAGCGAAGACCATGAATCATGCATTCCGTCAATTTTCTATGGGTGCGATTGCGATTGCGGTGATGCAAGTGGCATCAGCGCAAGTGAGTATGACCAATATCGTACCAATGAGTTTGGGTGATCAGGGCACGGAAATTCGTGTGATGTTTAATGGCCTTCCACCACAACCGCAAGCTTATCAACTTGAACAACCTGCTCGTTTAATTCTGGACTTTGATAAGTCACAACAAGGTCTAAAGCAAAACTCGATTCCAGTATCAACCGCTGAAGCGAGTTCGATTGAGGTTGCATCGGATGATCAGCGTTCACGTGTGATTGTGAATTTAAAAGATGCGGGTGCATTCACAACACGTGTTGAAGGCAATACCTTTGTTCTTAAAATTAACTCAGCCAAACCTGCTGCGATAAATACACCTGCTGCCGCTGTGCGTCAGGTACAGCAAGGCATTTCCAATATTGGTTTCCAACGAGGGAGTCAGGGCGAAGGTTTGGTTGTGATTGATTTGCTGGGTAATAACACCCCTGTGGATGTACAACAACAAGGTAGTAAAATTGTGGTGCGTACAGCAGGGAATAAAATTCCGACACATTTAGCCCGTCGTTTAAATACCAATGATTTTGCAACACCTGTGGCCAGTATTGATGCTTATAATGATAAAGGCAATGGTGTGATTACCATTCAATCTGCTGGAAGCTATGAGTATATGGCTTACCAAGCAGAGAATAAGCTCACTATTAGTCTGAAACGCCCTATAGATAATTCTCCGGCCAAAGCCAAGGCACAAACTTATACCGGCAATAAAATTTCTTTAGATTTCCAAGATATTGAAGTACGCCGAGTATTGCAGTTATTAGCTGATTTTACTGGTATTAATATGGTAGCTGCGGATACGGTACAGGGTAATATTACTTTACGCCTTAAAGACGTACCATGGGATCAGGCACTTGATATTGTGTTAAAAACTAAAAATCTAGATAAGCGTCGTAATGGTAATGTGATCTGGATTGCACCTGTTTCTGAGTTGATTAAGGCAGAAGAGGAAGAAGCCAAAGCCATTGCACAAAGTGTAAAATTAGCACCACTACAGACTGAGTATATTCAGTTGAATTATGCTAAAGCCACGGATATTGAAAAATTAATTACTCAGGGTAAGAGTAGTAATAGCAATAATAATGTCTCAGGTTTAGGTGGCAGTGATGCATTAGTTGGAGGTTTATTAAGCCCACGAGGAACAGTATCAATTGATCCACGAACCAATACTTTAATTGTGAATGATACTTCACAAAAAATTGATCAGATTCGCAAGATGGTTGATTTACTGGATGTTTCAGTTAAGCAAGTGATGATTGAAGCGCGTATTGTCAGTGCCAGTACTGATTTTACCAAAGAGATGGGCGTAAAATGGGGTATTTTATCGCAAGGGATTACCAATAATAATGATCTATTGGTAGGGGGGAGTGATACAACGCTTTGGAATTTGAGAGATCCACAAAAAAATGATAATGGCGGTGCGAAATATGAAATTGAGCGCCCAGATAACCTGAATGTCGATTTAGGTGCGGTAACACCAGGAGCAAGTCGTATTGCTTTTGGTCTGATTAGTCTGTCTGATTTTATGTTGGACCTGGAGTTATCAGCTGTACAAGCGGATGGCTATGGTGAAGTGATTTCTACACCAAAAGTCATGACTGCGGATAAGCAAGCTGCAAAAATTGAGTCAGGTACTAAAATTCCATATGCATCATCTTCTGGCGGTGGGGCAAATGCAGTACCTAAAACCGAGTTTATTGATGCAACTTTGAGTTTGGATGTTACGCCAAGTATCACGCCAGAAGGTAAAGTCATGATGAAGTTGAATATTACTAAGGATTCACCAAGTAGCCCAACACCAACAGGTCAACTGACAATTAATAAAAACTCGATAGATACCAATGTTCTGGTTGATAATGGTGAAACCGTAGTATTGGGTGGTATTTTTGAACAAGAAAATTTGAATAGTCAAACCAAGGTGCCATTCTTGGGGGATATTCCGTATATTGGTCGATTATTCCGTAGAGATATGAAAACGGATAAAAAACGTGAACTGCTTATTTTTGTGACACCGAGAATTGTTAATGACACTTTGACCAGAAATCATTAATATATTTTCAATAATTGCATTGAATATAGGTGGCGCGTTGCCAAGCAAAGCGTTTGAAACCCTACCAAATGTTTATTTGGTAGGGCCGATGGGGGCAGGGAAAACAACAGTTGGTCGGCATTTAGCAGAATTGTTAGGCCGAGATTTTATTGATAGTGATCATGAGATCGAACGTAAAACAGGCGCGACCATTCCATGGATTTTTGAAAAAGAAGGGGAAGTTGGATTTCGTTTGCGTGAAACCAATGTTTTAAATGATCTTACCTCCCGTTCATTATTGGTGTTGGCGACAGGTGGTGGAGTTGTTACTCAAGCGAAGAATCGTGAATTTTTAAAACAACGTGGTATCGTTGTTTATCTTTATACGCCTGTAGAGCTACAGCTACAGCGAACCTATCGCGATAAAAATCGTCCATTATTACAAGTTGAAAATCCAGAGCAAAAATTACGTGATCTACTGACGATCCGCGATCCTTTATATCGCGAGGTTGCACATTATATAATTGAAACAAATCAAGGTGCAGCACGGGATTTAGCGCAACGTATTTTGCACGTCATTTTATCTAAACAAGTTAAGTAGTCTCTGGTTGGTTTAAGTTTATGCAAACGTTACATGTCGAGTTAGGTGATCGTCGTTATCCGATCTTTATTGGCAGCCATTTAGATCCTAAAAGTTTACTTGAGCCATATCTACATGGTCGGCAAGTGATGTTGGTATCCAATACAACGGTTGCACCACTCTATTTACAACATTATTTGGATGCATTGACTCTGTTGGATAAACAAGTGGCGCAATGCATTTTGCCTGATGGCGAAAAATATAAAGATATTCAACACCTGAATTTAATTTTTGATGCCCTGCTCGAAGCAGGATTTAACCGTGATTGTACGGTATTAGCATTAGGTGGTGGCGTGATTGGGGATATGGCGGGTTTTGCATCGGCTTGCTTCCAACGCGGTGTGAATTTTGTTCAGGTGCCAACCACTTTATTATCACAGGTTGATTCCAGTGTGGGGGGTAAGACGGGAATTAATCATCCTTTAGGTAAAAATATGTTGGGTGCTTTCCAGCAACCACAAGTGGTACTAGCAGATATGGCGCAATTGGATACCTTGCCTGATCGTGAACTGTCTGCAGGTTTGGCTGAAGTGATTAAATACGCTTTATTGGGTGATACTGATTTTCTTGTTTGGTTAGAGCAAAACATGGATGCTTTGGTTGCTCGTGATGCAAATTTACTGGCTGAAGCAGTTTTTCGTTCATGTGCGCATAAAGCACGTATCGTGGCCAATGATGAAAAAGAACAAGGTGAGCGTGCGTTGCTCAATCTTGGGCATACTTTCGGTCATGCAATTGAATCTTATCTAGGCTATGGCACATGGTTACATGGTGAGGCGGTAGCAACAGGGATGGTGATGGCTGCAGATTTGTCGCAGCGTTTAGGTTGGATCTCTGCGGAAGATCTGCAACGTACAAAAAATATCATTCAATGTGCTCATTTACCGATATCATGTCCGAAAATTCCGTTAGATGAATTCTTGGCTTATATGTCGCACGATAAAAAAGTCTTAAATGGTCAATTGCGCTTGGTTTTATTGAAGAAATTAGGGCAGGCCGTGATTACCAAAGATTTTGATGTTGAGCTGATGAAACAATCTATTCTTGCAAATCAATCTGCATAATTAATCATTTGGGAAAAGCATGGCTGTATCACGATCAATTTGGCAAAATATTCAACAATATAGCTGGCTGGTTTTTGCCGTAGCTTGTTTAATAGCTGCATTGATATTTTGGGGTATTACCGATAGTCAAGTGTTGGTCAAAGAAGAGCAGCCATCCCAAACCGAAACCCAAGTCCAAATTCAGCCAGAAAAGGTTGCTGCGACAGCGCATTTAGGCGCTCTTTCGGATGAAGTTAAGCCCTTGGATTTAACCACACGTGTCGTGGTTTCCAATGATCATGCACCTGAATTTCGTGGCACTAAATTTATTAAAGAAAATCAGCAACGATGGACCATGGAAATTTTCCGTAGTTCAGATGAAGCAATTGTTAAAAATTTTCTATTGAACCGCGAAGATCGCAGAAAGTTTATATATTTCCGTTTGAGTGGTGAAGATCAGGTTGAACAATATGTTCTCGGCTATGGTGTATTTACAAATGCTGAAGATGCAAGTCGCCAATTTGCACAATTAAATCTAGCCCTACCAGAATCTGTTCAGCCAACGGCTCATCAATTCTCAAGTTATACTGCTTTAGTGAATGATCTAGGTGCTGACGAAATGAAGTCAGCAACCAATCAACTCTATGCGGTTCAGTTAAGACCAGCAGCATTGCCTAGAGTAGATGAGAGTTTACTGATGGGAAGTAGTGCATCTCAGAGTACGACTGCTGTACGTAGCGCGGAATCATCGGCGGTGAAGACCACAGTCACACAGCGTGATGCGCAGGGTAATGTAGTCAATGTAAAACAAACTCAATCGACACCAAAACCACCTGCAACTGCTGAAAAAATAAAAGAAAATTCAGATGCTTCAAAGCGTGAAGTGAGTGATCCTTTTAATTAATATTGCACTATAATTGTGCATTAGTGGTTCTTTTTATAGCACCATGGAATTTTTTGGTGCATTTTTATGCGCAAAAATGAGTGCATTCTTCTCCGTATCTTGGTGTTATTTTAACTTTTTTAATGATTTAGTAAAAACATGCATATATGGCATGTTTTTTGCTTTTTTGTGGTGCTAATTTGTCTGCTCATTGCCCTGTTTTGTGCTAAACAGTTCATTAATTGGGTGAAATGGAAAGTTTTTGTGCTTTACAAACCTAGGTGAAGGTGTAATAACTGAAAACACTTTATAGAGTGCAATCTCGTAGGGGAAAGACGTATATTGCAAATTCGCCATGATAAATGTTTTCGCGAAGCATTGAACTTTGTATGAGTTAATCGGCAATATCGCAGAAAATGAATTGATTGTTTGTTGCTCGAAAGAGCCATGTTGAAAGAAGGGTACGCTATGCACATGCCATCGCCTAATACTGTAGCTCCCGCTCAAGGTTTATATCAGCCTGATGAGTTTAAGGATAACTGTGGTTTTGGTCTGATTGCCCATATGAAGGGTGAATCAAGCCATCATCTGGTCGAAACTGCGATTCACAGTTTAAGTTGCATGACGCACCGTGGTGGTATTGCCGCGGATGGTAAAACGGGAGATGGGTGCGGATTGTTATTGGCGATGCCAAAACAATTTTTCCGTGATGAAGCTCAAAAGTTAGGTACTAATCTGACCGAGATTTTTGCTGCTGGTACGGTATTTCTAAATATTGATCCTGCTTTAGCGCAAAATGCAAAAAATATTCTAAATAAAGAAATTGAAGCTGCAGGTTTGACTGTTGCAGCATGGCGTGTCGTTCCAACCAATAATGATGCTTTAGGTGAAATTGCACTGCAATCTTTGCCTGCATTTGAACAAATTCTTGTTAATTGCCCAATGGGTTTAACTGAGGTTGAGTTTAATCGTAAACTCTTCTTAGCACGCCGTCGTGCGGAACAATTATTACAAAATGATCCACTTTTTTATGTGACGACTTTAGCAACGACTGTTATCACCTATAAAGGTTTGATGATGCCAGCGGCAATTGCTGACTTCTATACCGACTTGGCGGATGAGCGTTTAAAATCACATATCGTGGTATTTCACCAACGCTTCTCAACCAATACCTTACCGCGTTGGCCATTGGCACAACCATTCCGTTACCTTGCACACAATGGTGAAATCAACACCATTACTGCAAACCGTAACTGGGCTTTGGCACGTACACCAAAATTTGAAAACCCACTACTACCAGGTTTAACTGAGTTAAATCCAATTGTGAACCGTACTGGTTCGGATTCATCAAGCTTGGATAACATGCTTGAGATCTTGGTTGGTGGTGGTATGGATCTCTTCCGTGCACTACGTATGTTGGTTCCACCAGCATGGCAAAACGTTGAAACTTTAGATGCTGATCTACGTGCATTCTATGAGTTCAACTCGAAGCATATGGAAGCTTGGGATGGTCCTGCAGGTCTAGTGATTCAAGATGGCCGTCATGCGATCTGTATGTTAGACCGTAATGGTTTACGTCCAGCACGTTGGGTGATTACCAAAAATGATTACATCACGCTTGCATCTGAGATTGGTGTGTGGGGTTATGAACCTGAAGATGTAGTATCTAAAGGCCGCGTTGGTCCAGGTCAAATTTTGGTAATTGATACTTTGACTGGCAAAGTGCTTGAGACGAAAGATGTCAGCAATCACTTAAAAAATATGCGTCCATATCGTGAATGGTTGCGTGATCATGCGATTCGTTTACAAGCCAATCCACAGCTTGAAGAGCAATTGGTTGATCAAGGCTTAACTGGCGATGCATTAAAAGCAGCTCAGAAAATGTTTATGGTGACATTTGAAGAGCGCGATCAATTATTGCGTCCAATCGCAGAAAGTGGTCAAGAAGCAGTTGGCTCGATGGGTGATGATACGCCAATGGCGGTATTGTCTCGTCAAGTACGCCATGTTTCTGACTACTTCCGTCAGCAGTTTGCACAAGTCACCAACCCACCAATCGATCCATTACGTGAATCGATCGTGATGTCATTGGAAACCTGTTTGGGCCGCGAACAGAATGTGTTCGAGCAAGGTCCAGAGCATGCGGACCGTATCATCATTTCAAGCCCTGTATTGTCTAATTCAAAAATGCAGCAGCTTCGCGATGTTGAAAAAGAGCGCGAAGGGTATGGCGTTGTAGATATTGATCTGAACTATGTCGAAGCTGAAGGGCTGCAAGCAGCAATCGCACGTATCTGTGAAGAATCAGCACAGGCTGTACGTGATGGTAAAACCTTAATTGTATTAACGGATAAAAATTTCCGTGAAGGTTTCTTACCTGCAAACGCAGCATTGGCAACAGGTGCGGTACACCATCATTTGATTAAAACGGGTTTGCGTACCGATGCGAACATTTTAGTTGAAACTGGTTTTGCACGTGATCCACATCAATTTGCAGTATTGCTTGGCTTTGGTGCGACAGCAGTTTATCCATATCTGGCTTATGATGTGATCAATGATTTGGTTGCAAAAGGCGAGTTATTGGGTGATCCAATTCAGGCGCAAGCAAACTTCCGTAAAGGGATGGAAAAAGGCTTACTGAAAGTCCTTTCTAAAATGGGGATCTCTACGGTTGCTTCTTATCGCGGTGGTCAGTTATTTGAAGCGGTGGGTCTATCATCTGAAGTGGTGGATAAATGTTTCCTTGGTGTACCGAGCCGTATTCAAGGTGCAACATTTGCAGACTTAGAGAAAGATCAGAAAAAACTAGCAACCACAGCTTGGCAACATCGTAAACCGATTGATCAAGGTGGTTTGCTTAAATTCGTATTTGGTAAAGAGTACCACGCGTTCAATCCTGACGTGATCAACGCTTTGCACAAAGCGGTACGTTCAGGTCAATACGTTGACTTTAAAGAATATGCAGAACTGGTGAATAACCGTCCTGTCGCAACGATCCGTGACTTATTTAAGTTAAAAACAACAAATTCGATTGCACTGGATCAAGTTGAAACGATTGAAGATATTCTTCCACGCTTTGACTCTGCGGGTATGTCTTTAGGTGCATTATCACCAGAAGCACATGAAGCGATTGCAATTGCCATGAATACGATTGGCGGTCGTTCAAACTCGGGTGAAGGCGGCGAAGATCCTGCGCGTTATGGCACGATTCGTAACTCAAAAATCAAACAGATTGCATCAGGTCGTTTTGGTGTAACTCCTGCGTACTTAACCTCTGCTGAAGTTTTGCAGATTAAAGTTGCACAGGGTGCAAAACCAGGTGAAGGTGGTCAGTTACCAGGTGGTAAAGTGAATGGCTTAATTGCGCGTTTACGCTACTCAGTGCCAGGTGTAACACTAATCTCTCCACCGCCACACCACGATATTTATTCGATTGAAGATTTATCGCAATTGATCTTTGACTTGAAACAAGTCAACCCTCAGGCGATGGTATCGGTGAAATTGGTCTCTGAGCCAGGTGTTGGAACGATTGCAGCAGGTGTTGCAAAAGCTTATGCCGACTTCATTACCATTTCTGGTTATGACGGTGGTACAGCAGCATCTCCACTGTCATCCATTCACCATGCAGGTTCGCCATGGGAACTTGGTTTAAGTGAAGCGCATCAGGCGCTTCGTGTGAATGATTTGCGTGGTAAAGTCCGTGTTCAAACTGATGGTGGTTTGAAAACAGGTTTAGATGTAGTGAAAGCGGCAATTTTAGGTGCGGAAAGCTTTGGTTTTGGTTCAACACCGATGATTGCATTAGGTTGTAAATACCTGCGTATTTGTCACTTAAATAACTGTGCGACCGGTGTTGCAACGCAACAAGACCATTTGCGTCAAGAGCATTATATTGGCGAGCCAGAAATGCTGATCAACTTCTTCAAGTTTATTGCTGAAGAGACACGTGAATGGTTAGCTGCACTTGGTGTTGCATCATTGAAAGATTTGATTGGCCGTGTCGATCTACTTGAAGTTTTACCAGGTGAAACAGACAAGCACGCGCATCTTGACCTCAGTGCACTATTAACGTCGCATCCTTCTGCTGAAGGCAAGGCACAATATTGCCAAGTTCAAGGCAATGCACCATTCGATAAAGGTGTGTTGGCGGAGAAAATGGTGGCAGAGATGTTACCGGCAATTGAAGCAGGTGCTGGCGGCTCATTCAACTTCACAGTAGGTAACTGTGATCGTTCGATTGGCGCACGTATCTCAGGTGAAATTGCGCGTCGTTATGGCAACTTGGGTATGGAAAACAGCCCAGTGGTAATGAACCTTGTTGGTACAGCAGGTCAGTCGCTTGGTGTTTGGAACGCAGGTGGTTTGCATATCAAACTGGAAGGTGATGCCAACGACTATGTCGGTAAAGGTATGGCGGGTGGCCGAGTATCGATCTTCCCACCAAAAGGTTCACCATTCCAAACGCAAAATACCGCGATTATTGGTAACACCTGTTTATATGGTGCGACTGGCGGTAAAGTCTTTGCGGCGGGAACTGCGGGCGAGCGTTTTGCGGTTCGTAACTCTGGCGCATTTGCTGTGATTGAAGGTGCGGGCGACCACTGTTGTGAATATATGACGGGTGGTGTGGTAACAGTATTAGGTAAAGTGGGTCATAACTTCGGTGCAGGTATGACTGGTGGCTTTGCTTATGTACTTGACCTTGATAATGACTTTGTTGACTACTATAACCACGAACTTATTGATCTAAATCGTATCTCTACAGAAGCGATGGAAGACCACAAAGAAAACTTACTGCGTATTCTTGACGAACATATTCAAGAGACGGGTAGTGCTTGGGCCTACAAGATCCGTAATGAGTTCGACTTCTATAGTCGTAAGTTCTGGCTGGTAAAACCAAAAGCTGCTAATTTGCAAACGCTTTTGAAAACTACCCAAGCTGATCCACAATAATTCCACGACTGCATAGACATAGGCAGGTGCAGAGATGAGGGACATCGCTGCGCCTACCCACGGAGAGAGACATGGCAGAGCGCCTGAATAATGACTTTCAATTTCTGGATGTAGCACGCCAAGATCCAGAGAAAAAAGATATTACTGTCCGCAAGGCAGAGTTTGTGGAAATTTATAAACCTTTTACTGCGGAAGTGGCTGCGAATCAGACCCACCGTTGTTTAGGTTGTGGTAACCCGTATTGTGAATGGAAATGTCCTGTACATAACTACATTCCAAACTGGTTAAAGTTGATTGCAGAAGGTCAAATTTTCCAAGCAGCTGAACTTTGCCACCAAACTAATACCTTGCCAGAAGTATGTGGTCGTGTTTGCCCACAAGACCGTTTGTGTGAAGGTGCTTGTACCTTAAACGATGGTTTTGGTGCAGTGACCATTGGTAATGCTGAAAAATATATTAATGATACGGCTTTTGCATTAGGCTGGCGTCCAGATATGTCTGGCGTTAAATGGACTGATAAAAAAGTTGCGATCATTGGTGCAGGTCCAGCAGGCTTAGGCTGTGCAGATATTCTTGCGCGTGGTGGCGTAAAACCAGTGGTATTTGATAAACGCCCTGAAATCGGTGGTCTTCTCACATTTGGTATTCCAGAATTCAAAATGGAAAAAGATGTGATGAAACGTCGTCGCGAAATCTTCACAGGAATGGGTATTGAGTTCCGTTTAAATACCGAGATTGGTGTTGACGTAACGATTGAACAACTTCTGACTGAATACGATGCCGTATTTATGGGTATGGGAACTTATACCTATATGAAAGGTGGTTTCCCAGGTGAAGATCTCAATGGTGTGCATGATGCATTAGATTTCTTGATTGCTAATGTGAACCGTTGCCAAGGTTGGGAAAAAGATCCAAGCGAATACATCAATCTAGACGGTAAAAAAGTAATTGTTCTAGGTGGTGGTGATACCGCGATGGACTGTAACCGTACTTCATTACGCCAAGGTGCGCATGATGTGACATGTGCTTACCGTCGTGATGAAAGCAACATGCCAGGTTCTGCACGTGAAGTGAAGAATGCTTATGAAGAGGGTGTAAAATTCCTGTTCAACCGTCAGCCAATTGAGATCGTTGGTGAAAATGGCAAAGTGACTGGCGTTAAGGTTGTAACCACACAAATGGGTGCACCTGACAGTCGTGGTCGTCGTAGCCCTGAACCAATTCCGGGTTCTGAAGAAGTGTTACCAGCAGATGCGGTATTACTTGCATTCGGTTTCCGTCCAAGTCCAGCAGATTGGTTTAGCACTGCAAATGTAGGATTGGATGGTTCAGGTCGTGTGGTCGCGGCTGAACAACAAGAGTTCAAATTCCAGACCTCGAATCCAAAAATATTTGCGGGTGGTGATATGGTACGTGGTTCTGACTTGGTTGTGACGGCAATCTGGGAAGGTCGCCAAGCAGCTGAAGGTATTTTGGACTACCTTGGCGTGTAAGCTCTTTTAATCTTTAAGTTTTAAATGCCCAAGCCAAGTGCTTGGGCTTTTTTATTTTGTCGATGTTTGATGGTATTTGCTCTTATAGCCAAAGAAAATAAAACTTTAACAAGCAGTCAATAAATTGCTATGCTATTAATGATAATAATTCTCATTTTTGTTGTGCTGAGTGGATAAAATAATGACATCGAAACTCAATGACAGGCTATTAATTGCTGCGCTGTATACCAGTACTTTCCTTTGCTTGGTGGATTTGAGCAGTGTGAATTTGGCTTTAACCGCAATTCAAAATCAGTTCAATAGTCATCTTGCCGATTTACAATGGGTGATCGATAGCTATGCACTGAGTATGTCAAGTTTAATGCTGGCGGTGGGAGCTTTAAGTCAGTGGTTAGGGCGCAAACGTCTGTGGTTGACGGGTGTTTTGATATTTATTTTTGGCTCGGTGATTTGTGCCGCTGCGCCAGATTTTAGCTTATTGATTGTTGGGCGAGTGATTCAGGGCGTTGCGGGGGCGATGCTGATTCCTTTAACCCTTGCAATCATCGTACATCACTTTACCCAAGTTGATCGAAGAGCACGCGAAATTGGCAACTGGAGTTCATTCAGTGCTTTTGCCTTGATTGTTGGGCCATTAATGGGTGGCCTCATGGTGCATTATTTAGGCTGGCAGAGTATTTTTTGGTTAAATCTACCCGTTGGATTATTGGCTTTAGTTTTAGGCTGGAAAGGGATTGAACCAGATTCAAACCAGCAAAAAGTAAGTTTTGACTATTTAGGACTGATTTATAGCGTGATTGCAATTGCAACACTGACTTATAGCATTATCATGGTACAGCAAGCCCATATCGGCTATCTGATTAGTTTTAGTTTTCTCATCTCGATTGCCTTTGCTCTAATTTTTATTCGACATCAAAATAAAGTCTCGCACCCTCTGGTGCCACGTCACTTATTCCGTAACCACATTTTCTTGCGTTTTAACCTGATTTCATTTTTATTGGGATTTGCAGGGTATAGCTCTTTATTTGTCTTTGCGCTGTTTTATCAAGAACAAGTTCATTTAAGTGCGGCGCAAGCAGGCTGGGTGATCGCTCCGCAATTCCTAATGCAGGCCGTGGTTTCCATTTGGTTCGGACGCTTACAGCAAAGTTATGGAGCATTGTTATTGCTTCGGATCGGTTTGCTGATCTCAGGCGTTGCATTGATCGCGATGGTCAGCTTCCAGAGTAATTCTTCATATCTGCTGTTTATTGGCTTAAGTGGCATGATGGGTGCGGGCATTGGATTGATCGTGCCGAGTTCGAGTACCTTGAGCCTACATGCGGTATCGCAGGCAGATGCCAGCTTTGCCGCTGCAATTTTAAATATGCTCAGACAACTTGGACTGACCTTTGGGATTGCGGTATTAGGGACATTAACTGCATTTCTGATTAAATGGACTGTTGTGAGCTTGCATTATTCGATGGCTGAGGCGCAGTTATTGGCATTTCATATTGTCGTGGTAATCATGGGTGGACTGTTTCTTGCAGCTGTATGGAGCTTGAGAAAAATTAAACAACAAGAATGTATCGCCTAGATATCATCGGTATAGACCAGTCATCTTTTTGGTAGTTTTGGCAAACTTTATAAGCTTTTTTGCCCTGTCATTACAATTTTCTCGGCGCAATACTCAAACCCAGTCTAGGAAATGATGCAGGCAATCGAGATGGCTCTTGCAAATGTGAATGTGGAAAAAAATTATTTAAATCGCCCTAAAGCATTGGGAATTACAGTACGGCGTTTGCAATTTAATCCGAAAAAAATCAAACGTCATTATTTTGCCAATTCTCCAGTAATGTCACATCTATTAACAGCACTGTCTTCAACATTTCCAATTGGAGAACAGTATTTTGTGAATAGTGTTCGCAATGTTCGAGATAAAGTACAAGATCCTCAGCTGCAGGCGCAGATTGCGGCATTTATTGGGCAAGAGGCAATGCACTCCAAAGCACATACTGAGTTTAACGATGCTTGGCGACGTGAGGATTATAATCTCGATCGTTTTCAGGCGTGGTTGGCGAAACGGGATGATATGCTGCGAAATATTCACCCGAAATTACAACTGGCCTTAACTTGCGCTTTTGAACATTTCACAGCGATGTTAGGCGGTTATATTTTAAAACACCCAGAAATTCTCAGTACGCTAGATGATGATGCGATGAAACTCTGGGTTTGGCATGCAATTGAAGAAATCGAGCATCGTTCGGTGGCATTTGATGTCTACCAAGAAGTATATGGTGATGATCGTATTCGCCGTTTACTGATGCGGAGTGTGACGACAGGCTTTGCCAGCCTGACTTTTTATGCCACTACGCGATTGATCTGGCAGGATAAATGGAAAAGCTTACCGAAATTGGGTGGCAATCTGTTTGGTATGTATTTACTGAGTAAAATGCTATTACAGTTGATTCCTGAATATTTATCTTATTATCAAGCCGATTTTCATCCTGCCAAACATGATTACACGCAGTTAGTGAATTACTGGAAAGCCCGTATGGCAGACGAATATGGGATGGCAAGTTTCCAAGAGGAAACTTCTTCTAAAATTTATAGTTAATCATCATCCAATACCATCAAAGTTGCTTAGCATGGCATTACATCAAGATTCTTGAGTAATGCCTTTTTTATTTAAATTCAGATAAAGCAACTTTAATAAATGTTACACAGCCGACAAAAAATCTCATTACAATGAATTATCGCAAAAATATAAAGAAAAACTTGAGGATAAATTTTTATGAAAATCATCAAACAAACCGCATTGGCAACTGTATTGGCAAGCACCTTGTTATTTACGGGCTGTGGTTATAACACTTTGCAAGTCAAAGACGAGGCAGTGACAGCTTCTTGGTCTGAAGTTCAAAACCAATACCAACGCCGTGCTGATCTGGTGCCGAATTTGGTCAATGTGGTGAAAGGCTATGCCAAACATGAAGAGCAAGTTTTGGTTGAAGTCACTCAAGCGCGTTCTAATGTCGCAGGCTTAAAAGTTGATAAAGAAGTGTTGGAAGATCCAGCACTATTTGAGAAATACCAACAAGCGCAAAGCCAATTGACGGGTGCATTATCGCGCTTGATTGCGGTTTCAGAAAGTTATCCTGACTTAAAAGCCAATGAGCAATTCCGTGATTTACAAGCACAACTTGAAGGTACTGAAAACCGTATCGCGGTTGCGCGTAACCGTTATATTACCACGGTTCAAGATTACAACGGCTACGTACGCCAATTCCCTCAAGCGTTGACTGCTAAAGTCATTGGCATGAAAACCAAAGAAAACTTTAAAGCGGAACAGTCTGCACAGCAAGCGCCAACAGTTTCATTTAATTAATATCTGAAATTGTTTTGAACTGTGAGGAGTTACCGTATGTTGAACGTGTTTAAGCAGAGCTTAAAGCAGAGAATCCTACCTGTTTTAACCATTATTTTTGCGACACTGTTTTTCCAACATACGGTTTGGGCTGAAGTCGCGACCGCAACCGATCAAAGTGATGTGCTTGTTGCGGGTAAAATTATCCAAGAACAGCAAAAGAATAAAACGACGACTACACCAGCCACGCCAAATGCTGAAACTCCTGCATTGCCACAAGTGGCGAATGACATGGCAGAGGGCGAATCGATTCGTGGTTTGCCAACTTTAAATCAACCCGTGATTGATCAGGCCAAAGTATTGAGTGCTGCTGAAATGCAGCAACTCAATCAGAAAATTCTCAGTCTGTATCAGCAAGGCAAAGCGCAAATCGGGGTAATTATCGTACCAACCACTGGGCAGGAAGCCATTTTTGATTTTGCTTTGAGAACGGGTGAAAAATGGCAGCTTGGCTCAGCAAAACGTGATAATGGCTTACTGATGGCGATTGCAGTCAATGATCGTAATATCCAGATCTTGACGGGTTATGGTTTGGAGGGCGTACTGCCTGATGTGGTATTGAGTCGGATTATCCGCAATCAAATTACCCCGTATTTTAAACAGGGGCAATACGCACAAGGTATTTCTGCGGGATTAGATGAAATCAGTCGCATAGTCAATTTAGACCCAGAGATTGCGCAGCAAGCCGCACAAGAATTGAAAGATCGGCATGAACAAGCGATACAAGCGCAGCAAGCCAAAGACAATACTTTGACTATGGCTTTATTCATTCTGGTAGCAGGTGTCGTTGGTTCATTTATTGTTGGTAATCGTTTAAGTGCTTCCACTGCAGCCGTTGCTGCAACTGTTGCTGGTTTGGTTAACGGTGCGGGTCTGGTCATGAGCTTATTGCTCGGTGTCGGGATTTTCTTTTTATTGATTACTTCATTGGCACAACTTATTTTCCAAGCCTTCCTGTCAGGTGGTGGTCGTGGCGGCGGAGGTGGAGGATTCGGTGGCGGCAGCGGTGGTGGTTATAGTGGCGGCGGCGGTAGCTTTGGCGGGGGAGGAGCATCAGGCTCATGGTAACCAAGACAGATACAACACAGATTATTACCCAACCTAAATTGGATGAGCATGTGCAACCGAGTTTAAAACGTTGGTTCAAGCATTTTCTCTACGTCTCTTCTGCGCATCGTTATTTTAGTAAGCAAGATCGATCAGAGATTGCCAAAACCGTCCAGCAGGCGGAAAAGGGCCATGTGGGTGAGATTCAGGTGGTGATTGAAGGACATATCCCTTGTTCACAAGCCTATCATCAAAATACCCGTTTACGCGCGCAACAACTGTTTGCCGAGTTGGGTGTTTGGGATACTGAACTGAATAGTGGTGTACTACTCTATCTCAATTTATGCGAGCGTAAAGTCGAGATTGTGATTGATCGCGGTTTAAAAAATGCCACACCGACTGAAACTTGGAATAGGATCTGTCAAAGCATCGTACTGTTGTTGGCTCAAAAGCAATATTTACAAGCCGTAAATAATGGTGTTGCAGAGGTTGGTCAGGTACTAGACCAGTATTACGTGAAAACAGACCTCAATGATCAAAATGAATTGCCGAATGAACCGATTATTCTAAATTAAAACGCGATCTTGCCATTTAAAAATGGGGCTTGTTGTTTTGTCTAAAATCAATTAATGTGCAGAATGTTCTGTACATTAAATCTATTATCGGCCGATTGTGCCAAATATCTTCTGATAAGCGGTAAAAAAAATATTAATAAATTTTTTGTGAATTGAGTCGCTCAATTTACATACAAGTAGAAAATAGTCAAATTCATTAGCTAAAAAAAAGAATAATTAAGCAGTAAAGATGACGTTATTTGTCATTTTTTTTCTTAAAGTGTCTGAATTGCTTTGATTTTATCCAACATGAAATTTTTTTAAGTCCCTGTTTTTTTAGGTTAAAATTAGCTAAGCTAAGGACTGGCATAAAACATGCTAATTACTAAATAGCTGAAAAAAGCTTATAAAAAAATATCCATTGGAGAAATGTTATGAAATCAATGCAAAAGGGTTTTACTCTTATCGAATTGATGATCGTTGTCGCGATTATCGGTATCTTGGCGGCAGTTGCGATTCCTGCATATCAAGATTATACGGTACGAGCGAAGGTTTCTGAAGTAATTGCTGCGGGTGCTGCTGCGAAATCTGCAATTTCAGAAGGCTTCCAAACTAATGGTATGGTGGGTGTTGCATCTGCAGCGGGTGCAGTTTCAAAAGGTTCTGCTACTGCGCCAGTAAGTAAATATTTACGTTCAATTAGTGCTGCGAGTGCTACAGGTATTATTACGCTTACAACAACTAACGATACAAGTTTACCTACAGCTGCTCAAGTTAAAACTATGAAAATGGTTCCTTATGTTTCTGATGCGACAGGCACAGCTGTTGTTTTGGCTAATGGTGTTGAAGGTTCTGTACAGTGGGCATGTGGTACTGATTCAATTACACAAGCTACGGCTCGTGCTGGAGCTACTATTGCTGGTACAGCGACAGGTGATTTACCATCTAAATTTGCGCCTTCTGAGTGTCGTTAAGCTCAGCGTTGCATAAAAAAAGACTGGCAGTTTGCCAGTCTTTTTTTATTCGCAATTTTTAGTTGTGATTAAAAAATAATGTTTAATCGTTTTCAGGGGCAAAGATGGGAAATATATTGCAGTTAAAGCAAATGGACGAAAAAATTTTTACTTTTTTTATTGGATTTGCTTTTCTATATGGAATCTTAAGTTATCAGCATTATGCCCCGAGTTATCATGACTTTTATATACATAGTATTGTTTTTTTTCTATGCTCGGTCGGTGGTCTCTTTGCATTTCATCGAGGGAAAGTTGAAATTTATTTCAGTAATTTCCTTTGGATCTTAATTTTCTTTGTTTTACTGTTACAGCCAATTTTAAATAATATTATTTATATCGATGGTCTTATTTTTCCATTAGCTGTTGTGCTACTTGTATTTTTTTTATCTGTTGCTGCTTCTAATATTATCGATAAAGAGAGGCTAATTAAAAATATGGGAGGTATTTTAGTGGTTGGTGCTATTTTGTTGCTACTAACACAAATGCTTCATGTTTTTAAGCTTTTAAACATTGTTGATCTAATGAAGCTTCCATTGCAAAAAGAGCGCTTCTCTGGGAATTTATTTCAGCCTAATCAAGCAGCATTTGTCTTTGTTTTGGGTGTTATTTCTTCAATGTCTTATATTAAGAGTAATGTTATAAAATACATTATTATATTTTTCTTAAGTGTGGGGGTTGCTTTTACTGTAAGTCGGAGTGGATTTTTAATGCTTATTTTTTGTGTAGGCATGTTTAATGGAATGCAGAATTATTTTACAAAAAATTATTTATTAAAATTAAAAGATCTATTTTTTTGTTTGGCTGGATTATTCTGTGGAATTTTAGCATATCCATTTTTTTCGCAAACAACAGGCCTTGTTGAGAGGACAACATCGGCTTTAGATGATCCTAGGATTTCTCTTTTATACCAGTCGTGGTTAAATATTTCTGAGCATCCAATTACAGGGGTTGGTTGGAAGAATTTTACTGGAACAGGGTTAAATCATTTTGAACAAATAAAATGGTTTAGTTCAGCAGATCACTCTCATTTTTTTATTAGCCAATTGATAAGTGAATTTGGTTTTTTAGGTTTAGCTGTTATTGCTTTTTTTGTATATGTATTTATTAAAAATATAAAAATATCTAACATAAAAGAAGCCTATGTTTTTATGATATTGCTGGTTTTTTTAATTTATTCGTGCTTTGAATTCCCTTTGTGGGAGTTGAAATACTTAATGATTTTTTCTATTTTCCTTTCTCTTTTTGTTAGTGAGAATAAACCTTTTTATTGGGTGAAAAGAGGGTATCTATTTTCTTTGGCCTTGAGCGTACTCGGCTTCCTTTCATTGTATTATTCTTTTCAATACAGAGAGTTGGCAAAAGTTTTTGACCTGATGGCTAATGATAATGTGACTTTGGAAAAAAAAGCAGAAAAAATTGTTGAGTTAAAGCCAGTTTTTGGTTTCGGATTTTTTAATGACATAATGGTTTATGAAATTATTGCGGAAGGGAATTTTAGTTTAAAGGAAAAAATAGAGTTAGGCGCAAAAGTTGTAAACTATTTCCCTACATATCCTTATTTAGTTAGGCATGCTACTTTCTTAGCTATGAATAAAAATACGGAAACCGCTATTTATTATTTTAGTGCTTCTTGCCAATATGAGTTCAGAAGCAACTGTGGTGAAACAAAGCAATACTTAAGAGCTCTTTCTGAACAAAATCCAATTGAATTTAAAGAGATTTATGAGGTTATTAATAGGAAGTATAAAAATTAGACTATTTTAGGGTAGTAGTTTTATATTTTGCCTCTCATATACAGTAAGAAAGTAAGAGGGGCAAATACGTTTTAAAAGGGAAAAAATTGTCACTTTTTTTAAAAAAATGGATTTTCTATTTTCTTGTTTTATTTTAAAGTATTGTTTTTTATTTGTTTTATTTTTTGGCATGTTTTTTGATTATCTTATTAGTAAGAAATTTATAGAGATACCATAATGAAAAACAATCATGGTTTTACGTTGATTGAACTCATGATAGTTGTTGCAATTATTGGGGTGTTAGCGGCAGTGGCGATTCCTGCATATCAAAATCATGTAGCACGAGCTAAGATTGGTGAGGCTTTGGTGATCGCAAGTGCGGCAAAAACAATGGTGAGTGAATCTTTCTTGGTAGGAGGAATTGCTATGGTTGTAAATACGGCAACAGATTATAGTGCAAGAGCTGCAACTGAAAAGCAAACAAGATATGTTTCAGATATACAAATTGCGAATGATGGTGTAATTACTGTTAAATTAACAACAGATTCAAATGTGGGGTTACCAACAGCCGTTTTGGGGCAAACACTTGTGCTGACACCAAATGTTGCCCGAGCCAAATTAACAGCAACTTCAAATGGAACGATTGACTGGGCTTGTGCAACACTTACATCTACAGCAGCGACAGCAAAAGGATTGGTCGCTGATTTAGGGACTTTACCTTCCATGTATGCGCCATCTGAATGTAGATAACTATTAATGGATTCAAATTTTCTAGGTGATTTTTGTGTCGAAACGCTTTAAGTTTTTTTTAAGTCATTTAGCAATTTCTTTCTTTATTGTTTTAATTGTGGTCGGTGTTGTTTTCTTTATTTGGTACCCCGATCCACTTGCTCAAGCAGTAGGGGTGACGCATATTTTTCTTATGATGTTAGCCATTGATGTAGTTGTTGGACCATTATTGGGCCTACTGGTCTATAAAGAAGGAAAAAAGAATTTGACAATGGATTTAAGCATTATTATTTTAATTCAATTGAGTGCATTGAGTTATGGCGTATATAGTATTGCTCAAGGGCGGCCCGTATGGCTTGCTTATAATGTAGATCGTTTTGAGCTTGTACGTAATAATGAAATTCTAACGGAGCATATTGCACAGGCATTGCCTCGATATCAAAAGCCTTCTTGGCAGCCTCAGTTTGTAGGGGTTGAATTTGCAAAAGATAAAGATGTTCGTAGTAAGGAAATGTTCGCAGAGTTATTGGGAGGGATTTCAATTGCTCAAAAGCCCGAGCGCTACGTACCATTAGAACGAGTAAAGCAAAAAATTCAGCATCGTGCTCAAGATTTAAAATTATTAAGCCAATTTAATGATAAGGCTAATGTACAGACTGTACTAGCAAAATACCCGCAGGCGACGGCTTTCTTACCGTTAAAAGCGAATGCAGTTGATATGACGGTTCTCATTAATAAAGAAAAAGGAGAAGTGGTTAAAATTGTCGACCTACGACCTTGGAAGTAAATTGTAGTTTTTATCTTATATTTAATTTGTAGCTTAAGGCTTAGAGATATAATTCACTAAGCTTTTTTCTTATGTATAAAGTATGCAATTTTTATGCTTTTTTCTTGCCAGTGTTCTGATCAGCTTTGCTTGGCTTTCCCCATTTCATACTTATCCTTGGGTGACTTTTTCAGGGGAGCTTGCTAGTTTTGCAGCTGGCTTGGTTTTACTTGCTGTTTTTCTCAATAAAAAAATGATTATTCCCAGAGTTCAACTCTGGATCGCACCGATTATTGCTGCTCCATTGCTACAATGGGGCTTTGGGCTAGTCAATGACTTTAGCACGTCACTATTAAGCTCACTCTATGTATTCGCTTTTTGGCTGATGATCGTCCTTGGTTATAACCTTTCGCTGCAAGTGGATCAGCGTGAAGTGCTGATGCAAGAGACCTCTAAGCTGCTATTTGGTATTGCGATTGTCTGTAGTGTGATGGCAATTGTGCAATGGTGTGGGCTTGGTGGTGTGGTTAATGGCATTATGCAGCTCAAAGGGGATCGCCCTTATGCTAATTTTGGACAGCCCAATCATTTGGCAACATTCCTGATCATGGGGCTTATGGGAGCCTTATATCTGTATGAAAAAAGAGTCGTAGCTGCATGTTGGCTAGTGCCATCTAGTCTATTGATCCTATTTACCATTGCTTTAACCCAGTCTCGAACTTCATGGGTGGTGTGTTTATTTATTCTATTTTATTGGATGTATAAGCAATACAAGCAGCAACCACGCTTCAACTTCGTTCAGCTTTGGATTTGGTGCGTTGGTTTTTTTGTGATTGCAGCATGGGGCTTACCACTGCTCACAAATGCCATTGATACGTTCTCAAACTCTGAAGTCATCCAAACAACCAGTTTGGCTGAACGGGCGAGTTCAGGCTATTTACGTTTTGATATCTGGACGCAGATGCTTTTGGCGCTGAAAGAGCAGCCATGGTTTGGTTATGGCTGGAATCAAACCAGTATCGCGCAGATTAGTATTTTTAATTTACATCCTTCACATGAATGGGTGATCAGTGCGCATAATGTATTGCTCGATATCTTGGTCTGGAATGGCTTACCACTTGGGCTTTTGATTATTGGCTATATGGCAGTCTGGTTTTTTTGGTTAGATCGAAATGCCAAAGACACCACTTCAGTAGTTGCAATTATGATGGTTGCGGCAATTCTGATTCATGCCATGCTGGAGTTTCCGCAACGTTATGCGTATTTCCTACTGCCTATGGGCTTTTTATTAGGTCTAGTTCAAGCACAAACACCTCAGCTAAAAGCAGTGACTTTAAATAAAAATGTCATTCGCTTTATCTGGCTGATTGGTATCGTACTGCTGTTATTGATCTGGCGGGATTACAAGCTATTTCAGGAAAATAGTCGTTTAATTTTTAAAAATCAGCAACCTACAGTAGAGATATTGGGAAGTTCTAAAATTCTGTTATTGACTCAATTTCAACAACGGCTTGATTGGATTGGTCTAAAACCGAAAACACGAATGTCAGAGAGCGATTTGAAGCAGATTGATGCCTTAGTTAAAAATAAGGCAACGCCTTATAACTTGAAGAAATATGCACAGCTGCTTGCTTATAATCACAAATTTGAAGAGGCGGAACAGCAACTTTTCATTTTACAGCAGCTGTATGGACAAACACTCAGCTTGCCAGAAGTGCTTGAAATGAATAAGCAAGCGAGATAAAAATAAAGCCCTCATCAGGGCTTTATTTTTTGATTCAACTCAATAAATAGTTTGGGTTGAAGAGAAGAATTAGATTTGGCTTTGAATATAGTTTTCGATACCCACATTCTCAACAAGATCGAGTTGGGTGTCGAGCCAATCCCAATATTCTTCTTCTTTCTCTAAAATTTCTTGGACCAAATCACGGGTCACATAATCCTGTTCTGCTTCAGCAAGTTCAACAGTTTGTTTGATTGCCTCAATATTTTCTTTGACCTTACGGATATCGCAGTTCAGAACTTCTTCAGTATGTTGACCGATATAGAGCTTGCCTAGATGTTGTAGATTCGGTAAGCCTTCTAAAAATAAAATACGCTCAATCACTTTATCAGCATGTTTCATTTGACGAATAGATTCTTTATATTCGGCTGAACCGAGTTGCTCAATTCCCCAGTCATTAAACATACGAGAATGTAAGAAATATTGGTTGATCGCAGTTAAATGATGGTACAGCACCTGATTCAGCTGATTGATAACTTCGCGATTGCCTTTCATTGCGCTTACTCCAAAAACACCACATGATGCCCTAGTTGCTAAGGCAATTTATCTTATCTTAATCAAGAAAGAAGTATCTGGCGAGTAATTTATAGAACGGCAAATGAAAATCACAATCAAAAACATCCTGATATGATTATGATTTTTATAAAAAAACCGCTTAAATGAGGAACTTTTTAAGTTCTACAGGAAGCGGTGGAGTCGTAAAACACGAATTGAATTGGAGGAGTAATTTTAAAGATAAATCAGGCAGCTATAGAAATACGTGCAGCGATTTCAGCAAGTTCATCGCTGATAATAGCGCGGGCTTCAGGAGCACAACGACCACAACATGTTCCTAGATCGAGTAGGTCACGGATTTCACGATAGCTCTCTGCGCCATTTGCAACGGCGTCTTTGATATCCTGATCTGTAATTCCACGACATAAACAAACATACATGGGAGTGAGCCACAAATATAAATGCGATAATTGATATTATTGATAATTATTATCGTTTGTCAATGAATTTCATTCTAACAATGAGTATATTCTTATTGGGAATTTGAATAAAAAAATACCGCCTGATCGGCGATATTTTGGATAACTTATAACTTTTTGATAAATATAAATTTAAAAAAGTGCTTAGGGAATGATCACAATCCCATCCATTTCCACCAAAGCACCTTTTGGTAAGCTGGCAACACCAAGCGCTGCACGTGCAGGGTATGGTTGTGCAAAGTATTCACCCATAATTTGGTTTACCAATTGGAAGTGTGACAAGTCAGTTAAAAAGATATTGAGTTTGGCAATATCGGCTAAACTGCCACCAGCTGCAGTACAAACAGCTTTAAGGTTATCAAATACGCGACGGATCTGAGCTTCAATGCCTTCTACAAGTTCCATACTGTACGGATCTAAACCAATTTGACCTGAAAGGTAGAGCGTATTGCCAACAAGAATTGCTTGAGAATATGTTCCGATAGCAGCAGGGGCGTGTTCAGTATGAATAACTTGGCGTGACATTTAGCTCTCCTAGGTTGTTTTCTCTATCTTAAACCATGCGACTTTAACACAAAAATTCGGGTACGAAAGTCTTGAGTACTGTGTAGTCGCAGTTGCATGGATATATTATTAGAACTTTTATGTCGATAAAATGCTTTAAATATTCATTTTACAGCTGGACTTGTATTTAATTGGTGGTTGCCAATTTTGCGATTTCAGGCTGTACGATGGGCATATTTAGGCGTTCAATACGAGGGAAACCAAAGTTCATGCGTAAGTCACGGATAATTTGGGCGATTTGATTTCGGTTGCTGACCACGATGTTGACATAGGTTTTTTGGTCTTGTGAGTGAACCATTTCTACCCCCGTTTTGGCTTTACGGCATTGATAGATTAAATCAGAGATCTGCTCATCGTTCATTGCCATGTGAATACATAAATAAGCACTGAAACGGACATCATCAATTTCTTCGGATTGCCAATGCAATGGCATGATATTTTCTGGATGCAGATGTTGTTCATGTAATAAATTACGACATCGTGAACGATGCACGATCAAACCCCGTCGGGAGAGGTGTCCTTGGATTGGATCACCCAAGACTGGATTGCAGCAATGTGCATATTTTACATCGACACCTTCTGTACCGACGATTAAACGATCGGAAGCGTCATGATGCTGTGAATGATAATCCTGAGCAAATAAATGATTTGCGACCAGTTGTGGTAATAGATCACCCACTGCAATCTGTTCGAACAGGGTATCTTTACTACTTAAATGACGCCATTCCAGCACATTCGTCCAATCCGTTGGAGATAGATCATCAATTGAACGCTGGAATAGTTTTAATGCACGGTTTAGCGCTTGCTGACCAACTAAGCGCTGTTCATCAATATCCTGCTCTCTAAGCATATTTTGCAGTGCGCGACGTGCTTTCTGCGTGTTAATGAAGCTGAGCCAGTCTGGATTTGGAGTTGCTAAAACATCGGTAATGATCTCAACCACTTGTCCACTGTGCAATGGTGTCGATAGTGGGCGAATTTCACCATCTACTTTGGCACCAACCGCGTGGTTACCTAAAAATAGGCTGGCTGAATAGGCAAAATCAACCACGGTTGCGCCTTGTGGTAATTCATGCAATTGCCCATGCGGGGTATAGACCCAAATTTTTTCTTGGTGGAGATAATCAAGCAAATCACTAAAGGTGGTTTTGGCACAGCCGCTATCAATTAGAGTATTCAAGTTCTGCATAGACGCTTGAATGGCCGAGCGACAGGCTTGCGGTGCATTTTCACCAAGCACTACACCAAAACGTGCTGCTTTACGCATTAGCTCAGTTTGGATCGTCAATGAAAGTGTGGTCTTTTCACCTTTAAGCTGGATCATGAGTGATTGGTTGCCACCTGGTAAAGGGCGGCGGATATGATCGCTATATTGTAAAACTTGGAAATTGTCTTTCAGTGCATCAACTAGACGGTCACAGTCTGCGATACTTTGTAAAATAATTTCAAAGGCATGGCTGTGACTGAGTTCATTTAAGTCGATTTCATTTTTAATAAAATGGCGCAGTAATTCGATATTATTGTTTTTCTTCTTGATTCGGCCTTTGAGGTCATATGCTTTTAATAACTCAGAGAGTTTTTGTTCCCATACTGCTTGGTATTCGCAACGTTTCGGCTTGGTCTCAAGAAGTGCAGTCTGAACATCATTAAACATGTCTAAATCAAGATTCTGATAACACAGGTGTTCAAGGTTATCCGCCATCTCATTCATACCAACAAGACGAGCCATAGGTACAAAAATATCCAGCGTTTCTTGTGCAATACGAGCACGCTTATCCGGACGCAGGGCGCCTAAGGTGGTCATATTGTGATAGCGATCGGCTAATTTAATAATAATGACACGAGGGTCTTGTAACGTTGCTTGCAAGATTTTTCGGAAGGATGCGGCTTTATTATATTCTTTATCGCTGGAATGGCTGAGTTTGGTGACACCATCGACCAGTTCGGCAACCACTGAGCCATATTTTTGTCCAATTTCGTCTTTGGTAAAGTCGGTATCTTCAATCACGTCGTGAAGTAAGGCAGCCATTAGCGTATCGGCATCAAGACGCATATGTGCCAAAATGCAACTCACCGCAATAGGATGCAGTACATATGGTTCACCACTTTTACGAGTGATACCACTATGCGCTAAATCAGCAAAATCGCAGGCAGCAAGAACTCGTTGAACGTCGCTATCCTTGAGATAGGCTTCAATGATTGCTCTGAGCTGTTGCTTGGCTTGGCTGACCTCTTCGCCTGGCATATAACACCTTTTATAACCTAAATTCAGTAATGGTATGTCTGCTGATACTTCAGCGATATAAAGATATATTGCGTTGATTGTTCACGTATTCAATGCTGATTAAATCTCGTAAACCAGATTTGATCCCATTGAAAACTTACATTGATCGCAAGTGTTCGCAAACATTACGCTTATCTTCTAATGAAAAGCAAATTGAGAAACTTGTCAATTTGTTCATTATAAAAACTCGTAATTTTTTTCAATGACGGATATTGCTTTTATCAATATGTATTGAATTTTGCAAGAAAGAAAAAAGCCCAGAGTCTTCACAATGGGCTTTACGCATAACAAATTCGATTTAGAAAGTAAAACCTTCTAAGTTTAGTGAATTTGTAGACAGTACCATATCAAGGTTTGATGTTTGGTAGTCTTGATCGCGTTGTTTTAAAATTTCTTTAGTCACATGACCAATTGCAATTTCACGCAGCGCAACGACTGTTGGCTTATCATTGTCCCATTCTACAGTGGGTTCCATACCTTGACGTGCTAATTGACGTGCACGTTTACTCGCCACCAGTACTAACTCGAAGCGGTTATCTACATGGTCTAAACAATCTTCAACGGTTACACGTGCCATAAGTTGTCTCGTTTGAACATTACATTTGAAAAGACTGAGTAGTATAAAAGGCTTTTAGTCCAGACTCAAGTTATTCACGATCAAGGGTAAGTAAGTTTTCGATTAATTGTTGATGACGCACACTTTGTTGCAAAGTAACCAAACGATTTGCAGCGATAATTGCTTCTAAATCATGTACTGCTTTATTGAAATCATCATTAATGATGACATAGTCAAAACTGGCAAAATGACGCATATCTTCAACTGCACAACTTAAACGATGTTCAATGACATCAACAGAATCTGTGCCACGATTTGAAAGACGTTGTCTTAAATCATATTGTGTTGGAGGGAGAATAAAGATTTGTTTCGATTCAGGAAAAAGTCGACGAACCTGTTCAGCACCTTGCCAGTCAATTTCGAGTAAAACATCATGACCTTGTAGCAGTTGTTCTTTGACCTTGGCTTGAGACGTACCATAATAATTTCCGAATACTTCTGCATATTCGATGAAACCGCCTTCATTAACTTGTGCTAAAAAGCTTTCTTTATTGGTAAAATGGTAGTGAACACCATCAAGTTCACCAGGGCGTTGACCGCGTGTAGTGTGTGAGACAGAAACGTGTAAGTTGCTGACTCGATCGAGTAGGGCTTTGACCAAAGATGTTTTGCCTGTTCCTGAGGCTGCAGAAACGACAAACAATAGACCCGACATGATATTTTTCCTGAATATGATAAAATATTTTGGCTATTGTAGTGTAGCGTGTCATTAAACGAAATAGTTTGGTGTAAAAATTCAGATCATGAGAGAGGATGTTATGGAAATCGTGTTGGCCAATCCACGAGGCTTTTGTGCTGGAGTTGACCGTGCTATAGCAATCGTCAATCGAGCACTGGAATGTTTTAACCCACCTATTTATGTACGCCATGAAGTGGTGCATAACAAATTTGTGGTCGATGATTTACGTCAGCGTGGTGCTGTATTCGTCGATGAGTTGGATCAGGTCCCTGATGATTCAATTGTGATTTTTAGTGCACATGGCGTATCGAAAGCAGTACAGCAAGAAGCTGATCGCCGTGGTTTAAAAGTATTTGATGCGACCTGCCCATTAGTGACTAAAGTTCATATTGAAGTGACCAAATATGCACGCGAAGGGACTGAAGCCATCTTGATTGGACATGAAGGTCACCCAGAAGTGGAAGGTACGATGGGGCAATATGATAAATCTAGAGGTGGTGAGATTTATCTGGTTGAAGATGAACAGGATGTTGATGCTTTAATGGTAAGACATCCTGAAAAAGTCGCTTTTGTCACGCAAACCACGCTTTCAATTGATGACACGGCTAAAGTGATTGATGCGCTTCGAACTAAATTTCCAAAAATTCAAGGCCCGCGTAAAGATGATATTTGCTATGCCACCCAAAACCGCCAGGATGCAGTGCGTGATCTAGCTGAACAGTGTGATGTGGTTCTTGTGGTCGGTTCACCAAACTCGTCAAACTCGAATCGTTTACGTGAGTTGGCTGAGCGTATGGGTAAGTCTGCTTATTTGGTCGATAATGCAGATCAACTTGAAAAAGATTGGTTTAAAGCGGAGAGCAAAATTGGTGTCACTGCAGGTGCATCAGCACCAGAAATTTTAATTAAACAAGTGATTCAGCGCTTACAAGATTGGGGTGCGACACCACCAAAAGAACTACAAGGACGTGAGGAAAACATTACCTTTAGTCTACCAAAAGAGTTGCGTATCCAAGTGATACAAGCCTAATTTTATTAGAAAAATGTGAAATAGAAACGGATGGATGACACTCCATCCGTTTTTTTTTGGTGCTTATCTGCTTTGTATTGGTTCTGTAAAAATAAAATTTAATATAGAGTAGTGAATTTTAATAATTAGGTGCAGAGGCAATGGGGAAAAGTCAGGGGTTCACCTTAATTGAATTGATGGTGACGATTGCCGTATTTGCAGTTATTGCTACTTTAGCTGTTCCATCATTTGGTGATCTAATTAAAAGAAAACAGTTAGATACCACAGCTAAAGATTTTGCACTTTTTTTTGGTGAGGCACGAGGGCAGGCAATCTCCTTACGTAAAAATATTACATTAAAATTAACCTGTCCAACCGAGACAGACCCCGTCACTGCTCAAACAAAAATAGTATGTCCACAAAATACAGCAACACTATTTTATTGGGTTTCTCCTCGTAATGATATTGAATTAACCAGCGATAAAATTGATGTTGTATTTTCAGGGCTAGGTAGTGCAAAACAAAGAACAAAAGCTGTGAATAATCCAGTATGTAATGCTCCTACACCAAATTTATGCGATACAGATCCAACAAATAATCCTCGTCAGATTCCTGAAATTGTCCCTTTAGAATTTACTTTATGTAATGCGAGTATCCATGAAAGTCGAACAATTCTTGTATCAAAGATTGGAACTGTTGATGGGATTCGCACGGGGACATGTTAATGAAAAATAAAAATTATCAACAAGGGGTCGGTTTGGTCGAAGTCTTGGTTGCTCTCATCATTTTAGCATTAGGTGTATTGGGTTTCTCTGCTCTGCAACTTAGAGCACTGGATGCGGCACAAGAGGCGACAGAACAAACGGTAGCAATGAATACTGCTCGAGATTTGGTTGAAAGAATCCGAGTTAATAGAACAGCTTTAGCTAATTACAGAACAACGATCAATACTAAGACAATTGATAATGGAAAAATGGTGTGTATCGGGACTACAAGTCGTGACGCGAATCCAGTTACTACAAAAATAGACCTGCCCAAATGCAATCCTGTTGCAATGGCGGAACATGATTCGACTGAAATTTTAAGAAAAGCAAATGACCATGGTCAGGTCATTGTCATGGCAAACTGTGTGGCTAGTTCAATGAATTGTGTTTATGTCGCTTGGGGACCAACGACAATTACAGCAACGGATATTAGTCAATGTGTTAATACAACTACAGGAACTTATATTGTGGATGCTAAATGTTTAGTGATGGAGGCATTCTAAAATGAATAACCATATAGCTAAGCAACAAGGTTTTACTTTAATTGAGTTAATGATCTCACTTGCACTGGGGCTACTTATCAGTGCAATTGCAATCCAATTATTTCTGACAAGTCAGCGTAGTGCGACAACGCAGCAAGGAATGATGAACTTACAAAATTCAACTCTGTTTGGATTGGGGGAAGTAGTGAATCATTTACGTGTGGCTAATCTTAATGCATCACAGCCTTTTATTGACGATACCGTTTTATATGGAGGGATCGTACTTAAACCCGATAATATTTCGGCAAATCTTTCTAAATTTTCGATTAACGCAAATCTGTTAACACGTGGTGGTATTGGTTTATCAAACTTAAAAGACCAGAAAAGTGATCAATTGGTTATCCAGTATAAAGTTAATACTCCAAATCAATTCGATTGTGAGGGCACTGGTTTGACTGTGAGCGATTATGTTGTAGAGCGTTATTTTTTAAGAGCAGATACAAATAATGCGAATGATCCAAATCAGCCGCTCGCTTTAGCTTGTAAAGCTGCTCGTTATACGACAGAGTCGGCAAAAACAAATACGACATTGGCCTTAAGTGGGAATGGTGAAATTTTAATTCCCCGCGTTGATCATTTTAGCGTGCGTTTAGGTGTTGCCTATGATGGTGCAAATTCAACTTGTAATGCAGTGACAGAAACGGATGCGAGTGAGGTTGTTACAAATATTGCTCCAGATACTCGTTTAGACTGTTTTAGCTATATGGATATAGAGGATTACAGAGCTTTAGCAGGAAAGAAACCACAAATTGTTTCTTTACAAATTGGTTTGCTGTCTCGCTCTACGGATACGGTCGGAAATAACCCATTTTTTGATGAAAATCAAAATTATCAAGTTTTGAATGTGAATGCAAAGTTGATTACACATGCTCGAAATAAATTATATCTACGCAATGTGGTTACACAAACTATTGCGATCCGTAATGGCTTTGGTATCGAGTAAGGGGCTGTGAGATGAAAAGAATAAGACGAAGAACTCAAACTGGCTCAGTCCTAATTGTGGTCTTAATTATGCTTGTGCTTTTAACGTTAGTGGGTACATGGGCTATAAGGGGAAGTATAACTTCCTTAAAAATTGCAACGAATTCACAAGCTCAGGCTTTACTTAAACAAACAAGTGATTCTGTATTTTACACGTTAGAAAACAAAACTGATGATGCATTGGCTTTTACTCAAATGCGTATTGGTGACGGTATGTTGAACTACACCTTACGTCCTGAAAATAAAGGTAAAGAATTAGTCTTTTGTGTGCGTGGTGCTGTTGTAGATAATTTTGCAGGAAGTCGTTTAGCAAGTGTTGCATATTGGGATGATAGTGGTGCAATTAATAATACAGAAATGGGGAAGAATGGTTTCTGTCAAAAAAATCGTATTACTGATTTCTTGAGTGGACGAAATGCAGTAATGACGCAGGTTACAGTGAGAGCAGCTTCGAATGATAGGGATTGGGAGCATATGATGGAAGCTGACGATAAAGAAAGTTCAAAAAGTACAGGAATTCAAAAGGTTGTTGTCACGGCAACCTCTATTTTACCTAACTTTAGTGAGGCAACAACAAGCGATATTAATACTTGTTTAACGGATTTCACCAGTTTTGTGGATGAGGCTAAGAATAATATTACTGTTACTGATTGTTTGTCGAATAAGAATGTTCCATACAGCACGCAAGAAATGGAATATACCATCAAAACTGTAGGCGCATCCTCATAAGGAGAACTCATATGAAAATGCTAAAAATAGAAAAAGTTTGCCAAGATGATGCACAAAAGATGCAAGGGGAAAATTGGGCTAATCAGTTTAAAGTCAGTACGATTGCGGCTGCAATCACCTCATTGATTTGTGCAAGTGTCCCAAGTTATGCTGCGGACTTGGAAATCTATAAGATTCCAGAGGATAGTGTGGGTTCGACAACATTAATGCTGATGTTGGATACTTCTGGGAGTATGTCATGGAATATGGGGAATACAAACACTGCCAGTGCAGGAAATAGCCGTTTAGATATTCTAAAAAAGGGTCTAAATGATGTTTTGCAAGGGACAGCGACCATACCACGCGTAGATGGTAAAATCGTAATGGGGTTATCTGATTTTAGCGGGGACACTGGACGAGTTTTAGTTCCGGCAAAGGCTCTAAGTACATTAACTGGTGGGCAAATTGCTGATGGTTTATATAAGAAACCACTTTGGCAAAGCTATAATAAAAAAATCCAAACAGGAACGGATCGTCAAGGACGACCAACTTATACTAAAACACCCTATTACAATTCCTGTACCAGTTGGGATGCAAGTAATGATAATTGCTTAGCATGGAGTGGAGAAACGAAAGATAAACCTTCCGGTTATAAAACATCAGGTTATAAAACAGATACGAACACTACCTGTACTTATGGTGATTATTCGGATTGCTTGTCGATTTGGTCTGAACGTATAAAATATCGAGATGAAACACACCGTGATATATTGATTACAGCCGTTAATAATTTACAAGCAGGAGGTGGTACACCAACACCCTATGCTTATGCCGAAGCCGCTGCATATTTAATGGGACAATCACCGTTAATGGTCCGCGATGTGAACAATGCTCCTATTTATTTAAATCTGACAGGGGGGAACTCTAATTATTGGACAGCCTGCAGTGCTTTGAATACAGGAAAAACAGATTGTTCAAGTTGGAATAATGGATGGGTGACTACTGCTTATAATGTTTCTGGTCTAACTAAAAAATCGTGTTCTGTATACGCAAATGGTTCGAATTGGTCTGGGAATTGTTATTACGCAACCGGAAATGTTGTTATGCCTAATAAATATTCTGGTTTTCCCCAATCTGTGGCTGAATCAAAAGATGGTGACGTATATGCAGCACCTACATCGATAACTGCACAGTTAGGAACAAGTGAGACAGCTAGGGCAAAACGAGAATGTAGTGGACAAGGGGTTTACTTTTTAACCGATGGTGAGCCAGAGCCTAATGGTAGTGCTCCAGGAACTGATGGAAAAAGTGGTACTGCATACGATTTGATGAGTAAAGCTCTGGGTAATAAAGGTGACTTATTCAGTTGTAATAATAGCCAGTTAGGAAAAAGAACCCCTTATAAGAATAGTTCAAACTCATGGACTTGTATTGGAAACTTTGCAGAAAGCTTATTAACATCAACAAAAAACCCTGTTGGTTTAGAGATTAAGACAGCTGTTGTCGGTTTTAGTTCGAGCTTTAGCAGTAATACAAATAATGATGTAAATGATGCAAAAGATTGGGGTACGTTAGGTAAGGGGAAATGGTATGTTGGAACTAACTCACAAAGTGTCGTAGATAGTATTAATAATTTCATTAATGAAATTAATAAAGATATCCCGAGTATGAGTACGGGTTCCTCAACGGTTCCAATCGATACATTAAATCCTGAAATTATTCAGCCGCATGCTTACTTTCCTCAATTTGAACCCAAAATTAAGCCAGAAGATTCTCAACAATTATGGTTTGGAAACGTTAAAAAATACTATGTTGTTAATAATGGCGTATATTCCAATGAAAATGGGGGGGCGAATTATACAGTAGTTAAAAAGAGTGTCTTACAAGATCTAATCGATATTTGGGCAAAATCAGGTATTAGCTATCCTGATAATACTCCGATTTATAAAAAAGGGGGATTGTTAAGCCAGCAAATATTAGGAACTCAAACGACAACAAGTAATGGTAGTACCACAACATCTACAGGACGTAAAGTCCTGACGGATTATGTGTTTGATGGAACCAAAAGTGCTGATAACCAGATCAGTCGTAATTTTGATTTAAACCAAATTCGTTATACTTATACTACAGATCGGACAACTCAAACAGATGCGGCTCCAAAAGTCAGAGGGCTGATGGCACTGTTGGGGTATAACATTAGCGCTGACACCGATACAAATGGTTTAGACCTTACCAATACAACAGCAAACTTACGTCAAATGGGAAGTGTCTATCACTCATTGCCTGTACTTCTGACTCAAGAAGGTAAGGCGGTTGCAACTCGGAATGCAACTACAAACAAGATCCAAATTAGTACAGTTGGTCGTAAAGATTATGTGATGTTTGGTACAACACAAGGTCTGCTCAGTGTTGTAGATGCCTCTTCAGGTATCGAGAAATTTAGTTTTGTTCCAAGTGAAATGATTGAAAAGCAGTCTGAGACATTTAAGGAGAATGCAGGAAATCTAGTTGGTGGTAAAAATGCTCTTTACTATGGAATGGATGGTGAATGGGCTGCGCACACTATTTATGTGACTAAACCTGATGGAACGCTGACTGTAAGTGGGGCTGTACGTAATGTTGTGGGCGGAACAGCTGAAGATAAGGAAAATCTAAATGGTAAGCAATGGGTATATGGTGGTATGCGTATGGGTGGGCGTAGCTATTATGCACTAGACGTAACTGATATTGATAATCCAACACTTAAATTTCATATTGATCCAAGTACAGGTAAGGTATATTCCAAAGCCAATCCAGCTGGTAAGGCATTTCCTGTAATTGAAAACATGGCACAGAGTTGGTCTAAGCCAAAATTAGATTATGTGAACTGGAAAGGTAAGCGTAAGTTAGTGATGTTTGTTGGGGGAGGATACGATGCTGGCGGTGATGATGGCGATGGTTTGAAATCAAATGGTATCCGTACAGGTTATGCTGGTTATGAAAACTATAATTATGATCAGACCAATAAAAAAGGTGCAGGCGTCTATATGTTTGATGCCAATAATGGTGACTTACTTTGGTATGCAGATTCAAATGCTTCAACTGATGATAATACTCCACCAGCTTCAGATGCAGGCAGTTCAACGACAGAGGCTATTCCGCATTTAGTTAACGATGATTTAAAGTATAGCGTCGTTAGTGAAATAAAAACTGTTGATCGCAATAACGATGGCATGGTTGATCATATTTATTTTGGTGATCTAGCTGGACAAGCTTTCCGTGTAGATTTTGCCCGAAGTTCAACAAAATTTATCACTCAATCGACTAAAATTTTGGATCTACATCAAACAACAACCGCAAAAATTGGTAAAAGTCCGCGTTTTTATTTACCGCCTGTTTTTACGGCACATCATAGCGCAGCTCGTAAGGAAGGAGCTGATGTGGTTATTGCGACTTTTGTGTCTGGAAATAAAAGTTCACCACTTCTAGCAACAACTGATTCGTCACTGACAACAGGGCAACGTGATTCCGATAATTTGCAATATGATGGTGTCTATGCAATTTATGACTATGATATCCATCCAGATGGAACTTTTTTTCCGAATACGAATAAAGGGGCTAGAACTTTAGCCGCTACAGATGCGACTACAGCATCGACCTCCCAGTTAAAATATATTAGTAATAGTGATGTTGCTCGTAATGATACCGACGCTACTCTTGTAAAAGGGGCTTTGGCAAATTCATCAACAGGTTGGGGCGGGTGGTATTATCGTTTTGATAAAAAATTTAGTGAAACAGGAATTAATCGAGAAAGTGCAAATGCTGCCATTATCAAGGGGCTAACACCATTGATTGCAATGGAAGGAAGTTTGTATGTCACAATGTATGATGCTTCGAATAACGGTACATCTTCAAGTTGTGGTGCAGGGGTGAAAGGCCATAGTTTTACTCAGCGTTTATGCTTGCCAACAGGGGTTTGCGGTCAGGATGCCAACTATATTTATAACTTAGGTGCAGGTATTGTAAATCTTAATGTAGGATCTATTGATGGTGGAAATAGAAAATCAATTATCGTACCTGATCCTGCAGATATTGGTAAAGGTTGTGTAGGTACTGCTTGTCAAACAGATAAGAAATTCCTTACAGCGGGTGGTGATTTACGCTTTATTCCAAATCGTTGGTATGAGCGCTATGCGAAGGTTGAGTAAAATGATAAATGTAAACCTACCAGCATTTCAGCATCCGAATAAATTCAATCGAGGTTTTACCTTGATTGAATTGATGATAGTTCTTGTTATTGTTTCAGTTTTTGTAGCAATTGCTATCCCGAGCTATCAATATTTTACTCGCCGTGCTGTGGCAGCCCAAGCACAACAAGAAATGTATAAAATCGCCGAGCAGTTGGAACGGCATAAGCTAAAAAATTTTACTTACCGTGGGTTTAATGCGCGATATTTATATCCCCAACCACCATCTCCGAGAGTGGATAGTTTTGTAGTGATAACACAAACTCTTTCCTTACCATTGGAAAGCAGCAGTCCGCAATATACACTCAGGATTAAAGATGGTGGGAGTGCAAATCCTTTACTTACAGATGCCGGAGCATTGGGGCAGAGTTGGGTGATTACTGCAACGAGCAGTGAAATAAAAAATTTCTCGTATTTGTTAACAAGTACAGGAGTTAAATGCAAAACACTTACTCCTGCAAATATCAACATAAATCCTGGAACAAGCACACCTCCAAATAAAGTTAATTGTGGTGTGGGCAGCGAGGACTGGTAGTGAATAATAAATATGGATTTACCCTTATTGAATTAATGATTGTTGTCGCCATAGTTGCGATTTTGGCGGCAATTGCTTATCCGTCATATCAGCAATACGTCAAAAGAACAAAACGGGCAGATGCACAATCTGAAATGATGTTGATTGCACATACACTTAGTCAGTTTAAAGTGACTCGAGGAACTTATACTGATGCTACATTGACTGGAACATTTGGAGTATACGGAAGTTCGGTAACACCGAGATCTGGAGCGCCATTATATGATTTAACACTTACGACGACAGCATCTACATGGACATTAACAGCCGCCCCTAAAACTAATGCGGCGCAAATGGGTGATGGAAGTATTGTATTAAATTCTTTAGGCCAAAAATGTTGGACCAAAGGTTCTAGTTGTACTCCTACCGCTACTTCAAATTGGGATGGGCGTTAACGTTTGATAGTCTTCTAGTACATAAAAAAAGCAAACCTCAGTGTTTGCTTTTTTTATGTATCTCCTTTTGTGAACTATTTAATATTTTTAATAACAATAATTAATGAATGTGACTCATTTATCATTTATCTGTCCTTACCTACCTTTTATCTCTTAAAGGTGGATTTAAGTGCATTTTAGACGGAAATTGGTATTAAACATGAAAACAATCACGAAAATAACGTTCATCTTATTAATATAACGATTTGATTTTACTGATTTAAAATTAAAGACCTGTAAAGGGTTTGTAAAAATAATTTGTAAAATCAATGCTTAATAAAAAATTAATCAAAATGTTCGTTAAAACAAAAAGATTTGTGCATATGGAGGACTGTATGCAACAAGCACATGATGACTTACAGTCTCGCGCTACAGTTACTCGTCTTGCGATAGGATCGAGTGTTGTTCAACTCCATCCGTTCAACTTCGAGCGTAGCTCTCCATCTTGCGCTCAGACAAAGCATAGCTTTGTTCATCTTCGTACTCGAAGCCTAGCTTCTCGTCTTGCGATAGGATCGAGTAATACTCGACTGTTTCCTATCTCAGGATTTACGTTGGTTGAGCTCATTATCACGATCGCTGTTTTAGCCATCATTGTTTTAATGGCAGCTCCTTCATTTGCAACCATGTATAGCCGACAAAAGCTTGAGTCTTCAGCACGTGAACTGGTGATGAAAATTTCAGAAGCTCGTAGTCAGGCTGTTTTGTTGAGACAAAGTACAGGAGTCTGTCTCGCGTCTTTATCAGAAGATGATTGTGCAACTGCAATTGCAATTCCAAAAGTGGAAACACAACGAATCTTTATTGCACGTTTAGATAATGGTGTGACCAATGCCAATACCTCCTCGACCAATCTTAGCTTTAGACGAAATGGCAGCCTTGCTGCACAAAAGAATTTTATTTTAGAACGGAAAAATCTTTCTTACTGTATTCAGGTTGGGGTGATTGGCGATACCACAATCAAAGAAGGAGCTTGCACATGAATATTCAAAAACAGAAAGGTGTTGGGCTCGTGGAAGTATTGGTTGCTCTTGTTTTATTGGCAATCAGTGTATTGGGTTTTGCTGCTTTGCAGTTAAGAGCAATTGATTCCAGTTTTGAAGCGAATAAACAGGTCTTGGCAACCACCATCGCGCGGGATCTTGCAGAACGTATGAGAGCGAATCCACAAGCAACTCGTGCAGGAAAATATAAGGTTAAAGCAGTGGAAGTTCCTAAAACTGATGTTTCAACTGTAGCAGATAAACCTGAAAACATTGCCCTACAAGATTTACAAAATGCGGCACTAGAAGCAAAAAACAATGGGATGAACCTTGCCATCGATCAGTGCCCGACTGGAAATAATCGACAATGTATTTATGTCGCTTGGGATGAAACCAATCTAGCAGGTGATCAAGGCATTGCAGCATGTATTAAAGACGGTGCTTATGTTTCTGGATCACATTGTTTGTTCTTGGAGGCATATTAAAATGGAAATAGGTCTCTTAAATCTAAAACATAGTAAGGGTCAGGCAGGATTTACCCTGATCGAGCTGATGATTTCACTGACATTGGGTTTACTGATAGTCGCTGCTGCGATTCAACTTTTCATTACGGGAATCACCAGTTATAAGCTACAAAAAGCAATGGCGCATATCCAAGACAATGCCAGTCTGGGTTTAAATTTCATTGTGGATGATATTCGTAAGGCCAATCTCAGTTCACCCATACCTGCGATTAATGATCAAACAAGTTATGCAGGAATTTTGCTCAGCTCAAATAATGTGGGTGAAAAAATTGACCTGAATTGTACGGATTGTTTCTCGAATAATCAGATTGCTAGTTTTGGTAATGCCAATGTTACTGGACTAACCAATGACCAATTGCTGATTCGCTATCAGGCACCTCAAGGTGGGATTGATTGCTCGGGACAGGATGTTGCAAGCGGAACTTTTGTGGTACAGCGTTATTATGTTGGTTCGACCTCAACGGATGCACGTCAATCTTTACGTTGTCAGGCTGCACAATATACGCAAGCAGTACTTGATAGCAAAACCACAACAGATCGTTTGAAGCTCGCTTGGAGTACAAGTCAGGTGATTTTGCCGAATGTGGATCTTTTCCAAATTCGTTTGGGATATATGGATGGAGATCTCAACAGTGCGAACAGTATGTTGGCCTATACGGATGTTAAAAACTATATGGCTTTGACGGCCGCCAAAAAGAATGTAGATGGTGTAACACAGACGGTTCGTCCTTATGTTCATGCGATTCAAATTGGCGTTTTAGTTCGCTCTGATGATAAAACCGGCAATCAGTCAGTCATTAAACAAAGAAATAAAGAGCCATTCCAGATTCTTGGAACAAAAGTCAATCTCACACCAGCTTCTCAGGATAACTATTTACGACAGGTCGTTGATCAAACGATTGCTTTAAGAAATGCGATGGGGTGGGTTTCAGAAGGCTGTGACAGTAGTAAAAGCACAAGCTGCACAAATGGGGGGGCTGGCACATGAGGTATGCTCAACGCGGTTCAACATTGATCGTTGTATTGATGATCGTACTGATGATTACGATAGTTGGAACACTGGCGATTCGTCAAAGTATCAGTTCACTCAAATTGGTGAGTAATCAACAAATACAGGCGCTCTTGGCACAAAATGCAGATGCGGCATTGATGTATTTTCAAGATCCAAATACGCAGCAGAATTTGGCTTCGGCCAATGGCGTTGTCGGGTTCTTTAAAAATGAAAATAACAAAAATGCGGAACTGGTGTTTTGTTTCTCGGGTTCAGAACCATTTGCATTAAGTAAAGCGGCTTACCGCTTAAATAGTACGACTTTTGAGCCGATAGCAACCAATAGCGGTGCTTGTAAAGTTGATCCTAGCAATGCCACGAATGATACAGCATCTCAGTCGAGTGGTCGTAAACAGGTGGTTACACAGGTTTATATTAAAAGAGAAATCGGATCTACAGTTCCTTTTGCAGATTTGTCCCGTGGGACAGAGGTGTTGGGTGCAAAAACTGAAAATAATATTCGCTTACGTGTCTATGTTGTATCTGTAATGCAGGGCTTACTCACCTCTGATGCTTTATTTACCGCAGATAACGATATTAAAAAGGGCTGTTTAACCAAAAGTATTGATAACAACGGCGCAAATGATGTTGCGACCTGCTTAAAACAAAATACAGAAAAACCGATATATAACATACAAGTCGCAGAATATCGTTTCTTGTCTGACTTTGAACCTTCGAGTTCATAAGGGAGAAAGGTCATGAATAATAATAAGATAAAAAATCAGATCAAACATGAGCGTCTACAAGAACACAGAACCAAAGCATTATTGTTGAGTTGTACGATCGCATCTAGTTTTTTGATTTTTTCATCAGTGGCTTCTGCCAGTGATATTGAGATTTACCAACCAGCAGCAGGCAATAAAAAACGTCTCATGTTGATGGTCGATCAGTCTCGTAGTATGGGCGGTGCAGGTCTTTTGGACTTGGTGAAAGATTATCCCTTGTGTATCGATCAAGGGGTTACCGATGTACTTGGCAAAAATGGTTTGAATTTGGGGATTAAGGTTGCGGGTCAGACGGATTTAATTAATGTGACCAAAGAGGCGACTGATCTGATCAATAAAGCTATTTTAAAAGGTTTACTCGGCAATGGACAAGGTCAAGGACTTCTTGATTCGATTGCTGAAATTAAAACAGAACAGCCCAGTACAGCTTATCCCTTTCCTCGCCAATCTTGTACGGTAGTCACTACGGATGCGACGGTTAAGTTATTAGATAACTTACTCAATGGTTTATTGGGAGTAAAAACAGGTTTATCTGCTGAACAATATATTCGTGAAACTTGTGATCCGCTGATTGATATTAGTTTGCTTAAATCGATTACCAATTCATCTACGGTAGGAATTTATCGCTGCTATGATAAAAATTCACGTGTTCGTATGGCGCTCACTGATGTTCTGAAAGGTAAAAAGGGTGAGGCTGGTCTGCCTGATATAGATCAAATTCCTGATAGCACCATGGTCGGGTTATCTATTTCACCTTATAACCAAACCGTGAATGATCGTGCTGGTGCAATTGTATTTGAACCCAAATTACTTAGTGATACTTATTTGTATAACGGGAAAACCCAGACGCATCGCCAGCATATGATTGACTATATCGCTAGTTCAAATATGGATTCAAAAGGTGAGTTCAATTTGCAAAGCTTACTCTCGATTGTACCGAAGCTAGTCAGTGGTTTGTTGAATGATGTGGTTGCCACCCTAGGAAAAATTTTAAGTAATCCACTTGATGCGGTGAGTGAATTATTGAATTTGGAAAATACCAATAATGCCTTAAATGATGTGCTTACCATGTTGGGACTTGGTGGCAATAATCCAATGGCAAGTACCTATGCGGAAACAGGCGCCTACTTGTTGGGGAACACTACCAAGGGGACAGGTGCAAGACAATATGCTAAACGTAATGCTTTATTAGGGCTTGGTGGGATATCCCTGCTATGGACTGATTATGAGTGTAATGCTTGGAAAGCCGATGGTATGACTTGTGCTGATTGGAAATATGCAGGTCTGTTGGGGGCAAATACCAGTGGTTATAAAAAAGTCGATGGGAATTTATTAAACTTGTTAGGCATTTTACAAGTGGGTAAGCAAGAGATTTTCTATGAATATCGTGCCGATGTAGATGCGAAATATAGTGGTTTTAGTGATAGCCAAAAAAATAATAGCAGTATTAATCCATTGATTAAAAGTAATGCTAATTTTTATCAAGCGCCATCGACAGCGCCGCAATGTGATGCCAATGGTTTAATGGTGATCGCAGGTGGAGTACCAACCATTGCACCGACTTTAACAGACTCTTTATTGCAACCTCAAGGTAGTCAGTCAGATGCAACCAAAGTTGCGATGGAACGCTTGATGGCACGTTCTCTGGATAATAGTCAGACTCTAAGTGTGCAATATAAAGATGGACGTTTGAATGATAGTTGGGGATTTAGATGTAATTCCACAGATTTGAGATCTACGACGTTAGGAAATAATAAAAACTCAAATGATAATACTGATTTTGCAACATGGCAGTGTATTGGTGCCTATGCACGTGACATTCGGGCATTAAAAGCCAACCCAATTAAAACCGCAGTGATCGGTTTGGATCGCTCATTTTTACAACTTCCAGCGTATATTGCGGGACAGGAAAATAGTACTGATACCAAAGGCCTAACTCAAATTTCAAGTACCAATGTGGCACAGGATCAACTGTTAACAGGTATTGTACCGAAAGCAGTGCGTGATTTACTGGGCGCCACGGGTGCACTTTTAGATGGTCTATTGCCAAATAGTTTGATCGGCAGTGGTTTAACCACAGGGATTACCAGTCTGTTAGACCGTTTATTACCAAGAAATCCAGAAGATATTAAAAATATGGCACGTTGGGGCGTGATCGGTGGTGGTGGTTGGTATAACGCTGCGAATAGCCAAAATATTGCACAAAGTATCAAGGATTTTCATGATGACTTAGGTGTGACAGATGGCGACCCAATTGGTCTGCAAACACTGCCTGAAGACCCACTTACACCATATCGGATGAGTAATGAAGTTTATAAAAGTATGTTTGAACCAACGGAAAAAGCCAGTTGGTTTGGGAACTTTAAAAAGTATTATGTAGAAACCGATAATTCTATTAATAAGCTCAAAGACGCATGGGATGCCAGCTCAACAAGCTACGATGTACAAGATTGGAATAAGGGAGGGGTACTGGCCAAACTTAAAAATTTAAAAAATAAGACGGATAACTCGGATCCAACTAAACCGATTATTACCGAGCGTAAAGTATTGGTTAACCGAGATTGCCAACAAATTGGAAATACGACAACGTATCAATTTACAGAAGTAGGTGGGTTGAAAACGGTTGATAAGAAATATTTAGATATCCAATGTGGTTCTGGAAGCTCTGCTTTTACAGATGCAAAAGGCTATTTGTTAATGAACTTGTTGGGCTATAACGTAGGCAATGCCGCATCAACAGCTGATTTGACTGAAGCGAATCGGACCAACTGGCAAGTAGGCATGAATCTACATTCAACTCCGATTAAATTGACACAGGAAGCCATTTTTAATACAGACAATAGTGTGAAAGAACGCAAAGACTATATGTTGTTTGGCACAACTCAAGGTCTATTACATGTCGTTGATGCCAAAACTGGTGAGGAAATATTTGCCTTCGTACCGAATGAGATGCTGGAAAATACGCAACAAAGTAAAGCATTTTTGGAAAAGCCATCAGGTGTAAAGGCCAATATGGCCTATGGGATTGATGGTGCATGGACGATGTATAGCGAATATGTCTATGGCATGAAAGCAGTGAGTAGCGGCAGTACCAGTAGTGAGGCTATTGCAACGGTTGGTGAGATTAAAAAAGACAGTAAGGTTCTCGCGAAAGGGAAGCAAATGGCTTATGGTGGTTTACGCATGGGTGGACGTAGCTACTATGCTTTGGATTTAGGTGATATCACTCAGCCAAAACTAAAATTCCACATCGATCCAGATAATAACCGAATTATTAGTCTACAAGCGAATGGGACCTATAAAACTACAACTAATGCCGCATTAGCTTCCATGGGGCAAAGTTGGTCTAAACCGACGATCACCACCATTATGTATAAAGGCGCAGCAAAACGTGTGATGTTGGTGGGTGGTGGTTATGATATGGAGTATGAAAAAGTCGTTCCAACGATTACCAGTGCAACCAAAGGTCGGATGATTTATATGTTTGATGCTGATAATGGTGATTTGATTTGGTATGCAGGTGGAGATAGCCAAACGACCTCATGTAATCCAGATGATGCGAGCTATGGATTGAAAATGAAAGATCTATACAGCGTTGTGAGTCGTATCAATGCGGTTGATCGTGATGGAGATGGTATTACAGATCACCTGTACTTTGGTGATCTTGGTGGGCAGGTTTGGCGGATTGATCTAACTAAAGACTTTGGTACAAAAGTTGGTAGTTGTGGCGGTTATAGCGTGTTGTTCAAGGATAGCAATAGTCGCTTCTATGAAGCACCAAACTTTAGCGTATACGGCTATGAACAACCGCTTGCAGTGGTCAGCATTGCGTCAGGAAATCGTAGCCTTCCATATAGTGACAAGGCTTCAAGTAGTACGATTTACAATCTCTTTGATCAAGATGTAGTGCGTAGAAATTTCACCGTTACCAGTAATGCTACACCAAAACTGTTAATCACAGACCTTAAAGCAATGCTGACAGCGAATGATTTGAAAGGAAAAAATCTGGTTCAAGTCAAAGCGATGCTGCCAAATGGTTGGTATGTACAGGCCAATAGCATTGTTGGGAAAGAGCTGGATGCACAGGGCAAAGAGGTTAATCTCACCAATCAAACAGGTAGTAAGGTTTTAAGCGAGATGGTGGTGATGAATAAGAGCCTTTATGCAAGTGTCTATAATCCCAATACGACTATAGGCAATGGTTGTAAAATTCAGGCCAATGGCGCGACCACAGTTCAACGTTTCTGCTTACCGTTCGGTGTTTGTGAACAAGATGTCAAAGACGTGACGATGAGCTTTGGTGCAGGGCATGGGATTGTTGATTCGATGGTGGGTGCTGGAATTGGTCTAAGTGACAAAAATGGTCTGACACGCCAGTTACTGAATCCAAATGCAACAGATAAAATTGGCAATAGTAAACTTCCAATGAATACCATGCGTCGTCAATTAGTGCCACTCACTTGGTATGAACGTAATGAATAAAATGCAGTTATGTCGATGTGTGGCTTCGGAAGTGGTAAGACCTCGTGTTTCTTATCACTTCCGACCAAGCACTTGTCCTTGTGTAACGAGGAAACATTGCACAGGTTTTACTCTAATTGAACTGATGATTACGGTTGCAATCGTGGCAATTATTGCTGCGATTGCGATTCCGAGTTATGACACCTATATCCGCCGTGCAGACTTATCTACAGCACAACAAGAAATGCTTAAAGTTGCAGAGCTTTTGGAAAAACATCGAGCACGAAATTTTAGTTATGATGGTTTCGTGCTGAAAGGAACCGCGACGAATCAAGGCGCTTATTACACAGTACCAAGTGCGACCAACACCACCTTGCTTCTACCTTTGAATGCAAGCAATGGCAATCAAAAATTTACGCTAACGTTGACTGTTAACGCTCAGGCATGGTCTTTAAAAGCTGTGAGTCAAAGCCCGAGAAATTATTCCTTACTGATGACCAGTGCGGGCTTTAAATGTAAGACCAAAACAGCAGCTAATATTACTGCATCAAGTTGTGGTAATGAGACAGAAGACTGGTAACTCAGCAGATTTTATAAATTAAATTCAGAGCTGTGGATAACCCGAAATTTAATCTTTCTTTCAAAGCAAATATAACGTAGAATATCGCCCTCTATGAAAGGGGTTTGAAGTGTTGCCGATGGTCGGTGCAGGGATAATCCGTAAAAATTATAAGGTTGTTCTCATGGTTGTTATTCGTTTAGCGCGCGGTGGTGCAAAAAAACGTCCATTCTATCAAATCATTGTAACTGATAGCCGCAATGCACGTGATGGTCGTTTCATTGAGCGTATTGGTTTCTTTAACCCAACTGCACAAGGTAAAGCTGAAAAAGTTCGTTTAGATGCTGACCGTTTTGCTCACTGGGTTGCACAAGGTGCTCAACCTTCAGATCGCGTTGCTTCTTTAGCTGCTCAAGCTAAAAAAGCTGCAACTACTGCATAATTGTAGTAGGTAGCCCATGACATCGACACAGAATGTGCCAGAAGATCGTATTCAGATTGGACAGTTACGTTCAGCTTATGGATTGAATGGGTGGCTCTGGGTTTACTCTAATACAGAACCTATGAGCAATATGTTTGACTACCTTCCTTGGTACATTGAAACCAAGGCAGGTTGGCAAACTATTGATGTAAAACGTTGGAAACCACATGGCAAAGGCTTGGTTGTTGCATTAAAAGACGTGAATGATCGTACTGGTGCAGAAAATCTGGTTGGCGCGAATATCTGGATTGCCAAATCTCAGCTTCCAAAAGCAGATGTAGACGAGTACTACTGGTCTGATCTTAAAGGTCTAACGGTGTTAGGTCTTGATGATCAAGAACAAGAAGTCAATCTCGGTCAAATCTACGAACTGTTTGAAACAGGTGCCAATGATGTCATGGTCGTAAAAGCGACGCCTGATAGCATTGATGCTGAAGAGCGAATGATTCCTTGGCATAAAGATGTGGTACAACGCGTTGATCTTGAAGCTGGTCGTATTTACGTCAATTGGGGCGTAGACTACTAATCCTTTCGGGGAAGGTAGCGCAGCAGGAAAATAAAGGAGTCTGCGGTGTTTTTTGCAGTCATCACATTGTTTCCTGAAATGTTTGAAGCGATTACAGCGCACGGGATTAGCGGGCGTGCAGCAAAGCGTGACATCGTGCAAGTGACTTGCATTAACCCACGAGATTTTGCTGAGGGCAACTATAAACGAGTGGATGAACGTCCGTTCGGTGGTGGTCCTGGTATGGTGATGATGGCTGAACCTTTGGCACAAGCAATTACCCATGCTAAACAACTTGCAATGCAAGCAGGCTGTGTTCATGCGCCAGTGGTGTATATGTCACCGCAAGGCAAAACCTTAAATGAACAGGCAGTACAACAATTCGTTGATTATGATGGTTTGATTGTATTGTGTGGGCGTTATGAAGGGGTCGATGAGCGTTTAATCCAGCATTATATTGATCAAGAATGGTCAATTGGGGATTACGTATTATCGGGTGGTGAACTTCCTGCCATGGTATTGCTCGATAGTATTATTCGTCGATTGCCAAATGTCATGTCTGACGAGCAATCTGCGATACAAGATTCTTTTGTAGATGGTCTATTGGATTGTCCACAATATACCAAGCCTGACTGTTTCGAAGGGTTGGATGTGCCTGAGGTACTTAAATCAGGACATCATGCCAATATTGAAAAATGGCGTTTTTTGCAGCGTTATCAACGTACTTTAGACCGTCGACCAGAGTTGGTGGAAAAAGTGGAGTTGAGCAAACAGCAAATTAAATGGTTAAAAAATTCAAAAGGTTAAACTGGTATCAGTTTGTCTTTGCACCCAACGAGAAGCTTTGCTTCGAGTTCTACTTAAACCTAGTTTAAGTTAAAAATAGGCTCTTTAAGGCAATTTTGCCCTAAAGGGAAAGTTAAACGGGAGATATGCGCTTTAGCCTCTATTCCCAGCGGTGTCAGAGACCTCTTCTCTCCCGCACATATTGGAGATTCCACATGAGTGGTAAACATCCTTTAGTTCAAGCTGTTGAAAATGCACAGTTAAAATCAGACATCCCTGCTTTTGCACCGGGCGATACAGTTATCGTTCAAGTTAAAGTAAAAGAGGGTGAACGTGAACGTCTTCAAGCATTTGAAGGTGTTGTAATCGCGAAGAAAAATCGTGGTTTGAACTCTGCTTTCACAGTTCGTAAAATCTCTAGCGGTGTTGGTGTTGAGCGTGTTTTCCAAACTCACTCTCCAATCGTTGCTAAAATCGAAGTGAAACGTCGTGGTGACGTTCGTCGTGCTAAACTTTACTACCTACGCGAGTTGTCTGGTAAAGCTGCACGTATTCGTGAAAAGTTACCAGCTCGTAAACAAGGTTAATTTTAACTTTGTTGTAAAGCAAAAAAATGCGCCTTTGGCGCATTTTTTTATGTCTGTTTGCGGCTAAAAGCCAATCCTTTTTTAAATCCTAGGCCGAGTTTTGCTAAAATAGGCCTTTATGCTTTGACTTTTCTTTTATGAAAAAAAGTTCTTATCGCCATTTAAGCGGTGTTTTCCTATTAAATAAACCTTTAGGTTTAAGTTCTAATTCTGCCCTACAGAAAGTGCGTCGACTTTTTAATGCGCAAAAAGCAGGACACACAGGGGCGCTCGATCCATTGGCGACAGGTTTATTGCCGATCTGTTTAGGTGAAGCAACCAAGTTTTCACATTATTTATTGGAATCAACCAAACGTTATCAAACCACGGTCAAATTGGGGCAGACCACAGCGACAGGTGATGTTGAAGGTGAAATTCTTCAGCAGAGAGAAGTACCGGCTTTAACAGAAGCATATATTGAGCAAGTTCTGGCACAGTTTCGTGGTGATATTCAGCAAGTGCCACCGATGTATTCGGCCTTGAAACGTGATGGTCGTCCACTTTATGAGTTGGCACGTAAAGGCATTGAGATTGAGCGTGAAGCACGTCCAGTGACCATTTATAACTTAAGCTTGCTTGGCTTTACTGAAGATAGCTTAACGTTGGATGTGACTTGTTCCAAGGGGACTTATATTCGTGTCTTAGGTGAAGATATTGGTGAAGCTTTGGGTTGTGGTGGGCATTTAACCCAATTACACCGTACCCAAACAGGGCATTTTGAGCTTAATCCAAGCTATACCATTGAATATTTAGAAGGTCTTTCGCTCGAAGAGCGGGATGCATTATTGCTGCCAGTCTATGCGCCTGTTGAGCATTTTCCTCGTGTGCAATTGCCTGAAGGCCGTGAAAAGTATTTTGGTAACGGTCAGGAAAGCAATATCGATCATGAAGCTGCAGCTGAAGTGTTGGTTTTTGATGGTGAACGTTGCCTAGGTTTGGCTGAAATCACGGATAAAAAACGTCTAGTACCAAAACGCTTGTTAAATCTATAAGGGTATCGCCAATGGAATGGGAACTGATTCTAACACTGGTGTTCTTTGCATTTTGTGCGGGAACCATTGATGCTGCCGTAGGTGGCGGTGGTTTGATTCAGATCCCAGCCTTGATGGGGGCTTTACCACAAACTGCACCTGCCACCTTATTTGGAACCAATAAACTGGCCTCCATTTGTGGCACAGGTTCAGCAGCATTTTCATTTGTGCGTCGGGTCAAATTGCAATGGTCACTACTCGGTGTGATTGCACTATTTGCTTTTATCAGCTCCTTTATTGGTGCGGCGTGTGTATCGTTAGTACCAACACATATCTTAAGACCAATTGTTTTGGTCATGTTGATCGTGATTGCGATTTATACCTTTATGAAGAAGCAATTTGGGCAAGTGCATGTCGATCAACAAATCACGCCTAAGTTACTGATACTGGCTGCGATTGGTAGCTTAGCCATTGGTTTCTATGATGGTATTTTTGGTCCAGGGACAGGCAGTTTCTTTATTTTCTTTTTCATTCGCTTTTTACAGGTCGATTTTTTACATGCTTCGGCATTGTCAAAGATTGGTAACTTTATGACCAATCTGGCAGCGCTGAGTTTCTTCATCCCAACAGGGCATGTGTTGTTTGCCTTGGGACTGATGATGGCGGTTGCCAATATTGCAGGATCATTATTGGGTGTGCGTTTGGCTCTAAAATACGGCAGTGGCTTTATCCGTATTTTATTTTTGATTTTAGTGAGTATCTTGATTTGTCGATTGGGCTATCAGATTTTGAGCGGAGCATCGTAAATATTTTAATAGATAAGGGTTGAAGTCCTGCGATCACAGTTATTACTGAATAACCATTAACTTCAGGTTAATAATTAGCACTGTAGGTTGATTGATCAAAATTCCATAAAGCGCTTTTATAGATTCAGAATAAAACTGTGATCTATAGGTAATACACATGGAAGGCTCAGTTCAGAATAAAGAACGGTTATGGACAAAGCGGCGTCATGCGAAACAGCTAAAGCTGGACATGGCAAACCAATATACCGATGGTGTGATCATTCCAACTCAAGACATTATTAAAGTCTTGGAAACATTGATTACACCGGGTGATAAAGTTGTCCTCGAAGGCAATAATCAAAAACAAGCAGATTTTTTATCACGCTCTTTGGCACAAACCAATCCAGATGTTTTGCATGATCTGCATATGATCATGCCGAGCGTAGGTCGTTCAGAACATCTCGACCTATTTGAGAAAGGTATTGCTCGCAAATTGGATTTTTCTTTTGCTGGTCCACAGAGTTTGCGTATCAGCCAGCTGATTGAAGATGGGTTATTAGAAGTTGGTGCGATTCATACCTATATCGAATTGTATTCACGCCTGGTGGTCGATCTCATTCCAAATGTGGTGTTATCGGCGGGCTTTATGGCAGACTGTCAAGGCAATATTTACACGGGTCCAAGTACGGAAGATTCTCCTGCACTCATTGAACCTGCGGCTTTTAGCGATGGGATTGTGATTGTACAAGTTAACGAACTGGTCGATGACGTTTCAGAGTTACCACGTGTCGATATTCCTGCTTCCTGGGTTGATTACGTGGTTGTGGCGGATCAGCCTTTTTATATCGAACCACTATTTACTCGTGATCCAAAACATATTAAACCCGTTCATGTACTTATGGCGATGATGGCCATTCGTGGGATTTATGAAAAGCATAATGTACAGTCTCTCAATCATGGCATTGGTTTTAATACTGCGGCAATTGAGCTGATTTTACCGACCTATGGTGAGTCTTTAGGGTTAAAAGGAAAAATCTGTAGAAACTGGACACTGAACCCTCATCCAACTTTAATTCCAGCAATTGAGACAGGTTGGGTAGAAAGCGTGCATTGCTTTGGTACCGAACTCGGTATGGAAAAATATGTCGCTGCTCGGCCAGACGTTTTTTTTACTGGCCGTGATGGGTCATTACGCTCCAACCGCATGATGTGTCAGCTTGCAGGTCAGTACGCAGTTGATTTATTTATTGGTGCAACGTTGCAAGTCGATGGTATGGGACATTCTTCGACTGTCACTAAGGGGCGTTTGGCTGGTTTCGGTGGCGCGCCGAACATGGGGCATGATCCTCGTGGCCGTCGTCACGATACCCCTGCATGGCTAGATATGCGATTGCAAGGTGCGAATGAAACGGAAACCTATTTGGCACGTGGTAAAAAACTGGTTGTGCAAATGGTCGAAACCTTTCAAGAAGGTGGAAAACCAACTTTTGTGGAACGTCTTGATGCGATTGATGTTGCTAAAACAGCAGGTCTACCTTTAGCACCGATCATGATTTATGGTGATGATGTCACGCATTTACTCACCGAAGAAGGCATTGCTTATTTATATAAAGCAAGTAGCCAAGAAGAGCGTCAGGCCATGATTGCTGCTGTGGCAGGCGTGACCAGTATTGGCCTAAGCCAAGACCCTAAAACTACGGCACGTTTAAGACGTGAAGGTTTAGTGGTATTTCCAGAAGATTTAGGTATTCGTCGTACCGATGCAACACGTGAGCTGTTAGCTGCAAAAAATATTGCCGACTTGGTGACATGGTCAGATGGTCTATATCAACCCCCTGCAAAATTCCGGAGTTGGTAATGATGGCACAAGTTCAATATCAAATACTCAGCAATAGTCAGCTTTTAGCTGAGTTCGCTGTAGAAGCGTTGATTGACGAAGTAAATCTGACACCAAAACCAGCCTTGGTTGATCGCCGTGGCAGTGGTGCTCATGATGACCTGACACTGGAATTAATGGAGCGCTCTGCAAAAAGTTTACAGCCCATGTTCAAGATGATGGCTCAAGCCGCAGTGCATCACGGAAAAGTTTGTTTAGCTTTGCGTGAAGAGATTGGTGAAATTGGTCGTCAGGGCGAAAAGGCTATGATGTTGGCGACAGATGGCGTCAATACACATCGCGGTGCAATTTGGGCCTTGGGTTTAATGGTGACTGCGGCAGCATTGGCACGTACCAATCAACAATATTTATCGGCTGTTGAGCTATGCCAGTTAGCAGGTCAGATTGCTCAGCTTGCAGATCGTTTTATTCCTGAGCAGGCATTGAGCCATGGTCAGCAGGTACAGAAAAAACTAGGCATCTTAGGTGCAAAAGAACAGGCACAACAAGGCTTTCCAACGATTGTGAATTTTGGTTTAAAGCAGCTTTATCAAAGCCGCAGTCAACCTATGAAAGAAGAGTTCGCTCGCTTAGATAGCTTACTTGCCATGATGACTAATTTGACCGATACCTGCGTGCTTTATCGCTCGGGCAAACAGGGTTTAAAGCGTATGCAACAAGGGGCACAGCACGTACTCGATTTGGGTGGCAGCTCAAGCTTGAACGGTCGCCGTGCTTTGCATCTTTTAGAGATTGATCTACTTCGGATGAAAGCTTCTGCTGGCGGTGCCGCAGATTTATTAGCCGCAACTTTGTTTATAGATCGTGTAGCGCAATCATCTTTAAAGAATAAACAGGGATTTTGATTATGGAAACACTTCATTTTGAATTTGTGGCGACAGAGCCACCTGTAAAAAAAGCGTTGGTCGGATGTGTGGGTTCGGGTGATTTAGAAATTTTGATGCAACCTGGTGAAAAGGGAAAAGCTTCTATTCATGTCGTCACTTCGGTAGATGGCAGTGCAGCACGTTGGCACAATTTGTTCGAACGGATTTTTACTGCGCAGATCCCGCCAGCGGTCAAAATTGATATTCATGATTTTGGTGCAACGCCTGGAGTGGTTCGCTTACGTCTCGAACAAGCATTGGAGGAGATTGCGCATGACTGATATCCAGAGCTTGTTAAATAAGCAAGATTTTATTGAACTCAGCGCAAGGGAACGAGCCAAAGCATTGTTAGACGAAGGCACTTTCCGAGAGTTGCTTGACCCATTTGCACGCGTCATGTCACCTTGGCTTATTCAGCAAAATATTGTGCCGCAAGCAGATGATGGCATGGTGATTGCAAAAGGTTCTGTTCAAGAGCATCCCGTGGTTTTAATTTCTATCGAAGGTTTATTTCAAGGTGGAAGTTTAGGAGAAGTGGGAGGTGCCAAAATTGCGGGCGCTTTGGAGCTTGCCGTTGAAGATAACCTTAATGGTATTCCCACTGCTGCAATTTTACTGCTCGAGACAGGTGGTGTTCGCTTACAAGAGGCAAATCTGGGTTTGGCTGCAATTGCTGAAATTCAGGCTGCAATCGTGAATTTACGCCAGTATCAACCCGTGATTGCTGTAGTTGCTGGAAGTGTTGGATGCTTTGGTGGCATGTCGATTGCTGCCGGATTATGCAGTTATATTGTGATGACGCAAGAAGGAAGATTGGGACTGAATGGCCCGCAAGTGATTGAACAGGAAGCAGGCATACAAGAATATAACGCCAAAGATCGCCCATTTATTTGGAGTGTTACAGGTGGTAATCAGCGCTTCGCCAGCGGTTTGGCCGATGCTTATGTGGATGATGACCGCAATAAAATCCGTCAGCAAGTGATTGATTATTTGCAGCAAGGTTTACCTCTTCAACATCGGAGCTCAAATTACTCATTCTATTTAGCACAGCTACAACAGGTCGATACCGCTGAGCAGATCACTCCAACACAGGTTCAGGCTTTGTATCAAGGAGAGCAAGCATGAATATCGCCATTGATACATTAAAAGCATCTACTCGGGGTGCAGCTTGGTTTAAGGCCTTCACGCAGGGTTTTAAATTGGTTGAAGACTTTCCTGCTTCTGTTTTGGTTGCAGATGGTCAGCTTGGTCAACAAGCTGTACGGGTCATTGCAGTTGTCCCAGACAGCAATAATCTGTTCCCGCGTGCAAGACAAGGTGAAGTTGGATTGCTTGAGGGTTGGAGTTTGGCAAGAGTCGTCGATGAAGTGATTCAAGCCGATGCAGACGCTGAAACTAAACGTGGCATTTTATGTCTGGTGGATGTGCCTAGTCAGGCTTATGGACGCCGTGAAGAATTGTTGGGTATTCATCAAGCCTTAGCAGGTGCAGTAGACAGCTATGCCAGAGCTAGATTGGCAGGTCATCCTATTGTGAGTTTATTGGTTGGGAAGTCGATGTCAGGTGCTTTCTTGGCGCATGGTTACCAAGCCAATCGTATTATTGCCTTAAAAGACTCAGGTGTTATGGTGCATGCAATGGGTAAAGAATCTGCCGCACGCGTTACACTGCGGTCGGTTGATGAGTTAGAACAATTAGCCTCAAGCATTCCGCCAATGGCGTATGACATCGAGAGTTATGCAACACTGGGTTTGTTATCTGAACTGTTATCTGTTGAAAACCCTGAACAACCGACAAATGATGATCTTTCATTCGCAAAGCTGGCTGTTGAACAGGTATTTAAAGAGATTCATGCTGAACCGTCTAGAGGGCTGGAACAAAGGCTTCATGGTCAAAATCGTCAGATGTCTAAACAGGTGCGTGAATTATTGCGTGAGCAATGGTCATGAAACTTGATCCTGAAGCCCATGATTTACTCTGGGGCATGACGGTCGATTGCTTGGCTGATGATGCTCCTTTATGGGTGAAAGAGGTGTTACTGCGAGGTGATCCTGTTGTGGTACGACGGGCGATCACTCCTGTTGATCAGGTCGCGGTGGGCGTAAGAGGGCAATTCCGTCATCAACGTTATGCTACTCAAATGCCACGATCTGCCATTACTAGACAACTTAAACCCGAAGCGCTGACTGAGCTAAGGACAGAGCAGTTTGAACACTTGGCAGAACGTTTGCAGCGTATTTCCAGCATCATGAAGAGCTTTTCAGGGTATTGGGGATATACAGGAAGTTTCGGATTTGAGCTGGCAACGGGTATTGAAACAGTCACTCTGTACAGTGACATCGATTTGTTGATGAGAACTGAACAGCCTTTTGCAAAAAAGCAGGCAATTGAGTTACTCGAAACTTTTCAGCAAGCAGGGCTGAATGTGGATATACAGCTACAACTGCCAAAAGGTGGTCTAGCGTTAAAAGAATGGGCTGGGAATAGGGGGAAAGTCCTATTGAAGCGTCCTGATGGTGCGGTTTTAGTAGAAAACCCATGGAATTAGGGAATAGATATCATGGCTTCGATTTGGGTGTATCCGGGGCAGGGAGTGCAAAGAAGCAATATGTTGCACGACATGCCACAAACCGCTTTGGTTAAAGAATACCTTGAGCGTGCATCCGATGTACTTAAAGAAGATGTCTTGTTGTTGGATAGTTCGGCTGCATTGCAGTCGACACGGTCAGTACAGCTATGTTTACTGATTTCAGGTGTAGTGAGTTCAGCCCTATTAACTGCCGAAAACTTAAAGCCTGATTATGTCGCAGGTCTATCAATAGGCGCATGGTCGGCTGCGGTTGTTGCAGGTGTTTTAGTATACGAAGATGCGATTCGCTTGGTTGCCTATCGTGGTGAACTCATGCAAAACGCCTATCCAAGGGGATATGGCATGACCGCATTAATAGGTACAGATCGCACATCTGTTGAGAAGTGGGTGAAACAAATTTATCAAATAACGCCAGAGGTATATGTCGCCAATATCAATGCACATAATCAGATCGTTATTTCTGGAAGCCATGAGGCCATGCGGCAAGTGGTTATATTGGCAAAGCAGCATGGTGTAATAGAAAAAAAACTAGATGTATCAGTGCCTTCGCATTGTGAATTATTAAGTCAGCAAGCCGAGCAACTTGCAGCGTCTATGGAGGGAGTCACTTTAAAGCAGCCTAAAATTCGATATTTAAGTGGTACAACGGCGCGCACGCTTGCTAAGCCAGAACAGATTGGTGATGACTTGGCTTTTAATATGAGTCGCACTGTAGATTGGGAAAGCACGATTCAGGCTGCATGGGAAAGAGGTGTCAGATTACAGATTGAAGCTTTACCCGGCACAGTACTCACGACGCTTGCACGTCGTACATTTAAAGAAGGGACCGTATTGTCATTGCAAGGAACGCGCATCGATAGCATTCGAATGGCAATGCAAAAACAACAGGAAAATCAGATTCATATGGGAATTTGATTTAAAAAACGTAAGTAATCCAAGGATATGAGGGATTTACAATGATTATATATGGAACAGCAATTTTAGCGATTTGTCATTTACTCGGTGATTATCTTGGCAATACCTTAGGTGTCCTTATCGGGGTAAAAGCCAATGTGGGTGGTGTGGCCATTTCTATGATTCTTTTGATTCTCTCTAAAGAGCTATTAGCAAAAAAGGGTTATTTACCGCAGGTAACACAATTTGGAATCTTATATTGGTCCGGTATGTATATTCCAATTGTGGTGGCGATGTCAGCGGGACAAAATGTGGTTGCAGCTTTATCGGGAGGTATGTTGGGTCTGATTGTTTCTGTTGCTTCTTTGGTCGGGACGGTTTTAGTCATTCGTTATTTGAATCGATTAAGTGGTGATTATGAAACCTATGAGTGGACAATAGAAGGAACTGAAAAAGTAGCTTAAAGCCGCATCACGATAATGAATAACAAAAGGATTTAAAGAATGGAAGACTTAATTACGGTACTCACCAAAAATGCTTTGGTGACTGCACTAGCGGTCACAGGTTTGATGATGTTTTTATCTCACTTGCTTTCAAAATATTTGACCAAAGGAAAACTACAAAGCTCTGCAATCGCAATTACTTTGGGACTTGTTGTGGCCTATTTTGCGGGGGTGTATACACAAGGTACAAAAGGGATTTCTGATATTGCTATATTCTCTGGTTTTGCTCTATTGGGCGGTGCAATGATCCGTGATCTGGCAATTGCATCTACTGCATTTGAAGTGGATGTTAAAGAAGTCCAAAAAGCAGGAAAAATTGGCTTAATTGCGCTTACGCTGGGCTGTATTGTTCCTTTTGTAATTGGTGCAATGGTTGCTTGGATGATGGGATATAGAGATCCGATTTCCATGACCACGATTGGCGCGGGCGCTATGACTTATATTGTCGGTCCAATTACAGGAACAGCCATTGGTGCAAGTTCTGATGTGATCGCGCTTTCGATTGCAATTGGACTCATCAAATCGGTGTTCTTTATGGTCGGCACACCATTGCTTGCAAAATTCATGTATCTAAAAAGTCCACGTTCAGCCATGGTATTTGGTGGGCTAGCTGGGACAACAAGTGGTACAGCAGCAGGATTGGCAAGTACAGATGTTCGATTAGTTCCCTATGGTGCATTAGTGGCAACCTTTTATACAGGTCTCGGTTGTTTACTTGGGCCCTCAGTATTTTTTCTGACGGTAAATGCGATTTTTGGATAAGTGATAAAGCATGAATATTTGCAACTTATTCATTGGTTATAAGTTGCTTATTATTCATTTTTGTACATGAGAGGCAAACATCCGGCATTCTGCAATTAATGCCAGCAAATTGGGGTCACGTTCCTTACTTTTTAGAAAGACCAACCCAATGTCCTGTTGCAGATGATATTGCTGTTTCAAGGGGATAAGTTTAACTGAGCTTTCATATACCGCAGAAATACGACCGGGCAAAAGTGCAAAACCAACACCTGAACTGACCATACTAATTAAAGTAAAAATATCATTAAGCTGTAAGGCAACCTTAGGTGAAAAACCAGCCTTTTTAAAAATGAAATCACTGTCATTATGGGTGGCAAAGCCTTGCGTTAAAGTTAAAAAAGTTTCTTCTTTGAGTAGACTGAGATCAATCTCCTCAAAATCAACATATTTAGAGTCTTTATTTACCGCTAAAAAAATATCATCACAGAACATAGGCAAAATTTCAAAGTCATCGTCTTGCGTTGTTTCATTCAGTGCCACAATAATGGCATCAAGTTCCGTCGTTTTAAGCTTTTTAACCAGATCCTGATTGGAGCTAAGAAGTAATTGAATATCGAGTTCACTACGTCTTAATTTGAGTCCGCTAATCACATTGGGAATCGTTTTTACGGTTAAAGAATAAAGAGAACCTAAATGTAGAACTTTTGCTGCAAAGCCCGCAGCTTCTCTGGTTTTATTCACCGTAATAAAAATGTCCTGTACGATTTTTTGCGCACGTTCTTCGAATACATAAGCGCTTTTTAACGGAATTAAATTACGACCTTCATTTTTAAAAAGAGGGCAACGTAGGGCACTTTCCAGTGAGTGTAAGGCTTTATGAACACTGACATTACTGAGCTGCATTTCCGTTGCTGTTTTGGAAAGATTTCCACAGCGCATAAAAGCCAAGAATATTTGTATTTTTTTAAGAGTGAGTTCTTCATCAATTTCCATATCAATCTTCCGTTACTAATGATTTTCCTTAAAAAATTATGCTTTCCCTCCGCGTAAGGTAACACCAATCGAAGCCACCATAATACAGGCCAATGCCACCCATTGAATCAAGCTAATGCGCTCATGTAACAGCACCAGACCAGCTAAGGCCGCCAATGCAGGCGCAAGGCTGGAAAGTGTCCCATAGCTCAGTTTGGTCAGCCGTTTGAGTGCCATTAAGTCCAAGGCATAAGGAATTGCAGTTGCCATTAGGGCAATCACGAGGGCTTTGCCCCAATATTGAGTATCTAGTAGCACAGGCGCGTTATTCCATAGACCAAAAGGAAGTAAGGTCAGTGCAGATAAACCGATGGCAATGGTCAAGGCATGCATGCCAATATTTTGCTGTACGACCCGATGCCCATAATAAATATATAAGGCCCAGAAGAACCCTGCACCAAGTGCACAGGCCGCGCCAATATAGGAAAAGTGCTGTGCATGAGCATCGTGCCACGGCACCATCAGTGCAATGCCTAAAATCGCAAATGCCACCCAAATATAATCACTGCGCTGTTTAATTGACAGCAATGCTAAGCCGAGTGGACCGATAAATTCTAAGCCCACCGCAATCCCTTGAGGTAACTTACCCAAAGAGGTATAGAACAGAATATTCATACAGCCCAATGCTGCGCTATAACAGAGGAGATCTCGCCATTTCAGTTCTTTCAATTTGGAAATGATTTTCCATGAACGGAACATGATCGCGACCAGAATGGTTGCAAAACACAGTCTTAAAATTGTCACCGTCAATGGATCAAGTGTGGCAATCAATTGCTTGGCAAAGGATGCACTGATCTGATAAGACAGCATGGACAATACCATGTACAGCACGGCGACCAGTTGGAGATTTTTCATCTAAGATCTCCAAGATAAGCGAGAGTGTTTTTCTGATTTTGAGACAACATCTTTTATTTTGCCTCTTTTTGCTGCCGAGCCTGTTGTGTGGTAAAGGTACAACCAATCGAAGCAATAATAATGGTGCCCAACGCTAACCATTGATTCCAAAGCAGCATTTCACCAAGGAAGATAAAGCCTGAAAGTGCGGCAACCGCAGGTTCTAAACTCATCAAGGTGCCAAAGCTAAGCGGGGTTAAACTACGCAATGCAATCATTTCTAAGGTAAACGGCAAGGCGCTGGCTAATATCGCAAGACCGATAAAATAATATAAATTAGGCAGTTCAAACACTCGATCGATTGCGCCTGAAAAGAGTGCAAAGGGCAATAAGCAGAGCATACCAATTGACATGCCTAAGCAAACGGTATGGTTGCCTGAGATTCCCGATGGTTTTTGTCCTGCAATAATATACAGTGCCCAACACGCACCTGCACTGATGGCAAAGAATACGCCAAGCATGTCGAGACCTTGTTGTGCCTGTTGCAACGGAAAGAGCAACATTAAGCCCAGAATGGCACAGCCAACCCAGATGAAGTCATATTTCTGACGGGCATGATAGAGGGCGACACTTAAGGGACCAATAAATTCAAAGGCAACGGCAAGGCCTAGTGGTAAGCGTTCAAGTGATAAATAGAACAGTGCATTCATGCCAGCAAGCGCCACCCCATAGGTGAGAATGGCTTTCCAACGCACCACTTTGAAATTGATGGTCCAGATCTTAAAAATCACCGCCAATATGATCGCACCAAAAAATAGGCGCATGGCGGAAACGGTCAATACAGGAAAGCTTTGAAACAGAATTTTGGCCAAGGAACCACTGCCTTGTACACACAACATGGCAATCATCAACAGCAATAAAGCATGGAGTGGTGTTTTCAGTACAGGGCTAGACATCTTATTTTTTTAACATTCAGTATAATATTCACATAATAAGTCAAACGCCCATAAAAAAGCCACAGTATCAACTGTGGCTTTTTCTACATTATTCTAAATAATGCTTAGAACAATACGCGAACGCGGATAGTACCTTCAACGTGGTTCAAAGTATCAAGCGCTTCTTGAGATGCAGATGCGTCAACATCCATCACCAAGTAACCGATATCACCTTTAGTCATTAACGACTGACCAGAGATGTTGATGCCTTGTTCAGCGAACAATGTGTTGATCTTCGATAACACACCCGGAACGTTTTTGTGGATGTGAAGCAAACGGTGCTGACCATCAGAAAGAGGCAATGCGATTTCTGGGAAGTTCACCGCAGAAAGTGTCATCCCTTTGTCTGAATAAGCAACGAATTTTTCAGCCACTTCTAAACCGATGTTTGCTTGCGCTTCCATGGTCGAACCACCCACGTGCGGGGTTAAGATCACGTTGTCTAAACCACGAAGTGGAGATAGGAACTCTTCACCATTGGCTTTTGGTTCTTTCGGGAATACGTCAACCGCTGCACCAGCGATGTGACCTGATTTAATCGCATCTGCTAAATCTTCGATCACGACACATGTACCACGTGCTGCGTTCAAGAAGATTGAGCCTTTTTTCATTTTCGCGAATTGTTCTTTCTTGAAGAAGTTACGCGTAGATGGAACATCTGGAACATGTAGAGTTACTACATCCGCAGTTGCTAAAAGTTCATCTAAAGAGCCAACTTGACGTGCATTACCTAATGGTAATTTGGTCACAGCATCAAAATAGATCACTTTCATACCTAAGCTTTCTGCCAATACAGAAAGTTGTGAACCGATCGAGCCGTAACCGACGATACCTAAAGTCTTACCACGAGTTTCAAACGAACCCACCGCAGCTTTATTCCAGCCGCCCGCATGTGTATCTTTCGATTTTTCAGGTACACGACGAAGCAACAGAATCGTTTCAGCAAGAACCAATTCTGCAACCGAACGCGTATTTGAATACGGTGCGTTGAATACAGGGATACCACGAGACATCGCCGCTTTTAAATCGACTTGGTTTGTACCAATACAGAAGCAACCGACTGCGATCAGTTTGTTCGCAGCTTCAAAGATTTCTTCAGTTAATTGCGTACGGGAACGAATACCAATGAAATGAGCATCTTTAACTGCTTCTTTTAAAGCGTCGCCTTCAAGCGCAGTTTTGTGATAATCGATGTTGGTATAACCCGCTGCATTTAAAGTATCGATGGCATTTTGATGCACACCTTCTAACAGAAGGAAACGGATTTTGTCTTTAGGTAGTGATAGATGTTGGCTCATTACGGCTCCGCTACAAAGGCCAAAATTTAGTTGCAGTACTATAGCATAGAGCTTTGAGATATAAATATTTGGTTTAAAATTAGCGCAGCAGAATTATTGATAATTTTTCAGCTAAAGCTGAATTTTATTGGTTATACACATTTTGTTATTACAGTATCTTTATCCTAAGCTTTATCCCATGCCTGCTTCTATGTAAAATGCAGAGATCTGATAGTCAAATCTGAAAACATCAGGTTTGCGCTGTTCTGCCGAGTTTCTATATGTTGAATACTGCATTTTAAGATATTGAAAAATATTGTGTTGTTATTCAAATGCTCTATCTTTACTTCTTGCTAGGCCTGTAAACGATGAATGCTTCAGTCGCTTTAACACCTGAGTTATTGACCCAATTAACGGCAATTGTGGGTGAAAACCGAATTAAAACCGATGCCGACAGTTTGGAAAATTGGGGACGAGATCATACCAAACATTTTGATCCGAACCCATCAGTCATCGTTTTCCCTTCAAGCACTGAACAAGTTCAGGCCATTGTCAAATTAGCCAATCAATTTAATGTCGCGATTACTCCATCAGGCGGTCGTACTGGTCTTTCAGCGGGAGCTGTCGCAACCAATGGCGAGATTGTGATTAGCTTTGACAAGATGAACCAGATTCTTGAGTTCTTCCCAGCAGATCGTATGGTTCGTGTTCAAGCAGGTGTGGTGACTGAGCAATTACAGAATTATGCCGAAGAACAAGGCATGTATTATCCAGTCGATTTTGCTTCAGCAGGTTCAAGCCAGATTGGCGGCAATATTGGTACCAATGCGGGCGGTATTAAAGTCATTAAATACGGCATGACCCGTAACTGGGTACTCGGTTTAACCGTGGTGACAGGTAAAGGTGATGTGCTGCGTTTAAACAAAGGCATGATTAAGAATGCGACAGGTTATTCGCTGCAACACTTGTTTATTGGTGGTGAAGGTACACTTGGTTTAGTCACTGAAGCTGAAATCAAGCTTGAGCGTCAGCCACAAAACTTACAAGTCATGGTATTGGGTGCGCCTGACTTTGAAGCAGTGATGCCTGTATTGCATGCTTTCCAAAACGCAATTGACCTGACTGCTTTTGAATTCTTTGGTGAATTGGCAATGCAGAAAGTGTTGGATCGCGGTCATGTACAACGTCCATTTGAAACGCAATGTCCGTTCTATGTGCTATTGGAATTTGAAGCACCATACGAGCCAATCATGGATAAGGCAATGCAGATTTTTGAGCATTGTATGGAACAAGGTTGGGTGATTGATGGGGTGATGAGCCAAAGTCTTGAACAGGCTCAAAGCTTATGGCGTTTGCGTGAAGATATTTCAGAATCGATTGCGCCGTTTATTCCATACAAGAATGACATCTCTGTATTAATTACCCATGTACCTGCATTTATTGCAGAAATTGATGCGATCGTTGCCGACAATTATCCAGACTTTGAAATTTGCTGGTTTGGTCATATTGGTGACGGTAACTTGCACTTAAATATTTTAAAACCTGAAAATTTGACCAAAGATGAATTCTTTGCCAAGTGTCAGGTGGTGAATAAATACGTGTTTGAGACCGTGAAAAAATATGATGGTTCGATCTCTGCCGAGCATGGTGTGGGTATGACCAAGAAACCATATTTAGAGTATTCACGTTCGCCTGAAGAAATTGAATATATGAAAGCATTGAAGTTGGCGTTTGACCCGAATGGGATTATGAACCCAGGAAAATTATTTGATCTTTAATGCTTGATTAGATAAAAGAAGCTCTGTTAAAAGCGTATCGAAAGATGCGCTTTTTTGTTATTAGGAAAGAATAAATGATAGAAAAACAAATGATTTGTCAGGGATATATTTGCTTACATCGTAAAGACATTGCTGCTGACTACGTTGATTTTAATAACAAGAATAATGATTTATATATCAGTATGATCTTATTTATGAAAATAGAAGATTCAACTCATATGATACGCCTATATTTGAAAGATGAAGAAAAGAAAATTCTGAATGAGTTTTGGTCTGTGAAATCCTATTTGGGCAAATCCTAGATGAAATTATTTTGATGAAAAATTATTCAGTATTGGATTTTCAAGGTAAAAGTGTAGGGACAGCGTATATAACAACAATTAAAGAATAAACAGCAATAAAAAAATTATTTCTTGTACGCTTTCCAACCCGTCAAAATATGATAAATCAGCGGTAAAAGACAGAGCGAAAAGAAGCTACAAATCGCAGCAGCCCAGACAGGTATATTCTGTGGATTACCCAAAAAGAAATAAGCAAAAACCGAATAAGACAGCATCCCAAACATCGCCATAGTGCCGAGTGGAAGGGTAATTCTAAAAATTAAGAAGTTAGTAAAGGCTTTGTAAGGATCCATCTTCCGATTCAAAGCATAGGCAATAATCATGACCAAGATATAGCCCATAATAAACAGCATAAACAGGGTAGCGGCAAACAGCAGACCCGTCCGCCAACTCTTTTCTTGTGCGGAATGATCACCAGCCTTATAAACAACTTGGATATGATCTCCGACTACAGGCACATCACCTGAACGGACTGAATTATCCAAGACCAATGTTCTATTTTGATCATCTTTGAATTGCACCTGAGCCGTATGCATTAAGGTTTGGGTTTTATATTTACGACCGTTGGAATCCGTACGTTCGGTATCGACCCATTCTGAGGTATAGCTCACGATGGTTGCATCATAGCTCGGTTTGGTTGCTAAACCATACACAGCTTGTGAGACCCAATAAGTAAAAGGGAAAAATAGGGAGCTGATGCTAAACACCACCACAAATAAATAAGCAAATTCAAACTTACTGCTGTCACGATTCTTGGCTAAACGTTTTAGCCAAAACTTTGTCAGGACAAAAGACCAGACACACAAGATCGCAACCACCACCAAGAAAACCTGTCCCGCATAAGTCAGTTGCATGCATGATCCTATTTGTTATATTGAATAGAGATTGATTTTATCAAACGATAATTTTTTTAAAATCAAATTAATGAGTACAGTGAAAAAGAGTATTGTCTCTCACAAATATAAATTTTTAAATAATGAAGCCATCGCAATGAATATCCATCACGAAATCGAAAAACTATTTCAACAACGCCAAGATATCCCATTATTTTATATCGAAAGTGGCAGCCGTTTATGGGGCATGGCCAGCCCTGACAGTGACTATGATGTACGCGGTTTTCATCTACCGAGCAAAGACCAATATTTTGATTATAAAAAACATCGTGACTTGATCGAGATCATGGATGGCGATTTTGATTTTGTCTCTTATGACCTCGATAAAATGTTTGGTTTATTGGCAAAAAGTAATCCTACTGTTTTGGAGTGGGTCAGAGCACATATTGTGTATTTTAATGTCTTTCCAGAATGGCAAATCTTTCGTGATGGATTGCTTGAGCGAATCGACTATAGCGCGTTGTATCACCACTATTTATCGCTGGCAAAAGGCGGCATGAAAGTGATGCAAAGCGCAGATAACTTTACCTATAAGAAAGTGTTTTATTCGATTCGTGGTTTGATGTCGGCTGAATTAGCGACCCAAGAACAGATGCCTGAATTACTCATTACCGATCTATTTGCGCAAGTGGATGCAAATGATCCATTACGGCATTGGGCGGAAGATTATCTGGAGATTAAAAAACAGCAGCAAGAAAAAGCACAGCTACCCCAAGCGGAGCAAGCTGCAATTCTTCAACTGTTGGAAAGCAAGATCGAGCAACTGGCAGCAAAGTCGATGCCGAAGGCGGATCGTCGTGCCAGTTTGGAAGCCTATTTAACAGATTATAGCCGTCATTTAAAACAGCATTATTATCAGTAAAACCATGCATTTACTCATCAGCTGAGTTCGACTTAAATATTCAATGATTTCATATTTTGTCGGACTCAGATTTAGGGTGTTATCTGTTAAATCCCACTGTTTAGAATACGGATTTTTACATCCGCAACATGGTCTTTGGTTGCTTCAAAATGTTGCTGCATATGTGCAGTTTGCATATGCGCTTCTAAATGAGCAGTACTCTGCCATTTCTCTAACATGACAATCGTATTCTCATTAGTGGCCTGCATCTCAATCGCAGGAAGATGATCAATCAATGGCTCATAGCCCTGACAACCTTCTTCTGCCAGTACCGTTGGAATAATTTTTTCAAAGGCATCTAAAACGGCTTGGCGATGCTCAGCGCCTGAATGCGTATAAATTTCAGCAATAATGGTTAACATATTATTTTCTCACTTAATGGCTTGCTGCAAAAAGTTGGTCTAAATGGGTTTTATACGCTTCGATATAACTTGGTACGTTTGGCGCTTTGATCACATCATTGACGATAAATGTAGGCAGTGAATCCATACCCAAGAATTGATTAGCTTTATGGAAAGGTAAATAAACGCCATCCACACCAACGCCGTGGAAGAACTGGTCAGGATCGGTGAAGGCTTCCATCGGTGCATTCCATGTCAAAGACAACATGTATTTTTTACCTTGGATTAAACCACCTGAACCATATTTTTTAGATGCATCTGAACGACTACGACCATCACTGGCATAAAGCGAGCCATGTCCAATCGTGAAGATATCATCGATGTATTTTTTCATGGTCCACGGTGCACCCATCCACCAACCCGGCATTTGGTAAATCACCACATCTGCCCATAGGTATTTGGCAATTTCAGCTTGAATGTCATAGTCACTGTCGGTACGGGTAACTTGTACCTGATGACCTAAGGTGCTTAGATGTGCTTGAGAAAATTCAGTCAGGGTGTCGTTCAACTCACCATTCGAATGTTCAAACTGTTTGGCACCATTAATAATTAAAATATTGCTCATGCGATTACTCAAAAATAAATCTCTAAAAACTGGAAAGCATTTTAGAAAATCTATTCATGAGTAAAAATGCATAAATGAGCAAAATACTATTGATCAAAAATCAACAATTGAACTATTCCGCTTTGGATTTTTTAGCTTTATACCAACGACGGATGCCCCATAAAATCGCAATCGCTACATACAACGGCCACAGCATCACGAGCCAAATGATAGTTTCTCTAAAACCGTACAAGCCCACTTTAATCGCTTCCCAAATTCGGCTGAATAATGGATCACTGTCTAAGGTGGCAATACGGTTGATATTGAGATCATGGGTTTTACGCACTTGTGACTGTTGGAAGAATTCCAGTCGAATAGTGCTATAAGCCAAACGGTCTTTAACTTCTAAATTGGTCAGTTGCTGCAACTGATTGTTAACTGCGTTTAATCCACTGTTACTTTGATTGGCGGTATTCAGTTTTTCTTCGAGCAATTTTAATTCATAACGTTTGGCTTCATAGCTCTGGGTATTAAAGTTCAGCATGAGTGGCAATAAATTATTTAAGAAGCTGGTCACCTGTGCATTGGGGATACGTACTGTGAGTTGGACAGTTGGGGTGATCTTTTCATAGATGTCGACACTGCCATCAATACGGCCACGTTCAGAACGGTCACTGACTTGATAATTAATCTGTTTTTCTTCGATATAACCATTGTATTGCAATAACTGCTGTTCCAGTGCCGATGTGGTTTTTAATACATCTTTCACTTCAAATTGCAATTGTGCGCTTTTGACCAATTGACGATTTTGTTCTAAAGCACTCTGTTGATTGCTAACCAGTTGTTCTGGATTTTGAATGGCATTTTCTTGAACAGCAGTGCTGTCCATTGCAGCACTTTCAGTTGCAACTGCAGCATCGTTTGCTGCACCTTCAGGATGTTTGGAACAGGCAGCCAGAGTGCTACCCAAGATTAAAATAATGCTTAAATTTTTCGCTAAATCTGACATATCGGCATGTCCAAACTAAGGTGATTTTGATGTTATAAACTGTGTTTTTTTAATCATTTGTTATGATCATCATCATTAGACAATGACAACAAATTTAATGCACGCCACATACATTTTGTTGCGTGGCAATTCAGTTTTGCATAGTAGCATAAATGAGCTAAATGGATTGGATGGGTACAAAATGCATAAAATTGCACTGATATTGGGATCTGCTGTATTCCTCACAGCATGTAATCAGCCGACAACACCTTCACAGCAGCAAGCTGCGGTTCAAAAAAATACAGTGATGCATGTGATTTTATCGGATCAACCGAATTTGTTTCATGAAGACAGCAATTTAAAAATAGACCAGCAATTCAATAGTGCCGAGAATCCAACCGATGCACAGGTGACGGTTGAGCAAGCACAATTAGATGATTCGGTGATTGCTGTACGGACAGAATATCAATTAAAACGTAATCAAGATGTTTGGAAAGTGGTCAATAAAAAGCAAAGCTATCAATGTGCCAGAGGAGAGAACACCGAGACGTTCCAATTTGATCTCTGTCCATAAGCATGGGCTCTATATAGAGCGACGTATAAAATATCAGCAAAGATGTGGATAACTTTTTGGTTATGCACATCTCAATATGAGCGTTATCGGCTGTTTAAATTGCGGTCATTTTGAAAAAGTGCTACAGTTGCGCGTGGCAATTTAGCCAAATGGTAAAACATTTACCAATCTCACGTAAATAAATTGTTTTTCTTATATACACCTAGTGAATACGGTGTTTTCACATTTATCACGTGCTTTCTCACAGCATGAAATCAAAATTTAATTTAAATCTAAGCCATAAAATCTTGTGGTGATGATCCCTTTTTCGTTTTGAAAAATGGGACGCACACGAGTTGGTTATTTTTGTGAATAAAACATGATGACGAATAATCAGAACATGACGTTAAACCGTATAACGCTCATGTTTCCTTTAGCTTTAGTGCTATTTGAATTTTCAGTTTATATCGGTAATGACTTGATTCAACCCGCGATGTTGTCGATTACAGAACAATTTGCGGTCAGTGCAACGTGGGCACCGTCGTCAATGTCATTTTATTTGTTGGGTGGTGCCAGTGTCGCATGGCTGTTGGGACCGCTTTCGGATCGTCTCGGGCGTAAAAAAGTACTCTTAGCTGGTGTGGCATTCTTTACGGTTTGTTGTTTGTTGATTTTACTGACGCACAATATTGAACAATTCCTGACACTGCGTTTCTTACAAGGTATGGGGTTAAGCGTCATTTCTGCGGTTGGTTATGCAGCCATTCAAGAAACTTTTGAAGAGCGTGATGCGATCAAAGTCATGGCACTGATGGCGAATATTTCTTTATTGGCGCCTTTACTTGGCCCTGTATTGGGTGCATTTCTGATTGATTATGTGTCATGGCATTGGGGCTTCGTTGCCATTGCCGCGGTGTCTTTTATCAGTTGGTTTGGCTTAAAGAAATTTATGCCCGCGACCCAAGAAAGCCGTAAACAACCGAAGCAGCCTTTTAGCTATATCTTTGATGACTTTAAAAAGGTATTGAGCAACCGTCGTTTCTTGGGCTTAAGCATTGCCTTACCGATGGTGGGTATGCCGTTGATGTTATGGATTGCTTTATCACCAATCATTTTGGTTGATGAGCTGAAATTGAGCAGTGTGCAATATGGCTTGGCACAGTTTCCGGTGTTCTTTGGCTTAATTGCAGGCAATATCATCCTGATCAAGATTATTGATCGCTTCCCGCTAGGTAAAACTATTCTATTTGGTTTGCCGATCATGTTATTAGGTACTGCATTCTTGGTGCTCGGTGTAATTTGGCAAAGCTATTTGGTGCCTTGTTTATTGATTGGTATGACCTTAATCAGTTTGGGTGAGGGGATTAGCTTCTCGGTGATGTACCGTTTTGCACTGATGTCTTCGGAAGTCTCAAAAGGAACAGTCGCAGCCGCGGTATCGATGTTGATGATGGTGAGTTATTTTGTCGTGATTGAATTGGTTCGGGTGCTGTATACACATTTCCATATTTGGGCGTTTGCTTTAGCCAGTCTGGTCTTGATCGTGTTTTGGTTTAGTTCGCCACGTCATGCCTTGAAACAACATATGCTGGCACGTCAGCAAGACGGGTTGAATTAATTTCTGTCTCCATAAACTGCTCACTTAATTTCTAAGGCGAGCAGTTTATTTTTTAACAGGACTAACTCAGGCAAGGTCTCGAGCAACAGACTCATTTGTTTTAAGAGCAAAGGGTGTTTTGCAGAGACCTGATGTTGTTGATTTAGGTTATTAATATCTTCGAGCAAGCGTTCTACTCGCTGTGGCGGAATAGCGGCTTGTTCGATCAGACTTTGCTTCAGCACATTCTCAATTTTATCTAGTAATTCTAATAATGCCTGATCTTCGATTTTTTCCCGTTGATGTCCCAAGGCTGAGACATAACTGAGTTGGCTGTGGCTATAGACCAAATAGCGAAACGCATATTGAATGAGTTCTTGGTTGGGCTGAGGTTCGGTACTCAGACTTGAGATCATATTAGACAGCTCGATCTGGGCATTATGTGCTGCACGTCGAGTGGTTCGGTATTCCAGATCGAGTTCACGCCCTTGATGATACTGCTGTACCACCACATGAAAATAATCGAAAGTGGTTTGATTGTTTTTCTTGATGTTGCTGGAGATATTGCGAAAATTCCAATCGGGCCAAATGAAATTGACCGCAAGCCATGCAATTGCACAGCCAATAAAAGTGTCAATAATACGTGGCAGGATAATACTAAAACCTGCACCTTTTAAATTAAAAATCAATAACACCATTAAGGTGGCCATGACCGTGGCAAGTGCATATTTCTTTTGTCTTAAATAGAAAAAAGAGACCCCACAGATGACGGTTAATAACAATTGGCCTTCAATACTTGGCACAAAATAAAGAATGGGGATACCTAATAACACCCCAAGTAAAGTGCCGATGGTTCTGAGCTTGAGACGGCTTTTGGTGGCAAAGTAGGTGATCTGGCAAACAAATAAACTGGTGAGTAGAATCCAGTAGCCATTTTGGGCAAAAGGTAATAAGGAAATGGCATAACCCACTACAAAGATCACAGCCAAACGCACGGCATGGCGGAACAGCGCCGATTGCGGGCTGAGTTGCTGTTTGATTTTTAAAATTAAATCCTGAACCCCCTGAATATCATCATCGAGTAAGTTCAAATGATCTTGATGTTGCTGAGGTGAAAGCTGTTCGATATTTTGATTGAGTTGCAGTTGAGCAAACTGCTCATGCACACTTTTTAAATTATTAAGGATCAATTCCAGATTTTTAACTTCAAGATTATTGGGATGCTGTTGCACCCAATCCCGCATCGACAATTCGAGATTTTCTAATGCTTTACTGGCAGATTCACGGGGCTGATAGCTTTGATGATCTAAGATCGCTTGGCTTAAATCATGACATGCCAAGGCTTGTAGCTGCATATTTTTTTGAATACGGAAAATTAAATCACTGCGGCTAAAGTTCTGATGAATCTTTTCATAATGTAGATAACTAGATGTGACCTGTTCATGCATGTCCTGGGCAAAATAATATAAGTTCAGCCAATAAATACTGGTGTTGTTAACCCGAGACGCTTTTAAGCGCGTCAGTAAGGAGTTTTTGGCTTGATTCAAACTACTGACCACTTGGCTATTTTTTTGTGAGAGTTCGAATAGCAGTGTTTCGACATTATCGATATTATCTGGGTCGAATAAACGTGATTTGGCTTGTCGTAATTCAGCAATATCCTGAAAAATAGTTGAGATCTTTTCTTGTAAAGGCAAGGTTGGGCGAATAACAAAAAATAAGATTGATGTCAGCCCATACCACAAGGCACCCAATACAAAATAACTCGGTTGCTGATACCAATCTGGATACTCTCCTAAACCAAACATGGTATAGATCGAAAGTAAAATCGTACCGAAGGAAATGGTGGCATAGCGTTGCCCAAGCGCACCCATCATGACCAGCGCTGCACTCGAGAGGCTGAGATAAACAATGAACCAAAATTTATAGGGGGCGAGAAACTCTAAAATAGTACTGACCGTAAAGAACAGCACGCAGACATAAATCAGATTGCGTAAACGGATACTGAGACGATCATCAAAGTCGGTCAGTGCGGTCGCAATTGCCCCTAAAGTGACAGGAACAATCAGTTGCCCGAATCCAAGCTGATATAAGCCTAATGTTGTACCGCAAAGCACAATCAGGATTTGTAAGCAATAAAGAAGAATCGAGTTGGAGCGAAAACGATTGAACAGGAGGGATAAATTTTTCACGATTCTTATTCTTTAATATGTTCTGGATTCATCATACAAATAAATTTCCCAAAGGAAAGCATTGTTAGCCAACAAGCGGCACTATTTTTTAGCATAAATATTTGCTTGATCTTTCAAATAATAGATAAGATGCAAAATTCATGCTCAGTTGTATTTTTTTATGATGAGATTAAAGAATACGTAAAAAATGATTAAAAACAAAGCAACTGTGGATAACTCGGAAGATACCCACAGCGCATTCAGCTTACTTAATTACACCACATGCAATACGGTCACCGCCACCGCCTAATGGTTTTGGTGTATCCGAATAATTGTCGCCACCGACATGGATCATGATCGCACGGTTCTGGATATCAGCCAGTTTTAAACGTGGTGCAATCACTGGAGTGGTTGCAAAGCCTTTTTCATTCACCACCAATACGGGTAAATCGCCTAAGTGGCCCGTTTCAGGTGTACCATGATGCGCGACTTTTTCAGGATTTAAGTGACTGCCTGCTGCCAAGGCTGCGCCCATTTTTCCATCTTTTAATGCAGCTTCACAGGATGGGTTTTCATGGATGTGGAAACCATGTTCGCCAGGAGAAAGTTTCCAAAGTGCAGGCGTAATTAATAAACCTTTAGGTGTTTGTTGAAAAGCAACCGTTCCGATTGAAGTACCAACGCCATTGGCATCGACTTGATAGACTTGGATCAATTGCTTTTGATCGGTTGTACTGGTCTTGGTCTGGATTTTAGCCGCATTGTTATCTAAAGAAACTGAAGAACAGGCTGCGATACTTAAACTCAGACAGCCGAGCAGAGAAATTTTTTGAAGCATTGAAGTCATTGCGAAGATATCCTTATAAATTATCTTTATTTGACGATTCAAACAAAGTAAGCGATATCTCGCAAGCAACATTAATCAATTCATGACAAAAAATTAAACAAAACAAACCTATTTATTTTCGGGAGGAGCTTCCAAAGCCGCAACCGGCTCATCGACATTTTCATGCAACCATTCACGCCAAATCGCTAACAGAATGGCTAAAATCACTGGGCCAATGAATAGGCCAACCAGACCAAAGCTAGCAATACCGCCCAATACCCCAAACATAATCAAGATAAATGGAATCTGGGTCGCGCCTGAAATCACCAGTGGACGAATGACGTTATCCGAGCTACTCACAATCACAACGCCCCAAACCACAACACCAATAGCTTCCATGGTTTGTCCTTGAGCAAATAACCACAGGCCTACCCCAAGATATGAAACAGGTGTTCCAAAAGGAATCAGCGCCAAGATAAAGGTGACCATGGTCAACAACATTGGATTTGGAACGCCTGCAACAAAATAGCTGAGGCCGGCTAATAGGGCTTGAGCAACTGCAGTTAAACCAACGCCGTATACGACAGCACGAGTCGTTTCCGAAATGGTATCTAAATAATGATGGACACGCGGACCAATCACCATTTCCAAGGCACGACTCACTTGTGCCAGAATCATTTGCCCATCACGGTAGAAGAAGAACAACGTCATCAGTGCAAATGTCAGTTTGACCAAATTACGGCTAATCTCACTCAACACAAAACGACCATAACTCAGGTGGCTTTGAATCCATTCGGCAATATTCTTGGTAATGCTGTTCGGATCACTACTCAGTTCATTGACAGTACGACTGATGTCGTTGCCAATAATCGGTAGATTTTTGATAAATTCAGGAACTTGGACATGACCTGAAAATAGTTGTCGCTGTAAATTAAAATATAAATTACGACCTTCAAGTTGCAACATAAAGATTGCACAAATAAATGGCACACCAATCACGATAATCACCAAGCTAATCATCAGTGTGGCATTCAGTGTAGGTCGGTTTTCACCAAAGAAGCGACGCTGTACCCATAGATATAAGGGCCAAGTCATATAGGCAATAATTGCGGCCCAAAGGACAGGGACAATAAAGTATTTGAGAATACTGAATCCCAAAAAGAGCAGGACAAAGAACAGTCCAAACAGCAAAACGCGTTGTAATATCGGAGCGTATTGTTGCACGATAGTATTTCTCAAGTGCTAGAAATTGAATAAAACCATCTTAACTGAAAAAGTAGGCGAGGGAAATTTTCATTTCCCAGTTTTAATATCTGATATCAAAAGATTACGTTTCTTTGCAAAGCCTTAGAACCACTCGCTCGGATCATCGACCAATTGATTTAAAACAGGCTGCCATTGGCTTTGGATGCTGACAAAGTTTTTCTGAGTTTTATCAAACACACTCAGTCCTTGCATCGCCAAGGTACCATAAGCACTACGTTCGGAAATCCAAGCCACAGGATCTTGCTCAATCTTGCTAAAGAAGTCCTGAATATCTTTGGAACTGGCACTGTTCGGTTTGACGCGATTGGCAATCAACAGGATTTGTACCTTACCTTTACGAATACGCTTAATGTCTTGTAAATGTTTTAAGAAGCGACGGGTACTGTCGATATCAAAGAACGATGGCTGCAACGGTGTCACAATCGCATGTGCCTCGCTGACCAGTTGTTCGGCATGTTCGCCTGAGAGCGCACCAGGCGCATCGATAATTAAATAATCTAAATTCTTGGGTGCTTCGCCAATGGATTTTTCATGTCGCCAATCCAGACTTTGAATACCTGTGACGGTTTCAGGACGTTGCTTGAGCCATTGCAAAGACGATTTTTGGTTGTCAGCGTCAGCCAGCGCAACCTTATATCCTTTTTGAGATAATGCTGCAGCAAGTGTAATAGCTGTCATGGTCTTGCCACAGCCACCTTTTTGATTTGCGATTAATATGGTTTTCATGAAATTAGATTTATTAACTAGGCTCTCGTATTCGTTTATACCTTAGCATCTTTTTCGGTCAAGTGTGTTACACATGACAAAAGTTTAATGTTGCAGTTAAATAGCTGCATTCAAGAAAAGGAAAGTTGATATGTCTGTTTGGCTTGCGATGCTGATTGGTGGTTGTATTGGTGTCGTGATTACGACGATTATTTTATCCAGTACACGTAATGGTCGGATTCAGGCTGAGTATGAAAAATATATCGCCGAACTAGAGTTAGAACATAAACAGGCTTTGCTTGATGCTCAGAAGCGCAGCGTCAATACCAGTCGCGCGGTATTGAAAGGGAAAATGGCAGAGCAGTTTGCACCGATCCTGCCTGAGTTCCGTTATTTACCAAGCGATGCTAAGTTTTTAGGTGATCCAGTCGACTACGTTATTTTTGATGGTTATACCGATTTTCGCGATGGCGATGGTACAGCCGAAGATATTGAAGTGATTTTACTGGATATTAAAAGCGGTGGCGCACGCTTAAGCAAAGGACAGCAGGCGATTGCTCAAGCGGTCACAGAGGGGCGTATTCGTTTTGAAACCTTGCGAATCGATTTTGAAGGTCAATGAGCAATATCTAATTTTTGTACACGCGCCAACAGCATTGTTTGTGCGACAGCAGGAATACCTTCTGCATCAAAATATTCTTTTTCGATGAATTTAAATTTGGCTTGTAAGAGCTGGCGTTCAATGTCTCGGTTTAGATGACAACCATCGGCAATACGTTTTTGAATTGGAGTCAGCAGCGTTTGCAAAGATTGTATTTTTGTTGAGTTTGGATGTTTGACATGCTCAACAAGATGGAAGGTTCCTGTTGGTTTCAGCACCCGATGTATTTCAGCCAATGCTTGGTCTAAATGCGCAATACTGCATAAGGTCCATGTTGAAACAATATGATCTAAAGACGCATCTGCAAAGGGGAGTTTTTCTGCACTGGATTGTACATGTTTCACATAAAAGGGAGCATGTTGTACACGATCTACTGCCAGTTGATAAATATCCGAATTGGGTTCTAAGGCGTACACTGAATCAACATTACCATAAAAGGGAATATTGAGCCCTGTACCAAAACCAATTTCGAGTACTTCACCTTCGAGTGGAAGTAATAATTCACGACGTCGATCCATCAAGCTGGCGGTTTGCATGACCTGATTGAGCAAATGAGGAAAGATATGACGTTGGTAGAATTGGTAAATCATAGAGATCCATTCGTTGGTTTTAATAAAGAGGATACTTCACTAACAGCACAAAAATATGACTAAAATGAATTTGACTGTTACCAAAAAAAGCACTTTTTTTCACCATCTCAGCATACTATCAAGGGAAAGGCTTTTCTAATATTTTTCGAGGATAATCGAGCCATGAAAAAACGTCTATGGATGAGTTTATGCATGGTGGCTGCAATTGGGCAAACACATGCATCAACGGGTCAGGCAGAATATAACATTGCCAATGGCTTAGCGCCTGTTGTGGAATATCAATCGATTTCGGTGTTAAAACCTTTTGATGGTAATTTCCGTATTCTCGGATCAAAAGTTTATCACGACGATGAGCAAGCCAAATTTTCTCCAATTGATTATGCGGTGAGTTTGGGGTTGTTTACTGATCCTGCGATCGCACGGACGATTGATGTACGTCAATATGACCGTTATCTAAATTGGAAAATGAATACGCTGCCTGTGCCACCTGATCAAGCGATCAAATTGGTGTCCAATATGCATATTATTCCTGCCAATCCGGAAATTGCCAAACAAATCAAGCAAGTAAAACGTGGTGACTTGGTTCAACTCAAAGGTGAGCTGGTTGAGGTCCGTGATAAGGACTTGGTGTGGAAATCTTCTTTAACCCCAGGTGGGGTTGGCGATGGCGCATGTGAATTATTTCGTGTGAGTTCTATTCAGTGGATCGAAAAACAAAATATTTAATTAGATAGCGATCTAAATAAAAAAGAGGGTAAGAAACCCTCTTTTTTATAGCTGTGAATTATTCAGCCTGCATCTTGGTTTCAGGTGTTTGCGCATTTCTCCAATGATGTAATTGGCTTTGCGCATGTAAATATTCATTCAGATGATTGACTTGTTTGTTTGCGTTAGTCTGATTCGATACATTTCCTTGTTCTAAGACTTTGGCTTGTTGTTCCCAATAGTCGTAGAGCAAGCCTTGGATATAACGCCCTTGTTCAGTTTTTAACTCTAAATCTTTCAGCATGGCAAGCGCAGATTTTACATTGTCCTTTTGGCGCTGCTGTTCAAATTCAGGTGTTAACGTATTGGCTTCTTTCATTTTGGCCAATTCAATTTCCATACTATCGCTCATGTCGGTAAAGCGATTGTCATAATCTTCTAAAATCGCAATATCATGACCATCATCTGCTGTGGCAGGGAATTGCTTGATTGGCGTTTGATTCAGCTGGCCAATCGCATCATTACTTGCACTGCTTTGCTGTTCTTGCTTTGCAGTCGGCTCTTTGTCCTTATTACAAGCACTGAGCATCAGCGCTGAACTGAGTACACAGGTGATGGCAAATGTGGTTTTTAGGTTAGGCATAGCGCGACTCGTTCAAGAATTAATTGGATATTTTCTGAAAATGGTAGGCAAAGGTGGTATAGGGGAAACTAATCTGATCTTGCGCAGTTAAGCCAGTAAAATCAAATACAATTTGTTCAAACTTTGCTTTTAACTGTTGTTGCTCTGTTGAGGGCATCGCGGCAATAAAACTGGTAGACAGCAAGCGTTTACTCACTACCTGTTCGACAGTGCCCTGATGCGCCTGTTGAAAGGTCGTTAATCCATCCAGTTTAAATAAGGATTGTCCTTCAAAAACCTGTTTCCATAATTCACTATGATAACGAGGGGTATCGCCTTCTAAAGGTGCAATTTCATCGGCTAAGGCTTTGACCCAATTAACAGCGGTATCGCGTTGATTCCAGATCAGCCCTAGATGGCCTGATGGCTTAAGTACCCGATATATTTCATTGAGCGTTTCGATATTGGCAAACCAGTGGAATGATTGAGCACAGAGAATTGCATCAATTGACGCATCGGCGAATGGTAGTTCGCTACTGAATGCTTGCAGACAATCGACTGTCGGATAAGCTTGTTGAAGCTGCTGCAACATTTCAGTAACAGGCTCGATAGCGATCACTTTTGCCTGCGTTTGAATTAGATAAGGTAAGAATTTGCCAGTCCCTGCACCGAGGTCTATAACAGTGGAACTTTCACCTATTTGGAGGCGATCTTGCAGCCAAACCGCTATTTCTTGTGGGTAACTGGGACGAACCTGTTGGTACAGTTCGGCCCCTAAACTAAAGCCTTTTTGAGCAGCAGGATGTAAGGATTGTGTCATTTTTTGCGCTTTTTAATCTGTTTTATCTCTATAAAATAAGATACTCCGCAATTATGGTTTGGCAAAGCCATCATTTGGTGACTTTTTGCTACAGACCTAGGATTAACTTTTCAGTGTGAGCATGGATAAGCAAATAATATTTGAAGATGAGCATATTCGCGTTATTTTTTTAAAAGGTTCAAGTGACACTTTAGTGATTTCGTTTGGCGATTTGATTAGTCGCGCTAAAGGCATGTCAATTAATGCTGAAAAATCCTTAATAAAATATCAATACAATGTGATCGGCATTATGCCGAAGCAAAAATCATGGTTTCCGAAAAGTAGCATGTTGCAGATGCAGCAGCAGATTCAACCGATTTTGCAGCAATTTAAAGGCATTGTCGGCTATGGCGGCTCAATGGGTGGTTATGCTGCAATCAAATATTCAAATTTATTGAATATGCAAAAGATTGTGGCTTTTGTACCGCAGTATTCTATTGACCCTAGTGTGGTACAAGATCGCCGTTATGCTGAGTTTTTTGATGCGTCTATCCATCAAGACATGCAGATTCAGGTAGATGAAGTAGATTCATCGCGTGAATATATTATCGTCTATGATCCTTACTATGCCGAAGATAAAGAGCATTTTTTAAAGATCCAACCCTTATTGCCTAAAATGCATGTGATACATTTGCCATTTACAGGACATGAAGCACTTTCGGTCTTGGCAAGTTCTCAGTTGTTGAATGATTTTGTGGTTAAACCATTTGAAATCACTTATTTCTATAAGCGGGTTCGAGAGGTTAAAAAGCAAAGTAAGTTCTATTATCGACATGTGTTGGATGCTTTGTTGCCGCGCCATAATCAGGCTTTATTAAAAATACTGCAACAGAACGACATTGCCTTAGATGAGCGTTATTTTGATGCTGCTCTCAAACAAAAACTGGTACAGCAGCTGTTTAATCTAAAACAAGGCACTGAACAGAATTTACATAAGCTGGGCGTACATCTGCATTTTGCACAACATAGCGAGACTCAAGCCGCCAATGTGGTGAATGTGCAGAATCAGTTTTTGGTCTTTAATTTGGCAAGCTTGAAATTAGAGAGTTATAACCCTGAGATCATTGCGGCCAATCCAGCCTATCTATTGCCATTAAACCTGACTGCTAATAGTTTGGTGAAGCTCAGATTGAATGATGAATATTATTTACTGAGCATGAATGATCGTGGAATTCACAAATTGGTCAAAGAGGGCGAACCTTTTGCGCTGGATCAATCGCCGTTGGTGTTTAAACACTACGCCGATTTTTATAGTTTGAGTTATAAGCAACTGACCTTAAGTTGTGATGCATCTGGCTTTACTCAATTCATTGAGAATAATGCGGACGAGCAAACCAAGCTACAACTTTGCTGAGCGTTGCAATGACAATAAAAAAGCCCTTTGAACGTTCAAAGGGCTTTTTGATATTTTACAGCGTATTAATTCGCACCAATTTTTGCATTGGTATTGACGTTGGCATTTACACCTAATACTTTAACGCCAACATTCGCACCTGTTTGCAGGTTCTTTTTATCAGCGTTCAAACCTGTTTTTGCATTTACGGCAGTTGTTTTGCCATTCAATTGTGCTTTGGCATTGGTTTGTGCTTCCAAATTCAATGATTTAGAAGTTGCCTGTTTATCCGCAATGCGCTGTTTTACATTTGCAGTCGTATCTGCAGCGAATTCTTTACCATCAACCGCCTTCTCTACAGCATAGTCTTTGGTATTTTTTACGACTTCACCTGTTTTATTCGCGACTTTAGCACCAACATTCGTTGCCGTGTTAACGGTTTGATGCGTGGCTGCAACGCCAGTATTTAACGCAGCATGACCGACATTATGTGCAGTATGACCAACACCTTGAGCCACTTGACCGACGCCTTGTGCTGTACCTTTCACTGCACCTGTGACACCTTTAAGTAGGCCACCTGATTGTACATTGACTTCAGCTGAGCCACTGGCATTTGCGCCTACGTTCTGCGCAAAAACTGAAGCAGAAGCGAGGATAGAGGTTGTCACGATAGCTGTTTTGATCATTTTTTTCATTGCGATTTCCTTAAGCGATGTACCGTATTGGGGTACTTCATTAACGCAATTGCATCATAGCCAGCAAAAAGTAGAAATCTATGGATTTCATCAAAACGTTACAACCTGATTACAGCTTAAAAACACTTTAGAAGGGAATTATGGAGAGCGATTACACGCATAAGAACGTGAAAAAGATCATTTTTAAAATCATATAGGCTTCTGTTACTCATCAGTTTCGGAAAAAAATTAAGATAAAAAGTAATCGTGATTTGGTTATGTTTTAGCAAAAATAATATGAAAATTATGAATAAATAAATAGGGCAGAGTAAAACTTGAAGTGCGACATAAACCACCTAATTAATTTAAAGGGTTTATGGAGTATATAAAATTGTCATACCATCATCTTAACTTTGAAGATCGTACTGCATTAATGCTTGAGTCAAGAAAAGAAGGCTTTTCAGCCAGAAAATTTGCTGAACTCATTAAAAGACATCCTAGTACGATCTATCGTGAGCTTAAAAGAAATAGCATCAATGACGTTTATCAAGCTCGATATGCTTCTGATAACACCTTCGCTAGACGTAGACGTGGTCACAGAAAACTCAAAATCGATTCAATCCTCTGGAAATTTATTGTTGAAGCGATCCGTTGTTTATGGTCTCCTCAGCAAATAGCAAAGCGTTTAAAGACATTTCCTGATTTGGATCAAACAATGAATGTAAGCCATACAACGATTTATTCAACGATACGAGCATTACCAAAGGGTGAGTTGAAAAAAGACTTATTATCCTGTCTGCGTCATGAAAATAAAAAGCGAAAAGCTAACGGTGAACCTAAAAAAGATTCTATATTACAGGATATTAAAACTATTCATGAGCGCCCAGCCGAAGTTCAAGAAAGAAAAATACCGGGTCATTGGGAAGCTGATTTAATTAAAGGTAAAGACAATAAAAGTTCGATAGCAACACTTATTGAACGAAATACACGGCTCTGTATCTTGGCAACATTACCTGATGCAAAGGCAGAATCAGTGCGCAAGGCTTTAACTGAAGCTCTGAAATATTTACCTGCAGAACTGCGTAAAACGTTGACCTATGACCGTGGACGCGAGATGGCAGAACATAAAATACTTGAAGAAGATTTAGGCATAGATGTATATTTCTGTGACCCACATTCACCCTGGCAAAAAGGCACATGCGAAAATATGAATGGTTTAATTAGGCAATATTTACCTAAAGGGATTGATTTAAATCAGGCAGATCAGCATTATTTAAATCAAGTTGCCATGTCACTGAATACTCGTCCTAGAAAAGCGTTAGATTGGCTTACACCATTAGAGAAATTTGCTCAGCTTGTTGATTATCATAAGACTTTTCAAACTGTCGCACCTCATGTTTGAATTCGCCCAGCTTTAAACCGATTCAAAAAAGATCAAAATAATGGCATTTTTATTGCTTGGTATAACTATGTGAAATTGTGATTGCACTTTTTTAGTCATTTCATTTTTTTCATCGTGTTTGCTGTGCGTAGAAATTTTGCACTAGGAAGCACAAGATTAAACACCATGATGCCGCTATATTTTTTATAAACCCACGATTCAGATCGTATTTTATTTAAAGATATATGTGAAATATAAAGTGAATCTTAAATTGTATTCGCATTATTTATAGAAAAAGAATTGAAAACCAAGTAATGGCCAGTAAATAAAGCGCTGGAGAATATGAATGAAACAGATCGCAGCATTTTTAATTGTATTGATTGCACTGGGTGTGGTGGTTTTCTACTTTGAACCTGCCGAACCGACCAGTTCAACAGACGATACCGCAATTTATCAGATCAGCCCTGATCATTCAGGGAATATTTCAACCGTTTTAACCAAACAGGAGGTGAACACAACCGAACATACCACATCACATATGTTGAAAAAATTGGAGACAACTCAAAAAGATACCCAATTTTATGATACGAAAAGCGATCCTTCGATACAACCGATTGATCCTGACACTGATCCAGCCAATGAAATTAAAAAACTTTAAATCGTCTGGGTTTCTTTTATCCAAGAAAAACAGATATTAAGAACCGTTCTTTATCCAAGAACGATGGAGATCAATAGTGAACAATAAAACCTTACTACTTTTAAGCTTGTGTGCTTTTTATACCACCACAACCTCTGCCGCAGCACTCGATGCTGTTCAACTCAAACAACGACTCAGCACCGCAGCATTAAATAAAGTGTCGAATGGCAAAATTAATATTGATGCCTTAGTCGACAATGATTCAAATGATCTACTGATTGAATACGATAGCAGTGCAACGAGCACTACTTTAGGGCGAGAAAAACGTAGCCTGATCGCGGATGGTAAAAGTCAGTTCAAAAATAAATTTAGCAACGCAGCAGGTTTTCAAACCTTACGCGAGTTTAATGGCTTGCCTTTGGGCTTATATCGTATTCAAAATCGTGAAACCTTAGCGCAAGTGTTAAATGATCCGACGGTAAAAGGTGTTTATCCAAACCGTAAAAATGTCCCGACCACAATGGAAAGTCTACCTTTAATTAACCAACCTCAAGCGGTTACAAATGGCTTTACTGGGGAGGGTTCGAGTGTGGTGGTGATTGATACTGGGGTGAATTATAAACATGCTGACTTTGGCTGTACTGCAGTCAATACCCCAGCTTCAACTTGTCGTGTGGTCTATGCCTTTGATAGCGCACCAGATGACAATAGCTTGGATGATGATGGACATGGCAGTAACGTTTCTGGGATTGTTGCCAAAGTTGCATCTAAAACCAAAATTATTGGGATTGATGTGTTTAGAAAAGTTCGATCACAAGGGCAATGGGCAAGTACAGCATATGACAGTGATATTCTGGCAGGCATTAACTGGGCCGTAAATAATGCACAAACCTATAACATTAAAGCGATTAATTTAAGCTTGGGTGTACCTGGGGTGAAATATACCTCTGAATGTAGCAATAGTAGCTATAGTACGGCTTTTGCCAATGCGCGTGCAGCAGGTGTTGTACCTGTAGTGGCTTCGGGTAATGATGCCTTCGCCGATGGGATTTCTTCACCAGCCTGTGTGAAAGGTGCAGTACGAGTAGGTGCGGTGTACGATAGTAATATTGGTGGGGTGTCTTGGGGCAATCCATTGAAATGCTCTGATCCAACCACAGCTGCCGATAAAATCACATGCTTTAGTAATGGTGGCTCACTGGTGACTTTATTGGCACCAGGTGCAATGATTACCGCGGGTGGTGAAACTCAAGGTGGAACTTCACAGGCAGCGCCTCATGTTGCAGGGGCAATCGCATTATTACGTGCCAATGGCGTGACACCATCAGAGACCATCGATCAAACCGTAAATCGTTTAAGAGTTACAGGTAAACCGATTACCGATACGCGAACTGGTTTGGTGTTCCCACGTATTGATTTACTGTCTGCAACCAGTGGACTCAGTTCGAATTAAGATTATTTTATAGTTTAAAGATCGATCCAAAAAATAGTTTAAAAGCCATGACGCGTTGCAGCTAGAGATAGATGCAACGCGTTTTTTTATAGGCTTAATGACATTGTGCTAGCTTATCCGCACTAAAGTTACTTTGTAGTTTGTGAAAATTGGCTTGAACAGTCGCATCTTGCACATCAAAGGCTGTTGCGGTTGTTGGTTGAGCAAGCATTTTATCTTTATAGTGTTTAGTGGTAGAGCTTGCTGAAATTAAACCATTTTGGTTAAAGCTCCAATGTTCAACCGCCTGACCGCCATCAAAATATCCCGTAAATTCGATGTTGCAGTGTTGGCCTTGTTTGCTTAGTTTTGCAATATTACCTTCAGTGGATGGTGTGGCACCAATATTGTTCACTTGCTGTAATGTTTGTGTGCCATTGTTCTGTGTAGAGAGTACTGAGCAAGCAGTAAAACTGATTGCACTGATGCAGGAAAGAAGAATGATTTTGAAAGTGCGTTGCGTCATGTGCAAAATTCCAGTCCGATGAATTTATAGGATTTAGTCTGTCGGCAAAACCCGTGAAGTTCAATGAATGTTTTGAGCGTACACTGTAAATTTAAAGCCTATTTTTCAAATCACTATAACCGAAGCAATATAAGCGAATTGTTTGCGTCAGATTTTAATAGAGCACTATTTCATTCAATTGCCCATTATAAAAAAAGCCTCTACATTGTAGAGGCTTTGGGATTTAGTTTTTTGAAGACTGACTCAGTTCAGCTCGTTCGATCGGGACATTGCCTTCATTGGTGCCAACCACAGCATCTTTGGTGTCTTGCCATTTCTTAGCTGTGTATTGCTTGGCTTTTTCGGTTTGGGCTTGTACAACTTCAGATTGTTCTTCCGTATATTTCTTGGTGTCTTGCCATTTTTCACTCATCTTTTGCGATGTGTTCTCTGATGCACCTTGGATTGAATCACCGAGATTCTGCATGCCTTTACCTGTTTTATATAGCAGGATACGACCTAGACTTGGATTGTCGCCATAGGGCATGGCTTTTTCAGGGACAGCATTAGATACATTGCTTGTGGTGCTAGTTGTGTCTGCTGCCCAGAGAGAAGAAGATGCAATCAGTGCAGTGGTTAAACATAATATTTTTACTTTATTCATCATCTTTTCTGTCCTTTCTGCGATAGCATCGCAATCGAGATTTTATATCTTATCGTTCGTTAGAAGAAAAGAGTGGGGATGATATGAAATTGATACAGTTATGTACAAAGGATGAAGTTTTATTTTAAAAATAATGACGGGAACTTTCATAGATCTCTTCATTAGAGAGCCATTTATTGTTTAACCCTGCAATATAGCTACATTCGTTATTACGATGGCCTCTTTAATGAATGCAATAATTGTGGGTGCATGAGATTGCGCAAATTGAGACAGTACCAGTTTTCAAATTGATTTATTGGATTCTTACAACTTTTTCGACACGATCTGATGAGTCATAGATCACTTGAATAATTGCTGTGTCTCCTCTAAACGCTGAGTCTGGGATTGATACCTTTTCTTTTAGTGAATCAAAGGGCAATGTACTTGCGACTAAACCACTATATAACGCTTGCCCATATAGCTTAGATGCGTTACCTCTCTTATAGAATATAAAAGTATCAATTCGTTGATCACCAATTAATTTACTTGAGCTTGGTGTAATCACTTTGGTAATAAATTCACTTCGAGCCATTCCGATAGCGATAGGATCTTGTACATTTTGATGATTCTCTATCTCTGGCTGAGCCCTAGAACTAGGATTTAAAGAACAAGCACTTTGCCCAATAGCTAAAAGAATCAGGAATAATAAAGCGTATTTTTTCATGTCGTTATAGTCTTATAAAAAGTGTAAATAAAAAAAAACCTGCTATTTCTAGCAGGTTTTTTTAATAAATACAGGCTTAACCCTGCAATACACTTACATCTGCAATCGCTGTGAATAAATCACGCAACTGAGCCAATAAACGTAAACGGTTGGCTTTTAACTCTGCATCATCTGCCATGACCATTACACCTTCAAAGAAGGCATCAATTGGTGCACGAAGCGCAGCAAGCTTAGACAATGCTTCGGTATAATTACGCGCAGCAAGTAAAGGCTGAACCACAGGCGTGAGGGCAGACAATTCGGCATAAAGCGCTTTTTCAGCAGCTTCAACTAGATTGGCTTCAACCACAGCACCTTCTGGTGTCGCTTCTTTAGCAAGAATATTGGCAACACGTTTATTTGCCGCAGCCAATGCAGCCGCTTCTGGCAATGTACGGAAATGATTGACCGCAGTCACGCGCTTGTCAAAATCAAGAGGAGACTTCGGTGCAAGTGCTTGAACCGCTTGAATCACATCAACGGCAACGCCTTGATCTTCATATTTGGCACGGTAACGACCTTCAAGGAATGCAACTGCATCCGTACGGGTTTTATCGTGATCTTTAATGATGTCGCCATAGCCTTGCAAGGCAAAGTTAACCAATTCTTCAATGGTCACATCAAGTTCATTTTCGATGATTAAACGCAAGATACCGATTGCAGAACGACGTAATGCAAATGGATCTTTAGAACCTGTTGGTGCTTGACCAATACCGAAAATACCCACTAGCGTATCTAAACGATCCGCAAGGGCAATGGTTGTACCTGTCTTAGTTTGCGGTAATACATCACCAGCAAATTTAGGTAAGTACTGTTCACCTAAAGCTTCTGCAACTTCATTATTCTCACCTTCAAGGCGTGCATAGTAAGTACCTGCAATCCCTTGAAGTTCTGGGAATTCACCCACAAGTTCAGAGGTTAAGTCACATTTCGCAAGTAACGCAGCTTTCTCAGCATCAGTAACATTTGCACCTGTAATTGGAGACAATGCCACCGCTAATTTAGCAATACGTTCTGATTTATCCCAAAGTGTGCCCAATTGCGCTTGGAATACCATGTTGGCTAATTTTTCTTTACGTGACGCAAGTGGTTGCTTTTGGTCTTGTAAGAAGAAGAATTCCGCATCAGACAAACGTGGACGTACAACTTTCTCATTCCCTTCAATAATTTGAATCGGATCTTTCGACTCAATATTTGAAATGGTAATGAAGTAAGGCTGTAATTTACCTTCGGCATTGATTAAGCAGAAATACTTTTGGTTATCCTGCATGGTGGTAATCAAAGCTTCTTGAGGAACAGCCAAATAACGCTCTTCAAAGGTCGCACGTAAAGCAACAGGCCATTCAACCAGACTTGTTACTTCATCAAGCAAGTCAGCTGGCACAATGGCAGTGGCGCTCACTTCATCAGCTAACTTCTTCACTTGTTCTTGAATGGTTGCTTGACGCTTTTCGAAGTTCGCAACCACATACGCTTTTTCTAAAGTTGCCAAGTAGTCATTTGCATGCGCCAAAGTCACTGCTTCAGGTGCATGGAAACGATGACCATAAGTCACATTACCTGCTTTATGATCTTGAATGGTTGCTTCAACCACTTGATCATCTTTCAGCAATACCACCCATTTTACTGGACGTACAAATTCAGTACGGCTTGCCGCTGAACGCATACGTTTTGCGATTGGCAAGTTATCCAATGCAGTCTGTAAAATTTGTGGCAGTAAAGCATCAAGACTTTGACCTTTGACATCTTTCAAGAAGCAAACTTTTTCAACTTTACCTGCTTGGAAAGTTGAAAGCTGGTCAACGGTAATGCCTTGACCACGCATAAAGCCATCTAGTGCTTTGGTCGGTTTGCCTTCAGCATCATAAGCAGCTTGTACCGCAGGGCCATCAAAACGTTTTTGTGTGTCCGCTTGAGCCGCATCAATATCAACAATTTTCAATGCTAAACGACGTGGAGCAGCATAGGCTTCGATCGCAGCGAAGTTTAAGCCTGCATCTTTTAGGCCTTTTTCGGTTTCTGCTTTAAGTGCATCACGCAAAGTTTTTAAGCTTTTTGGAGGAAGTTCTTCACAGCCAAGTTCGAATAAAACTGTATGTTGAGTCATTATTTATTCTCCTTCGCTTTTTCAGCTTGGGCTGCTTCTGCTTCAACTTGTGCTTTAAGTTGAGCCAATACTTCATCACGTAAATGAGGTTCTGCCATTGGGAAACCAAGTTTCGCGCGGGCCGCTACATAACTTTGTGCAATTGAACGCGCCAAAGTACGGACACGTAAAATATAACGTTGACGTTCAGTTACCGAAATCGCACCACGTGCATCCAACAAGTTAAAGCAATGAGATGCTTTGATCACTTGCTCATAAGCAGGAAGTGGCAATTCAGCTTCGATTAAACGAGACGCTTCAGCTTCATAGAAGTCAAATAATTCAAACATTTTATCGACTGGCGCGTATTCGAAGTTATAGGTTGATTGCTCAACTTCATTTTGATGGAATACGTCACCATAGGTTACGGTACCGAATTGACCTTTGGTCCAAACCAGATCGTAAACTGAGTCTACACCTTGCAGGTACATCGCCAGACGTTCTAAGCCGTAAGTGATTTCACCTGTCACTGGGTAACATTCAATACCACCGACTTGCTGGAAGTAAGTGAACTGAGTCACTTCCATACCATTTAACCAAACTTCCCAACCTAAGCCCCATGCGCCAAGCGTTGGAGATTCCCAGTTATCTTCTACGAAACGAATGTCGTGAGTGAGGGTATCAATCCCGATGGCTTTTAATGAATCGAGATAAAGCTGCTGGATATTGTCTGGATTTGGCTTAAGTACCACTTGGAACTGATAGTAGTGTTGTAAACGGTTCGGGTTTTCACCATAACGACCGTCTTTCGGACGACGTGATGGTTGAACATAAGCCGCGTTCCAAGTTTCTGGCCCCAATGCACGTAAGAAGGTTGCAGTGTGGAAAGTACCTGCGCCCATTTCCATATCATATGGTTGTAATACGACGCAGCCTTGCTCCGCCCAATAGTTTTGTAGGGCAAGAATTAAGCCCTGAAAGGTATCAATATGCGATATAGCACGACTCATGGTGCATCCACTGGAATCAAACAAAAATTGTGCTTAAGTATAAGGATTTTGTAGAGGAGTGGCAAAGGCTACTTAGGGAATTTCAGCTTTGAAGCTCTCTGAGCTTTATGGATGCTTCTCAGTAATAAAATCCAGTTGGTGATAGCAAAGGTGAGAGAGAGGCAACAGAAAATCAGAAAAAATCTAAATGAGATGATATTGATTTGGGCTGTATTGAAAATGATGATTAGGCTAGGGACAACAGTAGTAAATAAAAGGGCATAAGCCATAATGGAAAAGAAATGCAGCACTTGGTATTTTCGTAGCAACAGCTGCACAAAATAGGTTGGAAGAAAAACAAGAATGAAATAGATCAATGCAATGTACAGGACAACCAAGAACATCTCATAGAATACTTTGAATATTTCTATGGAAAAGTAATGATCAGGTGCAAAAAAGCGACAAATATAAAATAGATGGGAACACCTGCATAGAAGGGTGTTTGGATCAAACAGCGCCAAATTTGTGCTTTACTAACAATCAGTTTTTGAGTGAATGGTTGAGCAAGTTTTTGAAGTTTGGGTTTCATGATTTTTTAAATCTTTAATTATTTCAAATTCTTATGTTTTTCCATGAAGTTAATCAAGCTATTACATTGAATTATGTTAAGTTTTGGTCATAACAAATCCTCGATCCATAACTATACGTCAGCTCATGACGTATTGCATCTGACATGCTCTTAATTTCACAACTTTGAAATGCTAATTTTAAAACGATATTCTCTGTTCTCCTCAGGTCGTTTGAAATGTCTGATCGCATTCGTGAAAAGCTGCAAATTTTAGCGGACGCTGCCAAATATGATGTGTCCTGTTCATCCAGTGGCAGTGACCGTAAAAATAAAGACAAAGGTCTAGGTGATGCCAGTCGGGCAGGGATTTGTCATAGCTATACCGAAGATGGACGTTGTGTTTCTTTGCTGAAAATCCTGTTTAGCAATGTCTGTATCTTTGACTGCGCCTATTGTGTGTCACGCCGTTCCAATGATGTGAAACGGGCGGCATTTACGGTACAGGAAGTGGTTGATCTCACCATCAATTTTTATCGACGTAACTATATTGAAGGGCTGTTTCTGAGCTCAGGTATTTTTAAGTCGGCCGACCACACTATGGAACGCATGCTTCAAGTGGTCAAGAAACTGCGTCTGGAAGAGAATTTTAACGGCTATATTCATCTCAAAACCATTCCGGGAGCTTCACCTGAGTTGATTCATGAAGCGGGTTTGTATGCCGACCGCATGAGTATTAATTTAGAAATGCCAACCGAGGTCGGTTTAAAAGCCTTTGCCCCTGAAAAATCACATCAAGAAGTACAAAAAGATTTGGGACTGGTTCGAGATCGCTTGATTCAACTTAAAGATGAGCGTCAGATTATCAAGCATGTGCCAAAATATGTCCCCGCAGGGCAGACCACACAGATGGTGGTTGGTGCACATCAGGAAACCGATCAAGATGTATTATTCATGGCAGATCGCCACTATAAAGAATTTAAATTAAAGCGAGTCTATTTCTCGGGCTATATCCCGATTAATACCGAGAATAATTACCTACCTGCGGTGGGTTCTACACCGCCTTTACTTCGTGAAAATCGACTTTATCAGAGTGATTGGTTGATGCGTTTTTATGGTTTTCAGGTCAATGAAATTGTCAATGAACGATTCCCGCATCTAGATCTGGATGTCGACCCGAAACTCAGTTGGGCATTACGGCATCCAGAGCATTTTCCAGTTGATTTAAATCGTGCTGACTATCATATGATTTTACGCGTGCCTGGCATTGGGGTGAAATCTGCCAAGAAAATTGTACAGGCGCGTCGTTTTGGCAAAATTCATGTAGATTTATTAAAGCAGTTAGGTGTGGCCTATTCACGTGCACAGTATTTTATTCGTTGTGAAGACAGTCCTCGCTTTCAGAAAGAACTTTCTGCTGGTTTTATTCGTCAGCAGATTTTAACCCAAGGCTCATCTAAATATATCAAGCCACTTTCACCTCAGTTGAGCTTGGGGTTTTAACAATGTCGAATGGGCAACTAAGCTATTATTTTGATGGTTCAATGGCAGGCTTACTGAGCTGCGTATTTCGTGCTTTTCAATTTAAAGAGTTTCAGGTTCAGCTTTGTTTATTGAATGCAGCACAACATGGCTTGTTTTCTGAAGTTATTGAGGTTTCGAGTCATGAGCAGCATGCACAGCGGGTTTGGTCTGCTTTACAACAGAAACTGTCTAAAGCGGCATTAAAGCAGATTTATTTTGCTTCTCTATCTGAGTCACTTGATGCCTATCAGCATTTATTTAATTACTGTATTTATGTCTTTCAACAGCAGCATTCTATAGAAAAAGATTATTTACATCCGAGTGTGTTGGCGATTTCGCAGTGGACCAAAAAAGTAGGGCGTGAAAAGCATCGGATGGAAGCTTTTGTACGGTTTAAGAAAACCACAGATGGGCTTTTTTTGAGTTTAGTTCGACCCGATTTTAATGTATTGCCATTGATTCAGCCGCATTTTAAACGTCGATATCAGGATCAGCGTTGGCTGATTTATGATGAACAGCGCAAATATGGACTTTATTATGATTTGAACGATGTCCATGAGATTGGTATGGATGCAAATGAGATTGATCGTAATATTCACAATGGCGGCAGTCAAAGCTTTCAACTGCAGCTTGATGATCAGGAGGTTTTATATGATCAGCTTTGGAAAGATTACTTTAATAGTATCAATATTAAAGCACGTCAAAATATCAAATTACATGTGCAATATCTGCCGAAACGTTATTGGCGTTATCTGAATGAAAAATATGTTTGAGTAACGACGTATCTATTTAAAATATAAAAAAAGCGCCGAAGCGCTTTTTATTAGAGAAAGAATAGATAAACAAAACTTGAAATGAGCGCAACACAAAGCACATTGAGGATAATGCCGACTCTCATCATCTCACTTTGCTGTACAAAGCCCGTACCAAACACGATCGCATTTGGTGGTGTCGCAACAGGCAGCATAAAGGCACAAGAAGCACCAATACCAATGACGATCACTAAAATTTCTTTAGGCATCCCCATTTGATCGGCAATGGCCGCAAATACAGGGACCAGTAGCGCAGCGGACGCTGTATTGCTTGTAAATTCGGTTAAGAAAATAATAAATGCAGCCACAATAATAATGATCACTAAAGGAGAGGTATCGCCAAAGGCATTGGCTAAGGTCTGACCCAGTACTAAAGAGGTTCCAGAGTCTTTAAGGACAGCACTTAGGGTTAAACCTCCCCCGAATAGCATTAAGACCCCCCAATCGGTATTGTCAGAGATGTCCTTCCATGTCGCAGTTCCTAAAATTACAACTAAACATGCTGCACTCAAGGCCACCCAAGTATCTGGCTGACTAACCCCAAACATTTCGCTGATACTTTTACTGAAAATCCAAGCCATTGCCGTACCAATAAATAACAGCATGGTGGCAATACGCATTTTAGTCCAAGGAATATCTTCTGTTTTAAACTCAACTTTATGATTGAGTTTTGGACGTAATGCCAAATACAGGCTCACTAACATGGCAGGTAAGATCACTAGCATCATCGGCAGGCCGATTTTCATCCAGTCGGTAAAATCATAGCCCAGTGCTTTGGCAGCAATGGCATTCGGCGGAGAGCCGACCAGCGTTCCCAAACCGCCAATGCTAGCAGAATAGGCAATTCCAAGTAGAATAAAGACAAAAGTCTTACGTTCTTTGGCGATATCTAAATGTGATAATAAGCCTAGTGCCAAAGGAAGCATCATCGCTGCTGTCGCAGTATTAGAAATCCACATCGACAAAATGGCGGTAACGATAAAAATTGTCAGAACGGAAAGACCTAAATGCCCTCGGGACATAGAGATAATCCACATGGCAATTTTGCGATCAAGCTTTTGGATATGCAGTGCTGTTGCAAGTGCAAAGCCACCAAAAAACAGAAAGATAATCGGGTCAGCAAAAGTGCTTAATGCCTTACTGGTACTAATAGGCACCAGCTCACCATTGCTGTCTGAGGGCATTCCGATCAGTACAGCCAAAACAGGTACCAGCAGGGCGGTAATGGTGATGTGAATTGCTTCTGTTAGCCACAAAATGGCAATAAACAATAAAAGACTCAAACCTTTATTGGCATGTTCATCATAAGGTAAAATTTGATAGAGACCCAAAGATAGCAAAGTTGCAATGCTAATAATGATCCAGCCTTTTAATAGACCTTTGGGCATTGCATTGGTTGGGGTTTCCAAGTGAGGTACATTCATACAATATCCTTATTAAAGCGTGAAGATACAACCATTTTTAAAACGCTTTGATGTGCTAAATGAAATAGAGAATAAAAAATAGGCATTAAAAATTAAAAGAAGCCTAAGCAAATCAGCAAAATAGAAGTAACTTAAAACAGAGTCCGTGAACTCGCCGTCAGATCATATGGGCTCCTAAATCATGGGAAATAAAAATAACAACTGGCTCGACGGTGGCTAGAGGTATTTTGCTTATGCTGGGTGTTCATTACACACATGTTGTTGAAAGTATCAATAACCCTGAAAAAATCAAAATGATAGATACATAAAGACATATCTTTTATTTAAATATGACCTGAATTAGTAAAAATGAATTATCCCAGTGGTTCGATTTGCGTATGGTTAAAAAAATACAATTTAAATACGCCTTAATGGCACCTGGGCGTATACTTTTGCATCGAGTAGAACTACGCGATTCCAGATAGCGCTGGTGTGGCGCATGTGATTAATAGTTAAAACTGGAAGCGTCTGCAAATCAAGGTGATCGCAAACGTCAATTCGACAGAACTTGCGAAAAGCCATTTAGTGGTTAATGCAGCAGCAGATACCGTTTTCCTTAATGATACACAAGTAAAAACCATTGTAGAGCTGGATTTAAACAATCTAAAAATCAAGCAGATTATTCAACTCAATTGCGTAGCAAATATCTTTACATGGTTGGATGTGGCAAAAGTTTCTTAACACTATCATTTTGAATAAGCAGCTCATGATTTGAGCTGTTTTTGTTTAATAAATATCTATAATGTTTTGATCCATTGTTGTATGGTTTTATAACAAGAAGAAGGTAAAAGTTTATCCGCCACAAAGTTTTAAAAATAGGCCGTGTATATTTCTTAGAGACTATTTTTGGAAGATGATTAAAACAAAGAGCAGATCCATGACTAAATTAATGTTCACAGTTGTATTGCTTGCAATGACGTGTTTGAGTGCTCATGCTTTTGCCAAAGCACAGGATAAAACCACTGATCCCTATAGCCAATGTGTTGACGAAACCATTCAAGAATTAAAGTTGGGTAACATCAATAATGCAGTGGTGGAAATCTGTAGTACAAGGGCTAAAACACGCTATACCAAACAGATCGTACAATTACTGGATCAAATTAAAATTCAGAGCAAGCAATATAAGCAGCCTGAACGATATAACGACATCATGAAATCACAACAGCTCTGGAAAAATTTTGTAGATCAAGAGTGCCGGAATGCAGGTGCTTATATTGGTTCACCGATGTATGAATTTTGTCCGATGCAGAAATATGCAGAGCGAGTGGAGCAGCTAAAAGAATATTTAAATTAATGAGATTTAGGCTGAGCAACTTTAGTTATTATTTAAAACTGTAATTTAAATACACCTTAAGCCGGAGTAAGCGTATACTGCTGCATCGAGTAGAACCACGCAAATCCAGCAAGGTGCATTGTGAGCTTGACCCAATCAGACTGGCTAAATTTTCTAAAACCGAATTATAAAGTACTGCCTTTAAAAGAGAGGATGCTCTCTGGTCTCGGGGCTTTATGTGGTTTGGCGATTTCCTCCTTGATTAGCTGGTATGTCCTAGGTGGCATGAATGCATGGTATATCGCCCCGATGGGTGCATCTTCTGTGCTGCTATTTGCAGTACCCAACAGTCCGTTGGCGCAGCCTTGGAATGTTATTGTGGGTAATACGCTTGCAGGATTCATTGGCGTCGCCTGTACACAATACCTACCCGATTTAACCAGTGCTTTTAGCGTTGCGGTTGGGTTGGCGATATTCTTGATGATGACAACAGACTCTTTACATCCACCCAGTGGTGCAGTGGCGATTACTGCGGTATTGGGGGGAGAAGCAGTCCATCGCTTGGGGTTCCATTTCATTTTGTACCCAGTATTACTGAACTCGATTTTATTATTGTTGTTTGCAGTGTTCTTCAACCGGTTGATTGGACGCTATTACCCACTCACCGCCCATGTGAATGAGCGATCTAAAGACCCGACACCCACCCAGAAAGTCTCGATTCAACCGAAAGATATTGAATATGCTTTAGAGCATCACACTGAACTCTTGGATATTAGCCAGTACGATTTAGAAAAAATTATTTTAGAGGCACAATCGCATGCCAACGAGCGCTTGATTAACTCATTCGTCTGCCAAGATATTATGAGCCGAGATGTGATTAAACTGCATGAGCATGATGACATTCATCAGGCCTTAGACAAGTTCAAAGCAGTGAATTTAATGAGTTTACCAGTGGTGAATGCGGAAGAGCATTTGGTTGGGACTTTGGCCTTATATGAAGTGGTTGAATGGTTTAAGGGTGCAACAGATCCAAGAAACTCTTGGCAGCATTATGTGCGACAAATCATGAGCCATAAAGTCGTGACGGTCAGCCCTACGCAGCCAATTCAGGATTTGGTGCCTTACTTTGTAGAAAAGTCATTCAACTATATTCCCGTGATTGAAGAACAGCGCTTGATTGGGATTATCAGCCGTGCGGATATGATTGCGGCTTTGCAACAGTTACTCAATCGTCAAGCCTAAATTTTAGGTAAAAAAAAGCTACGGTTGGATTAGGGGTAATTTCAACCGTAGCGACCAAAAAGGTAACCGAAAATTAACGTTTTATGCCTTGGTCTTCATACACTGTTTTTACAGGTTGTGAATAACCTTGTACGTGATCAATACGCGCTTGCTGCTGTTTTGGAATCACCAACCATAAAATCAAATAGACTAAAATACCCGGGAAGGCTGCACTCATGAGTGAGATCACAACAAAGATCAGGCGTAATAAATTTGCGTTCCAACCAAATCGTTCCGCAATACCGCCCATCACACCAGCGATCATGCTTTGTTGGTTTGAGCGATATAAACCAGAGTTGGCCATCGAGTTTTTCTCCTTAAATTCGTGAAACAGCAGTAAAAAATTAAATTATTTCAGTTTAGGATGCTGTTAATTAAGAAATAGGGTCGAACTGAGTTTTTTAAAGTTTAAACAGATGGGAAATTAGTTAAGTTGTGTAAATCCTTGATGGAAAAACCAACAGTATCGCCTAAAATGCACCGAATTAAAGCATACTGCTTTGTCAATTTGCTATTTCAGTCCTATCGCATTGGCTATTACCCATTTGGGGAATAGACGAGCACGGCAATGATCCCTATATTTTCCGAGCTTCGGGGTCTGTTTGTGAAAAGCACGCGATAACGATATTGATGTTAGAGATTTATGAATATGCAGTTCAGGTTATTCTTACAGTATGTGAGTGTAGGAGTTCTATTGAGTCTTGGTTTGAGTGCTTGTGATAGCCATCATCCCGAGCCAATGAAGCAACAAGCCCAGATGCAATCGAGTCGTAATGCGAGCGAAGTACTGGCCGATGAACAGGAGCCAGTTGCATCTGATACACAAGGGTTGTCATTGACCCAAGTGGCTGGTCAAGCAACATTGCCGTATTCTGCGGATCGTAAAAATAATTTGAGTAAACCTTCAGAAGCCGATTTGGTGTATGCGGGTCGTTATCATGCGCGTATTCCATGTAGCGATGCATTTGCGGGCTGTGTCAATAACGAGAAAGAAGCAGAATATATTCTGAATTTAATGGATGATGGCTCTGTATTCTGGACCAATACCAGTTTTAGCCGCCTTGGCTCAGATCCGTCACGTAATATTGCCAAGATTGAGCAGACCTGTAAGCAGGTCCAGTGGCATGTGCATAAAGAACTGAATGAAATTATGATTCGCTGTGATGCTGCGGATGTTAACTTGTATTATCAAGTCAGTCCGAATCAGGACTTGGTGATGGATCTGGATAAGATTTGGAATGGCGATAATGGGCGTAACCGTAAGTTTTTTAAAGAGTATCCATTCCCAGAACAAGCCTATGTGTTTAAGAAAGTTGAATAATAATCTGTATTCAAAATCAAAAAGAGCGCATTAAGCGCTCTTTTTGATTACAGTGTCGATTAGTAGTTAGTAGTCGAAGCTGAAGTGTTCAGGTGCAAGTGAAGTCAAAGTGCGAGAGGTTGATACCATAGATTCTGCATGTCCTTGCGCACGAGGCAATAGACGGTCGAAGTAGAAATCTGCAACTTTGATTTTTGCTTTATAGAATTCAGGTGTTTCGATGCCATCACCTGCTTCTAATTTCTCAGAAGCAATCACTGCTTGTTGTGCCCAGAAGTAAGCCATCATCACATAACCAGAGAACATCAAGAAATCAACAGAAGCTGAAGAAACGATGTCACGGTCTTTGCGTGCAGCAAGCATGATACGGACAGTTAGGGTATTCCATTGTGCGCAAAGCTTAGTTAAGTCCCAAGCAAAACGACGCAGATACTTGTTACGTGCATGTGCAGCGCAGAACTTTAAGATTTCAGCAGTATAGTCACGAACAACTTTACCTTTTGAGCTTAAAAGTACTTTACGACCAATTAAGTCGAGTGCTTGAATACCTGTGGTACCTTCGTACAAGGTTGAGATACGAGCATCACGTGCGATTTGTTCCATACCCCATTCACGGATATAGCCATGACCGCCGTATACTTGCATACCGTGGTTTGCTGCTTCTAAGCCAAGCTCAGTCAAGAAGCCTTTAAGAATAGGTGTATAGAAACCAAGTTTGTCATCATAAGCTTCATATGCTGCTTGATCGCCATTGACCAATGCATCTGTCATTTTGTCTGCAAGTTTTGCAGCATGATAGATCATTGAGCGGCCGCCTTCAGCAATTGCTTTTTGCGTTAACAACATACGACGAACATCAGCATGGTGAATAATCGCATCACCTACACGCTCAGGCTCTTTCTTGCCAGAAAGGGCACGCATAGACATACGGTCTTTTGCATACGGTAAAGCACCTTGGAACGAAAGTTCAGCGTGTGCAATACCTTGAACTGCTGTACCGATACGAGCAGTGTTCATAAAGGTAAACATGGCATGTAAACCTTTGTTGATTTCACCGATCAGGTAACCTGTTGCATTGTCAAAGTTAAGCACTGCAGTTGCAGAGGCTTTGATCCCCATCTTGTGTTCGATTGAACCACAAGAAACAGTATTACGCTCACCTACGCCACCATCCGCAGTTGGGATGAACTTAGGTACGATGAATAAAGAAATACCACGTGTACCTGCTGGCGCATCTGGAAGGCGAGCCAATACGATGTGAATAATGTTATCTGTTAAATCGTGCTCACCTGCAGAGATGAAGATTTTAGTCCCAGAGATTTTGTAGGTGCCATCAGCAGCAGGTTCTGCTTTAGTTTTAACTTGACCTAAGTCTGTACCACATTGTGGTTCAGTTAAGCACATCGTGCCTGACCAAGTCCCTTCAACCAGTTTAGGCATATAGGTATTTTTTTGCTCATCTGTACCAAACTGCATGATCGTGTTCATACAGCCAGTACTTAAACCTGGATACATGGTGAATGACCAGTTCGCCGTTCCCATCATCTCAGATTTGATCAGGTTTAAAGACATCGGCAAGCCTTGACCACCAAACTCTTCTGGATAAGAAAGACCTTGCCAACCACCCATGACGAATTGGTCATACGCTTCTTTAAAGCCTTTTGGCGTTGTCACTTCGCCGTTGTTAAAAGTACAGCCTTCTTCGTCACCTGATTGATTGAGTGGAGAAAGTACGTTTTCGCAATAATCTGCCGCACCTTCAAGAATCATATCAACTGTTTCAGCATCCGCATTTTGACCACTTGTCAAAGTTTGGTAATGTGCTGGATAATCTAACATTTCGTTCATTAAGAAACGAATATCACGGAGCGGGGCTTTATAAGCTGGCATAATCTTAATCCTGTATTTGAATCATTTTGGATTATCTGTTTCGATACTTTGATTATTCATAATGGTGATAAAAATACATTGATAACCACTAGGGAAAAGAATGTCAGAAAAGCGAATTTCCTAAAAGGGAGATTTGTAAAAAATCACTTTTCTATTGGTCTCAAAACTGATTTTAAACGTGAAAAGTACTCAATTTTATACTTGAAAATATAATGATATAAAGGTGTTTGGTAAAGCTATGCGTATAAAATATTTAACTTTATGCTTAATGGGTCTAAGTCTTTCTGCATGTTCACAACATGTCATTAAAACCAATTCAGCATCTACTAATCTGGAACAGAAGGCAATTAATAGTATTAATGCGATGTATGAATATCCAAGCTATGATTACCGTGGCAAATTTAATATTCAGGTTGAACCGCAGCAAAATAACACAAATACCAAAGTAGACAATGCACCTTTAGATGCAGTGCTCAAACAAAAAGTTGATCAGTATCTACGAGATCAAAAGGTTAATTTAAACAGTAAACAGAAACAGGCGTTGTATGTTGCGCTTGAACAAGAACAAAAAAGCTATGGTCAATCTAAAGTCGATAAGTTCACCCAAATTATGGCCAATGTTCTCAATGACATGCAGTTTGAGTATGATGGTTCAGTGCATTATCGTCAGAAAATGGGCTCATTTAACCTGACAGCACGTTATGAAAAGCCAACTTTGCTGGTACAAGCTAAAATACCGATGGTATTAGATTTAAATAACTATAAGTTTTATATCAATTACTTTGCTTTGATGCCCTATTTAGTCAATAAAGATAGTCAAAATAATCTGGCTTATTTAGATTTTTCCAAGTATCAGGATATGTTCAAGCAAGTGGATTACAAGAAATTTGCTGAATATGTGAAAGCTTCTGGCGCTGTCTATTACCGTCTTGCAGATCAAAATAACATTCAAGCCCTATCGGTTTCTTCTGCTGATCAAGCAGCTGGTGTGGTCGAGAAAATCCGTTTAAAAAGCTCAATTGAAGAACTGATTTTACAAGCCAATTTGTATAGCAAGGTCAATGAAAAATACTTCATGCAAAGTGTTCTCAATATTAAAGAAGAGAATCTTGAGAAACTGATTGCCAATGAAGTTGATGCTGCAAGCTCATCTAAATCAACTAAAGCCGCTTCATTGTTGGATAAGAAAGATTCGGCTGATGATGCTAGTGTGGTGAGCCAAGAACTGTATCGGTTGGTGAATAAACATTTTGGTGTTGAAGATGCCGAAGAAGATTATGCTGATGAGAGCGCAGATGCGGCGGAAGATGTAACACAAGCAGCGCAGAAGGCCTATGCCGAGGCTGCTGCGGATGATAGTACGGTTGATGCCACTGTCGCTGAAGATGAACAGGCGGGTTTAACTGAGGAGCAATGTACAGCCCTGCAAAATACGCCGAAAATCACATATGGTGATGCGCAATATTGCCAAAGTATGTATGACATTGATGTCTTTGGTGAGCAGAAAGCAGAATCTGGTTTCTTGAGTTATATCACTAAATTACAAGCTGTCGAAAAACAGTTTGCTGCATATGATCAAAATCAATTTATTGATGATCAGGCATTTAAGGCGCTTTGGATTAAGCATCAAGCGGATATTGCAAAAGCATTGCCACCAGTTGAGAAACGAAATCCATTTGTTATGGATGTCGGCTTGGATGCTCAAGGGCGTGCGGTTAAATTAGACTATGATTTGAACTATGGCTTATCTGAATTGAAGTCACGGTTTAGTGTCAAAGCAGATATGTTGATTTCAAATTATGGCAAAGCCACCCCAATTGATCAGGCACAATTGAAACGCGCGAAGAGTTGGTCAGAAGCAAGCAAAGGCTCGATGCTGGAACAAGCAGTGAACAGTTTCTCTGAGAAATTAGGTCAAGCAGGGGTTCAAGAACGTTCAGCAGAACCATATACCATGTCTTTGGAAGATCAACTGAAAGTAATTGCGGAACAACGCTATGATGCAACGCATGCTTATGATCAAACCTATAAAGCAGTATTCATTGCGAAATTGACAGAAAGTGCACCACAAATTGTACAGCGTTATTCAAGTCAAGAGCTGCAAGAAATTGCTACTGTATATGCATACTGGTATGCCAATGAAGAGGTTTATAATCCAAAAGGGAAAGCCCTGCAAAGCATTGAAGCTTTACAGAAGAAACATCATCTTGAAAACGAAGATCAGTTTGATGACAAACTGGGGCAAGCAGTGAATCGTATTGTACTGGATGCTATGCGTGGTGATACAGATCGCCAAGCGTGGAAAAAGCTACAAGCGCAATATAAGCAACCACAGCAGTTATTTGCCAAGCAATATCAAATCCAGTTCGAACAAGAGAATGGCGCTTCAAGTGAGGAAAAAGTCTTACTTGGACAAACCGCAAATATCTTAGGGCAAGTGTATGTGGATGCCCGTAGGAATAAATTGTCTGAAAAGTCGATTCAGTCTTTAAAAATCGAGCATAACGAATTTATTGATTATGAGATTTTCAAAGAGGTTTATCAGAAAATGCTGACAGTTAAATAATTTCTTTATCCTTCATAAAAAAACCTGCAAAGTGCAGGTTTTTTATTTTTGTGCTTTGAAGATTATAAAAAGTCTTTTAGTTCTGGTTTTACCCCGTTCCAGATCGAAAATGCTTCAATTGCTTGGCCGACCAGCATACCGAAACCATCAGTAGAAGGGATTTGGCGTTGTTTGGCCTGATCTAGAAAGCTGGATGGTTTGCCATAAGCCATTTCATAAGCATGATGGAACACTAAGCTTTCAGGCAGTTGTAGTGTATCTCCAGTTAAACTTGCGGATGTCGCATTAATCACAAGATCAAATTCACCTGTCAATTGATCTAAGCCAATGGTTTTTAGCTCTGTTTGCGGGACTGCATCTTTTAAATCTGCATGCAATTGCTCAGCACGGGCGAGGGTGCGGTTAGCAATAACAATCTGTTTTGCACCTGCCTGTACCAACGGATAGATCACACCACGGGTTGCACCACCAGCACCTAAAATTAAAATACGGCTCTCTTTAAGTTCCCAGCCCAACGCCTGAATTGCTGCAACTAAGCCTTGGCCATCGGTATTATCACCATACAGTTTGCCGTCCTGCATCCACAACGTATTTACTGCTTTGGCGATCTTGGCACGTTCAGTCAGTTGGTCGCAAAGAGCAAAGGCTTGTTCTTTAAAAGGTACAGTTACATTCATGCCGATGCCGTTATGCGCAAAGAAATCTTTGGCGACATTTTCAAAACCATCTAAGGGTGCAAGGATTTTTTTATAGTGTAGGTCGACCCCAGTTTTTGCTGCGAACGCATGGTGAAGTTCAGGTGAGCGGGATTGTTCAATCGGATTTCCAATTACAGCAAATTGTTTGGTCATGAGTGATCAGTATGCTAGAGAGTGGTTAAAGTTTATAAAGTTATTGATCTGATCGCAATCAGATCATGGATACTTTGATGGCTTCAGCCAGCTTTTGAATATTGCGCCAAATTTCATCAGGTTGATGTGCCGCATAACCAAATAAGACTGCGCTTTGGGAATCATCGGTTTGGCAATATCGAGAAAGGGGTTGAACCGCTAAATCAACCTTTAAGCAGTAAGCAATAAACTCTTGTTCTGTCCAATCTGGATTTAACCAACAGAGTAAATGTATTCCAGAGTCTGTCACCTGAATCGTTAAAATATCTGCGAGATACGTTTGGATCGCGTGAATTAATACCTGTTGACGCTCATAACATGCTTTACGGATTTTGCGGACATGCCGTGCGTAATGGCCCTCTTGGATAAAAAGACTTAAAGCAACTTGTTCTAAATAAGAACATTGGCTGTCAATTTGCTTCTTTGCAAGACTAAATAGTTCGATTAATGCCTCTGGTATCACCATAAAGCCTAAGCGAAACTCGGGGAACATCATTTTGGAAAAGGTACCTGAGTAAATCACACGTTGCTGATGATCTAATCCTTGTAAGGCTTGAATAGCACGAGAGCCATAACGAAACTCGCTATTATAATCATCTTCAAAAATCCATTTTTGCTGTTGCGCAGCCCACTCCAATAGCATTAAGCGGCGTCTTAAACTCAATGTACCGCCTAATGGAAAATGGTGTGAGGGTGTTGTATAAACCAGTTTACTTTGTGCATGATTTTGAATGATATCTGGAATATTCATCCCTTCATCATCACTTAAAATGGAGTGTATTTTTGCTCCAAAACTCTCAAAAACTGCTAAAGCTGCATCATAACCTGGTTCATCCATGCAGACTTGATCCTGCTTCTGCAATAAGGCGAAAGCGGTTAAATGGATGGCTTGTTGGGTTCCGTTCACAATCAAGATTTGCTGTGTTGTGCAATTTAAGCCGCGTGTTGAACGGACATAGTCACAAATTGCTTGTCGTAGGGGTAAATAACCACGAGGGTCATAAGCTTGCCCGAGTTGGTGGTATGACTGTCGCCAGGCTCGGCCAAGCAGTTTTCCCCAAAGTGAGTGTGGGAAAAGATCAACACATCCGACACCCACATGAAACACTCTTTTTTCTTGTGATGCTTGCTGTAATTGCCAAGTTTTAAGAAGTTGTGCAAGGTCTCGATTAATATCTAATTTTTTAGTTGTTATTGAAGAGTTGATGGTAGGTTGGGTTGGTACTTGAATGAGTTGGTCGGGGATGACCGCGCTGACGTAGGTTCCAGAACTTGGTCTGGTGATGAGGTAACCTTCATCTAATAATCGCTCTAATGCTGCTAAAACGGAATTACGAGAGATGGACATCATTTCTGCTAATGTGCGACTTGATGGAAGTTTTGTTCCAGCATGGAGCCTTCCATCTAGAATGGCCGTATGTAAGGCTGTGTATAAGGCGTCTTTAATGTTGCCTTGAGCTAAGACCAGATGGGGGAAATGTGCAGCAGATGAATTTTTCATTTCTCGTAAACTGGTACTGTCAAATAAATCAAAACTGTATCTTATAAACCATCCACAATCAAAACTACACTGTTAACTCTCATTTCCAAGACCATAAAATTTAAGGAAAATTTCATGCAGCATCAAGACATCCAAGTGACTCCTGTGCAACAAGATGATTATCAACAGTGGATACCATTTTGGCTTGCCTATCAGAATTTTTACAAGGTGGAACTGTCTAGCACCATCACACAAACCACATGGCAACGTTTTTTTGACCAAACCGAACCTGTCTATTGTGCGGTTGCAAAACAAGGAGATCAGCTTTTAGGTTTTGTACATTATGTCATTCACCGTTCAACTTGGGCGAAAAATAGCTATTGTTATTTAGAAGATTTATTCGTTTCACCAGCGCAAAGAGGGCAGCAGATCGGAAAGCGATTAATCGAATACGTGCAGCAACAAGCAAGGGAGCATCAGTGTGATCGCTTATACTGGCATACACAGGAAACGAATCATACTGCACAGAAACTCTATGACTGGATTGCAGAAAAGCCAGGGATCATTGAATATCGGATGCGTTTAGACTAAGAAAAAAAGCCAAAGCAGATGGTTGCTTTGGCTTTAGATTGTTAGGCATTCAAACCTAACCAATCTCTTGGTTTTAGATAATAATCGGTAAGGCGCTTTTCTGCTGAGTCCTCATCCCACTCAGGGCGATATGACCAGCCTGCCAAATTCGGTAAACTCACGAGGATTGACTCGATACGACCACCTGTTTGTAGGCCAAACAAGGTACCACGGTCATAGACCAAATTATATTCGACATAACGACCACGACGATACAGTTGGAATTCACGCTGAGCTTCAGTGTATGGCTGCTCACGGTGCTTTTCAAAAATCGGTAAGATCGCTGCTAAATAACCGTTGCCTACAGCTTGGATATATTTAAAGCAGGTTTCAAAGTCCCATTGATTTAAATCATCAAAGAATAAACCACCGACGCCACGCTGCTCATCACGATGCTTTAAGTAGAAATAATCATCACACCATTGTTTATGTTCAGCATAAACATTTTCGCCAAAAGGCTGACACAGGTCATAAGCAGTTTGATGCCAGTTGAGAACATCTTGCTCATCTGGATAAAACGGGGTTAAGTCAAAGCCACCACCAAACCACCACACTGGATCCTGACCTTCAGGCTCCGCGACAAATAAGCGGACATTGGCATGCGAGGTCGGAATATTTGGGTTTTTCGGGTGAATCACCAGTGATACACCCAAAGCTTGTGCTTTCGCCCCAGCGATTTGAGGATGACGTTCAGTCGCAGAAGCAGGAAGTTTGCTGATATTGATGTGGGAGAACATAACCCCACCTTTTTCAATCACTTCACCATTTTGCAAAACACGAGAGCGACCACCGCCACCTTCGGTTCGTTGCCAATCATCAATGATAAACTCAGCGGTACCACCGCCTGCACGTTCCTGCTGCTCTAGTCCTGCACAAATCCGTGCCTGTAGATCGAGTAAAAACTCACGAACACGTTGAATATCAACTGAAGTGGGATGCTGCATGATGATCCTCTGAAAGTGATCTAGGGATTTTTTATATCAAAACACAAAACCCATAAAAAAAGTAAGGGTTTTTTATTTTTTACAATAAAAACCCTTTAACTGATTTATTTTTAAACGTTTTGAAAAATGAATTAAAAGTCATCTTTTTTATACAGATGATCCATACGCTCACGTTTGGTTTTTAAATATTGTTCATTGAAAGGATTGCGACCTACCGTTAATGGAACACGCTCAACCACATTGATGCCGAGATCAGTTAAGGCTTTTAATTTAAGCGGGTTATTGGTTAGTAGTTTCACTTCTTTAATCTGAAGGTGATCCAACATAATGCTACACATATCATAACGACGCGCATCGGCAGGCAAGTTCAATAACAGGTTCGCATCAACGGTGTCATGTCCTTGATCTTGCAAGGCATAAGCACGAATTTTATTGGTTAAACCGATACCACGACCTTCTTGACGAAGATAAAGAATCACGCCTTGACCAGCTTCATTGATTAAGCTTTGTGTGGCTTGTAGTTGCGGTCCACAATCACATTTTAATGAAGCGAAAGCATCGCCAGTTAAGCATTCTGAATGGATGCGGACAAGTACAGGCTGGTCTGGAACCGTTTCTAAACCTTTAGATAGCGCCACATGTTCTTCACCTGTTGCAGGGTCTTGAAACACGGAAATATTGAAGTCACCAAAAGCGGTGGGTAGCTTTGATGTTGCAATAAATTCAATCGGCACAGAGAGCTCACTATGATAATAAAAACAGTTCGAGTATAGCCTAATGTATGAAGATTGCGTGAACTGGAATTTCTGATTTTTCACATAACTTTTTCTTTTTCATACAAAGCACACAATAATGGTTGATAAACAGTGACATAATTCAGGATAATCTACGGGTCATTCTTTAAAATTTGCATGAGAATGTTCAGCACTACATCATTCGCACGTGTGGCTGATTGAAGGTAGATCATATTTAATTGTATGATTGCCCCCATTTAAAACCCAGCTTCGGACTTGCCAGGCTTAAAAAGGCTTTGCCACATTATGTTGTATACCGAAATTCCAACTCAGCGCCCTGTTACGCCATTGTTAGATGATATCGATCATCCACAACAATTACGTCAGCTCGAGCAAAGCCAACTCGCACAAGTGGCGGATGAGTTGCGTCAATATATTTTGTATGCGGCAGGGCAAAGTGGCGGTCACTTTGGCGCAAATTTAGGTGTAGTCGAACTGACCGTTGCGCTGCATTATTGTTTTAATACACCAGACGACCGTTTAGTGTGGGATGTGGGTCATCAAGCTTATCCTCATAAAGTACTCACTGGTCGTCGTGATCGAATTACCACGATTCGAAGTAAAGATGGTTTGGCTGCATTTCCAGCGCGTGATGAATCTGAGTTCGATACCTTTGGTGTTGGACATTCATCTACCGCGATTTCTGCTGGTTTGGGCATGGCCTTGGCGCGTCGTTATCAGCAAAATCCGTGCGACGTTGTTGCAATCGTTGGTGATGGCGCAATGACTGCGGGCATGGCTTTTGAAGCCATGAATGATGCAGTTGCACATGATGCGGACTTAATTGTTGTATTAAATGACAATGATATGTCGATCTCGTGCAGTACAGGTGGTTTTGCCAAACACTTGGCTGCGATTTGGGAAACGGGTCAATTGGTCAATGTTAATGAACAAGGTGAAGCCTATGTTCAGCCACATCCAAAGTGGACCTATAACTCTCGTTTACACCAATCTGCGACAGATGCAGCTGATAATTTATTTAAAGCAATTGGTTTTGATTATTTTGGGCCATTTGATGGTCATGATGTGGATCAGTTGGCGCAAGTCTTCCAAGCACTGAAAAAGCGTAAAGGTCCACGTCTGGTTCATATTTATACTAAAAAAGGTAAAGGATTCGCGCCAGCGGAAGCAGATCCGATTACCTATCATGCGATTACCAAAATAGCACCTACAGCGTCTGCGCCTGCAAAAAAATCACCGCCTAAATATTCAGATGTATTTGGGCAATGGTTATGTGATGAAGCAGCTCAAGATGATCGCTTACTTGCGATTACCCCAGCGATGTGTGAAGGTTCTGGTATGGTGCAATTCGCACAGCAATATCCAGAGCGTTTCTTTGATGTGGCCATTGCAGAACAGCATGCAGTGACTTTAGCTGCAGGTATGGCTTGTGAAGGTCTTAAACCCGTTGTTGCAATTTATTCAACCTTCTTACAGCGCGGTTATGATCAATTGATCCATGATGTTGCCTTGCAAAACTTGGATGTTACCTTTGGTATTGATCGTGCAGGTTTAGTGGGTGAAGATGGTCCAACCCATGCAGGTGCTTATGATTACGCCTATATGCGTACCGTACCTAACATGGTGATCATGGCACCGAAAGACGAAAATGAATGCCGTCAAATGCTACATACAGCTTATCTCTATAAAGGGCCAACGGCAGTGCGTTATCCACGTGGCGTAGGTACAGGCGTTGAGATTCAACAGCAAATGACAGCGATGGAAATTGGTAAAGCTGAAATCGTTGCTGAATTTAATGTGGATGCTGAACAGCAGATCAGTATTCTTGCATTTGGTAGCCGTGTTGCGGCATCTGTAGAAGCAGCTCAGCAATTTGCGAACAAACACTCGATGGGTGTACGTGTCGTGAATATGCGCTTTGTGAAGCCTTTAGATGAGCAAATTCTTCGTGATTTGGCTCCACGGACCCAACTCTTTGTAACCGTAGAAGAACATGCTGTGATGGCTGGTGCGGGCAGTGCTGTGAATGAGTTCTTAGCACATGCGAAGATTCTTAAGCCAATTTTGAACATTGGTTTGCCAGATAGCTTCTTACATCAGGCAACCCATCAGCAAATGTTGCAAGATTGTGGTTTAGACAGTCAGGGAATTTTAACTTCAATTGAGCAAGCTTGGTTTTAATCTATAAGCTCATGTAAAAGCGAAAATAATTTTTCGCAACATTTTTCCCCTAAAAGCGCTTATATTTGCTAGAATATACGCGCTTTTATGCATTATTCTTTGTCAAAATCTTCAAATTTGTAGTGGGTGTTCAATGGAACCTATGGTGGTTATGGCTGCGCGTGCGGCTCAAACAGTTGGTCAAGAGCTTTTAAAGGCACATCAAAATCGTCATAAACTCGATTTGCAAGTTGAAGAAAAAGGCATCGATGGTCCAGTAACACGTGTCGATCGTTACTTGGAACAACTTACAATTGATACCCTCCGTAAAAGCTATAAAAACCACAGCTTCCTTGGCGAAGAGTTTGGTATGCAAGAAGGTAAAGGTCACGATGCAGATTGGTGCTGGGTGATTGATCCTTTAGATGGCACACAAAACTTTATTAATGGTTTTCCACATTTTTGTATTTCGATTGCTGTACAACATAAAGGTATTACTCAACACGGTGTGATCTATGATCCTGTGCGTGATGAATTATTCTCTGCAAGCCGTGGTCGCGGTGCAGTGATGAACCAACGCCGTATCCGTGTCAATGTAAAAGAAAGCTTAGAAAACACTTTCCTTGCTGTTGGTCATCCATACCGTGCAAAACGTAATGGCGAAATCGTTTCTTATGCAGAACAGCATTTTGCTTCATTATTGGCTGTAACTAAATCTGGCGCACAAATCCGTCGTGGTGGTTCAGCTGCACTTGATTTGGCTTATGTTGCTGCAGGCCGTTTTGATGGTTTCTTTGAACTTGGTTTAAAACCATGGGATATCGCTGCTGGTGAGTTGATTGTGAAAGAAGCGGGCGGTGTTATTGTTGATGCTCGTGGTGGCAATGATTCATTGGATAATGGGCAAGTTATTGCTTGTTCACTTAAAATGTTAAAACCATTGATGCAAACAGTAGTTCCTGCTTGGGGCGATGCTGCAAAATAATTTGCCGAATTCTAAAAAAAGCCCTCAATATTTGAGGGCTTTTTTATGCGTTATTCGAAATAAGGTAAAATCAATTGCTGATCTATTTTATTGGTCCAGGTGGTGCTGATAAGACTACGGCAGCCAAGTTGCTCTCGGCGGAGTTTGGTTTTGACTACTATGATTTAGATGAATATTTTATGCAGAGAGAAGGAGACATTACTCAGTACATTATTCAACATGGTTATAAAGAATATGCTGCGCGTAACATTCAGCTTTTTATGCAGCTTCAAATAAAATACGATTTGAATAAAATAATGATCATTGTATGTTCTTCTGGATTTATGACCTATCCCTATGATACTCACCAAGACTATATAAAAATCAAAGATGAAATAGAGAGCCATATTTTTACTTTTTTAATGTTACCTTCACTCGTATTGGAAACATGTGTCCAAGAAATCGTAGCAAGGCAAATGAGTCGAGTTTACTTGAATCCTGTTCGAGCAAAAGAAGAATTAAAGCTTAGGCAGAGATTTCAGTTTTATTCGAATTTGAAGAGTCGGTTACTTTTGATGGATCAGATTCCTGATCAAGTTGCTGCAAATGTGAAACAAATACTGGATACCCTTAATAAAGTAAAGCAGGGATCTAATAAATCTTAGTTTAACTATACAATAAGAATGTTAAAAAATGAGGAGGTATAATAAAGTTTTAACTTGCTGATAATTATGTTTATATTGAAATATAAATTATTTTAAATGCGTTGTTTTGAGGTCGTCATTATCGTCTAGATACAAATAATAAAGGTGACGAAATAGAAAAACCTATTAAAAAGGGTGACTTTTAAAATTATTCTGCTATAATCCGCCCACGCACTTAAATTCCAGTTCATTACCTGAACATTCAGTTCTATTCATTATTAGCGCACGCTGTCCGTAGAGAGGACCACATCTTGCGCCCAAATCGCTTAGCGATTCTTCAGGTTGAAGCAGTAATCAAGCGTGCGTTAAGTCCACATCGTCGTTATTCGGATCGCCGCTGAACTTCATCTATTTTTCAGCTTGAGTCGCTTTGCCGCTTGTTGCCGATGTCTATTTTTTAGCATTTATTAAAATGGAGCACCCATTAGGGTGAAACTCTCTATGAGCAAAACTTTTGCCGAATTTTCTTTACACGAAACCTTACAACAAGCGCTTGAAGGTTTAGGTTTTACTACGCCAACTCCTGTGCAAGAACAAGCGATTCCCGCTGCATTAGAAGGGAAAGATTTATTAGTTTCGAGCCAAACTGGTTCAGGTAAAACTGCCGCATTTTTATTACCTACGTTAAATGCGTTGGCGGGCGAAGAAGCATTTGTTTCTTTTAAAGACCGTATGAAAGCAGTCACTCAGCCTACAATTTTAGTTATTTCTCCTACACGTGAATTGGCTCAACAAGTTAGCCAAGACGCAATTGCATTTGTACGTCACATGAAAGGTGTTCGTATTGCTGCGATCATGGGCGGTATGCCTTTTGGTAAGCAAATTCAACAGCTTAAAGGTGCACAGGTTGTCGTTGCGACTCCAGGTCGTTTACTTGATCTTGTTAACCGTCGTCAAATTAAACTTGATAAAGTTGAATCATTAATTGTTGATGAAGCAGACCGTATGCTTGATCTAGGTTTCTCTGAAGATCTAGAAGCAATTGGTGAATTAGCTGCAAACCGTAAACAAACATTAATGTTCTCTGCAACATTTGCGGATCGTATTATTCGTCTTGCTGAACGTATGATGAATGATCCACAACGTATTGCAATCGAAACTGGTCACAGTACCAATACTGATGTAACTCAAACATTGCATTGGACTGATGGTTTCGAACACAAGAAAAAATTACTTACGCATTGGTTATCTGACGAATCAGTAGATCAAGCTGTTGTATTCGCAAGCACGCAAGAAGATACAGATATGCTTGCTGAAGAATTAGCTGAAGCTGGTCACTCAGTTGTTGCGTTGCACGGTGCAATGCCACAAACAGTTCGTAACCGTCGTTTACGTAGCATTCGTGAAGGTCGTGCAAAAATCTTGGTTGCAACTGACGTTGCAGCGCGTGGTTTAGACGTACCAACAATTTCACACGTAATCAACTTCGGTTTACCGATGAAAAACGAAGACTATGTACACCGTATCGGTCGTACAGGTCGTGCTGGTCGTACAGGTCAAGCCGTTACTTTAGCGACTTACCGCGAGCGTGGTAAAATCCGCGCGTTAGAAGATTACTTAGATGCACGTTTAAATGTATCTGAAATTGAAGGTCTTGAGCCATCTCCACCTCCTGCTCGTTCAGGTCGTGATGGTGGTGGTCGTGGCCGTGATGGCGGTGGTCGTGGTCGTGGCGGCCGTGATGGCGGTCGTGGCGGTTTCGGCGGTGGTCGTCGTTTTGAAGGTGAAAGCAATTTCAAACGTCGTGAAGGTGGTGATGACCGTCCACGTCGTAGCTTCGATGACAAGCCTCGTGGTGAACGTCCATCATTTGGTGGTGAAGATCGTCCACGTCGCGAATTTAATTCAGATCGTCCACGTCGTGAAGGTGGTTTCGAAGACCGTCCACGTCGCGAGTTCAATTCAGATCGTCCACGCCGTGAAGGTGGTTTCGAAGACCGTCCACGTCGCGAGTTCAACTCTGATCGTCCACGTCGTGAAGGTGGTTTCGATGACCGTCCAAAGCGTAGTTTTGGTGGTGAAGACCGTCCACGTCGCGAGTTCAACTCTGATCGTCCACGCCGTGAAGGTGGTTTCAATGATAAACCGCGTTTTGATTCGAATGATGACAACCGTGGCAACCGTGTAGATTACAAACCACGTCGTGAAGGTAGCTTCGGCGACCGTCCAAAGCGTGATTTTGGTGATCGTCCTGCTCAACGTGAAGGTGGTTTTGGCGACCGTAAGCGTAGCTTCGGTGGTGATGACCGTCCAAAGCGTAGCTTCGGTGGTGAAGATCGTCCAAAACGCAGCTTCGGTGGTGAAGATCGTCCAAAACGTAAGTTTGGTGAAGATAGCCCAGCACGCGGTACACGTGAAGAAACTTTCGGTGGTGACCGTCGTCGCAAAAACGATTTTTAATCGTTAAAAACCGATGAAAACAAGAAGCCAGTTGAAAAACTGGCTTTTTTATTTTGTGTTAGTCATGTAAAATCTTAAAAATGTGTACTAATTCAAATTTTATATAAGAAATGAATAGGGTTAAGCAAAATAAAAGTCTTTTGAGTCAAATGTGGTCTTTCATGTGTAGTGAAGGGCTGCCGTGTCTATTCGTCATTCTGATGCTTTGTAATGGTTTATTCTTTGCCTATGCACTTTTTGATACCAGCCACTCTGATTCTTTTAATGTCAATTCTCAACATACCACCAGCCAAACTGTTTCGAAGAATAACTACATAAATTAAATAATCTTCGTACCATCGGTTATCAAAATAAAAACAAGCGTTTAATGTTTCAGTGTATAGTATGCGTGCATAAAAAGTGCAGGAATGAATGCCATTATGAATAACAAATCTCCTCTCGATACCAAAGCCTTAATTGAAGTTAAAAACTTGAGCTTTAATCGAGGAGAACGCGTCATTTATGACGATATCAGTCTTAAAATTCGACGTGGTCAAATTACTGCAATTATGGGACCGTCTGGTACGGGTAAGACTACTTTATTGCGTTTGATTGGTGGTCAATTACTTCCTGATCATGGTGAAGTGCTGCTTGATGGCAAAGATATTGCGACAATGTCGCGTCAAGAATTATTTGCTGCACGTGCCCGTATGGGAATGCTATTCCAAAGTGGTGCATTATTTACCGATATGTCGACCTACGAAAATGTGGCTTTCCCAATTCGTGCACATACCAAATTACCTGAACATATTATTGCAGAGTTAGTTGCATTAAAACTCGAATCAGTGGGCTTGCGTGGAGCTGAGCAGTTAATGCCATCAGAGCTTTCAGGCGGTATGAACCGTCGTGTTGCTTTGGCACGTGCGATTGCGTTAGACCCTGAACTGATTATGTACGATGAACCATTTGCAGGCCAAGATCCGATCGTGATGGGCGTTTTAACCCGTTTAATCCGTTCTTTGCGTGATGCTTTAGATTTAACCACGATTATCGTCTCGCATGATGTTGCAGAGACCTTATCGATTGCTGATTATATTTATGTAGTTGCTGAAGGCAAAATTCAGGGTGAAGGTTCACCTGAACAATTAAAAAATCATGCATCGCCATTTGTACGCCAGTTTTTAACAGGTTCGATTGAGGGGCCTGTCGAATATCAATTTACTCACCAAGCATATTTAGATAACGAGGTTCGTCCATGAATGCGATTGCCTGGTTAGGTAGACTCGTTATTGAGCGGATAAAGGGGATTGGTGCTGCGGCACTGATGCTTCTGCAAGTTTTATTTTCCATGCCATCGAAAGGTGGGTTTCAGCGCTTTATTTACCAAATGTATCGTGTCGGGGTCATGTCCCTGCTGATTATCGCTGTTTCGGGCTTGTTTATTGGTGCTGTTCTTGGTTTGCAGATGTATAGCATTCTGGTCACCTTTGGTAGTGAAGCAATGCTAGGTACTGCGATTTCATTGACACTATTGCGTGAATTGGCTTCTGTGGTCGCTGCATTGCTATTCGCAGGTCGTGCCGGTTCAGCATTAACCGCTGAAATTGGTTCCATGAAACAAAGTGAACAACTTGCCAGCATGGAAATGATCGGGGTTGATCCACTCAGACAAATCGTGTCGCCACGTTTATGGGCGGGGATTGTTAGCTTGCCAATGCTTACCGTGATTTTTGCAACCATTGGTATTATTGGCGGCAAAATGGTGGGTGTTGATTTCTTGGGTGCAGATGAAGGTTCATTCTGGGGAGGTATGCAAAGCAGCGTACAATTCTGGCATGACGTTTTTAATGGCACCATTATCAAAAGCATTGTATTTGCTTTAATTTGTACATGGGTAGCGGTATATCAAGGTTATGCTTGTGATCCGACGCCAGAAGGTATCGCGACTGCAATGACCAGAACGGTCGTATATTCTTCACTTTGTGTATTAGGTTTTGATTTCGTGTTGACTGCGGTCATGTTCGGAGGGATTTAATGAAATCACGTACTAGTGAGCTGGCCGTAGGTATTTTTGTCATTATCTTCGGTATCGCTCTATTTTTTCTTGCGATGAAAGTCAGTGGTTTAGTTGGTACTAATTTACGTGATAGCTACAGCATGACAGCGCAGTTTGATAACGTAAACGGTTTAAAAGCACGCGCAAAGGTCACTATGAGTGGTGTAACCATTGGCCGTGTTGAGTCGATTACACTTGATCCAGTGACACGTTTGGCAACTGTAAAATTTGATCTAGATGGTAAGTTGACTAGCTTTAGTCCAGAGCAACTGAAAGAAGTGCAAAAGAATGCACTTGAAGAATTGCACTATAGCGCTGATTATCAACAAGCTGATGCTGCGAAACAAAAAGAAATGGAACAGCAACTTATTGCAAACATGACCTCCATCACCAGCCTTGATGAAGATGCTTATATTATGGTTGCAACCAATGGTCTATTGGGTGAGAAATATTTGAAAGTTGTCCCAGGTGGTGGTGTGAACTACTTAAAACGTGGTGATGTGGTTTCAAATACCCAAGGTACAATGGATTTAGAAGATTTAATCAGTAAATTTATTACTGGTGGTGCTGGTAAAGCCACATCGAGCTCAACAGCGACAGAAAGTCCAGCTTCAAAGCCAGCGGCTACTGAAGCAGAACCCTCTTTTGTTGAGTAATTCAGGTTAGGAGATTGAAGTGAACACATTATTGAAACAAACTCTAACAGCAAGCGTATTATCAACAATGCTTGCAAGTGCAGCATTTGCGGCACCAACAGAGACCCCACCTGATTTTGTTAAGCGCGTAGCTGATGGCTTGATTACTCGTTTAAAAGCAGATAATGCAAAATTACAGAATAATCCAGCTCTGGTCAGAACGATTATTCGTCAGAATCTTGACCCGTATGTGGACTCACAAGCATTTACCCGTATTGTGTTAGGTACTTATGCGAATAACCAATACACCAATGCTGCACAACGTGCGCAGTTTGAGCAAAACTTCCGTGCGGTCATTATTGAGAACTATGGTGGTGCTTTCGCTAAATATACCAACGAAAGCTATACGATGCGTCCGTTTAAATCGACCAACAGTAAAAATCCTGTGGTCACTTTAGACTTCTTGCACAATGGCGAAAAAATTCCAGTATCGTTCCAGTTAACCGACAAAGGCGATCAATGGAAGGTACGTAATATCAATGTGTCTGGTATTGACCTTGGTTTGCAATTCCGTAATCAGTTTGCGGCAACAGTTCAACGTAATGGTGGTGACATCAACAAAGCGATTGCGACATTTAAACCAGATGCAGACGCTGCTGTTAGCAAAAAATAAGTAGGTGACGGGTGATTCAATATATTGATCAGCAATTAATTGTGTCGAAGACAATTAATTTTGAAAATGCAGAACAGATCTATCAGGCTGGTTTAAAGCATATTCAGCAACATCAGAATTTTCCTTTGGTTGTTGATTTGGCGCAGCTTGAACAAGGCAATACTTTATCTTTGGCGGTGTTGGTGCAGTGGTTGCGTCAAACACCTGAAAATAACGGCCTGCACTTTAAAAATGTGTCTGAGAAGATGTTGAAAATCATCCAAGCTTGCCATTTACAAGATGATTTGAAATTGATTTGATGAGATCTTGTTGATATAAAAAAAGCACCGAAAGGTGCTTTTTTTATTAAATCCACTTTTTCCAGCGGAAGTAAATTGTTGGTCCAATTAAAAAAGTCAGCACCAAGGTAATCACAATGCCAAAACTGGTGGCCCCATGTGCAAAAGGCAGTACTTCAGTATTCATGCCATAGATACTGGCAATCAGCATTGGCGGCGCAAGCATGCTGGGTAAAATAGAGAAGCGTTTGAAGGTTTCGTTCATCTCTGTATTGGCAAAACCAGTGGTAATATCCAATAAGAATTTTAGTTTTTGGAATAAGAACGTGTTGTGCTCAAGTAAGGAGCGCACATCTTCACTCATTTCTCGAATATCGGCGTCGTAAATATGACTACCTAGGGCACGTGGTCTAGAAAGAAAAGATAAGACACGGCGAAGATCTGTCAGGCAGAGCTGTGCTTTTCCTAACATGTCCTCTTGATGCGCAAGGCGTGTAATCATATCGTCTAGATCAAGGATTTGTTCACGATGGTGATCGTTTAATACCTCGGCCGAGTATTCCTCTAGATATTTATGTGTATCTTCTAGAATGTCTGACAGTTCATCGAGTTTAGATTCAAGTAGACCTAATAAAATCCATACTGGTTCTTTGTAGTCGATACTATAGTCATTGCGTCTTGCCCTAGCACGAAAGGCTCGGAAGGCAACGAGTTTTTCACCACGCAAGGTGATGAGTTGTTTTTTGTCGAGTAAAAAAGCAACTGTGTGGACGGTTGCAGCGAGCGTGTTTTCGAGGTCGTCTTGCTCACGGTCGGATTGCAAATTTTTATTCTTTGTTAAAAAATATGTGCTGATATGCAAAATTCCATCATCATCGCGGTAAAATCGTGCGGATGAGGAAATGTCCTCAAGTGACTTTAATGTTGGCAGGTTTCGCTCATAAGCATCAAAAACCCATTGTTGTTCTTCTTGAGATGGAGCAATAAGGTCAATCCAGACCAAATCTGGATGGAGGTCAAAACTTCCGTTGATGGTTGCGTCTTCTAGACTACCGCGCTCTGTGGCATAAAAGGCTTCAAGCATGTCTTTTTCCCTTGCACGGTCGAGGTCAGGTTTTTGGCCTTTTACCGAAAGCATGTATTTTAGACAAGGATGAGATGAAAAACACTTGCCTAAACGTTATTTTCACAAAAAATTTGTTACATAGCCTACTTTATCAGCATGACAGTTATATAAAACGGTTTTAATTGTATGAATTCAATCTGTGTTTTCTGTGGTTCTTCTCTCGGTAATGATCCCATTTATCAGCAAATGGCGCAGGCAACCGGTCAGGCAATTGCGGCACAAGGTCAAACCTTAGTTTACGGTGGTGGTCGTTCAGGTTTAATGGGTGTGGTAGCCAATAGTGCATTACAGGCGGGTGGGCGAGTCATCGGGGTGATTCCTGATGCTTTGGTCGATCGAGAGCTAGCACATACGGGTTTAACTGAATTGCATATCGTTAAGAATATGCATGAGCGTAAAACCAAAATGGCAGAACTATCCGACGCCTTTGTGGCTTTACCGGGTGGTGCAGGAACACTGGAAGAAATTTTTGAGCAATGGACCTGGAGTCAGTTAGGAATCCATCAGAAACCATGTGCGTTTTTAAATGTTGATGGCTTCTATGATGGCTTGATCCAGATGATTCAAGGCTCGGTTGAGCGGGGCTTTAGTCAGGAGCGTTTTGTCGATAAATTGATTGTGGCGGAACAAATTGAGGATATTCTTACAGCATTTTCAAATTATCAGCCAGCGACACCGAAATGGATGTCGACTGCTGAAATTCAGGCTTGAGGATCAATGAGTGAAAATTATCACCGTAGCGGCTGCCGTGATTTTGAATGAACAAAATCAATTGCTGTTAGTACGCAAACAAAATACGCATGCTTTTATGCAAGTGGGCGGCAAATTGGAAACGGATGAGGCGCCTGAAATCACAATGCAACGTGAGATCTTGGAGGAAATTGGTTGTGAATGTGAGCTGAAACAATTCATTGGTCGTTTTGAAACAGCTGCAGCCAATGAACCCGATCATGTTTTAGTGAGTTATGTCTACGCAGTTGAATTAAAACAACCACCGCAAATTGCGGCTGAAATCGCAGAAATGAAATGGATTGACTTAGATGATCAATCAACCTTGCTTGCACCTTTGACTAAAGAAATTGTGATTCCGTGGTGTCAGCAAAATCAAGTGAGTTAGTTTGTTGTACTTGTGCGGCTGCTATGCAGGCACTATAGATTTGTTGGCAGCCGAGTTGGGTAAGTACCTTAGATAAAGCACTAATCGAACTGCCTGTGGTCAGTACATCATCGATAATGAGTACTTTTCGATAACGAATTGAGTTAGGTGGTGCTGCCACAAATTGTTGCTCAATATCTTCAAGACGTTCTAAACGGGATAAGCCTTTTTGTGAGTGTTGAGCCAAGCGTTGTACTGGTTGCCAAATGGGTACATTTATACTTTCACTCAATGCTTTGGCGAGTAGAAGGGCTTGATTAAAGCCACGTTCAATCAAGCGATCTGTAGAAATGGGCATAGGTACAATTGCATGTACTTTAGGAAGTCTGAGCTGTAATAGCAAACCATTTAACAGTCTTTGATGATGAAGTTTTTGCTCATATTTAAACTGTTGAATGATCCGATCAATCGGATAGTCATAATGGCAAGCAACAAAGACCTGTTGTTGATTGCGCTCGATACTTTGTTTTAGCCAAGGTAGTTGTTGCCAGCAACTTTGACAAATACCAAATTGGCGTTTCATGCCGATGTCGCAGAGACTGCACGGTGTAAAATAATCAAAAACTTGCTGTGCTGATGTGCCAAGTCGTTTAAACATAGGCATATCTTGGGGCTTCAGGCAGCCAGCGCTTTAATAGTCCTTCCGCATGTTGTGGATAGTCTTTTAGAATTTGCTCGGCCACATAATGCGCTTGGGTAAGCAGATGATCATCTCGTTCTAAACGTGCCACTCGAAAGCCCATATCACCTGTCTGTTTAGTGCCTAACAGTTCGCCAGGACCTCGAATTTCTAAGTCTTTTTCTGCAATGATAAAGCCATCATTGCTCTCGCGTAAAATTGAAAGCCGTTCCTGCCCATTTTGCGATAATGGGGTTTTATAGAGAAGTGCACAAAAACTAGCGGTTGCGCCACGACCCACGCGACCACGAAGTTGATGCAGTTGTGAAAGCCCCAAACGCTCTGCATTTTCAATCACCATGATCGATGCATTAGGGACATCGACCCCGACTTCAATCACTGTGGTGGCAATTAAAAGTTGGGATTGATTGTCTTTAAACGCTTGCATAACACTTTGCTTTTCATCAGCCTTCATTTTGCCGTGTACTAGACCAATGTTAATGTCTGGAAAACGCTCTTTAATTTCTTGATAAGTGGCTTCTGCAGCTTGCGCATCTAGCGTTTCAGATTGTTCTACTAGGGTACAGACCCAATAGGCTTGTTTGCCTTCACGACAATTGCTGGCAATGCGTTGCAGCACCTGTTCACGCCGTTCTAATGGAATCGTTACCGTTTGAATCGGGGTACGTCCAGGCGGAAGTTCGTCAATAATCGAGGTATCCAAATCCCCATATGCACTCATGGCTAAAGTACGAGGAATCGGTGTTGCGGTCATCACCAATTGATGGGGGGTAAATTGATCGGCACCTTTATTTCTTAAAGCGAGGCGTTGATCAACACCGAAGCGATGCTGTTCGTCAATAATCACCAAACCAAGCTTGGAGAAACCGACTGTATCTTGGAACAAGGCATGAGTACCCACGATCAGTTGGGCATGGCCTTCTTTAATCTGTTGTTCGGCATGAGTTCGCGCCTTACCTTTTTGTTTGCCTGACAGCCATGCGACCTGAATGCCCAAAGGTTCAAACCAGCGTTTAAAGTTTAAATAATGCTGTTCTGCTAAGATTTCAGTCGGTGCCATGAGGGCCACTTGCCAATCCGCTTCTAAGGCATGGCATGCCGCGACTGCTGCTACTAAGGTTTTACCTGCACCCACATCACCTTGCACCAAGCGTAGCATCGGTTGATCTTGTTTAAGATCTTGCAGAATTTCTTTGGAAACCCGCTTTTGTGCATTGGTCATTTGGAAGGGCAAGCCTTCCAAGAGTTTCTTCGCGAGTACTTTACTGCTGCTAAAGCGTGGTGCAGCAATCTGGCGAATATAAGCACGTCGGGTTAATAAACTGATTTGATGTGCAACCAGCTCTTCAAAAATCAGACGTTGTTGTGCTGGATGTGAACCTTGATTGAGTTGCAACATATTGGCATCAATCGGTGGCTCGTGGATGTAATGGAGCGCTTGTTTCAGTTCATAGCCATTGCTGTATTTGCTTGGCAATAATTCAGGTAAGTCATCACTATGATGCTTAAGTGCTTGACGTACGTATTCACGTAGCTTGGGTTGAGTCAAGCCTTCAGTGCTGGGATAAATCGCAGTGAGTTGCGTCTTGGGTAATGCAGTATGCTGCTGAATGACTTGAATTTCAGGATGATACAACTCCAAACCCCGTGCACCAACGCGAACTTCACCAAAAATTCGTAATCGTTGCCCCATTTGGACACGATCAGTCAGACCTTTATAAATATGGTAAAAGCGCAAAGTTACTTTGCCAAAATCATCTTGCACGAGTGCCGCAAGAGACTTCTTTTTCCCTGGGGGAAAATCGACGGAACGGACTTCACCTTCAAGTAAATAACTTCGTCCAACGATCAGCTGATTCATTGGAATAATAGTGCTACGATCTTCATAGTCACGGGGAAGATGGAATAACAAATCATCCGTGCTAAAAATATGAAGCTTTTCTAAGAGGGTCGCTGCGGCAGCACCAACGCCTTGTAATTGCTGAACTGATGTCATCTCTGCTCAAAGGTGTGTATGCATATTTTATTTATTGGTTATGGTAAAACATCTCAACGTGTCGCTAAACACTTATTTGAGCAGGGTCACCACATTAGCACAATTAGTCACAACAGAGCGTTATTATTCGCCCAAGTGGTATTTATGGTAGTTCAATTGTGCGATTAACCAAGTTATCACAGCAGAGCTAGGTGTATCCAACGGTTTATTTTAGTAACCAGATTTATCTTGATGACTTCGCAATTTTTAGTTTTATTAATTAATTTATCTAATGAGTTTAAGGTTTCAGTAGTGATTGAATTTACCAGAGTTTGTTTTGCAAAGTGACATATTTTAAGGTAAGCGAATTTCTGCAACAACAATGGCGGCCAGTAATTTTCAGTTGGAGTGTTTCGATTTCTTTCTGGACCCTCTGGATAAAATTTAACAGAATTAAATTGATTCAGTGAAGTTATAAGGTATGGGAAAATACAAATTATATCCGATAAGAACCATTAAAGACTGGCAAGGTGAAGATTGGGACGTCTACGAAGAGCGTAAAACAGCAGCAGGAATTATCCTGTACAGTGGATGGTTATATGGATCGAACAGACCGGGAGGTGCTAAGTCCTTCATTATTACTCAGGAGTTAGTCGAGTTTATTGAAAAAACTAAACGGAGTGAGGCGATACGAGAGTTAGGTGTATCTGGTTCAGCAGTCAGCAAAATGAGGCGTATGTTCAGTTTCCAGCGAGCACATACAAAATATGATTATGCCTGGGTGCTGAAGCGCAAGGAAGACATACTGTATAACAGTTTTCAGGAGTTATTTGAAAAATATAGTTTGCGACAGCACGAAGTAAATGCTTGTGTTGCTATTCTGAGAAGTGAGTTTGGTATAAAGCGCAGCAGAAAGCGGATAATGGATTATGAAAAAGAACAGAATTTTCATAAAAACAAAGAAAAAATAGCCAGATGTCAGACATTTGAGCAAGTTATGGCCGTTGTTTTAACATCAGATTATTACGTGGCCTGGAGGTTTCACGAACGGGCATGTAAAGAACTTGGGCTGCCAACCATTAATGAACGGATGCAGGAAAAGGCACAAGAGCGTCAACAGTGGCTTGCAGATCATCAGGAGCTGCTGCTCAGTCCAGTGCTTTCGGTTAGAGAGATTGCCCAGAAATTACAGCTGAATGAAAAACAAGTTGTACATATCCGTTATTCATTGCGCAAAAAGCTGAAGCTGCCTCAAACGAAGTGTTTACCTATAATGCGAAAATGGACTGAGGAACACCGAGCATGGCTGGTCGAACATCAGGACGAAATACTTTATGACAGTTTCTTAGAATTGCAGCAGAAATATGGATTCACCCAGTATCAGGTTACAGCTTATGCAGAATATCTGGTCAAGGCGGCTGGTGTGATCAGGAAAAAGGCTGCACGCTCTAGCCAGGCAGATATTGTTTGTGAACAGTGGTATCAGGAAAATAAGCATGCAATGCTGCAGATGAGTCTGAAAGAGATACGGCAACTCTATAATGTTTCGCCGCAGATTGCACAGAAAGCATATCAAAGAATATGCAGGGAAAATCAGTTGCCAAATTTGGCTGAGCAGGAAAAACTGAGAATGCAGCAGCGTCGACAATGGCTGTATGATCATCAGCATATTTTGCTTGACCCAGATTTGAGCAGGGCAGAAAAGGCGGTACAGCTGAATATGACTCAGCTACAGGTCACCCGCAACAGAACGCTGTTGCGGCAGCTACTGGGACTGTCTGGTGATCGTGAAGAGCTTGCTGCATGGCGTTTACAGCATCAGGAGATATTGATGAGCACTGATCTGAGCATTGCAGAAATTGCAAAGCAATTGAACCGTAGTACAGCATACATTGTGAAAACTCGGAATATTTTAAGGAAGGCACTCCATCTGCCTTCTGTAAAGAAGCAAAGCTGGAAATGGGTTTTGGAACATCAGCAGGACCTGATGGATTTAAGCATTGGACAACTGCAGCAGAAATACCATCTCAGCTATGATCAGGTCAGATATCGGCGTCAATTACTGAAACAGTTCCAGCAGGAACAACAAACGAAGTTACAAAGTGGTGACAATCCTCAAGGCTAATGCCAGCAGAATATACTGTATAGTCAATCTTAATATTGGAAAATAAATAATAACCTATGCTGAATAATATTTATACAGCCTTGGATCGGCTGGGTCTAACTGCACAGAAACGCGCTCTACATATACAGTTTTCGAATCCAATAATTGGCGCACAGGTATTGCTGCAGAGGATTGATGGCAGCCATGAAATGAATGGTGAAAGTCGTGCAGAGCTCATTTGTTTGTCTACCAGTCACGCTATTGCGCTGAAGAATTTCATTGGCCTGCGGGTCGCCGTAGACCAGCTCACGGACACCGGAATATTCAGAACTACAGGGCTGATTACCGCTGCCAGCGTAGGGGCTTCAGATGGTGCACTGACGGTCTATAAGTTAACCATGCAGGATGCCACGGCTTTATGGACAAAGCGCAGAAACTCCCGGGTGTTCTTAAATAAATCTGTTCCGCAGATACTGGATGTGTTGTTTAAGGAGTGGCAACAGCGTAGTCCATTGTTCGCCGCCAGTCTGACACTGGATAAGAGCGGCTTAAGTCGCGATTATGATGTACGCCCATTCATAATGCAGGTTTCTGAAAATGATCATGACTTTCTAACCCGATTGTTGAGAAGTGAGGGAATTAACTGGCTGATCGATGAAGTCCAGCCAGATGTGAGCGGTTTCAGAGACCCGCTTCAGCCACAGAGACTCAGGCTGATTGATGATAATTCACAGTATCAGTCCCTGCCACGCCGCAGTATTCGCTACCACCCTGAGAGCAGTGCGGTACAGGCCACAGACAGCATCACTTCTCTGATTTCAGCACGCAGCTTACAATCCACCGCTGTACATATCCAACGCTGGCAGGCTGATGTGCTGCAACAGGAAGAAGGTGCAGGCTCAGTGCTGAGTCCGCATCAGCATTCCAGCCAGTATGATACAGCCTCACTCGGGCTTGAGGATGCATGGAGTGTTTCTCCTGCTTGGATCAGCGATTTAAACGCTGAGGATGGTGCAACAGCGTCCGGCAATACCCAGATTGAACGCCTGAATGATCAATTCAAGGCTTATCACAATCAAGAGGCCAAAAACTTTAGTGCTGACTCTACAGTACGTAATGCTCAGGTGGGCTATTATTTTGTACTTACGGATCATCCAGAAATCAATGAAAGTGCTGGGAGTGACTGCGAACTACTGATTACCAGCAAGCATTACTTTAATCAGAATAATTTACCGAAGGACTTGAACGATCAGCTGAATCAGTTACTTATGCGTAGTGACTGGGAAATACCACAGCTTCAGGCAACTGAGCAGCGTCAGGGCAATCGTCTGACCTTGCAGCGGCGCAGCATTCCATTGCAACCTGAATACAATCCACTACGACATCGGCCACAGACCCATGCAATGATTGGACGTGTGGTGGGGCCAGCTGGTGAGGAAATTTATACAGATGAATGGGGTCGGGTCAAGGTACGCTTCCTGTTTACCCGTGAAGAGGACCACGCACATGATGGTGGTGCTGGTGCAAATGGCAATGATACTGACTCAGCATGGGTGGATGTGCTGACCCCGTGGGCTGGTGAAGGCTATGGGGCACGCTTTCTGCCGCGGGTTGGAGAGCTGATTGCAATAGACTTTTTCGGAGGGGACCCAGACCGACCTTTCATAATGGGACGTCTGCATCAGGGGCAGCGTTCGCCGTCGAAGTTTGATAACAAAGGCCAGTTACCAGAGACCCGTAGACTGTCGGGGATTCGTTCCCGTGAAATTGGTGCTGAAGGATACAATCAGTTACGGCTAGATGACACTCCTGGGCAGATTTCAGCACAACTGCAAAGCAGTCATGCAGCGACCCAGCTCAATCTGGGGAATCTCAGTCATCCAAAGGAAACCGAGGAAAGTGAAGGACGTGGTGAAGGCTTTGAACTGAGGACGGATCAGTGGGGTGCGGTGCGGGCTGGAGAAGGCTTATTGATTAGTACTCATCCACAGGCACGGGCACAGGGTCATCATCTGGATGCGGCTGAAGCGAAGTCTCAACTGGACGCCAGCCTGAATAGTGCCAAAGCCTTAAGTGAGGTAGCTAAGAACCAGCAGACCGATCCGTTGGCGGTGTTAGATAATTTGAAAGCTTTTCTGGAACAAATTGAACAGCAGGATCAAGGCAAGGCCAAAGCTTTTAAACAGGCGCTGATGATTCTGACCTCCCCAAATAGCATCGCTTTAAGCAGCAATGAAGACATCCATGTTTCAGCACAGGGTCAGATCAGCCAGACCGCCGGAGACAGCATTAACCTAAGTACCCAGAAGTCGCTGATTGGTCATGCCCGCGAGAAAATTAGTGCCTTTTCGGCCCAGGGCGGCATCAGTGCCATTGCTGGTCAGGGCAAAGTGGAGATGGTGGCACAGAATGATGTACTGGATGTGATTGCCCGGAAGCAGTTACAGATTATTTCCACAGAAGACACAGTTTATATCACCAGCCCGAAAGAGATTGTGCTTAAAACAGAGGGTTCGGAATTAAGGCTAAATGGCTCAGGGGTTTCTGTAACCACTCCCTTTCCATTTGTAGTCAATGCCGGGCAGCATATCTTTAAGGGTGGGGCGAAGGTAGACATGTCGCAAAGAACGTTTAATTCCTCACCCTGCTATCTGACTTATAAGGCGAATGACTTATCTGGTCAGCCAATTGCAAATAAAAAATATGTGATGCTGCTGGAAGACGGCAGTGTGATAAAAGGTGTGACGGATAATCAGGGCAAAACACAAAGGGTTCAGACTAAGGGCCCACAAAAAGTTTCTGTGTATATAGATGACCCGAATGTTAAAGGGTTTACGCTGGATATTGAAGGATAAATAATAATGACATTTTTTGACCAGAATCCTGCGGGTCTTGCCCGATTAAAAAAACAGTGGGGTGTAAGTGATGTTATTCAAAAGTTCAGGATTATTTTTGTTATTAAAAATAATGTGGATAGCCCATTGGCAAACTTGTCCTATGAAATCTCTGTAAAGCCGAAAGATGGATCAGGCAAGGCAACCGCTAGTCAGCGTTTCAGTAATAAAACCAGAGCCAATGGTGAAACAGTTGAAATTACGCTGGAAGATAAGGATCAGGATTTTTTATTAAAGATCAATGGCCGGACTATTGAGGCACGTGACGGCAAAAAGGGGAAATACAGTTTTAGTGAAGACGGCAGCTTTTCAGGCCTAGTCTTTGAAGAGAAAGGCGGTAAAAAGTACAGTTATCACAGCAAAAAAATTGAAGTCAGACTGAAGGCATTTACTGGCTATCAGATCATGCTGCATAACAAGCCACTGGTTGGTGTCAGTTATAGCATTTATGACAAGGACAATAAGAAAATACTGTCAGATAAGACCACTGCCAAGGGAATGACTGGATTTCCATATGTAGGCTCCTCCAATTATGTTGAAGTGAACTATTTTGGACAGAAATTTAAATCGCCACTGAATCTGCCACTGGCGACCTCTTCAGCTGCCACATATCACGTATTTGCCCTGCCACTCAGCAGCACATCGACACATCCTAAGGAAACCTATACAGCCAGTTTAGGGAGTAAGGAAATCCTGCCGATTGTGATCAGTCCACATACCAACGAAATTTATGTACTGCCACAGGAAGTGTTTGAGCCTTTTGATAAACTGTCGAAAGATTTTGAGCGTTCAATCAGTAAGATTTATGGCGCTCGGGAAGAGCTAAAGTTAAAACTGGAAGCGAAAGATCCCACAGATATTAAAAAAATTGAAGAGAAGTTGGGGATTGCACAGAAAGAGGTATTGCAAAAGCTGAATGGTGAATTTCGTAAACCAGCTGATATCCGGGAAGTATTTGTGATTGAGGCTTCTGGTTCCAATGGTCAGCCGAATCTGTTAAGGCGTTATATCAGTGTACAACGAGCGGAAGACCTCAGGGGGAAAAAGATTAATAAATTTGCAACCTCGCTGAAAATGACGGGTCCAGTTTCTTCGCGTCAGGGGGCAGAGAAAATATCTTCAGCAACGCCACAGGAATTTAAAGACAGCTTAAAGAAGTTTACAGAAGATTTTAATCTGGAACTGGCCAAGGCAAAAAGTAAGCCGTCCAAGGCGATTTATGACCTGTATTTACCTGTGCTGGGACGGCTTGGCGGAGAATATGCCAATCAGTACAGTATTATGGGTGAAGATGATCTGCTCACAGTTGAAGCGCAATGGTTACGTTTTGTCGGGACCAATGGGGCAGAGGCGTCACTCAGCATTTCAAAAAAACATATTTCGGGTAAGGCCAAAGCACAGGCCGCGGCCAAACTGGTGTTGTTTGAAGGTCAGGCCGACTGGAATTTTTTCTTCCCGTCAAAATACGGTTGGGGGATGCAGTTTTTAGAGCAGGAAGATGTTTGCCGTATTCGCTTTATTGCGGGTATTGAATTGAATGGTTTTGCAGGTGCCAATATTGCCCTGAACGGGCAGGTTGCGGTGGAAGTCGGGCAGGAAGACGGCAAGCAGGTGCTCAGAGCTATCCGTAATGACCCTGCTGCGACCATGCAGAATGCGGTAAGACGCGGCAGAGGGGCAATTTCCAGTATGGAAGTGACCGATAAAAAGCCAGGAGACGATGTCGGTAATCAGGCCTCGGTGACGGTGGATGCTTTTGCCGGGGCGCAGGTGTCCGCAACGCCTAAACTTGAGTTGCAATGGTTTAATGTGGACAGTAATGCAAAGGAACAGGATGGTATCAATTTTAAATACAGTACCCTGGCCAAAGCCTCCTTTACCCTCGGTGCCAGTATTGGTGCGGCAGCCGGTTTTAACTTATATGTGTATTTGCATGAGGGGAAAATCAGGTTAAAGGTTGCAGCGCATCTGTGCTGGGGCGCGGGGGCCAAGGGAAAGCTGGACTTTACCGTAGACTCGGCGCAGTTATTGGAATTTGCCAGCTTTATATACTTTCAGTTGCTGAAGGCCGGGTTTAAATTACTGACCTATATTGCCAATGATGCCTTTATGCTTTTGTCACAGGTACTGGCTATGCTGGCTGCGACCACCGATATTGAGTGGTTAAAGGATGCGGCAAAATATATGCAAAATGGGCAGAAAAAATTTGCTCAATGGCTCAAAACTGTAGAAAAGGAAGAAGAGAAACTCAAATGTGCCCAGAATATTAACAATAACTTAGCCATGTTGGCACGGTTGACCCCGAATGCCAAGGGCATACTGGTACATAGCTTGTGTCACTGGAATACCCGCTTGGCGCATGTAGATGATCTGCCTGCGGTGGATATGGATGGGGTGCATTTTATGGATCAGCGTAAGACTGCGATTGTGAATATTTTTAAATCGGTACTCAAGGTCGAGGAATGGCGTAATGTGATTCAGCATACTACGGCTCTTGGTCTGGATTGCAGAACAGCAGGTAAAAGTCCTGGTGAAATAGAACGGCATATTATTAACTTTCTGGCCTATGGCCTGAGCTGGAAAACCGGCAGCATGGAAACCTTTAATGTACAGCAGGTGGTGGATGCACTGAACACAGGTGCACCCTATACTGGGCCGACCAATAAATGGATTGTGGATTTTATTAAAGCGCGTCGGGAACTAGAAGGTGTGGTGGACTGGCCACTGCATCAGATTGCCCTGAATCAGGATGATCCAGTATTTAAACAGGTGAAAATGATGCAGGGCTATGCCAACAGTGATGAACAGGTGTATTTAGCAGTGGCCAATGACATACCGCAGTTTGGCGATGACTATGGCAGACGGGATGGCTCTGGCCGATCAGGCAAAGATGATAGTTGGATGGTCTAAATAGCATAGAATCCGAATCAGGGCTCTAAATGAGCCCTTTTTTAGTTACGTGTGAATTTATTTTAACGGCTGCGCTGAATTAACCACACAGCGGGCAGAGTTATTAAAATTGGTATAGTCTGGTGTCATACCATCAGACTTCGATTCTGGATCAATGACAGGATCTTTTGCATAACGGTTAATGCTGAAGCTGGAGGTATATTTAAAATAGAATTCATCTTCTACATGAGCACTGCGCAGGACCTTCTTACTGCCACTAGCCGGGCCCTGAGGGTTATGTTCTGGTGAATGTGCATAGTAGTTACGGTCGTACCAGTCCTGCATCCATTCATAGTTTTCAGAAATCAGGTCATAGAAACCCAATGGTGTTGGTTTAAACTGTCCTGGGTTGGATAGGGTTCGAGGGGTTCTATATTTAGAGGAAAAAATGCTTCTTCGTTCGAATGTTGGAATGTTAGTCGCTTCATCAAATTTACCATTGTCAGTGGCATAGAGGACATTCTGGCCACGGTTACGTGCCACATATTCCCACTGGGCTTCGGTGGGCAGACCCATTGGCAGTTTTAGCTGAGTACCCAGCCACTGACAGTAGTCCTGTGCCTGCTGCCAAGTCATGCCTGCTGCTGACTGTGGTAAGCGGTCATCTGCAAGATCTTCAGAATTAGAAACCCGAGGCTTACCAGTGACCTTGCTGTAAATGTCCAGTTCGGCAAAGGTGGCTTTATGGGCACTCATGCTAAAGCTGTCCAGAGTGACCTTATGTAGTGGGTCGATATCTCCTGAAGTGTCAAAGCTGAATGTTTTCAGCACTTCTGGGGAAAGTTGTTTGGTGAAATTTCCCATCATATAACTGCCGCCCTGAACAAAAATCATGTTTTTGCGGGTCTGATCCAACAGTTGCTGGAGCTGCTGCTGAGTTTCAGCATCGAGGGTGGGTTTTGTGGCAGACTGAGTCGCAGGGGCTTCCTTGGCACAGGCGGTCAGTGCAGTACTGACCAGCAGCAGACCTAGTAGTTTATTCATCATCATCTTGTTTTAAGTTCTGAAATCATTCTCTTAGCCCAATAGTGTAAAGGGCTTAGGATTTGCAGCAAAGTGATGAAATGTTAATTTACTAGCTTATCAGGTTGAATCTGAACGAGGGCTCTGAATGAGCCCTTTTTTAGCTGCGTGTGAATTAGTTTAAAGGCTGTGCTGAATTGACTACACAGCGGGCAGAATGATTAAAATTGGTATAGTCTGGTGTCATGCCATCAGACTTTGATTCTGCATCAATGACTGGGTCGTCTGCATAACGGTTAATGCTGAAGCTGGAAGTATATTTAAAATAGAAGTCATCCTGAGCATGGGCACTGCGTAGGACCTTCTTGCTGCCACTGGCCGGGCCCTGAGGATTATGTTCCGGTGAATGTGCATAGTAGTTACGGTCATACCAGTCCTGCATCCATTCATAGTTTTCAGAAATCAGGTCATAGAAGCCTAATGGTGTCGGTTTGAATTGGCCAGGATAGGACAGCGTTCTGGAGGTTTTATATTTAGCCGCAAAAATTGCTTGCTGTTCATATGAGGGTACATTAATGCCGAGTTCAAACTTGCCATTGTCCGTGGCATAGAGAACATTCTGGCCACGGTTACGCGCCACATATTCCCACTGGGCTTCGGTGGGCAGGCCCATTGGTAGTTTTAGCTGAGTACCCAGCCACTGACAGTAGTCCTGTGCCTGCTGCCAGGTCATGCCTGCTGCTGACTGCGGTAAGCGGTATCTCATTACATCCTCAGAATTGGAAACCCGAGGTTTGCCAGTGACCTTGCTGTAAATGTCCAGTTCAGCAAAGGTGGCTTTATGGGCACTCATGCTGAAGCTGTCCAGAGTGACCTTATGCAGCGGGTCGATATCTCCTGAAGTGTCAAAGCTGAATGTTTTCAGCACTTTCGGGGAAAGCTGTTTAGTGAAATTTCCCATCATATAACTGCCGCCCTGAACAAAAATCATGTTTTTGCGGGTCTGATCCAGCAGTTGCTGGAGCTGCTGCTGAGTTTCAGCATCTAGGGTGGGTTTTGTGGCAGTCTGACCAGAAGTTTGCGTAGCGGGAGCTTCCTTGGCACAGGCGGTCAGTGTAGTACAGACCAGTAGCAGGCCCAATAGTTTATTCATCATCATCTTGTTTTAAGTGGTGAAATCATTCTCTTAACCGAACAGAATAAAATGCTTACTGTTTCCGAGAAAGTGATGAAATGTTAATTTAATAGCTTATCAAGTTGTTGCTGCTCAGTGAGGGTCGCTGCGGCAGCACCAACGCCTTGTAATTGCTGAACTGATGTCATCTCTGCTCAAAGGTGTGTATGCATATTTTATTTATTGGTTATGGTAAAACATCTCAGCGTGTTGCTAAACACTTATTTGAGCAAGGTCACCACATTAGCACAATTAGTCGCAGTGAAAAAACAGATTGTTACGCGACGCATTATATTCAGGATGTGCAGCAACTGGATTTGGCCGACTTAGCACCGATTGAAATGGTCTATGTGATTCTGGCACCCTCAGAAAGTGGGATTGATGCTTATCAAGCGACTTATGTTGAGAGCATTGCACCGATTGTTGCAGCGCTTAAAGGACATCCGGTGCAGCGCATCGTGATTGTGTCTTCGACTCGGGTCTATGGAGAAAATGCAGGGCAAAGGATAGATGATGAATCGCTGATACAGCCTGCTGATGAGCAAGGACACATTCTTCGAAAGATGGAGTTACTTTGGCAAGTGCATTATCCGCAGCAGAGTATTATTGTTCGTCCGACTGGTATTTATGGGACATCGATTGCACGGTTAACAAAGTTGGCCGTACAAACATCGACTTACCCAACGATTCATTTTAGTAATCGCATTCATATTGATGATTTAGCAAACTTTTTAGCACTATTAGTTAATTTATCTAAAGTTGAAGCAAGTTATATCATTAGCAATAATAGACCACTACCAATGCACGAAATATTAGGGTGGTTTCAACAGCAACTTCATGTAAAACCCTTAGAACTAGTATCAGAACGACACACTGGCAAGCGAATTTATGCCACACGATTAGTTGAGATTGATTTTAAATTTGACCATTTGATTTGCTTTAATGACTATGCAGCAGCTTTATTGGTACATAGTAATGAAAAATAATTAGATTAGACTGTAAAGAAAGTTTAAAGAGTTGGTATGTATTTTGAATTATAAATACCAATAGATTCCTGAAAGGAACCGCCTGAATTGAGCACATAGTTTGCGGCGAGGCGTAAAGGTGATACATGAGAAAAATAATTTGCATGGTTTTACTGGGATTGATCGCAACCACTAGCTGGGCTGTTGAACAGACATGGTGCGTATTTGATCCTTTAAGCACACAGGGTGATATCAGTCGCCGTCTACAAGATATTCGTTTGTATGCGCTACAGAATCAAGTTCAATTAAAATTTCAAACCTTTAAGAATGAAAAGGAGGCTATACAAGCTTTTGACCAGCGTAAATGTTCAGGCTTGGTGGCATCCAACTTTAATACCTATCGCTATAACCGTTTTATGGGAACAACAGGTGGAATTGGTTTGATTCCCAATAATCGTGTTGCCAGAGTCTTCTTACAGCTTTTAAATAATAGCAATGTGGAAAAGCGTATGATCGGGGCAGATTATGAAATGCTGGGTATGATCCCGATCGGTACGGCTTATATGATCATGAATACGCAACAGATCAATAAGGTGTCTCAATTAAAAAATAAGACCATTGGTATTTTAGAGAATAATCCACCACAGCAGGCATTGGTACAAAGTGTAGGTGCTAAACCCGTCTACGTAGATTTTTCCAATGCGGTGGAATCCTTCAAGCAGAAAAAAATTGATATTTTGGCTGCACCTGCCTATGGAATATTGCCGTATAACTTGAAAAAGGAGTTTGGTGCAGACACGCAGGTCGTCAACTTTCCTATGGCGTATTTTGCGGTGAATATCGTGATTCGGCCACAAGCCTACCCAGCGGGCTTCGGTCATCAAATACGATCTTGGTTTGTACGCAACAGCAATGTACTTGCTGCACAGGCCATCCAATGGGAAAACCATTTACCAGCCTATTACTGGGCGGATATCTCAGGTTATGAGAAACAGGGTTATGACGCGATGGTGGTTAAAATTCGGAATCGTTATGTCGACTCTGGTTATTATGATGCGTATTTTGTATCGCTCATTAAACGACTCAGATGTTTGGATGATCCAAAGTATTTAGAGTGTCGTTAAGGCATTAAAAAAGGCAACCGAAGTTGCCTTTTTTGTATTTAAGCTTTCTTGCGTTTTAAGCGACGTTTAGCTTGTTGAGATGCCATAGCCTCTAATGCTTCTGCTAATTCCTCATCACTGAATGTGGTGATGTGCTGCAACATTTGTAGTGTCGTTTCATCTAAGACCAGCTGTGCGCCTGCGGCCATTTCACTGAAGTTATCATCATATTCAATGAAACCTTGCTCATTATTACGAATATAATTTTGCTGAGTGAGGACTTTAATAAAGCTTTGGAATAAGGCTTTATCAAAGAATTCTGGCGAGTTGAATTCATACAGCACAGATAAGCGTTGACCTAAGAGGTGACTCAGCTCTTCAACTTGCTTGGTTGAAATGTTGCCTGAACCGCGCTGAGTAATCAGTGCCAGTGTCATATAATAGCGTTCTAAACTTTGCTTTACTGGTAGAGCTAAAGTGACAAGCTTTTGATGTTCTTCGCTATTTGGCGTTGGGCTGAATAAATTGCCATCATGATCTTGGAAAATCAAACCAATCTGAACCAAGGCATCGATATAATTATCAATCTGCTTTTGTAGGTCAGCAGCTTCCCATTTCATGAATAATTCAGCTTTTAAGAACGGATACAAGGTACGGATCACATTGCTTAAATCGTTCTTGTGAATTTTACCATTGTGCTCAACCAGCGAAGCTACCAATGACGGTAAAACAAGGGCATGTAAAATGTTATTGCGGAAGTAAGTCAGCAATACGGCTTGATTATCTTCAATCGCAATAATATCGCCTAGCACATGTTGTACACGTTTGATTAACTTGAGTTTGAGACCATAAGCAATAATCTCTTTACCTGACAATGAGGTCACTTGCGTGCGCTCATCATATGGTCGTTGTGTTGCCAAGTCACGGTAGATATCGAGCTGTTTCGCACAGATTTCTTCATCTAAAGTGTGCTTTGGTGTTGCCAATAGAATTAACGATAGTAATGACACCGGGTTGATGACGACGGCGCGGTTGATGTTCTCTAAAATCAGATTGGCTGAGCTTGCAACGACATTGGAAATCTCTGTGGTGCTCGCGGTATCCGCCTGAATATTCTCTGCACCCTGTTGTTTCAAAATATCATTCAGAAATACAGGTTCGCCAAAGTTGACATGCACTTTACCGAAGATACGTTCAATTTTACGTAAGGTTTTCACGATACCAAAAATGGATTCCGCTTCTTTCGGTTGGCCTTGCATTTCGCCCACGTAGGTTGAGCCTTCCATCAGGCGCTCATAACCAATATAGGTCGGTACAAAGACTATCGGCTTTGCAGGACCACGTAAATGACCTTGAATGGTCATCGCTAGCATCCCAGTCTTAGGCGGGAGTAAGCGACCTGTACGTGAGCGGCCACCTTCAATAAAGTATTCGATAGGCGTGTTGCGCGATAAAATACTGTATAAATATTCTTTAAATACAGAGGTGTAAAGTGCATTGCCGCGGAAAGAACGACGAATAAAGAATGCACCACCGCCACGTAATAACTGACCTACAAATGGTAGGTTTAAGTTATCACCTGCGGCAATATATGGAATCATCAAGCCACGTTTATAAATCACATAAGACAGTAATAGATAATCGATATGGCTACGGTGACATGGGGTGTAAACGATTTCGTAGTCTTTTGCCAGCTCACGTACGGTACTGAAATTATGTACTTCGACACCGTCATAAAGCTGTGTCCATAAACGGGTTAAGGCCATATCGGCAAAGCGTACCGCAGATGCCGAATAGTCAGACACGATTTCATTGACATAGCCAATGGCACGACGTTCAGCTTCGAGCATGCTGATTTTATGCTGAATGCTTTCACGACGAATGGCATCTTGTACCTCAGCTGACTTCACTACCGATTGCATCACATTGCGACGGTCTGATAAGTCAGGGCCAAGCACCACTTCACGTTGCTGATCTAGATAGGTATCTAAAGAACTTGCAATATAGGTTGCAGGCGAGATATTTGGATGGTTGGTCTTGGCATAATCTACCAACTCACGCAAAGATTGCGGCTCATGGAACTCTAAATAAGACTGGCGGCCATGCAAGCCAATATTCATCAGTTGTTTAACTGTCCCTGGTGTTGCCCAAGTATCTGAAAATAATAATTTGAACCAAGAGTCTTCTTTGTCTGGCGAACGCCCCCAAAGTACGGTCACAGGTACCAGCTGAATATCAATATCAGTTTGTTGTTCTAAGGCTTCGACCAGTTGTAACAAGCGAGGTGGGAACGTTTGAGTATTAAAAAAATTGTTTTCGTTATGATGTAAAAACAAGACTGAATTTTTTTCTTGATAGCTCCCAAAACTCAAGGGGTCTAATGCTGGTTTTAAATTGAGACGACGGGTTTCACCATCAACCACCAATGCATTACTACGCGAATAATTTTGTAAAACATAGCAAATTAACTTATTTGAGTCGGTTGTGTTTTGCTCTGTTGTGGTGGATTCTGTAGGAACTTCACCAAGAACATGTGGGGTTACCACAAGGTCAAGTAACTTACTCGAAAGTTGGCGATACATTTGACCAAATCCAGTCTTGGACATTACAAACTCCTAAATAATAATCCTGACATCGAGTCATGATGAACACGACATTCTGCGATATTCTTACATGAAACGGTATGTTATTTTCTGACAAAATATAGCGTATTTGGTAGATTTTATCGTTAAAAATCGTATTTTTAGCCGCTATAAATACATATTAAGATAATCAATACAGCATTATCGTGACGGATGAATCATTTTATCCTGACCATTGTCATTTGAATTTGTGGCACAATCAAAATTATCAACCCTGAATGGATTGGTTGATCTCTCCTCATTGATGTTGGAAGACTATTACATGAATGCGTTAACTCAAGAATTGGTAGAACTGTTGACTCTGGAAAAGCTAGAAGAGCATATTTTTCGAGGCAATAGCCGCAATTTGGTAGGCAAGCGAGTGTTCGGTGGGCAGGTGCTTGGACAAGCATTAAGAGCAGCGTCATATACCACGGATCGTCCAGCGCACTCTTTACATGCCTATTTCCTGTATGGTGGCGATGTCAATGCACCGATTATTTATGAAGTTGATCCACTCAGAGACGGTAAAAGTTTTGCCAGTCGACAGGTTCGTGCGATTCAACATGGCCGTACTATTTTCTCTGCAATGGTCTCTTTTGCCAATCCAGAAGAGGGCTTGAACTATCAACATAAAGAACCAGAGTACCCTGAACCAGAGACCTTAAAGTCTGAGAATGAGCTGAAAGAAAGTCTGATTAACTTTGTTCCTGAAAATGTACGTGCCAGTTTTATGCGGGAGCGTCATGTGGAAATCAGACCGACTCAGTTGATTAACCCATTTCAGCCGCAGCCTGAAGCGCCGTTTTATGCACACTACATTCGCACCCATGATACGATTCCAGCAGATTTAGATGAAATCTCGCTACATCAGGCGATTGTGGCGTTTTACTCAGATTTTACCTTAATGACCACGGCTTTACGTCCACATGGTTTGTCATGGATCTCTCCAAATTTACAATGTGCCAGTATTGATCACACCATTTATTTCCATCGCCCACTGCGTGCTGATGAATGGATGCTTTATGATATGGAAGCGACCATCAGTGCCAGCTCACGCGGCTTAAACTTTGGGCGGATGTGGCAAAATGGACAGTTGGTCTGTAGTACTGTTCAAGAAGGTTTGATTCGGCTCAGGGAAATTGAAACCCAGTAAAAAGTAAACCAGTACTAAGGCCATCATTCTGATGGCTTTTTTTATCATAAGGATGTGACAAAAAATTGCTCGATTCTTCAACATGAGCATGCCATAGTACCGATAAGTTAAATGTTTCCCCATTAAACAATGAATTTAAATACACAAATTTTAATTGCAGCAGTGCTTGGCGTGGCATTTGGTTTTCTATTGATTGCCTATCCGCAAACAGCATTTGTTGATCACAGTTTATATGGCTTGGGTATTTTAAGTAGCATTTTCATTGGTTTATTGAAAATGTTGCTGATCCCATTAATTTTTAGCTCGATTGTGGTTGGGGTTTCCAATTTACAGGCAGGCGGCCAATTCGGTCGTGTTTGGAAAATTACTGCACTGAGCTGTTTCACGACCACCACTTTGGCACTGATTTTGGGGATTAGTTGTGCGCACCTGTTTGATGTGGGTAAAGGCGTCGATATTCAGCTGTTTCAAGCAGCAATGGATAGTCACCAAACACCTGATACCTTAACGCCATCAAGTTTTGTCACCACCTTTATTCAAAACACTTTAATTAACCCATTTAAGGCATTTAGCGAAGGCAATGTGTTGGCTGTGGTCGTGTTTGCCTTATTCCTAGGGGTGGCGTTGGTCAAAGGTGGCGAACGTTTTAGTCTAGTTCGTAACATCAGCCAGCAATTCTTTGACATCATGATGATGCTAGTGGGCTGGGTCATGAAACTTGCACCAATCGGGATTTTTGCACTCTTAGCAAAGTTGATTGCGACTGAGGATCTGTCTGTACTGAGTCGGTTGGTTGAATTCGCGGCAGTAGTGACAGGGACGACCATTTTCCATGGTGTGGTGGTGTTACCTGCTTTGTTGTGGATTTTTGGTCGTATGAATCCGATCACCTTTTTTAGAGGGGCGAGAACTGCTTTAGTCACAGCTTTTGCAACCAGTTCCAGTTCAGCGACCATGCCGCTGAGTATGAAGTGTGCACAGGAAAACTTAGGTGTACGGCCGCAAACGGCAGGTTTTGTGATTCCTTTAGGCACACAACTGAATATGGATGGTACCGCTTTGTATGAAGCTGCGGCTGCCTTATTTATTGCCAATTTGATGGGCTTGGATCTGAGTTTAACGCAGCAGATTATTGTCTGTTTAACTGCCATGATTGCTTCTTTGGGCGCGCCAGGAATTCCGAGTGCAGGTATGGTGACCATGATTATGGTGTTACAGTCAGTTGGTTTGCCTGCAGAGGCGATTGCAATTTTACTACCGATCGACCGTGTGTTGGATACGGTCCGTACTGTGGTTAATGTACAGGGCGATATGATGATTAGTGTGGTGGTTGATCGCTACGCAAAACAGGCAGAAGCTGAATCAAGTTGATCGTATTGGACGCAAAAAAGCAGGAGATGTCTCCTGCTTTTTTTATTCTATAAAAGAATATTTATGCTGCGGGTTGTAAGGCGCGTTTTGCTGCAGGGGAATTATTTAAATAATTCACAGCATCTTGGGTATTGCCTTCTTTGACTGGGTCATACCAAGGCATGAGGTAATCAATCTGTTGTGCAACCAACCATGCGGGACCTGGTAGGATTTTAGCGTCTTTTAATGCGATCTTCGACCATTCGATCCAGATCCATGGCTTAAATAAGCTTGGTTTCTTGTCAGCAAAACGAGGGTCTTGGCTCATGATATGCGCTGCACCATCGACCCATAGGCCAAGTACACCGATAATAACGGCAACACTCATGTAGTAACGTGCGATGTAACCACCGCCCAAATGACGATAGAGATCAAATGCAACGGTACGGTGTTCAATTTCTTCAGAGCCATGCCATTTAATCAGATCGATCATTTCTGGATCTGCACCGAGTTCTTCCCAACGCTTGTTGTACAGTGCATATTTGCCCAGTACACAGGTCATGTGTTCAACAGTCGCAATCACACCGAGACGGAATAAATCCCATTGATGTTCGAGTGCTTTTGGAATTTCTTTATCGAAAGGCTTGTCTGCCAAGACCTTGGTGAATAAGAAATCCATGATGTCGAGGTTGCGCTGAATATCAATATTGCGTTGCGTCAAATATTCTTTATTGGCAGAGGTATGTGCAACGGCATGCATTGCTTCCTGACGAATAAAGGCTTGGACGTCTTGCTTTAATTTTTCATCGGTAATTTGAGGAAGGACTTTGTTATATAAACGGCAAAACCAAAACTCACCAGCAGGTAAAATATTGTTAATTTCATTAATAAAATAGCTGGCAAAAGGCTGGTTTGGAATCCAATCCACTGGCGTATTTTCCCAGTCAAACTTTACTTTGCGTGGGAGGATTTTATAGTCAATCGAAGAACCAAGAACTTTGTTCTTCACAAATGATAGTAATTTCATCGTTTAGTCCTAATCGATAGTGCAATGAACCAACACTAAGCAGTATATGAAAACTACCTAGTGTTTGTGTTTAGCAATTCGGGACAATTAAAAATTATTTTATGCAACTTGATGCATAAAATGCACTTTTTATTCTTGAATGTCAGTTTCTGAGGCTTCAGGGATTTGACTCAGGTCAAATTCCGTCGGTTGATCAAGGGTGTAATTCAAACGACCTGCCATGACAGTTGCCAGTTCTTCTAAGCCAATGCGATTGAGTGACGAGAACAATTGAATTGAGAAATCGAGTTTCATTTTTTTCAATTGCTGTTTTACATCAAATAAAACTTCATTGGCAGGACCGCGGTTCAACTTATCTGCCTTGGTCAGCAGGATATGTACAAATAAATGACGTGAATGCGCCCATTCCAGCATCATCAAGTCAAAGTGCTGTAAAGGATGACGAATGTCCATCAATAACACCAAGCCTTGTAAGCTTTTACGGTGAATCAGATAATTTTCAAGTTCTTTTTGCCAAACGATTTTCATCGCTTCAGGAACCGCTGCATAACCATAACCTGGTAAGTCGACTAAGCGTTGATCTGGATTGCCCAAGCTGAAAAAGTTGATCATTTGGGTACGACCCGGTCTTTTTGAAGCCCGTGCCAGTTGCTTTTGATTGGTTAAGGTGTTGATTGCACTTGATTTACCAGCATTCGAACGGCCAGCAAATGCGATTTCATAACCAGTATCTTCTACGCATAAAGCCAGTTTCGGCGCACTCATCAAAAATTCAGCTTGGCGTAACCAAGTTAAAGACTGTACTGCATATTCAGTTAATGCAGGGTCAGCCTTTTTTTCATAACTGATTTTTTGTTTAGGTGCGAGTCTGGCTTTGGTGTCTTTCGATTTTTCACTGCGACGCATAGAAGCTTACTTTTGAATAGGAATAGCAACGACCATTATAAAGGATGTGAGGCGTTCGTGCGAATCCTCATCTGTATGCAATTTTAAGCTTTCTGAATAAGCTCTAAAAAGTCGATATTTGAGCGTGTGGAAGAAGGAATAATACCCTGTTGCACGACTTCACCAAGCGTATATTGGTCCAGACTTTGATAAAAGCATTCTAAGGCTTGATCTAAAATTCCTTTCAGTCCGCAGTTGGCTCGAAGTACACAGGGAGGGGTATTACATTCAACAATTTGATGATTCCCTTGTAAGGTTCGAACAATCGCACCTAATTTCAGATTCTTGGCTTCTGGATTGAGGCGCAGACCACCGCCTTTACCGCGAATGGTCACAATCCAGTGTTGCTTACCCATGAAGTGCACGACTTTAACCAAGTGGTTTTGCGACACATGTAAGTCTTCTGCGATATCTGCAATCGTATAAGGTACATCACTCGGACGAGCGACATACATCAAAATTCTGAGTGCATAATCAGTAAACTTATTGAGTTGCATGTGGTTTCACTCAATCTAGTGCAAGAAATAGAAAGGGCTAGTCTAACATAGACTAGCCCTATGCAAAATCTAGTGTGGATTAGCTGAGTTTGACACCGCCTGTACCAAAGGCTTCGCTGTGAATGTTGGCAGCAGGAATACCACGAGCAACCAGTGCCTGATGTTGCGCTGCCATAAATGGCATTGGGCCACATAAATAATAATCAGCATTGGCGGGTAATAGTGCGGCATCGATGCTGCTTAAATCTAAACGTCCAGCAACATCGTAGTCTTCACCGAGGTTGTCATTTTCGTGTGGAAACTCATATGCCGTAAATGTGCTTAAACGTGGATAGTTGGTTTTAAGTTCTTGAATATGCTGCTTCATGGCATGTACTTGGCTGCTACGGCAGGCATGAATGAAGTTAACAGGTTGTGGCATATCCAATGTCACTAACTGGTTCAGCATCGCAATCATTGGTGTTAATCCTACGCCACCACTGATAAAGACATTACGCTTGCTGCTATCGAGCAGATAGAAATTACCTGTTGGTGCAGACACTTCAATTTCAGAACCTTCAGCTAGACCATGTAATGTGCTGGATACCCAGCCACCAGCGAGTTCACCTTTTTCATCTTCACGTTTGACCGAGATACGTAAATAATTTGCCTGTGGGCTAGTCGAAAGCGTGTATTGACGCGGTTGTCTTAAATTCAACTCAGGCACAAACACGCGAACTGAGATGTACTGACCTGCTTCATAGTGTGGTAATGCACCGCCATCAACAGGTGCTAAATAGAACGAGGTGATCTCATCACTTTCTACGACTTTCTTTGCAATTTTGAAATTACGCCAGCCTAACCAACTGCCTTGGGTTTGTTGATGTTGATCATAAATGGCTTTTTCTGTACTGATAAATAGATCAGCCAACTGACCATAAGCGGCAGCCCATGCGCCAATCAATGGATCTTCCATTGAAATATTGAGGACTTCACTAATCGAGTGCAGTAGGTTTTCACCGACAATACCGTAGTCAGGGGATTGAATATTTAAACTGACATGTTTATGCGCAATCATTTCAACCACAGGCAAAAGCACAGATGGGTCTTCAATATTTTCTGCATATGCCAAAACTGCACCCGCAAGTGCTTGTGCTTGAGCCCCACTGCGTTGGTGTCCCATATTAAAGGTTTCTTTTAATTCGGGATGATTACCTAACATGCGGTTATAAAAGTATCCAGTCAGTGCAACACCATTTTCGCGCAGGACAGGAACAGTGGCTTTTACTAGGTCAATTTGCTGTGGAGTCATGCTTGATCTCTCTTGGCTATCATTTATAAGATGTATTTAAAATACATCTTATAAAGTGTATTTGCAATGCATATTTAAATAAAAGCCATAAAAAAATTAAGGGATAATAAATTATCCCTTAATTTGCAAATTAGGTATAGTTTTTTATTTACCAAATAAAGAACCGAGTAAGCCGCGAACAATTTTTTGTCCAGTCGTCCCACCTAAACTGCGGGCTGCACTTTTAGCAAAAGTGCCTACGATGTCTTGAGTGAGTTTCTCACGATCACGCTGTGACTTTTCTGCGACTTTTTGCTGCTCACGAGCAAAACGTTCTTGTTCTTTGGCTTGTTGCTTGGCTAAAGCATCTTGCTCTTTGCTTTGCTGTTTGGCTAACTCGTCTGCCTCTTTTTGCTGTGACTGTTGCAATACTTTCTTTTGCAGCATCTCATAGGCACTGTCTCGATCCACTGCTTGGTCGTAGACACCTGCCACAATACTTTGCCCAATAATCACTTGGCGTTCTTCAGGCGTGATAGGGGTAAAGGAGGAGTAAGGAGGCATCACCCAACCGCGTTCAACAATCTGTGGCGTCCCTTGTTCATCTAGACAACTAATCAATGCTTCACCGACTGCAAGTTCGGTAATGGCTTGGTCGACTTTAAACTCTGGATTGGCACGGAAAGTATCCGCTGCGGTTTTGACCGCCTTTTGGTCTTTGGGTGTAAATGCACGTAAGGCATGCTGTACACGATTCCCCAATTGCCCTAAAACACTTTCTGGTAAATCCAGTGGGTTCTGGGTAATAAAATAAATACCCACACCTTTAGAACGGATTAAACGTACCACTTGTTCAATCTTTTGTTGTAAGGCTGGACTGGCATTGTCAAATAGTAAATGCGCTTCATCGAAGAAGAATACTAACTTTGGTTTGTCCATATCGCCTACTTCAGGCAACTGTTCAAATAGCTCAGACATCATCCAAAGCAGGAAAGTGGCATATAGCTTTGGGGTGTTCATCAACTTATCTGCAGCCAAGATATTGATATAGCCATGACCATTGGTATCAGTTTGGATGAAATCGAGAATATTCAGGCTTGGCTCACCAAAAAACTGTTCACCGCCTTGATCACCTAAAGCCAATAAATTACGTTGAATTGCACCAAGACTGGCAGGGGAAAGGTTGCCATATTCGGCTTTGAGGCTGGCTGCATTTTCACTGACATAGGTTAGCATGGCTTTCAGATCTTTAAAATCGATCAGCAGTAAACCTTGATCATCGGCCACACGGAACACAGCTGAAAGCACCCCTTCTTGTGTGTCATTCAGATTCAGCATTTGTGCCAGCAATAAAGGGCCAATCTCTGAAATGGTGGTGCGAATCGGATGGCCTTGCTGACCGAATAAATCCCAAAAAATAACCGGAGATGCTGCAAAAGGAATTGCATCCAATTGTAGGCTTTTCAGGCGCTCATCAAATTTAGGGCTGCTACTACCTGCCTTGGCAAGGCTGGAGACATCACCTTTGGCATCGGCAAGGAAGACAGGTACACCAATACGAGAAAAACTCTCAGCCATGACCTTAAGGGTTACGGTTTTACCTGTCCCAGTTGCACCTGCAATCAGACCATGTCGGTTTGCAAATTTAGAATGTAAAACAATATCTTGTGTTGTATCAGTAGTTTTTTTTGCAATAACGATTGGTGTACTCATTCTTCACCTGTTTTTAATCTCAATCGAGCAGTTTTAATGCGTTTTGAATATCTTGAATTAAATCTTCTGGATGTTCTAGTCCAATACAGAAGCGAACCAATAAACCTTGTTGTAAATGTGTATTTTCCAATGTGCGCATTTGTTTTAAGTCATACAACATTGCCAGACTAACAGGACCACCCCAACTAAACCCGAGTTTAAACAGCGTTAAGCTGTCGCAGAACTTCCGAATCGCGGCCAGATCATATTCTGGTTTGAAAATAACACTGACCAAGCCTGCACTTTTGCCAGTGCTGCAAATTTCTGCCCAGAATTGATGGCCTGCTGCATCTGGATCGCTTGGATGCAGGACTTGGCTAAACTGTGGTTGTTGTTTTAACCAATTCAACAGGGTGAGTGCACTTTGCGCTTGCTGTTCATAGCGTAAAGACATATGTGCCAAGCTGCGTTGGATCTGTGCTGTATCATCCCCTGAAACTGAAATTCCTTGGATGGCATGCATACGATAGAGTTTGTGATGGAGTGCTTGGTCATTTGTGACTACAGAACCCATTAAGATATCGCCACCACCGCTTGGATATTTGGTCAGAGCATGAACTGTAATATCAACAGTGAGATGCTCATCTGAGAAATCAAAAGCATTGAAAGCTAACCCTGCGCCCCATGTATTATCCAGTGCGGTCAGTACATTGGCCTGCTGTGCTTTTTTAACCAAGTTCTTTAAATCTGGAAATTCTAAAGTGACTGATCCCGCTGCTTCGAGCCAAATCAATTTCGCTTTTTCAGTCGGTTGAAAACTGTTGGCATCAATTGGATTATAAATTTTAACGGTGATGCCATAACGATCTTGCAGATGATTTAAATGCTCAAGATTAGGGCCATAAATATTATCGGCGACCCAAACCTCATCACCAGACCCTAAAACCGTACTATTCACGAGATTAATCGCAGATAAGCCACTCGGTGCAAGCAGGCAATAGCGGCCGCCTTCAATTTGGGCAATATTGTCTCCTAGTGTAAAAGTCGTCGGTGTGCCATGTGTGCCATAACTATAATCATAAGCATCAGTCCAATGGCGGTCAAAAAGGTGCGCCGTGCTTTTAAAAATAATGGTCGATGCACGAAATAAGGGAGGTTGAACGGTTTCAATGTATTGAGGGGCTTGGCGTGGTGCATGAATCAGATTGGTTTGTGCTTTATTGTGTGTTGTCATGGGGCATGGGCTAAATAAATATAATGACTTAGGTTAAGAGAAAATCAACAAAGCTGCTAGTGTTGTGCGGATTTTGTACAGAATCGGTACGGATTAAACTCATTGTTCAAAACTGGCTTTATTTTTGCTAAGAATAATTATCATTCTAACGATAAATAGGTTTTAGCGCATGAAGTCGCATTTAAGAGTGCATTATTTTCAGCACATTGCTGGCGAAGGTTTTGGCAGTTGCTATGACTTTTTAAAAGCACATAAAGCAAAAATTACCGCAACCGAATTTTTTGCATTACCTGTCGATTTACCACTGGAGTTGGAGGCCTTACCGCGAGTAGATGAAGTTGATCTACTGATTATTATGGGGGGAACTATGAGTGTGAATGATGAAGCCAATTATCCATGGTTAAAGCTCGAAAAAAGATGGTTGCGACGTTATTTGGCTGCGGGTAAACCTGCCATTGGGTTGTGCTTGGGTGGTCAGTTAATTGCCAATGCCTTGGGGGCAGCCGTGAGCCGCAATCCTTACCAAGAATTAGGTTGGATGGATGTGGGGCGTGCATCGCATGTGCCTGAGGATTATTTTCAGATTCCAGAACAATTGAATATATTGCAATGGCATAGCGAAACTTTTGAAATTCCAAAGGGTGGGGTTCGCTTAGCCGAGAATAAAGTCTGCCGAAATCAAATGTATCAGATTGGGCGTAATGTTCTTGGGTTTCAGTTTCATCCAGAAATGACACCACAGACCTTGGCGCTCTTGATTGAGAATGAAGAGGATATGGCAGTTTTTAATGGTGAATATGTACAACCGATATCTGAATTAAAAAGAACGATCAAAAGTAAATTTGAACAGGGCAATCGTTTGCTGAATCAGGCAATCGATTATGTTGTGAGTGCATAGCCGGATTGATTGCTTAAAAAATGAAAAGAAGAATTGCATAAGACTTAAACAATCGTTATAATGAGCGACCCTCAAATGGAGGGCGTTTACTACGAAGAAAGTAGTTAACGCATTACAGTCGTGGCATCGATCATGACCTTAGTGATTTTCACTGCCCTTGACACTTACCAGAATGGTGAGGTGCGTCATGGGTGATTCTTTATATATTTGGCTTGGAGTTTACTGGTATGTCTAACCAGAGAATTCGTATCCGTTTGAAGTCTTTTGATCATCGTCTGATTGATCAATCTGCTCAAGAGATCGTAGAAACCGCTAAGCGTACTGGCGCACAAGTGTGTGGTCCAATTCCGATGCCTACTCGCATCGAACGCTTCAACGTTCTTACTTCACCACACGTCAACAAAGACGCTCGTGATCAGTACGAAATCCGCACTTATAAGCGTTTGATCGACATCGTTCAACCAACAGATAAAACTGTTGATGCATTGATGAAGTTAGATCTTGCTGCTGGTGTTGATGTTCAGATCGCTTTGGGTTAAGGCTTTCGGTTGATTAACTTTATAAGTTAATTAGGCCGCTTTTTTAGAGGTTTATGCACATGGCTATTGGTTTAGTCGGTCGCAAATGTGGTATGACTCGCGTCTTTACAGATGCTGGTGTATCTGTACCTGTTACAGTTATCGAAGTCGATCCAAACCGCATTACGCAAATCAAAACACTTGAAACTGATGGTTATCAAGCAATTCAAGTAACTACTGGTGAACGTCGCGAATCGCGCGTAACTAACGCTCAGAAAGGTCACTTCGCGAAAGCGGGTGTTGCTGCTGGTCGTTTAGTTAAAGAGTTCCGTGTTACTGAAGCTGAGCTTGAAGGCCGTGAAGTGGGTGCTTCTATCGGTGTTGATCTGTTCACAGTTGGTCAAATTGTTGACGTAACTGGTCAGTCAAAAGGTAAAGGTTTCCAAGGTGGTGTTAAGCGTTGGAATTTCCGTACGCAAGATGCTACTCATGGTAACTCTGTATCTCACCGTGTATTAGGTTCTACAGGTCAAAACCAGACACCTGGTCGCGTGTTCAAAGGCAAGAAAATGGCTGGTCACTTAGGTGACGAACGCGTAACAGTTCAAGGTCTTGAAATTGTATCTATTGACGCTGAACGTTCTGTTTTAGTTGTTAAGGGTGCTATTCCTGGTTCAACTGGCGGTGACGTTGTTGTACGTCCTACCATCAAGGCCTGAGGGGAAATACTGTGAATTTAAAAACTGTTTCCGGCTCTGCTGTTGAATTGTCTGAAGTTGCTTTCGGACGTGAATTTAACGAAGCTCTTGTACACCAAGTTGTTACAGCTTATTTAGCTGGTGGTCGTCAAGGTACTCGTGCTCACAAATCACGTGCAGATGTTTCTGGCGGTGGTAAAAAGCCATTCCGTCAAAAAGGTACTGGTCGCGCTCGTGCGGGTTCTATTCGTAGCCCTATCTGGGTTGGTGGTGGTAAAACTTTTGCTGCTCGCCCACAAGATTGGTCTCAGAAAGTAAACCGTAAGATGTATCGCGGTGCAATGCAATGTATCTTAGCTGAACTTGTTCGCCAAGATCGTCTTGTATTAGTTGAAGAGTTTGCTGTTGCAGCTCCAAAAACTAAAGACTTGCTTGCAAAACTTACAGACTTGAATGCAACTCGCGCATTGATCATTACAGATGCTGTAGATGAGAACTTGTATCTCGCAGCTCGCAACCTTCCACACGTTGATGTGGTTGATGCTACTGCTATTGATCCTGTTAGCTTGATCGCATTTGATAAAGTTGTAATGTCTGTAGCTGCTGCTAAGAAAATTGAGGTAGAACTCGGATGAACAACGAACGTATCTATCAAGTCCTATTAGGACCAGTATTCTCAGAAAAAGCACAAGTTTTAGGTGATACTGCTGGTGTTCAAGTGTTCAAGGTTGCATTAAATGCAAACAAACTTGAAATCAAAAAAGCAGTTGAGCAGCTCTTTGGTGTTGAAGTTGTAAAAATCAATACAACGATCACTAAAGGTAAAACAAAACGCTTTGGTAAAACATTAGGACGTCGTTCTGATGTGAAAAAAGCATACGTCACCCTGAAAGCTGGCCAAGATGTAGAAATGGCTGACTTGGGCGATACCGCTGAAAACGCAGCGGAATAAGGACGAGAATTATGCCAATTCAAAAATGTAAGCCAACGTCTCCAGGACGTCGCTTTGTAGAGAAAGTGGTTCATGACCATCTTCACAAAGGCGCTCCTTATGCACCGTTGGTAGAAGCTAAAAAACGTACTGGTGGTCGTAATAACAATGGTCACATCACTACACGTCACGTGGGTGGTGGTCATAAGCAAAACTACCGTATTGTTGATTTTAAACGTAACAAAGATAGTATTCCTGCGACTGTAGAGCGTATTGAATACGATCCTAACCGTACAGCTCATATTGCTTTATTGAAATATGCTGACGGTGAACGTCGTTACATCATTGCGCCTAAAGGCCTACGTGCTGGTGATAAAGTTCAATCTGGTAACGATGCTCCAATTCGTCCAGGTAACTGTTTACCACTTCGTAACATGCCAATCGGTTCTACCCTTCATAACCTTGAACTTAAAATCGGTAAAGGTGCTCAATTAGCACGTTCTGCTGGTACTTCAGTTCAGTTGTTGGGTCGTGATGGTTCTTACGCTATCGTTCGTTTACGTTCTGGTGAAATGCGTAAAGTCCATGTTGAATGTCGTGCTGTAATTGGTGAAGTTTCTAACCAAGAAAGCAACCTTCGTTCATTGGGTAAAGCTGGTGCTGCGCGCTGGCGTGGTATTCGTCCTACCGTTCGTGGTATGGCGATGAACCCAGTAGACCATCCACACGGTGGTGGTGAAGGACGTAGTAAAGGTATTCAACCTGTAAGTCCATGGGGTCAAAAAGCTAAAGGGTACAAGACACGTACCAATAAGCGTACGACTAAGATGATTATTCGCGACCGTCGCGTCAAGTAAGGGAATCTGAATAATGCCTCGTTCATTAAAAAAAGGTCCATTCGTCGACGCGCATTTGTTCGCTAAGGTTGAAGCTGCGATTGCTGCTAACAACCGTAAGCCGATCAAAACTTGGTCACGTCGTTCAATGATCCTTCCAGACTTTGTTGGTTTAACAATTTCTGTTCACAATGGCCGTAACCACGTTCCAGTAATTGTTACTGAACACATGGTTGGTCATAAATTGGGTGAATTCGCGCCAACTCGTACCTATCGTGGTCACGGTGTTGATAAGAAGTCTAAACGTTAATAGGTGCTATGATGGAAGTAACTGCTAAATTACGCGGTGCCGCTATCTCGGCACAAAAAGCACGTTTAGTTGCTGATTTGATCCGTGGTAAGTCGGTTGCACGTGCGATAGACATTTTGAACTTCAGCAACAAGAAAGCAGCTGTGCTCGTTAAAAAAGCACTTGAATCTGCAATCGCGAATGCTGAACACAACAACAGCTTAGATGTTGATGACCTTAAAGTAACTACGATTTACGTTGATGAAGGCATGAGCCTTAAACGTATCATGCCACGTGCTAAAGGCCGTGCAGATCGTATTACTAAGCGTACTTGTCACATCACCGTTAAGGTAGGGGTTTGATATGGGTCAGAAGGTTCATCCAATCGGTATCCGCCTAGGTGTTGTGAAACGTCATAACGCTAACTGGTATGCGAGTCCGAAACAATACGCTGAATACTTGCTTAAAGATCTTCAAGTTCGTGAGTTTTTAACTAAAAAACTTAAAAACGCGATGATCAGCAATATTCTTATCGAACGTCCTACAGGCGCTGCTAAAGTAACAATTAGCACTGCTCGTCCTGGTATCGTTATCGGTAAGAAAGGCGAAGATATTGAGAAATTACAGCGCGAACTCACCAACATTATGGGTGTTCCAGCTCAAGTTAGCATCAATGAAATTGATCGCCCTGACTTGGACGCACGTTTAGTTGCTGAAGCGATTGCTTCTCAATTAGAAAAGCGTGTTATGTTCCGTCGTGCTATGAAGCGTGCGGTTCAAAACACAATGCGTGCTGGCGCTAAAGGTATCAAAGTTGAAGTTTCTGGCCGTTTAGGTGGTGCAGAGATTGCTCGTACTGAGTGGTATCGTGAAGGTCGTGTACCTTTGCATACGCTTCGTGCTGACATCGACTATGCAACTATGCGCGCAGAAACAACATACGGTACGATCGGTGTTAAAGTTTGGATTTTCCGTGGCGAGATCTTAGGTGGCATGAAACAAGTCATGAACCCTGCTCCTGCTGAAGAGCGTCCAGCTAAACGTGGTCGTGGTCGTGGTGAAGGTCAAGAGCGTCGTGGTCGTCGCGGTGACCGTGCTGCTGACAAGGGAGAATAATCCATGTTGCAACCTAAACGTACCAAATTCCGTAAAGTGCACAAAGGCCGTAACACTGGTCTAGCGCATCGTGGTAGTACAGTATCATTTGGTTCGATTGCAATTAAAGCAACTGAACGTGGTCGTATGACTGCGCGTCAGATTGAAGCTGCACGTCGTACCATTAGCCGTCGTATCAAACGTGGTGGTAAAATCTTCATCCGCGTATTCCCAGACAAACCAATTACCGAAAAACCATTAGAAGTACGTATGGGTAAAGGTAAGGGTAGCGTGGAATACTGGGTTTGTCAGATCCAGCCAGGTAAGATCCTGTACGAAATTGAAGGTGTTAGCGATGAGTTAGCGCGTGAAGCTTTTGCTTTAGCTGCTGCTAAACTCCCGTTTAAAACCACTATCGTGACTCGGACGGTGATGTAATGAAAACTAAAGATCTACGTGAAAAGTCGGTAGAAGAGTTGAAAGCTTTGCTTGATGAGCAACAGCTTAACCAATTCCGTCTTCGTATGGCGAAAGCAACTGGTCAACTAGGCAAATCGCATGAAGTGCAAATTGCTCGTAAGACAATTGCTCGTATTAAGACACTCCTTACCGAAAAACAGGGGAACGGACAATGAGTGAAAAAACAGTCCGCACGTTAACCGGCAAAGTCGTAAGCGACAAAATGGACAAGTCTATTGTTGTGCTTATTGAACGCCGCGTTCAACACCCGTTGTATGGCAAATCAATCCGCCGTTCAACTAAATTACACGCTCATGATGAGAACAATGTTGCTAAATTAGGCGACTTGGTAACCATCAAAGAAAGCCGCCCAATTTCTAAAACTAAAGCTTGGACTTTAGTGGAAGTAGTTGAAGCTGCTGCTGAGTAATTAGACGTTCTTGTTGCATCATCGGACAATTTCGAGTACTCTTTGAGCCTTTCGAAATTGTGACCGGTGATGCTCGGTTTTGGAGTAGGGCAATGATTCAAACCGAAAGTATGCTCGACGTAGCAGACAATAGTGGTGCACGCCGCGTACAATGTATTAAAGTACTTGGTGGTTCACACCGTCGTTATGCTTCAGTTGGCGATATTATTAAAGTTACTGTAAAAGAAGCAATTCCACGCGCACGTGTTAAAAAAGGTGACGTGATGAATGCTGTAGTTGTTCGTACAAAGTTCGGCATCCGTCGTCCAGACGGTTCAGTTATTCGTTTCGACGATAACGCAGCTGTTATTTTGAACAACAACAAAGCTCCGATTGCTACTCGTATCTTCGGACCAGTGACTCGTGAACTTCGTACTGAACAGTTCATGAAAATCATTTCATTGGCTCCTGAAGTTCTATAAGAGGCAATCATGGCTAAGATTAAAAAAGGCGATCAAGTAATTGTGATCGCAGGTAAAGAAAAAGGCAAACAAGGTATCGTTTTGTCAGTTTCTGAAGATCGAGTTAAGGTCGAAGGCCTTAACTTAGTGAAGAAGCATCAAAAGCCAAACCGTGTAACTGGCGCTGAAGGCGGCATCGTTACTCAAGAGGCTACGCTTCATATTTCAAACGTGGCAATTTTTAATGCTACAACCCAAAAGGCTGACCGTATTGGTTACCAAGTGATTGACGGCGCGAAAACTCGTGTTTATAAATCAAATGGTGAATCAGTGGCGGTAGCGAAGTAATAGGTTGAAAAGGCAATGGCCAGACTTAAAGCACGTTACAACGACGAACTTAAAGCAAAGTTACAAGAAGAACTTAGCGTTAAGAATGTGATGGATATTCCTCGCATCACAAAAATCACTCTTAACATGGGTGTAGGCGCAGCTGCAACTGATAAGAAATTATTAGATGGCGCTGTTGCTGATATGCAACTCATTGCTGGTCAAAAACCAGTTGTGACACTTGCTCGTAAATCAATCGCTGGTTTCAAAATCCGTGATGGTTGGCCGATCGGTTGTAAAGTTACTTTACGCGGCGACCAAATGTACGAATTCTTGGATCGTTTGATCTCGATCGCAATCCCTCGTATCCGTGACTTCCGTGGTTTCTCTTCGAAATCATTTGATGGTCGTGGTAACTACTCTATGGGTTTAAAAGAGCAAATCGTTTTCCCTGAAATCGATTTTGACAAGATTGATCGTATCCGTGGTTTAGACATCACTATTACGACAACTGCTCGTAGCGATGACGAAGGCCGTGCGCTTATGCGTGCATTCGGCTTCCCGTTCAAATAAGAGGTCGATATGGCTAAGAAAGGTATGATTAATCGCGAATTGAAACGCGAAAAGACAGTTGCTAAATACGCTGCAAAACGTGCTGAATTAAAAGCAACGATTGCAAATGTAAATGCAAGTGACGAAGAACGTTTCGAAGCGACATTAAAGTTACAGGCATTGCCGCGTAACGCATCTCCAGTACGTCTTCGTAACCGTTGTGGTTTAACTGGTCGTCCTCATGGTTACTTCCGTAAGTTCGGTTTAAGCCGTAACAAATTACGTGACACAGTAATGCAGGGTGATGTACCAGGCGTTGTTAAGGCAAGCTGGTAAGGAGCGACTAAATGAGTATGCAAGATACCGTTGCCGACATGTTAACACGTGTTCGTAACGCACAAATGGCTAAGAAACAAACTGTTTCTATGCCTTCTTCTAAGTTGAAAGTTTCAATTGCAAACGTACTTCAACAAGAAGGTTATATTTCAAATGTAGAAGTTGCTTCTGAAGAAGCAAAAGCTACTTTGACAATTACTTTAAAATATTTCGAAGGCAAACCAGTTATCGAAACCGTTAAGCGTGTAAGCCGTCCAGGTCTACGTCAATATCGCGGTAAAGATAAAATTCCTAGCGTTAAGCAAGGTTTAGGTATTGCAATTGTTTCTACAAGCAAAGGCATCATGACTGATCGCGCTGCACGTGCTGCAGGCGTTGGTGGTGAAGTTATTGCTTTTGTTTCTTAATAGGTGATTCCTCATGTCTCGTGTGGCTAAAGCCCCAGTAACTGTACCTAACGGTGTAACAGTTACTCAGAACGGCCGGCAGGTCGAAGTGAAAGGCAGCAAAGGTACATTGTCTTTCAACCTGCATGCGCTGGTCGAGCTAAAACAGGAAGAAGGTAAACTTCAACTTGCTCCAGCTAAAGAGTCGAAAGACGCTTGGATGCAGGCTGGTACTGCTCGCGCTGTATTGAACAACCTTGTAAAAGGTGTTAGCGAAGGCTTCGAACGTAAGTTACAGCTTGTTGGTGTTGGTTATAAAGCTGCGGTTAAGGGTACTTCTGTAAACCTTAACCTTGGTTACTCACACCCGATTGACTACGCTTTACCTGAAGGTGTAACAGCGGAAACTCCAACTGCTACTGAAATCATTTTGAAATCAGCAAACAAGCAGTTGTTAGGTCAAGTGGCAGCGGAAATCCGTGCATACCGTTCTCCTGAACCATATAAAGGTAAAGGTGTTCGTTATTCGGATGAAGTTATTCTTCGTAAAGAAGCTAAGAAGAAATAAGGCGCGAGGTTCTTATGAACGAAAAGAAACAAACCCGTTTGCGTCGTGCGAAAAGCACACGCTTGCACATTCGTGCATTGGGTGCGACTCGTTTGTGTGTAAACCGCACGCCGCGTCACATCTATGCGCAAGTTATTTCAGCAGATGGTGGAAAAGTTTTAGCGCAAGCTTCAACTTTAGATGCATCTTTACGTAGCGGTACTACAGGTAATGTAGATGCAGCTACGAAAGTTGGTGCTTTGATCGCAGAACGTGCTAAAGCAGCTGGTGTTACCAAAGTTGCATTTGACCGTTCTGGTTTTAAATATCATGGTCGTATCAAAGCCTTGGCTGATGCTGCTCGTGAAGGCGGCTTGGAGTTCTAATCATGGCGAAAGTTGAACAAAACGAAGGTCTCGTTGAAAAGCTGGTTGCCGTTGATCGTGTAGCCAAGGTTGTTAAAGGTGGTCGTATCTTCTCTTTCACAGCATTAACTGTTGTGGGCGATGGTAATGGTCGCGTAGGTTTTGGTCGTGGTAAAGCACGTGAAGTTCCAGCTGCTATTTCTAAAGCACTTGAAGCTGCTCGTCGTAACATGATTACTGTAGACCTTGCGGGTACTACTTTACAACACCCTGTGAATGCTCGTCATGGCGCAAGCCGTGTATACATGCAACCTGCTTCAGAAGGTACTGGCGTAATTGCTGGTGGCGCTATGCGTGCCGTTCTTGAAGCTGCAGGTGTACATAACGTACTTGCTAAATGTTATGGTTCTACAAATGCTGCTAACGTAGTGAACGCAACTTTCAAAGGTTTGCGTGATATGACTTCTCCTGAGAAAGTCGCTGCGAAACGTGGTCTTTCAGTAGAACAAATTCAAGGGTAATCAATCATGAAAACGATTAAAGTTACCCAGACTAAATCTTCTTCGCATCGTTTAAAAAATCATAAACTTTGCCTTAAAGGTTTAGGTCTGCGTCGTATTGGTCATACTGTAGAAGTGCAAGATACGCCTTCTAACCGTGGTATGGTCAACAAAGTTTACTATATGGTTAGTGTAGAGGAATAAGCCATGACTCTGCGTTTAAATGAACTTGCACCTGCAGAAGGTGCTAAGCGTGATAACCGTCGTTTAGGCCGTGGTATCGGTTCTGGCGTTGGTAAGACTGGTGGCCGTGGTGTCAAAGGTCAGAACTCACGTAAAAGTGGTGGTACTCGTCCAGGCTTTGAAGGCGGTCAAACTGCGTTATATCGTCGTTTGCCTAAATTCGGTTTCACTAGCCAAATCGCTTTGAAAACTGCTGAAGTACGTTTGTCTGAGTTGAATAAAGTTGAAGGTGATGTTGTTAGCCTTGAAACTTTAAAAGCTGCGAATGTTGTTCGTCGTGACCAAATTCGTGCTCGCATCGTTCTTTCTGGTGAAATCACTCGCGCATTCACTGTTAAAGGTGTTGTGTTGACTAAAGGCGCTAAAGCTGCTGTTGAAGCTGCTGGCGGTAAAGTCGAGGAGTAATCTCGAGTGTCTATGACTCCTAGTTCTTCTGGTCATGTAAACATGATGAAAGGCCAACCATTTCATGTGAAATACCGTGAAATTATTCGTCGATTAATGTTTTTGATTGGCGCGTTATTGGTCTTTCGACTAGGAGCGCATATTCCGTTGCCGGGGATTGATAATGTAGCGCTAGCACAGTTTTTTAAAGCTAATGAAGGTACCTTCTTAGGTTTATTTAACATGTTCTCTGGTGGTGCATTAGAACGCATGTCGATTCTGGCGTTAGGGATTATGCCGTATATTTCTGCATCGATTATCGTGCAGCTAATGTCTACGGTAGTCCCTTCGCTAGAAGCTTTGAAAAAAGAAGGCGAGCAAGGCAAACGTAAGATCAATCAATATACACGCTACGGCACCTTATTTCTTGCACTCGTGCAAGGTGTAGGGATGTGTGCTGGCTTGATCAGTCAAGGTATTACCTTAACTTCAGGTTTGGCATTCTATGTTCCAGCAGTAACTTCGTTAGTTGCTGGAACAATGTTCTTGATGTGGTTGGGCGAGCAAATTACCGAACGTGGTGTTGGTAATGGTATCTCGATGATCATTTTTGCGGGGATTGTGGCAGGTTTGCCAAATCTCGTAATTCAGTCGTTTACGTCTGTACAAAATGGTCAGGGTAGTTTAATAGGTTTAGCTGTATTCGGTTTACTCTCATTAGCCGTTTTAGCTGCGATCGTGTTTATTGAAAAAGCACAACGTCGTATCCCAGTGAACTATGCACAAAAACAGCAAGGTCGTCGTGTGTTTACTGCACAGCAAACACACTTGCCGTTAAAAATTAACATGGCGGGTGTAATTCCAGCGATTTTTGCAAGCTCATTGTTATTATTTCCAGCGAGCTTGGGACAATGGTTAGGAAGTGCTGATCCAAATGCAGGGATTGTGAAACGTAGCTTACAAGATCTGGCATTGGTGTTATCGCCTGGACAGCCGTTGTATCTAATGCTCTTTGGCGCGTTAATTATCTTCTTCTGTTATTTCTATACGGCGCTAGTTTTTAGCCCAAAAGAAGTATCAGAGAATTTAAAGCGTAGCGGGGCATATGTGCCTGGTATCCGCCCAGGTGAGCAAACGGCTCGTTATTTAGATCATATTCTTAACCGTTTGACCTTCATTGGTGCAATTTACATTACTGTAGTGTGTTTAATGCCTATGGTACTGCAAAGTTCGTTTGGTATTCCATTCCATTTGGGTGGAACATCTTTATTGATTGTCGTCGTAGTCGTAATGGACTTTATGGCGCAACTTCAAGCGCACCTTACTTCGCATCAATATGATAATCAAACGTTAATGAGAAAAACGACTGCTCATCCTAAGGGATAAGCGCACTTAGAAGGTTTCATCATGAAAGTACAAGCTTCTGTAAAGAAAATTTGTGGTAGCTGTAAAGTTATCCGTCGTAATGGGGTTATTCGCGTAATTTGTAGCGCAGAACCTCGTCATAAGCAGCGTCAAGGTTAATTTAATTAAGACCTGTTGATTTCAGTAGGCTAATTAGGTTATTATCCGCCCCTCAAGATTTTTGTGGGGCGGTTGATTATCTTGACTGCCTTTTTGGAGAAAATTGAATGGCTCGTATTGCCGGTGTAAACATTCCGGATAACAAGCATGCTGTTATCTCTCTCACGTATATTTTTGGTGTAGGTCGCCACACTTCTAAGAATATCTTAGCTGCTGTTGGTATTGCTGAAACTACAAAAATCCGTGAATTAGATGATGCTCAGCTTGATGCGATTCGTGCAGAAGTTGCTAAGGTTCCGACCGAAGGTGATTTACGTCGCGAAATTTCCATGAACATTAAACGTTTAATGGATTTAGGCTGCTACCGCGGTCTTCGTCATCGTCGCAGCTTGCCTGTCCGTGGACAACGCACCAAAACTAACGCACGTACCCGTAAAGGTCCGCGCAAACCGATTAAGAAATAAGATTTCTGGAAGCTAAAAGATGGCTAAAGATACTCGCGCACGCAAGAAGGTCACTCGTACCGTCTCTGAAGGTGTCGCACACATTCACGCTTCTTTTAATAACACCATTGTTACGATTACCGATCGTCAAGGTAATGCATTGGCTTGGGCTACCTCAGGTGGACAAGGCTTCCGTGGATCACGTAAATCAACACCGTTTGCTGCTCAGGTAGCTGCTGAAGTTGCTGGTAAAGCTGCTTTAGATTACGGTTTGAAAAACTTGGACGTCCTTGTAAAAGGTCCTGGTCCTGGTCGTGAATCTGCGGTTCGTGCATTAGGTGCAGTGGGTTATAAAATTAACAGCATTACCGATGTGACTCCAATTCCGCACAACGGTTGCCGTCCACCTAAAAAACGTCGCGTGTAAGGAGAAACATTCATGGCTCGTTATATTGGTCCAAAATGCAAACTCTCTCGCCGCGAAGGGACAGACCTGCAATTAAAATCTGGCGTTAAACCGTTTGACGTTAAGACTAAAAAACATGCTAAAGCTCCTGGCCAACATGGCGGAGCTCGTGGTAGCAAACAATCAGAGTACTCACTACAATTACGTGAAAAACAAAAAGTACGTCGTATGTACGGTGTGTTAGAGCGTCAATTTAGTAACTACTACAAAGAAGCTGCTCGTGTGAAAGGCGCAACAGGTGAAAACTTGTTGAAATTGCTTGAAAGCCGTCTTGATAACGTTGTTTATCGCATGGGTTTTGGTTCTACACGTGCAGAAGCTCGTCAGTTAGTATCTCACCGTAGCATCACTTTGAACGGTCGTCGTGTTAACATTGCATCTATCCAAGTTAAAGCTGGTGATGTAATTGCAGTACACGAAGGCGCTAAACAACAATTACGTATTAAAAACGCAATTGAATTAGCTGCTCAACGTGGTATCCCTGCTTGGATGGAAATTGACCATTCTAAGTTAGAAGGTACGTTTAAAGCTGCACCAGATCGTTCTGATTTACCTGCTGAAATCAACGAAAGCTTGATTGTAGAATTGTATTCTAAATAATCCTTGAGGTAGCAATAAATGACGCGTACTGCAAACGAGTTTCTAACTCCGCAAGCGATCAAGGTCGAAGCGGTGAGCGGGACCTCGGCAAAAGTGATTCTGGAACCTTTAGAGCGTGGCTTTGGTCATACTCTAGGTAATGCTTTACGTCGCATTCTATTGTCTTCTTTACCTGGCGCTGCTGTGGTTGAAGTAGAAATAGAAGGTGTCGAGCACGAGTACAGTACTTTAGAAGGCTTGCAGCAGGACATCGTCGAGCTCTTGCTGAACCTAAAAGGATTGTCTATTAAGCTGTTCGATCAAAACGAAGCATATTTGACATTAGAGAAACAAGGAGCAGGTGACGTAACTGCAGCTGACCTTCGTTTACCTCATAATGTTGAAGTGGTTAACCCTGATCATTTAATCGGTACTTTGAGTTCTACAGGTTCATTGAAAATGCGCCTTAAAGTTTCTCAAGGTCGTGGTTATGAAACATCTGACTCACGTTTCCCTGAAGGTGAAACACGTCCTGTAGGTCGTTTACAGTTAGATGCATCTTATAGCCCAATCAAGCGTGTTTCATACACAGTAGAAAATGCTCGTGTTGAACAACGTACCGATCTTGATAAGTTAGTGATTGATCTTGAGACTAACGGAACTGTTGATCCAGAAGAAGCAATCCGCAAAGCGGCAACAATCTTGCAACAACAAATTGCAATTTTTGTTGATCTTCAGAAAGATCAAACTCCTGTTGCTCAAGAGCCTCGCGAAGAAGTTGACCCAATCTTGCTTCGTCCAGTAGATGATCTCGAGCTAACTGTTCGTTCTGCTAACTGTTTGAAGGCAGAAAATATTTACTACATTGGTGATCTTGTTCAACGTACTGAAGTTGAGTTGTTAAAAACTCCTAACTTAGGTAAAAAATCGTTAACAGAGATCAAAGATGTTTTGGCTTCGAAAGGTTTACAACTCGGCATGCGTTTAGAGAACTGGCCACCAGCTAGTCTCCGTATGGATGACCGTTTTGCCTATCGTAGCCGTTAATTAAGTAGGACTATCACCATGCGTCATCGTAATAGTGGTGTGAAATTAGGCCGTACCAGCAGCCACCGTAAGGCGTTGTTCCAAAATTTAACGAATGCTTTAGTTGAGCACGAGTTAATTAAAACAACTTTACCTAAAGCGAAAGAACTTCGCCGCGTTGCTGAGCCTTTAATCACTTTAGCTAAAAACGATACAGTAGCAAACCGTCGTTTAGCGTTTGCTCGTACTCGTTCTGCAGCAACTGTTGGTAAATTATTTACCGTTCTTGGCCCTCGTTACAAAGAACGTAACGGCGGTTATCTTCGTGTTCTTAAAGCGGGCTTCCGTGCAGGTGATGCTGCACCGATGGCTTACGTTGAACTCGTTGACCGTGAAGTAAAATAATACTTCTACGTGTAGAACAGTCAGTTGTTCCAAAAAAGGCCGGTGTAATAACCGGCCTTTTTTATTGTTTATTTTAATTACTTTTGAGCATAATTTTAGATTGAGTATTCTGATAAATTAGGTCGCAGGACTATAAAAATTCAAATAGATAAATATGTTAAGTATTGAGATTAAAATTCTATGTGTGAAAGAACTGAATGATTTTAGAGCTATCAGACTTTCAGCATTAGCTAAAGCCCCTGAAATGTTTGGTTCTACATATAGTATAGAAGTAATGAAACCATTATGTTTTTTTGAGAGTTGCTTATCTAGTTCAACGATCTTTGGTGTTTATCACAAAGACAGAATTATTGGTTTAGCGACTTTAACTCGAGAGGTCGCAACAAAGCTTTCTCATAAGGCTTATTTATCAAGTGTATTTATTGAACCTGAGTTTCAAGGCTTAGGAATAGCAAATAGATTGCTCACGACTGTTATTGAACATAGTAAAGAATATCTAGAACAAATTTTACTTATTGTCGCAGATGATAATCAGCCAGCTATTAAGCTTTATCAAAAGTTTGGCTTTCAAACTTATGGGGTAGAGTCAAAAGCATTGAAAAATAACACAGAATATACTGATGAGATTTTGATGAAACTATTTTTACTCTAAAGGATCGATGACATCTTCTATATAGAGATTAAACCTACGATCTAAAATTGCTAAAACATCTATTTCCACATAACGTTTTATCCAGAACTATTTCTTTAAAAGTGGTTCCCTGCAAATATTGAATAGAACATGTTTATAAGTATTTAGAGCGTATATCTAATCTTATTCTTTACTAAAGCAAACCCGCTAATGGAAGAAATCCAAGCGGAAATCTCAGGATTTTTTAGCCCTCAATTTCTTAAAAATGTCCCGAAGTGATATGAAAAAACCGATGAATGACCAAACTTGACATTGCGTATTGTCAAATTTGTGCTTTAATAAAGTCATGGTTTATACAGGGTATAAAAAAAATGGAAAAGCAAGTTGATGTATTAATTATTGGTGCAGGTATCTCTGGGATTGGGCTAGCTGTACATCTCTCGAAGAACTGTCCACAACGTAAATTCGAAATCTTAGAACGTCGTGATAGCTTTGGTGGGACTTGGGATTTATTCCGTTACCCTGGTATTCGTTCTGACTCGGATATGTCAACGTTTGGTTTTAATTTTAAACCATGGGCAAAAGACAAAGTATTGGCGAGCGGTGCTGAGATCAAGGGCTATTTAAGTGATGTGATCAGTGAAAATCAGTTAAAAGATAAAATTCATTTCGGTCATCGCGTTCTTTCTGCAAACTACGATTCTGCAAAGAAAAAATGGTCGGTTGAAATTGAAGACAGTAACAAGAAGAAGCAAACTTGGTCAGCAAACTTTGTGATGGGTTGTACCGGTTACTATAACTATGATCAAGGTTATGCGCCGAAATTTCCAAAGCAAGAAGACTTTAAAGGTCAATTTATTCATCCACAACACTGGCCTGAGAATCTAGATTACACAGGTAAGAAAGTGGTGATCATTGGTAGTGGTGCAACTGCAATTACCCTGGTTCCTTCAATGGTGAAAGGTGGGGCAGGACATGTCACCATGTTGCAGCGTTCTCCTTCTTATATAGCAACAATTCCTTCAATTGACTTTATTTATGAAAAAACCCGTAAATTTATGTCTGAAGAAACCGCATATAAATTTACCCGTGCACGTAACATTGGTATGCAACGTGGTATCTATGCATTAGCGCAAAAATATCCGAAAACTGTTCGTCGCTTACTGTTGAAAGGCATTGAATTACAGTTGAAGGGTAAAGTGGATATGAAACACTTTACACCAAGCTATAACCCTTGGGATCAACGTCTATGTGTCGTGCCAGATGGCGATTTATTCAAGGCATTACGTGAAGGCCATGCCAATGTTGAAACAGATCAAATTGAAAAGTTCACGGCGAATGGTATTCAATTGAAATCGGGTAAACACCTTGAAGCAGATATTGTGATTTCAGCGACAGGTTTAGAAATCCAAATCTTGGGTGGCGTAAAAGGTACAATTGATGGCAAGCCAATGGATACCTCACAACACATGCTATATCAAGGTGTGATGGTAAGTGATGTGCCAAATATGGCGATGATCATTGGCTATATCAATGCATCTTGGACTTTAAAAGTTGATATTGCTGCGGATTATATCTGTCGTTTGCTCAATCATATGGACAAAAATGGCTATGACGAAGTCATTGCCCATGCGGATCCAGCATTGCGTGAACAAGATACCATTATGGGTAAAATGTCTTCTGGTTATATTGCACGTGCAGCAGATGTGATGCCGAAGCAAGGTAAAAAAGCACCGTGGAAAATCACCAATAACTATCTTGCGGATCGTAAAGAATTGAAAGATGCATCATTCAACGATGTAGTCCTACAATTCCATAAACGTGGTGAGCAAGTCGATCGTAAGCCAAAGCTAGTGTCGTAATTATTTATTGAATTTATTAAAAAACCCTATGCATAAGCATGGGGTTTTTTATTTGCAATCAGGCTTTAAATTCGATCAATATCGCGTATATTGAGCACATTAGAAAATTTTGATTAGGGATAATACGATGAAAAAAATCATCATCTTAGGGACATTATTATTCAGTACATTGGTGTTTGCCGATGATGCAAAACAAAAAGAAGTCATTGCGCAAAAGTTGGTATCTGTTGACGGGACTGAACAAGGACTGCAAAACACCGACAAAATGATTTTAGAGCAAATTCGTATGCGTTTGCCAAAAGACTTACCCGAAAGTTTTTATACCGATTTGAGCAAAAATTTGAATAGTGAACAGCGTAAGCAATTTATCGTGCAGCGTTATGTGGAAAGTTTTAGCCAGAAAGAGTTGCAAGCCGCATTGACCTTCTATCAATCTGTAGAAGGCAAGGCTTGGGCAAAGAAAGCCAGTGATGTTGGCAGTGAAGTCGCGCATTTCACGACACAAAATGCGCGTACTGCACTGAATACCACCATGCAACAATATATTGAGAATCCTAAAGTTAAGCAGCTGATGGCAAGAATGAATCCGCAGCCCGTTCAAACTGCTGAAAAACCTGAATCGAAATAAATAAAAAAGGGATCGCGCATCGGGCACGATCCCTTTGTTCTATCGATATTTAGAGGGTACGGGAAATGAGTTCTTTCATAATTTCATTAGTACCTGCATAAATACGATTGGCACGGTTGTCGATATAGGCACGGGCAATTGGATATTCCAACATATAACCATAACCTCCATGTAGTTGTAAGCAGTCATCTACAACTTTTGAGAACATATCTGAAATTTTGTATTTCGCAGCTGCTGCCGCATCCACACCTAAGTTTTCTTCAAGCTGTAGTTCCATACAGCGATCGAGATAGGTACGACAAAAGTCAATTTCAGTACGCAATTCCGCCAGTTTAAAGCGAGTATTTTGGAAGGTGCTAATTGCTTTGCCGAATGCTTTACGATCTTTGGTATATTGCACGGTATGTGCAAAGGCTGCTTCAGCACCTGCTTGACAGATAATCGCGACCAGCATACGTTCCCAAGCGAGCTCTTTCATCAACATGATAAAGCCCATGCCTTCCATACCTAGTAAATTTTCTTTCGGGACACGGACATTATCAAAGAACAATTCACAAGTATCTTGGCCTTTCATACCAATTTTGTTCAGTGGTTTACCTTTGCTGAAACCAGCACGATCCGCTTCTACAATGAGCAAAGATAAGTTTGCTGAGCCTTTTTCATTGTTGCCTGTTTTACACACCACAATTGCCATATCGCAAAGATAGCCGTTGGTAATAAAGATTTTAGAACCATTGATGACATATTCATCGCCATCCAATACGGCTGTCGTGCGTACAGCTTGTAGGTCGGAACCTGTACCAGGTTCAGTCATCGCAATCGCAGTCACGGCTTCGCCTGTTGCCATTTTGGGTAACCAGTGTTGCTTTTGCTCTTCATTGCCGAAGTTATTGACATAGTTGGCAACGATATCTGAATGTAAAGAGAAGCCTGTGCTTGAATCCATGGCGTAGGCTTGTTCTTCGATCAGAATCATACTGTAAAGACGATCTACACCTGAGCCGCCATATTGCTCTGGCATGGTGGTGCAAAGTAAGCCAAGTGCACCAGCCTTATTCCATAAATCACGATCTACATGTTGTTGTGTTTCATATTTTTCAATATTAGGCACAACTTCTTTCTCATAGAATTTACGGACTGTTTCACGGAATGCTTCGTGGTCTGAAGTAAACAGTTTGCGTGGGAGCATGTTTGGAATTGGACGAATAGCACCTGATTGCATTTGTTATTTTTCCCTAGTGTGTTGGATTTAAATCTTCTTCATCACCATACAAGAAATTGAAAATAGTGAACAATGTGATCAATGCTCAATTTGATTGATGTATTTGGTCACTTGAGAAAAATCTCTCAGAACTTCATCGGGGAGATCAGGTACACTATGGGGAAATTGTTGCATTGCGGAGCCAATAATGTCTGATGAAATGACACTGGAAGAGCGTAAGGTTGTGTATCGTGCGCGTCGCGGTTTAAAAGAAATCGATGTGTATTTTGATCCTTATGTTAAAAACCACTACCTGACAGCTGATATCGCTGAAAAGGCATTATTTGCGGAGTTGGTCGATCAAGAAGATCCAGATTTATTGGATTGGTTTATGGAGGTTGGGGAACCGCCTCGTGCAGAATTAAAAGATTTTATTTTAAAATTAAAACACTATGTCCATGGCTAATGGTGTTTTCGAGCTGCAACGCAGTCGTTTTGCGATGATACTGCAGCTCTTGATTTTCATTGCCATCCTTAGTTTAACCTATTCCTTACTCGCCTTATGGATTTGGCTACTATGCTTCTGCGTGATGGGCGTTGCTTGGTTGTTATTTTTGAAACAGCCACAACTTAAACGTTTTGAATATTTAGATCATCAAGAATGTTCGTTTGAATTTTATGATCCCAAATTAAAGATCCAGCGTAGACAGATCGTCAAAATATTAGATCACCAACTTTATATCGCGCTCTATTTTTCTCATCAAAAGAATAAAAATTGCATTATTTGGTGGGATCAATTGCCACATTCGCAATGGAAAAAGCTAAAATTACGTGCAAAACTGGGATAATTGTTCGACAATTCTACAACTGTATAAAATTAATAAAAATATAAATTTCAATGTATTAGTTTGAATTAAGGTTTATCTTGCTTAAATTGTTAGATTAAATACTCTAAAAAATAGTGAAAATTATGATTGTCAGACAATCTGGCGATCAAGTCCGATTTATTTTCGCTAAAGTACAAACACCAACGTAAAGTATGGTGGAGGTCCAAAATGGAAATTCCAACATGGTCGTTTCTGGTGATCGCAATTGTTTTTGCGATTGTAGTAGGAAGAGCAGGAACTTTACTCAGGGAATTTCTTGAATCACGCCAACCTCAAGTTGTAGTGACCAAGAGAAAGAGATTGAAAGTGTCATCAATATATCACTCTCCCGTGAATATCGATGATGAACGCCAATCTAGTATCTATCAAAAGTAGATACACAAGTGTAGGAGGTCTCTATGGAGATTTCAATGTGGATGTTTCTAGTAATTGCAATCGTTATGGCGATTGTAGTAGGAAGAGCTGGAACGTTACTCAAGGATTATTTTCAACAAAACTAAAATATAAAGAGTTTCACGATTTTACCAGTTAATAAGTAGCATGTGCTGAACCGTCGCAATGCTACTTTTTTTTGCCTGAAATTTCTGTTAAGCCGCTCAAGTGTCAATTCATTCCTCTGTGATTTGTGTCAAAATGTCTAGGTTAAAATTAGAGCAATTACTCTTTAATTCAGGTTATGCATCTGATAATGTACAGCTAAAAGGAAAAAACAAATTATTAGAGGGACAGGAAGTATGTCTAAACTCCAAAAAATTGGACAAGGTGTGGCGGTTGCTGTATTGACAACATCAATGCTATCAGGATGTTCATATGTGATTAAAACGGGTGCGAATGTCGCACTTGGTTTTGGTGAAAACCATATTGTTCCACCAATTTTGGCAATGGATGATGCTGAAATGGTGTGTAACTCAGGGAATGCTTTAACCCCTGCCGTGATGTCAACCAAAGATATGGGTGCTGACCCAACCCGCATGGCGGTATTGTTATATACCGCAGCGGGCGTTTGTGCTGAGAATCAAGCTTTAGAGGCAGAGTTACGTTACCTGCGTGCTTCTAAAGCAGGTAACGTTTCAGAAGCACAAGATGCACGTATTGAACAGAAACGTTGGGCGGGAATTGCTGCTGAACGTCAATACGCAGGTTATCAGCTGTTTGCTAACCGTTGGGAAACTAAATACAAATATAAGTTAGGCGATTCATGCCCAACCATGCGTAATGACCTAGACCAAACCGTTTATTTACTCGGTATGGTGAGTGGTTTGCAAGCCATGACCAACGATATTAACTCTGGTGGTGCGATCAATGTACCTAAAGATATTGCAGGTATCGTTGAACGTGGTATGGCGTGTTTGGATAATGAAAAATTCTGGGGTGCACCAATGGCAACCCGTGCTGTTATCTGGACTTTATTACCAGGTGCAGGTGATGGTAAGCCTGAACCATATGCGACCATGAAGCAGTCTATGGCAATTGGTGAGAAGAAGGGTGTTCGTTTAGCCCATGCACTCTATGCTGTTGCTGCACAAGCCAGTGGTGATGATGCCAAACTGCGGGATGCTTTCCGTTCATATGCTGCGGCAACAGGCGAAGATAAACCTGCAAATCCACAGTTTAGATTGATTGATAAAATGGCCGGCTTGATGGTTCGTGGTATCGCAGATCGTTATTGGACTGAAAATACCGGTGTCAGAGCCAGTGATGAGGGTTTAACTTCATTCTGGGATGACAAACAAGAAAGCTCAGCTGAGTTGGACTCGTTGTTTGACGGTGGGGAAGCAGCACCTGCACAGGATCAAGCTGCGCCAGCATCAGATCAGGCAGCACCAGCACAAGAAACTCCAGCGGAGTAACCTGAATTAAACGACCTTTTACAGATGAACTATCTAAACTTGTAAAAGGTCTGTTTTTTTAGGAGGCAGTCAGCCAATGAAAGATCAAGTATGGATAAGCAAAGTTATTTTGATTGCGATATGTATTTCCATATCGGCTTGTCTACAAGTTTTTGCTGATCATTTTATTTATTGGCGCCCAAGTTTACTCACCGAATTTTGGCGCTTATGGACTGCGCATTGGGTGCATGTAGGATGGATCCATTTTCTACTGAATATGATGGCTTTTGCCTGTTTACCTTTCATTTTTCCTCATGTTCGCAATTGGCACTTATGTGCACTGCTATTAGTCCTGCCACCCTTCATTAGTTTCATTTTCTATTTTTATCTACCTTATATTGATGCTTATGCTGGGCTTTCTGGGGTATTGCACGGTCTATATACCGCAGTGGGTGTGGTATATCTGCAATATAAAAATGAACGGAAATTTGCAATTTTGGTACTGGCCTTAATTGCTGTGAAACTGCTTTGGGAAAATACCTTTGGGCAAACAGGAACTGCCCAGTTAATTGGGAGTCCTGTCCTAACCGAAGCACATTTAATTGGTGCAATTGGTGGTTTGCTCTGTGGTTTAGGCTATTTGTTGATAAAAAAGATAAAAATTAGAACATCATGATCATTTGATTAAGACGCTTAATAATAATTTAGTGGGTACATAGAGGGATTGGTGATAGAGAAGGTAGGTGTATTCTTTATTCACCATGTACATTACAAGATTCAGCATCTGCGGAGGGATGTTGACCACAATGAATTGGAATCGATATGCAATATGATCAAGGGAAAAAATCTGGATTAGGTCTACTGAGCTATATTTGGACCGAGTGGATATCAACTTTTGTTATCCTTTTCTTATTACTCATGACACTGATTATTGGTACTGGAGAGATGATCCATGGTCAGTTATTACGTATGGGTGAACGTCTTTACGGTGATCCTGCGATTGGGATGCAGTATTCATTTCTGCGCGCTGAACCAGAAAAGCCAAGTTGTGATCAAAACCCCAATATAGATGCTCAAGTTCAAGAGCAAATGAAGATAAATGCCGCTGATGAATTTGCCAGTATGTTTGGCGTTGCTTCGGAAGCAGATGTTCGTGCATCCTTAATTGCAGCGCGACAACAATGCCAAGAAAAATATCAATTTTATGCTAAGGCAATGAAGCATATCGAAGCACATCCAAGTGTGCGGACGTATCGTAAAGTTGAGACCAGCTTTTTTGGTATCTTTAAATTTGGTACAGAGAACCGTTCTTTATTTTTAGTGATTATGGTGGTATTTGCTGCAATCAGTGCCACATTAAAAGCACATCATATTGGTTTGCGCAGCCCCGCGACGAAAATTGATTTCCGTATCTATAGCATTGCGATGCTCATTGGTAATGGTTTACTGACCTCATCGGTGATGAGCCAGTATCACTCTGTGATGAACTCGGGTGTGCCGATTAGCCCCGAAATGAAGATCATTTATTGGCTATGGATGATTTTGTTTGGAGTGCTCACGCTGATCAGTTTATATCAGCTGATTAAAGCACCGACACCGACTCGCGAGGGGGGTAATGTTGGTTTAGCGTTCCTGAGTGTGCCACTTTATGCTTATATGGCGATGATCACAGGGATTGCTTTTACTTTCTTTATGGACTATCCAATGGGGCAAGGAATTTATCTTGGTCAGTTGGTTGAGTTTTCAAATATTTTCTTAAACCTTGCCTTATTTATCTGGGCAGGGATGTTATTAAAACAAACGCGGATTGTGGATTTATTTCTAAATATCTTACGCCCGTGGAATTTAGCACCTGAGACCTTAACCTGGTTGATTCTCATCGCAGCAGCCTTACCTACAGCCTATACAGGCGCTTCAGGTATTTTTGTGATTGCAGCAGGGGCAATTATTTATAAAGAAGTCTGGAATGCGGGTGGGCGCCGTCAATTTGCTTTGGCTGCAACCGCGCTTTCGGGGTCTCTAGGTGTGGTACTACGGCCTTGCCTATTGATTGTCGTCGTTGCATCACTGAATAAAGAAGTGACGACAGATCTGCTTTATCGCTATGGTATGTATACCTTCCTTTTAACCTCTAGCTTATTCTTGGTGGTTGCCCTGTTCTTTGCAGAGCAGAAGTTTAGAATCGCGCCAATGAAGATGGCTTTACCGAAGTCTTTACGGGCATTCGTTCCAGTATCACCGTATATCGTGATTTTTATCCTGATTTGGTTGTTCTATAAACATGCTTTAGCGACAGATCTCAATGAATTTACTGCACCAGTGATGATGCCTGTCATTCTTTTACTGATGGTGTTATTTGATAAGTTACGTAAAGAGCCAGCCCCGTTAGCACCTGTTGGGCATTGGGATAGTACCTTGAATAGTTACACCATCCCTGCGGATGGCTCTCAACCTGCTGCGCCGATCAACCCAGCAGATGATCCGCGTAATCCTGTGCGCCGTGTTTCTTTCGGCAAAGCATTACATGCCTCCACCAGTGAGACGGTTGGACATATCGGGGCTTTGGTGATCTTGATGGCATTGTCCGTGAGTGTAGGGGGCTTCCTTGAGCAGATTCATATCATGGAAGCATTCCCACAAAATATTAGCAGCACTTATTTAGTGATTACGCTGATTGTCTTGCTGATGATTTTTGTGGGTATGATTATGGACCCATTTGGGGCGGTGATTTTAATTACCGCAACAGTTGCGCCAGTCGCTTATCAGTATGGAATTGATCCTGTGCACTTCTGGATGATTGCACTGATTGGTTTTGAGTTGGGGTATGTGACACCACCTGTTGCACTGAATCATTTATTGGCGAGACAGTCGATTGGTGATGCGGAAGTGGCAGAAGCGGATGCTGAAGTCCGTCATCTTTCCTTCTTCTACCGTTACGAGCGTTGGATTCTGCCGTTGCTGGTGATGGTGCCTGCGATTCTGATTATTGCCTATGTACCTTATGCTTTTAAGTTATTTGGCTGGTATAGCTAATTTATTTTAATTAAATAAAACAAGCACCTTCGGGTGCTTGTTTTATTCATTGAGGTTAAAGATGACTTTCATTGTGTTGGTATTACTGTAAAAGTGGCGCTAAAAAAATCACAACAGGTGAATTTAGAATACTAAAGATTATTATGTGATTAAAATAACATTTTGAGAATGCATTAGTTATGCTATAAATAGACTGAAAAGGTGGTATAGCCTACTTTAGAGCTGAATTCATCTTTCTGTAGGGGGGCTGTAAAAAGATTATTTTGGGCGTGAAATTTTTCATTATGATGATGATGGAAATAAAGCGTACCAGAGAGAACACATAAATTGATAAAAACAACCAACAAAAAAGTGATTGCAGTCATTCTTTTTTCTAAAAGTTTGCTGCAAATTTAAGCGGTTTAAAAGGGATTGGTGATTCAAAGGGTAAATTCATTTATCTATCAACCATGGACAGCGCATGATTCAACATCTTTGGATGGATGTTGATAACAATAAATTGGAATACACATGCAAAATGATCAAGAGAATAAGTCTGGATTAGCCCGGTTAGGCACTATCTGGAATGATTGGATATCAACCTTCATTATTCTTGCTTTGTTGCTAATGACGTTGCTTATTGGTACAGGCGAAATGATTCACGGTCAGATGCTTCGTATGGGGGAGCGTCTTTACGGTGATCAAACAACAGGGATGCAATATTCGTTTTTACGTGCGGAACCTGAAAAACCAACTTGTGATCGACATCCAAACATTGATGCACAAGTTCAAGAGCAGATGAAAGCCAATGCTGCCGATGAATTTGCAAGTATGTTTGGTGCGGCTTCTGAAGCTGATGTACGTGCGTCTTTATTGGCCGCACAGCAGCAGTGTGAAGAAAAATACCAATTCTATGATAAAGCAATGAAGCACTTGGAAGCACATCCAAGTATTCGTACTTATCGTAAAGTTGAAACGACTTTCTTCGGGATCTTTAAATTAGGTTCTGAAAACCAAACTGTTATTTTATTAATCATGGTGTTGTTTGCTTCAATTACAGCATCTTTACGTTATCACCACATTGGTTTACGTGCACCAAAAACTAAAATCGACTTCCGTGTTTATTCGGCGTTGATGGTTGCTGGTAATGCTTTACTCAGTTATTCGGTGATTAGCCAATACCATTCAGTATTGAATTCAGGTGTTGAAGTTGCTGGAAAAACAGCAGTCTTGTATTGGTTGTGGATTGCACTATTTGTGTCACTGACCATCATCAGTGTCTTCCAGTTCATCTTTATTCCGAAAACAGCACAACCGAAGGGTAACTTTGGTTTAGCGCTACTGAGCGTTCCTCTGTATGCCTTTATGTCTTTGGTGACAGGAATTGTATTTACCTTCTTCATGGATTATCCAATGGGGCAAGGGATCTACTTAGGTATCTTGGTTGAGTTCTCGGGTATTTTCTTAAATCTGGCATTGTTCATTTGGGCCGGTATGTTACTGACCCAAACACGTGTGATGGATTTATTCTTAAATATCTTACGTCCATGGAACTTGGCGCCAGAAACCTTAACTTGGTTAATCTTGATTGCGGCGGCGATTCCAACAGCATACACAGGTGCTTCGGGGATTTTCGTTATTGCAGCGGGTGCAATCATCTATAAAGAAGTCTGGAACTCGGGTGCTCGCCGTCAATATGCCTTAGCTGTATCGGCAATGTCTGGTTCTTTGGGTGTGGTGATTCGTCCATGTTTATTGGTTATCTTAATCTCGATGCTCGACAGTCGTCATGTAACGTCGACTGAATTATTTGATCATGGTATCTATGTCTTCTGGTTAACAGCCTTCATCTTCTTAGGTGTTTCTCTGATTCTTGCAGAGGAAAAGTTCCGTGTGAACTCACCTAAAATCGCGGTGCCAGGGATGTTACGTGCATGTGTGCCTGTGATCCCGTATATCATCATTGGTTTTGCTGTGGTGATGTTCTATAAGCTTGCTTTAGATACGTCAATCAATGAATTTACTGCGCCAATGATTTTACCGTTGGTATTGATTGCAATGATCTTGTTTGACAAGTTATTTGCTTCAAAACTTGCACCCGCACCAGTGGTCGATGCGAAACATGAAGCATTGGTTCGTGAGCATGAAAAGAAATCAGAATTCTTGAAATCGCATGATCCACACAGTAGCAAGAGCTTTGGTTTTGGTGGAGCATTACGTTTTGCAACATCAGAAACAGTTGGACATATCGGTGCATTAATTCTATTAATGGCATTGTCTGCAAGTGTCGGTGGCTTAATTGAACGTGCAGAAGTGGTTGAGTTATTGCCAGCACACTTGGGCAATATCTATATTTCTCTTGCCTTTATTGCGTTGTTACTTGCGATTATTGGTATGACGACCGATCCATTCGGTGCGGTGATCTTAGTTGCTGCAACCGTTGCACCTGTTGCTTACGAGAATGGTATTCATCCGATTCACTTCTGGATGATCGTATTGGTGGCATTCGAATTGGGTTATGTAACACCGCCTGTTGCCTTGAACCACTTGCTGACGCGACTCTCCGTCGGGGATGAAGAGGTCTCGGCCGCCGATAAGGAAGCGAAAGAGAAATACACCAGTTTCTACTTCCGCTATGAGCGTTGGTTGTTACCGATTATCGTCTTGTTTTCATCGTTGGTGTTGGTGACGTATGCACCGTATATTTTCCAGATGTTTGGCTGGTATAAACATTAACAGTTGAAAATAAAAAAGCACCTTCGGGTGCTTTTTTATTAATAGGATTTAAGAAAAATTATTTGAAAAGCTATTTTAGATAATTTTCTGATCTCTTAAAGCTTGTAATAGTTCTCCAATATTTGAAGAAATCGCTGAGCGTACAGCCTCAGAATCTGTTCCTCCAGCTGTTTTTGGAGCAGCTTTATGTGTTTTGATGGTGTTCTTATAAATCGTTTTCCCACCTTTGGTGACTAAATAATCGACGTCTAAATAGAAGTCGACTTCTACAAAGCCAATCCAATTATATTCAAATTTTTGAACATCTCCGGAGATTTTGAGATCGGCATCTTGGTTTGGGTTGAATCCTGAGGCAATTAATTCTTTAGTTAAAGATGATTTTAATAATACATCTGCTTTATCAGACATATACATGCTACCAAGCGCTGCTGCTGGTTTTTGAAACTCATTTTGTTTAACTAAACCTTTTTCAGCGGGGATATATTTGAATACACCAACACCGATATCGCCCTGTCCTCGAATAGATGGAGAGGCAATATAGTTAATAGGCATTGTGGTAGAGCAGCCAGAAAAAATTAAAACTGCCCCGATTAATGAAGTTAAAAATATTTTTTTCATGAGATATTTCCAATTGTTATAAAGTCGCACAATTTATCAAAAGGTCTAATAAAATAATAGGTGATCTTTCTATTAAGGATCCGTGATAAATAGGCGATTGGCTTATTTAAATAACGTCTTTCTTTGTATGAAAGGACTACATAACAAAATCGCTGAGAGAATAATGCCAAAACCAATCACACTGTATAAATCAGGCACTTCATTCCACAGTAAAAAGCCCCAGAGTCCTGCAAAAATAATCGCGATATAGTTGACGGGTGCAATCTGTCCAGCAGGGGCAAGACGGTAGGCATGCGACATAAAAATCTGGCTGACATTGGCGAGCACGCCTGCACCAATCAAGAACAATAATTCCTGTAAATGATAAGGTCGCCATACCCAAAACATCGGAATCACGGACAGCAAAGAACCAATCAAGCAGAAATAAAACACGATGCGTTCAGGAGGTTCGGTTTGCGTCAGGGCGCGCACGGTGACAAAGGCCATTGAAGCCAATAGGCTGGAACTGATCCCGACAATAGAAATCCAGTTCAATAAACCTTGATCGGGCTTAGCCACACAGAACACCCCAATAAAGCCGAGTCCCGCGGCACAAAGCATCGCCGTGGTGACTTTTTCTTTGAGAAACAGCCAAGCAATCAAAGGAATAAAAATGGGGGAAGAGTAGGTGAATACCATCGCATTGGAAAGTTTTAAATGCGCAATCGCGTAGAAAAAACCATACATGGCGGCAAGCCCAACAATACTACGCCATGTATGCATCCACAGTTTTTCTGTTTTTACAAAACTGGTTCCTTGTTTAAAGATAAAAGGCAAAAACAGGATCAACCCAACCACATTGCGGAAAAATACAATGGTGTAGTTATCTACGCTATGTGAAGCATAACGAATACAAATGCCCATCACAGAAAAAAGCAGCGCAGAAAGGGTGAGGCAACCAATCGCCATCATCAGGTTGCGATTGGTTTTTTGAGCATCCATAGTGATTCGAATATTGCGAGAGTGAGCTTATTTTATGCTGCTGTAGGGATGAAAGGAATGCGATTTTCAACTCAATGTTATTTAACTGCTTAGACAACTGTTTCAGAGAATTGTTTGAGATAATCACTCGGTGTCATGCTGGTTTCACGCTTAAACATGGCACTAAAGGCACTTGGACTGTCATAGCCCAAGTCTAAGGCTACATTTAAAACTGGTTTGTTTAGGGCCAAATCAATCATAGCTTGCATCAGTTTAGCTTGACGGACCCAATGAGAAAAATGCAGTCCCGTCTCTTTTTGAAAATGCCGTGCCAGTGTTTTACTGCTGATATGCAGTTGTTCAGCCGTATCTTCTAGATTCCAGTTTAAACTGAGATTGCTTTTGATCTGCTGACAGAGCTGTAGCAGGCGTGGATTTTGGGGATCTGGCAAATTAAAGGCAAGTGCAGGCAATACCCGAACTTCGTCTAAGATCAACTGTAACAGTCTTTCATCACGGCTATTTGGCTGGATTGCTGTTTTGATCTGCATCGCATTACTCATCAGTTCCCGTAGTAAAGCAGGAATGGTGACAACTCGGCATTCTGAACTTTGTGCTATGGTGTCAATGAAAATCCCCCGTGCCTTGACATCTCCACTGCTGAGTAAGGCATGTGGTTTATGCGCAGGAATCCAGACGCCACGTCCAGGTGGGGTAATCCAAATTCCTTCATGGGTTTGCACTCGAATCACGCCTGATAGGGTATGAATCAACTGGATTCGATCATGGCTATGCCAATCTTCAATATGCCCATGTGGGTAATTTTCTGAAAAAGCATAGATCGGATAATCTAAGTATCCATGTTCAAAGTTTTTCCCCATGTTTCAAATGTCCGAAAATAAGTTGTCCATTTCTCGATAGTAGTTGTCTAATTGTCGAGAAACAATAAATTGATTATTTTTTAGCATGATCGATACCGCAATGTAGAGGTCTAGCGCATGTTTCAAAAAGCTTTTTTTTATCCCTTATTCGCCATTTTATTTTGGGCAGGGAATGTGGTGGTGTCTAAAATGGCCAGTCATGCCATTTCTCCTGTGGCAATCACGTTTTATCGTCTGGTGCTGGCGCTCGCTGTGATGAGTACTTTTGTACTGATTCCCGTCTGGAACAATCGACACACCATCAAACAATATTGGAAGCAGCTGGCATTGGGTGGTTTTCTATCTGTATCTTTATTCCAGTTCTTGTCTTATCAGGCTGCATCAACTACCACAGCCACCAATATGGCGATTGTGACGGCATTGATTCCTTTACTGACCATGATCTTAAGTAGCGTGATGCTGAAAGATCGGTTGAGCTATGGCATGTTGTTCGGAGGCGCTTTGTCTTTTTATGGCATCTTATATCTGTTAAGTCATGGGGCAATTACTACGATCTGGAAACAAGGTGTGCATTTGGGTGATGGTTTAATGTTGATTGCTGCGGCAGGCTATGCCTTATATGGTGTGTTGCTGAAACGTTGGAAAATGCCAATTCCTGCTTGGCAATCGAATTTTGTGCAATCCAGTTTCGCCATTGTCTATGTACTGCCATTCTTTATATTTTTGCCAGCATCGCAGATGCAACTGAACCAACAGACCATTCCACTGATTGTTTACGCCAGTATTTTTTCGTCGGTATTGTTGTCTTATTTATGGATAGAGGGTGTGAGACATTTAGGACCGAATCGAAATAGTATTTTTATGAATCTATTGCCTTTATTTACGGCATTGATTGCGGTGGCTTTACTGGGCGAGCATTTGCAGATGTTCCATTATATTGGTGGTGGACTAACCTTGATTGGAATTCTGATTGCACAAACCATTCAGAAACCGATTCAACTGAAATCAGCGTCCAAACACATTTTAGATTAACGATGCCGGCAATAAAAAAGCTTTAACCGAGGTTAAAGCTTTTTTCGTTTAAGAATGATTTTGGGCCGCAATTTGGGCTTCTAGAAGTTTGATTTGATCTTCTTTCAGCTTCAGTAAAGTATCCACATCGCTATTCTGCTGTTTCAAATCATGTTGTTGGTCTTGCAGTTGTTGATGAATATCATCCAGTTTGGCAATTTCTTCTTTTGCCAAACTATCATTTGCAGGAAGTGGCGATTTCACAATTGATTCTTCAACCAATTGGATCGGTGCAGCGACATCACTGCTTGCCGTCGTTACTTCTTCAGCTGTAGCCGTTGCTTCAGTGGGTACTGGGGCAACGGTTTTTTCAGCAACGGGCTGAGCGGGTGTGGATGTTGTTGGTTGCTGATCTTTTTGAGCTAAGAACCATTGGACAGCAAGGAACAGCACCACGACAACACTTATTCCACCAATTATCATCCATAATAATTTGGAATTTTCTGTTTGGTATGTGGACATCATTTTTAACCTTCTAGTCAAAATGACGAGGTTTGAATTGTATCACCCCAATTTCATCTGGCTCAGCGGGTTGCGTCTGTTCCACATGGGTTGGCCGTTTTTCGCTATAAGCACATTCGATACATTCAATCCACTCGTCATCCATAGTGATGATCTTAACCACACGATCTAAGGCCCCACATTTCGGGCATTTTGCGCCCGCGATGAACTGTCTTTTCATGTCAGTTAATTACACCCTATGAACAATAATGACGTAGTTTAAGCGGTTTTATCGGTGTTCGTCCAACCTTGATGACGTAATAATGCATCTATTTTGGGTTCTCTTTTTCGGAAATTGCGAAACGCATCAAGTGCCGTATCTTTTCCGCCAACTGCTAGAATAAACTTTCTAAACTCTTTTCCAGTCTCGGTATTAAAAATACCTTCGCTTTCGAAACGGTCAAAGGCATCACTGGCTAAAACTTCTGCCCATTTATAAGAATAATAACCTGCTGCATAACCACCTGCGAAAATGTGGCTGAAGCTGTGTTGGAAGCGGTTATAAGGTACCGCGGGAACAACCGCAAATTTATCGCGAATATCATCTAAGGTGGCTTGGATTTGCTGACTGTTTAATGCCGGTGCTTGACGGTGAATAGTGAGGTCGAACAAAGCAAACTCAATCTGACGCAAGGTTTGCATACCTGACTGGAAGAAACGTGCATTGAGTAACGCAGATAACAATTCCTGTGGCAAAGTTTGTTTAGTTTCAGTGTGCTCGCTGAGTACATCTAGACTTTCATTGTCCCATGCCCAGAATTCCATAAACTGACTTGGTAATTCCACCGCATCCCACGCCACGCCGTGTGTCCCTGCCACAGAGATGTTATCTACTTCGGTGAGCATATGATGTAAGCCATGACCAAACTCATGGAATAAAGTAATCACTTCATCATGAGTCAGTAGCGCAGGTTGATCGCCAATCGGAGGGGTAAAGTTACATACCATGTAGCAAATTGGTTTTTGTAGGCCATTGGCTGTTTGTACACGAGAACGGAAACCGCTCATCCATGCACCACCACGTTTGCCGTTACGGGCATATAAATCAAAGTAGAAACCACCGACCACTTGGCCTTGATCTTCAATTTCGAAATAACGCACATCATTTTGCCAAACAGGGGCTTGGCGTTCGATGATCTGGATACCGTAAAGACGTTCTACGATCTGGAATAGACCTTGAACCACTTTCGGTGCAGGGAAATAGGGTTTAAGTGCTTCTTGAGAAAGATTGAACTGCTGTTGTTTCAACTTTTCAGAATAGTAGGTTGCATCCCACGGTTTGAGTTCATCAATACCCTCTTGTTGTGCAATCGCTTTCAATTCTGCGATTTCAGCAAGTGCTGGGGTACGCGCATGTTCTGCCAGATCAACCAAGAATTTATCTACGGTTTCGACATCAGGTGCCATCTTGCTAGCAAGTGAATATTCAGCAAAGTTGTTAAAGCCGAGCAGTTGCGCCATTTCTTGACGTAAGCTCAGGATTTCCTCCATCACTGGTGTGTTATCAAATTCAGTTTTGACAGATTGTTCTGAGGCACGGGTGACATAGGCTTTATACAGTTCTTCTCTTAACTCACGATCTTCGGCATAGGTCATAATCGCAAAATAGGCAGGGAAGTCGAGTGTGGCAACGGCTTGCTCAAGCTCACGCTGTTGTCCATATTGTTTTAACAGTTCAACACTGCTTTGTGGCAGGCCTTTGAGTTGCGCTTCAGCTAAAGGCTTGAAATAAGCTTGGGTTGCATCGAGTACATGGTTAGAGAAGTCTGAAGATAGCTGTGATAAACGTGCTGAGATTTCGGCATAACGCTTTTTGGCTTCGCCTTGGAGTGCAACACCAGACAGTTTAAAGTCACGTAGTGCGAGTTTAATCGCGCTTTGTTGTGCTTCGCTCAGCGTTTGAAATGCCGCGCTATCATGAGTCTGCTGATAGGTTTGATACAGCGCCGTATGTTGTCCAAGCTGTGTATAGTATTCACTTAAACTTGGTAGCAGTGCTTGATAGACTTCACGGGTTTCCGCATTGTTCATCACCGCATTGAGATGGGATAAAACACCCCATGCTTCACTCATATTATTTTCAAGTTGATCAACTTCGGTCAATGTTGCCAGTTGGCCTTCAGTCCCTTGTGGAACTTCATTGAGTTGATTTAAGAAGTTTTGACCGTTTTGAATGGTTTGTTCGATCTGTTGTTTTAAATCGGCAAGTTGAATTTGATCAAATTGAGGAACGGGAAGTGTCGCTTGCTGGAGTGTCATTGTATTTTTGCCATATTCATCTTTAAACATAGTTATAGATGTAGGGCTTAGCGAGGGAGAAATCAAGGTTGATTGATTATTTATTCGTTGGGCTTTGCGTTGCGACCTGAATTTCATCAATCGACATTACATATGTACCGAATGTGCTATGACGGGTAGACAGCTTTAATTTGAGTTGATGATTTTTATATACCTGATATTCAGTCGATGTCATTCTAAAGATTGGTATGTCGGAATAAGCTGTTTTAAAAAAATAGATATTTCCATGTCTCGTGTGCTTTTTTTCGGCAATCGCTGATGCCTCTATAATTTCCGAATCTCCAGTGATATATGTCCAGATCATTGGAAGCGTACCAGCCAAGTTGAGCCAGAGTACGGGAATAATGAATAAAGGGAAAATAAATAAAGCAAAACGTTTAGGTTGTTTTTGTACTTTTTTCCATTGTCTGGGAATCACCCATTCCTGTCTTTTTTTCAAATAGAGAAAATAAACAAGGAGTAAGGCATAGAGGAAACATGCAATGATCAAGGCGACAATTTCTACCGTAAAGCTAGGTGAAAAATCACTCCAAAATACAGAAATAGCAGCACCGATTGTGAGAAAGAAAAAGAGAATAGAAAAGTAATGGTGATAATAATATTTTGTGATGCGGTAGTGAGTCATTCGGATTTTATTTATATTTAGAAATAGTCTATTTTTTTATTATATAACAAAAGATAAGAGAGCCGAAGCTCTCTTATCTTGTAGAAATTACTCAGCCTTTGCTTTCGCATTCGACTTTTTCTTTTTCACTTTTTTCTTGGCCTTTTCTTTGCTTTCAGGCTTGGCTGAGGTTTTTTTTGCAGGTTTTTGGGTGTAAGAACTTGGTTTGTTCTTATCCTTTTTCTTGCGTACAGGTTTTTCGCCGTCCGTACTGACCTTAGCTGTGGTTTTGCTAAATACTTCTTCAGTGGTTTGTGTACGATTCGATGTGGTTGCCGTACGTGGTGCTTTCTGACGAATCACACGGCCTAAATGAGTCAGTTGTTGAACCAACTGGAAGTCAATTTTACGTTCCTCCAAGTTTACACCCGCAACTTGAATCTTCACTTCATCACCGAGACTAAAGGATTGTCCGCGATTTTGACCCATTAAGCTTTGACTCGCCTGATCGTAAATGAAGAAGTCATCACCTAACTGACTGACATGGATCATCCCGTCGACATAGAGGTCTTTGAGGGTCACGAACAAACCAAACTCAGTGACTGCACTGATTACCCCGATAAATTCATCACCGATATGCTGTTGCATATAGTGGCATTTCAACCACATGGTGACGCTACGTGATGCTTCATCAGCACGACGTTCTGTCTTGGAGAAATGCTCACCGGCATCATCTAACGCTGCACCTGACAGTGGATACACTTTTTTGTCTAAATACGCTTTGATCGCACGGTGTAATAATAAGTCAGGATAACGACGAATCGGTGAGGTGAAATGCGTATAGGCTTCATATGCCAAACCATAGTGGCCTGCATTCTTCGCACCATAGTAGGCTTGCATCATCGAACGTAACAACACTGCATGAATACTTGGTGCATCTAAACGATCTTTGGTCGCTTCAATGACGGCTTGATAATCTGCTTGAGTTGGCTGTTCAGGGAATGGCAGACCCAGCAATTTCACAAAGTCACGCACTTTCTGAATACGTGAAAACTCTGGTGCTTCGTGCACACGATACAGCATCGGAATATCATGTTCTAAAGCATATTCTGCTGCAGCAACGTTGGCCAGCAGCATACATTCTTCAATCAGTTTATGCGCATCATTACGTGTACGTGGCAAAATTTCCTTGATTCCGCCTAACTCATCAAAGGTCATGTAGGTTTCAACGGTTTCAAATTCCATTGCATGACGTTCAGCACGTAAGCCTTTTAGTGTTTGATAAAGCTGGAAGAGTGTATTGAGTGACTTATGAATGCTCTTATCTTCTGGGATCGCATTGGTTGCTCCCTCAAAATATTGCCCCACTTGGGTATAAGTCAGACGAGCTTTGGAATGCATCACCGCAGGGTAGAACTCATACCCTGTGACTTTACCTGCACGAGACAGTTTTAAATCACAGACCATACACAGACGGTCAACATGTGGATTTAAAGAACACAAGCCATTTGATAGCGCTTCTGGAAGCATAGGCAATACAAAGTGCGGGAAATAAACCGATGTACCACGTTCTTCTGCTTCTTCATTTAAGGGCGAGTCTAAACGCACATAATGGCTAACATCGGCAATTGCAACCACGACGCGGTAACCACCACCCGCACGTTTTTCTGCAAATACGGCATCGTCAAAGTCACGTGCATCTTCACCATCAATAGTAACCAGTGGTAGATCACGTAGATCAACACGCCCTTTAAGATCTTTTGCTGATGGTTCTTTAAAGCTTTCTGCTTCTTTCACCACAGCTTCTGGAAATTCGTAAGGCAGACCAAATTCTAGAATCGTTTGTGGAATGATAATCTCGGTATCAGCTTTATCTGCCATCGATTGAACGATATGGCCTGTCGCCAGTTCTTCGCGTGTTGGATAGTCATCAATTGCAACACGCAGCATATCACCAACTTTAGCATTGGCATGCTCAATCAATTCTTTTTCTAAAGTAATGGGTTGATGCTGGTTTGGATTAGCTGGTTGAATGAAGTATTCACCTTCATGCTCAGACAATTTACCAATAATTTGTTTAACGCGGTGTTGTACCACTTCACTAATAAAGCCCCAAGGCTTACCTTTACGATCAACTGAGGTCTGACGCACTTTAACGCGGTCGCCATTAAAAACTAGGCGTAGTTCACGTTCAGGTAAAAGGATATCGTCCTGACCTGCAATATTGGCAGTACCTAGACCTTTACTATTGATATAGACCGTTGCTTCATGAGTTGGCAGATCGGTTGCAGGTTGGTATTTAAAACCATCCTTCATAAGTTGCCCATCACGTACCATAGCGCTTAAACGGTGATTCAAGGCATCAATGCTTTTTTGATCAGGGATATTAAAGTGGTCAACCAGCTCTGCATGGGACTGTGCAGTTTGTAATTGTTTTAATGTAGTTAGAATAAGAGTTCGGCTAGGAATAGGATTATCGTAACGTTGCGCTTCTGCTTTTGCTTCGGGATCGGCCCAATTTTTAGTCATATCGTTTCAATTCACATCTGGCAGATCGGTTTAGCATAAGTCATTCAAACTCTAACTGCACGTCAAAGATTGCAAGATTCTGTTTATTGCTCCGATCTGAATAAAGGAGAGAACACTATATTAACAAGCGTTGAACCAAAAAATGCTGAAAAAATGTGGAAATTGATTAAAAAACATTTGATTGAACTTAAAAAGTAGAAAAAAACAGGAACATCCCTTGTGTAATGTGGTTTTAGTTTGTATTATTGCGCTCGTGTTACGGTGAGATGGGTGAGTGGCTGAAACCACATCCCTGCTAAGGATGCGTACGGGTAACTGTACCGAGGGTTCGAATCCCTCTCTCACCGCCACTTTACTTAAAGCGCTCATAGCTCAGCTGGATAGAGCACTTGGCTACGAACTAAGGGGTCGGGAGTTCGAATCTCTCTGAGCGCACCAATTTAATAGAAGAAACCGCTTAATTGCGGTTTTTTTGTGCCTGAGTTTTTTGATTGAATATGAATTAAATAATAAATATAAAAAAAGCCGCTGAGATCAGCGGCTTTTTAGTTGATCTATTTTAGAAGTGATTCACTGAACTGAATAGATGATCTGTAAGACTGCTGAGTGGGGATTGAAGAGATACAAGATCTGTTAAAGAGCCACCATTTGGATTTGGTTCACCGACAGCGATGCCAGAAGTGACGGTTCCAGTCAATGCATCTAAAATTCCGTCTACACTGCCATGAAGACTGTAGTCCCCATTTCCAACACTGACGCTAATTAGATTATTGATACTCTCTAATGAACCATCGCTGAATAGGGTACTGACATGATCTTGTAATGTATCTACTGCAATGTTGCCATTGCTAATGACAGTTTGAATCGGTTGAGCAATTCCTGCGATAACGTCTCCGCTATTTGCACCATTATTAATGGTTCCAAGAATATCTGTAATCACACTTAGACCACCTTCACCACCAATACCGCCAGTAATGCCACCGATAATGCCAGTAACTGCGCCTAAAGGACCACCTTCACCGCCACCAACTCCACCAGTGATACCACCAAGGATGTCAGAGATTGAGCCAAGAGGACCGCCATCACCACCACCGATACCGCCAGTAATCCCCCCAAGGATGTCAGAGATTGAGCCTAAAGGGCCGCCATCACCACCGCCGATACCGCCAGTAATGCCGCCGATGATGCCAGTGATTGCGCCAAGAGGGCCACCTTCACCGCCACCAATTCCTCCCGTAATACC
>NZ_KE007345.1:69686-70580 GCF_000400715.1 Acinetobacter genomosp. 15BJ | reverse complement strand
GCGCGAAGTTTCAAAGGTGAGGGTACCTAAATTGGTGAGATCTGTGACTGGATGAACGCCCGGAAGGACACCACTGATTGCACCACCTACCGTAGAGATTCCTGTGTTGATAATATCTGTTTTTAGGCTTTCAACGCCTTGAAGCACATCGATACCTGTTTGGATCACACCTGTGACAGGGTTATTGCCAAGATCACCACCAGTAATCCCACCGATGATGCCGGTGATTGCACCAAGAGGACCGCCTTCACCACCGCCAATACCGCCAGTAATCCCACCAATGATGCCAGTGATCGCTCCTAGAGGGCCTCCTTCACCACCACCGATACCGTCAGTAATACCGCCAATAATGCCAGTGATCGTACCAAGAGGGCCACCTTCACCACCGCCAGTAATCCCACCGATAATGCCTGTGATAGAACCTAATGGACCTGTGCTACCAATGTTGGTTACATCCCCTATAATATGTTGAACCAGACCTGATGCAGTAGACCCATTATTCACCAGTGTACCAATGACACCTGTTGCAGAACCAATTGCCCCGCCAATATCTGCACCAGCAAGGTGGGAGACGGTTTCTAGTGTACCGTTTACCGTATCGCGAGAAGTTTCAAAAGTGAGGGTACCCAGATTTGCCAGGTCTCCAATTGGGTGTTCAGATTGATGCACTGCACTAATGACCGTGCCTGCAACAGTATTAATTCCTGTATTGATGATATCGGTTTTTAAACTCTCAAGCCCTTGAAGGACATCAATACCACCTTGAACAATACCTGTGACTGGGTTGTTCGCTAGGTCACCACCCGTGATGCCACCAATAATTCCAGTCACTGCACCAAGGGGGCCGCCCTCAGTTCCACCTGTGATGCCACCAATAATTCCCGTTACTGCGCC
>NZ_KE007345.1:0-69206 GCF_000400715.1 Acinetobacter genomosp. 15BJ | reverse complement strand
GGGCCGCCTTCAGCTCCACCCGTGATGCCACCAATAATTCCTGTTACTGCGCCAAGCGGGCCACCATTTGACCCACCCGTAATACCACCAATAATTCCAGTCACTGCACCAAGGGGACCTCCCTCAGTGCCACCCGTGATTCCTCCAAGGATGCCTGTTACTGCACTGAGTGGATTACCACTTGCTCCGCCAGTAACACCTCCTAGAATACTTGTGACTGTTGAAAGTGGACTACTACTGCCTGTTGCATTCCCCAGAATGCTAGTAATTGAACTTATGGGACTATTGGCTGCTCCGCCTGTGATGCTGCTTACCGTATGGGTTACGGTATTTGTTGAAACGATATTTGTAATTGTAGATAGGGATAAAGGAGCAAGAACTGAACCGCCAACGTGTGATGTAGATGTACTACTATCAACCAAACTTGAAGTAATACTTTTAATGGGTGAAAAAAGACTTTTGAAAAGCATAACGATACCTACTATTTTTAAAGTTGTGTTGTTTTGAGTAATTATTAAATTGCTATGATTTTTTTGTGATTAAAGTCACATTAATCATATTTAGTGTTATATGTGGCAGTTATTTTGTCAATCTGTAACGGGCTAGAATATGATTGTTAAATATGGATTTAAAATGTTGAATTTTAATATATTTATTGGTTGTTAATTTTAACTAAATTTACACTTGTATTTTATTTGAAAGGGTAAGGGGGTTTTTATCATAGTGAGATAAGTTTTATTTATCATATAATTAAAGTGTTATTTCAGTACAATCTATGTCTTGTGAAGAAGGTGCTGGAAAGAAAGTTTTAAAATTTGTTACTCGTTTGCAAAAAAATATTTCTAGTGTTTTTTGGCTTTATTTAATTAATAAAGATCAACATTTTAAATTTTTTCTTAATTAGTTTTTTTAAAATTATAATAAATCTGAAATCGTATTGTTTATGCTGTTATTGACGTGTTATTTAAAAAAACTTACCAATCAAATGTGTCCTCCTTGGAATATTCTTATCTTATTAGTCTGATGAACTCATTAAGCTGTAAAAGAAAAGCCACTGATTACAGTGGCTTTTCTTCGTGTCGCTATATTTTAAAAATGATGAAGTGAGCCGAATAGATGATCGGTTAGGTTTGTTAATGGTGAAGAAACTGAAATGAGATCGGTAATGCTTCCCCCATTTGGATTTGGTTCACCGACAGCAATGCCAGAAGAAGTCGAAAGTGTGCCAGTAATTATGGTAAGAAGACTATCTAGACTGTTACTGCTACCACTATTGTCATAGTTAATATGGATAAGGTTGTTGAGGCCTTCCATAATATTGCCACTCGCGAGATCACCGAGACCATCTTGTAGATTATTGATTGCTGAACTACCACTGCCAATCACCATGTCGATCGGTTGGGCAATACCAGAAAGAATACCATCTCCATTGACACCACCTGTAATGCCACCGATGATGCCAGTGATCGTGCCAAGAGGGCCACCTTCACCACCACTGATACCACCAGTCACAGCACCGATAATGCCACCAACATCAGTAAGATCACCTGCAATATGTTGAACCAGTCCAGAAGCAGCTGAGCCGTTGGTCACGAGTGTGCTAAGTACACCTGTGAGAGAACCCGTAGCACTACCAATATCCGCACTGGCTAAATCAGAAATTGCTTCTAATGTACCGTTTACCGTATCACGTGAAGTTTCAAAGGTGAGGGTGCCTAAATTGGTGAGGTCTGTGATTGGATGAACATCAGGAAGAACACCACTGATTGCACCACCTACAGTGGTGATACCTGTATTGATGATATCTGTTTTCAGGCTTTCAACGCCTTGAAGGACATCGATACCTGTTTGGATGGTGCCTGTGACGGGGTTATTACTTAAATCACCCCCTGTAATACCGCCAATGATGCCAGTGATTGCACCCAGAGGTCCGCCATCACCTCCCGTAATACTACCAATAATATTTGTTATTGGACCTAAAGGACCACCGTCGCCACCGCCAATTCCACCAGTAATCCCCCCGATGATGCTAGTGATTGCGCCTAGAGGACCACCTTCGCCACCAATACCTCCTGTGACGCCAGCAACAATACCTGTCACAGTTCCTAATAAGCCTGTCGCACCTTCACCATCACCAGCGACAATATGAATAAGATTGGTCACAGGGCTCAATGGATTGAACTCACCTTCACCATTTAGACCACTTAAATCAAGCACTGAGATGGCATTGCCTGAGAAGTTGATTGGAATGGTGATTGGCGTCACGATGCTTGCATCGTCACCGTTACCATTGCCGAGACCAAAATTATGATCGCCATTACCAGAACCAATACCACCCAATAGGCCACCAGAACCATTGCCACCACCATTACCATTATTCGTGACATCATTGTCTTGGACATGGTTATTGGTTGTTGTGGATGAATTATTGTGTGAGTTTGCTGTTGCGCTGCCAAATAAAGAAATTGCATTGCCAGATAAATTAATAGGAATTGCAATCGGCGCTACAATGCTGGCATTGTCAGCAATCCCATTGCCTATACCATAATTGTGTTCACCATTCCCGGCACCTACGCCATTGAGTAAACCGCCAAGACCAAGTAGGCCTCCACCAGCACCACCTGTAGCATTGCCACCGCTATTACTATTGTCAGTGGAGTCGTTGTCCTGAACATAGTTATTGGTTGTGGTGGATGAGTTGTTGGTTGAGTTTGCTGTTGCGTTGCCAAAGATTGAGAAGGCATTACCTGATGCATTTACAGGAATTGTGATTGGCATAACCACACTGGCATCATCCGCAATCCCGTTACCAATACCGTAATTGTGTTCGCCATTCCCTGCGGCTACACCATTTAATAGCCCACCCCCAGCTGCATTACCTGAACCAGTTCCATTACCACCAGTATTGCTGTTGTTGATGGTGTCATTGTCTTGGAAATAGTTTGAAGTAGTTGTAGAAGAGTTATTGACTGAGTTTGAAGTGGCATTGCCAAAGATTGAGAAGGCATTGCCTGAGGCATTGATTGGTGTCGTAATTGGTGCAACAACACTGGCATCATCCGCAATCCCATTGCCTATACCATAATTGTGTTCACCATTACCCGCGGCGACTCCATTTAATAAACCACCACCGACACCATTACCTGCTGTGCCACCGACGCCCGTACTGCTGTTGCTATTATTGGTACTATCGTTGTCTTGGAAGATGTTGGTGGTTTTGGTTGAGGAATCATTGACTGAGTTTGAGGTTGCATTACCAAAGATTGAGAGGGCATTGCCTGAACCACTGATTGGGGTTGTGATCGGTGCAACCACGCTGGAATCATTACCGATGCCATTACCAATACCATAGTTGTGATCACCATTACCTGCAGCAGGACCATTAGCCCACCCACCGACACCATTACCTGCAGAACCACCGAGTAGAGCTGTGCCACTATTACTATTGTCAGTGCTGTCATTATCTTCATAATGATTGACGGTCGTTGTTGATGAGTTGTTGACTGAGCTTGTGGTTGAGTCCCCAAATACGGAGAAGGAGTTACCCAAACCACTGAGTGGCGTTGTAATCGGCATCACGATACCGACATCATCACCGTTGCCATTACCAATGCCGTAATTATGTTCGCCGTTGCCTGACCCTACGCCATTGAGCAGACCACCAATGCCATTACCTGAGCTGCCGCCTACACCTGTGCCGCTATTGCTATTGTCCGTACTGTCATTGTCACGCACAATATTGGTAGTGGTGGTCGAAGCATTGTTATGAGATGCATTATTGGCACCGCCCAAGAATGAGACGTCGTTTCCTAAGCCATTGACTGGCATCGTGATTGGTGTGGTTACACCGACATCATCACCGTTGCCATTGCCAATACCGTAATTTTGTTCACCATTTCCAGAACCAATACCACTGAGTAGACCACCAATGCCATTGCCTGCACCGCCTACTCCAGAACCATGATTACTCTGGTCGATATGATCATTGTCTTCGACGATATTGGTGGTATTGGTTGAGCCGTTATTCACAGATGTATTGCCTGTATGAGTCGGATCATTACTGCCAAACCAAGAGACATTGTTGCCCATCGCATTGATTGGGGTGACTATAGGTGAGGTCCAGTCGGCATCATCACCGTTGCCATTGCCGATTCCATAGTTATGTTCGCCATTGCCCGCACTAATTCCATTGAGCAAACCACCGATACCGTTACCTGAACTGCCAGTCGTACTCGTCCCGCTATTGCTATTGTCGGTTGTATCATTGTCTTGAACATGATTGAGTGTTGTTGTTGGAGCAGAGTTGGTGGATGAATTATCACTTCCTCCACCAAATGAATTTCCTAATACATTTAATGGTGTGGTCCATGGGACTGTCACATAGACATCATCCCCATTGCCATTACCAATACCATAGTTTTGTTCACCGTTACCTGCAGCAGGGCCATTGCCCCAACCACCGACACCATTGCCAACACCACCTAGACCTGTGTCATTATTACTGTTGTTGGTTGTATCGTTATCCTGAATAATATTTGACGTTGTTGTTGGTGCGGTATTGGTGGAGTTAACATCGCCACCGCCTAAACCCGTAACTGAGTTACCGAGTACATGTACTGGCGTTGTCCAAGGAACCGTGACACTTGCGTCATCACCGTTGCCATTGCCAATTCCGTAATTGTGTTCGTCATTCCCTGCACTAACTCCATTGAGTAAGCCGCCGAGGCCATTACCCGCACCTCCAACGCCTGTTCCATTGTTACTATTATTGGTGCTGTCATTATCTTGAATGACGTTGGAGGTCGAGGTTGGAGCAGTATTGATTGAGTTAACATCTCCACCACCGATGCCTGCAACTGAGTTACCTAAGGCTTGGAAGGGGGCTGTTATCGGTGTCGTGATGCTTGTATCGTCACCGTTACCATTACCGATGCCATAATTCTGTTCGCCATTACCCGCACCAACGCCATTGAGCCAACCGCCACCACTGCCATTGCCTGCTGCACCAGTGCCGTTGTTGCTATTGTTAACGGTGTCGTTGTCTTGAATCTGCGTAGTCGATGTCGTTGGTGCTGTATTTATAGAGTTAACATCACCACCACCTAAGCCAATAATCGCATTGCCAGCCGCTTGAACAGGTGTAGTCCATGGTACATTGATACCGACATCGTCACCGTTACCATTGCCAATTCCGTAATTATGCTCTCCATTGCCTGCTGCAACACCATTGAGTAGACCACCTGCATTGCCATTACCAGCAGCTCCAGTACCTGTGTTGCTATTATTGGTGCTGTCATTATCTTGAATGAGGGTAGTTGAACTGGTTGGTGTGCTATTGATAGCGTTAACAGCACCACCACCCAATGCACCGATTGAGTTACCTAAAGCTTCAAAAGGCACCGTAACTGGTGTGGTGAGATTCGCGTCATCTCCATTTCCATTACCCACGCCATAGTTGTGATCGCCATTGCCTGCTGCAACACCACTTAATAAACCGCCATTGCTACCATTACCTGCAGCAGTACCAGTATTACTATTGTTGATGCTGTCATTGTCTTGGATGTGAGTCGAAGAAGTTGTCGTGGCCGTATTGATTGAGCTAACGGGTGACGAACCTCCAAGCCAAGGAAAAGAGTTTCCTAATGAATGAAAAGCTGTGGTGAAAGGAAGAGGGACGTTAAGATCTTGGCCATTGCCAACACCGACACCATAGTTTTGATTGCCATTTCCTGTTATTGCACTGAATAAACCATTATTTGAGCCGTTATTGTTGTTGGTGATATTTGTACTTTCGACCACAACATGGTTTGTGGTTGATACCGTGTTTACAGCAGTCGGTACTGCCGTTTGGCTATTACTACTCGAATGAGAAAGAATACCCGGAATTGGTGATAAAATATTTTTAAATAACATGTCGATATACCTATAATTATTGGAGTTTTATTTTAATAAGTCTTAATAATTATGTGACTCCTGTCTCATAATGTGTTTATTAGTATTTATTGCTTATCTATTTAAAGTCAATATTGTGCTTTGTATCATATTTTTAAACAGCTATAAAAATACGATAAAACAAAGAGATGTATTTTTTAATTATCACTGATTTATCGTTCTAATTTGGAATGCGATTTTTTTTAATTCTTTATCAAAAATTTATAATCAATAAAAATATAAAATGACTCAAACATAATTTATTTAAAGTTTAATCATTCACTTAGCGAATAATAAATGTTTGTGTCCGATTGAGGGTTATGCAGAATTGGCAGTGGGTATGAACCACTTATCTCACTGTAATCATGGGTTGAATCATGCTGGAATGACCAATCAGTGCTGAATCTATAGACAGTTGATCATGATCTTGTGAAAAAGGTCTTATCATTTGGGGAAAAGTGCGTATAATGCCCCCATCAAATATGCGCTCATAGCTCAGCTGGATAGAGCACTTGGCTACGAACTAAGGGGTCGGGAGTTCGAATCTCTCTGAGCGCACCAATTTGAAAAAAGAAACCGCTTAATTGCGGTTTTTTTGTGTCTCAAGTTTTTGCTTTAATTTTTTGTACAAATACGGCATTGCCACCTACAGCAGGGAGTACATCATGATAAGGCAGGCTTCGCATTGCCCTTAATAAGAATGGGGCTTTCTCATCGATTTTCATTGCACTGGTCATGGTCAATAACGTTCCTTGATTAAGTGAACTCAACTGCATTTTTCCTTTAATAAAACGTAGGTCACCGCCATTGGCATAAAAATTATTTTCATCTGCCTGCGGATAACTAAAACGTAATTTAAATGCGAACGGTATATTGATGACACCAAGGCCAACATTGACTTTAATATCTGCATCCTGCCCTTGATTTTGAATAGGAGAGGTGATTACTTTTTTAATCTGCCGAGGAAATAGCTCTTGGTAGGCCAATGGACTCAGCCATTTTTGTAAGGGTTGAGTTGGTTGTTTATAAAATTGATAGGTGGTGGTAAAACGCATGGATTCTCGACCATGGGTATACAACATACTGGTCGGTGCATGAAGGATACTGACAGGTTGCTGAGCGGATTGAATCAATTGTGTGATTTTATTGAGTTGAGCTGCATTCAACTGCGGATTCGGCATTTGTCCTGCATTGAGTGGCTTAAGATTGGATTGAATAAAACGGGTTCTTAAGGATTCTAAAATAAACGCATTGCTGCTGCTTGGAATTCCGAGTTTCACCTCAGGAATCGCATTGAGAATTTTCTTAAAAATAAATCCTTTGGGCTGATTCAAATCGCCCCATTGGGTCAAGGTGATTAAGGTGCGATTCTCGTCCAGTGCAAACCATTCAAATTTACCGACGCCATAGGGAATCGGTGCATCAATCACCAAGCTGGCAATACTATTCGGCTTGATCTGATGTTGCAGGGTGACGTCTTCATTAAAGTTGAGTACGGGAATTGGGGTCGGAATCGAGACCTGATATTTCATTTGTACCGTATTGCCTGATTGCTCTAATGTCTTCGCCGATTTGAGGGTTGGGAATAATCCGACATAGTGGTTGAAATCGGTCAGTGTTTTGGCCACTTGCTGTGCATTGACGGGTACAATGATCGCGGCTGAATTAAAGCTGACATTGGGCTGAGGATTGCTTTTCAGTGTAGGAACGGCTGTTTTGGTTGCAGGATGACCGTAAATAAAAATATTGTTTTGGGTATAACTGGCCAAGAGTTGCGGATTGTTTTGAAATGGTTGTAGGGCACTCGGAATATTGTCCGTCCAAGGCAAGATTTGTGCAAAACAGCTTTGTGTGAGCCCCAATAAAACACAGGGCAAGATTAGACGATTCAAATAAGCCATCACATTCCTTTGATTTTTATCCGTGATTTCATCCAATGAGCTGATCCTTCTCACTAGAGTGATCAATACTGCTTATTAATAAAATTTTTTATGCATGAAAAATAGTCGTATTGTGTAAAACCCGCTCAAGTGGCTGACTGAAGCGGGGTAGGAAAAGTTTATTGTTCAGCCATTAAGCTTTTACGACGGTAAACAAACAAGATGGCACCCAGTGGCAATGCAATTTGCAAGATAATTGGACTATAGACCGTTTGCTGGAAGTAGCCCGCACCTAAGACCAAGAAGCTCAGCATTTGAAAAGCGTAACTGCCATCGGTCCAATTCAGTGAAAATTGCATAAAGCCAAAGCTAATAAAAATTAACCACACCCATTTTCGTTTTTGCATGGGGGTTCTTAGGCATAGGATAAAGGCATAAATGCAAAATAGCGGAATCGCAATCGCAAGGATAAACACGACATAATGTAGTAGGCTTTTTCCTGCAAATGTAAAGCCATGCATGGCTTGGGCAGAATGGTCAATCGGTTCAACATGAATGCCGATAATACGGATTTGATCGGACTGTTTACTGAGTGCGATTTTATTCATCAGCCAATGATCTGCAAATTCATATTCAAAGGTTAATTGATAAGTGACGACATCTTTAAATAAGCTTTTATTGGCTGCAATTAACTTGATATTTTTAACGGGCTCAGCAGGAAATAAGCCTGCCATTTGGATCAAGGTGCTATGGGTTGATTCATCTTGGAGTTCTGGGCTGAGATATTTCTCAACGGCTGCATAGTTTTTGTTGCTGAGTTGATTAAACATATCTTCAGCAAAAGCCTTTTCTTGTGGCGGTACAATCTTTTCAAGGAATGATTGTTGGCTACAGGCGCTGAGCGTGATCAAAAGACCTAAAATAAACAGTAACGATTTGAACTGTTGTGGCATCATTTTCATACTGTTAAATTCATCGATAAAATTAAATTGATATAAAAGGGCGAGCCCAAAAGAGAGAAAACATCACATTTAAATTTTGTATTAAATCGCAATAAATGTGATTTCCCATTAAATCATTTATGTTCTAATAGGTCAGTTTTTTTTCAAATGTTAGAAATCTAAAAATGTCTGAACAACGTCCAAGTGTATCGGTGCGCTATTATTTGAATTTAGAAGAATCACAAGATGGTTTTGCTTTGGTCACTTTTGGCAAAAAAACCTTTAGCCGCTTTTTAACCCCAGTGATCAGTATTGCAATCATTCTGTGGGGAATCTATTTAGGTTTTTCTGGCGTTGGGCGTTATTACGTTGCACTGGGTGCTTTTTTTCTGGTGATGCAAGCAGTTATGCGCTATTGGTTGTTGCCAATGTTGTTTAAGCGCCAATTTGTACGCTATCAGTTTGGTAAAAGTGAACAGGGCATTGACCTTTATCAAGATCACTTTGAACTGTATGCAGCAGGCAAAAAACAAAGTGCACTGTATGCCGAAGTTCAATCGTTTGCGATTGGCAAGTTAACTTATATGTTAGAACTGAAAAGCCACACTGTGGTGATCGTACCAAAACGTGCATTTATCGATTCAGCAGATCAAACAAAATTCGAAAATAGTTTTAAGAAGTAACTTTATCGACGGTTGAAAGAACAAGGAGTTTTCATGAGTACACGTCCTTCAAAAATTGTTTGTGTGGGTCGAAATTATGCCGAACATGCCAAGGAATTGGGTAATGCCATTCCTGATCGCGCGTTGCTCTTTATCAAACCACCTAGCAGTCTTGGTTCTTTGACACAAGGTGTGAGCTGGAATCAAGAATTGGGTGAGTGCCATTATGAATGCGAAATTTGTTTGCAAATCGCACATCCATTATCACAAGAAACTGATCCAGCCAAAGCCTTGGAGGCGATTGGTGCAGTCACTTTAGGTCTGGACTTGACTCTGCGTGATTTACAGAGCGATTTAAAATCCAAAGGTGAGCCGTGGGAACGTGCCAAAGCCTTTGACGGTGCTTGTATTTTGGCGGACTGGATTGAAGCAGACGAAATTGGTGACTTGCAAGAGCTAGAGCTGATTTTGAATATCAATGGTGTAGACCGTCAGCACGGTTTTACCAAAGATATGATCTTCGATATTGGAACTCTACTTGTTGAGATTAATCAATCTTTTAGTCTAGAAGCAGGTGATGTGATCATGACGGGAACACCAGCAGGTGTTGGTGCTTTACGTGCTAATGATCAATTGACCATGAAATTGATTACTCAGTCTGGCGAATATGACTGGGATACTTTTGTCAAAGCCTAAGTTGCAATGAAATAAAGAGGATGGTGCTGTGATTGATATCAGCGCCATTTTTTATATCTGAAAGCATGATTTTCCGTTGAGTCCAATCTTCGTTAAGGTGTTGATAGCAACTTAACTGCCTTGATACAGTTTTCGGAATTGGTCAGGGGTGAAATGCATCCAGCGTTTAAACATATAAATAAAAGCCGATGAGCTGGCATAACCTAAATCTAGCGCAATATTTTCAATAGTCTTGCCCTGATTTAACATCGACATCGCTTTCATCACTTTTAAACGTTGCCGCCATTCATGCAATGACATTCCTAACTCTTTTTGGCTATAACGGGCAAGGGTGCGTTCAGTCATATTGATCATCTGTGCAAGCTGTTCCAATGTGCTGTTATCCGCAGGAAATTCATGTAAATGCGTCAATATTTTCGCCAGTGCCGGATGCTCGGTAGTCGGTAGATAACTGCCGACCAATTCTGCATGAGTCAGTGAATCGAGCAAAACTTGAAGCAAGCGTAAATATTCTGGATCCTGTTCCGCAAAGGGATGTTTACGAATATGTTCGAGCAGTGCAGAGACCAAGGGTGCAGACAATAAGATACCAGCCTGCTGCGGCATATTGTGGCAGAGTGATTCATGCACGTATAAGGTGCAATGCGTGACCTCATTGCGATTGATGCCACTATGTTGTAAATGCGGTGGCAACCAAATCCCATAAGGCGGTGGGGTTAAATAATGAATTTGCTCAATATTAACTTCTAAAACGCCATCAAAGGCATAGATAAATTCACCCCATGCATGGGCATGTTTGGGATAAAAAGTCTCCGCAGGTGCATCACGGATCTGTAGCCATAATGGCGCTGGAATCTCATTGTAGGTCGGGATGGCCTGAAAATCTTGAATCCTTTGTGCTGATTTTTTCATAACATGAGAATTGCCTGAAAACACGCATCTATTGTCGTATTTTCACTATATCATGAAAATACGACAGTCTTATATTGGTGCTCAAACCATAAAATCAGGAGCGCGCAATGGATGAGCGTAAAGCATTAGATGCAACCGCATCAGGTCTAATGATCGTACTGTGTATGATTTGGGGACTACAACAAGTCATTTTAAAAATGGCAGCGCCTGATATTTCGCCCTTAATGCAAATCGCGTTGCGTTCTGGCCTTGCCGCCATACTCCTTCTACCCTTACTTTACTTCGATAAAACCAGTCAGCTTTTTAATCGCCAGAATTTGAAAGCGGGTGCGTTGGTCGCCTTTTTATTTTCTTTAGAGTTTTTTTTATTGGCACAAGCTTTACAGCTGACCTCAGCTTCACATGCAGTGGTACTGCTGTATACAGCACCGATTTTTGTGGCCTTGGGTTTACATTGGAAACTTCCTTCAGAGCGTCTCAGCCTGTTGCAATGGACAGGTATCGGGATTGCCTTTTTAGGGATCGTGGTGACGTTCTTACGTACTAACTCAGGCGCATCGATTGCGGATCGGCAGATGTTGTGGGGGGATTTACTGGCTTTGGCGGGGAGTATTGCTTGGGCTGCAACTACCATTACCGTACGTTTATCGTCGCTTGCGCAAGCTGCGGTGACTCAAACGCTGTTTTATCAATTGGCGGGTAGTTTTGTACTGTTGTTTGGCGCGGCTCTGGTTCTTGGGCAAGCCACGATTCATTTCACTCCATTGGTGATGGGTAGTTTAGCTTTTCATACTTTGGTGGTTTCTTTCGCCAGTTTCTTGGCGTGGTTCTGGTTGCTACGAAATTATTTAGCTTCCCGTCTGGGCGTCTTTTCCTTCCTGACCCCCTTATTCGGGATGGCTTTTGGTGTCTGGTTATTGGGTGAAAAAATTGAGCTGAACTTTGTGATTGGTTCTGCGTTAGTCTTGCTTGGCATTGTAGTGGTGAGTTTACAGGGCTGGTTAAGGAAATAAAAAAAGACCTCGCAAGAGGTCTTTTAGTTACTTCTGTTCAAACAGGGTAGACAATGGAATGGACAGCTTGGCTGCTAAATAATCATTACTTTCAACCAAGGAAGGGCCGAGTCGCTCCATCCATTCATCGTCCTGATGGATATGCTCAACATCGGGACGTAATGGTAGTGGATAAGGTAGAGCGGTGAAGAAGCTCCAGAAATCCACCTGAGCCAGATTACGGACCAAGACATATTCATCTTTATCCGTTCGCATAATCAGGTTTTGGGCTTCGAGTTGTAAGATAAAAGACGGTAAGCGGCCGAGTTCACCACGCCCAATAATATTTAATAGCTCTTTTTCGCTGACACTTTGTCCGATTTGCTGTTTTTTATAAAATAACTCCAGTATATCCAGCATCATTAAAATCGGGTGACGCTTTTGTTCTTTACCTGAATGAAAGGCGGTGAGCGCATAACTGATTTCCACGCCTAATAAGATGATGTTCCATGATAAATAAATCCATAACAGGAAAATTGGAACAGCAGCAAAAGCACCATACACGATTTCATAGCTGGTGAAGTTACTCATCACCCAACCAAAAAAACGCTTTAAAACTTCAAAGATGGTTGCACTAAAGCAGGCCGCAATGAATGCTGAAAAGACAGGGACAATACGATTCGGTATGGTCCAATATAAAATAAAGAAGCCGACAATGGTCAATAAAAATGAGATCAACCACAGAATAAAAGAGCCATCCAGTTGATAACCCGCAAAGTTATTACTCAGTACATTAATAGAGGCGACGGTCGAAGACAGTACGAAGGCACTGCCCAATACAATTGGCCCGAGAGAAATAATGGTCCAATAACGCATAAAACCGACTAAGCCAGTGCGTGTCTCCTTCACTCGCCAAATCCGGTTAAATACATTCTCAATTGATGTCAGCATCAGCACCGTGGTGACAAACAGGAACAGCACACCAATGATGGTCAGGTTACTGGATTTTTCGGTAAAGGCATTTAAGGCTTTATCAAAAGCAATGGTACTTTTCGGTAGAAAGTTACTATAGATCAACTGTTGTAGTTGCTGTCTGGCGGGTTCTAAAGCTTTAATCGAGGAGATAATCACTAAAAAAACCGTCAGCATCGGAACCACTGCAAACAGGGTGGTATAGGTTAAACCACCTGCCTGTTCCCGACAGCGATCTGCTTCAAAGCGTCTTAACACAAACACAATAAATTGAAACCATGTTTCCTCTAAAAAAGGTAGTTTTTTTAGATAACGATTTAAGATCATGGGTTCTATCCTAGTTATTTTTAATAAAAATCCTGCGCAATCTCAGGATTTACTACAGCTTAAAAAGTAAAAAATGTCGTATAGTGTCCTTTTTAACAAAATTCTTGAAAGTGATGCAACCTTACGTTCTTGTTCTTTATTACAGTAAATATGGTTCAACTCAGCAAATGGCGCATCTGATTGTCGATGGAATTGAAGCTGCAGGGGTGACGGCACGCATTCGAACGGTGCCGAATTTAGCCACAGTCGTGACTGAAGCGGCACCGAGTATTCCAGCAGATGGCGACATTTATTGCACTTTAGAAGATCTCAGCCATTGTTCGGGTTTGGCCTTGGGTTCGCCAACGCGTTTCGGCAATATGGCCAGTGAGATGAAATACTTTTGGGATCAAACCACCAGCCTATGGTTGAATGGTGCTTTGCATCATAAACCTGCTTGTGTGTTTACGTCTTCTGGTTCGATGCATGGTGGGCAGGAAAGTACCTTGTTGAGCATGTTACCGCCGTTATTTCATCATGGAATGATGATTATGGGACTACCCAATTCGATTCCAGCCTTGTCCAATACCAAAACCGGTGGAACACCGTATGGTGCTAGTCATGTGAGCGGGCCACGTCATGATCAGAGCTTAAGCCAAGATGAGAAAATCTTGTGTGAAGCACAAGGCAAGCGTTTAGGTGAAGTGGTGAAAGCGTTGGCTGGAAAATTTTAACTCAGCGAAAGTCGATATTGCCGCCCAGTTGCGACCATTCTCCAGAAAGTAAGATTGTCAGTTGGATAGGGAATTGGAGCTAAGGCAGGATTCTGTAGCTGTATTTTTTCTGCACTTTGCTGGTCTGAGATAAAAATTGCATAGAGATAATCCAGTAGATCAACTGGGTTAAACACCTGTTTATAAGCATCCTGTAATTCGGCGTTTTGGTTGGCGAAACACACCCGATGCGACTCATTGTCGTTGATGAAACTGAGTCCAAGTGATTTTTCGATTTGGCTGACCAGCTGCTGATTGAACTGAAGGGGAGAGAGGCTAAGAACCAGCTCATGTACTTTAAAGCGGGCGAGATGCTGACGTTGTTGCTGCATCGACTCTCTCCTGAATGGAATAGAATCAATATACGCTGTTTCTGAAAGATTGATAAATAGCTTAAATCATCGGCCTAAAAAAGGGAGCATTTGCTCCCATTTTTATTATTTCTTTAACTGCCAGTCATAGATGTTTTTACGGTAAGCGTACCAGATCATCCACAGACCAATAATAATCATTGGGAAGCTGAGAATCTGACCTTTGGTCATCCAGCCAAATAAAATGTAGCCTTGGTCTGCATCGGGTTCGCGGAAGAATTCCATAAAGAAGCGTGCAATACCATAGCCGACAAGGAATAGAGCTGAAACGGCCATACGTGGGCGAGGCTTAGAACTGAACCACCATAGCACGATAAAGAGGATCAAGCCTTCGCAGATGGCTTGATAGATTTGTGAGGGATGGCGCACCAAACCCAGTGGATCTGTTGGGAAAATCATGCCGAAGGGATAGCTTGGGTCTTGTACTGGACGGCCATACAGTTCACCGCCAATAAAGTTACCAAAACGTCCAAACATTAAGCCAGTTGGCACACATGGCGCAATAAAGTCCAAGGTTTGGAACCATGTTTTTTGGTATTTTTTACACCAAAACAGCATCGCAATGATGACACCGAGGAAGCCACCGTGGAAGCTCATGCCGCCGGTCCAGACCTGGAATAACCACAATGGATTTTCTAAAAATTTACCAAATTCGTAGAACAACACATAGCCGACACGACCACCGAGCACAACACCCAATGCACCGTAGAAGACCAGATCTGACACCATGTCGCCTGTCCAGCCATCACGTTGTTTAGCGCGATACGATGCTAAACCCCATGCACATAGAAAAGCCAGAAGATACATCAGCCCGTACCAGTGCACTTTGACTGGTCCTAAGCTCAGCGCAACTGGATCAATATTTGGATAGGTCAGCATCGCTGCTCCTCAATTTTATATTTTGAGCAGATTGTAGCGGAATGATGTGAAAAATGTTGTACATTCAATGTGAAAGATCAATGTCCCAAAACGTGGGAGAAAAAGGACTTATGTGTATTGTCGCTTTTGCATGGCAGGTGTTGGATGAAATGCCGCTGTGTTTAATTTCAAATCGGGATGAGTTTTATCATCGACCAAGTGCTGCCTTGCATGCATGGCAAAACAGTAACATTGTTGCGGGACAGGATTTGCAATCGGGAGGGACTTGGATGGGCGTGACAGCATCAGGGCGTTGGGCCATTGTCACCAATTTCCGTAATGGTCGCGATCAAAAAAGTTATACGACTTCTCGAGGACATCTGATTCAATCTTTTTTAGAAAGTGATTTAGCTCCGATTCGTTTTGCTCAGCAATTAGAACAACAGCAACAGGATTATGCGGGCTTTAATTTGTTTGTCGGTGATACAGAACAAGCTGTTTATATGAGTAACCGAGGTGAAGCCCCACAAGTACTCGCCAATGGCGTTTATGTAGTCTCAAATGGATTAATGTCAGAAGATTGGGAGAAAACCAGACATTTGCGTAAACGCTTTACCCAAGAATTTTTACCGATGTTGCAACAACCACAAATTGCTGGATCAGCGATCGATGCCGTCGCTTGGGATATTTTGGAAGATGAGCGTAAAGTCATCGCCAACCTGTTGCCTGATACAGGAATCAATCCAGAGATGGAAGCCTTATTGTCATCCACTTTTATTCAAAGTCCAATCTATGGGACACGATGCTCTAATTTTTTAAGATTGACGGACACAGAATGGCAATGGCTGGAGAAATCTCAACAGGGCGAGCAGCAGGGACAGGTGATTGATCTACACGTCAATTTGAATCTTTAGGTTGATATGTTATAACATAATTGTCTATATAAAACAACAAGATGAAATAATACTGTCATCAAGATGACATAAAAGGGTCACCCAGCATTGTTATGGTGTAGCCAATCAAGTTACGTCCAAACAATACATCTGGGGATATTCTATGTTCTTATCGAAGACGAGCTTTTCCAAAAAGCTATTGGCGGTCAGTTTAATGGCAGTCTTATCAGCTGGAATGACTGCTTGTAACAATAGTGATAATAATGACGAAACAGAAGTACCAAAAACACCAACTGCAAAAAATGTAATTTTCTTTTTAGGCGATGGTATGGGGATTACCACCTTAACTGCATCGCGTATTTATTCTGTTGGCGAGGATGGTGATTTGACCATTGATACGCTCCCAGAAACCGCATTTGTTCGTACCTTTTCAGAAGATGGCCAAGTGACAGACAGTGCGCCATCTATGGCAGCCTATATGACTGGCGTGAAAATGAACAATGAAGTCATTTCTATGCAGTCAGGTACCATCGCATCACCACCTAAAGCAGACGGCACCAGTACCTGTGACGATGTTGCAGCCAATAAAGGCAAGAAACCAGCAGAAACATTGCTTGAACTTGCTAAAGCGCAAGGCATGGGCACTGGGCTTGTCACCACAACCCGTATCACGCATGCAACACCTGCCACCACTTATGCACATGTATGTCATCGTGATGCTGAGAATGATATTGCAGCGCAATTGGTTCCAGCTGGTAAAGGTACAGGATGGGGCGCGTATAACACTAAATTAAACGATGGTGTGGATGTGGTCTTGGGTGGTGGCTTACGTCAGTTTAAACCAACAACGGTATCTGGTGGTAAACGGGCTGATGGTCGTGATCTGGTTAAAGAAATGCAAGATCAGGGCTATAGTTTTGTTGCGAATGGTAGTGACTTGACTAAAATCGATCCGACCAAAACCAAGAAGTTATTAGGCTTATTTAATGCCAGCCATATGAACTATGACTTGGATCGTACCAATAAGAAAATTGATGAGCCAAGTCTTGCCGATATGACCACCAAGGCGATTGATGTTTTACAAGCGAAAAATAAAAGCTTCTTCTTGATGGTTGAAGGTGGACGTATTGACCATGCACTGCATGACACCAATGCGAAACGTGCCTTACAAGACACAGTTGCTTTTGATAATGCGATTAAAGCCGCGATTGATAAAGTTAAAAAAACCGATCCTGAACTCAAGAATACATTGATCGTAGTGACCGCTGACCATGACCACACCATGGTCTTGAATGGCTATGCGAAACGTACAGGTAAGTATGTGAAGGGTGGTGAGACCAGTGTCCTCGGTCTAGTGAAAAGCTATAACAAAGCTGGATATTCTACCGATGTAAATGGTAACCCATACCCAATTATTGGTTTTGGTACAGGTAAAAAACGTTTAGAGAATGATCGTATCGAAGCACGTGGGGCTTTGGCCGATAACGACAGTTGTAATCCAGCCGCAGGTCCAGCCGGTAAATTTACTGACAGTCGTGGGACTGATATTGATAAAGAAGGTTGGTGTACAGGTACAGCTTCCGATGACTTCCAGCAAGAAGCTGTGGTGCAAACAGGTTTTGCGGATAGTGAAACACATGGTGGTACCGATGTCTTCCTTGGTGCAATCGGTGTGGGTTCAGACAACTTCCACGGTAGCCTCGAAAATATCGAAGTATTTAACCTAGTTCGCAAAGCCATTGGCCTAGATAAATAACAACAGACTGGAGAACGATGATGTTAAAACAAATTAAATTAGGTCAGTTTGGTATGAAAGCATCTGCTTTAACTGTTGCATTAGTTGCCGCAAGTACTGGCGCACAAGCTGCGGGTGAAGCCAAGAATATCATTTTCTTCTTGGGTGATGGGATGGGGCCAACCACGGTAACTGCAAGCCGTATTTATGGTTATGGTGAATCTGGCAAACTAACCATGGACACTTTACGCCGTACCGTACGCATCAAGACCTATTCGGAAGATGGTCAAACCACTGATAGCGCGCCTTCGATGGCAGCATATATGACCGGCAAGAAAACCCGTAATGAAGTGATTGGAATGACACCGGGGACGATCGCGGTTGAACCAAGTGCCGGTACAGCACCAGATGGTACCAAAGTATCTAATGCCATCAATAATTGTCCAACACCAGGTTCGAGTGTGGCTGCGGGCAGCCCCGCAGAAACGATTCTGGAACTTGCCAAAGCTAATGGCAAAAAAGTGGGCGCGATTACCACCACAGAATTGACCCATGCAACGCCGGCTGCGACCTTTGCTCATGTGTGTAATCGTAATGCGCAGTTTGAGATTGCGCGTCAGGTGATTCCTGGTGGTGCAGGTTATAATACAAAACTGTTAGATGGCGTTGATGTATTGATGGGTGGCGGGCGCAATCATTTCACCCCTTATAATGCGACTGACAATAAAAAGGGTCGTGTTGATGGGCGTAACTTACTGAATGAATTAAAAGCTAAAAACTACACCGTAGGTGCAACCAAAGCAGAGATGGATGCAGCGCCACTGAATAAAAAATATATTGGTCTTTATTCTGCAACCTCACATCTGGAATACGACCTAGACCGAGCGCGAACAGCGCCAAACCAACCAAGTTTGGCTGAAATGACCGCGAAATCAATTGACTTGCTACAAGCACAAGATACTGCGGGTAAAGGCTTTTTCTTGATGGTGGAAGGTGGACGTATTGACCATGCCCTACATGGCACCAATGCCAAACGCGCATTGCAAGACACCATTGCTTTTGATAATGCGATTAAGACTGCATTGGATAAAATCAAGAAAACTGATCCTGAGTTGAAGAATACCCTGATCGTGGTGACCGCTGACCATGACCATACCATGACCTTTAATGGCTATACCGCGCGTACAGGAAAAACCACAACTGCCAATCCGGGTATTTTGGGTTTGAGCTATAGCTATCAAGAAGCCAAAGCGACCGATGCGCGCACGCGAGTATTGGCTGATGGTAAGAAGCATGCACCGAATCTGGATGTCAATGGTAAAACCTCAACCACCTTAGTATTTGGTAATGGTGGTGGACCGCGTCCAACATCGCGCATCGACATTACTGACAATGAAGCGGCGGCAGATGATTATTTACAAGAAGTTGGTGTAAAACTCGGCAGCCCCGGCTCTGAAACGCATGGTGGCGGTGATGTACTGCTATTTGCAGAAGGCGCGGGTTCACAAGTATTTAAAGGTACACGTGAAAATGCATGGGTATTCAGCAAATTAAAAGAAGCATTCGGATTTAAATAAATGCTTTATTGAAGATTTTCATCATATTGCAAACAACCTCAGTCACTATGACTGAGGTTTTTTTTATGTAGGAAATAACATGCGTCTAGTGATGAGTGCAGTATTACTGAGCGTGGGAATGACGTCTTTGCATGCGGCTCCAGTATTAAGTGCCAATATTACCCGTGAGACCCAAACCATTGGCAATGATGGAGTGACACGTACCAGTGTGTTTCAGGAACGCATGTATCGTAATACTCAGAATATCTGGATTGAACGTGTACTGCCTAAACATCACCAACATGGACATGAAAAGGGCGGGCATAAACATCTGGATTTAGCTGAAGCAGCGCAACATTATTTTATTGATCAGAAGAAACAACCCAAACTCAATTTGGTGCTGATGGAAGATAAAACTGTAGTCCATTTGCAAGATGCTGATGTCGATATGTTAGGACTCAGCAACTGTTGGAGCTGTGTGTATTCCTTGATTGACCCTAAAAGCTTAAAGGGAATGACCGTCAAGAAAAAAGACAGCAACAGCACTTGGTATGAAAGCCAGAATAAGAAAAATAAAATGACCATTGAATGGGATAATCGCAATAACATTGCCAAACGGGTTGAAGTGCGCAGTCTAGATGGTTTGCGCTATGACATTCTGAAAGCCAATATCCAACAGGTCAATATTGCAGAACCTTGGAAAAGCTACAGTAAATTTACCAGTAAAGATTATTCAGACTTTGGTGATTAATTGCATAAAGCTGGATTGACTGAATTGAGCTCCTTTTTTAAAGGGGCTTTTTTATAGCAACAAAAGGAACAAAGATAGATAAGTTATATTGCCCACCTGTTCTCACACAGATGAAGCAATCGAAATAAAAACGATGGTTTACTGTGCTTTTTCTATGGCTTAAAACGAATGTGGATTAATGCAATCAGCTGACTCGGTTCAATAAAAAATGCCGACCTTTGTCGACATTTTCTTTGTGAAGTTAAAGCTTGGATTTAAGCTTTTTTCTCAATCGATGGTCCGACTGGATCAGCGGTGATATAGCCGACACTTGCACTATAGCCACCATTATAGTTCGCTAAAACGGTTGCTTTTAATTCAGCTGGAAGACTTGAGCTATCACCCGCGTGTTGGAAGTTGCTCATGATATACGTCCAACCATTGACTGAATCAACGGCATGTAGACCAGTAGATTCTGCACCTGCTGGTGTAGACAGAATTCGGTCTAAAGACTTGGTCTCAACGTTATACGCCCATAGGAAGTTATTGGTATGGTTACCACTATCTTCACCGATGAACAACGTACGTAAAGTTTCAGAGAATTTTAGGTTGTCTGGGCTTGCAATGTTATTTGGATCAGCAGTATTGCCCAAGCTATCTACAGGAATGTCCTTACCCATGAGAACCATATGACTTTGGTAAGGCGTCCACTCACTATTGATCACATTGTTTAGATGGTCAACTTGGCTACCTTTCAGGTCATGTGCAAGCACACCACCAGCTTTCAAGGTGCTCTTGAATTTAACATTGTGTGCAGCAACCCAACCTGATTTACCTTCAATCATTGAATCTTGAATATTGGCAAGTGCAGAATAAGCAACCTTATCCTTAATGTTAACGGTGGTTCCTTCCATTTTGGTGAATGCCATACTACCGCCTTTAAGGGCTGCATAACGGTGCGTTTCGAGGAAGGCAGCAGCTAATTCGATTTCTGCTTTGCTGAAACCATTATTAGCTTCTTTTAACTTGATCCAGAGTGTTTTCTTATCCAATACAATCTGCGTATAACCCGTTAAGTCTGCAGGTGCAGTGGTTAAGCTCTCCATAATGTTTTCCGCTTTAATGCCGCGAACATTGACCAAGTCTTCAATGGTTTTACTGTCGGTATGACCCAGTTTAATCCACTTAATTGGTGCTGTAGACGTTTCATTCAGCTCAGCAGTGTACTTTGCAACGTATAGCGTCCCCGCAGATAAATCTTTTTCTTTATCTGCAACAAACATAAAGAAACCACCGTTGGTATAGTCATCACCCATGATCACGGTACGGTTGTCTGGCATGACTTGAATCAGCTCATGTGAGATACGGCCTAAGCAGTAGTGCTTAACTGCAGTACCACGACCTTTACCATCTAGAATGATTTCTGGTAAATGACCATAGTTATAGGCATTCGCCGTATTTTCATTGCCATACAGATTTTTACTGTAGGCTCTTAATGTTGCTAAGGTGCTACCGATTTGATCAAAGGCATCTGGTTCATATTCTTCACTTGAAAGGTGAGTATTCCAAGGAGAAAGACTGGCACCACAAGTAATCCATAGACCATGAACTTTAGACATATCGACATTGAAGTATTTTTTCAATGCAAGATGTCCAGTTTTTTGATCTTGGTCTAAGGTCAATACGGCAATAGGAGATGGCAACTGACCATACATACTTTGTTTGGCCAAGTTTTGTGTGGTGTATTCGAACTGAACCACGTGGAAGACTGGGTTGTTGACGCCGTCAACTTTTGCATCTTTGAGATGGATCATTGAAGAGCCATCTGGACAGTCAGAGAAGAATTGACGCTCTTGACCTGCAACAGAAGTATCTCGGATCGCCTTGTTATTAATGTCGTAATAGCTACCCGCAATAATTTTTCCACCATTGATATTGTCGACTTCCATACCAGTGCGGAAAAATTCTTGATAACCTAATTTATATTCTGTGCTGGTATTGTCTTCCCAAGTCACTGTTAAACTTGATTTGACTGAAGTGGTGGCCATTTCTGCTGTAGTTGATGGTGCAGCCATTGGCGTAAATTTGGCATTTTTAAATTTAACCAGTTTTGCTGGTGGTGTAACAACGTTATTATCGTTGTCATCATTGCAACCAGTTAAAGCTGCTGCTGTGCCCATTGCCCCTAGTGGTAAAAACGGAACACCCGCGAACCATTTTAAAATATCACGACGACTTGGCTGATTGGTATTGGCTGTCATAGTAAATCCGTATCTGTAATATATGATAAATAAATCCTGATAGATTCTATGAAGCGGAGATGACAGTTTTCTGACAGTTTCAAGGCAGTTTAAAGACAATTTTTATTTTATAACTGATTAATAAATATAGGGTTGTAATAAAAAATCTCCGATGGATTTCGGAGATTTGTCAAGTATTCAAGTCAAGCAGATGCTTTTCTTTTTTCCAGTATTTTTCCAAATAATAAACCCAATTCAAATAGCATCCACATCGGAACTGCCAGCATGATCATGGATAAGGCATCGGGTGGCGTGACAAACATTGCGACAAAGAAACACCCGACTACGATGAAGCGACGCTTTTCGATCAGCGTTTGGGTGCTGACCACGCCAATTAAAATCAAAACTAAAGTAATAATTGGGATTTCAAAGGTAAAACCAAACACCAAGAACAATTTTAGACAGAAGCTTAGATAACTGTTGATGTCTGTCATTGGTGCAACTGTTTCCGGAGAAACACTAATAAAGAAATGTAAAATCGCAGGTAAGGTAATGAAATAAGCAAATGCTACACCTAAATAGAACAGCACAATACTGCCTAATAAGAGAGGAATGGCCAAATGACGTTCTTTTTCATACAGTGCTGGTTTGATGAATGACCAGATCTGATAAATGATATAGGGCATTGCCAGCATAAACGCGACAAATAAATTCAGCTTAAACGGTGCCATAAATGTTGCAGTGACATCGGTTGCAATCATGGTGGAGGTTGCAGGCAGCTGTTGTCTCAAAGGCTCAGAAAGCCATTGATAGGTGGTATTTCTAAAAGGCAATAAGCAGAAGAAAAGAAAAATCGTTACCCCAACAATCTTAAATAGATATTGACGGAGCACAATCAAATGCTGCATCACAGGCATTTGCTGTAAGGGTTCATCAGTAGTGACTGAAGTCGATGGTAATTGGCTCATACGGCAATCTTTAATTCTGTATCAAACTGTTGAGTCGATAGGTTCGGCTCCAGTTTGAAAGGTAACTGCTTTTGATATTCAAGACTGAAAGGGATGATCGCTTGCTGAGAAAAAAGCGTATAGGTGATTGGGGCTTTAGTCTCAGTTTTTACTTCTTCAGCTTCAGAAGGCGTTTGTGTATTTTTAAGCGCGTCCAGCTGTTGTTGCATCCTGCGTTCAAGTTCAGTGATTTTATCAATTTCTTTTTGCATTTCTTCGCGGAACTCAGAAAGGCGTAATTCTCGATCAATTTCGTTCTGAATGTTGTTGATAAACTTTTTAATTTTTCCATACCATTTCGCTACGAACCGTGCAGCTTCTGGCAATTTATCAGGACCGAGCACCAGCAATGCAATCACGGCAAAGCAAAAGATTTCGGTCATTCCCAAATTCAGCATAATCGTGCTCGCTTAGCTTTTTACTGAGCTTTCAGTATTTTTAACTTGAGCATCAATGGTGCGAGGTTCATTTAAAGGTGTCGCGGCTTCTTCTTCTTTCATTGATTTTTTGAAATCTTTGACAGCACCGCCAACGTCTTTACCGAGGTTTTTAAGCTTTGATGTACCGAAAAGTAGAATTACCACAATTGCAAAAATCAGTACGTGCCAAATTGATAAACCAGCCATCATTCTATTCCTATAAAACTTTGGATATATCTCAACAGCTTGGCATGACAAAGATGTGACACTTATATTGCAGTTTTAAGACAGCGCATTTACCCAACGGTAAATAGTGCTAGCATAAGCAGCATATCAAGACATGATAAAAACAGATCGACATGACCTTTATTCTCCCCATCAGTGCCTTTATTTTCGGGCTGTTGCTTGCTCAATTCAAAGTCGCCGAACAGGCGAAGAAAATTTTATCTTCCTTATTGGCACGATTATTTATTCCAGTAGTAATCATCTACAATATGGTGTTTTATCAGGCAGGTAGCTTTGCACTGATGGGATTTAGTTTCATTACATCGATTCTTCTATTTTATTGTTTTTTCCATTTTTCAAAGGATCGCTTACAAGCGCTCTGTGTGAGTTATAGCAATATTGGCTGGTTAGGTTTTCCATTTGCCATCGCCTTATTTGGAGAGCAGGTCAGTGGTGCCATGATCGCGCTGTATATTGGCGGCTCACTGTTTGGCAATATTTGGGCGGTTGCTGCAGTTTCAGAAGGGCCGACTGATTACGTTGCAACACTGCATAAAGTTCTCAAGTCACCGCCGGTATTGGCCTTGTTTGCAGCCCTTATTTTATGGCTCTTGGGGATTCATCGTTTGCAAGGCAATGGAATTGTAGAAGGGCTGTATGATATTGCCAAATTTGGGATGAGCTTTGCGGGCATGTGTATTTTAGGGATGTGGCTGAGACATACTCGAGTACATATGGCTGATTTGCTATTGAGTACACGAACCTTAATGTTCAAGCTGTTGTGTGGTGTCGTGATCTGTACGTCGACCTATTATTTTTTTGCGATTCCGCAGATTGAATCATTGCTCCCTGTGCTGTTCTTTTTATTTTGTTTGCCACCCGCTGCGAATATTGTCGCTTTGGAAACCCATTACCAAGGTACAGGTGTATCAGCACGCTATATTGCTGCGGGAACCATCGTAAGCTGTGTGGTGATTGTGGTCTATGGTCTATTGCTGCATATAAAAAATGCCCTCATTTAGTAGGAGGGCATTTTTGTGTTTTAAACCAGACTGGCTTTAAACAGCTGCATCGCTTGACCGCGATGGCTGATCTTATTTTTATCAGCTTTGCTCAGTTCAGCACTCGAAACATTGAGTTCAGGCAGCCAAAATAGTGGGTCATAACCAAAACCGTTTTCACCACGTGCTGCTGCTAAAATTTCACCTTTCCAGATGCCTTGGAAAATTTGTGGCAGTGGATCTTCTGCATGAGTGACCAGTGCCAATACGCAGACAAACATCCCTTCAATCGCTTCACCTTCTTTACGGAATGGTACAAGATCAGCCAACAGTTTTTGATTATTGGCAGCATCATGACCATGTTCACCCGCATAGCGTGCCGAATAAATCCCAGGTGCACCACCTAAGATCGGGACACACAGTCCAGAGTCATCTGCTAGCGCAGGTTTACCTGAAAGTTTAGACGCATGGCGTGCTTTGATAATGGCATTTTCAACAAAGCTGAGACCGTCTTCTATCGCATCTTCAATATCGAGTTTGCCTTGAGGAATAATCTCGACAGGAAGATTAAGTTGTTGAAACAGATGTTCAAATTCGACCACTTTGCCTTTGTTATTACTTGCGAGGACAAGGCTGCCTTGGTTGAGCCATGATTGAGTAGACATGAGTTAAACCTATCTAAGTTTTGTGTATTTTAACGTATTTCTAGAATGAAATAGCTGAATTAAGAATATGAATGAATAGAGCATTTTTTCCGATTAAAAATGATTTGGGCGGTATAGTTTTCTGTTTCAATCAAAGGTGTCTGTTGTGGGTGCTTGCTTTTGCAATCAAAAGTAATACTTCCAAAAATTGAAGGGAAATTGAGGCTGATATACGCGATGGGATAAAAATGCTCTTGGGAATAAAAAGGGAGCTGAAAATGAAATTGATTTTTTGGCTTTGATGATATTTCACTGACTTCTACATCTGTATTTTTTCTGAATACTGGTAGCATTAAGATCGTTTCACGCTGTAGATGGGTTGTGATAAATGGGAAAAAGTAATCAGACTCATATGTCGCATAAGCAGTTGAATTTAACTTTTCTAACTCTTTCATGAAATCGCTTTGTGTATAGCCATTTTTATAAGAAGTAATTTGAATCGAGAAAGTTAATATTTGAGAACGATCAAAAAGGAATGGCTTGAGCATTTGAAATATAATGATGCCACTAATTATAAAGAAAATACTGATATAAATTGACAGTTTAAATTCATTTCTATTAAGCATTAATTTCCTCTTCTTTATACTTATTGACTTAGCAGCAAATTATCCTTAGGGGTTTTATGTGATATAGACCAAGATTATCGTAATAAAAAACCGACTCTCACAAGTCGGTTTTTATATCACTCAATAGATCTAAACAAGATTATTGCGCTTGAATCCATTTATCAGCACGGTCACGTGCAGTACGAATCTGATCTTGAGTTAAGTTTGCAGCCAACGCGGTTTTCTTACCTTCAGAAAGACTGATCACTTTGGTATCCAACATGCCATCACGAGTTGAAAGCTCATACCACTGATAAGCACCGACAAAGTTTTTCTTCTGCTCTTCCATCATTGCAAGATTGAAGCTGGCACGGTTGTCACCATTGCTTGCTGCTTTCTCGAAATATTTACGTGCTAAAGTATCGTCTTTCTTTACACCAATACCATCGGCATACATACGGCCAACATTCAATTGCGCTGCAGATAAACCTTGGTCTGCTGCTGCTTTGAATAAAGAAAATGCTTGTTTTTCGTCTTTAGCAACGTCTTTACCAAACTGGTAACGGGTTGCCAAGTAAAACTGTGCCCCAGCTTGACCAGATTTTGCTGCGCTTTGTAATTCATTGATACCCATCACTGAATATCGCGCTGCCTGTGTTGCAACCGATTGAGGTTGAGCAACATAGTCAGCGTGCGCTTGTATACTGATCAGACCAAATAAAAATGTGCTGATTAATGTCTTTTTCATAGAGCGCTCACTCGATAAATTGCGACTTCACCAAATAGGTTCGGCATATGCTTACTGAGCACACTACCTTGTTGGTCACCATTAACGGCAAGTCGATTAATAATTTTAATCCGATTCTCAGCACATAAGGCTTCAAAGTCACGGAAAGTACATAAATGAATATTCGGGGTGTTATACCACATATAAGGTAAAGCTTCCGAAACAGGCATTTTCCCTTTCAATGCAAGAAAAGAACGTGTCTTCCAATGCGCAAAGTTTGGAAAAGTAATAATGGCCTGTTTACCGACACGCACCATATCACGAAGTAATACATCGGGTGCATCTACAGCTTGCAAAGCTTGTGCCATAACCACAGAGTCAAAAGACTGGTCGGCAAAACGGCTTAAACCGAGGTTTAAGTCCTGTTGGATAATATTTAACCCCCGACTGACGGCAATTGCAATCTTTTCTTGATCAATTTCTAGACCATAGGCACGAATATTGTGTTGTTTGCTCATATGAGCCAACAATTCACCATCACCACAGCCTAAGTCTAACACGCTAGAGTTCGGGTTAATCCATTTTTCGGCGAGTCGTTGATCTATACGCATTAGTGCTGCTCCTGCGATGTCGATTGCAACTGTTGTTCTCCACCTAAAAATGCGCGTAGAGTTTTCACATACAGTGGAATAGGGAATAAGAATGAGTCATGGCCTTGTTCAGCATCAATATCTAAGTAGCTGACAGGCTTATGATTATCAATCAAAGCATCCACCAGTTCTTGAGAACGGCTTGGACTAAAACGCCAGTCAGTGGTAAATGAAATGACCAGAAACTTGCATTTTGGTTGACTCATCGCCTTCGTCAAAGAATGCTCATACTCTCGAGAAGGGTCAAAATAATCCAAGGCCTTAGTCATAATCAAGTACGTATTTGCATCGAAATTGCGGCTAAATTGTTCGCCTTGGTAACGCAAATAGCTTTCCACTTGGAATTCGACATCAAAACCATACATAAATTTGCCCGATTTTAAATCGCGACCAAATTTCTGTTTCATGGCTTCTTCAGACAAGTAGGTGATATGACCCACCATACGTGCCAAAATCAAGCCGCGTTTTGGATAACTGTCATTTTCCAGATAGCGACCATGATGGAAATCGGGATCAGACAGAATCGATTGGCGTGCAACTTCGTTAAAGGCAATATTTTGGGCTGATAATTTTGGTGCACTGGCGATGATGGCGCATTTTTGTAATCGGTCTGGATAATCCAATGACCATTGTAAGGCTTGCATGCCACCCAGAGAGCCGCCTATCACCGAGTACCAAACTTTAACGCCTAAACGGTCAGACAACATCGCTTGAGTTTTGACCCAGTCACGCACCGTGACTAATGGGAAGTCAGGACCATAGGGGCGATTTTCATTTTCTGGATTTGGTGAGGTTGGACCTGTAGAGCCGCTACATCCACCGATATTATTTAAGGAAACAACAAAGAAGTGATTGGTATCAATCGCTTTTCCAGGGCCAATACAGCTGTCCCACCAGCCTGCCTTCTTATCATCTTCATGATGATAGCCTGCAGCATGGTGATGTCCTGACAGCGCATGGCAAATCAGAATGGCATTGGATTGATCTGCATTGAGGGTTCCATAGGTTTCAACCATTAAATCGAAACGTGGCAATACGCGGCCACATTCAAGTTCTAAAGGTTGTTCAAATTGAAACTTTTGTGGTGTGACTAAACCCACTGAATCCGATGGAAAAGACACTGGAATGATTCGCCCTATAATAAATCATTAATAATAAAAGGATACCAATTCAGGTATCCTTTCAAAAGTCATTTTTTCTGATATTACAACTCAGCTTTACTGACGATTATGTGATATTTCACTTATCTAAACGGCTGCTGCAGCCACTTGATCGGTGGTTAATACCCCTTGTTCAATCAAACGATTGGTACATGCAATGATGGCTTCGATTGATGAAGTCACGATGTTGTCATGTACACCCGCACCAAATGCGCTCTTACCTGTGCCTTTCACTTGAAGCTCAATCAAGGCAAGTGCTTTGGCATTGGCACCTGAACTGATACTGCGCTCCTCATAGTTCACCACATCAATTGGTAACTGTAAGGCATTCAACATGGCTGAGATCGGACCATTACCTTCTCCGCGGAGGCGCTGAATTTCACCGTCAATTTCAACATCCAATTCAATGATTTGTGTACCATTGATATCTGACAATTGATAATGTTTGGTTTGATAATGGCTGTTCTTCACATCGACATAGGTATTTTCAAATAAGGTCCAGATTTCATGTGCACTGATTTCTGTACCATTTTCATCGGTATGTTGCTGTACGATCTGACTGAATTCGATTTGAACACGACGTGGTAAGGCAACGTTGTAGTTCGATTCCAATAAATACGCAATACCACCTTTACCTGATTGGCTATTCACACGAATCACCGCATCGTAGTCACGCCCCAAGTCTTTTGGATCGATTGGCAAGTATGGCATATCCCAGATTTCTTCATTTTTCTGGAATTCGAAGCCTTTTTTAATCGCATCTTGATGTGAACCAGAGAACGCAGTAAAAACTAAATCACCTGCATATGGATGACGAGGATGAACAGGTAAACCTGTACATTCTTCAACTGTCGCAATGATTTCATTGATATTTGAGAAGTCTAAGTTTGGTGCAACGCCTTGGGTGTACATGTTCAAGGCAATCGCAGCAACGTCCACATTACCCGTACGTTCACCATTACCAAATACACAACCTTCTACACGGTCAGCACCTGCCATAATCGCCAATTCAGAGGCTGCGATACCGCAACCACGGTCATTGTGACAGTGAACAGAGATAATCACGCCATCACGACGTGCCAAGTTACGGTGCATCCATTCGATTTGATCGGCATAGACATTCGGTGTAGACACTTCAACTGTTGCAGGCAAATTCAAGATGACTTTATTGGTCGGTGAAGCTTCCCAAATTTCAGTCACAGCATCGCAGACATCTTTGGCAACGTTTAATTCCGTTGCTGAGAAACATTCTGGGCTGTACTGGAAAATCCAGTCTGTAGCTGGGTATTGCGCTGCATATTCTTTGACTTTGCTTGCTGCATTAATAGCAAGTTGTTTTGAGCCATTGGCATCAACATTCAAGACCTTCTGGCGGAAGGTCGGTGAATTTGAGTTATAGATATGCACAATGGCACGCTTTGCATCAACCAATGCTTCGAAGGTGCGTTCAATCAAATGATCACGTGCTTGCACCAAAACTTCGATATAGACATCGTCAGGAATCAAATTTTCTTCAATTAATTTACGAGTAAAATCGAAGTCAATTTGAGATGCTGAAGGGAAACCAATTTCAATATGTTTGAAGCCGATTTTAACCAACATGTGGAACATTTTTAATTTTTGATCCATATCCATCGGTTCAAAAATCGCTTGGTTACCGTCACGAAGGTCGGTACTCATCCAAATCGGCGCTTGATTGATTTCATTATTTGGCCATTGGCGATCTGGTAAATCCACTCGCTGGTACATACGGCGGTATTTTTTGCTTGGGTCAGCCAACATCATGAGAAAACTCCTTGTCGTAGCATGGTTGCTGAGTCAAATAAAAGGCAACGTGCTACAGATATATATGGTGTCTATAAGAATTAATTTAAAGCGAATTCGGGGATCAAGCGCCTAAAAATGTAGGCGAAAAAATTTATACGCGCGCGAGGCGCAGCATCAGGAGAAGTGCAGCAAGATGTGTTGTATGAGACGGGTGGGTAAAGCCGCGATTTGTTTTCATCATCTACCATTCATAGTGGGTATTTAATTTTGCAGTTATATTAATCATCTAACGATATTCAGTCTAGGCGAAAATACAGACGACTGCAAAGGTCTATAAAACATTTTAATTTGAATGAATGGGAAATATTTCCCTGTTTTTTGCACTATTTAAATTTTAATGGGGAAAATTTCCCGTAATTTTATCAATTAGAGATAAAAAAGTTGTTTTTATCTCTAAGCTTTGAAAAGTGTACGAATTATAGCTCAGCCCACTTTCGCATTAGGTTGTGGTAAAGATTGGTCATTTTAATCACTTCTTGATGAGTGTCACCCAGCTGTACACGCAAATTTTGGATAGTCTGATCCAGTGTAAATAACATATTACGTTCAGCATCATCACGGATCATGCTTTGTACCCAAAAGAATGAAGCCGTCCGACACCCGCTGCTGATCGCAGTCACTTCGTGAAGACTAGATGAAGGGTAGAGCACCATATCGCCCGCGGGTAATTTGGCTTCGTGATAGCCGTAAGTATCTTCGATGACCAACTCACCGCCTTCATATTCATCAGGTTCTGATAAAAATACGGTGCAAGATAAATCTGTGCGTAAACGTTCTTTCGTGCCACGAATTCGGCGAATTGAATTATCGACATGGAAGCCGAAAGATTCCTGATTTTCATAACGATTGAAAAGCGGGGGGATAATATCTAGCGGTAAAGCTGCTGAAAGGAACAGGGGATGTTTACCCAGTTCTTCTAAAATGATGTTACTGAGATGGTGGGTTAAATGATGATCTTCAGGGAGTTGCTGATTATTTTTCACTGTAGCAGACAGAGTACCTGCCGTAACTTTTCCATTGGTCCATTCTATTTTATCCATTTCTTCGCGAAAGTACTGAACTTGTTCTTTGCTTAATACATTGGGAATATGATGGATCACGATGATTACCTTTATAAAAACAATGAATGATAAAAAATAGCCTCATTATGAGGCTATTTTTGCAATAAAATCCATAATTAAATTATGGGTTTTATTGATAGGATTAGTACTTAAAGTTTACAGACAATACTGCACTACGACCTTCAGCTTCTGACGCATAGTGAGATGCGTAGGCTTTAGTGAAGTAACGTGTATCAGACAAGTTATTTACATTAAGTTGTAAGTTCACGTTTTTATTTACGTCATACTTAGCCATCGCATCGTAGCGTACATAACCAGGAACCCACTTCGTATTAGTTGCATTACCATAGACTTTGTCCATCGCAACTGCACCAGCACCAAGGGTAACTTGTGGTAATACTTTATAAGTTGTCCATAAAGTAGCAGAGTTCTTTGGAACGTTTGGTAATTGCTTACCTTTCGCTGCATTTTCAGGAGTACAAACACCAGCACGGCTACAGCTAGGACCAGGGTTGGTATTTTCACTGTCTAAATACGTATAACCTGCGCTAACAGCCCATTTATCAGTGATATAACCGTTTAAGCCAAGCTCGATACCGTCAACTTTACTATCACCACCGTTGGTGTACGTAGTTGGATCAAGTTGAATACGGGTGTTTTGCTTCTCTGTACGGAAAATTGCAGCAGTTGCATTGAGTTTATTGTTGAATAAATCCCATTTTGTACCAATTTCAAAAGTACGTGCTTTTTCTGGATCTAGATCGCGGTTGTTTGCATTCACCGCAGTTTCAGAGCCATCACCTGCATCGATACCGACTGGGTTTGCAGAAGTTGCAAAGCTTGCATAGATACTGCCATTTTCAGCAGGTTTAAAGGTTAAGCCAGCTTGGTAACTAAAGAAGTCCGTATTATTTTCTAATTTAACACCTGTTGCATTGGTTTTTAGCTCAGTATCAAATTTATCCCAACGTACACCTAAGTCGAGTAACCATTGTGGTGTAATTTCGATATTATCGAGCGCATAAACGGAAGTCGATTCAGACGTCGTTGTTGTAACAGCTTTATTCGCAGTCACTTTTCCTAAGAAACGATCATTCGAATTTGGATTAAATGTTGACGTACACCAACCATTCGATGCGACTAAACCTAAGCTACACGCGCCGTTAGCAACTGCACCGCCAATTGCTTTTGTATTTGGATCGGTAATGGTATAGCTACCCTTATCTGATTCAGCTTTACTATATTCAGCACCAACATTGAAACTATGTTTGAATGCGCCTGTATTGAATTTACCTGTTAACGCTAATTGATCAGAAAACGTATCTGTATCAGTAATACGTGTATTGGCACGACGCCAGATACCAGTATCCTTCAATTGACCTGTCGTCGGGTTAAGGAAGTTACCTTGACTGTCATCAGGTTGAGTCCAAACATAGTCATTTTTAGATTTGTTATAAACTGCGGTATTACTTAAAGTTAAGTTTTCTGTTAAGTCATGCTCTAACTTAAAAGTACCTACTTGGTTTTCTTGTCTTTGGAAATCACGATCTTTCCAACCATAATAGATGCCTTTTTTAACATCGATTGGTTTGCCTGAACCAGCAGCAAAGTTATTCGGGTTGTTATATGGAACGCCTGCATCAGGGGTATCATCAGTTTTTAAGTAGTAATAACTTAAAGTTGCACGCGTAGCTGTATCTAGGCCAAAAGTAATGCTTGGAGCAATACCTGCACGTTTGTATTCTGCACCGTCATCGCCTTGACCTGCTTTATTGTTGTGATGTCCCATAACAACGACACGAGCAGCAACACCATTACCAAAATCTTTATTACCATCAAGGGTAATACGTTGATAATCATCTGTACCGCCTTGTACAGATCCTTCTAACGAATCACCTTTCTTTGCGACTTTGGAAATAAGGTTAACGTTACCACCAACAGAACCACCGCCACCTAAAGAAGATGAAGAACCTTTTGATACTTCAACTTGTTCAACCGCAAACATTTCACGGTTTTGAGAAGAAGCATTGCGGATACCATCCACATACATTGAGCTTTCAGAGCTATAGCCGCGAATAAACGGACGGTCACCGTTTGGGTTACCACCTTCACCTGCACCTAGCGTAATACCAGGAACTGTACGCAGTGCATCACTTAAAGTTGTCACCTTGGTATCTTCAATCAGTTGTTTTGAAATCACAGAAACTGATTTTGGAGTATCAAGTAGAGGAGCAACAAATTTAGTATTTGCAGATTTATCTACTTTTAGACTTTGTTCTTTTTCAGCTTGAGCATGAATTGTTGGAAGCTGAACTGCCTGATCTTGTGCAATCGCTGGTACTGCAATTACTGAGAGTGAAGATGCAATTGCAGAAGAAACGAGTTTCTTCCGTGATTTAATAAAAGACATGGGGCACGCCTAAGTATGTAAAAATTTATGCAAAGGATAATCATTGTCATTTCTATATTCATTTGTTTTGGATTGATTTTTTCAATTGTTTCTAATTATTACAATGGAAACTTAAATAATTTTTCATCCCGAATTGTTCAATAATGTTGTTAATTTGTTGATTTTTTTATTTAATCTAAAAAAACGATTGTTTTTTAAATGTTAACTCTTAATTTAGATGTTGTGGTTTTTTCATTTAAATGGTGAAAACTTTTGAATATCAGTTCGTTATTTTGAACATGTAAAGAGAAAAGAGTATTGCTAGAAAAAATAGGGTGAATATTACCTAAAATTTCTATCCTTGGCGCTCGGATGCTTTTGGAACTTAGAGTAAATTTGGGGGATACTAAATAGCTACTAAGGTATTTACTGCTAAGAGTAGCGTGATTGGAATGTATAAAGAACCCTGCATTAGCAGGGTTCTTTAAAGTCATTGAATATTCATCTACTTAGAAGTCATAAGACACCGATAACCAGAAGTTACGACCTGCAAGGTAGGTGCCTGACATTCCTGAGCCGATCACCATATAGTCATAATAAGAGGCTGGATTTCCATTGGCATCAATATAAGAGCCATTGCTAGTGAAATCTTTGTCAAGCAGGTTATTCACTGCACCATTGAAGCGCAATTGATCATTCACACTATAGCTTGCACCTAAGTTGAATAGGTTATAACCCTTCAATTTATTATTGGTCGCATTGTAAATCAGGGCATCGTCACCTGTAGTTTGCGCGATATCGTAGCGTTTACGTTCTGACTTATATTCATGCTGTAACCACACATCAAAGGCATCATTGATATGCCAAGTTGAGGTCATGTTCAAGGCATTTTTAGGGACATTACTTAGATATGAACCTTTATTCTTACCTTTGGTAATTTCGGTTTCCATATAAGTATATGCAGCTTTAATATCCCATTCAGGAATAATGCTGTATTTCAAGCTGAGTTCTACACCTTTGGTTTCAGCTTCATCTGCATTGATTTTTTGTGAAAAAACATCCTGAGTGATATGTGAGCCATAACTCACACAACCTGGTTGGTTAGGATTAGTTGCGGAGAAACAGTTCTGTAATGCTGAACCCTCAGTAATCCGGTTTTTAATTTTGGTAAAAAATGTGGTTGTACTCAGATCTAGATTGCCGTTGTTATAGTTGAAGCCAAGTTCATAGTTGGTTGACTCCTCAGGTTTTAGATTGGGAGAACCAACGTTAAAAGTGGTGCCTTGTCCACTAATACTAACAATACCATTGTGAAGATCTTTTGCGGAAGGGGCTTTATAACCTGTGCTCACCCCACCTTTAAAAGTAAGATCGTCAGTTGCATTCCAGACCAAGTATGCACGTGGGCTAAACTGCCCCCCAAAACCAGAATGATCTTCATAACGGCCTCCAAGCGTAAAGCCGAGATTATCTAGGATGCGCCATTCATCTTCGGCATAGACTGAAAAAGAGTCTTTTTTGAATGTCGCTCCAATTCCTGCAATATCATCTGCAATTTTTGCTTCTTTATATTCCGCACCAACTGTTAACTTATGATCTGCGATCGGCATCACCACATGTGAATCGGCGACGAAATCAGTATTTTTTAAAGTACGATCCTGACCAGCTGAAGCATTGCCCGGGAATGTATTACGTGGAATGGTACGTCCGACTGTTTCGGTTTTTGTTTGACTGACATAAGAGTTCCATTGGCCAAAGCTATAATCACCGTTATGACCGACCGCAATTTGATCACGTTTAAACTCTAATTCATCTTTATAACCGTTGGCACGGGCGGGTGTATCAAGTGTGCCTAGACGGTTATCATCATTCTTATAGGTTTGACTTGAGTGAAAACCATCGACCCAAAAATTATTTTGCTCATTTAGTTTAAATGATAATTTACCACCTACATCATAGATGTCTGCTTCACTTGGGCGTGGATCGCGACCAGAAGTACCAGGAATTCGTTCAGATTTTTGACGATCTAAATAAGAACCACGTAACTGTACACCTAGTTTATCCTGAATAATCGGACCATTGACCACGACGCTGGTTTTCCATGAGTCGGCTTCTCCGCCATGCTCCATCACATTGCCACTCACTGTGACATTGCCATTCCATTCGTTACTAATTTTCTTGGTAATAATGTTAATTACACCGCCCATGGCTTCTGAACCATAGCGGGTTGCCATTGGTCCACGAATCACTTCAATCCGTTCAATTGACGCTAGTGGCGGTAAGAAACCATTTGCAGACTCACCGAAGCCATTTGGTGTTACGTCTGAAGACGTAGTTTGGCGACGACCGTCAATCAGAATCAGGCTGTATTCACTGCCTAATCCACGCATTTTAATATTTAAACCCGATGTTTTCCCAATACCATCTCGGATGTCGATACCAGGTACATCTGCAAGTAGATCGGCAATGCTGGTTGCATTTTTCTTTTCAATATCTTCTTTCGTGACCACACTAATCGAAGCAGGTGCATTTTTAATATCTTGTTCAAAACCAGCTGCCGATACCACAATGGTTGCAAGCTGGTGTGTATTGGTATTTTCAGATGCCTTCGTTGTATCGGCGAAAGCGGATGTGGTCATTGCCCCAAGTAATGCGAATGAAAGGGGATTCAAATTAAATTTACTCATAACTAGAGTTCCAAAGCTGGACGAGAAAAAAAGAACAAATGCTTAAAAACAGCACAAAGTATAGTGATAATACTTATCATTAACAACAAAAGATAACATTTGTTTTAAGGTTGTTTTAAGAAAACTATGTTTTTGGCTAAAATGAGAAATATATTTGCTTTTTTAGCATCCGATTTTGTATATCCAGAAAGTTGTCATATAATGTGGCACTTTAAAAATTGTTATTACTAACTAATATCGAGGAAGCCATGCAAGTAACGACTGAAGCGGTTTCGGGCGTTGCCCGTCGTTTAAATGTTTCTGTACCGACGAGCCGTGTTAACGAGCAATTTGAAGCTCGCTTACAACGCACTGCCAAAACTGTGAAGATCAACGGCTTCCGTCCAGGTAAAGTGCCTTTGAACGTTGTTCGCCGTGAATATGGTGCGGGCATTTATCAAGAAGTTGTGAATGACATCATTCGCGACACAGTATTTGAAGCAATTCAACAAGAAAAAATCAATGCGGTTGGTATGCCGAACATTGAAAAAGTTGAAAACAAAGATGATGCTTTAGTTTTTGAAGCGACTGTTGAAGTTTATCCAGAAGTAGAAGTGAAAGCTTTTGCTGACTTGGAAGTTGAACGTAAAGCATCTGAAATCAACGACAAAGACGTTGATGTGATGATCGAAAACTTGCAAAAACAACGTCAAACTTGGGCTGTAACTAAAGGTATGGCGAAGAAAGACATGCAAGTAACTTTCGACTTCGAAGGTACTGTTGACGGTGAGAAGTTTGAAGGCGGTGCTGCTGAAGACTTTAAACTTGTACTTGGTTCAGGCCGTATGATTCCTGGCTTTGAAGACGGTATCGTTGGTATGAAAGCTGGCGAAGAGAAAGTGATTGATGTGACTTTCCCAGAAGATTACCAAGCTGAAAACTTAGCGGGTAAAGCAGCTCAATTCAAAATCACTGTGAAGCAAGTTGAAAAAGCAAAACTTCCAGAAATCGATGCTGAATTCTTGAAAATCTTTGGTTTAACTGAAGAAGAAGGCTTAGACAAGTTAAAAGCTGACGTTCGTAAGAATATGGAACGTGAAGTTCGCAACGGTCTTCGTAACCAAGTTAAACAAGCTGCATTTGATGCGCTTGTTGCTGCAAACGAAATTGAAGTTCCTGCTTCAATGGTTGCTCAAGAAATTGACCGTCAACGTCAACAAATGATCCAGCAGTTCACTCAACAGTTTGGTGCTCAAGGTGCAGGCGCATTTGACAGCAGCATGCTTCCTGATGAATTGTTCAAAGAACAAGCTGAAAAATCAGTTAAGCTTGGTGTATTGGTAAGCAAAGTATTGGCAGACGCTAAACTTGAAGTTGATCAAGCACGTGTTAATGCTTACATCGATGACATGGCTTCTTCTTATGAAGATCCAACAGAAGTTGTTGAATACTTCAAAAATGACCAACAACAACGTGCTCAAATCGAAGCTGTTGTGTTAGAAGACCAAGTTGTTGATCACATCTTAGCTGCAGCTAAAGTGAAAGATGTTGCGATCAGCTATGAAGACTTATTGAAAGAACAACAAGCTCGCCGTGGCTAATCTTTTAAAAAGTTGATTCAAGAAAAAGGCGCTTAATGCGCCTTTTTCTTTAGGGTTTAGAATTTTTTATTTCATTATGATGTAAAACAGTAAGACTTTGGCTTGCAGAGCTTTAAGCATACGTATGAAATTTCATAAACCATGCTGTGCATCATCAGAAAATCTCCCTTACTTAAAGTATCGATGGAAAGTCTGCAAACCCTCTGTTAGCAAAGTGTTAATTTGTCGAAAAATTGCCAGATTTTAGTCTAAATAATCGAATATTTCAGATTGAACCTTTTGCAATTTCATTGATTATCCCTCATATTGTTGGCATAGATCGAGTCACAATAATTTAGGAATAAGTAAACGTATGTATGTTCCAACAATTGAAAATGCTTTAGTTCCTGTTGTCGTTGAACAATCATCTCGCGGTGAGCGTTCATTCGATATTTTTTCACGTCTATTACGTGAGCGTGTTATTTTCTTAACGGGTGAAGTTGAAGATAACATGGCGAACTTAATCGTTGCGCAAATGTTATTTCTTGAAGCAGAAAATCCAGAAAAAGATATTCACCTTTATATCAATTCACCAGGCGGCTCGGTGACTGCGGGTATGGCAATTTACGATACCATGCAGTTTATCAAACCAGATGTTGTGACCTACTGTATGGGACAAGCAGCATCAATGGGTGCATTCTTATTGAATGCGGGTGCAAAAGGCAAACGTTACTGTCTTGAAAATGCACGTGTGATGATTCACCAACCTTTGGGCGGCTTCCGTGGTCAGGCTTCTGATATTGAAATTCACGCACGTGAAATTCTGTTCATTAAAGAGCGTTTAAATCGCTTAATGGCTGAACATAGTGGTCAAGATTACGAGACCGTTGCTCGTGATACAGATCGTGATAATTTCATGACTGCACAAGCAGCCAAAGAATATGGTTTAGTAGATGAAGTGCTGAGCAAACGTCCCTGATTTTTTAGGACCTAAGTTTAAGATTTAAGTTGTGGAGTAAATATGTCCGAACATCCTCAAGGACAAAAACATTGTTCATTTTGTGGTAAGACGCAATCTGAAGTTGGAAAATTGATTGCTGGTGAGGACGCATATATTTGTAATGAGTGTGTAGATGTCTGCTTAGATCTCGTTCAAACCAGTCAACAAGTTGAAGCAGGGGATTGGGCAACCAAAGCCTTGCCAAAACCACATGAAATACGTGCTGCCTTAGACCAATATGTGATTGGACAAGATGTTGCGAAGAAAACCTTATCTGTTGCGGTATATAACCACTATAAGCGTTTAAAAGTAGGTCAGTCGACTCACGGGCATCAAGAGATTGAAATTGCAAAAAGTAATATTTTGCTGATCGGACCAACAGGTTCAGGTAAAACATTATTGGCTCAAACACTTGCACGTTTACTTGATGTTCCATTTGCGATGGCAGATGCAACCACTTTAACCGAAGCAGGTTATGTGGGTGAAGATGTTGAAAACATCGTGCAGAAGTTATTGCAAAAAGCGGATTACGATGTAGAAAAAGCACAAAAAGGCATTATCTACATTGATGAGATTGATAAGATTACCCGTAAATCTGAAAATCCTTCAATTACCCGTGATGTGTCTGGTGAGGGCGTACAACAAGCATTGTTAAAAATGATTGAAGGTACAGTTGCGTCTATTCCACCACAAGGTGGTCGTAAGCACCCGCAGCAAGAATTTATCCAGATTGATACAGCTAACATCCTGTTCATCTGTGGTGGTGCATTCTCTGGTTTGGAAAAAATCGTACAGCAGCGTCAAGAGAAAGGTGGTATTGGCTTTACAGCAGATGTGAAGAATAAAGATGACAGTAAAAAAGTCTCTGAGTTGTTCCGTCAAGTAGAAGCAACGGATCTGGTTAAATTCGGTTTGATTCCTGAGTTTATCGGTCGTTTGCCAGTGATTGCGACTTTGGAAGAGCTAGATGAAGAAGCATTAATGCAGATTCTGACAGAACCTAAAAATGCATTAACACGCCAATACCAATATCTCTTCACCATGGAAAATGTAGATCTTGTCTTTGATGAGTCTGCGTTACGTGCTGTGGCGAAGAAAGCACTTGAACGTAATACGGGTGCGCGTGGTTTACGTTCTATTCTGGAAAACGTATTACTTGAAACGATGTATGACTTACCGAGTCGTACTGATGTTGGTACCGTTATTTTGAATGAAGCTGTCATTAATGGTACGGCTAAACCAACATTCAAAGCAGAGCGTTTACCACAAGTGGGTACACCAGAAGCAACTGAAAAGAAGGATTTGAAGGTGATTGATTCTAAATCAGCCTAATTCTCATTCATCTAAAAAAGCATGAAAGGCTTGGCTTTTCATGCTTTTTTTATTTGCAATTAAGCGTTGAGGTGTTAATCTTAAAAAATTGAAAAAATGTGCATAGTTTTGCGCTGTTAAAAATAAATCCAAGAAAACGCCTTGAGGGATGTCATGCGTTATTTAATATTGTCATTATGTTGTGCAGGGGTATTGGCTGGCTGTCAGAGTCATAAGACAGTTGAAGAAAAACCAACCGTACTGACTGCAACCTTACCAACTGTTGATACTGAAAAAGAACCAGGTCTTTTGGATCAATATCATGTGGGTGGCTTCTCCGTTGGTGGTTGGGTTAATCAAAAGTTAGGCCAATATTACGCCCCAATCAAACCGCAAAATGAACAAGCTGCGGTGGTTTATTTATACCGTCCAGATACACGTTGGAACCGTCAGGAAATTGCTGCGGCCAATTTATTTATCAATGGACATCGTATTCCGAGCTTATTGCATAATCATTATTACTGGGTAGAACTACCTGCGGGAACTTATCGCTTGAGTGTGAGTCGTCCTTTGGCAGGATTACATTTCCAAAAGCCGAAATATCTCGATTTTACTGTGGATGCTGCACAAACTTATTTTATTAAATACGATGAGGAAAATAAGATTTCTCGTAGTGAGCATACAGGCCCATTTATGATTACACCTGACAAGGTAGCGCATCAGGAAATCGCATTCACACGGTTAAAATCTTCTAGCTATAACTTTGTCGCTCAAGATGCATCGGGCAAGGTTCGTTCAAAACCCCAAGAGTTAAAACCAGCAAAGTATGATGAAAAGTCAGAGGTGCATTTGGTTAAGCCATTTAAGCTTTGGAATCCATTGACTTGGTAGGTTTACTTGAGCAGTTACTCATCCTGAATTAAAGGTTTGATGATGGTGAGGAACTGCTCTTTTAATTGCGAGCTCTGTTCTGGATCATTTAGGGTTTTTTGGCTTAAGTTATTCATATATTGAAAAATATTGGTACTTATTTGCAATGTTTTTTGATTAATGGATTTACCTTCAGGTGTTTTTAAGAATCTCAAATAGGCTTGTATTTCTTCTTCGCTCAAGGTATCTGCATAAATCTTCTCTATTGCCCGAATAGTTTCGGGACGAGCAAAGACTTTTGAACTGGTATCTTTAAGCAATTGGCTCAGTTCCAACACTGCAAGATGTTCTTGTGTTGTGGTCAGTGTTTCTTTTCCTAAGACTCGCAATAAAATATTTTCAGCTTCAAGATCGAGTGTCGGCTGCATTTCATCGAGTGAGGTATTTAAAACATTTTCGAGCTCGCTCAGTTTGATCAGTTCTTTGACTGACTTACTTTGGGCTGGGGATGCAAAGGTATTTTGCACGCCAACGAGAAGGCAAAGTCCAATCACCATGTTGAACATGTATTTATTCATCTATAGACCGCCTTATTGTTCTCATCTTTTTTATAATTTAGCAGAAGCCACAGGCAAAAAAATAGCCGAATACGATGATTCGGCTATGATTATTGTATGAGTATTATTTATGAGGCAGCAGCATCAACTACTGGAATCTTACCGATTTTCGCTTGCCAGATTTTTGGTGCAGTGGCATGGATTGAGGTACCATTCACATCAACTGCAACAGAGACAGGCATATCTTCAACCACGAATTTGTAGATTGCTTCCATACCTAAGTCTGCAAAAGCAACAACTTCAGCCTCACGAACTGCTTTAGACACGAGGTAAGCAGCACCACCAACAGCCATCAAATAAGTTGCTTGATTATCTTTGATCGCTTCAATTGCAGCAGGACCACGATCCGCTTTACCAATCATACCGAATAAGCCAGTTGCTTCTAACACTTGACGAGTGAACTTATCCATACGGGTTGCTGTTGTTGGGCCTGCAGGACCAACCACTTCATCGCCAACTGGATCGACTGGACCCACGTAGTAAATGAATTTACCTTTTAGATCGACTGGAAGTTCTTCACCATTATTTAACATGTCAACCATGCGCTTATGTGCAGCATCACGACCTGTATAAATCGTACCGTTCAATAATAATGTATCGCCTGGCTTCCAAGCATTCATTTCTTCTTGAGTAATGGTATCAAGGTTTACACGCTTCGATTGAGACGAATCCCATGTTACAGCAGGGTAGTCTTCAAGTTTTGGTGCTTGAATATGTGCAACACCAGTACCATCTAACTGGAAGTGTGCGTGACGAGTCGCAGCACAGTTCGGAATCATACCGACTGGCTTACCTGCCGCATGGCAAGGGTAATCCTTGATTTTAATATCAAGTACTGTGGTTAAACCACCAAGACCTTGTGCGCCAATACCCAACGCATTCACTTTCTCGAAGATCTCGATACGGAGTTCTTCCATTTTGCTTTGTGGGCCACGACGAAGTAATTCGTCCATGTTGATTTCTTCCATAAGTGCTTCTTTTGCAAGCATCATGGCTTTTTCAGCAGTACCCCCGATACCAATACCGAGCATACCTGGTGGACACCAACCTGCACCCATAGTTGGAACAGTTTTAAGTACCCAATCCACGATTGAATCAGATGGGTTTAACATCGCAAGTTTAGATTTATTTTCTGAACCGCCACCCTTTGCTGCAACGGTAATATCAACTTTATTACCAGGAACGAGTTTGTAGTGAATCACGGCAGGCGTATTGTCTTTGGTATTCTTACGACCAAAAGCTGGATCTGCTAAAACAGAAGCACGGAGTACGTTTGAGTTCTCTAGGTAACCTTGGCGTACACCTTCGTTTACAGCATCATCCAAGCTCATGGTTAAATCAAATTTAACATCTAAGCCGACTTCAAGGAAAACGTTAACAATCCCTGTATCCTGACAGATTGGTCGGTGACCTTCAGCACACATACGTGAGTTGATCAGGATTTGGGCAATAGCATCTTTTGCAGCTTTGTTTTCTTCACGATCATAAGCACGGCTCATCGCTTGGATGAAGTCTTGTGGGTGATAGTAAGAAATAAACTGCAGGGCATCCTTGATTGATGTAATCAAGTCATCTTGTTTGATGATCGTTGTCATATCAAATTTCTCTTGAGCGGGCGATTAGCTGGCGGGCTAAATTATATGACAAAAAGGAATGAATGTGGGAGTTTTAGCTTAGATTTGGCTAAAGGTCTAAACTGATCCTTCGATCTAAATTGCATCAACAAAAGATGTACTTTGGATTTTAGTTTTTTCTCAGTTGAGATGGGCTATAGCCAAACTGTTTCTTAAAGCGATGGCTAAAATGGCTGCTTGAGCTAAATCCATATTGCACAGCGATCTCTGTCAGATTTGTTGTGGTCTGTTCAAGTGCTTGATGAGCACGCTCAAGACGGCGTTGCATCACATATTGATGTGGTGGCATCTGCATCGATTGTTTAAACATATGTGCAAAATGATACTCGCTGAGTTGCGCTTGCTGAGCCAGATCAGACAAGGTCAGACTCAAATGGAGATGTTGATCAATCCATTCCAATAATTGCTTAAGCACATAAGGGGAGAGACCACCTTTGACTTCAGGTGCTTGCCATTGTGCATGACTGTAATTTTTGATCAGATGATTGAGTAATAGCGTTGTTGCGGTACTCATCTGCAAATGGTTTTCACGCTCTTGCCATGCACCATTCAGTAAAAAGTGCCGATAGATCATCGAAATTTGTGGGTCAGCCACAAAAATTTGTGGGTTTAAAATGATTTGGCTGGGTTCGCGATCCCAGACTTGCTCAGCCACACGTTGTAAGTGCTGTTCAGTGTAATAAAGATGTACGAAGGTAAGTGGATCACGTAGATCCCAAGTCGATTCAAAATCTTGTGGCATCAGGCACATGCGGTCAGGCCCACCGCCATTGTGCCAGCCCTGTTGGGTTTTTTGATAGCTTTCATAACCGCCCTGAATATACATACTCAAAGTGTGGTGATTGCTACAGACACTGACACGGTCTTGGTTATTTTGCCACATGGCCAACTGCATACCCGAACCGAGTTCTACCGAGTCGAGTAATTGCGCTTTATATTGCTGTAATTGATCTAGAATCTGATATTTCATCTTCTATACGCAGTGCCAAATATGATCCAGTTTAGTGTAGAACTTTCAGTCAGTTTTGTCATCTGGTCAAAAAAATTCTAGAAAAAAGCAAATCCATGACAATCATCGCAAGATGGTGCAAGTAATCATGACCGCAAAAGCAGCAAAATAGTGGTCGAGGTAATTGAGTTTGGTTCTAATGATATGAATGCGCTGTTATATGCTTTGGTTGTGGTGATTTGGGGCACAACATGGATTGCGATTAGTCTGCAACAACAAAGTGGGATATCAGCCAGTGTTGCGGTGTTCTGGCGTTTTTTTATTTCAGCATTGGTGTTATTTGTTTTTGTCGCTTTGAGCCGCAAGTTGCAGAAACTGGCAGGCAAAGATCATCTGTTTTGTATGTTGCAAGCCTGCTGTATTTTTGGGTTTAACTTTGTCTGTTTTTATTATGCGGTGCAATATATCAGTAGTGGTTTGGAAGCCGTGATTTTCTCCATGGCGGTGATTTTCAATACCATCAACGCCAAATTATTCTTTGCGCAGCAGGTGTCAACACGCTTTTATCCTGCAGCGTTATTAGGTGTACTCGGGATTATTGCCTTGTTCTGGCATGACGTGGTGGGCACCACTTTAAATCGCAATACTTTGTTGGGTATTGGACTGTGCATTTTAGGGACTTATGGTTTCTCTTTGGGCAATATGATCAGCACGCGCCATCAAAAACATGGCTTGGATATTTTTACCACCAATGCCTACGGGATGTTGTATGGCTCATTGCTGATGGCGTTGATTTCATGGTTTAGACAAGATGAGTTTTTTCCAAGTATGCAATTCAGTGCAATCAGTGCTTTACTTTATCTCGCGATCTTTGGTTCGGTGATTGGTTTCACTGCATATTTCTATCTGGTCGGACGTATTGGTGCTGGTAAGGCGGCCTATAGTACCTTGTTATTTCCATTAGTCGCTTTAGTGATTTCGACTGTATGGGAGGATTATCACTGGCAAATGAATGCGGTGATTGGGGTGATTTTGATCCTATGTGGTAATGCAATTTTCTTTGTGAAAGGGCCGCAAACCAAGAAAATTCAGACACTAAATAAGCCAGAATCTTGTTAAGAGTTTGCTCAATGGCTTTAAAAAAGGAATGACTCATAATAGGCAATGACATGGTACAGGAATATCTAGCAAAGCATATTATTGAACTCTATCAGCAGCATGCTCGTGAATGGATTGAGTTACGAGGAAAGTTTCTGTCTGAGAAGGTTTGGCTCGATCGTTTTCTAGCGTTGCTCCCAAGCTCGGCCAGTATTTTGGATTTAGGTTGTGGTTCTGCTCAACCGATTGCTGCCTATTTTATTGCTCAAGGACATCAGGTAACAGGTGTTGATGCTTCGGAATATATGATTGAAATGGCACGGCAGTCTTTCCCTGAACAGGTCTGGGTGCAGCAGGATTTTCGGGAGTACCTTCCTGAACAAAAGTTTCAGGGCATTGTTGCGTGGGATAGTTTCTTCCATTTAACCCAAGACGATCAACGAAACATGTTTAAACGTTTTGCCGAATATGCACAATCAGGTGCAGCTTTAATGTTTAGCAGTGGGCCTACGCAGGGTGAGGCAATTGGCTCGTTATGTGGAGAGCCACTGTACCATGCCAGTCTCTCAATGGAGGAGTATCAGACTTTGCTGCAAGACCATGGATTTACACTGATTAAAATGATTGCTGAAGATGTTGAATGTACAGGACATACGGTCTGGCTGGCCCAATACCGCTAATAAAAAAGCCCTTTCAATGTAAAGGGCTTTTTTAATTTCAATCGAATAGTGGATTTAATCCTGTTGCTTCGCCTGAATCGCAGTCAAGGCAATGGTAAACACAATATCATCGACCAAAGCACCACGAGACAAGTCATTCACAGGTTTATTTAAACCTTGTAGCATTGGGCCGACACTCACTACATTGGCAGCACGTTGTACCGCTTTATAGGTGGTATTACCTGTGTTCAGATCAGGGAAAATAAATACATTGGCACGTCCTGCCACCTGCGAGTCAGGTGCTTTTTGGCGACCAACACTCTCAACCGAAGCGGCATCGTATTGTAATGGCCCATCAATCAATAAATCTGGACGGCGTTGCTGTGCGATTTTGGTGGCTTCGGCTACTTTCTCAACATCTGCACCTGTGCCCGAAGTCCCTGTGGAATAACTGATCATGGCAATGCGTGGATCAAGACCAAAGGCTTTGGCTGAATCCGCAGACTGAATCGCAATCTCGGCGAGTTGTTCTGCATTTGGGTCAGGGTTGATGGCACAGTCACCATAAACATAGACTTCATCAGGCAACAACATAAAGAAGATCGACGATACCAGTGAGTAATTTGGTGCAGTCTTAATCAGCTGGAATGCAGGACGCACGGTATTGGCAGTGGTATGAATCGCGCCAGACACCAAACCATCGACTTGATCGAGTGCCAACATCATGGTGCCGAGTACTACGGTATCTTGCAACTGTGCTTTGGCTTGTAAGGCATCGAGTTTACCTTTACGCAATTCCACCATCGGTTCGATATATTGATCACGAATAGTATCCGGATCAATGATTTGTAAATCATCGGGTAACTGAATACCGCGTGCTTTAGCCACTTCGGCAACCGATTCCGGTTTTGCCAATAAAATACATTGCGCAATGCCACGGGTTTGACAGATGACAGCCGCTTGTACCGTGCGTGGCTCATCACCCTCAGGCAGAACAATACGTTTTTTTGCAGCAATGGATTTCTGTACCAGCTCGTAACGGAATGCCGAAGGTGATAAGCGAGGGTGTAGGTTATTTTGGGTATGTTGATCCAGCCAATTGCTATCCAAATGACTCGACACGAAACGGGTGACTTGCTCTGCACGCTCAGTATCATCAATGGGAATTTCATTGCCAAAGCGATGCAGCAGTTGTGCTGTTTCTAAAGTATCAAGTGGGGTATGTAAAATCGGTAAACCTTGTTTGATCGCACTTTGGCAAAACTCGAGTACATTGCTTGCAGGCGCAGCTTGCTCAGTTAAAACCAGACCCGCGAGTGGCGTACCGTTACTGCTAGCAAGACTGGCAGCCAAGATTGCATCAGTTCGTTGTGATGCACTAATAATCAATTCGCCTGCAACAAATTTATGCAGTTCTGATTCGATATTGGATGCAATTAAGCTGGTATGCAGAATACGACGTTGTTTAGCCTCACCTTGATGCAACCATGTACCATTGATGATCGAAGCGATATCTAAACTACGAGGCACACTGAGGGTATTGCTGAATGGCACCAATCCAATAATCGGGAGTTCGTCGGTTCCCATAAAGCGGTTATAACGTTGTAACTCTAAGCCAAAAGCATCGATGTGCTGGTCTAGGCGTAGACTTGGATCAAGCGTAACCGGAATTTCGGCCGTACCCTCAGGCAAGCCTTTGGTCCGCATAAACAACACGCCTGTGGTCCGTGCTGACGCTGCGCCACCGAATTGACGTAAGTGCGCATCGACTCTTTCCGCTGTTTTACGTGGATCAGCTAAATCTGCGGTGCTGACCAATACCACTTGCGCATCCAGTGCTTGTGCGAGTGCAGCATTGATTTCACTGACGAAATGATCTTGTCCATTCGGAACTAAGCCTTCAACGATAATCACATCATGATCAGCTGAAATTTGACGGTGTAGCGCAACGGCTTCTTCAAGCAACTCATCTGTTTCACCTAAGGCAATCAGTTGAGTCAGTCTTTCATAGGTGATTGGCTCGGCAGATTTATGCTGAAATAAATGGCGATAGAGTGTCGTGGTACGGTCAATAGTGGTGTCTGCAATTTGAGAGTAGGGTTTTAAGAAACCCGCATTAATCCCTTTACAATCTAGTGCATAGATCATACCTAAGCAGGCTGAGGTTAAGCCAACACCTTCACCTGTGGGGATGAGTAAAATCGTATTCATAGTGACCTTAAAATTCTTTAATAGGTTGATTAAGCATTGGTTTCGAGCACTTGACGGGTTTCTTTGGCAATACGACCTTCTTCATCAGTCGGAATCACCCAAATTTGTGGACCTGTACCATCGTCGATACGACCTTCACTACCGCGAGCCAAGGCATCATTTTTCTCTTTACTAAATTTAAAACCGAAATGTGCTAAATAGCCTAAAGTCTTTTCACGGACATAAGCCGAGTTTTCACCAATACCACCTGTGAATACTAAACCATCCAGACGGGGTAGACCGCAACTCATCGCCGATAAAGATTTGGCGAGGCGATAGCAGAAGACTTCAATCGCTAGAGTTGCACCATCATGACCATTTTCAGAGGCTTCAACCAAGGTACGCATATCATTGGATAAACCAGATAAGCCCAATAAGCCACTTTCTTTATTTAACATACTGTCAATTTTTTGGATATCCCAGCCGAGGTTACTGGCAAGGAATAAATGCAAGCTCGGATCGACATCACCACTACGAGTACCCATCACCACACCTTCAAGTGGCGTCATCCCCATAGAGGTATCAACGCTATGACCATTCCAAACAGCACAAGTTGAACTACCATTGCCCAAGTGAGCGCTGAGCCAGCCACCTTCATTTTTATGACCTGCTAGTTCGCTGGCACGTTCAGTCACATAAGCGTGGCTAGTGCCATGAAAACCATAGCGACGAACTTGGTGCGCTGTATATAAAAATTGTGGCAAGGCATAACGATAGGCGCGTTCAGGCATGGTTTGGTGGAAGGCGGTATCGAATACAGCAACCTGAGGTAATTGAGGGAATAAGCGCATGGTTGCTTCAATCCCAATCAAATGTGCAGGATTGTGCAGTGGTGCAAGAGGTGTCGCTGCTTCAATACGCTCAACCAGTTCTGGCGTGAGTAATTCTGCTTTGGTGATGTCGCCACCGTGAACGACTCGGTGTCCAATCGCCTGCGGGTTGTAATTAGCTAAACGAGCCAATAAGGTTTCAAGTGCTTTGGCGTGATCTGCATATGGAATTGAAAGTTCCAGTGGTTCGCCACCCAGTGTGACCCCTTTAATACGGGCATCTGCCGCACCCAAGTTTTCTGCCAAACCATAAATACGATCTTCACGACGTTCAGAAATGAGCGCGTATTTGATTGATGATGAACCACAGTTAATTACTAATACAGATATAGCCACGTTTGAACACCTAACAGATTTTAAATTTTATGATGAACACTTTGATTTTGCTGCAACGCATGAGGCAGTGGAATCAAGCGCAATGTTTTAACATGGGATGTCGTATTGGCGAAGATAGACTTTAGCCTATACAACCCGTTTATAAATCAACCTATTCAGTATAGTTAGGAAATGGGCAGTTGTTTTGATTGATCTGTTGATTTTGTCATTTTTTTTTGTATGTAAATATATAAAAACACGAGAAAGATCAAATAAATGACCTTTATCGTGTTTCTGTGTTCAAATGCTCGATTTTGTTATTGGCGGATTTGACCATCGCCAAAAACAATCCATTTTTGTGAGGTTAAGCCTTCTAGGCCAACTGGACCACGAGCATGGATTTTATCGGTCGAAATGCCGATTTCTGCACCTAAACCATATTCAAAGCCATCCGCGAAGCGGGTTGAAGCGTTGATCATCACCGAACTTGAATCCACACGCGCCAAGAACTCGCGGGCTAGACTAAAGTTTTCAGTAATAATGGCATCGGTATGGTGTGAACCATACTTATTAATATGTTCAATTGCCTCATCCATACCAGTGACTACTTTAATCGCAAGAATTGGACCGAGATATTCGGTATACCAATCTTCCTCTGTCGCTGTTTTCACTGATACACCTAAAATACGTTGAGTTTCCGCGCAACCGCGCAATTCAACCTGTTTTTCAGCATAAAGTTCGGCAATGCGTGGCAAGAATTCCTCAGCAATCGCTTCATCGACCAATAATGTTTCCATGGCATTACACACACCATAGCGATGCGTTTTGGCATTGAGTGCGATTGGTAAGGCTTTTTGTAGATCTGCTTGTGCTTCAACAAAAACATGGCAGTTGCCATCTAAGTGTTTAATCACAGGAATACGTGCTTCATTACTGATACGCTCAATTAGGCTTTTACCGCCACGAGGTACAATTACATCCACAAATTCAGTCATGGTGATCAGATGACCCACTGCGGCACGATCAGGGGTATCAATCACTTGCACCGCATGCTCAGGTAGGCCAGAGATTTGTAGACCATGCTGGATCGCCGTTGCAATGGCTTTATTTGACTCGAGTGCTTCTGATCCGCCACGTAAAATAATCGCGTTGCCAGATTTCAAAGCCAATGAGGCTGCTTCAAGGGTCACATTGGGCCTTGATTCATAGATCATGCCAATCACGCCTAAAGGCACACGCATTTTTCCAAGTTGAATACCTGAAGGGCGATAGGCCAAATCAGTAATTTCTCCAATTGGATCGATTAAGGCAATTACATCTTTTAAGCCTTGTAGCATGCCTTTGAAACGTGCGGGGGTAAGTTCTAAACGATCAAGCAAAGCACTATCGAGTTGACGTTGACGGCCATTGTCCATATCAATTTGATTGGCTGCTAAAATTTGGGCTTGATTATTTTCCAAAGCCGTATAGATTGCAGATAGGGCATGGTTTTTCAAATGCGTCGACGCGCTCGTTAATACACGAGAAGCTTGACGTGCTTGAGCACCGACCTGTTGCATATAATTTTGAATAGAATCTTGCATAGCAGTTTGAGATTTGCATGTATTTATAAAGATAGTAACAGTCAACGGCTGAACAATGAATAGGCTGAACTGACAATTCAAAAAATTATGAAGCGTTAATTGGCGCAAAAGTTTTTATTTTAATGCGATGAAGATATTGAATATAAAGCCAAGATTACATATTTTGCAAAAGATTAGTGCTTTAAACAAGATAAGTGGTTAAGGAAATGATTGCGTATAAAACGTGCATATGTATAGAATGAAAAAGTATAGGATAAATGTAATACAAATTTTATAAATTTGTTAACTTGCAAGTTGAATTCGCTGAAAATGAGATGCTTGCAACAAAAAAATAAACAAGGATGGAGGAAGGACATGAATTCCATTATCCAAATGGACTCGGATATAAATCATACCTACACAGGCTTTGGTTTTTTCGACATTTACAATAAAAACAGTTTTAAACAGCCAGCGCGTACCACGTGGATCGATGGTTGGAAAATTGAATATATGGCAATTGCAGATCCGAAAACGATCTACAACACGCCGATTGTAATTGTCGGGGGCGCATTTCAAAATTTTAACTCTTATAAGTATTGTGTTGAGCAACTCTTTGAGAGTGGTCCCGTTATTCTCATTGATTTACCATCAATGGGAGCCAATCAACAGATTCGTAATGTTGATACAGGTGAATCTGCTGGAATCCTGGAACTGCCTGAATTATCTAAAATGCTTGGTCAATGGCTCGATATTGTTGGACTTGAGAAAGTTTCAATGATGGGTATGTCACTTGGATCGGTGGTTGCATCGTCATTTGCACACCAACGCCCCGAATTGATTGACCGTATGGTATTGATGGGTGTGATGCAGAAGACGCGTAAAAGCTGGCGGATGCTGCTGGAAGAATCATTGCATTTAATGCGTGAAGATCGCATGGATGAGTTTGGTCAAGCGGTAATCCTATATTTAGTGAATCATGCCAAGCTTGATAAAACTCGCATGTCGCCAACAGCAAAACGCTTATTCTTCAGACAAATGGCAGAATTTAGTGCAACTGAACGTGAGCGTTATGAAATCAACTGCAACCGTTTATTGCGTTTAAGTGATGTGCCAGTACCCCAATGTAAAACTTTGGTGGCTGCTGGGCAGTACGACAGCTTTACTTTGCCACACGAAAATGCTGATTTTGCTTTGCAATGCCAAGACATGCAGTTTGCTTTAATTGCAAATGCAGATCATGTACCACAATTGCAGCGCCGTAAAGAAACCATGAATTTGTTTACCTCATTCTTGAAAGGGGAATCTATCGATAATCTGGATGGTATTATCCCGATGACGCGTGAACAAATGCAAAAAATTGAACGTCGGGGTGAGGAACGTATTGCTGTTTTGCAACCACAGACTAAATTGACTCACCGTCATTTAGCGACTGAAGTGGCAGTGAAGGTTGTCGATATCACTTTCTTTGGCGTTTATTTAAAACTTAATGATCTTGAACAGCTTGATTTTGTTAGCCAACATCCTCGTGATTTAGCTCTACATTTAGCTGATGAAGAAGGTGAGTTTAAAATTGAATGTTTAAACTTTGATGCAACTGAGCAAGGACTGCGCATCTTGTTTAAACATGGCAGTTTTGAGATTGCGGATCGTTTAACGCGTTTTATTGAGCGTCAAAAACAGGCTTAATGAGAAGCGAAGATTTGAAAAGGGAAGTGGATCAACCATTTCCCTTTTTTATTGAGGATTATTTATTGGTTGCCTGAATGACCCAGACTAAATCACCTAAGTGTTGCTGTTTATTTTCCAGATGTGTGTGTTCAAAAAACTGCTTTGGCTGCAGAACTTCAACTTGATTAAAGCCTGCCCCTTGAAAGAAATTTTCGACCTCGGCTGGGTTTTTAAAATGAAAACTAAATGCACTGCGAGACATCCATTTTAGTAAACGGCTGCTGTTCCAGATAATAGTTGCCAGTTTGTTTTGGGTGGGTTCTGGGTAGATGTCTGTTAAATAATGCTGCTCTTTAAAGTTTTGACCGTAGTTGGCAATGGCTTGAATGAGTTGCTGTAACATTGGTTTTTCAAAGTAATTGATGAGTCCTTCACTAATAATCACCAATGGACGTTGAGGATCAAATACCTCAAATGCAGCAGCAAAGGCATCGGTAAATAAGTCGACAGACAGAACTTCATCTACATTGTTTTCGATTTGTTGTAGTGCAGCTTGTTTGGTGGCTGCCATATCGGGTAAATCCAATTCACGGTAAGTGATATTTGGATAATGTTGTCTAAACCACCAGCCTCGTGGTGATAGGCCACATGCAATTTCTAGTACTTGAAGATTAGGGTGTTGTTCAATTAATTCTTTTAAATGGCTATCCAACATACTGTGGCGTTGTTTAAGCGTGGTGCGCATACTGCCACCGACATATTTTTCTGCCCAGCTTTCAATTGGATGAGGCTTTGTTGCACAAAGATTTGAAAGGCAAAGCGCCCCTAATTGAGCCAAATTTAAGGCGTAACTTGGGTAAGTGGTCGACCTAATTCCGTAAATCTGTTGAGGACTGCTACACGTGCATGAACCTCATTGACTTGGCTATCAAAGCTCCTTGCACTGAGTTTATCTCCTAATAATTTGATGCAGTGCATTTTAGTCTCAACCAAACTTCGGCGATGATAGCCTGACCATTTTTTCCATAGTGTCCTACCTAAACGTTTAATTGTTCGAAGTAATTCATTTCGCTCTAGCGAGCTACTCTTTGTATCTTTCCATGGTTTCGCATTTTTTCTAGGTGGAATCACCGCATGTGCTTGCCGATCTGCAATGACCTGACGGCATTGCTTGGTGTCATAAGCTCCATCGGTATAAACAGAGTCAATCTGCTCATCTTGTGGAATCTGATTAAGTAAATCACCAAGCACCTGTGAATCACAGACATTATTGGTTGTGAGCTGAATAGCGCGTATTTGTAGGGTTTTGGCATCTATACCAATATGTAGTTTACGCCATTGGCGACGATATTCAGCTCCATGTTTCTTGCGTTTCCATTCGCCCTCACCTAGAAACTTCATCCCTGTAGAGTCTACGAGTAGATGCAGCCCATCGCTACTTTTTTGGTAGCTGATTGCAATATCAATATGCTTTTGTCTTCTACAAAGCGTACTGTAATCTGGTGCGGTCCAATTTAATCCGCAAAGTTTAATCAGACTTTGCACAAAGCCAGTGACCATACGTAAAGATAGACGGAATAAGGATTTAATCATTAAGCAGCATTGGATGGCTGCGTCGGAGTAGGTTTGATTTCGCCCTTGTTTGCCTTTTGATGGAGCATACCATTGCGTAGCAGGATCAAACCAAAGGGCAATATTTCCGCGATTAATGAGTGCTCGGTTATATGCGGGCCAATTGGTTGTGCGGTAGATTTTGTGTGTAGGCTTCTTCATTTGAAAATTATATCGCTGAAAAAGCCTTTACAGATAGGTTTGTGCAACAAAGCCATTGGATGAACTAAGGCGGCTAAAGTTTTTCCTTTGGCTGTTGCGAGTGCTGGATGTGAGATCCCCATTTGATACCAGATGTAGCCGGTGTAGTGTGCGGTAAATGAAATGTGGCGGTGTTTCGAAAGTTGTTGTGTCATCTGTCCTAGACTCTATTTTTCCTAATTGGGATATATAAAATTAACCTCTTTTTTAAATTGAGATTTTTCCACCAAATCCAGTTTTAGGTTTGTTATTTACTATCGTGGGGCGGCATGGATGCCAGCCGTTGGGCTGGGGTTACAAGGATGTACCCTCAGCCTAACAAAGGATTTTTGCTTACTTTTCATCCCTGAAAAGTAAGTCGAGCCGAAGGCAAAATCCTTCAATCAGATGATCACTCGGCAAGATTCCATCATGCTAATAAAATAATGCAAAAATCTAAGTAAAGTTAGAACGAATTCTTAAACTCTTCAATGACTTTTCTGACGCTATGCCAGTTTTCATCGTCTAAAGTCAATGTGGTACCAACCTGAATATTTGGAATTTTACCGCGCATACGCTCTAAACGCTGTTGATTTGGTAACGCTAGTGTTTGGATTCCATCTAATGCGGTACATGCAGCTGCACGGTCATTGCAGACTAAGCCCATATCACAACCTGCATTTAAAGCCGCTTGAATACGTGCATCCGCACCGCCTGCAACACAGGCAGCTTGCATGCTCAAGTCATCTGAGAATAATACGCCGTCGAATTTAAGTTGTTGACGTAAGATTTCTTGTAACCAGAAGGGAGAGAAGCCTGCTGGATTTGGGTCGACTTGATCATAGATTACATGGGCGGGCATTAGCGCATCAAGCTGAGGCATCAACTTGATAAAGCTCTGCATATCTTTGTCATAGATTTCTTGGTATGAGCGACTGTCAATTGCAGCGGCAACATGTGAATCTGCTTTGACTGAACCATGACCAGGGAAATGTTTGCCCGTAGTGGCCATGCCCGCTTTTTTCATACCACGCATAAAGGCATCTGCCAGTGGCACGATGTCTTGCATGTTTTTGGCAAAACCACGATCACCAATCACATCACTGACATCATTCAGGTCTAAAACAGGGGCAAAGCTAAAATCAATACCGACCGCGAGGACTTCAATCGCCATTAACCAGCCACATTGTTCAGCAAGTTCAATCGCTTGTTGTGGCTGACTCTGGTAATGTTCGCCTAGACGTCCCATTGCTGGAAGTAAGGTAAAACCTTGCCTTAAACGTTGTACTCGGCCACCTTCCTGATCCACCGCAATAAGAATTTCTGGACGGATTTGACGCATATGGTCGGTTAAGGCACGTACTTGTTGAGGGGATTCAATATTTCGTGCAAATAAAATCATGCCACCGACTTGCGGAGCTTGTAATAGTTCAATATCTTCTTGAGTAAGTTCTGTGCCAGCAATATCCAGCATCAACGCGCCGATCATAAGGATTCCGTTTGATTTTTGATAAAAAATTTGATGAAAAAAACGATAGCTAAATTGTGCAATGATTTGCTACATTTTGTCAGTACAGAATATGATAAAACTACATGATATTGATGATAAGTGCTTGTTGGTTATTTATTTATGATGACCGATGAGTTTTACATGTAGCGAAGTGGTTGAGTGAAATATATTCATCTTAATCACATCTGCATGTAATAATTGCCATATCCAAGGAAGTACCAAAATTTTATGAAACTTCAAATGATAGCGTGTGCAGTTGCAATCGCGACTGGTGGTTTATTTTTCTCTCATACCATAAATGAGGCATTTGCGGCGACTGAGGCACCTGTCGTTTCAACGGTAATCAAGCCATCACAAGAGCAGGCATTGGTTGCACGTCAGTTAGCCACATTGGTAGATCGTCAACATTATTTAAATATGCGCCTAGATGCAGCAACTTCAAACCGTGTTTTGAATATGTATTTGGATAGTCTTGATCCAGATCATTCATTATTTCTAAACGGTGAAGTTGAAGAATATCAAAAGAAATATGGTTCGAATTTTGGTAGTTCGTTAAAAGCGGGTAACTTAACTGGACCTTTCGCGATTCATGCGCAATACCGTGATCGTTTGAAACAATTTTATGAGTTTATGTTGGCAGAGTTGAAAAAGCCGCAGAACTTAAATCAAAAAGATGTCTATCTCGATACCGATCGTGAAAAAGCACCGTATTTCAAAACGACGGCTGAGCAGCAACAACATTGGCAACAAATGCTAGTGTCGCAGTTGATCAATTTAACTATTAGTAAAGAAGAAGAGCAGGCGAAGCAAAAAGCTTTAAAAGCAGATCCATCGCTAGCTAATGGTCAGGATTTGACTGGACCTGAAGATCTAACCCCAGTGCAAACCTTAACCAAGCGTTATACCCGTCAGTTAGAGCGTATTGGACGTGTGAAAAGTGATGACGTGTTAGAGAAAACATTGAATGCAATGTTGGCGACTTACGATCCGCACAGTAACTATTACCCACCAATTGATGCGATGGAGTTGAACCGTCAGACCACGCTACAATTAGAGGGAATTGGTGTTTCGATCCGTCCTGAACGTGGTAATGAAGACTACACCAAAATTGAGACCATCGTTGAGGGTGGTCCAGCCAGTAAATCGGGTCAGGTAAAATCAGGTGATCGTATCATTGGTGTCGCTCAAGACGGCGAAAAAATGGTCGATGTGATTGGTTGGCCGAGTTCGGAAATCGTCGGGCTGATTCGTGGTAAACGTGGCACCAAAGTCGTGGTGCGCTTATTGGGTGCTGGTGCATCGATGAGCCAAGCCCGTAATGTGACTTTAACCCGTGACATTATTCAAGAAGAAGATGCAGGGGTTCGTTCACGTACGGTTGAGATTACCCGTGACGGTAAAAAACATCTGTTTGGTGTGATTGAAATTCCGTCTTTCTACTTTGACTATCGTTCACGTCGCGCAGGGACTGAATATCGTTCAGTATCTGAAGATACAGCCAAAGCATTAGATTCACTTAAGGCACAAAAAGTAGAAGGTATCTTGGTTGATTTGCGTAATGACCCAGGTGGTTCCCTAGAAGAAGTTGCCCGTATGCTTGGTCAGGTGATTAAGTCGGGTCCTGTGGTACAAATCCGTGATGGTAACGGTAATGTAAATGTGTTTGAAGATACCGATGGTGGTGAGCAAATCTATGCAGGCCCAATGGCGGTATTGGTTAACTTAGCATCGGCTTCTGCAAGTGAGATTTACTCTGCGGCGATTCAAGATTATGAGCGTGGGATTATCATTGGTAGTACCACCACAGGTAAGGGAACAGCACAGGTTCAGTTAGACTCTTTGGCTTATGGTCAGGCGACGTTAACCCAACGTAAGTTCTACCGTATTACTGGTGGCAGTACCCAAAACAAAGGTGTAATTCCAGATATCAAGTTGGTAGATATCTACAACGAAGAGTTTGGTGAGCGTAAAGCGAAAAATGCCTTGAAGTGGGATACCATTCCAACAGCACCATTCAAACGTGAAGGTTCAGTGCAACCGTATGTTGCTAAATTGACTCAATCATCTGAACAACGTGTTGCAGCAGATTCTCAATTTAAATATTTAGAAGCGCGCAAAGCGATTGCCAAGAAAACCTCTGATCAGAAGAAAGTGGTACTCGACATTGATCAACGTCGTGCTGAGTTGATTGATCTTGAGAAACAAACCTTGAATGCAGAAAACCAACGTCGTACGGCAACAGGTTTAGCACCATATGCAAACTGGGAAAGTTATCAGGCATCTATTGATGCGTTGGTTGAATCACGTGCCAAAATGAAAGCACACTTGCGCCCACCATTACCTGAAGAAGAAACCTTCATCAATGAAGCAGCAAATGTCTTGTTAGATTACTCGAAGTTGCAAGGTCGTTAAGCCTCGTATCATTCGATCAATAAAAAGCCCTGTATAACAGGGCTTTTTATTTTTGTATCAACTTAATTGACACGAATCCAGATTTGGCTACGACCAAGTACTGAGACGCCGACATAACCACGTAAATGTAAGCGTTGTCCATTGGTACTGAGTTTTGCAGTCAAGCTATAGACACGCCCACTGTTCGGATCCAAGATTTTCCCACCTGTGTAGGTGAGGTCCTTCTTATGTTTTAGCTTAGTAATCGCATTTAAACCTAAAATCGGCTTATTGGTATAAGGTGCTGGGCAGCCAGTACACAATTCTTTGGGCGTATAACCCGTACGTGGTGTAATTTTGATAATTTTACCCGTATAGGAGCCATCGGCTTCTTGTGTGATTTCAACCTGTCCTTTCGGGGCACCTGTTACATCATCAACGCTTTGCCAAATCCCAGCAATGTCTTGAGCAGAAGCAAAATGACTGAGTGTAAATAAGAACAGAGAAGAAATCAGTTTTGTGGACATGTTCATGTTAAAGCCTCCTTGCTGCCATGGCTGTCCTTGCTATTATTTCGGATTTCTAATTCGAGATTCAATCATTATTTTACGGTTGTATATTTTTAATATTTGAAATTTCAATTATTTTTTATGTTGAAATTAAAAAAGCTTCTTCACAATATGAAGAAGCTTTTAGCTAGAACCGAGATCAATTTGATCAGAGAGAAGTGCGTATTATAGTTCTCAATTTTATTGATTTTACTCAGCACGAATCCAGATCTGATTACGACCCAATGCAGATACACCGAGATAACCACGTAAGTGCAAACGCTTACCATTGGCACTGAGTTTGGCTTTCATACTATAAACTTTGCCTGAATTCGGATCTAGAATACGACCATTGGTGTAGTTCAAGCCTTCGCTATATTTCAAACCCGTTACCACGTCTAAACCAATAATTGGCTTATTGGTATAGGGTGCAGGACAATCCACACAAGTTTCTTTGGGGGTATAGCCAGTACGTGGCGTAATTTTAACTACTTTGCCAGCATAAGTTCCATTCGCTTCTTTGCGAATTTCAACCAATGCTTTAGGCGCCCCCGTCTTGTCATCAATACTTTGCCAGAGCCCCGTAATATCCTCTGCAAAAGTAAAACTGCTCACCGCAGATAAAAGTAACGCACTTAATAATTGTTTGCCCATCATTAAAAATCCTTTTAACGTTTAAGCTTACATTATGGCGGATATATGACAACTAGTTCAATCTTTATGTGATATCTGCGGCAAATTTTAAGATAAAGATAGAATAAAGGTCGGGAGCCAAATGGCTGTAAATACGCCATTTACTGCCATGCCAAAGGCTGCGTAACGGCCTGTGACAGGACCACGTTGCCATGCTTGAGCTGTACCAATTGCATGCGCAGCTAAACCTAGCGCCAGACCAGAAGCACGTTCGTCATGGATATGTTTTAAAATCCAAGGGGAGAATGCCGCACCAATCACACCTGATAAAATCACAATCAGTGTTACCATCATCAAAGGGGCATGCAGTAGGGTGGCGATGTTCAAGGCGATTGGAGTAGTCACAGCACGCGTTGCAAAAGCCATAATCGTTGGCTCAGACATGTGCAGTAAATACGCCAGCCCCATCGGTAGGGCAACCGCACTAATACTGGCAAAGCATAAAATCCCAATCATCGATTTTAGCGGTAGATCATCATAGCGCATCGCGGCTAAGGGAATTGCCAAGGCAACTGTCACATAGCCGAGTAGATGGTTGAAAATGCCATTCACGTTATCCATATACTGTTGGTAAGGAATGCCGAAGATTGCCAAGAATGCAATCACAATAAACATGCCGAATACAATCAGTGGAATTTGTGGAAATTTTTGATTAAGCGGTTTGGCAATAAGATAGCTGATAAAGGTAATGATGAAGCCATAAATAACCATCGACATAGATCAGCTCCTTATAACCAACGCTTCGCCATTTTGGCATAAATCCATAATGGCAATAATGTGCTAAACGTTAAGATAAATAAAAATGCAGGAATTTCTTTGCCCATATGTACCAGCATAATTAATGAACCTGCACAGATCGGTAGAAAAGCAAATGCACTTTCTTTTAAGATTTTGTTGTTGGTATCAATCAGGCGATTGGAGATTTTTCTAAAGCGCCTCCAGATTAACAGTGTTGCTAATAAGCTAATCAGTCCGACCAGATTACCCAATTCAGGATGACCCAAAGCTTGCGTGATTGCGACAGCCCCTTCACGATAGACGATAATTAATAAAATCGTGCCAAACCAAGCTGTCCAATCAATATTTTTCATTTTCTCTCTAACTCTCGTTTATCGGAACGATGGCTGATCGTAATTATAGGGACGGATGATCTATTTCAAATTCTTCCAAAGGGCGTTGAAATAAGGAAGCTTTTTTTCCAAGAATTTCGTCTAATGGTAAATGTGCTTGTTTAATGATTTGTTCCAGTTTATGCGGTGCAATACGTACCGATATATGCAAATCACCCTGATCATCATAATGTTCAGATTGAATCACGTTCAGCGTATAAAGTTGTGTACGCAGTTTACCGTAGGCGGGTTTTAGCACTAAGTCAAACTGCTGTAATTGTCCCATCAGACATTGTTGCACTGCTTGACTGAGCAACTCGAGACCTTGACCTGAATGTGCAGAGACATAGACTCGATCGGGGATGTCAGATGTCTTATAAATGATTTTGGCTGCATCACCACTGAGATCAATTTTATTGTAGACATGCAAAATAGGGGCATCGGCACCGATTTCTTTCAGTACGGATTCTACCGCTTCAATCTGTTCAGGCATATTCGGACTACTGCTATCAATAACGTGTAGCAGCAAGGTCGCTTCTAATGTTTCTTCTAAGGTGGCTTTGAACGATTCAACCAAATCATGCTGCAGGTTACGAACGAATCCGACGGTATCTGCGAGTACAACCGTACCTACACCATCCCAGTCTAAGCGACGTAAGGTTGGATCGAGAGTCGCAAACAGTTGATCGGCAGCATAAACATCGCTTTTGGCTAGGATATTAAATAAAGTCGATTTGCCCGCGTTGGTATATCCCACCAACGAAATTGTCGGAATAGCAGCCTTTTGGCGTGCGGCACGTCCCTGTAAACGGGTTTGCTGTACTTTGACCAGTTTGTCTTTGAGTTGAGTAATACGCACTCGAATCAAGCGGCGGTCTGTTTCCAGCTGTGACTCACCAGGGCCACGTAAGCCGATACCACCTTTTTGTTGTTCTAAGTTGCCCGTAAAACCACGAATTAAACGGGTGGATAAATGTTTAAGCTGAGCTAACTCAACCTGTAATTTCCCTTCATGAGTACGTGCACGGAGTGCAAAGATATCCAGAATTAAACCAGTGCGGTCAATTACGCGACATTTGAGAATTCGTTCTAGATTACGTTCTTGTGCGGGCGAGAGCGAATGGTCGAAAATCACCAATTCCGCTTCGAAAGTCTGAACCAGCTCTGCAATCTCATCCACTTTACCTGAACCGACGAAAAACTTCGGATCAGGTCTATTACGTTGAACTGAGAGATGTTCAAGGATTTCAGCGCCTGCGGATTGGGCGAGTAATTGAAACTCTTCAGCATCGAGATCATCGAGAAGTTGAACGGATACACTGACTAAAATTGCCCGTTCACCACTTTGACGCTGCTCAAAATTTTCCACGCTGCTCTGAAATCCTTATTTTTAAAGTCTTATTCTAGAATAAACTTCAAGCAAAGGGCAAAGACTTAGTAGATTTATATGACATTACGACGTAAAAGTTCAATGAATCCGACTAATGTTCCAATATACAAAATTGACCATCCTAGAAACATTCTTAAGGCATAGCCATAAGGAATCGTGGTTTGTGGCTCAGATGCCGTGCTTTGCTGGTTCATCACATCACCTTTTAATCTGTAAATTCGATTTATTTATAATATTTGATCTGATAAATCTTTTGAAATTGAAAAAATTTATGCTCACATTCGTTTTTTGTTATGGAGGAAACTTCTATAAGTTGATATCGGCATGATATAACAAGACTAATCCAATGCACACGTGCATACATGCGTACGGTTTTAAGAATTTATGACTCAACAAGCAACAACAGTAAATAACACACCTTTAAGTTTGTTTTCGAAGTTTAGTTTATACAGTAAAAAATTAGCCTCAGGTCTGGAGACGATTGGTGAAGGTTTCTATCTCATTTACCGTCATGGTTTGTATAAAGATCCGAATAATCCAGTAAATACCCGTTATGTACAGTATTTCTGCCGTCGTTTGTGTGAAGTCTTTAATATTGAAGTACAAGTCCATGGCACTATTCCTCGTGAGCCTGCCTTATGGGTGAGTAACCATATTTCTTGGTTAGATGTGGCTGTGTTGGGCTCAGGTGCACGCATCTTTTTCTTGGCCAAAGCCGAAGTTGAAAAATGGCCTATTTTAGGCAATTTGGCAAAAGGCGGTGGCACTTTATTTATTAAGCGTGGCTCAGGTGATTCGATTCGAATTCGTGAGCAAATTACTGAATTCTTAAAGCAAGATATTCCTGTACTGTTCTTTCCTGAAGCAACGACCACCGATGGCAGTAAAGTCAAAAAAGTACATGGTCGCTTATTAGGTGCTGCAATTGAAGCGCAACGCCCTGTGCAGATTTGTGTGATTTGCTATGTGAACCAACATGGTGAACTGGATTTAGTTGCGCCGTTTATCGGTGAAATGACATTTGCAGAACATGTGCAACGTGTTTTGGAGATGCCTCAAGTCACCGCACATTTAATGACATTACCTGCCATTCCAGTCGAAGGGCATACGGTAGAAACATTGACCAAGGAAGTCGACCGCCAAATGCGCGCTGGCCTAGAGCGCTTGCAGCGAAAGGTATTGTCCGTGCTACCAGAAAGCGTGGAAACTACATAAACCCTTCAATCGGGAGCCATGAAATCACTTTCATTCCAGCTCTTTGCCACCATTTCATCTTGGGTTCTTTGGTATAAATCAGAGAACCTTGTGGCGTTTCACGTTGCCACGTAATTTTCTTGTTGGCATCTAAAACCAAGCGATAGGCATAAGTCTTTAAGTTTTGATCCATAGTCGCATGCACTGCTTGTGCCAATGGAGGGCTATTCAGTAATACGCCAATCTCAGTGTTCAAATAAGCTGAACGTGGATCAAAATTAAAAGAACCAATAAAGACTTGTTTCTCATCGAGTGCCATGAGTTTGGCATGTAGACTCGAACGGCTTAGACCTTTGATATTGACTTTGGCTTTTTTCGCGAGCTCTTCAGTATGTTTATCCAGATCACTTTTATCTAAAGCGGGTAGAAATTCGTACAGTTGTACACCATTTTCCAGCAGTTCTTGGCGGTATTTACCATAAAAGGCATGCACGACTGCAACATCATTGGCCTTAAAGGAGTTGGTCAATACTCTGACTTCGATACCATCTTGTGCCAAATCACTTAAAATTTTTGTTCCTTTTTTTTCTGGAACAAAATAAGCAGAAATTAAATCGATATTTTTTTCTGGTTGTTCGAGGTGGTTAATTAACTGGAAGTTGAGATGCTCTTCTTTTTTAGCTTTAGATTTAATTTTATCAGGTGAGTCTTTTACCACCTCTGCTTTGACCCAATCGAGTGAAATATCCCGATCCATGAGTGCGTCGACAGCTTGAGAGCGGCTGGTTAAATCAATATAGTTTTGTACCGTGATTCTTTTATAGTGCTCATCAAGTTGCTCTTTCAGACTTTCATAGCTTAAACGGTGAGCACGTTGTTTAACCACTTCTCGGACATCGTAGGCATATTCATGATTCCAGTAATCATCAAATGATTTGGAAATATCATTTACAGCGGTGCCGAATAGCATCACATCTACGTCAGAAAACTGATAGGTATCACTGACATTGTAGTATTGGTTGGTCATATTTCGCCCACCAATCAAGGCTACCTGATGGTCGGCAATAAAGCTTTTATTATGCATACGACGGTTAATGCGCTTTAAGTCCAATACCATATCAATTGCACGATATTTTCGGAAACGGTAAGGATTAAAGAGTTTTACCTCGATATTGGGGTGTTGTGCCAAAGCTAAAAAAATACCTTCGGTATGCTTGGCATTATTATCATCAATGAGTAGTCGAACTCGAACACCGCGATCTGCAGCACGGATCAGTGCATGCAAGGCCAAAGCCCCAACTTTGTCATTGTCCCAAATATAATATTGTAAATCTAAGGTCTTTTCGGCTTTATCAATTAAACGAAGTCGAGCTGCAAGTGCTTCTAGTGGTTCATATAAAACGTGATAACCCGTTAGCTCTGGGTGCTGTTCTTGTAGGGGGCGAATCACTTGTGCTAAAGATGTTTGTGAGGTGTCGATTTGTGTGGTTGTTTGAATGACAGGTTCAATTTTATGTTTAGGTAAGGTACTACAACCGGTAACGGTCAGTGCAATTGAGCAATAAATCGCAATCATACTTTTATTGTAAGCGGTTGTACTTATCTTTGTATGTTTGCTATTTAAATGAGAAAATTGCGTCATAATCGTTACTGATTAAAAGTTGGGCTCGAGTATACCATTTCATCGAAAAAGATAAATATAAGATGAATTGTCTGTCCCTAAAGTGAAATTAATGAGGGCTGTAATGTCGAATTCAGATACTGTTATTATTGGTTTTTACCTTATTTTTGCCGTATTGGCGCTTTGGGCACTAATTCAGGCTTGGATTCACCAAGCCCGCACGGAAACCATTCATCCTTTTAAAGCTTTCGTTCATTTACTGGCTTTTTATCTTTCTTATTTATTGCTGCCACTGTGTTTTTTTAGTTTATATGCCGGTTGGGTTGAATATTACAGCTTACATCAGGCGGGCTTTATTTTTTTATTGAGCAGTGTGTTGGTCTATGCCCGTTTTATTGAACCTCATCAAATTCATGTTAAACATCATCAGTATCGACTCAATTCAGAACGTGAATTTACCCGACCAATTAAAGTCGCTTTAGTTGCAGATATGCATGTTGGTTTGTTTTCAGGACATGAGCGACAATTAAAAAGCATTGTGAAGAGACTCAATCAAGAGCAACCTGATCTGGTGGTGGTAGCAGGTGATTGGACCTACGAACCTGAAAACCGCTTGATACAGGAGCTTGAGGTTTTAAAGCAAATTCAGGCACCTGTTTATTCTGTACCTGGCAATCATGATGAACAATATCCAGGCCCTCCAATTCAGGCATTATTAAGTCAGGCACTCGAACAGAACAATGTCATAGATATCGAAGGGAAAATTGTTGATTTTGATGAGTTTCGTCTGATCGGAATTGGAGATCTATGGGCAGGCAAGGCGAATATGCGCTTTATGCCTGATTTACCTCAAGACAAACCTTGGCTAATTTTGTCGCACAATCCAGATACGGTTGATATGGTGCCAGAACTACCGACACGGCCATTAATGCTGTCGGGACATACTCATGGCGGACAGATCGAATTGCCGTGGATTACCAGTTATATTATGAAACGCGTTTCAATTTTGGGACATAAAAAAGGTTTCTATACACATGAACATGCGGATGTTTTTGTCACGGTTGGAACGGGGATGGTGGGTGTACCCTTTCGATTTCGGGTGCCACCAACGATTGATATCATTGAACTGATTTAAATAAAAAAACCGACTTTATTCAGTCGGTTTTTTTATCGCGATGAGCATTTATGGGATAATGATGACATTCACTCGACGGTTGCTGGCACGGTTTTCATCTGATGTATTGGCTACAAAAGGCTGGCTTGAGCCGCGACCCACTACCGTTAGGTTATTTTGCTTAAAGCCTTGAGCGACAAAAATTGTTGAAACACTTTGAGCACGTTCTTCAGAGAGTTTCTGATTGTATTCAGGATTACCAATATCATCGGTATGACCAACAATTTTTAATTTTTGTAAATCATATTTATTTAATTGAGTGGCCAAACGAACAATCTCTTTTTGATGTTCAGGTTTGATCTCTGCCTTATTAAAATCAAATAATAAACGTTCAGGTAGGCCCAGTGTCCAGCCTTCATCTGTCAGTACGAAACCTTCTTTTTTCAACATTTTGACCTGACGATATTTCAATGGGCCAAAACTCAAGCAGCCAGCCAATGTTAGGCAGAGCAACGCAATAAATGAAATTTTAATGGTGTGAGTGCGCATAACATGTCCTAAATTTCTGGTTTATAAAGAAACCAATGTGGGTTTAAATTTTTAGCTTTATACATGGCTTGATCGGCTTGCATAATTAAATCCTCTGGATTCTCTGCAAACTGAGAAAAAGCAACCCCTAAGCTAAAACCGAAATGAATCATTTGTCCGTTGAACGCTAAAGGCTGCTCACAACTTGCGAGAACGCCTTCAGCGATTGTTGTTAAATGATCAGTGTGATGGATTGCATGTAGAATGATGGCAAACTCGTCACCACCTAAACGAGCAATGAAATCCTCATGGCGAACCGATAGCCTTAAACGAGACGCCATTTCTTTTAAAACCGCATCACCCGCTAAATGCCCATACTCATCATTAATCATTTTAAACTTATTATTGTCGATAAATAATAAGGCCGAGTTGTGACGATATTGCGGGTTTTCGAAGATATTAAATAACTCTTGATAAAAATAATGGCGATTTGGCAAGCTCGTCAGTTGATCATGATGAGCTTGGAATGAAAGTTGACGATTTTCTTTTTGCAAATGAGTATGCCAAATTTGGATTTCTTCTAACAGCTCATTAAATACGGTATTTAAATTTTGAAATTCGTGAATATGGTTGTTTGGAAAACGTAAATTATAGGCCTTTTGATCACTGACCAATTGTGCAATATGGGTGAGTGGCTTGATTGCTTGCATAATTTGGCGATAGGTAATATTCACAGACCACAATAAAGCAATCACAATGAAGAACATTGAAATTGCAAGACCGATAATAATGGTCTTTAAAAAGTGCAAAATATTCTCGGAGCTACCATAGAGCACCAGTTCGCCTACTTTTTTCTTATGATGAACCACCATGAGTTTAACTGGATCATGTAAAAACCAACGATCCATTAAATCTTGCATCACGGAAGTATGTGCAACTTTTTTGGTACTTTCAGCCAATAGTTGTTGTTGCGGATCATAAACATGAATACTACGTATAGCATGTTCGCTGGTGTAATCATCAAGGATCTGATCAATTGCACCTTTATCTCTAAACACCACGGCTGGCTGAACACGCTCCAAAACGGTCTGGCTTAGTAACTGTAAATTTTGTTTTGCATAGGTTTCCATAGTGAACATGGAAATTGTGGCAAAGGTAAAAGAACAAATTACGAAAGTAATTGCAAAGATCGCAAACTGTGACTTACGGAATAATGCGTGCAAAGAAGTTGATTGATATAAATTAGAAATCATCCTGTTCACCCTGCATTCTTTGCTAAAAGTAAAACACGAGGATCAATATGTACTTTGGAATAACTTAATGCATCCAAATTTACCTTAAAAGTAGAAAAGGTCTTCTTATTATATAAGCAGAAAATACTGCCAATTTCACAGGCTGGGTTATTGGTACTCAATGAAAGCAACGATCGGGAGGGATAGGCTTGAATCAAGTTTTGCTGTTGTTGCGGTGATGTTGTTGTGAAATAGGCAACATGACATTCTGTTTTGGGGAAGTCTTTAGCACTGACCGCCTGAACTTGATATTCATAAGCAAGCTGACGAATATTGCTTTGGAACTGATTTGCAGCATCTTGATTGTCTATGACACAAATGGTTGGACGATTTGTATTCGACCATTTGCTATAACTTAATATTGATAAAGCCAACTCATAAAAGTTATGCGTTGATATGGCATAGCAAAGCGGGCTCGCAGCAAAAGCTGTAGCAAGCAATAAATATCGAGCCTTTTTACCAGCAAACCGTATTTTCAATCAAAAGTGCCAAAAAATGTGAAGCAAGAGACATATTCTACTGGACTTAATTGTTTAAAAAAAGTTCTTAAACACAAAGAAAAGGCATTAAAAGTAACTGTTCAGTTTAAAAAATAGTCGCCTGATACAATAATTTAAATAAATTTGAAAAAGGGGGTTGTGTTGGTTTGGAAATGCTGTAGAATGCACATCCATCGGCGGTGATGCAGATAAAAACTTGTTGAGAAACAAGGATTTGGCTAGAGAGGTTAGATTCTTGGATTGGTTGATAAGTTTGCTAAATATCTAAATTACCTGTTGACTTTTAAGAAATTGAGAGTAATATAGCCGACCTAGCTTGATGATGACGAATCATCGAGAAGATCATTAAGAGA
>NZ_KE007344.1 GCF_000400715.1 Acinetobacter genomosp. 15BJ | reverse complement strand
TGAAGCTTAGAGACTTTTCCTGGAAGCATGGTATCAGCCACTTCACTGTACAAGTACAGCTTGCTATCAGTTCTCAGCATAGAGTACCCCGGATTTGCCTAAGATACATGCCTACAACCTTCCACCTGGACAACCAACGCCAGGCTGACTTAACCTTCTCCGTCCTCTCATCGCATTACACAGAAGTATTGGAATATTAACCAATTTCCCATCGACTACGCCTCTCGGCCTCGCCTTAGGGGTCGACTCACCCAGCCCCGATTAACGTTGGACTGGAACCCTTGGTCTTTCAGCGAACGGGTTTTTCACCCGTTTTGTCGTTACTCACGTCAGCATTCGCACTTCTGATACCTCCAGCATACTTCTCAATACACCTTCATCGGCTTACAGAACGCTCCCCTACCACTTGACTTAAAGTCAAATCCGCAGCTTCGGCACATAGTTTTAGCCCCGTTACATCTTCCGCGCAGGCCGACTCGACTAGTGAGCTATTACGCTTTCTTTAAAGGGTGGCTGCTTCTAAGCCAACCTCCTAGCTGTCTATGCCTTCCCACATCGTTTCCCACTTAACTATGATTTTGGGGCCTTAGCTGGCGGTCTGGATTGTTTTCCTCTTGACTACGGACGTTAGCACCCGCAGTCTGTCTCCCGGATAGTACTCATTGGTATTCGGAGTTTGCATCGGTTTGGTAAGTCGGGATGACCCCCTAGCCGAAACAGTGCTCTACCCCCAATGGTATTCGTCCGAGGCGCTACCTAAATAGCTTTCGGGGAGAACCAGCTATCACCAGGCTTGATTAGCCTTTCACCCCTATCCACAAGTCATCCCCTGGCTTTTCAACGACAGTGGGTTCGGTCCTCCAGTTAGTGTTACCCAACCTTCAACCTGCTCATGGATAGATCGCCTGGTTTCGGGTCTATACCCAGCAACTAAACGCCCTATTAAGACTCGATTTCTCTACGGCTCCCCTATTCGGTTAACCTTGCTACTGAATATAAGTCGCTGACCCATTATACAAAAGGTACGCAGTCACCGAACAAGTCGGCTCCCACTGCTTGTATGCATGCGGTTTCAGGATCTATTTCACTCCCCTCACAGGGGTTCTTTTCGCCTTTCCCTCACGGTACTGGTTCACTATCGGTCAGTCAGGAGTATTTAGCCTTGGAGGATGGTCCCCCCATATTCAGACAAGGTTTCACGTGCCTCGCCCTACTCGTCATCATTGTGTGTGCCCTTTCGTGTACGGGAATATCACCCTCTACGTTCGCACTTCCCAGAGCGTTCCACTAGAACACACACAACTTAATGGGCTGCTCCCCGTTCGCTCGCCGCTACTAAGGGAATCTCAATTGATTTCTTTTCCTAAGGGTACTGAGATGTTTCACTTCCCCTCGTTCGCTTCATAAGCCTATGTATTCAGCTTATGATACCCGCCTTATAGCGGGTGGGTTCCCCCATTCAGAAATCTCCGGATCAAAGGATATTTGCCGCCTCCCCGGAGCTTATCGCAGGCTATTACGTCTTTCATCGCCTCTGACTGCCAAGGCATCCACCACATGCACTTAATTACTTGACTATACAACCCCAAACAGTCGTTAACACATACAAGTGAGTGTTATCGTTGCAAACTTAATTGCTACTATCTGTTGTCTGTGAATTTAATCACTATACAGCTTCAATCTAATTCATATACCAAAACGCTTGATTCAGTGTTTTTGCTAGTTCTCAGATTAATTCTTCATCTAACTGAAATACTTACGTATTACCGTTAGTGTCAAATTAATCGAGTTTGAACAATTTATTTCAGACTCAATTTTCTAATCTGTTAATGATTAACTACCACCTCGTCGGTGAGTAGTAAACTGTGATAAATCACAGAAGTTAATAAACCAAGATCATTCGATCTTCTTATTTATTAATTTCTATAAGCTATCTTTGGAATTTAACTTTCGTTTTCTACATTACTTCGTAATGTATGGTGGAGACTAGGAGAGTCGAACTCCTGACCTCCTGCGTGCAAAGCAGGCGCTCTACCAACTAAGCTAAGTCCCCAGCTTATCACTTAATGAACGACATATCTTTCAATCTAAGCTACTGCAATCAGATTTGGTGGGTCTGACAAGACTTGAACTTGTGACCCCACGCTTATCAAGCGTGTGCTCTAACCAACTGAGCTACAGACCCTCAGATACATCTTCGAAGAACAACTTGTTGTGGATTCTTACCGGTCACCAATCTTTCGTTAAGGAGGTGATCCAGCCGCAGGTTCCCCTACGGCTACCTTGTTACGACTTCACCCCAGTCATCGGCCACACCGTGGTAAGCGTCCTCCTTACGGTTAGACTACCTACTTCTGGTGCAACAAACTCCCATGGTGTGACGGGCGGTGTGTACAAGGCCCGGGAACGTATTCACCGCGGCATTCTGATCCGCGATTACTAGCGATTCCGACTTCATGGAGTCGAGTTGCAGACTCCAATCCGGACTACGATCGGCTTTTTGAGATTAGCATCCTATCGCTAGGTAGCAACCCTTTGTACCGACCATTGTAGCACGTGTGTAGCCCTGGTCGTAAGGGCCATGATGACTTGACGTCGTCCCCGCCTTCCTCCAGTTTGTCACTGGCAGTATCCTTAAAGTTCCCGGCTTAACCCGCTGGCAAATAAGGAAAAGGGTTGCGCTCGTTGCGGGACTTAACCCAACATCTCACGACACGAGCTGACGACAGCCATGCAGCACCTGTATGTAAGTTCCCGAAGGCACCAATCCATCTCTGGAAAGTTCTTACTATGTCAAGACCAGGTAAGGTTCTTCGCGTTGCATCGAATTAAACCACATGCTCCACCGCTTGTGCGGGCCCCCGTCAATTCATTTGAGTTTTAGTCTTGCGACCGTACTCCCCAGGCGGTCTACTTATCGCGTTAGCTGCGCCACTAAAGCCTCAAAGGCCCCAACGGCTAGTAGACATCGTTTACGGCATGGACTACCAGGGTATCTAATCCTGTTTGCTCCCCATGCTTTCGTACCTCAGCGTCAGTATTAGGCCAGATGGCTGCCTTCGCCATCGGTATTCCTCCAGATCTCTACGCATTTCACCGCTACACCTGGAATTCTACCATCCTCTCCCATACTCTAGCTGACCAGTATCGAATGCAATTCCTAAGTTAAGCTCAGGGATTTCACATCCGACTTAATCAGCCGCCTACGCACGCTTTACGCCCAGTAAATCCGATTAACGCTCGCACCCTCTGTATTACCGCGGCTGCTGGCACAGAGTTAGCCGGTGCTTATTCTGCGAGTAACGTCCACTCATCTTAGGTATTAACTAAGAGAGCCTCCTCCTCGCTTAAAGTGCTTTACAACCAAAAGGCCTTCTTCACACACGCGGCATGGCTGGATCAGGCTTCCGCCCATTGTCCAATATTCCCCACTGCTGCCTCCCGTAGGAGTCTGGGCCGTGTCTCAGTCCCAGTGTGGCGGATCATCCTCTCAGACCCGCTACAGATCGTCGCCTTGGTAGGCCTTTACCCCACCAACTAGCTAATCCGACTTAGGCTCATCATTTAGCGCAAGGTCCGAAGATCCCCTGCTTTCTCCCGTAGGACGTATGCGGTATTAGTATTCCTTTCGGAATGTTGTCCCCCACTAAATGGCAGATTCCTAAGCATTACTCACCCGTCCGCCGCTAAGTCATAGTGCAAGCACCATAACTCCGCTCGACTTGCATGTGTTAAGCCTGCCGCCAGCGTTCAATCTGAGCCATGATCAAACTCTTCAGTTTAAAATCATTAGTAGCTTATGGCTACAAATCTTGGCTCATCAATTTTCTGACTAAAAATTCGCTCAAATAAACTTCGAGAAATTTTTACCATTCAATCAATGAAATATTTTCGATTGATCAACCAGTAAAAATCCACACAAGTTGTTCTTCTATTCTCTTAATGATCTTTTTACCACCTCGTCAGTGGTAAATTAACGCAATAAATATTTAACAACTTAACCAGTTAAAGCTAAGTTATTTTTGCTTCATCGCGTCGGGATGAGTGCATTATAGGAGATTTTTTTTAGTGTGCAAGTCTTTTTAAACCCTTGTTTTATTGAGTGTTCTTTTTTTACGCACCAACATGTTCAATAAAGCAGCATAATTCTCATAAGCACATAAATTTAAAGCAGAAATATTTTATTTATATTTCTGCTTTGTTTTTTACTTACTGTTCTTTATCTGCACACTGATAATTTTTATGGGTTGTTTCGGTACATTTTGATGCATCCCAAAGTTAGCTGTCGGTACTTTTACGATTTTATCGACAATATCCATACCTTTAGTCACTTTACCGAAAACGGCGTAACCCGCATCCATTGGTGATTTATTTAAAAAGTTATTATCTGCGACATTAATAAAGAATTGACTACTTGCAGAGTTTGGATCTTGGGTACGTGCCATTGCTAAAGTACCACGGGTATTTTTCAAACCATTACTGGCTTCATTCACAATCGGTGCTTTGGTTGTCTTCTCAATCATATTGGCATCTAAACCACCACCCTGCACCATAAAGCCAGGAATCACACGATGGAAGATGGTACCTGTATAGAAGTTGCTTTTTACATAGCTTTCAAAGTTTTTTGCCGACACAGGTGCTTTATCATCAAAAAGTTCAATTTCGATGTTGCCCATACTGGTTTTCATATCAACCATGGTATTTGCAAATAAATGGCTGCTTGCCAAAACTAAACCTGTTGTCATGAACAACTTTTTCATCATTGCTTTTCTCGGCTTGATCATTGATTTGTTGTGAACGCTCATCTTAGTTTTGCTAATTCTATTTTGCTATTTCTATTTGTTATCTTTAAAACAAAAAACCGATGTTTCACGTGAAACATCGGCTCGGAGTTTATTAACTATGTTTATCCCAAAATTTTCTAAAGTTTTTGGCAACTTCAATGGTATTGCGTTTGGCCTTACTTGAGACTGGCGTGAGGTTAATAAAGCCATGAGTCTGATCTGGGTAATCAACATATTGGACTTTAACCCCATTTTGTCTGAGCTTATGGCTATAGATTGCACCCTCATCATGAAGTAGATCATGCCCAGCAGTAATCACATAAGCAGGTGCTAACTTTCTAAGACTGCCATAGGTTGGTGAGATTAACGGATCATCTAACGCAACATCATGCTGTGTTGCATAATAGTCCGTCACATAATCCACATCTTTACTGGTCAACACCAAGCCCTCTCCATAGGCATAGAACGAAGGATGGCGGCTTTTGAAATCAACGACAGGATAAATCAATAATTGTGCTTGCGGCGCGTAGGCTTTACCCACGGAATGCTGTGCAACCACAGTACTAATATTGCCCCCTGCACTATCTCCTGCAACGGCAATACGATTCTTATAGATTTTCAATTGACGGCGATTTTGATATACCCACGCCAGTGCATCTTCACATGATTTGATCAGCAGTTGTGGTGATGCTTCTGGTGCAAGTGGATAATCAATACTTAAGACCTGTACTTTTGCATATTTGGCAATCAGGCGGCAAGCTTCGTCATGCGTATCCAGTCCACCCACCACAAAACCACCGCCATGATAGAACACAATGATCGGCAATTTCTTATTGGGTGCAGGATGATAATGTCTGGCAAAGACCGTACCACTTTGCAAAGGAAGACGAATGTCCTCAACAGATTCAATCGATGTTGGTTTATTGATGATTGCCAACATTTGCGCATCAAACTGACGACGGGACTCAATTGGATCATCACCAATAAAGCCAATGCGACCTTGTTTAATTTGGACGGCCATCAGACATTTGGTAAAAGAATCCAAATCTGGATATTGGTGCGGATAAGCGAGAAGCTTAGCGAGAGACTCTTGTACAATTTTGGGGAGCTTATCTAGCGCTCGTGCAGCAGGGCCTTGCCCTTTGTCTAAAATTGTTTGAATTTTTTGAGGTAATGCTGTCACTTCTGTCCCCTTCTTCGCTCTGTCCATAATTCTTGTTGTCTTCGACTATATGCTTTTCTAAAGTCTTAGATCAAGTTCAAGATTTGAAAAATATGTCGTACGCTAAAGGGCTACTATCAAAAAGTCATTATCCATAGTGCTTATTCACAGCTATTTTTTATGTCAATTAAATGCTGTTTTAACATGAGATTGTTAAAACGATAAAACTAGAACGAATGAATTCGTTCTAGTTTATAGCACTCTAAAAGTGTCAGTTTTATGAATTAAGTTAACTTCGCGAAATGTATAGCAGTACATTATTAAGATTGCATGCGGCATCGTGTGTTTAATCTTATGCGAAGCCAACTTCATTCTAAAAAATTATTGAGCAGTCGTACCTGCTGAACCAGAAACTGAACCAGATACATCAGCAGAAGCACCACCAGATTGAACATCAACTGATGAACCACCTTGTACGCCAACACCACCTTGTACACCTGCTGGGCTTGCACCAGTTGTTTGAGCTGAGCCAGACGCGTCTAAACCACCTTGAGTTGAGCAACCTACAGCTGTTAATGCAACACCAGCTACAACCGCAGAAATCAATGCTAACTTTTTCATTTCGTATTTCCTTTCATTATGACAAAAAGCAAAGTTGTCTTTGCGATGCCTATGATTCACAATTTTTTTCTTGGACGTGATGCGGATTAGTTGCAGTTTGTTATGTAAGCCGCTCTATTTTGCAATTTTTCTTAAATCAACTCTTTTCATATTTCACATATTAAAAAAAACATTCAAAATCGCTAAAGCATTAGAGTTAAAGTAATTTCACGGTTTTTAGTTTTATTTTTTCAGTTAAAAAGCGATTATCTTATTTTTTTATAATTCATAGAAACACCGTACAATCTGCTTAAAAGATTACAATTGCGTAATTTTGATTAAAAATAAATGTAGCATTCATAAAAAAACCGTGACTTCTGATCACGGTTTTTCAATTTATTTAGCTTGGTTTAAGGCCATTGCATCTCACCTTTAACCACTTTGGCGCCCAACTCTAAACTGCTCGACTCACCTAAAGTTGGATACTGTTTTTGCATAATTCCAATTAATTCAGCTGAATTTTTGCTGGCTTTTACCGCTTTCTCATATTGCTTTAAATAGTCAATCGAGAAATTCACCGCATCAAGACCTTCCGCTGCGCCTACTTTCATATGTGCAGGTACCACCACTTGTGGATTTAAGGCTTTGATACTCTCTAAAGTCTGTACCACTTCTGCACGATCTTTGGCTGTTGGGGTATCCGCAGTCCAAAGATGAATACCCGATGACACTGGGATACCACCGACAACAGCTTTGGCACTCGGAATCCATAAATAAGTGAGTTCTTTCTTACCTTTGATTTCGATATTTTCATTTTCTAATTTTAAGGTTTTAGCCGTATACACTTGCGGAACAATAATCTTGCTCGGTGCATTGGCACCCATTTTTGGTCCCCAGTACTGTACTTTCAGTGCTTGCGTATCCTGAATATGCTTCACCGTTTCAGGGGTCGCAATCACCTGTACATTCGGGAAGTACTGCTTAAATACATCCAAACCAAAATAAAAATCAGGATCGCCATAGCTGACAAAAATGGTCTTTAATGTTTTACCGCTATCTAAAATATCGGCTGCAATACGTAATGCTTCCGATTTAGAAAATTGCGCATTCACCAATAAGACCTCTTTATCACCTTCAATTAAGGTTGAGGTCACACCAAAGTGTTCTGGTTGAGCCAGAAAGTTTTGAATTTTTAAATCTTGCGCAAAAGCTGTAGATGTTGCCGCTAACGTGGATAAAGCAATAATATAAGGTTTGGTATTCATCTTATCGTCTCCAATCTGATAAGGAACACTTTAAATTGCAATTATTGCTAAATAAATACACTAAATTAAGATAAAATGTTGCATATCTTGCAACAATGATAATAACGATGGACACATTAAAAGCGATCCAAGTCTTTGTCTGTATTGCGCATCAAGGCAATCTCAGCAAAGCTGCTGAACATCTCGATTATTCTAAAGCGATGGTCTCCCGTTACTTAGACCATCTCGAACAAACTTTTTCGACGCGTCTGTTTCAACGCAATACCCGTAAAGTTTCACTCACCCCTGCTGGTGAAAAAGCTTTGGTCTATTGCGAAAATATTTTACAACAGCAACAACTATTAGAAGGCTTAGCCGCGCCAGAACAGCACAGCGGTACCATCCGTTTTACCTGTGGCTTATTTTTATTTCAGCTTGGCGTGAATGAATGTATCAAGCAATTTAAAAAACGCTATCCACAGATTCATTTTGATGTCTATTTAACGGAAAATACCGTCGACCTGATGGATGCTCATGTGGATCTGGCACTACGCATTACCCAGAAAGTCGCAGATGGGCTGATTGCCCGCCCAGTCTGTCAAATTGAATCCACTTTTTGCGCACACCCACATTACTTACAAGACCACACTCCCCTGTTACATCCCAGTCAACTCATTCAACATGAATGCATAGCCCATCACACACACAACCAATACTGGACCTTATTTGATACAGATCAGCAACCCCAGAACTACCCTTTAAATGTTACGTTTAAAAGCAATGATGTGATTGCGCTTTATCAGATGTGTCTTAAGGCACAAGGTATTGCGATGCTGCCAACGTTGCTGGTGCGTAAAGATATTGCTCAGCAACGTTTGCAACAGGTGTTTACCAATTTTTCGGCACCCGATCTCACCTTATCTTTGGTTTATGCATCCAGACAACATTTACCAAAAATCACTCAAGAATTTATTGCTTTTGTGATTGAAAACTTAAATTTTTACTTAAATCAGCAAAATTAAAAGATTTAAATCGACCTGAACGCTTGAATTTTGTCGCGTTGCCCATACTTCATCCCTATCTATGAATGACCAAGATGTGGCAGTTCGGGTTTACCCCTATGAGCATTAACGCCAGAAGGACTGTACATGTTTAAGAACTTTTTTCAACGGAGATCATCAATGGCTAATGAGCACAATGAGCAAGCTCAAGACATTCAAAATGAGCAACAAACTGAACAAACTCAAGCTGAAGGTGTAGAGCAAGCAAACGAGCTTAGCGTTGAAGATTTACAAGCTCAAATCACTAAACTCGAAGAAAGCTTAAAACTCGAAAAAGCACGTACAGCCAATGCTGTTTATGAAGCACAAAAGAGTGTTGAACGCATTCAACGTGAGTCTGAAAAGCATAAAGAGACTGTGCTAGAAAAATTTGCGAAAGAATTATTGGATTCTGTCGATAACCTAGAACGTGCAATTCAAGCTGCGGGTGAAGAACAAACACCCGTACTTGAAGGGATTAAGCTGACTTTGAAATCATTACTCACCACACTAGAAAAATTTGGTGTTGTTGAAGCAGATACCCAAAATGGTTTCAATGCTGATTTACACCAAGCTGTCGGTATCGATCCAACGGCTAAAGCCAATCAAATTGGCACTGTTTTACAGAAAGGTTACACCTTAAATGGTCGTTTACTTCGCCCAGCGATGGTGATGGTGGGTCAATAATCTACGTGAGCAAAGCGTTTATTTGCTCAAAAGCGTACGAATCTGAGAGTTTTTTGATTTTTTTTCATAAAAATGCTTGAAAAATACCAATTGACTCTCATATCGAATAACAAGCAAAACATTGCAACAAAATTTTAGAGGAACACAAACAATGGCAAAAATTATTGGTATTGACTTAGGTACTACCAACTCATGTGTTGCTGTACTTGAAGGCGATAAAGTAAAAGTAATCGAAAACGCAGAAGGTACGCGTACAACTCCATCGATCATTGCATATAAAGATGGCGAGATCCTTGTTGGTCAAAGCGCGAAACGCCAAGCGGTAACCAACCCGAAAAATACATTATTCGCAATCAAGCGTTTAATCGGTCGTCGCTACGAAGATCAAGCGGTACAAAAAGACATCGGTCTTGTACCTTACAAAATCATCAAAGCAGACAATGGCGATGCTTGGGTTGAAGTAAACGATAAAAAATTAGCGCCTCAACAGATCTCTGCTGAAATCTTGAAAAAGATGAAGAAAACTGCAGAAGACTATTTAGGTGAAACAGTAACTGAAGCAGTTATTACTGTTCCTGCTTACTTTAACGATGCACAACGTCAAGCAACTAAAGACGCAGGTAAAATCGCAGGTCTTGATGTTAAACGTATCATCAACGAACCAACTGCTGCGGCACTTGCGTTCGGTATGGACAAAAAAGAAGGCGATCGTAAAATCGCGGTTTACGACTTAGGTGGTGGTACATTCGACGTATCAATCATTGAAATCGCTGACCTTGATGGCGACCAACAAATCGAAGTGTTATCAACAAATGGTGATACTTTCCTTGGTGGTGAAGACTTTGATAACGCATTAATTGAATTCTTGGTTGAAGAATTCAAGAAAGAACAAAGTGTGAACTTGAAAAATGATCCACTTGCGTTACAACGTTTGAAAGAAGCTGCTGAAAAAGCAAAAATCGAGCTTTCTTCATCGAATGCAACTGAAATCAACCTTCCATACATCACAGCTGATGCGACTGGTCCTAAGCACTTAGTGATCAACGTAACACGTGCAAAACTTGAAGGCTTGGTTGCTGACTTAGTTGCTCGTACGATTGAGCCTTGCCGTATTGCGCTTAAAGATGCAGGCCTTTCAACGTCTGACATCTCTGACGTGATCTTAGTGGGTGGTCAGTCTCGTATGCCACTTGTACAACAAAAAGTACAAGAATTCTTCGGTAAAGAGCCACGTAAAGACGTGAACCCTGACGAAGCGGTTGCGATTGGTGCAGCGATTCAAGGTGCAGTATTGTCTGGCGACAAAACTGACGTACTTTTATTAGACGTAACCCCATTAACACTTGGTATCGAAACCATGGGTGGCGTATTAACAGCGATTATTGAGAAAAACACGACGATTCCTGCGAAGAAATCTCAAGTATTCTCTACTGCTGCTGATAACCAACCTGCTGTAGACATTTCAGTGTTCCAAGGTGAACGTAAAATGGCTCAACAAAACAAATTGTTGGGTAACTTCCAATTAGGCGATATCCCACCTGCTCCACGTGGTGTACCGCAAATTGAAGTATCGTTCGACATCAACGCTGACGGTATCTTGAAAGTATCGGCTAAAGATAAGAGCACTGGTAAAGAGCAATCGATCCAGATCAAAGCAAACTCAGGTTTGTCTGATGCTGAAATCGAAGCAATGATTAAAGATGCTGAAGCGAATGCTGAAGAAGATCGTAAGTTTGAAGAGTTGGCAAAAGCACGTAACGAAGCAGATGCTCTTGTTTCTAGCTCGACGAAAGCAGTAAAAGATCTTGGTGACAAAGTCACTGAAGATGAAAAAACTGCGATCACAACTGCGGTTTCTGAGCTTGAAGCAGCAACTAAAGAAAATGATGTTGAAGACATCAAAGCGAAAACTGAAGCTTTACAAAACATCTTGATGCCAATCACTCAACGTGCTTATGAACAAGCTCAAGGTGCTGGCGGCGCAGAAGGTTTTGATCCAAATGCATTCCAAGGTGGTGATGCGGGTCAACAACAAAAAGCGGACGATGGCGTTGTAGATGCTGAGTTCACAGAAGTAAAAGATGACAAAAAATAATTTGTCTCTTTAAAAAAGACCGCGCGCAAGCGCGGTTTTTTTGTATTAAATTTTTATAATCAATATTTAAACTCAAATTAGTTTTCGCTGTTGTAGAGGCGGCATGGAGACTACCCTGTTGGACTGCGCTAACAATGAATTAAAACCAATGTATAGAAAGTGGCGATTAGATTGATTTAGATTGATCAAAATACAGCTCACCTAGAATCGGCATAAACAAAGGTATTACACCACACGCTTTTATTTCTTCAATAAACTCAGGAATATTCACCCCTGGCAACAACTGAGGAACGTCATCAATCGGCGTCACCATGCTATCCCAATGACATGGAATAATGTATTTCGGTTTCAATAGTCGCACCACATCTTTGACATAGTTTGGACGATATTTGCGTCCGATTGCACATAAACACAGGATATCAGCTTGTTTACCCTGCAACTCTTGCTCGATAAAATCGGCGGAATCAATGTGAACAACGCGCAGTTGTCCTGTATCAATCCACCAATTCAAGACCAAACCATGGCGTAACTGATGAAACTTCGGTGGATATGGTGGTGGTGCAGTCATATCTCCTGGCAATGGAACACGACCAAACAAGGCTTTGCCATGGATTGAAGGTAAACCAAGCACTTGCCACGAACCACAGTGAATGACCTCCCTTCCCTGTGTGGCTTGCATCTGTTGCTCAGGCAAACCTGCAGAACGCCCATACATCACACTGGCTTGTGAACCAATTAGGCGAGCGCCTGTTTGTTTACACACTTCTGCGGCATCTAGAATATGGTCATAATGTGCATGGCCAATCAGTACCTCATCCGCATCAGGGATAAAGTGTTTGACCAATGCTGGATCGCTAGATAAGGGTTGAGTAAAGGTCTGCCAAAGACTTGGGCGGCTAATAAAAGGATCAAGCACTAAAGTTCGATTGGCATCAGACAAAATAAAGCCTGCCGTGCCCAAATATTTAATTTTTAGATTTTCTGCCTTTGCGGGTGCAGGTGAAACTGCCGCCCATGCGGTCTCAGGCGCTTTGAGTAGATATTTCAGCATGCATGTTCCTTTGCATTTTATTGTAATTGTCAGAATCGATAATTTTGTCTTCAATATGGCAGTTATATGAGTCAATCTCAAGCAGAATCCAAAAACTGAAATGGCGGCATCATGCCTAAATATTGCAGGATTAGTTTGATATACATGAAATTATATTTCGGTATAATCCAAAATACTAAAAGAATGATACCTAGAGAGAAGATGAAAACCGATCCCGTTATCAGCAAAACCCAATTTAGATTAATATTTATTTTTTCACTGATCTGTATTTTTATCAGCTCAATATTTGATGCTTACAATGAAACATCCATTGCAATAAGCGACCTCGTATCAAAAGATCCTCAGAACTGGGAACTTGTCATCTCAGGCATACTTATGCTTGGTTTTGTTATTGTATTCATCGGCTTACTTTTATTTAAACAATGGGCGAGAAAGCTTTACGTTTATAGTTTTTTCCCACTGTTACTTATTTATCTTTTACCAAGTTATTCTTCAACATTTATATCTGGGTTTGGCGCCATTTTTTATGAGCTAGGCAATATTCTCTCTACACTGATCTGGGGGATTTTAATGGTACCAAGCCTATATCAACCTCTATTTTCCAAAAATAACGAATGAAATTCATCCTCCTTCTTGTATTGGTGCTATTTCTGCTTTGGTCTGGCTATCAAACCCGCCAACACCCTCAGCTTAAATTTAACTCGCTGACAGACCGTATCGCCAGTCCACTAGATACACGCCTACGCTATCGTATTGCCGAAGTCGACCCGCGTTTTAAACTCAGTATCGAGCAAGTAAAAAGCATTAGCCAACAAGCGACACAAATCTGGAAAGATGGTACTGGGCAAGATTATTTTGTTTACGATCCCAATGCTCAACTCGCGATTCACCTGATTTATGATGAGCGTCAAATGGAAAGCGAACAACGCCGAGAACACCTCAGCCAACTTGAATCGAATCAACAACACTGGGTAGAAAAAAAGCGGCAGCTTGATCAGATTGAACAGGAAATCCTGCGCAGTAAACAGCTTCTCGACTTTAAACAGCAACAACTGAATCAGCAAATCCAACACTACAATCAAGAACAACACAATGCACGACAGCAACCCAGCTCATTTGCTAATCAGGACTATTTTCAACAACAGCAACAAACCTTAACGCAAAATGTGCTGTTACTACAGCAAGAAATTGCTCAATATAATCAGAGAATCATTCAGTTAAATCAGCAAGTGGATGAGTTGAATAGTTTAGACCAGCAGCTCAATGCCTCAGTCAGCCAGTATAAGCAACGCTTTAAGCCCCATTTATTTCATAAGGGCTTGTTTAATGGCAAACAAATATTAATTTACGAGTTTGAATCAACAGATGACTTACGTTTAACCATCGCCCATGAGTTCGGCCATGCTTTGGGCTTAGAACATAGTGATGATCCACAAGCACTCATGCATCCCATTATGAAAGATCAAGACACCGCGCATTTCCGTTTGACCCAAGCAGACCTCTCTCTTTTATTAGCAAGATAGTCCCAATAAATTGTTATGGCCTCAACGCTCTAAAAAATGGCTCAAATTGGATGGACTATAAATGTCACAATCCAGCAATTTTTAACTAAAAAGTAAAAAACTTTTCAACTTTGCATAAATTTTACAAAAGTTAACAATTGGCCATTTTTTTGCTCTCTACTCAAGGATTTTTTGCCATTATCAATTTAATCCGTTGATATTTTTTAACTTACGATCAAAAAACAAACATGTTATTCATTTTTTTATTGTGCATATCACTCGATCCAATTTTTTATTTATTAGAACAAAATCACATTTTTTAGTTTTATTTATTAAATACATAGCATTTTGACGCCCACAAAATAATGATGAAAAATAAGTTTTATTTGGGGGGATTTCACCATGCGAGTTCATTATCTAGCATTCTTTATTGCTTGTTTGAGTGCGAGCCTACCTCAGTTAAGCAGCGCTCAAGCAAATATCAATCATATAGATGGACATCAACACCAAGCCACAAAAAAAATAGTGCATTATCGTATTGCCGACATTGATTCACGCTTTAATTTAAGTCAACAACAAGTCCTCGAACTCACCCAGCAAGCAGCCAAGCTTTGGGAACAAGAAACAGGACAACAAAACTTTATTTATGATCCACAAGCTGAATTCAGCATTAATTTAATCTTTGATGAACGTCAACAACGCAGCACGGATCGTTTACAAGGCTTAGATCAACTTAAGCAACAGCAACAGCAGTGGGAAAATCAAAATCTACAATTACAACAAGTCAAAGAGGAAATTCAAAGAACAACTGCTTTAATCGCCAGCAAACAGGCACAACTCAATCTCCAATTTCAGCAATACAATACAGAGGTTTTGCGTTTCAACCAAACCCGTTCTAATTCTAAAGATTTAGCTCAACAATTTTCACAAAGGCAAAAGGCTCTAGAACAACAGTCTTTAGTATTGCAACGCGAAGTTCAAGAACATAATCAGCGTACACAACAGCTCAATCAACGCATTCAAAATCTAAATCAAACCAATCAACAACTGGTTGCATCGGCAAGCCAATTTAATCAGGTCTTTCAACCACATTTATTCCATAAAGGACACTTCAACGGTAAACAGATTTTGATCTATGAATTTTCTTCTACCAATGATCTGCGTTTGACCTTAGCACATGAATTTGGTCATGCACTCGGTCTAGAGCATACCAATGATCCACGCTCGCTAATGTACCCTGTCATTCAAAAACAAAACTTCCAGCAATTTGCACTCACAGATTCTGATAAAGATTTGGTAAAAGCCATTTATTGATAGCAACAGCAGGTTTTTCTTTACAAGAATTAACATTGACTAGACTCTAAGTATAGTTTTTGTACAAATAAATAAATATTTTATGTGAAATAGAATGTATTTTTTAAGATGTAAAAAAATATTTTTGCAGCTTACTTTGATCATCCATTAAAGATTTAATGCCTTAAAAATAAAAAATAAACAGTTGTTCTCACATTGGTTTTAGATCATTTAATAAACAAATCCTGTTTTTTTATCACGATTTTTTACTGATATGTCTACAAATGTATTTTTATTCATTTTCCAGAAATATCGCTAAAACTCATAAATTGAACTATCTTCCATCAATTTGACTACTGATTTTTTTTGACTAAAATGTGACCTCTTTCAAGCTTTATCTCCTATTATGCGTCTTTTATCTCTCCTTATGGCTGCGTGTTTTACCTTGCTAGCCCCAGTCTCGACTTTTGCTAAAATTAGCTCGACTGCTCCGGCACAGTCGCAAATTCGCTATAACACAGAACAACCCTTACGCTATCGTATTGCTGAACTTGACCCGCGTTTGAACATCGATCAACAACAAATGATCGACTTAAGTAAACAAGCTGCTGCAATTTGGGAAAAGAATACGGGTCAAAAATATTTTGTGTATGATCCTGACGCAGATTTTGTGATTAATCTGGTTTTTGACCAACGCCAAATTCGTAGCATGAAACGTGCTGAAAGTTTGAGTCAACTTGAGCAGGAACAACAGAATTGGTTGAATAGAAATGAGAAATTGCAGAGAAGCAATGCTGATTTAGCAGAAAGCAATGCTCAACTTGAACTGCAAAAGAAAGCCTACGAAAATCAGGCTCAACAATATCAGCAAGGCTTAGCGCAATATAAGGCAGACAGCAGTAATAAAGCATTGTTCACTGCACTGCAAAAACAGCAACAACAGTTGCAGCAACAAGCTCAGAAATTGCAGGCAAAAATTACTGAATACAATCATAAAGTCCAGCAAAGTCAGGAAAAGGCTGAAAAATCGAAACAAGTCCATCAACAGTTAAGTGCTTCTGTAAATGAGTTTAATGAGACTTTTAAGCCTGAAGTGCTACACAAAGGTCAATTTGATGGAAAACAGATTTTTATTTATGAATTTTCATCAACTGATGACTTACGTTTGACCTTAGCACACGAATTTGGTCATGCTTTGGGTCTAAAGCATACCCGTGATCCAAGATCTTTGATGTATCCACGAATTAAAGATCAGGATGCAAAAGATTTTCAACTGACTGAGACTGATCTAAAGCTATTAGGTTTGGCGGATTAATCGAACATCATAGGTAGATATAAGATGATCTGCTAAGCAATAACAAGAATGGGTCGATTGTTTTGATTTATTCATGTTATTGTGATGATAAAACATCATCTTAGCCTTAATGGAGATCAGCATGAGTTATTATCATATCTTAATTGAAGTGAACGACCACATCAGTACGATTGAACAGACTCGTGATATCGAACTCTTGAATATTCAAGATATTAGCCCTTATCTCCATGCCATCTTAATTCCCTATTTCAATGAGCAAGAGTTAGAGCTTGAAGATGAAAATCTTGCTTATGATGAAGTATTGCATCTTGAAATCAAACAAACGCTATTGCCCATCGAGCACTTGATTGAAGAAGAACAAAAACAATTACCAAGTGATACTGATGTCACTATCACAGCTTATGAAATCTTTAATGATCGTGATTTAAGCCAAGATGTAACAGCGGTAATTTTTGATATTTTAGAAGCAGTTAAATTAGATGCTGCACCTTAATTAAAAAAGGTCTGCCCATGGGCAGACCTTTTTTAATTATCAACTTCAAATTTATTTCATCATTTGCTTGGCCTGCTCCTGACGGAACGCACGTAAAATCTGCTGCCCTGCGCGTCCAGTCTGGTTTAAGCCAAGACGGCTTTGCTCTTGACGAATGGCCTGACGACTTTTATCGCCAATCAAACCATCAACAGCACCAATATCATAGCCACGCTGCACTAAAAACTGTTGAATTTCACGACGTTCTGCACGGGATGTCCCCGCATCATCGGTTGGCCAAGCGGTTAAAAATGGCGTGCCACCACGTAAACGATCAGATAGATGCGCAATAGCTAAACCATAGCTTTCAGCCGCGTTATAACTATAAATCGCATCAAAGTTTTTAAACACCAGAAAAACTGGCCCATTGGCACCCGCTGGTGAAATCAGTCCCGCTGGCGTACTACCCGATAAATTGCCTTGAATCAACGCAGTGTCGTCAGCACGGGTGACCCCCTGCGCAATCCAGCTATTCAACGGTTTTTTATTGCGACGACTTTCACCAGAAATTGACATGCCTTGCGGGATTTTAACCTCAAAACCCCACGGCATACCGGTTTGCCACCCTGCTCGTTTTAGGAAATTAGCGGTTGAAGCTAAAGCATCCGTGGTACTTGAAACCAAATCACGGCGGCCATCACCATCAAAATCTACGGCTAAGCGCTCATACGTTGATGGCATAAACTGAGTATGACCAAACGCACCAGCCCATGAACCATAAAGTTGATCTTGGGTTAAATCACCGCGTTGTAAAATACGCATAGTGGCAAAAAACTCACCACGGAAATAACTTTGACGACGACCTTCACAGCTCAAAGTACCCAAGGCCTGTAATAAAGGATACTTACCCGAAATATCGCCATAATTACTTTCGACGCCCCATACGGCTACGACTGTTTCAGCAGGTACACCATAGGCCTGCTCAACTCGGTTCAAGACGGCACGATGTTGAGTAAGTTTTTGCTGTCCTGCTTGTACACGTTCATTATCCACAAGGCCAGATAAATAATCCCAGATCGGTGTCGAAAATTCAGGCTGATAATTTAATTTATCAATCACGGAATAATCAGGCGTTAAATTTTGCGTATAGCGATCATAGGTTGCACCTGATACACCTGATGCAATTGCCTGTGAACGTAGATTGGCAATACAGCCCTGAAAATTGGAATTTGGCGTATAATTACTGCTGGCAACAGCTGCTGTTGTGGTCGGTGTCGAAACTGTTGCACCGTTAATCACAAGCTCGGCATGCGCCTGATTAAACAAAGTAAATAAGGCAGTGCCTAGAAAAAAAGAAAAATGACGTTTCATGACTGAACCAAAACTTTTGAATTTAAATTTCCTCTCCACCTTAACACGCTATATGAAGATGTATAGTTTGGAAACGTAACTTGGCGAATTCAAACATGAGGTGCGACAGTTTGAAAAGTCTTATGATAATCAACAAGCTGAGCAAATTTCTCTAATGGTGTAAGCCAATCTAACGCTTTTCTAGGACGAGTATTCAGTGACATGGCAACTTGATTTAAATAATGCTGATCTGCCTGATTTAAATCAATCCCTTTAGGTAAATATTGCCTAATTAAACCATTCATATTTTCGCATGTGCCTTTTTGCCAGGGTGAATGTGGGTCACAGAAATATACATCTATGCCTAAATCTTCTTCAAGTATTTTATGTTCTGCCATCTCGCGTCCACGGTCATAGGTCAACGTTTTACGCAGTTCTGCAGGTAAATATTTCAGAGCTTCAGTTAAAGCCTTGCGCACTGATTCTGCCTTTGCATCAGGTAATGTTGCCAAGATACAGAGCCGTGTATTTCGTTCAATAAGTGTTGCTATCGAACTTTTATTGTCTTTACCTTTAATTAAATCAGCTTCCCAATGACCCGGTATTTTTCTTTCTTGAACTTCGGCTGGGCGCTCATGAATAGTTTTAATATCCTGTAATATAGAATCTTTTTTAGGTTCACCGTTAGCTTTTCGCTTTTTATTTTCATGACGCAGACAGGATAATAAGTCTTTTTTCAACTCACCCTTTGGTAATGCTCGTATCGTTGAATAAATCGTTGTATGGCTTACATTCATTGTTTGATCCAAATCAGGAAATGTCTTTAAACGCTTTGCTATTTGCTGAGGAGACCATAAACAACGGATCGCTTCAACAATAAATTTCCAGAGGATTGAATCGATTTTGAGTTTTCTGTGACCACGTCTACGTCTAGCGAAGGTGTTATCAGAAGCATATCGAGCTTGATAAACGTCATTGATGCTATTTCTTTTAAGCTCACGATAGATCGTACTAGGATGTCTTTTAATGAGTTCAGCAAATTTTCTGGCTGAAAAGCCTTCTTTTCTTGACTCAAGCATTAATGCAGTACGATCTTCAAAGTTAAGATGATGGTATGACAATTTTATATACTCCATAAACCCTTTAAATTAATTAGGTGGTTTATGTCGCACTTCAAGTTTTACTCTGCCCTTTGAATTCATTTCTCAGTTTTAAATTTAAAACACTGCTTTTAAATTCATAATTCAGCCTTTATTTTAAATTTAAAAGTTATCAACAAGACCTATTTAAATTCAAAAGCACCACCACTGGATAATACGACGCTTTTAAATTTAAAAAATTATCCACTTTTAAATTCATTTTTCCATATATAAATGAGCGATTGCTTCAAACAAAGCCCTACAAAGACAACAAATCCATATTTTTTATAAAATAATTATAGCGTAAATAGATATCCACAACCCAATAATTTAAATTTAAAAGCCAATCACCACTCAACTTTAAATTTAAAACAATACTCTCATTTTAAATTTAAAATCCATAAATACTTATCCACTGTCATTTAAATTCAAACAACAGCCATCATTTTAAATTCAAAATATCAAAAACAAGTTATCCACAACAAATCATTTCTATATTTTTAAATTTAAAAGCATATGAAATAAAAAAAGCGATCCAAAGATCGCTTTTTTAGGTGCTGTGGATAAGTTTAGATGCTCATTTCATCAGTTAATGCCAATGGAACAGGTAATATTTTCGCCAATTGGCGGCATAAACCGGTTAAATCATCTGAATGATTTGGCATTAAAGTAATATGTCCCAACTTACGGCCAGTACGCTCAGACTTATTATAGAGGTGTAAATGCGCGCCATTCAGCGCCAAAACATCTTCTGACTTAGGATGCTGACCAATAATATTGATCATCACACTTGGGCGAATGACTTCAGTTGCACCCAATGGTAAGCCTGCAACCGCACGGATATGGTTTTCAAATTGCGAGCAAATCGCACCTTCAATCGACCAGTGACCTGAATTATGCACACGACACGCCATTTCATTGGCGCATAAACCTTGTTCCGTCACAAATAGTTCAAGTGTGAGAACACCCACATAATCTAAGTGCTTCAGCAATCGGGTAATATAGTCTTGCGCAACAGGCTGTAAATCAGCGCTATTTGGTGCAGGTACGATTGAGTGTGACAAGATGCCATTATGATGGTGATTCTCAGCCAAAGCCCAAGTTTTCACATCACCATTTTGTCCACGTACCGCAATGATTGATACTTCGCGACTGAATTTGACAAAACTTTCTGCCACCAGACTTTTTGCAGGACCTAATTCAGCCCAAGCTGTCTCAATTTGATCTTCAGTGCGTAAAACGAATTGACCTTTACCATCATAACCACCCGTTACGGTTTTCAATACGATTGGTAATCCAAGATCCGATACCGCTTGTTTTAAGCTCTCTAAGCTGTCCACAGCGCGGTACGGCGCAACAGGAATATTCAACTCATCAAACAAACGTTTTTCAGCCAAACGATTTTGTGCAGTCGCCAAAGCAAGGCGAGGAGGGTGCAAGGTTTTGCTTTGTGTTAAAACATCCACATCTGCAACAGGCGTATTTTCGAATTCAAGACTAAATACATCTGCGCTTGCAATAAAATCCTGTAATCCCTGTGCCACTTGGCTCGAAAAGACTGGACCCAAAATCGCAGCAGGGCAATCTGTTTCTGCTTCAAAGAAGGTGCATTGAATATTAAGTGGTAATGCTGCTTGCGCCATCATACGGCCTAGCTGCCCACCACCAAAAATGCCAATCGTTTTATTCATATCTGTAACTCTTTTGCTCGGGCAAATCCTTAAAGCAACATTCTTACTCGTCTTCTTGCGGAGCTTACGCTCCTCAGGGCTAAGCCTTAAAGCAATGCTTTAAGTTTGCTTATCCTCTTACTCGGACAAAGTCCTCGTCTTGCATTCGGGCAAAGCGTCGCTTTGCTTATCCTCATTCATGACCAGGAATGTTATTACTCGATACTTTTTCGGTTTGTGCAGTACGGAAGTCAGCCACATTTTTAGCGATGTCTGGACGAGTTAAACCTAAAATCTGTGCCGCCAGAATTGCAGCATTCGTCGCACCAGCCTGACCAATTGCCAATGTACCTACGGCGATACCTGCTGGCATTTGTACAATCGAAAGCAGCGAATCAACACCATTCAAAATCGATGATTTAACAGGTACACCTAATACAGGTAAATCAGTTTTAGCAGCACACATACCTGGTAAATGTGCAGCACCACCGGCACCTGCAATAATTACCTGAATACCACGTTCACGAGCTGTTTCAGCATATTCAAATAAACGATCTGGCGTACGATGCGCAGAAACCACTTCAGCTTCAAAAGGAACACCCAACTGTTTGAGCATGTTAGCGGTATGTTCAAGTGTTGCCCAATCTGATTGAGAACCCATGATAATTCCGACTAAAGGTTGGCTATCTGTTGCGACCGCATTCATTGGCTTTTCCAAAACATGATAAAAATAGACAAGTATCTCGACTTACGCCAAGCACAAGGGAATAAATTGGCACATATTATAGCGGTTTTTTCAGGCATCCCCAACAAAAGAACGCGTTAACTGACGCCTCGAAAAATTAGCTTTGATTTCTAAAAACAAAGTAGACACAACCCATTAAACACAGCATCGCCCAGATGTAATCGAGTTTGAAGGGTTGTTTAAACACAAAGATCATAAAGGGCACAAACACCATTAACGTCACGACTTCCTGAGTAATCTTCATTTCACCCAAACTCCAACCATGCTGGTTGAGCAATTTGGTGGCAGGAATCATAAAACTGTATTCCAGTAGCGCAATACACCAGCTAAATAAGATCGCCTGCCAAATGGGTGCATCATGCAGAATTTTCAGATGCCCATACCACGCCAAGGTCATAAAACAGTTGGAAATAATCAACAAGCATAACGCTAAAAGAGTAGGGCTCAACATAATGTGCTTTTATCCAGAGAAGGGTTGAACAGCAGAGATGAAATGCTTGTAAAAACGCTGAAATTTTAGCATTCATCTGTGCAATTAGAACTAAACAACAACAACGAATTTTGACTATCTTTTCCATGCAAGCCTTGCTATCGTTGCGTTTGATTTTTATTGATAACGACAATCATACATACGATATCAGTGCTGTATGAAAAGCAGTGGAGAAGGCGCGTTATGCATCTGCATATTTTGGGTATTTGTGGCACATTTATGGGGTCTTTGGCTCTATTAGCACGAGATTTAGGACATAAAGTCACAGGTTCAGATGCTAATGTTTATCCACCAATGTCAACTCAACTTGAAAATGCAGGTATTGAATTGATGCAGGGCTATGATCGTAGCCACTTGCAACCGCATCCTGATCTTGTGATTGTCGGCAATGCCATGAAACGTGGTATTGATGCGATTGAATACATGCTGAATGAAGGCCTGCCTTATATTTCTGGTCCACAATTCTTGGCCGATCATGTACTCCAAGGCAAACATGTACTTGGTGTCGCGGGTACACATGGTAAAACCACTACCACCACCATGCTGGCTTGGGTGCTTGACCAAGCAGGTTTAAATCCGGGTTTCTTGATCGGTGGCGTACCACTGGGTTTTAGTGAAAGTGCACGTCTAGGTGGCGGTCAATATTTCTGTGTTGAAGCAGATGAATATGATTCTGCCTTCTTCGATAAACGTTCTAAGTTCGTTCACTATCATCCTAAAACAGCGATTTTAAACAACCTTGAATTTGATCACGCCGATATTTTTGATGATCTGGCTGCGATTCAAAAACAGTTCCATCATTTAGTGCGTACCATTCCAAGCGAAGGTCGTATTATTGCACCAATCACTGAAACCAATATTGATGAAGTCTTGCAGCAAGGCTGCTGGACACCTGTGGTTCGCACCAGTCTTGAGCCAAATGACCAAGCCGCCTTATCAGCTGAACTGATCAGTGCCGATGGCAGTCACTTTAAAGTACTTGAGCACGGCAAAGTGGTAGGTGAAGTGAAGTGGAACATGACAGGGCAACATAGTGTTGCCAATGCATTGGCAACCATTGCTGCTGCACAACACGTAGGTGTTAGCCTTGAACAGGCTTGTGAAGCCTTATCCAACTTCGGTGGTGTTAAACGCCGTATGGAACTGTTAGGCACGGTGCGTGGCATCGAAGTCTACGATGACTTTGCCCATCACCCAACTGCGATTGAAACCACACTGGACGGTGCACGTAAACGTCTAGGTGAACGTAAGCTGTGGGCGATTATTGAACCACGTTCTAACACCATGCGTATGGGCAGCCATAAAGATGGTTTAGCACATTCTGCTCGTTTAGCGGATGAAGTGATTTGGTATCAACCAGAAGGCTTGGATTGGGATCTACAACCGGTGATCTCAGCATCAGCAAACAAGGCGGAAGTTAGCCGCTCTTTAGATGAGATCATTGCCCGTGTGGTGAATGAAGCAGGTGAGGGCGATGCTGTGGTGATCATGTCCAATGGCGGTTTTGGTGGTTTACACCAAAAGTTAATTACGGCTTTGTCATAATCTAGCCAGTAGCCCATTTCATCATCTAACTTTGTCACGGTATTCACTATCGTGACAGGCGGCATGGATGCCGCCAGTTGAGCAGGGGTGACATGGATGTACCCTCTGCTCAACAAAAGATTTTTGTTACTTTTCATCTTTGAAAAGTAAGGAAACGCCTATACTCAAACAAGTCAACTATTCAGTCTATATGAGGCTGTGCAATCTACCGAATAAACATATTTGTCTATGCATTTAAAATTGCAATCAACTTAGTTTATTCACCAATTTCAACGGCAAAATCTTCATTGCAATCCCCATTGGCAACCACGGCCACTGTGGCACATAAGCTTTCACAGGTTCCTTCTCAATGGCTTTCACCAAAGCCTTGCTTCCTGTTTTCTCATCCACTTCGAATGGTAATTTCTTGGCACCTTCATTTAATTCAGTTCGAATATAACCTGGGAAAATCGTCGAGACTTTAATTGGCGTATTCAACAACTCGGCACGAATCCCTTCGGCCAAATGCGCCACCGCGGCTTTACTGGCGGCATAGGTCGATAAATGCTTGGGTAAACCACGCATTGCACTCATCGAAGAAATCACCACCAAATGACCTTTGTTTTGCGCTCTAAAGATTTCAACTGCCGCTTCGCATTGCGCCAGTGCCGAAATAAAATTGGTTTCAGCGGTAGCACGATTTACATCAAAATGCCCCTTGCCAATACGGCGACCATCGCCAACACCAGCATTGACAATAATCCGGTCAATCGTTCCAAATTCTTGCTGAAAAGCATGGAACACCGTAAACACATCATCATAATGGGTCACATCAAGGGTTTTAATCTTGACCTGAATCGAAAACTGGCTTTGCAACTGTTGTTGTAAGGCTTCCAAACGCTCTAAACGTCGTGCACAAAGCGCCAGATTGTAGCCTTTGGCGGCAAATTCACGTGCCATACCTGCGCCCAAGCCCGAGCTTGCCCCTGTAATTAAAATCGTCTTTGCCATGCCTGCCACCTATTTTTTTAAATCCATGTTAAAAGTTCAGCATCACGCGCTTTCAAATAATGATGCTCATTAAAACTGAGTAATTGCAAACGATCATCTGACCAGCGCAGTGTCGTAATACTGGCATTAGCAATCGACCAATTCAGCGCAAAAATCTGTTTGGCATTCAGTCCCAACACCTGACCGACCGCCACAGAAATCACACCGCCAGAACTAAATACCACTGCCTGACGTGGTTGTGTGGCATCAATGTGCTGACACAAACCGTGTAAGGCACTTTCTACACGCGATTGAAAGTCTAACCAGGTCTCATGATATTCATGGTCATATTGCTCTCCAATCCAGCGATCAATCGCGCCATCAAAGATTTTAGCTAGGTAAGCACGTGGATTGGCCACCAAATCGACATCCTGTTTCAGCAATTCAGGTTGATTAAAACGCGGTTCGTATTGAGCAAACACATGCTGATGATCAAACTCATTCCAAGCCGACTCTGTTTGAATCGGTGCATTCTGAAAACTTTGGGCTAAGGCCAATTGCGCTGTTTGCTGGTGACGTTGCATCGAACCTGCCACAATCAGCGGTGTTTGCTTCAGAGTCTGTTTAAAAAAATCACCGACAACCTGTGCCTGCTGTTCACCCTTGGCTGAAAGCTGGTCATAACTTGCTGCACCAAAAGACGCTTGCCCATGTCGTACCAAATAAATTGTGGTCATTGTTTTAAAATATCCTGTAGTTTTGCGCCATATTCAGCAATCAATGGTCGTGCTTGCGGATTGTTTTGCGCAATCAGTTTTAAAGCCCGAATATGTAAGGCGTGAATCATGATCCAAAAGTCTTTAAAGGCTGGATTATCGGTTTGCTGATGGTAATAACGATAATAGATCTGTTGCGCAATCACTGCTAAGCGGAACAAACCAAACACTTCATAAAATGCCCAGTTATCAGGCTTTAGACCTGTTTTTTCCAGATAATAATCGACCACCTGTTGTCGTGTCAGCATGCCTTTTAAATTGGTTGGTTGACGGCGGCTGGATTTCATTAAAGCATCATCATCCTCTTGAATCCAGTAGGCGAGTGCACTGCCCAAATCCATCAACGGATCACCCAATGTCGCCATTTCCCAATCCAGTACCCCAATCACTTGAGTCGGTTGTTGTGGATCTAAAATGACATTATCAAAACGCCAGTCATTATGAATCACGCAGGTTTTAGCATCAGCAGGAATGTGTTGCTGTAGCCATTCACGTACAAAAGCAAAATCAGGGATATTGGGTGTAAATGCTTTACTAAAACGCGCATCCCAACCTTCGACCTGACGGCGGCAGTAGCCTTCGCCTTTGCCCAGTTTTTCCAGTTCTGTACCTTGATAAGGTACTTGATGCAGCTCAATCAATTTATCTAAGACATTCAGGCAAAGTTGCTGTACCTGTGACTCATCCAGCTGTAATTCTTTAGGTAAATTGGCACGTGGAATAATGCCCTCGATCCGTTTCATGACATAGAAGTCACAGCCAATCACATTCTCGTCCTGACACAGTGCAATCATTTCAGGCAGGACAGGGTAGAACGGTGCAAGATGCTTCTGTACATTGTATTCACGCGCCATATCATGCGCAGATTTGGCTTTGGTCCCTTTAGGTGGACGACGTAAAATGAGATCTGCATTGTCATACTGCAGCCGATAGGTCCAATTCGATGCACCCCCTGAATATTGGGTCACTTGTGCCTGTCCTTGCAGATCTACACCTTGGTTTTTTAACCAGCTTTCAACCGCTGCAATATCCAGTTCTTCACCTTTACGAACCTGTCCACCGATATCAATCATTGTCATTGTTGTATTTTCCTTATCAACGAGTATAGCCACGTTTTTTGAGTTCTAATTTGGCAATCATGCCTTTATGGACTTCATCAGGTCCATCGGCCAAACGTAAACTACGCGCTTGATTGAAAAATGCAGTCAGTGGGGTATCGCGTGAAACACCTTCGCCACCGTGAATTTGAATCGCCATATCGACCACATGTTGTAATACCGTCGGTGCCACTACTTTAATTGCAGAAATCTCTGTCAGAGCCGCCATATTGCCTAAGGTATCCATCTTATAAGCGGCATACAGCGTTAATAGGCGAGCTTGATCGATCTGTACACGTGCATCTGCGACCCGTTCTAAATTACCGCCCAATTTCAGAATTTCTTTGCCAAAAGCTTTGCGTGACATGCCTCGATCAATCATCAGCTCCAAGGCTTTCTCTGCTGCGCCAATACAACGCATACAATGATGAATCCGCCCTGGCCCTAAACGCCCTTGGGCAATTTCAAAACCTTGCCCAGCACCGCCAATAAAGTTACTCACTGGCACACGCACATTGTCAAAACTAACCTGTCCATGCCCATGCGGGGCATCGTAGTCACCAAACACAGGCAACATTCTTTCAATTGTTACCCCTTGTGTATCGATTGGCACCAATACCATCGAATGTTGATGATGACGGTCTTTGCTTGGGTCTGGGGTATAAGCCATGAAAATAATCACTTTGGCATTCGGATCTCCCAAACCCGATGACCACCATTTGCGTCCATTCAAGACAATCTCATCGCCTTCAATCACCGCCGTGGCTTGCATATTAGTTGCATCACTGGATGCTACCGCAGGTTCAGTCATGCAGAATACTGAACGGATTTCGCCAGCGAGCAGGGGGTGCAACCATTGTTGTTTTTGCTGGTCACTACCATAGCGCCATAACACTTCCATATTGCCGCTATCAGGCGCGTTACAGTTGAACACTGTCGGTGCAAGTAAACTCCGTCCTGTGAGTTCCGCAATATGTGCATATTCCTGTACCGATAAGCCTGCACCCAGTTCAGCATCAGGTAAGAACATATTCCATAAGCCCGCAGCTTTGGCTTTGCTTTTCAGTTGTTCGAGTTGGGCTGGCCACTGCCACTTAGTCCAGTCACCATCAACATTGCGATGATGTACTTCATCCCAGAATGTCTTTTCGATCGGTTCAATTTCTTGTTGAATAAAGGCTTGCGTTCGTGCAATAAAATCCTGTGCGCGTTCAGATAATGCAAACATCATCATTTCCCTCAAGGTAAAAATTTGGCGAAGCTCAATTCGCTGCTTTACATCACCATAAGCGAAAATTTATTATGAATGAAATGATTTTATTTTATGCAAAACTATGAATCAGATTCATAATACTAGTCCACTGGAAGTGGCGCACTTTCACCGTATCGATATCAATCTATATCCACTTTTTATTGCCATTTTTGAGCAAAAAAGCATTTCCAAAGCCGCACAACTGCTCTGTATTAGCCAATCTGCGGTCAGCCATGCCTTACAGCGCCTACGTACACAACTCGGAGATGATCTATTTGTCCGTAGTGGGCAAAAAATGCTTCCAACCCCCTATGCCGAGCAAATTTATCAGCCGATTCAAACAGCATTACTGGCGATTCAACAAATTGCAGTGCCTCAGCAAGACTTTATGCCGAGCATGCTGCAAAGCCTGAAAATTGCCATTCATGATGAAATCGAACCCATTATTTTCCCGCAACTGGTCCATCATTTTGCCCAATTGAATCTGGATATTCAGTTTCTGAGTTCCAAGCTGGATCGTAAAAACATGCTGGCGGATCTCTCCGCCCAACAAATTGATTTTGTCATTGATCTGGTACAGCCCCATCAGGATCATTTACAGTTTGAAAACCTGATGGAGGACCATTTTGTGGTCTGCACCCAACAGCAAGACATGGATTTATCACTGTATTTATCATCACCACACATTGGGGTGTCATCACGGCGCACAGGCTTACTACTGGAAGATATTTATCTAAATCGGCAGCAATTGTCGCGGCAGATTTTTCTGCGTTGCCAACACTATGCAACGGCGCTGCAAGTCTTGGCTCAATATCCGAATGCGATCTTGACCATTCCGCAAAGTATTCTCAAACATCTGCATTATTCGGATAATTTACACATTCATGCACTGCCGATTGAACTCCCTAGAATCAATATGGGCATGTATTGGCATGAGCAGGTGAAACATAATTCACGCCATCAATTCTTACGCACAGAAATTCTAAAAATCTTTGCTTAAAACAAGCGAGTGTATCTCGTTTCTCGCTTGTTTCTGCTCTATAAAGATAAGTGTTGCAAGACTTGCATTATTTGCTTGCAGCCACCTGCTCATCATTACAATTCATCAAATACATTTTAGAAATGAGAAGACGCAGAATATAAATCACCGCCATCGCAAAAACGATATAACCAATATCGGCAAAAAATAAAGGAATCGTGAAAAGGATCAAAATAGTCATTGGATAGAGCCAACGTCGCCATCCCGATAAATCAAAGGCCTCGTAAAACAACCAAATATAGGTACTATAAATCGCCAGACAGGCAGCGATCAGCCAGCCCATCATTTGACTGGAAATGTGGGCATGTTGAGTTGAAACATCGACGGCGGCAGCTAAAGCTGCGCCTAATATCGCAATACTGATAAAGATAAAAAAATGACCGTAGCCCCATAAAAAAGGCTGTACCCCACGGCGTTGATGGTGGTGATGACTGCGGTCAAAATAAACCCACCACATTGCAAACATCATTAACAGTCCGCCAATCACTAAAAAAATTTCTTTAAAATTTACGTCATGATTGGAAAAAGCTTCCTGAGTGGCTGCAAAACTGCCAATGATGGATTCACCCAATACAATGATAGTAAGCAACCCGTAGCGCTCAATAATATGATGCGGGTGCCATGGCGTGATCGCATGCTTTTCGGCATACAAGGGCACGACTAACTCAGCAACAACCAAAATGAGGAAAAGTAGAGGGGTCATATGAATGGCACTAAAATTGCCAATCAGCCATCCCAACTGAACCAAGACAATCCCGATTGCATAGCGATAAGCAGTTACCTTGCGTTCAGGATCGTGTTTTGCGACACGTATCCATTGGGTCACTAAAGCCAAACGCATAATCACATAACCAATGATAATGACATCGAAATTATGTTCTTGGAAAACCGCGGGAATGCCAGCTGCCATCACCAATGAGCCAACAATTTGGACAAAGGTCAAACAGCGATACAGTGTGTCATCATTGTCATAGGCTGAGGCAAACCAAGTGAAATTCATCCATGCCCACCACAAGGCGAAAAACACCATGAAATAGGTCGGTAAAGCATGCCATAAATGACCTTCGATTATCGCATGGTGGAGTTGCTGTCCTGCAGTTGCAATCGCGACCACAAAAATCAGGTCAAATAACAGTTCTAAGGGTGTGGCTGCACGGTGGGCTTCTGTTGGATCACGCGGTGCAAGTCGCTTTCGTGGTCTATCTTGAATTTTTGCAGGACTCATCTGTTTTTTATTCTCATCATTTTACAAAGCTGTTCGAGCTTAAATTAATCCAAGTTGAGGAATTTTCCTATCTCACCAGAATAAAAATAATGTTTAAAATTTATGCATTCAAAATTTGCTTAAATCGATTATTTATGTAATTCTATGCCTATCTTTGGATGTCATCATCCATAACAGAATTTGACAAGGGGAGTAGCCTCCTCCAAGCCTAGGTTGTGAAACTGAACAATTTAGGTGTCAGAGTTTCGTCATTACACTTTGCAAAAAGTCGGACTCTGAGCATCACATGCAATCGTGATGTAGGCAAGACCTTGATCATGTTGAAACAGATGTATTAATTCATCTGGCAACTGGTCAAGGTTTTTTTATGTCCATTTGCCAGATAGGGAGTTGTGATGGAAACTATCGGTAATTTATGGCTATATGTCGTGTTCTTCGGCCTTGTCACAGTCATGCTGCTGATCGACTTTTTAGGCTTTAAACAAAAACAAGACCAAGATGTACCTATTCGACAAGCAGCTTACTGGAGCATTGCGTGGGTGACAGTCGCAACGATCTTTGGTGGTGGTTTATGGTTCTACCTACAGCAAACGGTAGGTGCAACCATTGCAAACCAAAAAACCATGGAATACTTTGCAGGTTATCTACTGGAAAAATCGCTGGCAATTGATAACGTCTTTGTCTGGCTAATGATTTTCGCAGCGTTTGCGATTCCACCTGCATTCCAGCGTAAAATCCTGCTTTACGGCGTACTCGGTGCAATCATTTTAAGAACCATCTTTATCTTTATTGGTGCTTGGTTCGTCCAAGAGTTCTCTTGGGTGCTGTATATCTTCGGTGCGTTCTTGGTCTATACAGGCTTTAAGTTCCTGAAAGGACAAGATGAAGAAGACACCAATATTGAAGATATCAAGCTATTGAAATGGTTACGCAAACACATGCGTATTACCCCACAACTGCATGGTAATAGCTTCTTTGTTCGTCAGAACGGTGTGTTGTGGGCAACGCCATTATTCTTAGTCTTGATCTTGGTTGAAGCATCTGATGTGATTTTTGCGGTGGATTCTATTCCTGCGATTTTCGCTGTGACCAGTGACCCGTTCATTGTCTTAACCGCAAACTTAATGGCGATTTTGGGCTTACGTGCGATGTTCTTCTTGTTGGCAGGCGCTGCAACCAAAATGCATTACTTACCGTATGGCTTGGGCATCATCTTATTGTTCATTGGTGCAAAAATGTTATTGCTCGATGTATTCCACATGCCAATCTGGATTTCATTAGGCTTTATCGTCCTAGTCTTGGGCATCACCGCTTATCTCTCGTTACGTCATAACAAACGCCAAGCGCAATAAGCGCAAAGCATCTCAAAGGGGTCTTCAATGAAGGCCCTTTTTTATTTGAGCATCATTCACTAATTGCAATTTAGGCCATTGCTGTAACCACTGTTTGGATTCAACCCTTTGTTTAAATGTGTCATAGCTGACCAATGCAGGATTCCAACACAATCTCAGTGCAAATAAATCATGTAGGCCAAAAGGTGCGATTAGCTCCAGTTCTCCAGCGCATTTTAATCTGACCGCAATCGCGGTTGCTGTGTCTGGCCATAATGACAAAGCATGTTCAAGCGATGCTAGAGGTTGAATATTTTCTGCCTTGCCCTGACCATACCAAGTATGTACCAAGGCCTGATTCACTACATCCCATTGCTGTTCAGGAAAGATTCGCTCTAAATCGTGCTGCAACTGTTTTTGCAAACGGTCATCTGTTTGCATTGCATCATGATAAATCACATCTATATCGCAATTGTTCAAGTCAAAGCTTTGACCATGTAAATGCGCCCACACGGTATTACGAAGCGCACCTGCACTTAAATAAGCCGTAGGATGTAATTGAGCCAATTGCTGCAACATCCCATACAAAGCAGGGCAGTGCATAATCAGATCAAATAGTCTGCTTCGATTGCTTTGCTCTGTCTCTGTGTTTCCCCCAGATAAGGCATACATTTCGATTTTCCTAAACTGAGTTGATTTAAATTATGAGTCACATTTATATACCTTTTAAGCCTACGAATTAGACGAATAATCCAGTAACTTTGGCAAAATCAGGTACAATCAACCGAAAAAAGTAAAATTGTAGGTTGTTATGACTTTGGCTACTCCAATCACGGTGATTCGTGGTCGTTTCTTAGATATTCAAAAAACCGTTTCCCAAGCTGCTGAAATTGCCGATCAAGTGCGCTATCTCGAAGATGGTGTCATGATCACTGAACAAGGCAAAATTCGCTGGTTTGGCACGTGGAACGACGCTCAAGCCCATCTCCCTGCAAACGTTGAAATTCAGCATTATCCAGAACAGTTGATCATTCCGGGCATGATCGATACCCATATTCACTTTCCACAAACTGAAATGGTCGGGGCCTACGGCGAGCAACTTTTAAGCTGGTTAAATACCTATACCTTCCCAACTGAAATCCAGTTCAAAGACCAAGCCTATGCGAAAGAAATTGCGCAATTCTTTGTCAATGAACTGCTCAAAAATGGCACCACCACAGCATTGGTGTTCTGTACGGTACATCCTGAATCGGTGGATGCCTTATTTGAGGCCGCAGAGCAGCACCAAATGCGCTTAATCGCGGGTAAGGTGATGATGGATCGTCATGCACCCGAAGCCTTGTGCGACACCGCAGACAGCGGCTATGAGGATTCTAAGGCATTAATCGAGAAGTGGCATGGCCAAGGTCGTGCACTGTATGCAATTACCCCACGTTTTGCGCCGACCTCCACCCCAGAACAACTCGAAAAAGCAGGCCAACTCAAAGCACAATTCCCAGATGTGTATGTACATACCCATTTGAGTGAAAATAAAGATGAGATTGCTTGGGTAAAAGAGTTGTTCCCTGAGCAAAAGGGCTATCTGGATGTCTATCATCACTATGGTTTAACTGGCCAACGTTCGGTATTCGCACACTGTGTGCATTTAGAAGATGCTGAATGGAAATGTATGCATGAGACTGATTCTGCAATTGCCTTCTGTCCAACCTCAAACCTATTCTTAGGTAGCGGTTTATTCCCATTGAACAAAACTTGGCAACAACAGGTTAAAGTTGGTCTTGGCACCGACGTTGGGGCAGGGACCTCGTTTAGCTTATTGCAAACCGTCAATGAAGCCTACAAAGTTCAACAGCTACAAGGTGATAAACTGTCTGCGTTTGAGTCGCTATACCATGCAACCTTAGGCGGAGCAAAAGCCTTGCATCTGGATGACAAGCTCGGTAACTTCAATCTCGGAAAAGAAGCTGATTTTGTGGTGCTGAACCTGAAACCGACCGCATTGCAGCAACTGCGTCAGTCGCGTTCAAAATCGGTTGATGACAGCCTATTCGCCTTATTCACCATGGGCGATGACCGAAATATTGAGGCAACCTATATCTATGGACAAAAAGCCTACAGCCAAAGCGAAACATTTAAATAAACAAAAACTTGGGTGGATCATATTGGCCATCGGATGCGCTGTTCTGTTAAAACGTGACCGTGCATCTGCTCAAAATGAAACATATTCTTCATCATCAAAAGGTGCATGAAAGGTGATTTTGTTTTAAAATTGGCGGATTAGCTCAAGATTTCGAGGTGTTGCAGGTCAACACCTTTTTTATTTTCCCGTTTTTAAGTTTTAGGAATCTACCGATGACCATTGCAATGCGCATTATGATTTCAAGTGAAGAGATTCAAGCCAAAGTCAAAGAACTGGGCGAAAAGATCAATGCACACTATGCTCAAAGTGATAAAGAACTGGTATTGATTGGCCTGTTACGTGGTTCAGTTATTTTTATGGCCGACCTATGCCGTGCCATTGAAAAGCCACACGAACTCGATTTTATGACTGTTTCTAGCTACGTCAATGGCACCACTGTTTCATCAAGAGACGTCAAGATCCTGAAAGATCTGGATGGTGAAATTCATGGTAAAGATGTGCTGGTGGTGGAAGACATTATCGATTCGGGCAACACTTTAAGTAAAGTGGTTGAAATGCTGCAAACACGTAACCCGAACTCGATTGAACTGTGTACTCTAGTGAGTAAACCATCACGCCGTGAAATTCCGTTAGAAGTTAAATTTCTCGGTTTTGAAGTCGAAGATCGCTTTATTGTCGGTTATGGTTTGGATTTCGATCAAAAGTACCGTCACCTACCATTTATTGGTGAAATCGGTCTGTAAGGGTTAAACCTTACTAGCATTGCATCAATACCGATGACAACTGTCATGGATTGATCATGATGCTGACTCAGAGGTGCCTTAGGGCGCCTTTTTTATGCTTCGTGATTAAACAAAGCCTACTAAAGAATGCACAAAAATACGACATAAATAGGCAATCCACTACAGACAAAGTACGCTTGGATCAAGCAGGATAATAAGAAATACCGCTTTTAAAACAAGGAGAAAAGATAATGTGGTCTCTGATTGTAGCCATTGTTGTTGGTTTTTTTGCTGGTTTAATTGCACGTGCAATACATCCAGGAGATGACAAAGCTGGCTTTATTGTCACTACTTTATTGGGTATCGCAGGTTCATTACTCGCCACCTACGGTGGACGTTTACTTGGCTTATATGCTGAAAATTCGGCAGCTGGCTTTATTGCGTCTGTCTTGGGTGCGGTGATTATTTTATTCCTTTATAAACTCATCACCAAAAAAAGTTAAATCCATTCAGAAGGCTCCCCATTCATTTTAAACGGGGATTGGGGAGCTTTTTCATTAGAGTCCGAGCTCTTTCCAAATCATCTGAACTTCTTCCGCACTGCGTCCACCCACCATTTTCAAACCATTTGAGAAAATCAAGGTTGGCGTGGCATCCACCGCAAGTTTACGGCCGAGTTCGAGGTTACGCTCAATCGGATTGGCACAACTTTTTTCTTTCGGTTGCACATTCTTTTGTAGCAAGTTTTTCCATGCATAAGCTGGATTGGCATCACACCAAACCGATTTTGACACCGCAATCGATTGGGGTTTTAAGGCATAGATAAAGGTATAAATCGTCACATCAGTCAGCTTGTCCAGTTCAGCTTCTAATTTTTTGCAATATGGACAATTTGGGTCAGAAAACACCGCTAACTCACGCTTACCATTGCCTTTAACCGTTTTAATGGCGTCCTTAAAAGGCAGTTGTTTCCAGTCAATCGAATTTTGTTGGATCACTAAATCCTTGGTGAGGTTCTTTTGATCTTTTAGGCGGACCATTGAACCCACAAACATGTGTTGCGCACTTTCATCCAAATAAATAATCTGATTATCCAGACTGGCACTATATAAACCGGTCATTTCTGTAGGTTGGATGTTGCTGACTTGAATATTAGGATATTGCTTATTTAAATTGTTTTTTAAGCTGTCTACGTTGGCAAAACTCAGCGCTGACACACAGCTCAATAATGAGAACATCCCAATTTTTTTTAACATGTCTGACACTCAATTCAAAAATCAGCAGCTATTGTAATCAGTTTGGATTTCTTCCACAGCGCAGCTTACCGAGCAACAACCAAAACTCTACCCATTCTCGCGATGTTTCACGTGGAACGTTCCGTTATTTCGTTCACATCCACCAAAATCCCTGCTGCAAGCGATCGATTCAGTAAAAAACTGACAATTTAGGTCCATCATATTGATAATTATTTAATATTTTTAAAAAGCACATAGATCAACACCTCGCTTTTTGGAATAATTCGCATCATTCAGCAACACCGTGAAGATGATGGAATAAAAATGGTCCAAATTGAATCGCATTGATCTATCATCCTTCATTTTCAAGAAACAAAAAAATGTTTCCCTATTGGGATGATTATCATCGTATTACAGCAATGAACTTCGCTTCATTGTAAAAATTTAGGTAGCTCAATGTATAACGCGGAACTATTAGAAGAAGCCAAAACCTTTATGTTTCATATGCTCAGCAAAGTAGTGGAATATGGGGGATCCGATTTATTTATTACCGCTGATTTTCCACCGAGCATTAAATTGCAGGGGTTGATGCGTCCATTGGGGCAACAGGCACTCACCGCAGATAAAACCAAGCTATTTGCCTATAGTTTGATGAATGAAAAACAGCGCCAAGAATTTGAAACAGAATGGGAATGTAATTTCGCAATCAATGTGCCCAATGTGTCCCGTTTCCGTGTCAATGTGTTTAAACAACAGCTGCAAATCGGTATGGTGATTCGTACCATTACCTCAGAAATTCCAACCTTTCAGAAATTAAAATTACCTGAATCGCTGAAAAATGTGATTATGGAAAAGCGGGGTTTAGTGCTGGTTGTTGGGGGAACAGGTTCAGGAAAATCGACCTCTTTGGCGGCCATGATTGACCATCGTAATGAAAACTCAGCGGGGCATATCATAACCGTTGAAGACCCGGTGGAATATGTACATAAACATAAAAAATCAATGATTACCCACCGTGAAGTGGGGGTTGATTGCCATTCATGGCAACATGCCTTGAAAAACACGCTACGTCAGGCGCCTGATGTGATTTTGATTGGTGAAATCCGTGACACCGAAACCATGGAACATGCAATTGCCTTTGCGGAAACTGGCCATTTGTGTCTAGGCACATTACATGCCAACAATGCCAACCAAGCACTGGATCGAATTATTAACTTTTTCCCAGAAGAGCGTCGCAATCAGTTGCTGATGGATCTTTCATCCAATATGAAAGGGATTATTTCACAACGTCTGGTACGTACCCAAGATGGCAAAGGTCGTCGTGCTGCAATTGAAATTTTGCTGAATACGCCATTGATTGCGGACAATATTCTCAAAGGGCAGTTCCACGCACTGAAAGAGATTATGAGCAAATCGCGTGAGTTGGGCATGCAAACCTTCGACCAAGCCTTGTTTGAGCTGTATAACGAAGGTGCGATTAGCTATGATGAGGCTCTACGCAATGCAGATTCAGTCAATGAATTGCGCTTGCAGATCAAGTTGAAGAGTACTCGCCAAGAAGGCGCACCCGTTGCGATGATGACCGCGTTAAATGTGGTACAGGAAGAAAAGCAAGAAGAAGAGCAACAAACTGAAGATAAATGATAAAAAATGGCTTGGATTGCAACACAATCCAAGCCATTAACATTTGATTTAATTGATTATTTACCAATACAGAACGAACCAAAAATCTTGCCAAGTAAGTCATCGGCACTGAAATCACCGGTGATTTCACCCAAGGCATTCTGCGCCAAACGCAATGACTCAGCCACCAACTCACCTGCGTTAAATACCACCAACTGCTCACGCGCCTCAGATAAATAGCGCTGAGTACGCTTCATTGCGTCTAAATGACGCGTTCGGGCGATAAAGGTGTCTTCCTCAGGTTGGAAGCCCGCATGCGCTGTAATCGCCTCTATGAGTGCCTGAACGCCCATATCCTGTTTGGCTGAGACACGGATATGACGGAAGCCTTGATAATCACTTAATGTAGCATCTTGACCCGTTAAATCGCATTTATTGCCAATCAATAACAAACGTTTTGGTTCCAGATGATCAGCAAAATACTCACGTGCCAGTTGCAACGGTTCATCGCCTTGGTTCAAATCATAGACCAACAGTAATAAATCAGCCTGTTCAATTTCCTTGATGGCACGACGAATCCCTTCCTGCTCGACGATATCGCCCGTTTCACGTAAACCAGCAGTGTCAGTTAAGGTAATCGGCAAGCCATTTAAACTGATCTTTTCATGCAACACGTCACGGGTGGTCCCTGCAATATCAGTCACAATGGCACGTTCATGGCCTGCGAGGGCGTTTAACAGGCTCGATTTACCTGCATTCGGTTTACCTGCAATCACCACCTGTAAACCTTCACGTAGCAATTGTCCCTGACGCGCAGACTGCTGCACCGCTTTAACGGAGTCTTGTACATCGTCCAACAAGGCCAAAATCTTACCATCAGCCAGGAAATCAATTTCTTCTTCTGGGAAATCAATCGCGGCTTCAACATGCAAACGTAAGTGAATCAGCTTTTCTAAAACCGTATTAATTTTGGTTGAAAATGCACCTTGTAAAGAGCGTACTGCTGAACGTGCTGCCGCCTGTGAAGTCGCATCAATCAAATCGGCGATTGCTTCGGCTTGTACTAGGTCCATCTTGCCATTTTCAAAGGCACGCATGGAAAACTCCCCCGCCTTTGCAGCAGTTGCACCCAAATCCAGTAAACGTGCTAATAGCGCATTCTGAATGATAGGACCACCATGGCCTTGTAGTTCCACCACATCTTCTCCTGTAAAGGAGTGCGGGTTTGGAAAACACAATACAATGCCTTCGTCCATTACCGAGCCATCGGCATCACAAAACTGACGGAAACCTGCAATACGTGCTGCAGGGAGCTTTTTCTGGGTCAGTTGCTCTGCAATGGCATAAGCTTTCGGTCCAGAGAGTCGAATCACCCCCACACCACCACGACCTAATGGAGTAGCAATCGCAGCAATTGTGGTTTGATGTTGCATGTTAAATTCACCTAAAAAACGCAAGGGTTGTTGGGTTCAACCGCTAAATACAGACAAAGAAAAATCCGCCTAAGATTACCATCTTAAGCGGATTTATTCAGTAAAAGTTCGAACTTAAGCGCTCGGCTCAACCTTGTTGAGACGGTCTTTTTCGACACCTTTGTTAATAAACCATTGTTGTAAAATGGTAATACTGTTGTTGACGATCCAGTAAAGCACTAAGCCTGCAGGGAAGAACAACATGAATACCGTAAACATGATTGGCATGATACGGAACACTTTAGCCTGCATTGGATCAGTCGGTTGTGGGTTCAACATTTGCTGAACGAACATGGTGACACCCATGATCAACGGCAAGATAAACCATGGATCCATCGCAGATAAATCTTGAATCCAGCCTAACCACGGTGCATGACGGAGTTCAACTGATTCCATCAATACCCAATACAAGGCTAAGAAAATCGGCATTTGTAACAGCAATGGCAAGCAACCAGACAATGGGTTGACTTGTTCACGCTTGTATAACGCCATCATTTCTTGCGAGAAACGCATGCGGTCTTCACCAAATTCTTCTTTCATGCGTTGCATTTCTGGTGCAATCACACGCATTTTCGCCATCGAACGATAACTTTTTGAAGAAAGTGGCCATAAAATTAATTTCACCAAGATCGTCAATAAGATAATTGACCAGCCCCAGTTACCAATAATGTTATGGAAGAATTGCAAGCCCAAGAACAATAATTTCGCAATTGGCCATAACCAACCATAATCTACAGTTTGGTTTAAACCAGCAGCTAAGTCTTTGAGTTCAGATTGGATTTTTGGGCCTGAATACAGTTTAGCATCCACTTCCATTGAGGTACCAGCAGGTACATTGATCACTGGAGAAGTGAAGCCCATGATATTCATGCCGTCCGTAGACTGACGTGACTCTAATTTTGCATTATATGGCTGACCATCGGCCTGAGTGAGTTTTAAATTCCCAGGAATCCATGCGCTCACAAAATAATGCTGAACCATGGCAACCCAGCCGCCTTTGGCTTCAACATTTAATTTTTCGTCATTAAAGTTGGTAAATTTTAACTTGTTATAATGCGCATCTGGTGTACCCCAAGCGCCACCAAGATAAGTACCCAAGGTGAAAATACCTTGTGAAGACTTACCTGGGTCATCCGAATTATCACGCTTTAACTGACCAAACATTTGACCTTGCCAGCTTTGCTGACTGCGGTTAATGACTTGATGTTTAACGGTAATTGGGTAATCGCCTTGCGTGAAGGTGAACGATTTGATCACTTCCACACCTTCAGGTGTTTTAAATACCAACGGCACAGTCAACACTTGCTGTGTTTTACCATCTTTCGACGCAACGCTTTTCGCATCTGCCAAGGTATATGCTGTTTTTTCAACATCATACATTGGACGGCCGCCACGGCTGCTATCTGGTCCATTTAAACCAATTAAACCAGATTGAGCGACGTAAGTACGTTTCGCATCGCTTTCCAGCATGACAAACGGTTTGTCGCTGTCTTTGCTTTCATCATGGCTTAACAATTCAATACGGACGATATCACCACCTTTTGGATTGATCCACAGGTGATAAAGATCAGTTTGTACTGAAATCAGTTGCTGACTCACAGATGTATTATGTTCTGTGGCTTGTGATGCAGTCACATTTGCTTGTGGCAAGTCTGAAGCCGCTGTTGCATTTTGAGCATTTGGCAAATCTGCAGATACTTCATGTGCAGTCACAGCAGCCGCTTGTTGTTGCGGTGCTGGTGCAGCATGACCATAATCTTTTTGCCAAGCCAAAATAAGCAAATATGCGGTAACAAACATGGCTCCAAGAATTGCAAATCTGGCCCATTGTTGCATATCTATAATCCCAAATGGTTAGAGAGATTTTGCTTGAATAAACGATCACGAAAGGGTACAGCAACGTGATGCATTTGAGAATCTATTTGATGAAACGAAATAAAACGAAGTGCTTTACGAGGCACTGGATCATAGCCTGACCCACCCCAAGGATGACAACGGCAAATTCGCTTAGTCGATAACCATACACCTTTGACCGCGCCATGTGTCTGCAAGGCTTCTATTGCATATTGCGAACAAGTGGGAATATAGCGACAACGAGGACCCAATAATGGACTAATTGCGATTTGGTAACATCTTATCAACCAATGCAGTAAACGTACCATTGGAGATCTCTAATTTTGGAGGGATGTCACAACGACTTTGGAATGCTTCTTTGCTAAGCGTTGTAATTTTTGCCAAGCAAAATCTAATTGTTGATGTAATTCTTGATTTGCGATTGCTTCTATACCTACTTTAGGCATCACCACAATATCGATATCAGCATTAAATTGCGCTTGATGTAAACGAAAGCTCTCCCGAGCAAGACGTTTTATTCGATTTCGTTCATGTGCACGACGCACCTTTTTTTTAGCAACAACAATACCCAAACGGCTTTTCGGCTGTTCGGTTAATTTTGCTAAAAAAAGGAAATGGGGCTGATGCACTTTAAAAAGCGCACCATCAAATACACTTTTATAATCAGCGGCACAACGAATACGAGATTCAGTGCCGAAACTGTAAAGTGTCATCACCCAAGTCTGGTCAGCTTAACAGTATTAAACAGTTAAGCTATGACGACCTTTTGCACGACGACGAGCCAAAACTTGACGACCTGCTTTAGTAGCCATACGAGCGCGGAAACCATGAACGCGTTTACGCTTTAATTCAGATGGTTGGAAAGTACGTTTCATTTCGAAACTCCAAAATGATCTTTCTATAAAGGTCCGCGATTTTATTGCGCAATGTTTACGCTGTCAATGAAAAATCAAAAACTTTACATTTTGTTTGTTCTGTTTTGAAGCAATAAAACTGCTCGAAGTTATATGCTTTTATTGAAAACAAAAAATATACACAAGCTATCTATTTAAATAATATCAGTATTCGTCTATATTCACAGCTTACAGACAAGCTTATCAACAATCTATCTTCTGATTTAAATTTAATTCTTGGATTTTGAATTTAAATTTCGATATGCTCAGTTATCCACAATTCGGGTGAACCCTATAAGTAAATTCAAATTTTAAAATTTAAATTTATTCTTATTAGGGTGGATTTATTCTGTGGAAATCGATATTTTTTTATGAATAAACATAAAGTTATGCTGTGGATAAGCATGTTTTTATCAATTTTATAGTTTGTGGATAACTTTGAGCTTAAAACTATCCACAGCTTGTGCAAGAAGTTATGCACATGTGGTTTTTAATTTAAATTTATAAACGAATGCTGTCTTTTTCAGCAAAAGTCCCATAAATTGTCCTGACAGATGTGGATAACTTGGTTAGAATGGCGACCCCTTTGAAAGATCAGGGGTGGCGGTTTTTTATTTTTGAATTTAAAAAAATGGATATATAGGGGATGCACATGCTCTGGACAGACTGCTTAACTCGCTTGCGACAAGAGCTATCTGATAACGTCTTTGCGATGTGGATTCGTCCTTTGGTTGCTGAAGAGGTTGATGGTGTGATGCGTTTATACGCACCGAACCCCTATTGGACGCGTTATATTCAAGATAACCATTTAGAACTGATCTCTATTCTTGCGGAACAATTGTCGGAAGGTCGAGTTCGTCAGGTTGAAATTCTGGTTGATTCACGTCCAGGAACCATTTTGTCTTCTAATGAGCAACCTGCAACCACAACAGCAGCGTTGAGTAGCGCTCCTGTTGCTGTTCCAACAAAAGTAAAAAAAGAATCTGATTTGGTTCAACCCAGTCAAAATGTCACTAAAATACCGAAGAAAAGACAGCTCAATCCACTATTTACCTTCTCTTTATTTGTTGAAGGCCGTTCTAACCAAATGGCTGCTGAAACCTGCCGTAAAGTTTTAACGCAGTTAGGCGCTTCTCAACACAACCCTTTATTTTTGTACGGCCCAACCGGTCTGGGTAAAACCCATTTAATGCAGGCTGTGGGCAATGCGTTGTTACAAGCCAAGCCAAATGCACGTGTGATGTATATGACTTCGGAAAGTTTTGTTCAGGACTTCGTCAGTTCATTGCAAAAAGGTAAGGTTGAAGAGTTTAAGAAAAATTGTCGTTCTTTAGATTTATTGCTGGTCGATGATATTCATTTGCTTGCAGGAAAAGAAGCAAGCCTTGTTGAATTCTTCTATACATTCAATGCCTTATTGGATGAGTCTAAACAAATTATTTTAACCTCAGATCGTTATCCAAAAGAACTCACTGAACTTGATCCACGTTTAGTTTCTCGCTTTTCATGGGGATTATCTGTGGGTGTTGAACCGCCAGATATCGAAACTCGGATCGAGATCTTGCTGAAAAAAGCTGAAAATAGTGGTGTTGATTTACCGCGAAACTGTGCTTTGTTTATTGCACAACAAGTGGTTGCAAATGTACGAGAGCTTGAAGGTGCTCTGAATAAAGTGGTCGCGATTTCACGTTTCAAAGGTACCGTCATTGACCTAGATGTCGTACGTGAGTCGTTAAAAGATGTTTTGGCGATTCGTGCACGTACCATTAGCGTGGAAAACATCCAACGGGTGGTGAGTGAATACTTCCGAATTCCATTAAAAGAGTTGATTGGCCCAAAACGTACCCGTATTTATGCACGCCCACGTCAATTGGCCATGGGCTTGGCACGTGAATTAACTGGGGATAGTTTCCCGGAAATTGGCATGGCTTTTGGTGGTCGTGACCACAGTACCGTGATGCATGCCTGTGAAAAAGTGGTCAGCTTGCGTGAAGAAGACCCTATTTTTAATGAAGACTATAAAAATTTACTGCGCTTGTTACAAAGTTAATCTATTTTTCAGAGTTGCAAACTATTTTTAAGTGCAGCATAGTACACTGCTAACATTCATATCGGCTTCTGTTGTAAGAGGAATAAAATCGTGCGTTTGAAAATCGCTAAAGAAAGTTTAGTCAATGTTTTATCCCATGTGGTGGGGGCTGTTGAACGCCGTCATACCTTGAATATTCTTTCAAACGTTAAAATTCAAACCACACAACAGGCTTTAACCATTACAGGTTCTGACTTGGAAGTTGAATTGGTTGCAAGCACTACGTTAGCAGAAGGTGCTTGCTTGGAAGCGGGTGAAACTACGGTTCCTGCACGTAAACTGGTCGAAATTTGTAAATCTCTTCCTACCGCAGCCTTGATTGATTTGCAAATTACAGAAGATCAACGCTGTATCTTAAAATCAGGGAATAGTCGTTTTGTTTTAGGTACTCTTCCTGCTGAAGATTACCCATTGTTAACCACTGAAAATAGTCAGGGTACACAAGTTCAGGTAACGCAGCGTGAATTGAAGCGATTATTTGAAAAAACAGCTTTTGCCATGGCTGTACAAGATGTACGTTTTTATTTGACCGGTACTTTGCTGGAAATTGATCAAAATCAATTGCGTACAGTAACCACTGATGGACATCGTCTAGCCTTGTGTGAAGTTTTAGCTTCTTCAACAGCAGCAGCGCCGATGCAGGCTATTGTTCCGCGTAAGGCGGTAGGTGAATTACAACGTTTACTGAGTCTTGAAGATGAACAATTGACTCTGTTGATTGGCCGTGAGTTGTTGAATGTCACCATCAATACGCCAAGCCGTGATAAAGAGCAGGGTGATATTACCGTTCGTTTCACGACTAAGTTAATTGATGGGAAGTTCCCAGATTATCGCCGTGTAATTCCAAAAAATGGTGATAAGCATGTTTTTATTGCACACGATGTATTTAAACAATCTTTACAACGTGTTGCTATTTTAAGTAATGAAAAACTTCGTGGTGTTTTCTTGAATTTTAATCAAGATTCATTACAGTTACGCGCCAATAACCCAGAACAGGATGAAGCAGTAGAAGATATTGCAATTCAATATCAAGATGCACCCTTAGAAATGTCATTTAATGCACAATATATTCTTGAAGTGCTTGGTGTACTGGATGGTGATGACGTGAAAATGAGCATGAGTGAAGCCAATCAATCTGTGCTTGTTCAAGATCCAGCTCATCCTGATCAAACCTATGTCGTGATGCCAATGCGAGTTTAATAGCGAGATTTGAGTTTTAAAGCATGCAAATCACGCGTTTAAATATCGAACGTGTACGTAATTTAAAGACGGTTGCACTCCATGAGTTGCAACCGTTTAATATTTTTTACGGCGCAAATGGCTCTGGAAAAACTTCAGTTCTCGAGTCCATTCATTTACTGGCAACAGGTCGTTCATTTCGAACCCATATTCCAAAACATTACATTCAATATGAAGCTGGGGATGCGATTGTGTTTGCACAATCTGCTAGTGAGCGTATTGGTATGCAAAAGTTGGCTTCGGGCGAACAGGTGATTAAGGTCAATGGCGATACTATTGCGACTCAAGGTCAACTGGCAAAATTATTGCCTTTACAGCATATCGATCCACAAAGTACCGATATTATTGACCATGGCGCAAAGCCTCGGCGACAGTTATTAGATTGGTTGATGTTCCACGTGGAACCTGAGTTTTATTTTGCATGGCAGTATTACTCTCGGGCACTCAAACAACGTAATAGTTTGCTCAAGGCACGGCGCAATCTGACTTTGGCTGATTTGGAGCCGTGGAACAAAATGCTCAGTGATTATGGTGAAATGTTGCATTCACAACGGGTCAGTATTGTTGAGCAATGGAACCAATTTTTCCATGAGGATTTAAAGCAACTTCTACCTCATCTTGAGATTGAACTGGAATACAATCCGGGTTTTCATACTGAGCAAGGTCTATTGCAGGACTTGGTTCAGCAGCATCAAAAAGACCTCGATCGGCGTTATACCGAGTACGGTCCGCATCGCGCTGATTTACGTTTAAAAACGCCTTTTGGCAATGCGGATGATGTGCTCTCTCGCGGGCAAAAAAAGTTGTTAATCATGGCATTAAAACTGTCACAAATTGCAATGCTACATGCGAGTAATAAGGAAACTGTGGTATTATTAGATGATCTGACAGCAGAGTTAGATGAGACTGCACAACAACGTTTAATTGAGCGATTGAGTCAGTTAGGAAGTCAAGTTTTTATGACCACCTTAGACCATGCGTCGGTATTAAAACACTTACAGGATTTGTCGATTTCTTTTCAATTATTCCACGTTGTTCACGGTCAAGTCAGTCTTGCTGCGCCATAATTTTATTTTTCATCTTTAAATAGATCAATATTACTAGGGAGTAACCATGAGTTCAGAGTCTCAATCAGTCTCTCAAACAGAACAAACAAATGAAAAGGCTTATGATTCCTCTAGTATTAAAGTATTACGTGGATTAGATGCGGTTCGTAAACGTCCAGGCATGTATATCGGTGACACCGATGATGGGACAGGTCTACACCATATGGTGTTTGAGGTGGTGGATAACGCCATCGATGAAGCTTTAGCAGGACACTGTGACGAGATTATCGTGACGATTCATGAAGATGAATCTGTTAGTGTCTCGGATAATGGTCGTGGAATTCCAACCGATATTCATCCTGAAGAAGGAGTATCTGCGGCAGAAGTGATTCTGACCATCCTACACGCAGGTGGTAAATTCGATGATAACAGTTATAAAGTGTCGGGTGGTTTACACGGTGTAGGTGTATCGGTAGTCAATGCCTTATCTAAAAAACTGCATTTGACCATTCATCGTGCTGGCCAAATCCATGAACAAGAATATGCGCATGGTGATCCGCAATATTCATTAAAAGTTGTAGGTGAAACCGATACATCGGGTACAACGGTTCGTTTCTGGCCGAGTGAACTCACCTTTAGCCAAACGATTTTTAATGTCGATATTTTGGCTCGCCGTTTAAGAGAACTGTCTTTTCTAAACGCAGGCGTGCGAATTGTATTGCGTGATGAGCGTGTAAACTTCGAACATGTTTATGATTATGAAGGTGGTTTATCTGAGTTCGTTAAATACATTAACGAAGGTAAAACCCATTTAAATGAGATTTTCCATTTCACCGCTGATACGGATAGTGGTATTGCCGTTGAAGTTGCATTGCAATGGAATGAAAGTTATCAAGAAAATGTTCGCTGCTTTACCAACAATATTCCACAAAAAGATGGTGGTACACACCTTGCAGGTTTCCGCGCTGCGTTAACCCGTGGTTTAAACCAGTATCTTGAAAGTGAAAATATTCTTAAGAAAGAAAAAGTTGCTGTCACAGGTGATGATGCGCGTGAAGGCTTAACTGCCATTATCTCAGTGAAAGTGCCAGATCCAAAATTCTCATCACAAACCAAAGAAAAATTGGTGTCGAGTGAAGTGAAGCCTGCAGTAGAGCAGGCAATGAACAAAGAGTTTTCAGCTTATTTGTTGGAAAATCCACAAGCCGCTAAATCGATTGCAGGCAAGATTATTGATGCTGCGCGTGCGCGTGATGCGGCACGTAAAGCACGTGAAATGACACGTCGTAAGAGTGCTTTAGATATCGCTGGTTTACCAGGTAAATTGGCAGACTGTCAGGAAAAAGACCCGGCATTATCTGAACTTTATCTGGTCGAGGGTGACTCTGCGGGCGGTAGTGCCAAACAAGGTCGTAACCGTAAAATGCAGGCAATTTTACCGTTGAAAGGTAAAATTCTAAACGTAGAGCGTGCGCGTTTTGACAAGATGATTTCAAGCCAAGAAGTCGGTACTTTAATTACTGCTTTGGGCTGTGGTATTGGTCGGGAAGAATATAATCCAGACAAATTACGTTATCACAAAATCATCATCATGACCGATGCGGACGTGGATGGTTCACATATTCGTACTTTGTTACTGACCTTCTTCTTCCGTCAAATGCCAGAATTGGTTGAGCGTGGCTATATCTATATTGCACAGCCGCCATTGTATAAGTTGAAGAAAGGTAAGCATGAGCAGTACATGAAAGACAATGATGCACTGGAAACCTTCCTTATTTCCAATGCGATTGATGAGCTTTCATTGCATATCAGTGCGGATGCACCTGCGATTACAGGTGAAGCATTAGCTAAGGTTATTGCCGATTATCAAGTGTCGCAAAAGAGCTTACAACGTTTAACTCAACGTTATCCAGCAAGTTTATTGGATGGTTTGCTTGAGATTGATGCGTTTAAAGCGGATCACAATCATGAGCGTGACTATGTTGAAACTTGGGCTGAGCAATTACGTGTTGCAATTGAAAAATTACAACCAAGCTTACGTCCTGAAATTAGCTTAGAAGTGTTTGAGCGTGAAAATGCGCAGGGCGAGAAATCAGCACATTATTGGCCACGCGTTACTGTGTATGTGCATAACTTACCGCATTCGTATCTATTAGATGCCGGTCTGTTAAATTCTGCTGAATATGCACGTTTACTGAAGAATTCGAAGAGCTGGTTTAAGTTGCTTGAGGAAGGGGCCTATCTACAAAAAGGTGATCGCCGTATTCAGGTCACTAGCTTCCATCAAGTGTGGCAGCACATTTTACAAGACTCGCGTCGCGGTATGATGATCCAACGCTATAAAGGTTTGGGTGAGATGAACGCAGAGCAACTTTGGGAAACCACGATGGATCCTGAAAACCGTAATATGTTGCAAGTGACCATTGATGATGCGATTGAAGCTGATCGTATGTTCTCATGCTTGATGGGTGATGACGTAGAACCACGTCGTGCATTCATTGAAGAAAATGCGTTAAATGCAGATATTGATGCTTAATCGAATTAGGCATCAATAATACTCAATATAACGGCTTATCTTTTACGGTTACGTAGGAGATAAGCTCTCCACCCTGCAACCAATAGCGGGAGTAGGGTGATGATCAAAAAAATAACATCTGCAATACCATCCATCAGCAGCATTCCAACAATTCCTGAAATACTACAGAATGCGAATAACCATAAGGTACTCAACTTATTCCACAGTTGCATTGTTAACTCCTTTTAAGCCTTTTTGTTGGCGTTTTGCCCACCATAGCCATGCGCCATTTAAGGTGATAAATAGGGTCAATAGCGTACAGAGGCTCCATAAAATTTTTAATGGCATGCCACCGTAATTGCCGAAATGTAATGGCTGTGACAGTAAAATAGCTTTGAGATAGGTGGGTAATTCTTCAACTGTATCGACTTGACCTGTTTCTGCATTGACCAAGGCGACTTTTAGCATCTTCTCTTTTAAGCCCTCATTGCCTTGCAGTAACACCATATAGTGACCTTGGGTGGCGTATTCGGTTTTTGGGTAGAACACAGTGGTGGGGTGCCAATCTGTTTCACCTTTTTGAGCTGAAGCATAGACCTGATCAATGCTTAAATTTTGATGAATCACACTGGTATGCCGATATTTATCTTGTAGTGCCTTCAGTTCGGTGATCTGCCAAACCCCAATTGCAACTGTACCAAAACCCAGTAAAAAACCTGTTAAGGTCACTACCAAGGCCCAACCAAGTACAGCAGAACCAATTAAATTATGTAGATCCAGTTGTAAAAGACGTTGACCCTTTCGAAAACGGATAATCCCCAAAAGGAATTTTTTTACATAGGGAGCATAGACCACCAACCCTGAAACCAAAGATAAGAACACTAAAAAAGCAATCAGTGCACCAATCAATTGTCCAATAAAACCTAAAAACCAGTTAGCATGCAGTTCTAGTAAGAAGCCTGTTAAGGTGTCTCGTTCATTTGGTCGATCAATCAGCGTTGCAGAACCAATATCGGCAAACAACCAACGCGCTTGTTCAAAGCTTTGTTCTGGCTTGGCCATACCAATCAATAACACACCCGGATGATGCTCAGGGTCATAGCCTGTGCTGATAATTTGCTCAGTAGGGTAGGTTTTCTGTGCGGTTGAGATTGAATCGGCTAGTGGTCGTTGCTGTTGTAAAGAAGAATGTAGAGCCGTAGGCTCGACACCAAGGGCATGATCAATCTCTTCATGAAAGATCAGTATCACCCCTGTGATGGATAAAATCGCAAAGGGCACCACAATCACCAAGCTGACCCAGCGATGAATCCATAAGTTAATGCGAAACCAGCGCGAGTTGGTTTTTTTAATGACAGTTGCTGTTTGCTTCATAACTGATTTTCCAATGAGGATGAGTGCATTGGCTTCCTTAAGATTTGTGTTTTTATGAAGTGATTTTATTTTTATTGATAATTATTTTCATTATTATTTACTATTGTTTTTTACGTTCCACGTGAAACCTTAGACTGAATAAAATGATTAAAAAAATAGGTAGTCGATGAAATCGTCTACCTATTAATGATCTATTTAAGTTTGAAATGAATGAATAATCAGATTGCTGTCAATAAAAGAGCTTATTAATTTTCTACAAAGTCACTCACTTGAATCAAAGCATGACCAAACAAGTATCCAGCAGTGACCAAGACGCTGATCCACAGTAATGCACCCAAGATGTTATAAATAACGAAATGGCTATAGTTCATGTTGCTTGAACCTGCTGCTAATGGCGCAAATGAACGAGCAAAAGGAATAAAACGAGCCAGTAGGATGGTTTTCCCCCCATGCTTTAAGAAAAACACATTGGTTTTTTGCAGGTATTCTTGCTTAATAAAGCGTGATTTCACATTGAAAATACGATCGCCAAAATGACGGCCAATATGGTAATTCACCATATAGCCCAGTGCTGCTGCAAAGAACAGTAAGCTGATCATATAACCAAGATGCATGATTTCAACCACAGAGCATAATGCACCAACAGTGAGTAGCAGACTGTCTCCAGGTAAGAAGAACATAAAAACAAAAGCGGTTTCTGAAAAAATAATCAGAAAAAGAATGAAATAAATCCATAGGCCATATTCTTGAACCAAGACAGGCAAAATATGTTCAAAATTAAAAATAAAATCTAAAGAATTCATTCAGTTTGTATGATCCAAAATAGAGTACTCACCAAATTAAAGTACAAAAAATATGAAATGAATTTAACCCTCAGGATTCATTCGTCAGTTATAAATTTACAACAGTGGGGGCTGAGTATATCGAGCCTGACACTAAAGCTCAATTTTCTCAGAAAATTCCAATTTTACCTTATCTTAAATTCTCGACAAATTCATGACATTTTTAATGATATTCATAGTGTTTTTAAGTATCCAAAGCATCTTTTAAGGCCATAAATGGGATGATTCTGTTTAAACCAATGACCTTAAGCGTTGTGATTCATACACACTCAAACAGAGATGTGTATGAATCAGTTGGCAGCTTAATCTGCAAAAGAGCTTTCCAACTCTTCCAGTTCCATCATTAATTCTAATAGTTGCTCTTCATGCTGTTCCAATTTCGCTTTTAGCTCATTTTGTTCATTCATCAGTTTAATCAAATCATTTTTGCGGTCGGCATCATATAGGGCGCTATCCGCTAAAGCATGTTCAATGTCAGCTAAGCGTGGCTGAACCTTTTCAATTTGAGCTTCGACTTTTTCGATGTTTTTACGAATTGGTCGAGTCATTTCACGGCGACGAGCTGCTTCTTTACGTTGCGCTTCTTTATCTACTTTTGCGGCAGGGGCTTGGGTCGTTGTACTTTGCTGCTGTAACGCATTTTGTGCATTGATCTGTTGTTGGCGTGCTTCACGTAACCACTTAGCATAGTCTTGTAAATCACCCTCAAACTCGGTGCATTGACCTGCATGCACTAACAGCAGGTCATCACAAACACTAGCAATTAATTGGCGTTCATGTGAAACCAGCACCACCGCACCATCAAAGTCCTGTAGAGCCATGGTCAGTGCAAGACGCATATCTAGGTCTAAATGGTTGGTTGGTTCGTCCAGAATCAAGACATTGGGACGTTGCCATACAATCAGGGCCAGCGCCAGACGTGCACGTTCACCACCAGAGAAGCTCTCACATGGCGTATCCATACGCTCGCCACTAAAACCAAAACTACCTAAAAAGGCACGTAAAGCAGCTTCACTGATGTGCTTGTCAGCAATACGTGCCAATTGCAGCATTGGGCTGGCATGGGCATCCAAAGCATCCATTTGATGCTGAGCAAAGTACCCAATATTGAGCAGTTCAGAGGCTTTGCGTTCCCCTGCAAGCAGTGGTAAATCACCGACAAGGGTCTTGATCAGGGTTGATTTACCTGCACCGTTCATCCCCAGTAAACCAATACGTGAACTTGGTGTGATTTGCAGACGAATTTTTTCAGCAATGATTTTATCGCCGTAGCCAATTGTAGCGGCATCCAAACTCAGTAGCGGTGAACTCATTTTGGTCGGTTCACGGAAGCTAAAGGTAAATGGCGTATCAATATGCGCAGGCGCCAATTGTTGCATACGCTCAAGCTGTTTAATTCGACTTTGTGCCTGACGTGCTTTGGTGGCTTTGGCTTTAAAGCGGTCAATAAACTTTTGTAGATGTGCACGCGTTTCTTGCTGCTTTTCAAAGGCTTGTTGTTGTTGTGCTAAACGTTCACTACGGGTGGTTTCAAAGGTGGAGTAATTACCGGTATATAAGGTCAGTTCTTGATTTTCGATATGTAGAATATGATCGGTAATAGCATCGAGGAAATCACGGTCATGTGAAATCAAGACCAATGTGCCTTCATAAGCTTTGAGCCAGTCTTCTAACCACAAGATTGCATCCAAGTCCAAGTGGTTGGTCGGTTCATCCAGTAACAGCAGATCTGAACGGCTCATCAGGGTCCGTGCCAAGTTCAAGCGCATGCGCCATCCGCCTGAGAAGCTGGCGACATTTAATTTTAATTGATGATCGAGAAACCCGAGACCTGCCATCAATTGTGCTGCTTTGGCGGGCGCTGCATAACCATGAATTTCGTCAAAACGACCATGCAGTCGGGCCAAATCATCATTACTGAGTTGATCTGGATGCGCTAATTTTTGTTGAATGTCCCAATATTCTTCGTCACCAGACAAAACAAAATCAATCGCTGGCATTTCCAAGGCTTTAATTTCTTGTGCCATGTGGGCCACAGTCCACACTGCAGGGCGAGTCAAATTGCCTTCATCTGCGACCAAGTCTCCTAAAAATGCAGCGAATAGGGTTGATTTACCTGCACCATTCACGCCTGTCAGACCAATTTTCCAGCCCGGATGAAGCTGCATTGATGCTTTTTGGAATAGAACTCGCCCACCACGGCGTAATGAAACTTGGTCAAATTGGATCATGAGCATGCAAAATAGCGAATAGATAGCTGCATTTTAAGGTGATCGCTCATGAATGCAAATTTTTATATTTAAGATCAAGTTGTTCGAATTGAGCTGATCAACCAATGAAAAATAGAGTAAAAACTCTATTTTTGTGATGCGAATCAGATTATTATTTAAATTATATGAAAAATAAGCAACAAGATTAAAAGTAGCAGCATAGGATTTAAGGATGAAGAAGGGAATTCTTGCATTGGGGGCAATGCTGGTGTTGGGGACCTATACAGAAACACATGCAGCGAGCAAAATTTGTGTTTTTGATTTGTTGGGGAAATCAGGAGAAGCCTATAAGGCTATGGAAGAGTGGGCCTTGGCTGCTAAAGCATGGCGTGGTGATACCTTTCTGATCAGCTATCAGAATGAAGCACTGGCAGAAAATGACTTTGAACAAGGTAAATGCGATGGCGTCTATATGACCTCGATGCGTGCGCGTCGTTATAACAAATTTGCAGGTTCGATTGATGCCATTGGGGCGGTGCCAAGCTACGCGATTGCACAGAAAGCCATTAGTTTTGCTTTGGACAAGCGTAATCAACGCCGTTTGACCAGTACCGTTGATAATGAAAACTATGAAGTTGCAGGGATTTCACAAATTGGCTTGGCCTACATCTTTGTCAAAGACAAGAAGATGAATACCATTGAGCAAATCAAAGGGAAAAAATTTGCAGTGCTTGGCTATGACGAAGCCCAAAAGATCGTGGTCAAAAGCTTAGGTGGACAAGCTGTACTTGCGGATATCTCTGATATCGCCAAAAAGTTTAATACTGGTCAGGCCGATATTATGGCGGCACCTGCCTATGCCTATAAGCCTTTAGAGCTGTCGAAGGGATTGGGCAATGAGGGGGCAATTATTACGTTCCCTGCGGTGAATATGACCATGGACTTGATTATCCGTCCTGAAAAATTCTCTAGTAATTTTGGACAGAACTCTCGGGCATGGTTTCTGAGCCGTCTGAATACCAATTTCGCACTGATCCAGCGTCTTGAATCAGAACTGCCAGCCAAATACAAAATCAATCTCAGTAACGAGGATAAAACCCGTTATCAGCAAATCTTGCGTGAGGCACGTATGGGATTGACCAAGCGCGGTATTTACGATGCCACCATGATGAGTGTATTGAAACGCGCGCGCTGTACAGTAGACCGAACCAATTTTGAATGTACCTTGGGTGGTGAGTAAATCGCTGTGACAGGGCATGTTTTCTCGCTGACTCGTGCCTATCCATCTCTGGGTCTGATTCTGTGATGCAGATGGGTAAAACAGATGAAAACCCGACATATGTATATAAAAGCGCTATTCTTTTGGTCAAAATCTGACTATATTGAATAAGCGCTGATGGAAAATTGTGCAAAATAGCAAAGTAAGGGAAAAACAAGATGAAAAAAGGACTTTGGGCATTGAGTGCTACAGCTCTATTTGTCATGAGCACTCCTGTACAGGCAAAACAACAAATTTGTGTTTTTGATTTATTGGGTAAGGCTGGGGAGTCTTATAAACTGATTGAGGAATGGAAGCTGGCTTCTAAAACATGGCAGGGTGATGTTGAACTGATTCCTTATCAAGACGAAGAAAAAGCGGAAAAAGATTTTGATGCAGGCAAGTGTGATGGGGTCTATATGACTTCGATGCGTGCACGTAAATATAATAAATTTGCAGGTTCAGTCGATGCTGTTGGGGCAGTTACCAGCAATGCCATTGCGCAAAAGGCGATTACCTATGTACTGGATAAACGTAATCAGCATCGATTAACGGCAACGATGAACGGTGAGAAATTTGAAGTTGCGGGTATTATTCAAGTTGGGTTGGCTTATATCTTTGTTCGAGATAAAAAAATAGATACCATTGAAAAAGCCAAAGGAAAAAAATTCGCTTATTTACATTACGATCAAGCACAAAAGGCCATTGTTGAAAGTATCGATCTCGTTGCTGTGCCATCGGATATTTCTGATTTTGTGAAAAAATTTAATAGTGGGCAAGTGGATGTGATTGCCGCACCTGCTTATGCGTATAAGCCTTTAGAAATCAGTAAGGGTTTGGTCAATGGTGCATTGTTTAATTTCCCTGTAGTGAATATCACGGGTGATTTAATTATTCGCCCTGCACAATTCCCAAGTGGTTTTGGTCCACAATCTCGACAATGGTTCGTGAATAAACTGCCGAGTAACTTTGCCATGGTGCAGCGTTTGGAAGCGGGAATGAATGCAAAAAAGATTACCTTAACCAATGAAGATAAAACCCGTTACCAAAAAATGTTGCGGGATGGACGTATGAATTTAACCAAGCAAGGCGTATACGATGCGAGTATGATGAATGTGCTGAAGCGTGCCCGTTGTACGGTTGAACGGACCAACTTTGAGTGTACTTTGAGTGGTGAATAAAAAGGAGAAGAACTGAGTAGATCTAAATCTATACATAAAATTAGGTATATATAACAAAATTGCCTATGAAAATAATAGAAATAGATAAAAGAGGGTAAAAAGTAAACAATCTAGTCATAAAAATAGAGTATAAGCTCTATTTTTTTTCAAAAAACATGATTAATATTTGCTTCGAACAAGGAGACAAACATAAAGTTTGTGAAAGGATGAAAAATATGAAAAAAATTGCACTTGCTCTTGCAGCAACTTCGATCTTTGGTGTGTCTGCTTCTACTCAAGCAGCAATAGATGTGTGTGTATTCGACTTATTAGGAAAGTCAGGTGAATCATACAAAATGATGCAAGACTGGGCACTCGCAGCGAAAGGCTGGGGCGCTGATGTCAACTTACTTGCAATCACGGATGAACAGGTTGCAGACAATAACTTTAAAGCGGGCAAATGTGCTGCTGTTGCGATGACAGCAATGCGTGCTCGCCCATATAACAAATTTGCAGGTTCAGTCGATTCATTGGGCGGTGCACCGAGCAATGAAGTTGCACAACGTGCAATTACTTATGTATTGGATGCACGTAATGCAGCCAAAATGACCACCAATTTGGGTGGAAACAAGTATGAAATCGGTGGTATTGCACCATTAGGCGCTGCTTACATTTTCGTACGTGACAAGAGCATTAACTCAATTGAAAAAGCAGCGGGTAAAAAATTCGCTGTATTGGGTTATGACGATGCACAAAAAATTATGGTTCAACGTGTAGGCGCGCAAGCGGTACTTTCTGATATTTCTAACTTTGCTGCTAAATTTAATAACGGCCAAGTAGATATGGTCGGTGCACCTGCTTATGCTTACAAACCGTTAGAATTAAGCAAAGGCTTAGGTTCAAATGGTGCGATGTTTAACTTCCCAGTACTTCAAGTGACTGCGGATCTTGTTCTTCGTCCAGAGAAATTCCCTGCTGGCTTTGGTCAAAAATCTCGTGATTACTTTGTGAAGCAACTTCCAAAAGCATTCGCTATGATCAAACGTTATGAAGCTGAAATTCCAGCCAAATACAAAATGAACTTAAGTGCTGAAGACAACTTGAAATATCAAAAATTATTACGTGATGGTCGTATGGACCTGACTAAACGTGGTATTTACGATGCAAGCATGATGTCTGTATTGAAGAAAGCACGTTGTTCAGTAGACAAAGCAAACTTTGAATGTGCATTACCGGGTGAATAATCCAGAATTGCCATAATCAAGACTTAAAGCCTAGATTTATCTAGGCTTTTTGTTTTTTTGCAGATGTCATTTAAGCCATTGTGTTGATTGGCAAAGCCCGTAATTATATTAAAATATAAAAACCAAATGGAATCTTGAAGATTTAAAAGATGTTTCAATCAGGAAGATTAAACATGACTGTATTCAAACATTGATTCATTGGTCAACCCTATTTAAAGATATACCGCCAGTCTTTTGATTTTGGATGGGATGCAACAACAATCAGCATAGATGCAAAGGAAAAATAAAATGCAATGGTTTAAAACTTTATTACTTGCGACTGGGATCGCCGCGGTATCTGCGGGCACTCAGGCAAAACAAACAATTTGTGTATTTGATATCGTGGGCAAAAGTGGCGATGTTTATGCATTAATGAAGGACTATCAACTCGCTGCAAAAACTTGGGGCGCTGATATTGAGCTTAAAGTCGGGACCAATGAAGCCGTGATTGCTGAAGACTTCAAAGCAGGAAAATGTGATGGGGTCAGCATCACAGGTATGCGTGGCCGCCAGTTTAACCAGTTTACGGGTTCATTGGATGCAATCGGGGCGATTACTGACCTTAAATTGGCCGTTAAAGTGATGCAGGGTTTAGCCAGTCCAGCTTTTGCCAAAGCGATGGTGAATGGTAAATATGAAGTCGTAGGTGTTATTCCTGTGGGTGATGCGTATTTACTTGTGAATGACCGTAATATCAATACCGTTGCCAAGGCGGCAGGTAAGAAAATTGCCGTTTTAGATTATGACGAAGCTCAAAAAATTATGGCTTCGCAAGTCGGCGCACAAGCGGTCAGTTCAGATATCACCAACTTTGGTGCGAAGTTTAACAATGGTCAGGTCGATATTATTGGGGCACCAGCAGCAGCATTCAAACCTTTGGAACTTTATAAGGGCTTGGGAACTAAAGGTGCGATTGTGAATTACCCAATTTTACAAGTAACCGGTAATTTGATCATTCATCCAGAGAAATTCCCTGAGGGCTTTGGTCAAAAATCAAGAGAATGGGTGAAAGCACAATTGCCGCGTGCATTTACCATTCTTGGAAAAATGAAAGCAGACATTCCACAAAAATATTGGATGGAAGTTCCAGCTTCTGACAAGCCAGGCTATCAAAAATTAATGCGTGAAGCGCGTATTAACCTGACTGCAAAAGGAATCTATGACAAGCGTATGATGAAATTACTATGGCAATTCCGTTGCCGTGAAGATGCCAAAAACTTTGAATGTGGCTTACAAGACGAGAACTACAAATAATCGTGTAAAAAGTCTTTGACCGCACTTTAAACTTCAAATACAGACCCGATATTGAGTATGCTATACTGAATATCGGGTCTTTTATTTATTAAAGACGAAGTGAAGTCGAGGAAAGTCCATCATGAACGCCCAAGCTCTAGAATTGTCAGATAATGCTGCCAAAAAAGTTCGCCAACTACGCGAAAGTGAAGGCAATAACGACCTTATGTTACGTGTTTATGTGACGGGCGGTGGTTGTTCAGGCTTCTCTTATGGCTTTAATTTCGCTGAAAGCGTCAATGAAGATGATGCTGAGTTTATGAATGGTGATGTAAAAATGTTGGTGGATTCTTTGAGTTACCAATATTTGATTGGTTCAGTTGTCGACTATCTTGAAGGACTTGAAGGTTCTCGCTTTGTGATCCAGAACCCGAATGCGACCACAACTTGTGGCTGTGGTTCATCATTCTCAATCTAACCGATTTTTGAAATAAAAAAAGCTTCTCCAATTGGGAAGCTTTTTGTTTTATACCATGGTAATTGTTCCGAGAATACGATCACCTGCTGCACCCGTCACCGCAGGTAAATTGCCACTCAGTTGTTGTACAAAGCGCATAGCCAACCACGCAAAAGCAGTTGCCTCAACCCAAGTTGGCGCTAGACCAAGTGCATCCGTCGTTTGCACCGACCAATTATGTTTACGTAGGCGCCAACGGAGTTGTTCAAGTAGATGTGAGTTATAGGCACCGCCACCACAGACATAGATCTCACCTGTCGGCATCCATTCCTTGCTACGATAAATTGCTTTTTTAATCGCACGTGTGGTGAGTTTCATTAAGGTCGCTTGAACATTCTCTGGCGTATCTTCCAGTTCATTATATTCCAGATCATTGCGCCAATCGCTGAGCTGCTCATCCAACCATTCTAAATTAAAGTCTTCGCGACCTGTGCTCTTTGGTGGTTCTTTGGCAAAAAATTCATGATTCTGTAGACGATCCAATAAAGAACGAATTGGATTGCCATATGCCGCCCAGTCGCCATTTTCATCATAAGGATGTCCTGTGTGGCGATGACACCATGCATCCATCAAGATATTGGCTGGACCCGTATCAAAGCCATATACGCCGTCTAAATTATTTGCAGGTAGCATACTGACATTTGCAATACCACCTAAATTTAAAATCACACGGTGGATACTGTCATGTAGGAATAAGGCTTGATGGAAGGCGGGCACTAAAGGTGCACCTTGACCACCTGCGGCCATATCACGACGACGGAAATCCGAGACCACAGGCAGTTGCGTAATTTCTGTGATGATATTGGGGTCACCAATTTGCAAGGTGAAGCCATGTTCAGGGCGATGACGAATGGTTTGCCCATGCGAACCAATCGCTTTAATTTGAGTGCGGTCTAAATTATTTTGTTCAATCAGTTGATTGATACCATGCCCAATCATTTGCGCTAAAGCAACATCAGCTTTGCCCATACGATCAATTTCGTTGTCATCTGGAAGGGTCAACGCCATTAACTCATCACGTAGTTCAGGCTCAAAAGGCACAGTCAGCGTGGCATGCAGTGTTAATGGATCGAATGAAGTTGCAACAATATCAACACCATCCATGCTCGTGCCTGTCATTACACCAATATAGATCGCGCTCATATACAACTTATCCTGCAAGATGCTGAAAAAATGTTAGTATATCGCACAAATTGAATAACTGATGTGTTTAGGTTTTGTGATGTCAAATTTCTTGCCAGCCGAAGAACAGCTTGCTCTCATTCAACGAGGCACGCACGAGATTATCTCTGAAGAAGATTTACTTAAAAAACTGAAAGAGAATCGTCCACTCCGTGTAAAAGCAGGCTTTGACCCAACGGCTCCTGATTTACACTTAGGGCATACTGTTCTAATCAATAAATTAAAAACCTTCCAAGATTTGGGACATGAAGTTACTTTCTTGATTGGTGACTACACTGCCATGATTGGTGATCCAACTGGTAAAAGTGCAACGCGTCCGCCGTTGTCACAAGAGCAAGTGCTTGCCAATGCAAAAACCTATCAAGAACAAGTTTTTAAAATTTTAGATCCGAATAAAACCAAAGTCCGTTTTAACTCGGAATGGTTTAATCAAAAATCTGCTGCTGATCTGATTCAATTGGCAAGCCAGCAAACCGTATCACGTATGTTAGAACGTGATGACTTTACTAAGCGTTATAACAACCATCAACCAATTGCAATTCATGAGTTCTTGTATCCATTGGTACAAGGCTATGATTCGATTGCACTTGAGGCAGATGTCGAGTTAGGTGGTACAGACCAAACCTTTAACTTGTTAATGGGTCGTACCTTACAAGGTCGTTACGGTCAAGAATCACAAGTGTGTATTACTGTGCCGATTCTTGAAGGTTTAGATGGCGTAAATAAGATGTCTAAATCTTTAGGCAACTATATTGGTGTATTTGATGCACCTGGTGCGATGTACCAAAAAATCCTGTCGATGCCAGATAGCTTGATTGAGCGTTATTTTGATCTATTGAGCTTTAAGTCACTTGATGAAATCAAAGTATTGCTTGATGAAATGGCTGCAGGTCGTAACCCGCAAGAAATCAAACGTATCTTGGCGCTTGAGCTCGTAGAGCGTTTCCATGATGCAGAAGCAGCGGAAAATGCACATAAGAGTGCAGGTAACCGTGTAACAGAAGGTGAAGTGCCAGAAGATACCCCAGAAGTGACGATTTCTCGTGGCGAGTTTGGTGGTGAGTTATTTATTGCAACCATTCTTCGTGTTGCTGGTTTAAACCCAAATGCAGCGGCAGCGAAAGACGCCGTGGGTCGTGGTGCAGTAAAAGTTGACTGGAATGTAGTTGATATGAGCTTCTCTGTAAAAGAAAATGTCACTTTAATCATTCAGTCTGGTAAAAAAGCCATTGCACGAGTGACTTTCACTGACTAAATCGAAATAAAAATAATAAAAAGCAGGCCGTGAGCCTGCTTTTTATACGCAAATAGCTGATAAAAACAACGAAAACACTGATTTTGTAGAAAAAAGAAACATGCAAAAGAAAATAATAAAAAAGGGGGTTGTGTTGGTTTGGAAATGCTGTAGAATGCACATCCATCGGCGGTGATGCAGATAAAAACTTGTTGAGAAACAAGGATTTGGCTAGAGAGGTTAGATTCTTGGATTGGTTGATAAGTTTGCTAAATATCTAAATTACCTGTTGACTTTTAAGAAATTGAGAGTAATATAGCCGACCTAGCTTGATGATGACGAATCATCGAGAAGATCATTAAGAGAATAGAAGAACAACTTGTGTGGATTTTTACTGGTTGATCAATCGAAAATATTTCATTGATTGAATGGTAAAAATTTCTCGAAGTTTATTTGAGCGAATTTTTAGTCAGAAAATTGATGAGCCAAGATTTGTAGCCATAAGCTACTAATGATTTTAAACTGAAGAGTTTGATCATGGCTCAGATTGAACGCTGGCGGCAGGCTTAACACATGCAAGTCGAGCGGAGTTATGGTGCTTGCACTATGACTTAGCGGCGGACGGGTGAGTAATGCTTAGGAATCTGCCATTTAGTGGGGGACAACATTCCGAAAGGAATGCTAATACCGCATACGTCCTACGGGAGAAAGCAGGGGATCTTCGGACCTTGCGCTAAATGATGAGCCTAAGTCGGATTAGCTAGTTGGTGGGGTAAAGGCCTACCAAGGCGACGATCTGTAGCGGGTCTGAGAGGATGATCCGCCACACTGGGACTGAGACACGGCCCAGACTCCTACGGGAGGCAGCAGTGGGGAATATTGGACAATGGGCGGAAGCCTGATCCAGCCATGCCGCGTGTGTGAAGAAGGCCTTTTGGTTGTAAAGCACTTTAAGCGAGGAGGAGGCTCTCTTAGTTAATACCTAAGATGAGTGGACGTTACTCGCAGAATAAGCACCGGCTAACTCTGTGCCAGCAGCCGCGGTAATACAGAGGGTGCGAGCGTTAATCGGATTTACTGGGCGTAAAGCGTGCGTAGGCGGCTGATTAAGTCGGATGTGAAATCCCTGAGCTTAACTTAGGAATTGCATTCGATACTGGTCAGCTAGAGTATGGGAGAGGATGGTAGAATTCCAGGTGTAGCGGTGAAATGCGTAGAGATCTGGAGGAATACCGATGGCGAAGGCAGCCATCTGGCCTAATACTGACGCTGAGGTACGAAAGCATGGGGAGCAAACAGGATTAGATACCCTGGTAGTCCATGCCGTAAACGATGTCTACTAGCCGTTGGGGCCTTTGAGGCTTTAGTGGCGCAGCTAACGCGATAAGTAGACCGCCTGGGGAGTACGGTCGCAAGACTAAAACTCAAATGAATTGACGGGGGCCCGCACAAGCGGTGGAGCATGTGGTTTAATTCGATGCAACGCGAAGAACCTTACCTGGTCTTGACATAGTAAGAACTTTCCAGAGATGGATTGGTGCCTTCGGGAACTTACATACAGGTGCTGCATGGCTGTCGTCAGCTCGTGTCGTGAGATGTTGGGTTAAGTCCCGCAACGAGCGCAACCCTTTTCCTTATTTGCCAGCGGGTTAAGCCGGGAACTTTAAGGATACTGCCAGTGACAAACTGGAGGAAGGCGGGGACGACGTCAAGTCATCATGGCCCTTACGACCAGGGCTACACACGTGCTACAATGGTCGGTACAAAGGGTTGCTACCTAGCGATAGGATGCTAATCTCAAAAAGCCGATCGTAGTCCGGATTGGAGTCTGCAACTCGACTCCATGAAGTCGGAATCGCTAGTAATCGCGGATCAGAATGCCGCGGTGAATACGTTCCCGGGCCTTGTACACACCGCCCGTCACACCATGGGAGTTTGTTGCACCAGAAGTAGGTAGTCTAACCGTAAGGAGGACGCTTACCACGGTGTGGCCGATGACTGGGGTGAAGTCGTAACAAGGTAGCCGTAGGGGAACCTGCGGCTGGATCACCTCCTTAACGAAAGATTGGTGACCGGTAAGAATCCACAACAAGTTGTTCTTCGAAGATGTATCTGAGGGTCTGTAGCTCAGTTGGTTAGAGCACACGCTTGATAAGCGTGGGGTCACAAGTTCAAGTCTTGTCAGACCCACCAAATCTGATTGCAGTAGCTTAGATTGAAAGATATGTCGTTCATTAAGTGATAAGCTGGGGACTTAGCTTAGTTGGTAGAGCGCCTGCTTTGCACGCAGGAGGTCAGGAGTTCGACTCTCCTAGTCTCCACCATACATTACGAAGTAATGTAGAAAACGAAAGTTAAATTCCAAAGATAGCTTATAGAAATTAATAAATAAGAAGATCGAATGATCTTGGTTTATTAACTTCTGTGATTTATCACAGTTTACTACTCACCGACGAGGTGGTAGTTAATCATTAACAGATTAGAAAATTGAGTCTGAAATAAATTGTTCAAACTCGATTAATTTGACACTAACGGTAATACGTAAGTATTTCAGTTAGATGAAGAATTAATCTGAGAACTAGCAAAAACACTGAATCAAGCGTTTTGGTATATGAATTAGATTGAAGCTGTATAGTGATTAAATTCACAGACAACAGATAGTAGCAATTAAGTTTGCAACGATAACACTCACTTGTATGTGTTAACGACTGTTTGGGGTTGTATAGTCAAGTAATTAAGTGCATGTGGTGGATGCCTTGGCAGTCAGAGGCGATGAAAGACGTAATAGCCTGCGATAAGCTCCGGGGAGGCGGCAAATATCCTTTGATCCGGAGATTTCTGAATGGGGGAACCCACCCGCTATAAGGCGGGTATCATAAGCTGAATACATAGGCTTATGAAGCGAACGAGGGGAAGTGAAACATCTCAGTACCCTTAGGAAAAGAAATCAATTGAGATTCCCTTAGTAGCGGCGAGCGAACGGGGAGCAGCCCATTAAGTTGTGTGTGTTCTAGTGGAACGCTCTGGGAAGTGCGAACGTAGAGGGTGATATTCCCGTACACGAAAGGGCACACACAATGATGACGAGTAGGGCGAGGCACGTGAAACCTTGTCTGAATATGGGGGGACCATCCTCCAAGGCTAAATACTCCTGACTGACCGATAGTGAACCAGTACCGTGAGGGAAAGGCGAAAAGAACCCCTGTGAGGGGAGTGAAATAGATCCTGAAACCGCATGCATACAAGCAGTGGGAGCCGACTTGTTCGGTGACTGCGTACCTTTTGTATAATGGGTCAGCGACTTATATTCAGTAGCAAGGTTAACCGAATAGGGGAGCCGTAGAGAAATCGAGTCTTAATAGGGCGTTTAGTTGCTGGGTATAGACCCGAAACCAGGCGATCTATCCATGAGCAGGTTGAAGGTTGGGTAACACTAACTGGAGGACCGAACCCACTGTCGTTGAAAAGCCAGGGGATGACTTGTGGATAGGGGTGAAAGGCTAATCAAGCCTGGTGATAGCTGGTTCTCCCCGAAAGCTATTTAGGTAGCGCCTCGGACGAATACCATTGGGGGTAGAGCACTGTTTCGGCTAGGGGGTCATCCCGACTTACCAAACCGATGCAAACTCCGAATACCAATGAGTACTATCCGGGAGACAGACTGCGGGTGCTAACGTCCGTAGTCAAGAGGAAAACAATCCAGACCGCCAGCTAAGGCCCCAAAATCATAGTTAAGTGGGAAACGATGTGGGAAGGCATAGACAGCTAGGAGGTTGGCTTAGAAGCAGCCACCCTTTAAAGAAAGCGTAATAGCTCACTAGTCGAGTCGGCCTGCGCGGAAGATGTAACGGGGCTAAAACTATGTGCCGAAGCTGCGGATTTGACTTTAAGTCAAGTGGTAGGGGAGCGTTCTGTAAGCCGATGAAGGTGTATTGAGAAGTATGCTGGAGGTATCAGAAGTGCGAATGCTGACGTGAGTAACGACAAAACGGGTGAAAAACCCGTTCGCTGAAAGACCAAGGGTTCCAGTCCAACGTTAATCGGGGCTGGGTGAGTCGACCCCTAAGGCGAGGCCGAGAGGCGTAGTCGATGGGAAATTGGTTAATATTCCAATACTTCTGTGTAATGCGATGAGAGGACGGAGAAGGTTAAGTCAGCCTGGCGTTGGTTGTCCAGGTGGAAGGTTGTAGGCATGTATCTTAGGCAAATCCGGGGTACTCTATGCTGAGAACTGATAGCAAGCTGTACTTGTACAGTGAAGTGGCTGATACCATGCTTCCAGGAAAAGTCTCTAAGCTTCA